>JAMPAC010000051.1 GCA_023667395.1 Blautia sp. | reverse complement strand
TGATCACCTATCTGGCCCATGACCTGAAAACGCCCCTGACCTCGGTGGTGGGATATCTGAGCCTGCTGGAGGAAGCGCCGGACATGCCGGGGGAGCAGAAAGCAAAATATATCCACATTACGCTGGACAAGGCGCTGCGGCTGGAGAGGCTGATCAACGAATTTTTTGAGATCACCAGGTATAATCTGCAGCAGATCATCCTGGAGAAAGAAAATATCGACCTTTCTTTCATGCTGATGCAGATGACGGACGAATTTTATCCCATACTGCGGGAACACGGAAATACGGTGGTTCTGAAAGCGGCGGATAATCTCACTGTCTATGGGGACAGCGAGAAGCTGGCCAGGGTGTTTAACAATATTTTGAAAAACGCCATAGCTTACAGCGACGCCGGAACGGAGATCAGCATATGGACAGAAGAAAATGACAATACTGTCATGATTGGCTTCCGCAATTATGGAAAGACAATCCCTGCCCAGAGGCTGGATGCCATTTTTGAAAAGTTTTTCCGGCTGGACGACGCTCGGGCCACCAACACCGGGGGAGCCGGGCTGGGACTTGCCATCGCGAAAGAGATCGTGACACTCCACGGCGGGACGATCTCGGCGGACAGCCGGGACAGGGTGACTACTTTCGTGGTGAAGCTGCCCAGATAGGGGGATGGCGCGAAGACGGCAGAGGCTATAGGTCGTACTCTTTTCTCAAAATGAAATACCGCTCCTGGATCAGGCCGCTGATGTAGGTTCCGATATTCTTTTTAGTCGCCTTATCCAGTTCGCTGATCAGGATGGGTTTATGGAATTCAATGATGACGTCCGCTTTTTTCATCCTGGGGATATGGTCTTCAAATATGCTGGCGGAGTTCACGATGGTCATGGGGACTACGGGGACGCCGCCTTTTTCCGCAATCTTAAAGCTGCCATCGTGGAAAGGAAGAAAGGTGTGGGGAGTCTTGTTGCGGGTTCCTTCCGGGAAAATACACAGGGAAATGCCGTTCTTCACGTCCTCAATCCCTTTCAGGATGGTTTTCAGCCCTTTTTTGATATCGCTGCGATCCAGGAAAAGGCAGTGGATATTTTTCATCCAAAGATTCAGGAGGGGATACCGCAGCATCTCCACCTTGGCCACATATCCGGTGACGCGGGGAAATTGATTCAGGGTCAGCACCACGTCAAAGTAACTGCGGTGGTTTCCCACATACAACACCGCCGTGTCGGTGGGAATGTTTTCCTTTCCGCGGACGATGACGTTGGCTCCGGCCAGGAAGGTGACGCAGCGGAAGCCCCAGTCAACGATCGCCTTGCAGCTTTTGTCTTTTGCCGCAGGGTTGAATTTCCCCAGGATCCATTCCGCCAGCAGGACGGGAATGGACAGGATCAGGAATGCAAATAAATATAACGCGACCAGGATAAAACGAATCATGGGAGGGAATCCTTTCTGTGGTGTTTCTGCAGATTGCTGGGCAGAGAACATCCCCGCAAGTTACAGGGCAGAAACCCTGAAAACCATTGTTTTCAGGGTTCGCTTCGCTCGTCAAATCCCCGAAAAAACATCTGCCCGTGCCAGCACGGCATCTGCTTTTTCGGGCACTTGACTCTGCCCTTTGCGAACATTGTATCATAAAATAAATTTTATGTACATAGAATAGAGCAAAACAGAAAAAGGTTTCAAATTATGAAAAGGATTATCTTGTGTTTTTTAGCGGTGGCGATGGCGGCCATGCTTTCGGGATGTACCTTTTTGAGCGAGGAAAGGATCAAGCTTCGGGATCTTGATTTTACGGTACTCAGTGAGGAAAAGATACCGGAGGAATTAATGACGATCATTGAGGAAAAGAAGAAAGAACCTTTCCAGATTACATATACGGATAAGGAGTATCTCTATATCTGTACCGGGTATGGTGAGCAGTCCACCGGGGGCTACAGCATCGCCGTGAATGAACTGTATCTGACGGATACGGCAATCTATGTCAGCACAAGCCTGCTGGGGCCGGAGAGCGCGGACAAGAGCAATGCATCGCCCACTTATCCCTACATTGTCATCAAGACGGAATATCTGGATCAGACAGTGATATTTGAATAGGTTCGCGTGAACAGTCAACCATGGAATGCGGTCAATGTGCCGCATTCCTTTTTTCACTTCCTTTTTGGCCGGAAACGTGATACACTCAAAAGGGTTTCCACCTGTGGATTGCTAATCCAACATCGGATTGCAACCGCACAGGTAAGTAAAAAGATTTCAGGGAGGCGTCTATGCTGCTGATAAGGAATGGATATATGATCGACCCAAAATCCGGCAGGGAAGGGAATTATGACATCCTGATCGATGGGGACAGGATTACGAAGATTGGGAAAAAACTGCCCTGTCCGGATAAAAAGTGTGAAGTGATCGATGCGGAGGGGCTTCTGGCGGCGCCGGGGCTGGTGGATGTCCATGTGCATTTCAGGGAGCCCGGATTCATCCAAAAGGAGGATATCACTACCGGAGCCGCGGCGGCGGCAAAGGGCGGCTTTACCACGGTGGTCATGATGGCGAACACGAAGCCCACCATCGACAGGCCGGAGGTACTGCGCCAGGTGCTGGAAAGAGGACGTGAGACAGGGATCCATGTGCTGTCCTGCGCCAATGTGACCATGGGAATGAAAGGCCGGGAACTGACCCCCATGCAAGAACTGGCGGCGGCAGGCGCGGCGGGATTTACGGACGACGGCGTTCCCCTGCTGGAGGAGGAGATTGTCCGAAACGCCATGAAAGAGGCGGCGGCGCTGGACATGCCGGTGAGTTTGCATGAGGAGGATCCGAAGTTCATTGATAATAATGGCATCAACCGGGGAAAGGCAAGCGAACATTTCGGGATTGGCGGCTCTCCCAGGGAAGCGGAGATCAGCCTGATCGAGAGGGATCTGGAACTGGCGCTGGAGACCGGAGCCTGTATCAATATCCAGCATATCAGCACGAAAGAGGGCGTGGAATTGGTTCGCCGGGCGAAAAAAAGGGGCTCCAACATTCACGCGGAGGCAACGCCCCATCACTTTACCCTCACGGAGGAGGCAGCTATCAGGTACGGAACCCTTGCCAAGATGAATCCGCCCCTAAGGGAGGAGGAGGACAGGCTGGAGATCATCCGGGGGCTGGTGGATGGCGCCATTGACATCATTGCCACGGATCATGCGCCCCACACCGCGGAGGAAAAGGCGAAACCCATCACGGAGGCGCCCAGCGGGATCATTGGTCTGGAGACCGCTTTGGCGCTGGGCATCACGCAGCTGGTGGACGGCGGGTATCTCACCATGAAGCAGCTGCTTAGGCTGATGAGCGCCAATCCGGCTTCCATGTATCATCTGGACGCGGGCTGCCTGGAAGAGGGAGGACCCGCCGATGTGATCCTGATCGACACCGCCGCCCGGTGGAGCCCGGAGGAATATGTCTCCAAAGCCTCCAACACCCCTTTCACCGGCTGGGAGTTAAAAGGAAAGGTAGTCAGGACGATCTGCAGCGGCAGGACAATTTTTCACTGCCAGGAGTGTGGGAGCGGAGAGGCGGAACGGAGTCAATAACCTCGGGAGATTCTAAAACTCCTTTTTGGGATTTGTCAGGGGGAATCATATTGGGGAAGCGGAATTTGCCTGAGAAAAAAATGAAAACAGAAAAAACAGACAACATCATGATACAGGTTGATCGTGACAGCGTATGTATGGGAGACGACTGTCTTTCACATGAGGAAAATATGTTGATACCAGAAAATATGCGGTTGTCGGAATTGATGCGTCGGCTTGCGAAATATGTTCCGGCGACGGCAAACCGTATGTGGGTGATCTGGTCAGACGTTGGTATATGCGGCTATATCACTACAGATTCGGATGCTAATGCTTCCTTTGCGCTATGTGGTATGGATCTGTTTGTGGTAAACATGAAGATTCACAAAATAATGTGCAAATACTATGACCCTTCTCTTTTCGCCTGGACTGATGCGCAAACAGGAAACCGGGTTGGGAAATATTCAGACAGCGAATAATGATTTTTCATGGACGAATTTATTCGTCTTGCAAATATTGTACCTGCGGCAGCATACAACAAAAAGTTTGCACTTTTCGTTGTCAGGGATTCGCAGGCTGCGGAAAGGCATGGTTACTCATATGAAACAAAAGCGGACAGCAGCAGTACTTTCACAGAAAGAGGCGGCGCCCGGGATCCATGATATGTGGATCGGGACAGATCTGGCGGCGCAGGCGAGGCCGGGGCAGTTTTTGTGTATTTACCCGAAGGATAAAAGCATCCTGCTTCCCAGACCCATCAGCATCTGCGAGGTCAGGGAGGACAGGAAAGCCCTCCGCATCGTTTACCGCGTGGCGGGGCAGGGAACGAAAGAATTTTCCGGGTATCAGGAGAGAGACGCCATCCATATCATGGGAACCCTTGGTAACGGCTTCCCGGTGGAGGAGGCAGCAGGAAAGAAAGTGTTCCTTATGGGCGGCGGCATCGGCGTGCCTCCCATTTTGCAGCTTGCGAAAGAAATGGATGGGGAGAAGCAGATCATAGCGGGCTATCGGGACTGTCACACTTTTCTCAGGGAAGATTTTGAAAAATACGGAAAGGTCTACATTGCCACAGAGGACGGAAGCGCGGGCGTTCAGGGCAATGTGATGGACGCCGTCAGGGAAAACGGACTGGAGGCAGATCTGATCTATGCCTGCGGGCCTATGCCCATGCTTCGCGCCGTCAAGGCATATGCAGCGGAGCATGGCATCAAGGCGTACATTTCTTTGGAGGAGCATATGGCCTGCGGCGTGGGCGCGTGCCTTGGCTGTGTGGTAAGGACGAAAGAGGTGGATCATCACTCCCATGTGAACAATGCCCGCATCTGTACGGACGGGCCGGTTTTTGAGGCGGGGGAAGTGGAGATCTGATAACCGTGCTGAAGCGTAGAGACGGAACTGGAATAGAACAGTCTCGGAACGGAAACGCCCGAAAGAAATTTCAGCTGCTTTTTTGCAGATGAAATTTCTTTCAGAACAAGGGGCGTTGAAGAGAAGAGACGGAACTGGAATAAAGGAGAAATTAGCGTATGAATACACAGACAACAATTGCCGGTGTCACTTTCAAGAATCCCGTCATGACTGCATCCGGGACTTTTGGCTCCGGCATGGAATATTCGGAATTTGTGGACCTGAACCGGCTGGGGGCGGTGGTTACCAAAGGCGTGGCAAACGTGCCCTGGCCGGGCAATCCCACGCCTAGGGTGGCGGAGGTCTACGGGGGGATGCTGAATGCCATCGGCCTGCAGAATCCCGGTATCGACGTGTTTCTGGAGAGGGATATTCCTTTCTTAAAGCAGTATGACACCAGGATCATCGTCAATGTCTGCGGCAAGACGGTGGAAGATTATGTGGAAGTGGTGGAGCGGCTGGGGGAGGAAACGGCGGTGGCAATGCTGGAGATCAATGTGTCCTGTCCCAATGTAAAGGAAGGAGCCATTGCATTCGGACAGAAAGCGGACGCCCTGTTCCATATCACCCAGGAAGTCAAAAAACATGCCAGACAGCCCATCATCATGAAACTCAGCCCCAATGTCACCGACATCACGGAAATGGCAAGGGCGGCGGAGGCGGCGGGTGCGGACGCCCTGTCCCTGATCAATACCATCACCGGCATGAAGATTGACATTCATAAAAGGACATTTGCCCTCGCCAATAAGACCGGGGGCATGAGCGGCCCCGCCATCAAGCCTGTGGCGGTGCGTATGGTCTATCAGGCGGCGCAGGCGGTGAAGATTCCCATTATCGGCATGGGAGGGATTGCTTCCGCAGAGGACGCCATCGAATTCATCCTGGCGGGAGCCAGCGCGGTCAGTATCGGAGCCATGAATTTCGTGAATCCCTATACCACGGTGGAAGTGGTGCGCGGGATCGAGGATTACATGAGACAATATCAGGTGGAAAACCTGAGCGACCTGATCGGCGCAATCATATAAAACGGGATACCTGCATATATATACTTATACCAGTATATATATGGAGGTATTTTTAGTGGAACTGCTGAAAAGAAATATACATATGGATCGCGTCAGGGCGGAAGCGGTCACTCAGATCACCCTGGAGGATGACGTCAATGTCTCTGAGAACAAGCCTGATATTGCGGCCCTGAACCTGGAGAAAGGCGAGGTGGTCATTGAGGAGATCAAGCCCGGCACGGATGTGGTGACGGTGCGGGGGCATCTGGTCTATGTCATCCTTTACCATACGGCGGAGGAGGGGAGCAGCCTTGTGGTGCTGGAGGGCAGTCTGCCCCTGGAGGAGAAAATCCATTTACAGGGAGCAGCGCCCTCCGACACGGTGACGCTGGACTGGGATGTGGAAGACCTGACCGTGAGCATGATCAATTCCCGCAAACTGAACATCCAGTCCCTGGTGACCCTCACTGCAAGGGTGGAGGAACTGTATGACGAGGAAGCGCCTATTGCGATCCATGGGGATGAGACGGTGGAGTACCGCAGGATGCCCCTGGAACTTGCCCAGATTGCCATCTGCAAGAACGATATTTTCCGGCTGAAGGACGAGGTGACGCTGCCCTCCAATTATCCCAATATCTTTCAGATCCTGTGGAGCAATATTACCCTGGCGGATGTGGAATTTAAGGTGATGGAGGAAAAGCTGACTATCTCAGGGGATGTGCGCCTGTTCATTTTATACGAGGGCGAGGGGGAAGACCGTCCCGTTCGTTCCTTTGAGACCACGCTTCCTTTCAGCGGCGTGCTGGAATGCCATGGATGCAGGGAGGGAATGCTGCCGGATATCCGTTACCGTCTGGGACAGCAGGAACTTTCCGTCCGTCCGGATTTCGACGGGGAGGAACGCAGCATCGGCCTGGAACTGGTGATGGATATTTCCATCCGAATTTATGAAGAAGAAAAGCTGGAGATCATTTCGGATATTTACGGCGTTTCAAAGGAGATCGGCACCGTGACACACAGGGCCAGCCTGCGCAGGCTGCTCTCCAAGGTGACGGGGAAGACAAAGGTGACGGAACACGTCCATGTGTCCGGAAATACAGTCCTGCAGCTGCTCCACAGCGAGGGAAGCGTGATCCTGGAACAGCAGGAGACGGTGGAAAACGGCATACTTCTGAAAGGGGCGTTGTCCGTCAAGGTCATGTATATCACCGGGGAAGACGAATCCCCTTACGGCTGCACACAGGCTCAGATTCCCTATACTTATACGCTGGAGGTTCCTGATATCGCGCCGGAAGATATGGGGCAGATCCACGCGGAGGTGGAACAGCTGCAGGTGACCATGCTGGACGGCGAGGAGATGGATGTGAAAGCGGTTCTCAGCTTTGCCACCACCGTGTTTAAGAGTATCCCCATGAACCTGATCAGCGAAATCACCGTTTCCGACCTGGATATGACCCGCATGAGCAGTCTGCCCGGGATGGTGGTCTACATGGTAAAAGAAGGAGACAATCTGTGGAATATCGGCAAGCAGTATTATGTGCCGGTGGAAAATCTGCGGGAACTGAATGAACTGGAAAGTGATGAAATCAAGCCCGGACAGAAGCTTCTGATCGTTAAGGGAAACTGAATGGCCAAGTCTGGAAAGTTTCTGCCTATTCGCACAAATAAGGCGCCGTCCGAAAGACGGCGCCTTAAAATGTACGACAATTTATTCCGTGATACCTGCTTCTGCAGCCATCTTGTCAAATTTTTCCAGAACTGCATCATAAGTTCTCCGGGAAATTTCAGGAAGCTGACCACCCCATTTTTTCTCAGCCATGGCATAGCCTTTCTTGAAAGCTTCGCGCATTTCTTCAATCTTGTCAGGATCCCCGCCAGTTAAAGCGTTTGCAAAACTGATGATCCTGTCGGAAGTCTGGGTCACGCCCCAGTACCCGTCCTCTGAGATATCCTGCTGAGCCTGAAGCTTGGTAGCGGGATCTACAGTGTAGTCGCCCTTACGCAGGAAAGACCAGATATCGTTTGCATTGCCGTAAGCATTTGCCTGACCGGACATCATCTTCTCTACCAGGGAGCGAAGCTGTGATGTACGCGCATCTGCATCAGCCTTTAACTTGTTGATCAGGTTGGTATCGGGCGTATAAGTCTTCTTGGTGGAAGAAGCAGTTTCCGTTGAAGGCTCATATACCACGCCGGTATCGGCAGCAGTAGAAGTGTTTTCTTTTGCAGATGTGGTCTTGGTGTTCTCCGCACTGGCAGCAGAAGAAGCATAGGTGTAGGCGCTTGCCTGTGTCTGTGTAACTCCGTTTACACTCATAATATACCTCTTTTCTGGCGAGCATCGCCGCGTTCTACCCATCACTGGGCGCATCATCCGTGATTGTAATATTTGTATCGGATAATTTAGGGAAAAATATTAGGTCTGATTGACAATAAATGTAAAATTAATTATAATAAAAAACAATCTATGTATACAAAATACATTGTCATACAAGCGGAAAGGCATGGTTGTTACAATGAAATTTCAGATTAAGGCGTATGGTAAGATCAATCTCGGGCTGGATGTGGTCGGAAAGCTGCCAAACGGTTATCACGAGGTAAAAATGGTCATGCAGACAGTGAGGATCTATGACGAACTGACCTTTGAAAAGACGGAGGGCGGAATAGAGATCACCACGGATTCGGCGGAACTGCCCACAGATGAGAACAATCTTATTTACAAGGCGGCAAAACTGATGAAGGAAAAATATCATATTCAGGAGGGTATCCGTATCCATCTGCAGAAAAATATCCCCATAGCGGCGGGAATGGCAGGCGGGAGCACGGATGCCGCGGCCGCCATGAAAGGCATCTGCCGTCTGTTTGGCATGGATGTCAGCCTGCTGGAATTGATGGAATTGGGCGTGGATATCGGCGCTGATGTGCCCTACTGTGTCATAGGGGGAACGGCGCTGGCGGAGGGCATCGGAGAAAAGCTGACGCCCCTGGAACTGGCGCCGGAGTGTTATGTGGTGGTGGCAAAACCCGATATCAATGTTTCCACGAAATATGTGTATGAGCATCTTGACCTGGAAAAGATAGAGAAACATCCGGATATTGACGGTATGGTGGAAGCCATCGGCATGGGGAGCCTGCAGGGGATACTGGATCGTATGGAAAATGTGCTGGAGACCGTGACCATACCGGCGTACCCTGTGATCGACGAACTGAAGCAGAGGATGAAAGAACTGGGAGCGGTGAACAGTCTGATGAGCGGCAGCGGCCCCACGGTGTTCGGTATTTTTCTGGAGAGACGGACGGCGGAGGTGGCGCTGGACCGGTTGGAACAGGAACGGCTGGCAAAACAGATATTTGTCACCACATTTTGCTGAGTGATATCCGGGGAAGCAAACGGCATTGAGGAAGCGGCTGGGGAACGGTTTTGCAGCGATCGGGAAAGAGGAGAGAAATGCAGGATAATCTACAGGTAAATATGAACGAATTTCTACCGCTGAGAGATGTGGTGTTCAACACATTGCGGCAGGCGATCCTGACCGGCGAACTGAAGCCCGGCGAGCGCCTGATGGAGATTCATCTCGCCAACAAGCTGGGTGTCAGCAGGACACCCATCCGGGAAGCCATACGCAAGCTGGAACTGGAGGGGCTGGTGACCATGATACCCAGGCGTGGGGCGGAGGTGGCGCAGATCACGGAAAAGAGCATGAATGATGTGCTGGAAGTGCGCCGTGCCATGGATGCCCTTTGCGTGGAACTTGCATGCGACAGGATCACGCCGGAGGAACTGGAACAGCTGCGGGAGGCCTGCGACGGATTTGAGGCGGCGGTGAGGACAAAAGATGTGAAGAAGATCGCCCAGGCGGATGTGGAACTGCATGATATCATTGTCCGAGCCACCGGAAACCAGAGACTGATCCAGCTGGTCAATAATCTGTCAGAGCAGATGTACCGCTATCGGTTTGAATACATAAAGGACAGCAGCCAGCATGAACGGCTGGTGGAGGAACACAGGATCATTTACCAGAGCATTGTGCGAAAAGATAAGGAGACGGCATCCCAGGCGGCGAAAACGCATATAGATAATCAGGAGAGATCCATTATCCGCCAGATTCGTCTGGATCGGGAGAAGTTGTAAAGGGAATTGCATATTTCCCCGGATCATGTCAATACTTCCATTTAGAAAACAGGAAATGGAGACTGACATGAAAAGGATCTGGGCAGGAATAAAAGTATTTATGTGTATTTGCGGAGTTTTCGGATGGTGGGGCGTGCTGTATCCCGAACTGGTTCTCACTACGGATACTTACAGGATATGTGATGACAGCGGGCAGGATGGAGAGGATCTTTCCACGGAACAGGATATTTACTGGAAGCTTCTGAAAGCGGACAAAAACGAGATCAGGTTCCGCAGCAGACTGCTCATGGAATGGAATAAATTCATGGAGGCTTTGGATGAGTCAGATCAAAATGGCGCTGCTCCGTAAGGACGCCCCCATCGGCGTCTTTGATTCCGGAGTGGGCGGACTTACGGTGGCGAGGGAGATCATGCGCCAGATGCCTAACGAGAAGATCATATATTTTGGGGATACGGCCAGGGTTCCCTATGGCAGTAAATCAAAGGATACGGTGACCCGCTTTTCGGAGCAGATCGTGCGATTCCTGCGCACCTTTCAGGTGAAGACCATTGTGGTGGCATGTAATACGGCCAGCGCGTATGCCCTGGACACCCTGGAGAAAGATACGGACATTCCTATTATCGGCGTGCTGAAACCCGGTGCGAAAGCGGCCATGGAAGCCACTAAGAACGGCAGGATCGGCGTCATTGCCACGGAAGCGACTATTGGCAGCGGCATGTATGATCAATACATAAAAGAACTGAATCAAAAGGTGAAGATCTACGGTAAAGCCTGCCCGCTGTTCGTTCCCCTGATCGAGGAGGGGCTCTGGGAGGACCCCGTGACGGACGAGATCGCCAGGCGGTATCTGACGGAATTGATCGATATCGACATCGATACGCTGATCCTGGGCTGCACCCATTATCCGTTGCTCCGTTCCACCCTGGGAAAGATTGCTGGCGGTCAGGTGACCTTGGTGAATCCTGCCTATGAGACAGCAATGGAATTAAAGGAAATGCTGGGACAGATGAACCTGTTAAACGAGGAAGAGCCGGGATTGGGCAGCAACCGGTATCAGTTCTATGTGAGCGATAAGGCGGAGAAGTTCGTGCGGTTTGCAAATTCCATTATCAAGTATGGCATTTTGTCGGCAAAGACGGTTCATATAGAAGACTATTGAAAGTTTTGCTGACCAAGATCTATACGGTCAGAGAGCAGTCTCGGAACTGAAATGGAGGATAATGTGACAAAGGATGTCAAAATAACGGTCAAAGGGGTACAGAGGGATGAAGAGACGGAAATAAGCCGCATGGAAATCAGTGCGCCCGGAGAATACTTTTTTAAAAACGGGAGCCACTATATTTTCTATGAGGAAACGGCGGAAGATTCCGGGGAACTCATAAAAAACAGCTTAAAGCTGAAAGGATGCCTGTTGGAGCTGAACAGGAAAGGAGCGGTAAACAGCCGGATGGTCTTTGAAACCGGAAAAAGCCATGTTGTGGATTACGCCACGCCTTTCGGAATGCTGCGGATGGAGACAGCCACTTCCCGGATCCTGTGCACAGAAGAAGAAACCCACCTGCAGATCGGGGCGGAATATGAACTGTGGATGGACGGCGCGAGAGTGTCCTCGTGCAGGCTGACGGTGAAAATAGAGCCATTGATAAAGGATATTGCGTGAGCAGGGACGCGGTATCCTTATTTTTGTGTGAGCGCTCCCCTCATTTCGTCGATCATTGCCCGGCTGCATTCCGCCAGGGCGGAAATGTCTTCGTCTGAGAATCCTCTTTTGAGCATGTTTGTGACAATTTGTCTGGTTTTGTCTTCCCGACCCAGAGCCAGGCCTTCTTCCCGGCCGATTGTCATGCCTTTGCTTATGTCCTGTTCATGCCATTTTTGCACTGCGTAACACATATTGTAATCCTCCCTGTCTTGATTCATATATTCTTCCCGCTTTTCCCATATCTGCGGCATATCCAGAAGCATTGCCAGGGTTTCCGCCGTGTCAGGGGAAAGATGCTGGTATGCGTCATATTCCGTCAGCAGCTGCTGCAGGCCGTCCGGGTTGCCGCGCTGGTTTAAGGCCATGAAGAACATCTTCAATTCAGAATGGAATGTCTCAAAGTCCGGCTGGGCGTTGACGCAGAACAGCCGGAACGGATAATCGGCAAAGAATGGGCGAAATAAATCCGTATCACTTTGAAAATCCATCATATCGGCCAGGCTCCATGGCCCGTTCCAGTCTGCTTCTCCATGATACAGGCATATGGTGTATACTGGGGAGAGCCGGTTGCCGGATTTCAGCCCGCAGAGGAATTCATCCTTTGTTGTGAAGTCTTTATGTATCCGATTGGAATTTATTAATTCATCCAATTGTTTCCTGTATTCCAGAACATCATATTCCATGCAGCGCAGGGGCATCGAGTAGTCAATGTGTTTTTGATTCTCCACGGTCAGGATGCGCAGGACGCCACCGGATTGTAACAGCATTTTGATGTCGCGGTTTCGGTTCGACAGCTGTTGTTTGCGGGAGCGCCTGATCGGTTCCTGTGAAACAGTGGTATATTTACCGGAAGCTTCTGACAGCTGACCTGGCAGAATGATATTCCTGCCCTGGAAAAAAATCCCATTAAACAAATCGGCAAATCGTTCTTTATTGCTCATATAGCGATACATGATATTATCGGTTTTTCCCATATGGCTACCTCCTTTGTGGCAGCGCAGAGGGAAACGCAAGCACCTCTGCCACTGTATAATGTCCTGAGTAAGTGGCAGATATGCCGGAATGTGTTGATTGCACGATTCATCGAATTACTCTTGATGAAAATAGAGTACACTATTTAAAGCAGAATGTCAACAGGAAATTTATAAAAATATCTCTTGACAATAAGTAGAAATATGGTAATATAAACATATGAACAGTGGTTCAACTATTCAATAGAGATTGATCGGAGGAAAATAAGATGAAGAAAACCTACAGGATTGAAGTGGATTGCGCAAACTGTGCCCTGAAGATGGAAGAGGCGGCTAAGAAAGTGGAAGGTGTGCAGGACGCCTCAGTCAGCTTTATGACCCAGAAGATGAAAGTGGAGTTTGCTGAGGGAGCCGATGACAAGTCGGTCATGCAGGCGGTATTGAAAGCATGTAAAAAGGTGGAGGATGACTGCGAGATCTTTCTGGACTGACGCAGCGGTCGGACAGGAAGACGGAGACGGACGTCTCTCAAACGCGGACCTGTGAAGACAGGGGACTGCCTGTTTGGGAGAGGTTCGGACTTTAGCGGGAAGCTTGGAGGAACCAATATGACAAAGAAACAGAAAAAGGTTCTGTACCGGATCATCATAGCCGCAATTCTCATGGCAGCATTGTATTTTGTGCCGATACAGGGTTATGCCAGATTTGCACTGTACCTGATTCCTTATCTTGTGATCGGTTATGATATCCTGCGCAAAGCGGCGCTGGGGATCATCCATGGCGAGGTGTTTGATGAAAATTTCCTGATGGCGGTGGCCACCGTGGGCGCAATGCTTTTGGGCATCTATCAGGAGGCTCAGGGTCAGGAAGGGGAATTCGCCGAGGGAGTGGCCGTTATGCTGTTCTATCAGATCGGGGAACTGTTTCAGGCGGTGGCTGTGGGAAAGAGCCGCAGGAATATCACGGCGCTGATGGATATCAGGCCTGATTTTGCCAATATTGAGACGGAAAACGGCGAACTGGAACAGGTGGATCCCGACGATGTGGAGATTGGCTCCGTTATCGTAGTGCGTCCCGGCGAGAAGATTCCGCTGGACGGTGTGGTGACGGAGGGAAGTTCCACCCTGAACACCAGTGCCCTGACCGGCGAGAGCGTTCCCCGCGAAATAAAAGAAGGGGAAGAGGTCATCAGCGGCTGTGTAAATATCACCGGCCTGCTGAAGATACGCACCACCAAAGAATTTGGGGAGTCCACCGTGTCGAAGATACTGGATCTGGTGGAAAACTCCAGCATGAAGAAAGCAAAAACCGAGAATTTCATTACGAAATTTGCAAAATATTATACCCCTGCGGTATGTTACAGCGCGTTGGCGCTGGCGGTCATTCCCAATATCGTCAGCCTGCTTATGGGCAGTCCCGTCCATTGGGATGTGTGGGTGATACGTGCCCTGACTTTCCTGGTCATCAGCTGTCCCTGCGCGCTGGTGATCTCCATACCCTTAAGTTTCTTTGGCGGGATCGGCGGCGCTTCCGCCTGCGGTATCCTGGTAAAAGGATCCAACTATCTGGAGGCGCTGGCGCAGACGAAGTATGTGGTATTTGACAAGACTGGCACGCTGACGAAAGGCGTCTTTGAGGTGACGGAAATCTGTCCCTCCGGGGCGTTTGAGAAAAGCTGCGCGGAAAACAAAACGGAGGCAGAGGCGGAACTGCTGAAATACGCGGCTTATGCGGAAAGCTATTCCACCCACCCCATCAGCAGGAGCCTGAAAGAGGCTTACGGGCAAGAGATCGATCAGACAAAAGTGACTGACGTGGAAGAAATCAGCGGCCACGGCGTGACGGCTTCCGTGGAAGGCGTGGCGGTGGCTGCGGGAAATGCAAAACTGATGCGGAAGCTGGGAATCCCCTACACGGAAAATACGGGAATCGGCACGGTGATTCATCTGGCGGTGGAGGAAGCCTACGCCGGGTATCTCCTGATCTCCGACGTGGTAAAAGAGCAGTCGGGTTCCGCCATTGCAGGTCTCAAGGCGGCAGGAGTGAAGAAAACAGTGATGCTTACCGGTGACAGCAAGGCGGTGGCGGATCATGTGGCAGGCCTGCTGGCGCTGGATGAAGTGAGGAGCGAACTGCTTCCTGCGGATAAGGTGGAGGCGGTGGAAGCGCTGATCGGGGAGAAAGCGCCGAAAGAAATCCTTGCCTTTGTGGGTGACGGCATCAATGACGCCCCGGTGCTTTCCAGGGCGGATATCGGCATCGCCATGGGAGCCCTTGGCTCTGACGCGGCCATCGAGGCGGCGGATATCGTACTGATGGACGACAACCCGGAGAAGATCGCTCAGGCCATGCGGATTTCCAGAAAGTGCCTGCGCATCGTTTATGAGAATATCGTGTTCGCGCTGGCGGTCAAGGCGGTCTGCCTTGTCCTGGGGGCGCTGGGATATGCGGGCATGTGGCTGGCGATCTTCGCGGATGTGGGAGTTATGGTGCTGGCGGTGCTGAACGCGATCCGGTGCTTGAAAGTAGACGGCGCGGCAGTCCGCAAACCTGCG
This sequence comes from Blautia sp., assembly GCA_023667395.1. Taxonomy (GTDB): domain Bacteria; phylum Bacillota; class Clostridia; order Lachnospirales; family Lachnospiraceae; genus Acetatifactor. The sequence goes on along the minus strand of JAMPAC010000051.1, from coordinate 3,693 downwards.
TGAGAATTTGAACTGACAGTTGACGCGGCAGGAAAAATCAGGCAAAATAAGGTAGAAATCATAGATACCTGCTTTGCCGGTTACAGGAAAATGAAACAACAGCCTGTGTTCCATGGCAAAAGGGTCTTTCCGTCAAAAGGAGAAGACCTGTGGGGAACACAGGCTGAATTATTGTAACAGTCCCTGCATTTTGAACAACCGGTATCACATACTATCAATAGTATGGATTGCTGTGAACAGCGAATGAAAATAAGGCGGGCGATTTGATATGATGAATGTATTTTTGATATTGATGATCCCTTTTCTGGGCACTTCCATAGGCGCGGCAATGGTGCTTTTTATGAAAAAGGAGATGAACCGGAAGCTGGAGAAGATGCTTCTGGGATTCGCGGCGGGAGTGATGATCGCTGCTTCCGTGTGGTCGCTGCTGCTTCCCGCCATTGAGATGGCGGAGGAACAGGGCGGCTGTGTGTGGCTCCCGGCAGCGGCAGGCTTTCTGCTGGGTGTGGGATTTTTGCTTTTGCTGGACAGCGTGGTGCCTCACCTGCATATGGACAGCGAGAAGCCGGAAGGGGTAAAGTCCGATCTGCAGAAGACCACCATGCTGATGCTGGCGGTTACATTGCATAACCTTCCGGAGGGCATGGCGGTGGGTGTGGCCGTGGCGGGAGCCATGGTGGGAAATACAGGCATTACCATGGCTGGGGCGTCTGCGCTGGCGGTGGGGATTGCCATACAGAATTTTCCGGAGGGTGCCATTATTTCCATGCCCTTGCGGAGCGCCGGTTCCTCCCGGGGGAAATCCTTTTTGTATGGCGTGCTGTCGGGGGTGGTGGAGCCCATAGGCGCGTTGGTCACCATACTGCTGGCGGAGCAGGTGGTTCCGATCCTGCCCTACCTGCTGGCTTTCGCGGCGGGCGCCATGATCTATGTGGTGGTGGATGAACTGATTCCCGAATCCCAGTCGGGGGAGCACTCCAATATCGGCACCATCGGCGCCGCCGCAGGCTTCGTGCTGATGATGGTGCTGGACGTGGTGTTCGGGTGAGGGATGGCTTCGGGTGCTGAAGAGAAGAGAGCGGAACAAGTTCCTGCAAGCAGGAACTGGAATGGAGGGCTAAAACACAGATGAAACTTTTGATTATACGGCATGGGGATCCTGATTATGAGAAGGATTCCCTTACGGAGAAAGGCTGGCGGGAAGCTGCCCTGTTGGCGGAGAGAATGGGAAAAATGGAAATAACGGACTTTTATGTATCTCCCCTGGGACGGGCCAGGGACACGGCGTCCCTGACCCTGGAAAAGATGGGGCGCACTGCGACGGAATGTGACTGGCTTCAGGAATTTCCGCCCCGGATCCTGCGCCCTGATATGGCCCCGGGGAGAATAATTGCATGGGACTGGCTGCCCCAGGACTGGACGGCGGAGCCGGCCTATTTTGACAAGGACAGATGGGCCTCCACGGAGATCATGCGAGAGGGGCATGTGGGGGAAGTGTATGATAAAGTGGTACAGGGACTGGATGGAGTGCTTGCGGAACACGGCTATATCAGGGATGACGCCTTGTACCGCACCCAAAAGGGCAACCGGGACGTGCTGGCGTTTTTCTGTCATTTCGGGGTGGAGTGCGTGCTGCTGAGCCACCTGATGAATGTGTCCCCCATGATCTTATGGCATCATATGTGTGCGGCGCCCTCCTCCGTGACCACTGTGTATACGGAAGAACGCAGGGAGGGAAAGGCAGTCTTCCGTGTCAGCAGTTTCGGGGATATTTCCCATCTCTATGCGGGGGAAGAGGAACCGGCATTTTCCGCCAGGTTCTGCGAGATTTATGGCAGTGAGGACAGGCATGATTAGTACAGCATTTTGAATTTGAGATTCCGCAGAGGGAGTTACCATGGAACAGTACAGGATATTTATTGTGGAGGACGACGCGGTGATCGCGGAAGAGGTGAGCAGTTATCTGACCCGATGGGGCTATGAGGTTGCATGCGCGCAGGATTTCCGGGAGGTGCTGACAGAGTTTGTGGAGTACAGGCCCCATCTGGTGCTGCTGGATATCGGACTTCCTTTCTATAACGGACATTACTGGTGCGGGCAAATCAGGCAGATTTCCCAGGTGCCGGTCATCTTCGTGTCCTCGGCATCGGATAATATGAATATTGTGATGGCAGTAAATATGGGCGGCGATGACTTTGTGACCAAGCCCTTTGACCTGGAAGTGCTGTCAGCCAAAGTACAGGCGATGCTCCGGCGCACTTATACGTTCCGGAACCAGACGGATGTATGCGAATACAACGGACTGATCCTGGACCTGTCGGATGCCTCGCTTCTGGTCAACGGTCAGAAACTGGAATTGACCAGGAATGAGTTCCGGATCATGCAGTTATTGTTGGAAAATGGGGGAAAACCCGTTTCCAGGGAAGCCATCATGAAGCGTCTGTGGGATAACGACTGCTTCGTGGACGACAACACATTGACCGTAAATATGACAAGGCTGCGCAAAAAGATGGAGAGCGTTTCAGCGGCGCAGTATATACAGACCAGAAAAGGGCTGGGATATATGGTGGTGTAACCATGAGATACTGGATTTGCTTTTTGAGAGAAAAAAGAGTGGCGGCAGCGCTGTATTTTATCACAGTACTCCTGTTCCTGGCAGTGGGAGGGCTTTACCATATTGAAAATTTCCCAAAACTCCTGTATGGGGCGGTATTGACCTTGGTCTTCTGGGGAGCGGCAGGTATATGGAAAGGAACCGCCTATGTGAGACGCTGCAGGAAGCTGGAGGAGATAGTCCGGCATTATGAACAGTCCGGGGAACTTCTGACGGAAGGGCTGCGGGAGGAGGGCGGCGCTCTCTGGGAAGAACTGCTGGAACTGTTGGAAAGCGTCAGCGCCGCGCAGCGGGCGGAACGCGGGGAATGGGGGGCGAAAGCTGCAGATTGCAACGACTACTACCTGATGTGGACCCATCAGATCAAGACGCCCATTGCCGCCATGAAGCTGTTGTTGGAAAATGGGGAAGAGGGGAATAAAAACAGTTTCTTCATGAGGGAGGAACTGTTTAAGATCGAGCAGTATGTGGATATGGTGCTCACTTTCCAACGCCTGGAAAGTCTGTCTTCCGACCTGGTGCTGAAAGAATATGACCTCTATGAAATCCTGAGACAGACAGTGAGAAATTTTTCCATACTCTTTATCAATAGGGGGCTCAGTCTGGATTTACAGGAAATGCATGTCAAAGTGCTGACGGATGAGAAATGGCTGGGTTTCTGCATCGGGCAGCTGATTTCCAACAGCGTCAAATACACAAGGCAGGGGAGCGTCACGATCCGGGCAGGGGAGGAAGAGGAATGCGCCATCCTCTGCGTGGAGGATACCGGGATCGGCATACGCCCGGAGGATCTGCCCCGCATTTTTGAGAGGGGGTTTACCGGATATAACGGGCGCATGGATGAAAGATCCACAGGCATCGGGCTGTACCTGTGCCACCGCATCTTCGGACACCTGGGCATTGCAGTGCAGGCGGAGAGCCAGGTGGGCGCAGGCACCAGGATGACGCTGCGTATCCCGGTAAGAAAATGAAGCTTTTTCACAAATTTGTAAATCAATGCTTCATGGTGTGGTATATACAAAATGAGTAACTATTCAGCCGACCTCTAAATTGGGGTCGGCAATATTCGGCTAAAATAT
>JAMPAC010000050.1 GCA_023667395.1 Blautia sp. | reverse complement strand
TGCGGCTCTATCACCGCCTTGGCTATGATCGGTTAAGTATCGTTACCGTGCGGAAAGATATGCAGCCCTTTGCAACCGAACGCAGAGAGCAGATTGGCGGCATGGACTTTCGCGTCAGGCAATTTAATGATTGAGTTTTGCATGGTACCTTAAATTTTAAGTAATGGGTACGCTTTTCCGAAAGGGAGTAATATTATGGGAACCAGTATGTTTGAAGGGATCAGAACAGCGGAGATCGGCAACAGGGATCTTGCCAATACGATGAACCGGGCGAGACGTCTGACAGCAGGCGGTTATTCCAGCTATGAACAGAATGAGGAAGCGCTCTCGAAGCTGCTTTCCCGGATCATGAAATTAAGCCGTGAGGAGAAAGAGTGGTATGTCTACTTTGATGCCCTTTATTACCGGATCTACCTGGCAAACCGCGCGGGGGATCCCCGGACGATCGTCAGATACGCGGAAGTCTATTACAGGGACAGCGCACTGTATATGAACGATGCGCTCCCTGACTATCCTGGTACGGACATGGCAAAGCTTAATGTGTGGATCTGTATTTATATCCGGAATGCGTATGAGTCTTACTGCGAGATCGACGATCAGAAAATGGATGCTTTCATGAAACTGTTTGAAGAGACGGTGCATAAGTACGGGCAGCATTTCTGGTATTATCGGGGGGAGATGATGCTGGCGATCCTGTACAGGGATAAAGCCCTGATGGAGCATGGCAGGAAACAGTTTGCAAAATACGAGAAAGAAATGGACAGCTGCTATATCTGCGGCCATATCGAATGCCTGGCGTATGAGATCATGATGGACAGGCTGGAGCGGGCGGAGGAACTGCTGCTGGAATACAGGGACCGGAGGATCCCTAAACGCCATCAATGGTGTTACAACTACTGTCAGAACGCGGAGGCGCAGAGTCTGTATGCCTTTGCCCTTGAGTACAGCCTGGATCTGGGAAAGCCGGAGACATTCCGCTATTTTTATGAGAAATACTGGCTGACACTGCCCAGGGACTGCCAGAGAGGGGAGAGGGAGCGCTGGTATTGCAATCTTTCCATTTATGCCTGCGCCATCGCCGGAAATTTTGACGCCCTGGAGGCAGACTGCGCCGAGGCCCAGGAGGATATCGACAGGATGGAGACCTACTCCGCCGTGGCCCGGATCAAAGCCGCCCTGAAATGGCGCTGCTATTTTGCCCTGCTGGACCGGAGCGGCGTCCATGAGGTGAAGATCCGTCTGCAGGAGGGGCACAATGCCGGGCAGGAAGCCATGGCTGACGCTGCGGACGCCGTGCCAACCATGGAGGTCAGCCGTTACATGGAGCGCATTGCGGATGAGAATGGAGAGAAATTCTCGAAAGCCAGGGCAAAGTATGACTATGGGCTTACCAGGGCTTCCTATCTGGAGTGTGCCGGGCTGCTGAATTTTTAATCTGTTCATATTGCTTTTTTCGCAATATCAAATTAGAATAGAAATTGGAAGATATGAAGCTGTCCATAACGGTATTATCAGATGCAGCAAGTCAGTTTGATTCAGTGATTGGAGGAAAGGATATGGTAGAAACAATGGGAATGACAGATTTACAGTTTAAAAGCTGGTTAAAACAGATTATTAGAGGGCTGGAAGGAGCAAAAGAAAAGAATACAAAAGAGGAAACAGACAGACAAATCGATGAATTATTGAAAGACCTGAAAGAGGATCTACAGGGATGAATCAAAGCGGAGGGCTTGCCACTCCGCTTTTTTCATCTTTTCTGAAAGTGTACTTTTACCCCAGGTTCTTCTGCGCCGTGGACAGCATCAGCTTGATCCGGTTCAGCTGGTTCACCTCGCTGGCGCCGGGATCGTAGTCGATGGCCACGATATTGGACTTGGGGTACGCCTTTCTCAGCGCCTTGATCACGCCCTTGCCCACCACATGGTTGGGCAGGCAGCCGAAAGGCTGTGTGCAGACGATGTTGGGCACGTCGTCGTGGATCAGTTCCACCATCTCCCCGGTCAGGAACCACCCCTCGCCTGTCTGGTTGCCGATGGACACAATGGGTTTGGCAAATTCCACAATCTCCCGGATGGGAGTGGGGGGTGTAAAATGCCTGCTGGCCTGAAACTCTTTCACTGCGGCACCCCGCAGGAGATGCTCGATGGCCCAGATGCCAAAGGAGGAAACTCTCGCCGCCTTTTTGCTGGTGCCCAGGTGCTCCGCCTTGTAGATCTGGTTATAGAAGCAGTACAGCATGAAGTCCATCAGGTCAGGCACTACGGCCTCCGCGCCCTCCGCCTCCAAAAGCTCCACCAGGTGATTGTTCCCGGCGGGAGAGAATTTCACAAGAATCTCCCCTACAACGCCCACTCTGGGCTTGCGGATATCGTTTAACTCTATCCGGTCAAAATCCCGTATGATCTGCCTGCACAGCCTGTTAAATCGCAAAAGATTAATGTGCTTTGCGGAAACAAATTCCCGCGCTGTTTTCAGCCACTTCTGATGCAGGGCGTCCACGCTGCCCGGCACTTTCTCATAAGGGCGCATCCGGTACACGCAGCGCATGAAGATATCGCCTAACTCCGCGCTGACTGCCACACGCAGCAGCATATCGGCGTTGATGTGGAAGCCGGGATTGCGCTCGATGCCTCCCAGGTTCAGGGAGATCACGGGAATCTGCGCCATATCCGCTTTCTGCAGCGCACGCCGGATGAAGCCCACATAGTTGGTGGCGCGGCAGCCGCCGCCGGTCTGGGTCATGACGATGGCGGTCTTATCCAGGTCATATTTCCCGGACAGCAGCGCCTCCATGATCTGTCCCACCACTAAGAGGGAGGGGTAGCAGGCGTCGTTGTTCACATATTTCAATCCCACGTCAACGGAATGCTTGTTGTCATTGTCCAGCACCACGAAATTGTAGCCGCATGCCCGGAAAGCGGGCTCCACGATCTCAAAGTGGATGGGCGACATCTGGGGGCAGATGATGGTGTAATTTTTCCGCATTTCCTCCGTGAACTGCACTTTCTCGATGGAAGATGGATGCAGGGTGCGCTGTTTGTGCATCTTTTCCCGCACCTTGATAGCGGACAGCAGGGAGCGCACGCGGATCCTTGCGGCGCCCAGGTTATTGACCTCGTCGATCTTTAAACAGGTATAAATCTTGTCGGATCCGGACAAAATATCATTGACCTGATCCGTGGTCACGGCGTCCAGGCCGCAGCCGAAGGAGTTTAACTGGATCAGGTCCAGATTGTCCACCGTCTTTACATAGCTTGCGGCGGCGTAGAGGCGGGAGTGGTACATCCACTGGTCGGACACGATCAGGGGACGCTCCGGATGCCCTAAATGGGAGATGGAATCCTCCGTCAGCACCGCCATATCAAAGGAAGTGATCAGTTCGGGAATGCCGTGGTTGATTTCAGGGTCCACATGGTAGGGACGGCCTGCCAGCACGATGCCCCGCTTGCCGGTTTTCTTTAAATAAGCCAGCACTTCCTCCCCCTGCTTCTGCATATCCCTGCGGGCGGCTGCCAGTTCCTCCCAGCCTGCGGCTGCTGCTTCCTTTACCTCCCCTGCAGGCAGTTCCGTGAACTCCTGAAGCAGCGCGTCCGTGACGGTTCCCAGGTCCCGGAAAGACATAAAGGGATTGCGCAGCTTCATCCGGCCGTCGGTGATGGCCTCCACATTGTTCTTGATATTTTCGGAGTAAGAGGTAACGATGGGGCAGTTGTAATGGTTGTTCGCCCCCTCCACCTCATCCCGCTCATAGAACAGCGCAGGGTAGAAGATAAAGTCCACCCCCTGGTTGATCAGCCAGGACACATGCCCGTGGGTCAGCTTCGCCGGATAGCACTCGGACTCGCTGGGGATGGATTCAATGCCCAGTTCGTAGATCTTGCGGTTGGAACTGGGGGAAAGAATCACCCGGTAGCCCAGTCTGGTAAAAAAGGTGTGCCAGAAAGGATAATTCTCATACATATTCAGCACCCTGGGGATCCCCACGGTGCCCCTGTGCGCCTGATCCGCTTCCAGGGAGGGATAGGAGAAGAGCCGCTTTAATTTGTATTCAAATAAATTGGGCACATTATGGGCGTTCTTCTGGCCGCCGATGCCCCGCTCACAGCGGTTGCCGGAGATGAAGGTGCGCCCGCCGGAAAACTTATTGATGGTAAGGCGGCAGCTGTTGGTGCAGCCCCGGCATTTGGACATGCTGGTCTCATATTGCAGGGCGCAGAGTTTCTCGTAGGAGAGCATGGTGGACTGGTATCCTGCCTCATAACGCTCCCTGGCGATCAGCGCCGCGCCGAAAGCCCCCATGATCCCTGCGATATCAGGACGGATGGCCTGGCAGCCTGCGATCTTCTCAAAGCTTCTGAGGACGGCGTCATTGTAAAAAGTGCCCCCCTGCACCACGATATTTTTTCCCAGTTCGGAGGCGTCGGAAACCTTGATCACCTTGAACAGGGCGTTCTTGATCACGGAGTAGGCAAGCCCTGCGGAAATGTCCGCCACGCTGGCGCCCTCTTTCTGGGCCTGCTTTACCTTGGAATTCATGAACACGGTACAGCGGGTTCCCAGGTCGATGGGATGCTCCGCGAAAAGCGCCGTGTCGGCGAAATCCTGGACGCTGTAGTTCAGGGATTTGGCAAAGGTCTCGATAAAGGAGCCGCAGCCCGAGGAGCAGGCCTCGTTCAACTGCACGCTGTCCACGGTGCGGTTTTTGATCTTGATGCATTTCATATCCTGGCCGCCGATATCCAGGATGCAGTCCACCTCGGGGTCGAAGAATGCGGCGGCGTAATAGTGCGCCACCGTCTCCACCTCCCCGTCATCCAGCAGGAAAGCGGCTTTCATCAACGCTTCCCCGTAGCCTGTGGAGCAGGATCGCACAATGTGAACGTCCTGGGGCAGCTGCCCGTAAATGTCCTTTAAGGCACGGATGGCGGTCTTTAAGGGGCTGCCGTCATTGCCGCTGTAAAAAGAATAGAGCAGGGAGCCGTCCTCCCCCACCAGGGCGATCTTGGTGGTGGTGGAACCGGCGTCGATGCCTAAAAAGGCGTTGCCCTTGTATTCGGAGAGCGGGAAAGCGCCCACATGATGTCTGTTATGGCGGGCGGTAAATTCGTCATAGGCCGCCCGGTCCGCGAACAGGGGCTCCATGCGCTCCACCTCAAATTCCATCCTGATCTCGGAGGAAAGTTTGCCCACCATCTCCTTCATGGAGTACGCCACGTCCCCCTTTGTGTTCAGGGCGGAGCCGATGGCGGCGAAGAGATGGGAGTTGTCGGTGTCGATGATATGCTCCTCATCCAGTTTCAAGGTGCGGATGAAGGCAGCTTTCAATTCCGACAAAAAGTGCAGAGGGCCGCCCAGGAACGCCACATGGCCCCGGATGGGCTTGCCGCAGGCCAGGCCGGAGATGGTCTGGTTCACCACCGCCTGGAAAATGGAGGCGGACAGGTCTTCCTTGGTAGCGCCCTCGTTGATCAGGGGCTGGATGTCCGTCTTGGCGAACACGCCGCAGCGGGCGGCAATGGCGTAGAGGGACTGATAACCTTTGGCATATTCGTTGAGCCCTGCTGCGTCCGTCTGCAGCAGGGACGCCATCTGGTCGATAAAAGAACCTGTGCCCCCGGCACAGATCCCGTTCATGCGCTGCTCCACATTGCCGCCCTCGAAGTAGATGATCTTGGCGTCCTCGCCCCCCAGTTCGATGGCCACATCGGTCTTGGGGGCAAGTTCCTTTAAAGAAGTGGCGACGGCGATCACCTCCTGGGTGAAAGGGACGCCCAGGTGGTTCGCCAGGGTAAGCCCGCCGGAGCCGGTGATCATGGGGTGCAGGGTCAGGTTGCCCAGCTGCGCATATGCTTTATCTAACAGTGCGGAAAGCGTCTCCCGAATATTGGCGTAATGGCGTTCGTAATCGGAAAACAGGATCCTGTGATCCCCATCCAGTATCGCTACCTTCACGGTAGTGGAACCGATATCGATGCCGAGAGCCGCAGTTTTGTTACTACTTTCCATGTAAAATCATCCTTCCTGAATCTATAACCGTTAACATAGGGTAAAATTCGACATACTCTGACATTATAGTACACCTTTTTTAAAATTGCAACGAGCAGCGCTTATGAAAAAAATGTAAAAAGCGTGATTTTTCTATAAAGTTTGGAAATGGTTGGTTGCCTTATGGAAACTGGAATGGTACAATGTATTCGAGTGTTTTTTTGAAAATGACTGCCCCCGGCGGGCGAAAGGAACGGTTGTCTTATGGGTAAATGGGAAAGAAAGTTTGGAAAATATGCAATTAAAAATCTGTCGCTGGTTCTGATCCTCTGTTACGCGGCGGGGTATTTGATCGAACTGATCAACGGAAATTTTTTAATGTATCTGACGCTGGATCCCTATCAGATCCTGCACGGGCAGATCTGGAGGATCTTCACATGGATCATCGTACCGCCCGGGGGATTCAGTCTGCTTACGCTGATCACGCTGTATTTTTATTACAGCATCGGCACTTCCCTGGAGCGGACCTGGGGAACCTGGCGTTACAATGTCTACCTGCTTTCCGGTATGCTGTTTACGGTGCTGGGCAGCTTTGTGTGGCTGGGGGCGCTGTACCTGATGGCAGGGGGAATGAGCGGGGACGCGGCGGCTTATCTTTCCAGCGTGGGTTCTGCGCTTTTCAGCACCTATTACGTCAATATGTCCATCTTCCTGGCGTTTGCGGCCACTTTCCCTGACGTACAGGTGCTGCTGATGTTCGTGATCCCCATCAAGGTCAAGGTATTGGGGATCATCTACGCATTGATCCTGGTGTGGGACTTCATAGCCGTGGGCAATCTGCCGAGTCGGATTGCCATCGGTTCCTCGCTGCTGAATTTTGTGATTTTTTTCTTTACCACCAGGAGCCATATGCATATGTCGCCGAAGCAGGTGAAGCGGCGGGCGGAGTTTAGGCATGAGATCAAGCGGAACCCCAGGATCACAAAGCATAAATGTGCCATCTGCGGCCGGACGGACGAGGACGATCCCACGCTGGAATTCCGTTTCTGCTCCAAGTGTAACGGAAATTACGAGTACTGCCAGAATCACCTGTTTACCCATACGCATGTGAAGTAGATTGAGTCAGGAGGGATCCATGGACAAGGAAATATGGTTTGCCAAAACATTGGAGCAGGTCAAACAGCAGGCGCGCGAGCAGGGCAGCTGCATCAGCGAGGAACAGGTAAGGGAAGCCTTTCAGGAACTGGAACTTTCCGATACCCAGCTGCAGATGGTCTTTGACTATCTGAAAAAGCAGAAGATAGGAATCGGCGAGCCGGTGGATGCGGACGAGTATCTGACGGATGCGGAGCGCAGCTATCTGCAGGACTACCTGGATGAGATCGCAGCCCTGCCCGCCTATACTCCGGGAGAGATCGAGGGCTATACCATAGCCGCCATGGCGGGAGAGACGGATGCCCAGGCGAAGCTGGTGGAGGCATATTTAAAAGACGTCACGGACATTGCCAAACTTTATACGGGACAGGGCGTGCTGCTGGAAGATCTGATCGGCGAGGGCAACCTGGCCCTTACTTTCGGCGTGGGGATGCTGGGCAGCCTGGAGAAGCCGGAGGAAGCCCAGGGAATGCTGGGAAAGCTGATCATGGACGCCATGGAGGAGCATATCCGTGAGACGGCTTCCAATGAAAAGACGGACCGCAGGGTGGCGGACCAGGTAAACCGGGTGGCGGAAAAGGCAAAAGAACTGGCGGAAGACCTGCACCGGAAAGTGACCCCGGAGGAGCTTGCCGCAGAGACGGGTCTTTCCGTAAAAAGCATCCGGGACGCCATGCGCATGAGCGGATTTAAGATTGAGGACATAGGGTGAAAAGAATTTCTAATTGCCTTTGGCAATTTTGGCTCACGCCAGAGGGCATAATGCGGATAATTCCGCATGCAAAGAAATTCTAAGTTTCACCCCGAAAAACGCCTAAAGCACGGCGTTTTTCATCCAGATTTGTGATTCCGCAGAGCGGAATAAAGAGGTAGATATGCAGAAGAAAACATATGAGGATTATAAATACAGTATGCAGGACACCAACAGGCTCTATGTGGGGAGCAAGTATACCATGGGGGAACTGCTGGAGGACGAGGATATCCTGTTTAAATTCCGCATGATCGTGGAACGATATATCCTGCCGGAATCAGACCTGGAGGACACCCTGGAGACCCATCTGTATTATCTGGAAAAGGGAAAATTCCTGGTGCAGACCTACAAACATATGAAAGCCCGGGTCAAGGTGAATCTCATTGAGGAGAAAAAAAGCCTCCTTGGGAAGCAAAAAAAAGAGTACGTCACCAGAAACCTGACAATAGATGAACTGGTGGAAATGCCGCCGGAGGAAAAGGAGCGGAAAGGGCTGGTGATACAGGAACTGTCCGTCAGTAAGCTGGCACTTATGGGGCTGTAGCTGCAGCAACAGGGCAGCGTAAGTAATTATTAAAGATGTTGTAGCGATAGACAAAATATGATATGATTTGACTATAAAACAGTCTTGGAACGGAAGCACCCGGAACTGGAATGGAGGTATGAAATGGAGGCAGTGATCAGACCGTCAGCGGATTTGAGAAATCATTACAGTGAGATATCGAAACAGTGTCGTGAGGAGAGAACTCCGGTGATCATTACGGTAAATGGAAGAGGGGATACCGCAGTCCTTGGACTTCAGGACTATTATCAGATGAAATCCGAACTGGAGCTGCTCAGAAATCTGGCCGAAGCGGAGGAGGATGTGCGTGCAGGCAGGGTAGCGCCCATGCAGGATTCCTTTGACAGCATCCGTGCTGCCCTGGCGGGGAGGAACGGATGAAATATACGATCATAAGAACGGATAAAGCTGACGAACAGCTGAGGGACATTATTTTCTATATTGCGGAGGATTCAGGAAGCGTGGAGATTGCGCTTGCGTATCTGGATAAGTTGGAAAAGGCGATCAGGAATCTGGAGGAATTTCCATATGCGGGCTCCACTCCCAGATATTCTATCTTGAGGAAACAGGGATATCTTGTTCTGATCGTGGAGAAACATCTTGTTTTTTATAAAATCAATGAAGAGAAAAAAGAAGTTATCATCTATTCTATCGTGGATGGCCGCAGGGAATACAAAAACTTGATCTAGGGAAATCTGTGCATTTTACAGTCAGAAATTGCAGAAAGGTATGGTTTGAACAAAATGAGAGTAGAAGATTTATCAGCTTACGAGATAATTGAAAAGAGGGAGATCGGCGACATCAAAAGCACAGGTTATCTGGTGCGCCACAGGAAGACAGGGGCAAAGATAACGCTGCTGGAAAACGAGGACGAGAACAAGGTATTTTATATCGGGTTCCGTACGCCCCCCAAAGATTCCACCGGCGTGGCCCACATCCTGGAGCATTCCGTGCTCTGCGGTTCCAGGGAATTTCCGGTGAAGGATCCCTTTGTGGAGTTGGTGAAGGGCTCCCTGAACACTTTCCTGAATGCCATGACCTATCCCGATAAGACCGTCTATCCCGTGGCAAGCTGCCATGACAAGGACTTCCAGAACCTGATGCATGTGTATCTGGACGCCGTATTTTATCCCAATATTTATGAAAATGAATCCATCTTCCGTCAGGAGGGCTGGCATTATGAAATGGACGAGGAGGGTCAGCTTTCCATCAATGGCGTGGTCTACAACGAGATGAAAGGCGCCTTTTCCTCCCCCGATGACGTGCTGGAGCGGGAGATCACAAACGCCCTCTATCCCCATACCATCTACGGCTGCGAGTCGGGCGGGGATCCTGACGTGATACCGGAACTCACCTATGAGCAGTTCCTGGATTTTCACAGGAGATATTATCATCCCTCCAACAGCTATATCTACCTCTACGGAAACATGGATATGGCGGAGAAGCTTGCCTTTATTGACGAACATTATCTATCCGCCTTTGAACCCCTGGAGATCGATTCTTCCATCGGGGAGGAGCCGGCCTTTGCGGAGCCGGGCAGAAAGGTGAAAGAATACCCCATCAGTGAGGGGGAGGACGAGGAGGAGAATACATTCCTTTCCTGGAACCTCTCGGTGGGGAACAGTCTGGATAAGGAACTGTATGTGGCGTTCCAGATCCTGGATTACGCGCTCTGTTCCGCCCCCGGCGCGCCGCTGAAGCAGGCGCTGGTGGAAGCGGGCGTGGGCAAGGATGTGTACAGCATTTATGAGAACGGCATCAGGCAGCCCTATTTCAGCGTGATCGCCAAGGACACCTCCCTGGAAAAGGAGCAGCAGTTCCTTGCCATCATCAGGCAGGTGCTCAGTGACCTGGCGGAGAAGGGCTTTGACGAAAAGGCGCTGCTGGCGGGCATCAACTATTACGAGTTTAAATACAGGGAGGCGGATTTCGGCTCTTATCCCAAGGGGCTGATGTATGGGCTCCAGATCCTGGACAGCTGGCTCTATGACGACAGGAAACCGTTCCTCCATATCGAGGCCAACGATACCTTTGCTTTTTTGAAAAAACAGGTGAGCACTGGCTATTTTGAGAAGCTGGTGAAAGAGTACCTGCTGGACAATCCCCATGGCGCGGTGGTCATCTTAAAGCCCGAAGCGGGTCTGGGCGAGCGGCAGGAGGAGGCGTTAAAGGCTGCCCTGGCGGAGAAGAAGGCGGCAATGGGCGAGGAGGAACTGGCTGGGATCAGGGAGACCTTTGAGGCGTTGAATGCATTCCAGGAGAGGGAGGATTCCCCGGAGGATCTGGCAAGGATTCCCCTGCTCACCCGGGAGGATATGAAAAAGGAGGCCGCCGCCCTGATCAACGAGGAGCGGACCATTTCCGGCATGCCCCTGCTGTATCATAAGATCGATACCAACGGCATCGGTTATCTCAGGCTGATCTTCAGGTGTCAGGAGATACCGGAGGAATATTTCCCCTATATTGGGCTCTTAAAGGGCTGCCTGGGACTGCTTGATACGGAGCATTTCGCCTATGGGGATCTGTTCAATGAGATGAATCTGGTGACGGGGGGCATGGCGGCGGTGAACAACGCCTACTCCAGGGTGGAGGATCCTGACCAATATGCCCTGACGATGGAGGTAAAGACGAAAGTATTATATGAAAATATCGGAAAAGCCATAGACCTGATCGGCGAGATCCTGCTGACCAGTGACTTTACGGACGCAAAGCGGCTGAAGGAGATCCTGGCGGAGGGAAAATCCAGGATGCAGGCCCAGATGATCTCCAGCGGGCATATGGTGGCGGCGGGCAGGGCGCTGTCCTACGGCAGTGTGGCCGGTGCGGTCAGCGAGATCATTTCCGGCGTGCCTTTTTACCGGCTGACGGCTGATCTGGAGCAGAATTTTGAGACGGAAAAGGAGCGGCTGACCGAGAAGCTGCAGACCTTAAGCAGGATGATCTTCCGGCCGGAAAACCTGATGGTGGACTTTGTGGGGGATGAGCAGGTTATCGAAAAGCTGGAAGAACCCATCGCGGCGTTGAAAGAAAGATTGTATGCCTGCCCGGTCAGGAAAGAGGCCTATGCGCCTGCGGTAAACAGACAGAACGAGGGCCTTATGACCTCCGGCCAGGTGCAGTATGTGTGCCGTGCGGGCAGTTTCCGCAGAAAGGGGCTGCCATATCAGGGCGCGCTGCGGGTGCTGAAAGTGATAGAGGGATACGAGTATCTGTGGATGAACGTCCGGGTGAAAGGCGGGGCTTACGGCTGCATGTGCTCCTTTGGCAAGACCGGGGAATGCTACTTTGTGTCCTACCGGGATCCCAATCTGGGGAAGACGTTGGAAATCTTTGAGAAAGCGGCGGATGCCGTTGCAGCCTTTGAAGCGGACGAGCGCACCATGACCCAGTATATCATCGGCGCCGTCAGCGAACTGGATATGCCGAAGAATCCCGCTGCAAAGGGACTGCAGTCATTGAGCGCCTATATGATGGGCATTACTTCCGGGATGCTGCAGAAAGAGCGGGACGAGATCCTTGCGGCCACGCCCGAGACCATCCGTTCCCTGGCGGAGTATATCAGGGCGTTCATGGAGGAGGATAATCTCTGCGTGGTAGGCAACGCCCAGAAGATCAGGGCGGAAGAAAATAAATTCATGAAAATAGAGAACCTTTTCTGACAGGTTTCGTCTTATAAGGTGAGGGCATAAAACTTACCAAGGGAGGACGGGATTATGAAAAGGGAATTATGGAAAAGCAAAGGGTTTTTATCAAAAGCAGCGAAAGGGGAAAACGGGAAAAGCCGCAGGATATATCCTGTGGCAATGGCAGCAGCCATGACGGCGGCGCTCCTGTTTTCCGGCTGCGGCGCTGCGGGGCTTTCCACGGACAGCGCCATGCCGGCAGCGGCGCAGTATAATGGTTCCAGCGCATCCTACGGGGAAGCGGCGACGACAGTGGCGGGCGGCGCTTATGACACGGGCTACATGGAGGGCGGCGCTTATGATTCCATGACGCCCATGGAATCGTCGTCGGAGGAAAGCAAAGCGTTTTCCAACCTGCCCCAGGACAGGAAGCTGATCCGGACAGTGGACCTGGAGGTGGAGACCAAAGAGTTCGAGCGTATGATGACCGAACTGGAGGCTCAGGTCCAGGAACTGGGCGGGTACATAGAAAACATGGAGACCTATAACGGCAGCAGTTATACAGGCTACCGTTCCTCCCGCTGGGCGAATCTGGCCATACGGATTCCCAGGGAGGCGCTGAACAGCTTTCTGGAAAATATGTCCGTGATCGGGAACGTGGTCAGGCGGTCCGACAGCGTGGAGGATGTGACGCTGAATTATGTGGATATGGAAAGCCGCAGGGACACCCTGAAAGCGGAGCAGGCAAGGCTTTTGGAACTTCTGGAGAAAGCGGAGACGGTGGAGGATATGATCGCGCTGGAGGAGAGGCTTTCCAATGTGCGGTATGGGCTGGAGAGCATGGAATCCCAGCTTCGCACCATAGACAACCAGGTGGATTACAGCACCGTGAACCTGTACCTTTCCGAGGTGAAAGAACTGACGCCGGTGGAGGAAAAGACGGATCTGCAGAGGATCACGGAAGGATTTGTTGACAGCCTGAAAGAGATCGGGAACGGCATCAAAGAGGGCGCAATCTGGTTTGTGGTGAATATTCCCTATCTGGTGATCTGGGCGGCGGTGGTCGCGGCGGCTGCGGTGATCTTAAGAAAATGGCGGAGGAAGCGTAAGGAGAAGAAAGCGGCCTTGAAGTCGGAGGCGGTATCAAAGAATACGGATGGGGCGGAGCAGCCTGTTGAGACAGGAAAAGGTGATCCTCATAAGTAATGAGCAAGGGGCTGTGAAAAAAGTCTCCTAAAAAGAACGTCTTCAACATTTTTGTGGAAAAATAGGAGGTTAGGCGGTAATATATAGGAGCAAAGATAAAAAACATATTCTTTGTTATAATATAAGCAGTGAAAAGTGTTGTTGCCATGCATCTGAGGGCAATGACTGCGGTAGGTGTTACAGATGTTGGCGTGTGGTCTTATTTGGAAGGAGAAAGTGTTATGATTACAGCAGAACTTACCCGGAAAATAGATACTTTATCAAATGATGAGTACCAGATGGTGGAGATGTATGTTGATAATGTAATGGAATACTCAAAGCGAAAGAAGAAGGATGCTGCGTGGCAGAAAATCAGATTGAATTTGATGGAGTCTGAAAAGCGAATGATGGAAGAAGGTGGTATTAATTCGGGACAGCTAAGAAAGAATCTGGGTGTGTAGCATGTATGAAATCATTTATTCTCCAATCGTTCAGGAAAAATTAGCGACATTGAAGGTTAAGTTGATCGAATTGTGCGGAGAGAAAGTGGAAAGAAACGCTTTATAGAGGTTATGGATGGTTTCGAGATACGTCTTACGTTTTCGAATACTGGGATACCGAAGTCACGAACCACCAGCCCTGCTGGTGCTTCGTGACTTCGGCCAGACTATCGACTATGCATCAGACAATAGTATACATGCAAAAGTTATCGGAGATAAAGAAGTGGAGTTTGAGGGAAAAAAATGGCATCTTTCACCGCTTACGAGAGAAATAGAAACTCGCAAAGGAACAGTGACTGCATCAGGTGCATATCAAGGTTCGCAGTATTGGGCGTTGTTGGGGCAGTCTATATGGTGCTGGTATCATGTAGATGAAGCGGTCATGGAGAAAATTTGTGATACCTGTATGATACCTATTTGCTTTGAAACTGTAAATAAGGCGTAAAATATGGATAATATTGCTGTGAAAAGCCTTAAAAAGCAATCAAATATTTAACGATTATGTTATGGTTATAGGGAGTTCGAATAGTTACACTTTGTTCCGATGCCTGCAGCAGAGGCATTGGCTCACAGTAATGGAGACTAAGTAATATGAGAAGAAAGATTTGTCCTTTATTCTGTCTTATTCCCGCGAGCAATGAGCCAAACGGCCATGTATGCATAGGACATAAAGTCAGCAAGCCGACTTGGCGAATGCCGCGAGGGTCAACTCCCTACTGTTTGCAGCGCTTCAAAGTCCATGCCTTGTTGCCTGCCGCAGGGGTATTGACTATGATCATCATGCTGTTATGTGCCTGCGGCAATGATACGCCTGCGGATCCCGCTTCGCCCGGCGCGGCGGCTTCCGGTCTTCCGGAGGATGGATGCTGGGTCAGCGGAAGATACCTCAGGGCGAAGCAGGCGGATTTGATCATTACGGAAGGCGGCGAGCCGATAGAACTGCATAGCGCTGCTGAAACAATTTCCTTTGAAGGAATCAATGACGGCGACGAAATCCGGGTCTACATGGGCGCGGTCATGGAAACATGGCCGGGACAGGCCGACGTCTATGCCGTGGAAAAGCTGTCGGACGGGGGCATTGCGGATATCCCGCCCAAACTGCTGGAACAGCTGACGGAATTTGGCTGGCTGGAAGGCGCAGAGGCGGATGGGACATAACCGATGGTTAAGAAATATTTCCCTGCAGTTGAAGCAGGCTCCATTGTGGAGCCTGCTGATTTTGTATATACTGATATTGTCAGCTGACAGACCCAAAACAGTCTCCCCGCTTCCCGCCAAGGGCATCGGAGTGAAGAGACGGGAATAAGGTATCGCGGGCGATACCTGGAATCAAAAACAGTCTCGGAACGAAGATGCCCGGAAGAATTTTCAGACGCTGCAGCGGCTGAATAATTCTTCCCCGCCAAGGGCATCGGAGTGAAGAGACGGAACTGGAATAGAAGGAGAATAAACATGAAGATAGGCGAAAAGATCATTGAACTGCGGAAAGCAAAGAAACTGACCCAGGAACAGCTTGCGGACATGCTGGGGGTGTCAGCCCCGGCGGTCAGTAAATGGGAGACGGACTCCTCTTACCCGGACATTACCATGCTCTGCCCGCTGGCAAGGGCGCTGGGGACGGATGTGGATACGCTGTTATCCTACGAGGAAACACTCTCAGACGAGAAACAGGGACAGTACATGACGGAGGTCGTTGAGATGATCCGGGCGGGGAAAACAGAGGAAGCGGAGGAACGCGTGGAACAGCTTCTGCACAATTACCCCTCCTCGGTTCCCCTCAAATTCAGCGCCGTGGCGGCTTTTTCCCTGCTGGAGATGAGTAATGTCGCCGATGGTGAGGATGCAGCGGAGAAGAAACAGAGATGGACAGCCAGAAAGAAGGAATTGGCGGAAGCCATGTACCAGAGTGGAGAGTCTGCTTTTTACCTGCCTGCGCTCGCCATGTTGATCACCTTGGAGCTGACCGACGGGAATCTGGAACGGGCGGAGAAGCTGCTGCAGGAGACAGTGACTAATACGGCTGATTTTACCATGCTCTGGGTGAAACTTTACCAGCAAAAGGGCGATAAGGATAAGGCGCTCTCCACCATACAGAGTAATCTCTATAAGCTGGTCGGCGAGGTGCAGAATTGCCTCTTGCTTCTGCTGGAGGAGGACATGGGGTTTGACCGGGAGAGGACGCTGGCGATCTGCGATGTCCTTTGTAAGATGGAAGAACTGTATGTCACAGGCGGCGGCGCGGCGGCGGGAGCCATTGCGGAGGTGTATCTGCGGCTGGGAATGGAAGAGGAAGCGCTGGAGTATCTTGAGAGATTTGCGGATCGGATCACAACCCCCGCGCCGATTAATCAGGTGCTGTTTGCTCCCACTTTTTCCAGTGACTCATTAAAGACGGGATTTACCAGGGAACTTCGGCTGGTAGTGATCAACGGGCTGGAACGGGATGCCTGCTATGACAAACTGCGGGGTGAGGAACGGTTCCAGGCGATTATCAGGAAGCTGAAGGATTACCAGGAATCCGAAGATAAGTGGAACGAAGAGTGCCATTGATGCAGCGTGCCGGTTATAAGAGGACCACACCTCCATTTGGAGGTGTGGTCTGCTGATCACGCATTATTTCATCAACATTTTCTTAAGCCCCTTGAACAGGTGACCGTTAAAAATTTCCACCAGACCGTAAATCACA
Source organism: Blautia sp. (assembly GCA_023667395.1). Taxonomy (GTDB): domain Bacteria; phylum Bacillota; class Clostridia; order Lachnospirales; family Lachnospiraceae; genus Acetatifactor. The sequence goes on along the minus strand of JAMPAC010000050.1, from coordinate 2,770 downwards.
TTCCGCGTCCCGCCGCCCATGCTGAGACCGCGGATCGGCATGGATTCCATGGTTTCTCGTGCCATCCTTACAGCCTGTGGTGTGCCGCCCATTTCCCTGGCTGCAGTTTTGCTGCCGATGGGAAGTATCAGCTTGCCAAGCAAAGAATCCGTTGTATGAAGCAGCAGAGAATCCCTGGTAAAGGGACGCCGGGGGGTATCTTTCGGAACAGGATGCCCCAAAAGCTTCTCAAATTCTTCCTGTCTGGCAGCGCCTACGGCATAGGATAACGTTTCCGGCGTCACCCCCTCTTCTATGTGAATTTTCCCGGACAGCCGGATGTCACGGCTGGAGGAACCAACCTGAACCTGATAGGTTCCGGGTTCGATGCTCCAGGAACTGTTTCTGGGATCGAACCAGGAGAATGCATCCTCCGTCAGTTCAAAGGTGACGCGTCTTTCTTCGCTTGGTGCGAGACGTACCTTTTGAAAGGCCTTTAATTCTTTCTCCGCACGGAACACCTTTGAATCCGGCAAGGAAAGATATAGCTGCACCGCTTCTCCGCCGAAACATGCTCCTGTGTTTTTTACAGTACAGCTGACGGTTTTTCCGCTCACCTGTAAATCCCGGTAGTCAAAGGTTGTATAGGAGAGCCCGTAGCCAAAAGGATATGCCACATTTTTGTGGGCGGAATCGTAGTACCGATAGCCGACATAAATGCTTTCCCGGTACTGGACATGCTCATCCCCGGATGCAAAAGTACTGCGATTGGACGTATCCTCTATGGAGAGGGGCCATGTTTCCGCAAGCCTGCCCTCCGGACATACCTTTCCCGAGAGCAGATCCCATGCGGCGTGTCCGCCCTGTTGGCCGGACAGGTACATCAGAAGGATGCTTTTTACTTTTTGTGCCCAGGGAAGGGTCATGGGACTGCCGCCTTGCAGGATGACTACTGTATTGGGGTTTGCCTCTGCCACTGCTTCGATCAATGCGTTATGTGCCGGGGGGAGTTCCATGTGCTCACGGTCATAGCCCTCGCTTTCGGAAATGTCAGGCAGCCCGGCGAATACCAGCACAACATCTTTGCCCCGGGCAGTTTCAGCAGCCTCGCGGATCATTTGCGTATCCGGCTCCACAGCGTCCTGGCGGTATCCTTCCGTATAGTCGAAGGACACATTGGCTTCTTCCAGCGCCTGGCAGAAGTTATCCAGGCTATGGGGACAAATCTTGCTGGAACCGGCTCCCTGATACCTGGGATGTTTTGCCATTGCGCCGATGACCGCTAAACTTGCTTCCGGCCTTATTGGCAGGAGACTATCGTTTTTTAACAATACGGCGGATCGCTGTGCAATTTCTCTTGCCAGTTCACTGTGCGCATCCATATCACAGGTAAAAGGGATGTGGTTTCGCTGTGCAGACCGTTCCAGAAGTTTCAGTACGTTGGCGGCGGCCCTGTCAATGTCAGATTCTGCCAATACGCCGTCCTGTACTGCCCGGAGAAGTTCCTTGTCAGTTCCTTTGCAGGTTCCCGGCATTTCCAGATCCAGACCATTGTGGAAAGACTTCACCGGGTTGCTCATCGCCCCCCAGTCTGTGACAAACAATCCCTCAAATCCCCACTCGCCTCTGGCAGCGTCCTCCATAAGCCACTTATTTTCGGAGCAGAATGTACCGTTCAGGCGGTTGTAGGCAGTCATGATTGTCCAGGGCTGCGCTTCCTTTACCGCGATCTCAAATGCCTTCAGATAGATTTCGCGCAAAGCCCTTTCATCAACCACAGAATCTTCCCACATGCGCTGCTTTTCCTGACTGTTTGCGGCGAAGTGCTTGATGCTGGTTCCCACCCCCTGGCTCTGGACGCCGCGGATCCATGCGGCGGCCAGCTTGCCGGCGAGGAAGGGATCTTCTGAAAAATATTCAAAATTGCGTCCACAGAGCGGATTCCTCTTGATGTTGACGCCGGGGCCAAGGAGCACCGCAACATCCTCCTTCCGGCATTCCTCCCCCAGTGCTTTTCCCATCCGTTCCAGGAGATCGGGGTCAAAGGAACAGGCGGAAGCGGAAGCCGTAGGGAAACAGGTTGCGGGGACAGATGCCGCAATGCCCAGGTGATCCCCGGCAACCCCCTGTTTACGGAGGCCATGGGGGCCGTCGCTGAGCATGACTCCGGGAAGACCAAGGTGTTCACAGCCCTCCGTATGCCAGAAATCCCGCCCGGAAAGCAGTTTTGCCTTTTCCGCCAGGCTCAGCGTTGAAAGAATCGTTTCTTTTTTCATTGCCACACACTTTCTTGCGCATACCGATCAATATGCAAAAATTTACTTCTTAACGGTCAGACCGCTAACCAGGTTGCTCACTCCATCAACAGTCAGGCCGAGTCCCATGATAAAAAACTGAGAGAGCGCAGCGCCAAAAGGCTCAATCACCATGAGAATCCCGATAATAGCAGTCGCAAAGCCGACGATCAGTGAAATAATCCATTTGCTGTTCTGCTTTCTGTTCAGGATGGCTTGTATGATGTTTACTGCGCTATTGACAATGATAAGTATTCCAATGATAAAAGGTAAAATAGAAACTACGGTTTTCATTTTTGCGAGCAAAACAATACCTACTATCATGATAACAACAGATTTTATGATAGTAACAATATTTTCCTTGCTGATGCTATCTTCCCCGCTTTTCTTTCGCTTGGCAAAAAGAACGATTAAACCTATCGCACCTGTTATGATAAGTCCCCAGCCGATTATCATGCAGGCGATATCCATAGCTTCTCCCGGCCAAACCATCAAAA
>JAMPAC010000004.1:76431-121662 GCA_023667395.1 Blautia sp. | reverse complement strand
TCAGCGTTTTTAACAATCAACTATTATAACTTTCCCCACCCCGTGAAAAGTAACCAGTTCGCAAAATATGTGTCACGAAAGAAGAAGAAACCTTGTAATCCGCAGATTTTGATAGTATACTGTAACCAGAAAGACACAGGAGTGTGGAATGGCAAAAGCACAGAACTTAAAACCGGATACAATACTAAAGAATTACTGGAATGATAACGGGCATTTTGCCGACCTGTTCAATGCGGTTCTGTTTGATGGGGAACAGGTCATCAGGCCGGAGGAACTGGAAAATGGGGACACGGAAGAATCCTCCATACTTGAGCACAGGGATTATGCGGAGAGCATCGAAGCGTTCAGGGACAATATCAAGGTGAGCAAGAAGTCCAGGGAATATGGCATGGAATTCGTAATGCTGGGGCTGGAGTCTCAGGAGCGCATTCATTATGCAATGCCCCTGCGTGTCATGGGTTATGACTACGGCACATACAAGAAACAGTATGACAGCAATGCGGGGAAATATAAAAAATCCAACGGCATGGACGAGAACGAATATCTGTCAAGGATGAAAAGGACGGATAAATTCATGCCTGTTATCACCATTGTCATTTATTACGGTGAAAAGCCGTGGGACGGCGCGGTGTCGCTCCATGGGATGCTTGATATCCCGGATAAAATGAAAAAGTTCGTCAATGATTATAAGATGATGTTGGTGGAGGCAAGGCGGAATAACCTGGTATTCCATAATATAGACAACGTGGACTTTTTCAATATGCTGGAAATGATTCTGGATAAAAGCATACCGGGGAGTGAGGCAAAGGAGAAAATCATAAAATATGCAAGAGAGCATGAAGTGGATAAAACCGTGGTCATGACACTGGCAGGCGCAACAAACTGTAAGATTGCTTATAATGTGTTGGACAGGAAAGGAGATGCTGATATGTATAATTTATTTGATGAGATCGCAAGGGAGAGCGAGGCAAGAGGTGAGGCAAGAGGCGAGGCAAGAGGCGAGGCAAGAGGCGAAGCAAGAGGCAAGCTGGCAGGCAGGGCAGAAGGCATTGTTGAAACAGGAGTCGATTGCGGACTGTCTGAAAAGGATATTCTGGAAAAGCTGCAAAATAAATTAAATGTGTCTTTGCAGATGGCACAGGAATATTTTGAAAGGTTTGGAAAGCAGACAGTATAAACTGCGGCGAACAATTTTTTGATCACGTGAATCCCCCAGAAATGGGGGATTTTGGTATTTAAAATGCAAAACAAATTATATTTTCTTAGCATTTAGCATTGACAATAACATTATACATAATGTATAATAATAACAGAAACAATAATTGAATGTCAGATCAAAAGAAAGGACAGGTGCAAAATGAAAAAGTTGTCGGATTCAGAATTTGAGATCATGAAAGTCCTGTGGAGCCAGGATGCGCCCATGACCTCCAATGAAATATTGGACAGGGTAAAGGATAAGTATGACTGGAAGCTGGCGGGGCTGATGACGTTCCTGGCGAGGATGGCGGATAAGGGGTATGTGCACTGTGACAGGAGCACGCGCACCAATTATTATACCGTGGCGGTTTCGCAGGATCAGTACCGGATCCAGGAGAGCGAAAGTTTTCTGGAAAAGCTGTACGACAATTCCGCCGCGAAGATGATCGCCCAGCTTTGCAAGGGGAAAAAGATCTCCCAAAAGGAGATTACGGAACTGAGGAATTATCTTGATTCATTGGAGGGGGAGGATGAATGATGGGGGAGTTTATGACAGGTATTTTGAATACGTCCGTGATCGTGGGGGTAAGCATCGCTGTATTCAGTATCCTGCTTTTTTTCAGGGGAAAGCGCTATAGCGCAAAGAGCAGGAAGACAATCTGGATTTTGATGGCGTTCTGCCTCTTGGTACCGTTTCATCTGATCCCGGTTCCGGGAGCCTATATGGCGGAGATTCCTGATATTGTGTTGAGGGAGGCTGGTATCCCGGAGGCTGATCATGGGGGAGAAGCCATGATGCAGGGCGATGTGGGGCAGGCGGCTCCCGTTGGGGTCATGCAGGTGCAGCCTTTATCAGAGGCATCCGGGAAAGAAGTCACTGCAGCGGATGTGGCGTTTGTCATATGGGCATGTGTGGGCGCAGTCATGGCGGTTTATCTGATGGCAGGTTATCAGAGGATGCGCAGGAAGATCAGACGGTGGGGATATGAGTGTGAGGATGCGGGCATCCGGGAAATCCTCGCGGAAATATCCGGCCAGTGTGGTATGAAAAGAATCCCGGGACTGTACATCCTGCCGGATTCCACAATGGGGCCTTTTACCACAGGCATATTCAGGAATATCATCGTGCTGCCGGAGGAAGTCCAAAATGAAAAGGATATGCGTTTTATCCTGAAACATGAAGCGCTCCACTGTAAGAACAGGGATATCCTGTGGAAGCTGCTGTTTCTGCTCGTCTGCATCATTCATTGGTTCAATCCGTTGGTATGGCTTCTGAGGAGGGCGGCGGAGCAGGATATGGAGATCGCCTGTGATGAGGAAGTGGTGTCCGGCGCCGCTAGGGAGGACCGCAGGGAATACAGCGAGGTGATCATGGCCTGGGTGGAGAGGAGCCAGTGCAGGGGCAGCGCTGTTTCCACCGGATATGTGAGGGGAGTGAGATTTTTGAAGCGGAGATTTGAAAGCATCCTGAATGGCGGGAGAAAGAAGAAAGGCATTCTGTTGGTCGTGATTGCCTGCGTGTTCGTGCTGCTGGCCGGAAATATGATCCATATCCAGAGCGGCGGAACCGTTTATGCGGGCGCAGGGACGCCGGAGACGTCCCCGGAACCGGGGGATTTCTGGGAGATTCTGTCTGACGACGGTAAAACAGTCAGGTTTGCCACAGGGCTGGAACTCGTTTTCCCTGAGGAATGGCGGGACAGGATTGTCTTTGAAACGGAAAACGACAATGACGTGGTCAGCCGTTTGCTGGTCTGCGAAAAGGGCAATGCAGAGGCGGGAATCGGCGGGATCCTGTTTATGCTGGAATTGTTTGAATATACGGAAGATGTGACAGTGGTCATGGACGGGGATGTTGTATTTGGATTATATAAACCGGAAGACCGGGAATATGTTCTGAACATGGACTGGCCCGGGGACAGGCAGTACTCGGAGGAGGATCAGGCGCTGATAGACGCTTATCTGGAATTAAGTGAAACGGTAGGGGATGTGACGTTAAATACAGGCGCAATGTCGGGATTTACGTCATGCGGCATAGATGATCTGGAGTGGGTCATTTATGAATCGCAATGGCCGCTGGAAAGCATGGATGCCATGGATTCCGAATCGGATGACAGCCAGTCTCCTGTGGAAGCCGATGAACCTGTAAGCGGAACCATGCAGGAATTAGAGCGACTTATGGCGGATTTCGGCAGGGCTTATTTCAATGGGGACAGGGACGCTGTAGGCGGTTTCCTGGCCAGCGGTTATGAAGGGGCGATAGAGGTTTATGAATCTTCTGATCAGGCGGATGAATTGGAAATAATACAGATCAAGGGTCTGCAGTGGATCGAGGGGCAAGCCCTGGCAGATCGGTATGAGTTGTCGATAGAGTTTCGCATTCCCGGGGAAGATTCCCTGACCTATCTGAGCGTTACATGGATCCTGGAAAATGAGGTCTGGAAAATAAGCGGATATGGATTGGAAAAATAGGTATTTATGGGAGGGGAGAGGACAGATGATGGGGAAAAGAGATAGTGCAAAGAACAGGAAGACGGCCTGGATCCTGATGGCAGGGGCGGCCTGCGCGGTCGTGCTGCTGGCTGGAGGGCTGTTCCACATCCGGAGCGATGGAAAAGTTTATGCAGGCAGCGAGGTTCCCATACAGCGTGGCATAGAGGTGAAAGCGGACGTTGACGGGGACGGCGGGGAGGAGCGGGTGCTGGTCACGGACAATGTAAACGGCGATTATGCGTTCAGCCAGGTGCTTGTTGCGTTTGACGACGGCGGCATTGCACAGATGGATTTCCCGGATTATTGGGATTCATACCTGGTCACAGGGGATCTGAGTGGGAATGGGATCGCGGATATCGTGCTGGTCAGGACTGCCACCGGAAGTACTTACGGCGGCGGGGAAGTGACTGTCCTGCATGTACGGACAGGCGAATCAGGGGAACCTGAACTGGCGGAATATCCTGCGGATTTTATACAAAATCCGGATCTGGAACTGAGATGGACGGGGTGGGAGGACTACACAGGCGAGGATATTCCCGATGATGAATATTCCACCGCGCAGCCTGTCAGCTTTGACCCGGAAAACGGGGATTTTGCCTGCGTGGGAGCGGCGATCGTCGAGAAAGACGGGAAGGCCATGCTCCGCCTGGCCGCCTTTGTGGACGCCTGGACGGAGAGCGTCAAATGCATAGACTGTTCCTACACGGCGGAGGGCTGGTATATCGAGGATATGCAGATGATATACGACTATTGGGGCGGCGGCTGGGAGGATATGCTGTTGGGGAGTGACTTCTGAATCTGTTTGTGCTATACTGTAAAAGCAGGAAAGATTCGCATATTGCAGGAGAGGTGCGCTGAATGGGAATTTATCTGAATCCGGGGAATACAGGTTTCTGGGAGTCCGTCCGTTCCAGGATTTATGTGGACAAAACAGGGCTGATCGCATGTACGAACGCACTGTTGAACACATCGGAAAAATATATCTGTGTCAGCAGGCCCAGGCGGTTCGGAAAGTCCATGGCGCTGGAAATGCTGGCGGCATATTATAGCTGCGGCTGTGATTCAGCCGGACTGTTCAAAGGGCGTAAAATAGAAAAGAATGATACCTTTCGGGAGCATCTGAACCGATATCATGTGATCTTTCTGAACATGCAGCAGTTTCTGAGCACAGCGGCTCCGGGAAAACTGACGGATTATCTGGAGCGGGAAGTGCTGCGGGAATTGGAAAAGGAATACGGGGGGATCCTGGGCGGACAGGAAATGGGGCTTATGACCGCGCTTGGGGAAATCTTCGTGGAGACGGACAGACAGTTTATCTTCCTGATCGACGAATGGGACTGTGTGATGCGTGAAAGGCAGGAAGCGGAGGCATTCCAGAGACAGTATCTGGATTTCCTGCGCAATCTCCTGAAAGACCGTCCCTATGTGGCGCTGGCGTATATGACCGGCATCCTGCCCGTCAAAAAATACGGCTCCCATTCCGCGTTAAACATGTTCTGGGAATATTCCATGACGGATCAGAATGAACTGGAGGAATATACCGGTTTTACAGAGGACGAGGTAAGGGAACTTTGCGGACGATATGGCATGGATTTTGCCGAAACCGGTAACTGGTACGACGGGTACAGGTTCCGGCATTTCCGGCATATTTATAATCCCAGGTCCGTGGTGGCGGCAATGAAAAATCATGTTCTGTCAAATTACTGGACCGCCACGGAAACCTATGAGGCGTTGAAGGTTTATATGGATATGGATTATGACGGTCTCCGGTCGGACATTGTGCAGATGCTGGGCGGCGGGTGCGTCAGGGTGAACACATTAAGCTTTCAAAACGATATGCGCAATTTTGTTACAAAGGATGATATCCTGACGCTGCTGATCCATCTGGGGTATCTGGGCTATGATGCGGAGACAAAGGAAGCATTCATTCCCAATAAGGAGATCATGGGGGAATTTGAAAATGCCATGAGCGTCAGCGGCTGGCCGGAAGTCATGAGGGTTCTGAAAGCCTCGGAGAAGCTGTTGGAAGATACTCTGCGGGGGAATGCGGAAAGCGTTGCGGAGGGGCTGGACAGGGCGCATGGGGAAGTGGCCTCCATCCTGACCTATAACGATGAGAATTCCCTGGGGGCAGCCATCGGCCTGGCATATTACAGCGCCCGAAAAGACTACAGGCTTATCAGGGAATTTCCTGCAGGCCGGGGTTTTGCGGATGTGGTTTTTCTGCCATTGCCATCCTCGGGTAAGCCTGCCCTTGTGGTGGAACTGAAATATGACGGGTCGGCGCAGTCTGCCATACAGCAGATCAAAGACAGACGGTATATACAGGCGTTGGAAGGCTATACGGGCGAGATCCTGCTGGTAGGGATCAATTATGACAGAGAAAGTCAATACTCCGCTGCAAGCAGCGGGGGATTGACCCTCGCGGCATTCGCCAAATGTCCATGCAAGCATGGCCGTTTGGCTCATTGCTCGCGGGAATAAGCCCCACAGCTGTGTGATAGAAAGGGTGCGTTGTGCGTGGAAATAAAGAAAATAGCAGGAGGTATGGAGATGAAAGAACGATTGGCAGCTGCGCTGCAGAGTATGGAAAAGGGGGACGGAGACGCGGCGGTGTCGGCGGCGGAGCAGATCAGGCAGCTGCCCAGGACTGCGGAAGGCCTGTTTGACACAGGCGGCGTGGATGAGGACTGCTTTGAGGCCGCAAGGTGGGTCTATCCGGTTTATGCCTGGTATGAAACGGAATATAACAAGAAAGAGAACTATCCCGACCTGTTAAAGCAGATGGAGGCGCTGGATGCGAAGCAGAAGGAAGCGGCATCCATGGGGACGACAGCCCGCTATCTGGACGCGCTGATCCACACCATCGACAATGTAACGCCCCAGCTTTATGAGTATTACATAGAACTGGCGGATCTGTTTAAGGCGGCGGTAAAAGCAGTCATTTCCGATTATTACAAAGATGGCAGATTCACCGACGGCAGCGCAGGTGAGGCGGAGGCGGAGAAGCTGATCCGCAGCGCCATTGCCCATGCAGGGGAGACTTATGTACTGCTGGCTGAGAAGTATGAGGCTTATATGTAACTGTGAAGAGACCGAAATCAATTGCCGAGGCGGCATGACGGGAGGTTTGGAAGTAAATTTCCAAATATTGAAATGAGTGCCCGCCAGGGGCGGGCATGGAGGTGTAAGTATGGAGATCATTCATGTGATGAACACAGCCAGGAGCGCTGTGCTGGAGATCAGGGACGGGGGGCGTTATGAGACAAGGAAGCCCTACCGCATCGTGGTGAACGGGGAGGAAGCGCTGACCACGGAGAAAACCATTGTGTCCCTGTACGATTTAAAGCCCAATACGGAATACAGCGTGGAAGTCTGGGACGGCGCGGAGAAAGCGGGCAGCCTGTCCATTAAAACGGACTATGAATTTGTGACGCTGGATGTAAGGCGCTTCGGCGCGAAGGGTGACGGGGAGCATGACGACACCCATCACATCCAGGCGGCGATCCTTGCCTGTCCCGAGCATAGCCGGGTGCTGATCCCGGCGGGGACATACCGTATCACGTCCCTGTTTTTGAAGAGCCATACCCGCATTGAACTGGCGAAAGGCGCGGAGTTGAAGGCGTTTACGGAGATGGATCAATTCCCCGTCTTCCCCGGATGGATTGAGAGTTATGACGAAACAGACGGCTACAATCTGGGAAGCTGGGAGGGGAATCCCCTGAATATGTACACAGGCATTATCTGCGGCGTCAATGTGGAGGATGTGGTGATCTATGGACGGGGCACCATCAACGGGAATGCCTCTAAGGAGGATTGGTGGAAAGCGCCGCTGAAATATAAGGAAAGCTTCCGTCCTCGCCTGTTTTTTGTGAATCATTGCAGGCAGATAACCATGGCAGGGGTGAAGGTATGCAATTCGCCCTCCTGGACGCTCCATCCTTATTTCAGCGAGGATGTGAAGTTTATCGATCTGTTTGTGTCCAATCCTGCGGACTCGCCCAACACTGACGGATGCGACCCCGAGTCCTGCAAAAATGTGGATATCCTGGGCGTGCACTTTTCCGTGGGTGACGACTGTATCGCGGTAAAAAGCGGCAAGATCTACATGGGGAGAAAATACAAGACGCCCTCTGAGAATATCAGGATCCGCCAGTGTCTGATGGAGGATGGGCACGGCGCGGTGACGCTGGGCAGCGAGATGGCGGGAGGAATCATCAACCTGACCGTGGAGGACTGTATTTTCCGCCGCACGGACAGGGGACTGCGCATCAAGACCAGGCGCGGCAGGGGAAAGGACGCCATTCTGGACGGCATCACGTTCCGCAATCTGAATCTGGATCATGTGATGACGCCGCTGGTGGTAAATTCCTTTTATTTCTGCGACCCCGACGGACATACGCCCTATGTGCAGTCCAGGGACTTATACCCGGTGGATGACAGGACGCCCTCCATTAAGAAGATGGTGTTCGAGAACATGGAGTGCGCCAACTGCCACGTGGCGGCGGCTTTCTTTGACGGGCTTCCCGAGCAGAAGATCGAGGAGATCATCATGCGGAATATTTCCGTCAGCTATGCGGAGAACCCGAAAGCAGGCGTGCCCGCCATGTCAGAGACAGTGCCTGAGAGCACAAAGAGGGGGCTGTTTGCCAGGAATGTGAAAAAGCTGACGCTGGAGAATGTGAAGATTGAGGGACAGACCGGGGAGGCGTATGAACTGATCGGGGTGGAGGAACTGGAGGAAAAGTGACCATGAATTTCAGGTGAATTTGGACACGCAGGCTCCTGACAGGGGCTTGCGTGTTATCAGAAGAAGATCAAAATGGATGTGGACATTTCGAACAGGATATGTTATTATGGCAATAGGTCAATGAAGATCAGAGGTAAGATTTTAGTTCTGCTTTCTGCGCGGCTCTGCGGCATTTTTCAATGACATCATAATTTCATAACGGAGGAATTGCTTATGGAAGAAAGCAAAAACAGTTCATTATCCAACAGAGAGGTGAAATCCAGCGCCTTTACCACTTATTTCAGTGATCCGAGGAATGCGGCACAGCTATATGCGGCTTTGGCAGGCATGGAAGTAAAACCGGAAGAGATTCAGTTTACGACCTTGGAAAGCGTTTTGTTTGTAGCAAGGAAAAATGATCTTGCCTTTACAGTGCGGAACAAAGTGCTGGTCATCAGCGAACATCAGTCAACAATAAACGTCAATATGCCATTGCGGTCTGTTGTCTATTATGGCAGGACTATGGAGAAACTGGTGGAGAATGATAAACTGTATCAGCGTAAAAGAATCAGAATTCCTACACCGGAATTTTATGTTTTCTATAATGGGGACGAACCATGTCCGCTGGAACATATTTTGAAATTATCGGAATCCTATCTTGTAAATACCCCTGAACCCATGCTAGAATTAAGTACAAAAGTTATCAATATTAACTTGCCTGTAAATCACAGTGTATTAGGGCAGTGCAGACCTTTATATGAGTATTCTTGGTTCATCGAGAGGATCAAGGAATATATCAGACAGGGAATAGACCGAGATACGGCGGTTCAGCGTACTGTGAAAGACTGTGAGAAAAATGGAATCATGACAGAATTTATGCGTGAATATGGTTCGGAGGTGTCAAATATGCTGTTTACACAGTTCAATATGGAGGACGCATTAAGGGCAAACTATGAAGAAGGATATGAGGATGGAGAGGAAGAAGGGAAAAAGAAAGGACAAGTGCTGCTGCTGATCCAACTGGTTTGCCGCAAACTGCAGAAAGGGAAAGAGGCGTCTGCAATAGCGGAGGAACTTGAAGAAGAACATGGAAAGATCGAGCAGGTATGCGCCGCAATAAAACAGTGCGGACCTGGTGCGGATCCGGAAGCGATTTATGATCTGTTTGAGAAAATATCCGAAGATCAGAGATAGAGTGCTTCAATCAGGAAAAAGTAGTTTTGCATTCCCGGAAAATATGTTACACTTGATTTATCAATCATCAAACGGAGGAAAGAAGTATGCAGTTAGGAATCAGGTTACACGACACAACAAAGCTTCCCTTTGCGGAGCGCATCGCGGATGTACATAATCTGGGATTTGAATGCGGACATCTGGCGCTGGCAAAGGTGATCGATGAATTCCCCACCACCGATGAGGCCATGACCCCCGGGCTCGCCATGTACGTTAAGAATGTATTTGCGGAGAATCAGGTGGATATCGCGGTACTGGGCTGTTATCTGAATCTGGCGAATCCCAACAAGGAGCAGCTGGCAAAGACGGTTCACCGCTATATGGCGCATATCCGCTTTGCCTCATGGCTGGGCTGCGGCGTGGTGGGAACGGAGACCGGGGCTCCCAATGAGACCTACACCTTTACGCCGGAATGCCATACGGAGGAGGCATTGCAGCTGTTCATCAACAATGTCCGCCCGGTGGTAAAATACGCCGAGCAGATGGGCGTGGTATTTGCCATCGAGCCGGTATACCGCCACATTGTTTCCACGCCCCAGAGGGCGAGACGGGTACTGGACGAGATCGATTCCCCCAACCTGCAGATCATCTTTGATCCGGTGAATCTGCTGGATATCTCCAATTACCAGGACAGGGAGGCCATCTTTGCGGAAGCCATCGAACTGCTCGGCTCCGATGTGGCGATGGTTCACCTGAAAGACTTTGTGGTCGGCGACGGAAAGCTGAATTCCGTTGGCTGCGGCCTGGGCGAGATGGATTATACCCAGGTGCTGAAATTCATGAAAGAGAGGAAGCCTTATATCCACGCCACCCTGGAGGACACCAGGCCGGAGAATAATCAGCAGGTAAAGAACTTTATCCTGCAGAAGTATGCGGAAGTTTAATGAGATAAGCCATATGCAGATTGCGAAAGGGCAGGGGCTGTTTACCGGTTCCTGCCCTTGGCCTTTGATGTAATTTGTCAAAGTATGTCGAAAAAAGTGCGAACTGTACCGGAAGTGAAAAATGCGGCAGTTTTATCTGTATAATGTAGTCAACCTTTTTAAGGCAGCATTTTGATAAAACCGGAGGGAAAGAGGTACAGTAATATGCTAAGGACAATCAAAGGAAGACTTACCGTCAGTATGATCGCCATTGTGGTGGCCAGTATCCTGTTGACGACTGCGGGACTGCTGGCAGTGGCGGGGAAGCAGACAATCCAGGATCAGACCCGCGCCCTGCAGCTGAACGCGGATAAATACGCGGAAGAGATCAACACATGGATTGAGCAGGAGAAAATGCTCGCCCATGGAGCCGTGGAGAGCATCATAGCCGGAGGCAGGACGGACACGGATTTCCTCCAGACCGTGGTGGATACCCACGCGGAGGGCAGGGGGGAACTTTTAAATCTGTACTGCGGGACAAGCGATAGCAGGTTTCTCTGGTCCAACAGGGAGATAGAGATGCCGGCAGGCTATGACCCGGTAGAACGCGGGTGGTATCAGCAGGCGTTGGAGACGGGTTCCGCCATCGTGACGGACCCTTACAGCGACGCCCTGACGGGAAAGATGTGCACCACCATTGCCACCCCGGTGTATATGGACGGCGTGCCGGTGGGTGTCATCGGACTGGATGTGACGCTGGAGACCGTGACGGATCTGACGGGCAGCATCAATTATGAGGACGGGGTGTATGGTTTCCTTGTGGACAGCAGCGGACAGTATATCGCGCATAAAAATAAGGACTATGAACCCACGGAAGATACCACGGTCTTAGTGGCGGATGCGCAGCCGGAATTATGGAAACTGCTGGACGGAACCCGGGACAGTGTGGGCAGGCTGAATGATTATGACGGCAGCGCCTGCTATTTCGCGTCAACGGAGATTGCGGGCTGCGGCTGGAAGCTGGGAGTAGCGGTACCGGCGGCGAATGTGACGGCTTCCCTGGGAACCATGATGGTGATTGCGCTGGCGGTTGCCCTTGTGATCATTGTATTTGTGGCAGTGTTCATGACGGGGCTGATCGGGAAGATGCTGGCGCCGGTGCAGATGCTGAAGCAGTTTGCCTCCGGGGACTTTTCCGAAAACGCCAGCGTGGAAAAGTCCATTCCCAGGGAGTATAGGAACGAGACGGAGCAGATCAGCAAGGCCACCGTGGAAGTAAAGCAGCAGATCAGGGAGATCATCCTGAATACCAAGCAGGAGGCGGAAAGCATCGCTTCCATCGCCGAGGGGACATCTGATAAGATGACGGTATTAAATCAGGATATCTCCGGCATTACGGATTCTGTCGGTCTGGTGATGAACCAGACCGTGAAAGCCAGGGAACTGGCGGAAAGCATAAAGGACAACGGGCAGGAACTGGGAAGCGCCATTGAAAACGTGGCAAGGAAAGCGGGACAGGCGGCGGAACAGTCCGGCAGCATCATGGACAGGGCCGGAAAGCGTTATGAGGAATCCAGGCAGTCCGCCCGGGAGGTCACATCCCTTTATCAGAGGACAAAGGGAGAACTGGAACAGGCCATCGAGGACAGCAGGAAAGTGGGGGAGATCAATGCCCTTACGGAGGAGATCCTCAATATCAGTTCCCAGACAAACCTGCTGGCGCTGAACGCATCCATTGAAGCCGCCAGGGCAGGCGAGGCAGGCATGGGCTTTGCCGTTGTGGCGGAGGAGATCAGGAGCCTGGCGGACAATTCCAGGCAGGCGGTGGACAAGATCCGTCAGGTGACGGAAGGGGTGGTGGACAATGTGGCGTTCCTGTCCAAAAGCTCCGCAGGGCTGCTGGAGTTCATGACCGGCAAGGTGATGGAGGATTACCAGGGGATGATAGAACTGGCCCAGATGTACCAGAATGACGCGGCGTTTTACAGCGGCATTTCCGGTGAACTGGGAGCCTCCTCCCGGGAAATGAGCGCCAGCATGGCGAGGATCAATGAGTCCATTGCCGCCGTCACGGGATTGGTGGGGGAGATTGCGGAACTGATGCGGAACATGAGCGGATCCGCAGAGAGTTCCAGTGAAAATTCAGGGGCGGTCATGAAACAGATGGAGGAACTGTTCCGGTTGAGCGGGCTTCTGAACCAGACCGTGGCATCTTTTAAGGTCTGATCCATATGGTAGTAGAAAGGGGAAAGCATGTTAGGCGGTTCGGTATGGGTAGCGTTGATTCGTTTTGCGATAAGCCTGGCGGGGGTCATATTGTTATTTTCCCGCATGAGCGAATCACGGTTTGATGGGAAAAAGACGGTAATCTGCTATGGATGTTTCAGTGTGGCGGTCATTTCCATAGCATGTATCTGGTATGTGGTGGACTGGGAAAGCTGCGTGAGGATCGTGGCCTTTGCCATGTATATGTGTTTTGCGGTCTTTGCCATTTTCATGAGCAGCGATTCCGTCTATCTGTCCATCTATAAACTGGCGCTGACCTTTTACCTGCTGGCGGTATTCCTGATCGGCGGACTGGAGACTGCGATCATCTTTTTCAACAGGAATGTGTGGGCGGACATTATCACCCGTATCCTGTTGATCCTGTTGATGACGCTCCTGATAGAAAGGAGGCTGAAAAATACCATCCGGGCTTTCAGCACATATGTGGAGAAAGAGGTGGACAAGTTCAGCGTCGCCTTTATGATCATCAGTATCCTGTTAGGGATTGGATTTATCCTGAATCCCAATCTCAGGGACGCGACCCCATACCGGATCTATCAGGTGGTCATCAATTTTATCCTGACGGGCACCCTGCAGCTTCTCATGTTCCGCTTCTATCTCCATGTGGGCAAGGAGAAAGAGTACGAGAAAGAAAACCAGCTGATGCAGATGAACCACAGGCTTCTGCAGCGGCAGCTGGAGATCCTGGAGGAGTCCGTGGAATCAGGGCGGCGGATCCGCCACGATGTACGGCACCACAACGCGGTCATAGCGGAGTATGTGCGCCAGGGCCAGAAAGAAGAACTGCTGCAGTATCTGAAAGAGTATGATAAGGAGATGGATCAGGGCATTGTGGAGAAGATATGCGCCAATACTGCGGTCAACCATATCCTGTCCGCCTATACCAGGAAAGCCGGGAATGAGCGGATCAAGGTCACGCTGGACGTGGAGCAGGGCAAGGATCTGGCCATTCCCAATATCGATCTGGTGACGATCCTGGCCAACGCCTACGAAAATGCCATCTACGCCTGCATGGAAGTGCAGAAACTGGAAGACCGGGAATGTTTCATCCACCTGATGCTGAAAAGAAAGAAAAACAAGCTGATCATCTCCTGCAGCAATACCTGCAGGATGGAAACCGAGATCAGGAACGGACAGCCGAAAGCGGAATTTACCGGCGGCATCGGCGTCTCCAGCATTATCAAGACGGCGGAAAAATACGAGGGAGAATACGATTTTAAAAACGATAACGGTGTGTTTGTGTTCAGACTGATCATGAGCATACCGCAGGTTCTGCACCAGGGGGAGAGAAAATGTATCTGATAGCGCTTTGCGACGACGAAACGGCGGAGTTGGTCAAGACGGAAAAACTGCTGCGCGGTTATGAGAAGAAACACCCCGGCAGCGATCTGGTGATCGAGCATTTTGCGGATGCGGACGAACTGGTCTGCATGATCAGGGAGGAAAATTATGAGCCTGATGTGATATTCATGGATATTTTTATGCCGGACAGGAAAGGAAACAAAGCGTCTTTCGGAATGGATGCCGCAAACGAACTCCGCAGTATGGAGTACGGAGGAAAACTGGTATTTCTTACCACCTCCAGGGAGTATGCCCTGGAGGCTTTTGACGTGGACGCCGATCAATATCTGGTAAAGCCGGTATCGGAAAATAAACTGTTTTCCCTGATGGACAGGCTGCTGGCCGATGTGGAAGAGGAGCGCAGAAGATATATCCTATTGAAGATTGACGGACGGCTTGTGAAAGTGCCCATCAATGATATCGTATGCTGCGAGGCACAGGGGAAGACGCAGTGGCTGTACCTTGCAAACGGCACACAGTGTCTGCTGCGCATGAGCATGGCGGAAATCTATGCATTGCTCTCGCATTATCAGGAATTCGTAAGGATTGGGGTGGCCTTTATCGTCAACCTCGGATATATAGGCAGCCTGAACGCGAAAGAGATCCATATGGATAACGGAAGGAAGATCTACCTGCCCAGGGGCGCCTACAAGGGACTGCGGGAACAGTATTTTAACTATTACTGCCGGGAGGGCTGACAAATACGATCTTATCAGGGATCCACCTTTGCACTTTCCGGTAGATATCCGCCAGGTCGATGGGTTTGGACAGGTAGTCGCTCATGCCCGCGCGGAGATATTCTTCCTGCTGATCCTTGCCGGTGTTCCCGGTGAGGGCGATCACAGGGAGATTTTTGTAATAGGCGCCGTCCATTTTCCGCAGCGCTTCCACCGCCTCCACGCCGTTCATCACAGGCATCAGGTGATCCATCAGGACAAGGTCGTATTTTTTCTCCTGGATCATTTCCAGCGCCTGGCGGCCGTCGGAAGCGGTGTCCATCTGCAGTTTCAGGGGTTTCAGCATTTCCTCCGCCACCATGCGGTTGATCTCATTGTCGTCCACGATCAGGATATGGGCCTCCGGCGCGGTGAATTCCTCCGGCTGCCGGGCGGAATCCGGCGTATCCTCCCTGCGGGGATATATTTGATCTGTATCCGCTTCCTCCTGGCGGTTCTCGATCAGGTTACAGAAATTATAGCTGTATAAAGGCTTGTTCATGGCGGGCAGGCCCTTGGGGAAATCATTTTCCGTCATGGGATTCTGCATACCGCAGACAACGGCGTTTCTTTCTTCCAGCCGTTTCTTCTGCTCCTCGGTGAGCAGGCTGTATCTGTCCGTAAAATAGTAAACAGGCAGCCCCTCCTGCTGATATGTCATGATATCGTCTATATAGGTAAGCCCGTACTGTTCCGTCAGCTGGCGCAGCAATTCCCCGGCCGCCTCGTTCTCCATATTTCCGGCAACGACAGCCTGCCTGCCCTCCGTAAGCCGGGCGGCTTTCCGCCCGTCAACGATCTGCTGGCGGATGGTAAAATAGAACCGGCTGCCCTTTCCGTATTCGCTGGTGACGCCGATGGAACCATGCATCAGTTCCACCAGCTGCCTGGAGATGGACAGGCCAAGCCCGGTGCCCTCCTTGTGGTGGTTTTTCTTCGTATCCACCTGCTGGAAAGAGCCGAAGAGTTTTCCCAGATCCTCCTCCCGGATGCCCTGCCCGGTATCCTGCACCTCAATGAACAGTTCCAGCTCTTTTCCCTGGATCTGGTTCACTTTCACGGTAAGACGGACATAGCCCTTTTCCGTGAATTTGGTGGCATTGTTCATCAGGTTGATGATGATCTGGCGGATGCGCAGGGCGTCCCCGCATAATCTCGCGGGGATGGCAGGGTCTATGTCATAGAGCAGTTCCACGGGTTTGCTTCCGATTCTGTTCAGGATGATCATTCCCAGGTCGCTTAACATGGCCATGAAATCATAGTCCTCCTCAACCAGTTCCATCTTGCCGGATTCGATCTTGGACAGATCCAGCAGGTCGTTGATCAGGGTCAGCAGGGCGTTCCCGGAATTCTGTATATTGGTCAGGTAATCCCGGTTCTGCTTTGGCAGGTCATCCTGGCGCAGCATGATCTGGGTCATCCCCACGATGGCGTTCATGGGGGTGCGGATCTCATGGGAAATATTGGATACGAAAGCCGATTTGGTCTGGTTGGCGGCGTCCGCCCGCTCCTTTTCCTCCCTGACGCGCTCCATCAGTTCATGCTGTTCCGTGATATCCACCAGCAGCATACTGTAGCCGGACAGGGTTCCCTTGTCGCGGATCTCCGTGATCTTTTTATTGTAAAATTTCCCGTAGACCTGAACCACCTTTTCTTCATTGGTAAAAAGGCGGAACATATCCCCGGACACGGTTTCATTCCGGCGCTTATAATTCAGTTCGTGGAACATTTTCCTGGCGTAGGAATTGGAATCCAGATACCCGTACATCTCATCGACGATGATGAAAGCGTCTTCCATCTGCTCGAATACCCATTGCTGCCCCAGTTCCGTTATGCCGAAAAATTCATCCCGGAACGCGCTGACGATAATGGACAGGATGGACGTGGACGCGAAAATGGGCACGATATCAAAGGAAAAGTTAAACAGGATCATCAGCATCAGGGAAGTGAAAATCACTGCCTGCGATAATGCCAGCTTGATCAGGTTATGGCGCTCCGAGGCGATGGGCACGGAAAAAATGCGCACAATGGTATAAATGATGAAATAGAGCAGGAACACGCACATCATGGCATAGCGGATCAGGTAAAGTACGCCGGGAGCAGTCTGGATCAACACCAGGCCGGAGTATTCGCCTGCCTGAAAATGCAGAGTTTCAAATACCAGCGGATAACCGTCCCAGACCCAGATCCAGTACAAAAACAGGATATCCATGATGCCCCAGAAGCCGAGCAGTATCCTGGTCCATCTGAATTTCCTGATTCCCAGATAGGACCACAGGAACAGGCCGAACATCAGGTAAAATACCACATTCCCGAAGTATTCCATTTTCAGGGAGATCAGCGCTCCCTCATGGGTTTTGGTCTGGAGCAGCAGGGCATAACTGCCATTGATGATCAGGCATCCCAGGTTGGCAAGCAACAGGTACATGGCGGTTCTGTTCCGGGCCTGCTTTAGCAGGCAGACGCATCCCACCAGCGGGATCAGGATCCCGGCCAGCTGTATCAGGTTCACTATAATATGTACTATCATGTTTCCTCTCATTCTTCCGCCCGGAGGGCGGCGCAGGTCGTGTTTTATTTTATATTGTAGCAAATGTTTGCGTGGGAAGTCTACTGTTTTGGAAGATTTTGTCGTTTTACACTTCCGGTTGCGGAAAAAGTCCATACTATGCTATACTTAATCGTAGTGCAACTGAAATTTGTGCCTGCGGACCGCAGGATACAGGAAAGGTAAGATTGAAAAATGTACAGAGACGGCAGGATTTACATGGGACTTGACAACAGCGGGAATCAGGTGACCATGCAGTTAAACATGAGCAACCGCCACGGACTGATTGCGGGAGCCAGCGGTACCGGCAAGACGATCACGATGAAAGCCATGGCGGAGTCTTTTTCCGATGCGGGTGTTCCCGTATTTTTGTGCGACGTAAAGGGGGACGTGTCGGGACTGGCCACCCCCGGCGCAGCTTCCGAGAGCATGGAGAAACGGATTGACAAGTTCGGCATCAGGGACAGCTTTACCTATAAGTCCTACCCCGTATGCTTCTGGGACATCTATCAGGAGAAAGGGCATCCTGTGAGAGCCACGATCTCCGACATGGGTCCGGAACTGCTTGCCCGCATCATGGGGCTGACGGCGGTGCAGGAGGGCGTCTTAAATATCGTGTTCAAGATTGCGGACGACAGGGGACTGGTGCTCATCGACCTGAAAGATTTACGGTCCGTGCTGACCTATGTGTCGGAACACAGGGCGGATTATGTGACTACATACGGAAATATCGCGGCACAGTCCATAGGCGCCATTGTGCGTGCGCTGATCCCCCTGGAAAATCAGGGCGGCGACCTGTTTTTCGGGGAGCCTGCGCTGGATATCTTTGACTGGATACGCACGGACAGCAGCGGCAAGGGGATCGTCAACATCCTGGACAGCGTGAAGCTGGTGCAGAATCCCACCTTGTACGCAAGTTTCCTGCTATGGATGATGGCGGAACTGTTCGAGCGGCTGCCCGAGGCGGGCGACCTGGAGAAGCCTAAGCTGGTATTTTTCTTTGACGAGGCTCATATGCTGTTTTCCGACGCCCCCAAGGTATTGGTGCAGAAGATTGAACAGGTGGTGAAGCTGATCCGCTCCAAGGGCGTGGGCATCTATTTTGTGACCCAGAGCCCCGGGGATATCCCTGACAGCGTGCTGGCGCAGCTTTCCAACCGGGTGCAGCACGCCCTCCGCGCCTACACCCCTGCGGAGCAGAAAGCGGTGAGGGTGGCGGCGCAGTCTTTCCGGGCGAATCCGGCCTTTAAGACGGAGGATGTGATCATGGAACTGGGCGTGGGATATGCGCTGACCTCTTTCTTGGATGAGGAGGGTGTGCCCGGCGTTGCCCAGCAGACGGCGATCATCTGTCCCCAGAGCCTGATGGGGCCGGTGGACAGTGTGGAACGGTTGAAGATCATCGCTACCGACGGCATGGAAAAGTATGACGACGGCGTGGACAATATTTCCGCCTATGAGGTACTGGCGGAGCAGAGCGCCCTGGAGGCGGAGCGCGCCCAGCTGGAAAAGGAAAAGGCGGAATTGCAGAAACAAAAGGAAAAAGCGGAAGCCGAGGCGGCAAAGAAGAAACAAAAGGAGAAAGAGGCCGCAGAGAAAAAGAAAGAGAGGGCGGCGGAGCGCAGACAGGCCCAGATCGAGCGGAGCCTGATCAGCACCGGTACGCAGGTGTTGAAGCGGGGGCTGTTCAAGACGTTGTTCAAGTAAGGCATTTTGGCCGGGGTTGGTGCGGAGGTAGCTATGGACGATCGGGAAAAGGAACTCAGGGAGGCCAGGATTGCCGGACAGGAGGCGCTGGACTGCCTGAACAGGGCGGCGGAATCCCTGAAGAGCGCCGGAAACTGGGGCATCTTCGATATGCTGGGCGGCGGAATGATCAGCACCTTTGTGAAACATTACAAAATGAACGATGCGGAAGCGCTGGTGCAGCAGGCGAGGAGCGCGCTCAAGCGGTTCCAGAGAGAACTGACGGACGTGGAGAATGTGGCGGAATTCCACATCGAGACCGGGGATTTCCTGGCCTTTGCGGATTATTTCTTTGACGGTATCATTGCGGACTGGCTGATGCATTCCCGGATCAAGGAGGCCCGGACCCAGGTAGAGAACGCGAGACAGAAAGTCATGTATGTCATGAGACAGCTGGAGCGGTTGGGGTGAGCGCAGATTTTGGGCTTGACGATGTGATTTTTTTAGCATATAATGTACTTAGCAGGACAGCCGGAAGGTGAGTGCAGATCACCCGTCCCGGCGAAGATTTATGACAAAGCTAATAAGAAATAGCCGTCCACTTTTGCAGGAGCAGGACGGCTATTTCTTATTTTTCAGATTCAGAATTGCCACGATCAGCAGCGCCACAGTCAGAATAACCATGAATTCCTCATATGTACTCATAATAATCACCACCTTCCGCAAGACTCGGAATAGGTGAGAACACGTCCCCCGGCTGCCCGGGTAAATATATTATGATTATCTTTGTAAATGAGATTAACATATTTGAAAAGCTTACACAAGAAAATTCATAAAAATTTAAAATATTTCCACGCGAAAGGTTAAAAAAGATATGTTTTCATATTGCCTATGAAAATTGCGATATTATCAGATATTCACAGTAATTACACGGCCATGGAGAGATGCATGGAATACGCGCTTTCCCGGGGGATTGACCGTTTTATCTTCCTGGGGGATTATGTGGGGGAGTTTGCTTATCCGGAACGTACCATGGAACTGCTTTTTTCTTATATGGAGAAGTATGACTGCACCTTTATCCGGGGGAACAAGGAGGAATACTGGATCAGGCAGCGTGCGGAGGGCGGCAATGACTGGAAAGAGTATGATTCCACCACAGGGGCGCTCTGGTACGCATACCAGCGTTTGACGAATAAGGACATTGATTTCTTTGAAACGCTTCCCATTGCGCGGGAGGTAAGGCTTGAGGGTCTGCCCACACTGTTTGTCTGCCATGGCTCGCCTGAAAATTATAAGGAGCAGCTGTGGAAAGAAACAGAGCGGACAAGAGAGGTCATGGAAAATGCGAAAACCTCTTTCATCCTCTGCGGCCATACCCATCTCCAGTTCGCGTTCCGCCATCAGGGGAACACACTGCTCAATCCGGGTTCGGTGGGGCTTTCCCACCAGGCGGGCGGCAAGAGTCAGTTCATGATACTGCACGGAGAGCAGGGAAGCTGGCGGGAAGAGTTCATTACGCTGGATTATGACAGGCAGAGGGCTATAGAGCAGCTGGCGGAATCAGGCCTGGCGAAACGTGCGCCGCATTGGTGCAGGATCACGGAGCGGGAGCTTAAGGGAGCCTTGCCGGAGGTCACACACGGCGAAGTCCTGAACCGGGTGATCACGCTGTGCCATGAGGAGACGGGACAGTGGAGCTGGCCCAATCTGCCGGAAAAATACTGGGATATGGCGTTTGAGGAACTGTTTGGCATGGATGGGGAGCAGTCCTTTTTTGTTGCAAAGTAAGCGTTTTTATAGTATGATTGCCCTTGGATGCATTAAGCAGGCGATTTACAGACAGGTCAGCCTTTTGGAGGATAAGAAATGGCAGCAGGTTTTTACAATGGGAAAAATTTAAAAGCACAATGCAGTAAAATGGATGAATGGACTGTGGGGAGAAAGATTTTATTTATGCTTGTTCTTTTGGCAGGTATGTGTTTGACCGGATATCTGCTTCTTGTGGCTGCGTATCTGATTCCTGAAGAATATATGCAGGAAAACATGATAGAATCTGCGAAGAACTTTGAAATGAATACATATCCCCGGCTAATGGGAACGAGAAACTCACAGCTGGATAATTTTACGGATGCATTGATGCTGCTTAATGCTTCGCATGTGGAAGAAGACGAGTCCGTGTTTGAACAGGCAGTCAATGTCAAAAGATATGGTGTTGTGGATCGTAATCCCAATGAATCATTGATCAATATATATGGGGAAGGCGGGCAGGAATACGAAGAATTATCTTATGCCAGATATTGGCATGGGTATCTGATATTTTTGAAACCGCTGCTTGCATTGTTTGAATATGGGACGATCCGATATATTCTTATGTTTGTGCAGCTTGGGCTCTTTGTGACCCTGATCGTCAAATTAACGACAGTCGATAAAAGAATGGTTATTCCGACTTTCATGATGTGGCTGTTTCTGAACCCGGTGACGATCATGTTATCGTTACAGTTTTCTACGGTTATCATTATCACGCTTATGGCAATGTCAGCAATTGTTTTTGGGTCAGAGTATTTAAAGGAATATCGATTTGTCTGGAATGTTTTTTTCTTTTTGGTTGGAGGGTTGACATCATATTTTGATTTTTTGACATACCCGCTGGTTTCTCTCGGAGTGCCGTTGACCCTATGGCTGTTCCTGAATTCGGATAGAATAGCGGGGGGGTGGAATGCAACAAAGCATGGTAAAGTCAATCTATTGGGGAACGGGATACCTGGGTATGTGGGCTTCGAAGTGGTTTTTGGGGAGTGTCATTGTTCGGGCTAATATTTTGGAAAGCGCTTTGGAAGCCATACATACCAGAACGTCGAGATCGTCGGGGGCGGATATGTTATCAACGATATTAGAGAACTTTCATGATGCAAGACCGTTGCTGTACTGTGTTGCCGTGATGGAAATTATCTGGTTTATTTCCGCAATCCTTAAATACAGGAAAACGACTTGGAATTTATTTTATCTTATGATCATGCTTTATCCGTTTTTATGGTATTTTATGGCGGCAAACCACTCGTATCTGCACAGCTGGTTTGCCTATCGAGAGATGGCGATATCTGTTTATGCATTTGCCGTATGGATAGTGGCAGTGTTTTCTGGCAGCCGGAAAACGGAGGGATGGGAGAACCGTTAGCTGTAATGTCCTGAAAGCCAGATGAATTGTAACGAAAGCCGGCCTGACAGACTAAAATATCAGGTCAGGGCTGCCGATATTTATTGAAATGCAACATATGGAAGCCACGGATGGTAAAGAAATCATTTCATGCCGTCTGTGGCTTTTGCGTGAATGGGCACAGGGCGCTGAAATGCAGAGATCGGAACAAATTGCCGCAAGCGGCAATTGAAAACAGTCTCGGAATGGAAGCACCCGGAATGAATATTCAGCTGCGTTTTGTGCAGGTGAATATTCATTCCCCCGCAAAGGGTGCTGCAATGAAGAGACGGAACTGGAATGAGAAACAGGAGGGGCATATGAGGATCGGTACAGGTTTTGTTGATTATGGTACGAGGACAACGGCGAGAAGTGCAAACGTCAGGGGAAGCCGCTTTTCGGCGGTGGCTTCCGAGACCACAAAGGCTGCGGACGGGGGCAGGATGGCAGCAGTGGGAAACCTGCTGTGGCAGAGGACGGAAAAAGAGGAGGATGACCAGCCCCAGGGAATGCAGACATTGCTGACGGACGAAGAGGCTGCGGGGGAAACCGCGTCGGGCAGGAGCGAGGCGGCTAAAATATATGACGCGGCTTTCAAGGGCGGCGAGAATCCCATAGAAAATCTCCGGAAAGCCCCCAAGGTACCTTATGGGCATCTGGCGGAAGGCGGCGTCATTGTTTATAACGGCGTGCTGTTCACCTGTGACGAGAAGACCAACAGCATCTGCCTGGGGGATGTGTCGGATCCCAAGCAGGTGATCAATGTGACGCTCTCCGGCGGCGGGCACCTGAAAGTGAACAGGGACAATATAGGCCAGCTGAGTAAGGCGCTGGGCATGTTCTCCCCGGAGGACGTGAACCTGATTATGCGTGCCATTCATCAGGACACAAAGCTGCAGTCCATGCAGAAGGAACTGGAAGACATGGAAGCCAGTGTGGGAGAGCAGATCGCATCCGGTGATGACGCTGCAGAGACGGATGGGGAACTGTCAGAGGATGCGGACAGTGAAATCATTGGAGAGACAGGCAGAAAAGAGGATGAAGAATAACATTTCCACGAGTCAGTCTGCTGGCGCTGGAATTGTGGGATTCTGCAGAGCGGAACCATGGTAAAGTGAAAACGCCAAAGAGGAAGCCGGGGTCATACCCCCGGCTTCCAGCCTTTTAACACATTTTCCACCGTATATTCAGCGGCTTCCTCTTCCGTCAGCTGATGGGAAAAATCCGCCCTTGTCCCAGGGCTTGCGCCGGAGCCGTAGGAATGGTATTCCCCATAGTAAAAATGGTCGTGGGGCTTGTTCCAGTCCATCCAGCCCACGGGATGGATGTGCTCGCCCATTTCACAGTTGATAAATACTGTTTTGGCATATTCCCGCCAGGGGCGTCCCAGATAGATGGAGCGGGGCGGGCAGTTGCCGGTGAGGCGGCAGTCCTTTAAGACATAACCGTATTTTTCCGATTCCGGCGTGGAGGCTGCGGTGATGTAACCGTAAATCTTCTCCGAACCCTCGGGGAAAGGCTTGCCCTCCTGAAGCCGGGAATAGATCTCGCAGTGGTCAAAGTAAACGATGGCGCTGCCAAAAATAAAGTCCACATCGCCCTGGATGAAGCAGTTTCTGAACATCTGGCGTGTCATGGTGCGGGGACGGAACTGGCCGGGACCCGTGAAGCCGCCCGCCTGGAATTCCTTTTCCGGCAGGGGAGCCGTAAAGAGCGTATCCTGGCCGCCCAGCAGGGCGCAGTCCTCGAAATAGCAGCGGTCGCCGTCGGTGTAGAGGGCGAGAGCCTGTCCCACCTGATAACCGAAGCCGGAATCATTCTGGAAAGTCAGATGCACGGCCTTGAAATCCTGGGCGTCGATGCGCACGGTGGCGGTGCGGAAAGTTCCCCGGTTTGTGCCGTCCGGCATGAGGTCCTTTGCAAAGTCCCCATAGACGATCACAACGTCGCTCCGGTCCTGACCTTCCCCCAGAAAGGTTACGTTGGGGCGGGTGACAGTGATCTTTTCCCGGTAAACGCCCTTGCCGATATGGATGACCGCAGGGGGAATATCCGCTGCAGGAGCAGGAAATTCTTTTTCCTCCGTCTCATAAGGGATGCTTTCCAAAGCGGCGGCAATGCTGTCAAAAGCAGGATTGTGCCCTGGCATGTTGACATAGAGATGCAGTTCGTTTGCAGTAGGCATGATAAATCTCCTTTCAGATATTGTTTTGTATATGATGCAGCAGTTCTTTCACATTCTGAAACTGATATGTGGCGGGATATTCGGTGTCTTTCATATCTTCCGGCCTAGCCTCCCCGGTAAACAGCACACAGGTGTCCACTCCGCCGTTGATGCCGCAGGCGATATCGGTGTAGAGCCTGTCCCCCACCACCAGCGTTTCTTCCCTGGAAAATCCGGAGGATTCCAAGCAGAGTTCCACCACTTTCCTGCTGGGCTTGCCCAGGTAGACAGGGGTCTTATCCGTGACGGCGGTAATCATGTTGCAGATGGCGCCGCAGTCGGGGATGAAGCCAAAGTCGATGGGGCAGCGCAGATCGGGGTTCGTGCCGTAAAACGGAACATCCGTGGTCTGAAGAACCCTGGATATCTGTACCAGCTTCTCATAGGTCAGTTCGCTGTCGTAAGCCGCTACCACACAATCGATGCCCTCTTCGGCAGTCTCCGTGATATCCAGTCCGTTTTTTTGCAGTTCCGTTACAAAAGAAGCGGTTCCCAGCACGAAGATCTTTTTATTTTGGTAGTGGGCCTTTAAAAAGCGCAGCGTCATATAACCGGAGGTGATGAACTGATCCTCCGTGGTCTCAAGACCGAAAGCGTCCCGAAATTTTTTCACATAGTCGGCGCCGCTTTTGGTGGAATTGTTGGTGATAAAATAGGATCTTCCCCCGATGGCGTCGATATGCGCCAGCAGTTCGGCGCTGCCCTCGTACAGGGTATCTCCTACGGCGATGGTGCCGTCTATATCGAATAAAAACAGTTTTTTCATAATCTGGCTCCTGGATTTTTATTCAGTATAGCATTCTCCCGGATGCATTTCAATGCTAAAAAGAATTGGATGATAACGCTGCAATCGGGCTCTTGCCATATTGTCGAGCGGTGGATCTGATTTTTCTTGCATATATTTTCCCATCATGGCATAATATAAGTAAGAAATTCTTACAAGAAAGGAGCATATGCAAATGAGTACGCAAATATTAACTGTTTCTTCCAAAGGTCAAATTTCTTTGCCAGTCAGCATCCGAAAACGCCTGTCAATCGGTACCGGAGATAAATTGGTGGCATATACTTCGGGAGATGTTATCATGCTTAAGACATTAAAACTTCCTTCAGCAGAAGAATTTGAAGCCTCACTGAATGAAGCACAAAAATGGGCAATGTCTGTTGGATACAATGAGAATGATGTTGATGATATTATTCAATCTGTCAGGAAGAAGAAACCAATGGAGAAATGACTGCCTGCGCCACGGCGGAAATTATTGATGAATATGAAGCGATCGTCCAGGAAATGATCAACCGAAAGCAGGGCTATATCAGCAGAAATATTCTGACACCTCTGATCACAGCCATGGAGATCATTGAACCTGTTTTAAAGTAACCGGAAAGGAGGCCCCACATGCCGGACAAAAAACGCCTTGAAAGAGCCTTTTTCACAAGGGACGGGATCACGGTGGCGAAAGAACTGCTGGGAAAGACATTGGTTCATGAGACACCCCTGGGGACGGTGCGGGGTATCCTGACGGAGGTGGAGAGTTACATGGGCGAGACGGACAAAGGCGCCCACAGCTACGGCGGCAGGCGTACCGCAAGGACGGAGCCCATGTACCATCAGGGCGGAACCTCCTACGTCTATCTCATCTATGGCATGTACAGCTGCATGAATATCGCCGCCATGACGGAGGGGAATCCCCAGGCGGTGCTGCTTCGGAGCGTCATTCCTGCGGATGAAGCGTCCCGATGCATCATGCGGCAGCTGCGGCTGGAGGAGTTGAACCGGAAGCAGAGGAAGAGAGACAGGGAACCCTATACCATGGAGCGGTATCCCGCTTCCCTGGATAAGCACCTGGCGGACGGCCCGGGAAAGCTGTGCATCGCCATGCATATTACTGCGGCGGACAACGATGTGGACATGGTGGAAAGCCACGGCTTCTATGTGACGGAGGGAATCCGGGTGGAGCCTGCGCAGATTCATGCGGGAAAACGGATCGGCATCGACTATGCGGAGGAAGCCGCGGACTATCTTTGGAGATTTTATTTATGAGTTTACAATTCATATTCGGATCGTCAGGATCCGGAAAGAGCAGGCAGATTTACAGCGAGGTCACAAAGCGGGCAAGGGAAAATCCCAGGCGGAATTTCCTGATCGTGGTGCCCGACCAGTTTACCATGCAGACCCAGAAGGAACTGGTGCTCCTGAACGACCGGGGCGGCATTATGAATATAGACGTGCTCAGCTTCGGCAGGCTGAACCACCGCATTATGGAAGAGGTGGGCAGGGCGGAGATACCGGTGCTGGACGACACGGGGAAAAGCCTGGTGCTCCAGAAAGTGGCGGCGAACCTGAAAGAGGAACTTCCCGTGTTGGGCAGCTTTCTGCACAGGCAGGGCTATATCCATGAGGTAAAGAGCGCCATCTCGGAATTCATGCAGTACGGCATCGGCACGGAGGATGTGTCAAAGCTGATCGCTTACGCGGGAAAGCGCGGCGCGCTGGCGGGGAAATTAAAGGATCTGGAAACTTTATATAAGGGCTTTATGGAGTATATCGAGGGCAATTTCATCACCACCGAGGAGACCCTGGACGTACTGCGCCGCTCCCTGCATAAATCAAAGCTGCTGCCTGAAAGCGTGGTGGTGTTTGACGGATTCACCGGTTTTACGCCGATCCAGAACCAGCTGATCCAGGAACTGATGCAGGTCTGCGGCGAGGTGATCCTGACCGTCACCCTGGGACAGGGAGAGGACCCCT
Source organism: Blautia sp. (assembly GCA_023667395.1). Taxonomy (GTDB): domain Bacteria; phylum Bacillota; class Clostridia; order Lachnospirales; family Lachnospiraceae; genus Acetatifactor. The sequence goes on along the minus strand of JAMPAC010000004.1, from coordinate 94,407 downwards.
ATGTAAAGGATGGGGAACAGAAGCTGTTTTATCTGAGCAAAAAGACGGTGGCGGATCTGGACAGACTGGCAAAGGAGGCGGGCGTGCCCAGGGAGAAAGACGTGTTTATCGGAACCCATTACCGTTTTGAAACGTCTCCCGCGCTGGGGCATCTGGAAAAAAATCTATTCCGCTATCCTTTTCAGGTTTACCAGGGGCAGCAGTCGGAGATCAGCCTTTTTGAGACCACCACGCCCAGGGATGAGGTGCACCAGACCGGGTTGAAGATCAAGGAACTGATCAGGGAGCAGGGGCTTGCCTACCGGGATATCGCGGTGATCATGGGGGATCTGGAGGGTTACGCCCCCTATGTGGAGACGGAGTTTGCCCAGATGGAGATTCCCTGCTTTATCGACCGCACCAGGGGGATCGCGCTAAATCCCATGATCGAGTACATCAAGAGCGCGCTGGAACTGTTTGAAAAAGATTTTACCTATGAAGCGGTGTTCCATTATCTGAGGAGCGGAATGGCCGACCTGGAGCGGGCGGAAATCGACGAACTGGAAAATTATGCGATCCGCACGGGTCTCCGGGGATACCGCAGTTACAGCCGCCTTTTTACCCGTAAGACGGAAAAGATGGAACAGGACGAGGAAGCCCTGGCGCGCATCAACCATCTGCGGGAACAGATGATGGAACAGCTTTCCCCCCTTGTGAGGAAAAAGGAGGGCAGGGTCAGGGATTATATTGACGGGCTTTACGATTTCCTGGTGCGGAATGAGGTGCAGAATAAGCTGGTCGCCTATGAGCGGCAGTTTGAGGAACAGGGGCAGCCCTCAAGGGCACGGGAATATGCCCAGATCTATCGGCTGGTCATGGAACTGCTGGATCAGATCTACGAACTGCTGGGGGAGGAGACCATCCCCCTGGCGGAGTTTAGGGAGATCCTGGAGGCAGGCTTCGGCGAGATCCAGGTGGGCACCATCCCCCAGAACGTGGACAGGGTGGTAGCGGGGGATATGGAACGCACCCGCTTAAAGCAGGTAAAGGCGCTGTTTTTCCTGGGGGTCAATGACGGCAATATTCCCAAGAATGCCTCCAGGGGCGGGATCATTTCCGATATGGACAGGGAGTTTCTGCGGGAGTCGGAATTGGAACTGGCTCCCAGCCCCAGGCAGCAGATGTATATCCAGCGGCTCTATCTGTACCTGAATATGACCAAGCCCTCCGAGCGGCTTTTCCTGTCCTGGTCCAAGGTCAACAGTTCCGGTAAATCCCTGCGCCCCGCCTATCTCATCGACACGGTGAAAAAGCTGTTCCCGGGGATTCCCACGGAATATCCCCAGCTTCGCCCCATGCTGGAGCAGATCGTCACCCCGGCGGAGGGAGCGGGCTACCTGGCGGAGGGGCTGCGGGAGTATGTGTCGGGAACATTGTCCCGGGAAAAAACCCAGGAGTTTTTCACCCTGTACCGTGTTTACGGGGAGGAAAAGCTGGCGGGGAAAAGGAGCGCATTGACGGACGCCGCGTTCCGGCGGTATCAGGATACGGGACTGTCGGCGGCGGTGGCAAGGGCGCTTTACGGAAAATACCTGGAAAACAGCGTTACCCGCCTGGAGACCTATGCCGCCTGTGCGTACCGCCATTTTTTGCAGTATGGACTTACCTTAAAGGAGCGGCAGGAGTTTTCTTTTGAAAATGTGGACATGGGAAATGTGTATCATGCGGTTCTGGAGACCTTTGCCGCAAAATTGGCGGAGAATGGTTATACCTGGTTCGATTTTCCGGAGGAATTCGGCGCCCGGACAGTGCGGGAGGCGCTGGAAGCCTATGCCGCCACCTATGGGGACACGGTGCTCTACAGCAGCGCCCGGAATGAATACGCCATCACCCGCATGGGACGGATCCTGACCCGGACGGTGCTGACGCTGCAGAAACAGCTGAAAAAAGGCAGCTTTGCACCGGACGCCTACGAACTTTCTTTCCAGTACGCGGATCATTTGGACAGCGTGAATATCGCGCTCTCCGAGCAGGAGCGGATGCATCTGCAGGGGCGCATCGACCGCATCGATGTGTCGGAGGATGAGGAATATGTTTACGTCAAAGTGATTGATTATAAATCCGGGAATACGCGGTTTGACCTGGCGGCGTTGTACTATGGGCTGCAGCTGCAATTGGTGGTTTACATGAATACGGCGCTGGAACTGGAGGGGAAGAAACATCCCGGCAAGGAGGCGGTTCCGGCGGCGTTGCTGTACTATCATATTGAGGATCCTTCCGTGGAGACGCCGGTGGAATTGACGCCGGAAGAACTGGAGGAACAGCTGACAAAGCAGCTTCGCATGAACGGGGTTGTGAACGCTTCCCCGGACATCATAGAGCGGCTGGACAAATACATGGTGGAGAAATCGGATGTGATCCCGGTGGAGAGGAAAAAGGACGGCAGCTTTTCCGCCAGGTCTTCCGTGATGAGCGATGTGGAACTGAAGCTGGTCTCCGACTATGTGAGCAGGAAGATCGCGGAGATCGGCAGGGAGATCCTGCAGGGGAAGATTTCTTTAAATCCCTATGAGCGGGGAGCGGAGGAGGCCTGTACCTACTGCGCTTACCGGAAAGTCTGCGGATTCGAGAGCAGCATGCCTGGATGCAGCAAGCGGAAGCTGGAAGACCTGAACTGGGCGGAGGTTTTTATGAGGATGGCGGAAGAAACGGAAGGCATTGATGAGAAAGCATAGGATTTACAAACAGATAGGCGCCCTGTCCAAACCGGATCATGGATGGACAAAGGAATGGAATCTTCATTTCATGGGAGGACAGGGAGCCTGTTTATGACATCAGGACGTGGAATGCGGAGCATATACATCCAATATCTCCCGGATATGATCTGCATTTTTACTGCCCACATTGATCGCGTCCACGCCGTTCAGCGCAAATGAGATCATTTCCGCCAGGGAGGATTCCTTCAGGCCCTCTCCGCAGTTTAGGGGCATACTGCCAATTACTTTCAGCCCCATTTTGTGCGCCGCCTCGATCAGGGAAAAGTTTTCTCCCTTATAAGGCTGGTTCTGCACCGTGGCGGCAAAGGGATATTTCATGTTGTAAGGGACCTGCAGGTACTTGAAATGGCTGTTTTCATGGCTGATCTCCCGCGCGATTCGGTCTAGCCTTTCTATATTGACGTACCATTTTTCTTCTTCCGGTTCCATGCAGAGCATTTCAAACGCCAGCCCGTAAAATCTGATTTTTCTTTCTGCTACTTTGCTTTCGTACCATGTGAAAAGATCCGCCATTTGCCGGTAAAAGTCGTCTTCCGATAATTTGGCGCGGGTAATTTCGGGAATATGGATGTAATGGACGTCAATAGTGTTGATCCCCAGATTCTGGAGGCTTGTCTGCAAAGCGATTTCGTAAAAACCGGGATTCAGCGTCTGATACAGACCCTCAAATTCGCTGAAATCACTGGAATGGATGCCTGTAGGCTCCAGGATTTCATGCAGATATTTCGCAGGGTTTAATCCCCTCGTGATATCCCCGAACAGGAGCCCGGCCTTTGATGAAATGAAAACGTTTTCCCGCCTGATTTCACCGGATGAAATCAGGGCATTTATGCTATTGCCCACATCCTTTTCCGAACGCATGCCCCTGTAATTGATGGCGGTGTCGATGGAGGTGATTCCGTTCTTTACCGCGAACGAGATGGCTTCTGTATACTGCCTGGAATCCTCGTCTGAGAAAGAACCAAGATGCGTTCCCAAGCCTATTCTTGAGAGGTTGTGTTTTATGGGATCGGGATTCATGGGGTATCCTCCTTTTGATCAGTCTGTGATTGATGAGTGTTTGGATGCGTTCTATTTAGCTGTGTTTAGAATGTCCAGAAACTCTTTTGCCGTGACAATGAATGGTTTCAGTGGAAAGTGTTTCATGTTTCCGGTAACCGGATATACATTATCTGTCTGTTTTTCGAGGACAACTTCATAAAATGGTAAGTCTTTCATGTCCGGCAGTAACTCTCCGGTGGACGAGGGAACAACTCGTTCACCATACTTTTCAATGGTCTGAAGAAGTATGCTGACAACTTTTTTTGAAAAGTGGAATTTTGTACGTTGCAGCACTTCATAATACTCTTTCAGAATAGCATTATTGAAGAGTGGGATGACCTCACCGGAAAATAGTTTTCCGACAACAAGAACAGTAGCCGTATCATTATGGCTTGAAAGCAATGCAGAGACCAGGACATTCGTGTCGATTACTGCATAACAGGTCATTTATTCACCTCCGTACCGTGCTTGTCGGATTTCTTCATTGATTTCATCTAAGGTCAGATCTTGAATACCATTTTTCTTTGCCTCATCCCGTAGCGCAAGGAACGCCTGCATGCCGGAGGCTCTGGTAATTTCATCAGAAGCATGGATTTCAAACGGGATTTTCTTTTCCCGAACTACAGCCCGCGCGAATATATTGAATGCGGTGGTAGCATTCATTCCGAAGTCCGCACAAAGGGCATCAAATTGCCGCTTCAAGGACTCATCCATTCGGATACTAAAGGTTGCCTGTGCCATAATGATACCTCCTCTCACTATTTATTATACTCAAAAGACGGAAAGATACAATAGATATGAACTCAAAAGGTGCAATTTTATATAAATTGAAACTGTTATTTACCCGAGACAGTCAGATTGATTAATCTTTCAATTTGTGATACGCTATAAACGTATTTAACCACAGGCGAATATACAGGCAGCAGGGGTATCCGGCAATGGGATATATTTGGGAAATCGAGGAGGCAGCGTCATGGGCCCGGAACAAAAAGCGAGAGAAATAATCGACCGAAAATTAGAAGAATCCGGCTGGATCGTTCAGGATGCAGGACAGTTGAATCCCATGGCGTCTCCTGGCGTAGCGGTGCGGGAGTTTCCCACAAGTACCGGCCCGGTTGATTATGCACTGTTTATAGAGGGCAGGCCCGTCGGCGTAGTTGAGGCTAAGAAAGGCGATGCCGGAGAAAACATCACAACCGTGGAAACACAGTCTGCCCGTTATGCGAACAGTACTTTTCAATGGATCGACTATGAGTACCGGATTCGTTTTGCCTATGAAGCTACAGGTGAGTTGGTAAGATTTACCGATTATGACGATATCAATTATCGTTCACGAAATGTATTCAGTTTTCACCAGCCACAGACATTGCAAAAAAAGTTATCAGTATCGGATACGATCCGTAATCATATGAAACATTTTCCGCCGTTGGATGAAACAGGCTTCCGTAAATGCCAGGTCACGGCAATCAGGAACCTGGACCATTCTTTGGCTGAAAATCGACCGAAAGCCCTGATACAGATGGCAACAGGCGCGGGCAAGACCTTTACAGCGATAACGGCCGCTTATCGAATGCTAAGATACGGAAAGATGAATCGGATCCTGTTCCTGGTAGATACCAAAACTCTCGGGGAACAGGCCGAGAGGGAGTTTATGGCGTATATTCCCAATGAGGATCCAAGGCCGTTTTCCCGGATATATGGGGTAAGACGATTGAAAAGTCCTTATATCCCCGATGATGTACAGATCTGCATCAGTACGATTCAGAGGATGTACTCGATTCTCCGGGGAGAAGAACTGGATGAAAAAACAGAAGAAGAGATGGAGTCTGCGGAACATCGCGAATCAGAGTCGGGGAAACCGCCCAAAGAGGTAGTCTATAACAGAAAATATCCGCCGGAATTTTTTGACTGTATTATTGTGGATGAATGCCATCGGTCGATCTATAATGTCTGGAAACAGGTGCTGGAGTATTTTGACGCCTTTCTGATCGGGCTGACAGCCACTCCGGACAAGCGTACACTGGCGTTTTTTGATCAGAATGTTGTCAGTGAGTATACCAGGGAACAGGCCATGGTTGACGGGGTCAATGTGGGAGAGGACATTTTCCTGATAGAGACACAGATCACCAGGAATGGCGCGTATCTGATGCGTCAGCTGGTGGAGTACCGCAACCGGTTGTCCAGGGCAAGGCGCTGGGCGCAGCTGGACGAAGACATAGACTACCAGCCGGGTCAGCTGGACCGTGATATTGTCAATCCCAGCCAGATCCGTACCGTGATCCGCACTTTTAAGGAAAATCTGCACATGACGCTGTTTCCGCATCGGGAGGAAGTGCCCAAGACCCTGATTTTTGCCAAAACGGACAGCCATGCGGACGATATTATCCAGATCGTGCGGGAAGAATTCGGAATGGGAAATGCATTTTGCCAGAAAGTGACCTATGCCGCAGAAAATCCGGAAAATGTATTAAGTTCCTTTCGGAATGGCTATAACCCAAGGATTGCGGTCACGGTAGATATGATCGCCACGGGGACGGATGTGAAACCGATCGAGTGCCTGATCTTCATGAGGGATGTGAGAAGCAAAAATTATTTTGAACAGATGAAAGGCCGCGGAACGCGAACGCTGGATGTGGAGGACCTGAAAAAGGTGACCCCATCCGCCAGTGGAAATAAAGACCATTTTGTCATTGTGGACGCAGTGGGAGTGACAAAATCAAAGAAAACAGAGACGCGAACGCTGGAGCGTAGACCGGGTGTCAGTATGAAAGAACTGATGCTGAAAGTCGCGCTGGGAGCCAGGGACGAGGATACGCTGACGTCCCTTGCCAATCGTCTGATACGGTTAAATGCGCAGATGAACCAGGCGGAACGAAAGAAATTTGAAGAAAAAGCGGGCGTGTCTGCAGGGAAGCTGGCTGAAAGGCTGCTGGACGCTTTCGATGAGGATGAGATCCGTGATAAGGCACGGCAAATATATCAGACGGATGAACCGACGCAGGAGCAGCTGCAGGATGTATCCCGGAAAATGGCGGAAGAAGCGGTAAAGCCGTTTTGCCAACCAGAGGTGCGGGAATATATTGAAAATGTGCGCCGCAGTCATGAACAGATCATGGATAATGTAAATCTGGACCAGGTTCTTTTCGCCGGATATGACAGCCAGCAGGAGGAGAACGCGCAGCGCGTCATACAGACTTTTCATGACTTTATCGAAGAAAACAGGGACGAGATCATCACTCTCAGGATCATTTATCATGAAAGCTATAAAAACCGTCCTATGGCCATCGGCAGACTGAAAGAACTGTATGAAAAGCTGAAAGCAAAGGGAGTTACCGTGGAGCGGTTATGGGATTGTTATGCCGTGAAGCGTCCTGATAAGGTAAAACGCGGCACGCTGGCACAGCTGACAGACCTGATTTCCCTGATCCGCTTTGAGATGGGGTATGCAGACCATCTGCAGCCCTTTGCGGAGCGGGTAAATTATAACTTCATGCAATGGACGCTCCGGCGGAATGCCGGTGCGGTACACTTTACCGGGGAGCAGATGGAATGGCTGCGTCTGGTAAAAGACCATATTGCGGCATCCCTCAGTATTGAAAAGGATGACCTGTTAAGCCCCTTTGACCATAAGGGCGGGCTTGGGCGGTTCTACGAGGTGTTTGGCGAGGGGTATGAGGAAATTTTGGATGAGATGAATGTGGAATTGGTGGCGTAAGGAGGAAAGATATGGACGAATTTAGTCAGTTTATCGGTCTTGCCAAGGTATTTGCAATGGCAATGGGGACAGAAAGATCACGGTTTCCGGCGAGGAACGTGACGCTGCGTTTGAGGCACTGAAAACGATGGCGGTACATCGGAATGGGTGAACGGAGGAACAGAAGGAATATTATAAGAGGATGGTTGATTTTGGGAAAGAGGCAACAAAACAAGATTGAGAAAGTGTATACATACATGAAGATTGAAAGTAGCGTCTGGCCTATTGCAACATTGGAAGATGTTGCTGAAATTTGTGATAATCAGCGTAAACCTGTTAATGGTAAAGAACGAGCTAAACGACTTGAAGGGAAAAAGCGGGAAGAATTATATCCATACTATGGAGCGACAGGACAGGTTGGATATATAGATGAATATATAATTGATGGTGAGTATGTTTTGTTGGGAGAGGACGGAGCACCATTTTTAGATGCTCTCGCAAAAAAAGCATATTTGATTTCGGGAAGAAGTTGGGTAAATAATCATGCTCATATATTGAGAGCAAAAATAAATAGTAGATTTCTTTGTTATTATTTGAATGTATTTAGTTACAAGGACTTTGTCTCGGGGACGACACGATTAAAGCTGACACAGGCAGCTATGAAAAAAATTCCCGTTCCCTGTCCTTCACCAGAGGAACAGAAGAACATTGTTAAACGCATTAAAGAATTGTTTTCCAAACTGGACAAGAGTGTTGAAACACTGAAAGTCACAAAAGTACAACTGACAGTATACCGCCAGGCGGTGCTGAAAGAAGCGTTTGAAGAAATTGAAGAAAAACGTCCTATTCGTGAATTGGCATTGTTGGTGACCAGTGGTTCTCGTGGATGGGCTAAATACTATTCGGATCATGGAGCGCGTTTCATTAGAATCACAGATTTAACAAGAGATAGGATCTGTTTAAAAAACGATAATATACAATATGTGGATTTGCCATATACTGCAGAGGGGAAACGCAGTTTACTGATGAAAAATGATGTGCTTGTTTCAATCACGGCAGATTTGGGGAGCATTGCGCTTGTTCCGAATTCCGTAGGAGAAGCATATATCAATCAACATATTGCAATGATTCGCTTTAAGAACACAAATCAGGGTACATATATGGCATGGTATCTTAAAAGTGAATGGGGACAGAAAGATTTATTGCGAAACAAGCGTGGTGGAGGCAAATTAGGTCTCGGACTTGATGATATCAGGGATACCGCAGTGCCTGTTGTAAGCGATGTGGTTGCAATGAATACGGTTGCGCGGATTGAGAGCAGGCTGTCTGTCTGTGACCGCATCGAGCAGACAGTAGATACCGCATTGCAGCAGGCGGAAGCCATGAGACGAAGTATTTTAAAACAGGCATTTGAAGGGAGATTATTGTAATGAACGGCAAAGAGAAAAAGAATGTGGAGCTTTTTTTCCCATATTATATCAATCAGGGAAGACTATTAGATATATATGCTATTTTAAATGGCGGATATTCAGAATATGCAGAGATTACGACATCAATCAGTGTTGAAAAAACAAAAGACGGAAAGGCGGACTTATCTGCAAAAGGTGGATTCAAACTTTTTGATTTTGGTGGAAGCATTTCTGGCAGTGCAGAGAAAGTAGATAGTCATGCAAATGAGAATAAAGAGAAAAAAGTGCAAACGGTTACTTCTGTTCTTAGTATTGTGAAATCAATACTTTCCGATAGGGGATATTTGCATGATATTAAAGGTGCAAAGGCGGGACAGTTCGTGTGTCTGCCAGTGTTACTGTCTATTAATTCAATCAAATCATTACTCACGGAAATGGCAGAATTACTTAAGCTGGCCGGAGATATGCAGAAATTAGGGGCAATCGTGAAGGGGGTTGGGAAAAGTAATAATGATATAAATAGTATTCTAAAAACCATGCAAGTCCTTTTTGGAGGAGAAGAAATGTTTTATGAAACAGATGATTATGCAGTCATTGGAAATATAACAGATGACAATTTATATCAATCAGTCAGGTATGACCTTATAGGCACGGAACTTACATGCCTGGCACAGGTAAAACGTGTTTTTCCCAATGGTACCGAGTTGATGAAAAATACAATATTTACAAAGATCAAGGATACTGCGGCTAAGCAGGGACTGATTGATGCTGTACAAAAGATTGCGGATCAAGATATTTTTGACTTTGAAGCGGTTGCGGTTTCCGCTATTCATGGAAAACCTGTGTATCAATTGGAAATTATCGCGCTTTATCAGCAGTGATAAAATGAATAAACGAAATGTTATGAAGATGATTGCATATAATGCGAGTAGAAAGCAGGTGAATAATATGCCGGAACATCAAACAATAGAATGGAAAGAATCTTGGCATGATGAGTACTTGGAGTGGATTTGCGGATATGCCAATGCTTATGGCGGAACGCTTTATATTGGTAAGAATGACTATGGAGATGTTGTCGGACTTAGCGATAAGGATAGAAAGAAATTATTGGAAAGTATTCCCAATAAGATTACGGATACAATGGGTATTGTAGCAGATGTCAATTTGTTGTATGAAAACGAAATACAATACATTGAGATTGTTGTGGACAAGTATCCTTCTCTTATCAGTTATCATGGCAAATATTTTTATCGTTCCGGCAGTACAATGCGAACGATAACTGGAAAAGAATTGGACAAAGCGATCCTGAAATCACAGGGCAGAACATGGGACGGTATGCCGATTCCAAAACTGAAAGTAACTGATTTGAAGAGAGAGGCAATTGATTTGTTTAAAGAAAAAGCTTTAAAAAGGGGAAGACTTGCAGAGGAAGAAACAGGGGTTGATGATGTCATATTGATGGAAAATTTACATTTAATCAATGAAGATGGATATCTGATAAGAGCCGCGTTGCTGGCATTTTATAAAGATCCGGAGAAGTGGGTTACAGGCGCCTACATCAAGATAGGTTATTTTGGAGATTCTGATTCTGACCTGAAATATCAGGATGAAATACATGGTTCACTAATGGAACAGGTTGACAGGACGATTGGTTTAGTTTATACGAAGTATTTAAAAGCATTGATTGATTATGACGGAGTGCAGAGAATGGAGCAGTTTATGTTTCATCAGGACGCATTCCGTGAAATATTACTAAATGCGATCGTACATAAAGACTATAGTAGCTGCAATCCTATCCAGATTAGTGTGTATGAAGATAAAATGTATATATGGAATGATGGCGAGATGCCAGCCGGTTTAGATTCAACAGATAAATTGTTTATGAAGCATTCTTCAAAACCGTATAATCCCAAATTGGCGGACGTTTTCTTTAAAAGTGGAATGATTGAAGCTTGGGGAAGGGGCTTTGAAAAGATCAGGGAAGCATGTGCGCAATATGATGCGCCTTTGCCGGAATATGATATCAATGCATCAGGAATTATGGTGCTCTGTAAGGCGTGTGATAAGTATTTAAAATTATTGAATACTGAGAGTAATTTGTATCTTGGTCAAAATGACCAAGATACTGACCAAGATGTGACCAAGATGATAATTGCTTTTTGCCAAGATCCGCATTCTGCCAAGGAAATCATGAACCATATTAAGGTAAGTGACCGAAGTTTTTTCAGAAGGCATTATCTTAATCCAATGATTAAAGCGGGACAACTAAGAATGACAATTCCCAACAAGCCCAAAAGTAAAAATCAAAAATATTATTCATAGCTAAAGCTTAAAATTAAGTCATGACCAAAATGGTTATGACTTGGTTAACTCTGCACAAAGCCTTTACAGGAAGGAAACAACACATGATAAACGAAAACACATCCACGATCATCTCAAAAGTCTGGGGACTGTGCGCACCCCTGCGGGATGACGGCGTGTCTTACGGAGACTACCTGGAGCAGCTGACCTACCTGATCTTTTTGAAGATGTCCGATGAATATGCAAGACCGCCCTATCAGAGGGAGACTGGCATCCCGTCAGGCTATGGCTGGAGCGATATGCGTGATCTGAAAGGCGCGGAACTGGAGGAGCAATACAGGGCTACGCTGGAAACACTGGGGGAACAGGGCGGAATCCTGGGGAAAATTTTCAAGGGGGCAACCAACAAGGTCGGCAATGCGGCGATCCTGTTCCGCATTGTTCAGATGATCGATAAAGAAAAGTGGGTGTCCATGTCCTCGGATGTGAAAGGTGAAATTTATGAGGGATTGCTGCAGAAAAACGCGGAGGACGTGAAAAGCGGCGCAGGGCAGTACTTTACGCCCCGTCCCCTGATCAAGGCCATGGTGAGATGCATCCGTCCCAAACCGATGCGGACAATCTGCGATCCCTGCTGTGGCAGCGGGGGATTTTTGCTGGCTGCGCAGGAATATTTGACCGATCCGGGGAATTACACACTGGACAGGGAGGAGAAGGCATTTCTGAAGAATGGCGCTTTTCATGGAAACGAGTTGGTGGCAGCCACGTTTAAGCTGTGCCTGATGAATCTGTATCTTCACAATATCGGGGATATTTACGGAGAAATTCCGGTGGAGTTGGGGGATTCGCTACTGACCGATCCGGGGATCCGGTATGATTATGTACTGACCAATCCGCCGTTTGGCAAGAAGTCTTCCATCACATTTACGAATGAAGAAGGCGAACAGGAGGATGAGGATCTTGTATATAACCGACAGGATTTCTGGGTCACGAGTTCTAACAAGCAGCTGAATTTTGTCCAGCACATCAACACAATTTTAAAATCTACCGGGGCGGCCGCTGTGGTTGTGCCGGATAATGTGTTGTTTGAAGGCGGAGCCGGAGAGATCATACGGAAGAAACTGCTGGAAACCACAGATTTACATACGATTCTCCGGCTCCCCACGGGTATCTTTTATAAACCGGGCGTCAAGGCCAATGTGATCTTTTTTGACAAATGTCCTGCCAGCCCGGATATCAGGACGAAAGAGGTATGGATATATGATTTTCGCACTAATGTGCATTTTACGCTGAAACAGCATCCCATGACGGAGGCCGACCTGGAGGATTTTGTTTCCTGCTATCATCCGGGGAACCGCCATCAGCGCACGGAAACATATTCGGAAAGCAATCCCGATGGAAGATGGAGGAAATTTTCCATTCAGGAAATCCTGGAACGGGATAAGACCAGCCTGGACATTTTCTGGATCAAGGATAAGTCATTGGCCGACCTGGATCATCTGCCACCGGCGGATGAATTGGCAGGGGATATTATCGAGAACCTGCAGAATGCGCTGGCGGGTTTTCAGGAATTAATGGGACAGCTGAAAAATGAGAATGCATGAATAACGGCTAAGAGCATGGAATGAGGGAAAACATGGCGATTTCATTTACACCGGAACAACAAAAGGTCATAGATTTACATAACTGCAATATCCTTGTCTCCGCAGCGGCGGGAAGCGGCAAGACAGCGGTGCTGGTGGAGCGTATCATCCAGATGGTCTGTGACGAGGCGCGGCCTGTGGATATTGACAGGCTGCTGATCGTTACCTTTACCAATGCGGCGGCGGCGGAAATGCGGGAGCGTATCGCCCTGGGGATCGCCGCGAAGCTGGAGGAAAGGCCGGAGTCGGAGCACATCCAGAAGCAGGCGGCGCTGCTGCATAACGCACAGATCACTACCATTGACAGCTTCTGTCTCTTTCTGCTGCGGAATCATTTCAATGAGATCGGACTGGATCCGGCGTTCCGTGTGGCGGACGAGGGTGAAATAAAGCTGATGCAGCAGGAGGTTCTGCAGGAACTGATGGAGGACAATTACAGGGAGGGGGGAGAAACCTTCCGATTCTGTGTGGAATTTTTCTGTCCCGGAGGCAGGGAGAAAGTGCTGGAGCAGCATATTTTGAGTCTGTCCAGGTATGCCGCCAGTTTCCCTTTTCCGGAAGAATGGCTTCTGGCGAGAAAGGCAGATTATCAGGCCCAGGATGTGGAGGGCGTTTCCGTCAGCGATTACGGGCAATACCTGTTGAAGCATCTGGGGAGGATGACGGAGGGGTGCATCGAGAAATTAAACCGTGTGAAAAAGCTGTGTGAGGAGCCGGACGGTCCTTATATGTACGGGGAATTGGTGGAGCAGGAGACAGAGATGTTGGAGGCGCTGGCCGCCTGCCAGTCCCTGTCCGATTATGAAAGGGGGCTGCCCGCAGTCATCTTTGGCAGGCTGTCTGCGAAGAAAGACACCGGCGTTTCCCCTGTGAAGCGGGAACTGGCAAAGAAACTCAGGGGTGAGGTAAAAGACAGCCTGAAGAAGCTGGCGGAGCGTTTTTTTGCCACATCCCTGGAACTGGCGGTGAAGCAGGGACATGCCTGTATGGAGCCGGTGGGGACGCTGGTGGATCTGGTGCTGGAATTTGACAGGCGGATGGGGGAGAAGAAGCAGGAGCGGAAAGTCATCGACTTTTCGGATATGGAGCATTTTGCCCTGAGGATCCTGCTGAAAAAAGAGGATGGACAGATTCTGCCCAGCGCCGTGGCATTGGAGTACAGGCAGCATTTTGCGGAAATCCTGATCGACGAGTATCAGGATAGCAATCTGGTGCAGGAGTATCTGCTGAAAGCGGTTTCCGGCGAGGAGGAGGGGCAGTTTAACCGCTTTATGGTGGGGGATGTGAAGCAGAGCATCTATAAGTTCCGCCTGGCAAGGCCGGAGCTTTTCTTGGAAAAGTATGATACATACGCATCTGAGGATGGAGACCGTCTGGCAGGGAAAGAGTGTCTGAGGGAGAAAGAAAGTCTGGCAGAGGACATTTGTCAGGCAGGCGGAAATTGCCGCCGGATCGATCTGGCGAAGAATTTCCGGAGCCGTACCCAGGTGGTGGATACGGTCAACAGTGTGTTTTCCAGGATCATGAGCAGGGAAATCGGTGGGATTGAGTATGACGAAAAGGCGGCGCTGTATCCCGGGGCGGTGTACCCGGAGGAGAACGACTGCGGAAATTACGAAAGTGTACTGTTGCTGGTGGAAAAGCCTGGCGATGATGCGGAGGAGAATGCGAAGCAGGCGGAGGCCAGGGCAATTGCAGGTAAGATCAAGGGACTGATGGCAGGTTTTCAGGTGACGGATAAGGAGAGCGGCTGTCTGCGGCCTGTGCGGTATTCCGATATGGTGATTCTGCTCCGCACCAACAGCGGCTGGGATGAGGAATTCAAACAGGTGCTGGAAGAGGAGGGCATACCGGTTTACATTACTTCCAAGACCGGTTATTTTGGCGCAACGGAAGTGCAGGAACTGCTGCAATTCCTGCGTGTGCTGGATAATCCCACACAGGATATCCCGCTGTTCGGCGTGATGAAATCCGTGTTCGGCGGTTTTACGGAGGAGGAACTGGCGAAGCTGCGCGGCGGGAAAAAGGGATGTGCTCTTTATGAGGCTGTGCGGGAATATGCGTTGGGCGGGGATGAACAGATATCGGCAGGGGTATCTGGTCGGAGGGCGTCGGATGCGGAGATGCCTGCAGGAAGAATGACCAATGTGGAAACAGCTGACGAAGTGATATTTGCAGGAGACGCGGGCGACAGAGAAGCATGTGGGGGAGAATCGGCGGATACAGGAGATACGGATGTGGCGGCGCTCCGCAGAAAAGCGGCGGATTTCCTGAAAATGCTGGATACATACCGCGAGATGACAGCATATATGCCTATCCGGGAACTGCTGACCCGTCTGGTGACTGATTTTGACTATTTGAATTATGTGACGGCGCTGCCCGCAGGCAGCAAGCGGCGCGCCAATGTGGAGATGCTTTTCACCAAGGCGTCGGACTTTGAAAAGACGAGTTATTTCGGCCTGTTTCATTTTATCCGTTATATGGAGCAGCTGGAAAAATATGACGTGGATTACGGGGAGGCGGAACTGCTGGATGAAAATGCCGACGTGGTGCGGATCATGAGCATCCATAAGAGCAAGGGGCTGGAATTTCCTGTAACCTTCGTCTCCGGTCTCGGCAAGCGTTTCAATATGCAGGACGCCAACCAGTCCATGATCGCCGATATGGACCTGGGGCTTGCCACGGATTATGTGGATCCCGAAAGGCGGATCAAAAACAGGACGCTGCGCCGTGCTGTGCTCTCCGTGAAGCTGCGGGAGGACAGCCTGGCGGAGGAATTGCGGGTACTTTATGTGGCATTGACCCGCGCGAAAGAGAAGCTGATTCTGACAGCGGCCATGGAAAACGCGCAGGAACAGTGGGAACTGTGGAAAGACGCAGGGATGGACAGACTGTCCTGCCTGGATTATGCGGAGGCGGGGAGTTATCTGGACTTTTTGCTGCCTGTGCTGGCGAAAACCGGCATTCAGGTGCAGGTCAGGACAGAAGAAGAACTGGCGGCGGATACGTTCAGGGAACAGTTGTCCCTGTATGAGAAAAAGGTGCAGCTGGAGCGGGTCGGAAGGACGGGAGAGGCGGAACAGTCAGGTCAGATGCAGGAGGAGCAACTGTTTGGGCAGCCGGAAGCGGCGGAACAGTCAGGGCAGATGCAGGAGCAGCCGCCTGGGCAGTCAGGACAGACGGAGCAGGAGGAGACAGCGCTGGAAAATGACGCATATATGAAATTGAAGCAGCGCCTGGGAAGCGTATATGCGTATGAAAACCTGTCCGGTCTCTACACCAAGACCACCGTATCCGAATTAAAGATCGCTGCCATGGCGGATAAGGACGAGGAGGCTTTCCATACCTTTGAGGAAAAGGAGATACAGCCCTATATTCCCCTGTTCCGCAGGGAGGAGGAGAAGGTCAGCGGCACTGTGCGCGGCAACGCGTACCACAGGGTCATGGAGATCCTTGACCTGGATGTGATCATGGCGGCTGAGCCCGGGAAAGCCAGAAAGACAATTCTGCATGATTTTCTGTTGGAACAGGTGGAAGAGAACCGTTTGAGCAGGGAATATTTTGAAGCGGTGCGGAAAGAAAAGATATTGCGTTTCCTGTCTTCGGAAATAGGACAACGCATGTACCGCGCCCACAGAGCGGGAGGTCTTTTCCGGGAACAGCCCTTTGTAATGGGGATCAGCGCGGACAGGCTGGGGCAGGAATTCCCCGGGACGGAGACTGTCCTGATCCAGGGGATCATAGACGTGTTCTTTGTGGAGGAAGACGGGCTGGTACTGCTGGATTACAAGACGGATTCCGTCCGTTCCATGGCGGAACTGTGGAATCGCTATGAGACCCAGATGGACTATTACCGGGAAGCCCTGCAGAAACTGACGGGGCAGCTGGTGAAAGAGCGGGTGCTGTATTCCTTTTCGCTGGAGAGGTATTGAAAAATGGAGGTGAAAATTTGAATTTAGGTATAGAGACGGAAACAATTGAATTTAAGCGGTCTACAGGCGAGTTAAAAGAGGCAATGTATTCGATCTGCGCCATGTTAAATAAGCATCAGCGCGGAGAATTATATTTTGGCGTAAGGGCTGACGGAACGCCCATAGGACAGGCAGTTACGGAAGAATCCCTGCGGGATGTCAGCCAGAAGATCAGTAACTTTATTGAACCAAAGATATATCCCGAGATCAATAAAGTCATCCTTGATGGAAAAGAATGTATTCATGTAAAATTTGAAGGAAATCATACGCCGTATTTTGCGTATGGAGTGGCCAGGATCAGGGTGGCGGATGAGGATCTGCAGATGTCTCCGGAAGAAATTACAGAATTACTTCTGAAAAGCGGCCGGGAGGGCAATCGCTGGGAAAACCTGATCTCAAATAAAATGGTGGATGATGTGGATGAGGAATTATTGAAGAAATATATCCTTGAAGCGCATGAATCGGGAAGAATTGCTATTTCTTATACGGATAGGCAGACTGTTTTAAACCAACTGGAATTAACGGATGGTTCTCATTTGTTGAATGCGGGCATGGCGCTTTTCAGCGATGATCTGGTACAGGATATTCAGATGGCAATATTTGCGACCAATGAGAGACTGACCTTTAATGACATACAAAGGCATCATGGACCGGTGCTGAAGCTGGTGGACATTGCAGAGGCATATATAAAGAGCAATATTCATTGGAAAGTTGAATTTACAGGCGCCCTGCAGCGTGCGGAGATTCCGGAGGTGCCCATGGATGCTGTGAGAGAAGCCCTGTTGAACTCATTTTGCCATAAGGATTATTCCCTGGGACAGAGCAATGAAGTTGCTATATATAAAGACAGGATTGAGATATATAATCCCGGCGCGTTTCCGGAAGGTTTTGATCCGCAGGATTTTATAGACAGGCCGGAGCGGCCAATACGCAGAAATCCCAAAATAGCAAGAATTTTATATTATTCAAAAGCGATTGAAAGTTTTGGCACGGGACTAAAGCGGATTGCGGATGCCTGTGATGCGGCGGGGGTAAGGTATGAATTTAAAAAAATGAAATCCGGTTTTGTGGTGTGCTTTTATCGCCCGGAGGAAGATTTTGGTGAGGAGCCGATAAAAGCCGATAAAGAGCCGATAAAAGCCGATAAAGAGCCGATAAAAG
>JAMPAC010000004.1:13416-76331 GCA_023667395.1 Blautia sp. | reverse complement strand
AAAAGCCGATAAAGAGCCGATAAAAGCCGATAAAGAGCCGATAAAAGCCGATAAAGAGCCGATAAAAGCCGATAAAAAGGCAATAAAAGCCGATAGGAAAAAAGCCATTATCAAATTTATATCAGAAAATGATTTTATTACAAACAAGAAAGCCAGGGAACTGTTGGAATTGGCGGATTCCACAACGAAAAGGATTTTGAAGGAAATGGTGGAGGAAGGCACTCTGACCGTGGAAGGCGAACGCAAAGCAAGGAAATATTTTTTGAAGAAATAATACCATGCCAAGGAGGAACACCTATCCCATCACGAATCCGGGCGTGTATGTGCAGGCAGTCCTGTTTGAACGCATATCGGAGGGGGACAGGGAGAATATCTTTTACAGGAATGCGGAAAAGCTGTTGGAAATCGATGCCGGGATTGAGGAAAGTTCGCCGGGGGTTCCTCTTGAAGATATCCTCATTTTGTGCTAAGTTAAGAGGAAGAAAAACGGTTTGTATCAAAGGCGCTCCGGGAAATGTTGGAGAAAAAACAGGAGGTGGACCGTATTAAAAAATTTCAGATCAATATTGGTATCGCCGTTGCGGCGGCGCTTGCACTGACAGGATGCGGGGGAAAGGGCCGGGGGCCTTTGGATCCGGCCGATCCCGTATCCCTGACAATATGGCATTATTATAATGGTTCCCAGCAGGCGGCCTTTGACGAACTGGTGGAACGGTTCAATGAGACGGTGGGAAAGGAAGAAGGGATTTATGTCCAGAGTTACAGCCAGGGTTCCGTATCCGACCTGGAGGCGGCAGTGAGGGATTCCATTGCGGGAAAGGTTGGGGCGGAACCCATGCCGGATATCTTTTCCTCCTATGCGGATACCGCTTATGAGGTGGAACAGGCGGGAGCGCTGGCCGATCTGTCGCAGTATCTCAGCGAGGATGAGTTGGACAGGTATGTGGATTCTTATGTGGAAGAAGGGTGTATTGCCGCCGACGGCACGCTGCGGATATTTCCTACGGCGAAATCCACGGAGATCATGATGATCAACGGGACGGACTGGGAGCCTTTTGCCCAGGCCGTGGGCGCATCGCTGGATGACTTGCGGACAATGGAGGGCGTGACCGCTACGGCGCAGGCGTACTATGAATGGACGGACAGCCTGACTCCTGATGTGAGTGGGGATGGCAGGGCGTTTTACGGCAGGGATGCCATGGCAAATTATTTTATCATCGGCATGAGGCAGCTGGGCGTGGAAATCTTCCAGGTGGAGAACGGGCAGGTCACTTTGAACATGCCCCGGGAGGAACTGCATCGTATCTGGGAAAATTATTATGTGCCCATGGTAAAGGGATATTTCGGGGCCTATGGCGCTTTCCGCTCCGATGATGTGAAGACGGGGGATCTGCTGGCCTATACGGGCTCCACCACTTCCGCCATGTATTTTCCCAATCAGGTGGAACTGGACAATTCCTCCTATGGCATCGACTATATTGTGATGCCTGCGCCTGTGTTTGCGGGCGGGGAGCGCTATGCCGTGCAGCAGGGAGCGGGCATGGTGGTGGGCAAGACTGACGAGAAGCACGAGTATGCCGCGGTGGAATTTTTAAAGTGGTTCACGGAGGCGGACAATAACCTGCAGTTTGGCTGCGGGGCAGGCTATCTTCCGGTATTGAAAGAGGCCAACAGCAGGGATATGCTGGATCAGAATATCGCTTCCCGGGAACTGGAAGTGGTGCCGAAGACCTATGACTGCCTGACCGTGGTCTTTGAGGAGATGGGTGACTTCACCCTGTATACCAACAAGAGTTTTGAAAATGGCTATGCGGCAAGAAAAGTGCTGGAATATCATCTGGCGGATCAGGCCGCGGAAGACCGCGGGAGCGTGGTTAGGGCGATGGAACAGGGAAAGAGCCTGGAGGAAGCGGCGGCTCCGTATATCACGGAGGATGCCTTTGAGAAGTGGTATGATTCTTTTTGCAGTGCGTTAAAACAATCAATCGACAAGTAGGGAATGACATGACAGGAAAAAGCCGGAAAAAGAAGAAACAGACTATATTCAGGATATTTTTGATCCCGCTGATCGCCATTATGCTGGTCCAGAGCCTGGTGACCATCGGTTCCCTGGTGACCAGGAGGATCACGAAAGTCCTGGAGGAGTATTCCAGCGGCATGATGAGCCGTCTGGTGGAAAACAGGAAAGTGATCCTGCAGAATGATATGAACCAGAGATGGTCCTCCGTCCGCGACCGGGAGATGCTCATGAACGGGATTCTGGAACAGTTCCTGAGGGACAGGGACATAGGGATGGATCAGCTGATGGCTTCGGAGGCCTGGAGGAATGAATTGCTGGAACTGCTTTTCCCGGAGTGCGTGGATCTGGTGCGGAGCAACTCCACCACGGGCATCTTCCTGGTGTTGACCGGGCAGGATATGCAGGCGGAGGGGGATTTTGACGGCTTTTTCATCAGGGATTCCGACCCGGATACCAGTCCTGCCAATTATACGGATCTGCTGTTGGAAAAGGGAAACAAGCAGCTGTCCAGGGAGTGGAACATTCCCTTGGACATGCACTGGACCACCCATTTCCACATGGATGGGCAGGGGAACAACGCTTCTGACGATTATTTTTATGAGCCCTGGAGAGCCGGAGTGGAACATGGGGACGCGGCAGCAGCGGATTTGGGTTATTGGTCCATGCCGTTCTGTCTGGAAAAGAAACAGCCGGATTCCTATGAGATGATCACATATTCCCTGCCTCTCCGCTACGCGGGGCAGGTGTACGGCATATTGGGAGTGGAGATATCCTGCAGTTATCTGAACAACTATTTCCCGGTGACCGAGTTGAACGATGCCCAGCAGTCTGGATACCTGCTGGCTGTCAGACAGGAGGACGGCAGCTATGTCCCGCTGGTGGGAAAAGGGGTCCTTTACGGAGGTGTCCGCGCCCAGGGAGATACTTTTATCTTACAGGACACGGGTTATGACAATCTTTACATGGTGAAAGACACTCGGATAGAGGATCAGTATGTTTTTGCTGTTGCCTGTCCCCTGAAGCTGTACAGCAATAACGTGCCTTATGAGAATACGGAATGGGTGCTGCTGGGGCTGAAGACAGAGGAGGATCTGTTTGGAATGAGCCGCCGGCTTTATGTCTGGATGGTGGTTGCCATTCTGGTGGGTCTGGTCTTCGGAGTGGTGGGCATTTATTTTACGGTGCGGTACCTGACGAAGCCAGTGCAGCGTCTGATGCAGTGCATCAGCAGGGGAAATGCGGGACTGCAGGATTTCAGGCCTTCCAATATCCTGGAGATAGACGCCCTGTATGATGTGGTAAAGGATCTGACGGACAGGCAGAAGGAGGCGCAGAATATCCTGCTGGAGGAAAAGGAGCGCTACCGGGTGGCGCTGGAAACGACTGCGGATACTTTCTTTTCCTACGATTTTCAGAATCATACGCTGGATATTGTAAATCATAAGACCATGAGCGGCCAGTGGAAATGCATGGAATATGAGAGCGGTTTCCTCGATCCCGAGTATATCCATGAAAGCGACCGTATGACAGCCATCAGGACGTTTCACAGCCTTGCGGATAAACTGTATGTGGAACTGAGGCTCAACTGGCCAGATAAGAAGACTTATGTGTGGACGGCGTTCTCCGGCAATGTGGTCTTTGACGCGGACGGCAGGCGCAGGAAATTGGTGGGAAGCATCCGGAATATCCAGAAACAGAAAGAGCGGGAGGCGGAACAACTCAGAAAAGTCACCATGGACGGCGTTACCGGCCTCTATGTGTTCAGCGTCGGCATGGAAAAACTGCAGGAATGCCGCAGGATCCGGCAGACGGGATATATGATTCATCTGTTCGTGGATCAGCTGCAGGAGACAAACGAGAAAAGCGGCATTGTGTTCGGGGATATGATCCTGGAAGAAATCGGTGAACTGATCCGTGACTGCTGCCAGCAGCTTACCGGGGAGACGGATTCCCGGACTATGGCGTTCAGACTGGACGCAGACGAGTTCGTGCTCTGGCTGGAGCGACAGTCCCGGCAGCAGGCGGAGGAATTTGCGGAAAATCTGATCGGCGAGATCAATGGCAGGTTCGCCCATGAAATGTTCGGTGTTTCGGTGCGTGCGGGTCTGGCTGGCGCGGAGAAAGGGCAGACGGACGAGGAACTGATCCGGATGGCGAAGCTGGCCCAGGAGGCTGTGATTCCCGGTGCAGAGCCGCAATATTGCTTTTATGAGGATATTCCTGCGGAAAAGCGTAAGGCGCTGCCCATGCTCCATGGATGTGAGATCAATTCGCTGGATTACAGCGAGGATGTGAGCCTGGTGTCCCTGGCGCTGAATCTGTTTGGAAAGGGAAACGATTTCCCCGCCCAGATGTCGCTGATGCTGCGCAAGATCGGCTGGTATTACCATGCCAGCGACGTGCTTGTGTCCATACTGCGGGCGGATTTCCATTCCAATTATCTGGAATACCAGTGGCATGGGGATCAGGATGCCATAACGGAGAACGTAAGGCAGTACAGGGAGGAAGAGAGGGACAGTTTCTACCTCTGGCTGGGGCAGGAGAAAGTAAGGTACTTTACTTTGGCGGACAGTCGGCGCAAGGTGATCCAGTGCTTTTTAAACGTTATGTCCGGTCAGCAGGGCGCGGCGCTGCCCCTGTATGACAACGGAAGCTATGTGGGCAATCTCTGCATCATCGGGGCGGATCCCCGGCTGGCGGAGCATTCCGGGGATACCCAGAATCTGGCGGAACTGGGCAGTGTGATCCAGGGTCAGCTGAACCAGCAGCAGCATGATATTGCCAGCAAGGCAAAATCCGATTTCCTGTCCCGCATGAGCCATGAGATCCGCACGCCCATGAATGGTATCATCGGCATGACCGCCATCGCGCTGCAGCAGGGACAGAGCCAGGATAAAGTCATGGACTGCCTGCAGAAGATACAGTCCTCCTCGGATTATCTGCTGGGTCTGATCAATGATATCCTGGATATGTCCAAGATAGAGAGCGGCAAGATGAAGCTGGAATCGGCTGATTTTAATATACATGAGATGTTGGGTACCGTCATGGAGCTTGTAACGCCCCAGGGGGCGGCCAAGGGAATCCGTTTGGAACAGGATATCAGGCTGGATCATACATGGTTCTGCGCGGACAGGATGCGGATCAGCCAGGTACTCGTCAATTTGCTGGGCAATGCAGTGAAATTTACCCCTGAAAATGGCAGTGTCATATTGCGGGTACATGAGATCCGGGCGAACGCGGAGGAGGCGACAGTTTCTTTCGCAGTGCAGGATACGGGCATCGGCATTGCCCGGGAAGATCAGAGAAGGGTGTTCCGGGCGTTTGAGCAGGCGGGTAACAAAAATCCCTCCAAGCTGCAGGGAACGGGGCTGGGTCTTTCCATCAGCGGACGCCTGATCCAGATGATGGGGAGCGCCATTGAACTGGAAAGCGAACCGGGAGCAGGCAGTACGTTCAGTTTCTCGCTTGCGCTGCCATTTGGCGAGGACAGGGAGCCGGAGATGCAGGAAGAGGACTTTTCCTTTGAGGGCTGCAGGATCCTGGTGGTGGAAGATAATGAACTGAATGCGGAGATCGCGCAGAGCCTTTTGGAGGAGCGCGGGTTCGGGGTGGACTGTGTGCACGACGGTGCCCAGGCGGTGGAGCGCATCCGCAGCACGGAGCCGGGAACTTATGACGCGGTATTGATGGATATCATGATGCCGGTGATGGACGGCCTGGAGGCAACCCGCGCGATCCGCAGGATGGAACGCGCAGACTGCCGTACCCTGCCCATCATCGCAATGTCCGCCAATGCCTTTGATGATGACCTGAAGAAATCCGTGGAATGTGGAATGAACGGACATCTCTCCAAGCCTGTGGAAGTGGATAAGCTGTTCCGGAAATTGCGGGAAGTGATCCATTAAGTCACTGCGCTGCCAGTTCCTTTACTTTGACCAGGGCATTTTTCACGGCGGGAATCGCCAGGATGATAATGGTGATGGCCGCTTCCGGCGCAATGTAGCTGGCATTATAGCCCAGGGTATATGTGAGGATGCCCAGGGGCGTCTGGGTGGGGGCGTAGGCGCCGAAGAAGATGCCGCCTGACAGGGCAGTGAACAGATACCTGCCCAGAACGCCCACGATATAGCCGGTCAGGAGTCCATTCTTTTTATTGCTGAAGAAGCCGGACAGTCCCAGGGCGCCGAATGCCAGGGGATAATCCACCAGCAGCTGCCATGGGGAATAGAATACGGGATTGATCACAAACTGCAGCAGGCCGTAAGCGAAACCGGTGAGCAGCCCTGCTTTCGCCCCGTACCAGTATCCGATCAGCACGATGAAGAGCATACTGAAAAGGGTGACGGAGCCGCCGAAAGGCAGCCTGGCAAATTTGATCTCGGAAGTCACCATGGCAAGGGCCATGGCTACGCCGGAAAAGACCAGCTGTTTTGTGGCAATTTTCGCCTTATCGGCGCTTTTCTCCCTGGAGCGGAGCAGGATCGCCGCCGCCACGAGCAGCAGGATCAGGACTGCCACGGTGATGATGCCGGGGACGGTCAGTTGAAATTCGCCGTCCTCATTGAGAAACGTAAAGAAATCAGACATAAAAAATCCTCCTTGTCAGATGGCTAAGGAGGGGCACAGTAAGGCCTGCGTACATATGACAGGCTGTTTTGCTTCCTTACGCCGGTATTATCCGGTTCAAGTAGTGAGGGTTAGGAGAATATCTCCAATCTCAGCAGTGTGCTCCCCTAGCGGTTTATGTTTTTTATACTATAATTCTTTTCAGAACGGATGTCAAGGAAAAGGTGAAAGGGAGTCCATGCTGATGCGGAACAATCAACTTGTGATCGGAATATGCGCCCATGTGGACGCGGGGAAGACGACCCTGGCGGAGGGAATGCTCTATACCTGCGGGGAACTGCGCAAGCTTGGCAGGGTGGATCATAAGGATGCCTTTCTGGACAATTTTTCATTAGAAAGAGCCAGGGGCATCACTATTTTCTCCAAACAGGCACGGCTGAACTGGGAGGGGCTGGATATCACGCTGCTGGACACGCCCGGTCATGTGGATTTCAGCGCGGAGATGGAGCGGACGCTGCAGGTGATGGATTATTGTATCCTGGTCATCAGCGGGGCGGACGGGGTGCAGGGGCACGTCCAGACCTTGTGGAAGCTGCTGCGGCAGTATGGGATCCCGGTGTTCCTCTTTGTGAATAAGATGGACCAGCCGGGCACGGACAGGGACGCGCTGCTTCGGGAACTGCAGCGGAAGCTGGATGGGGGATGCGTGGAGTTTTATGCGGATATTCTCGAGGAAAACAGGGAATATTCGGAAGAATATGCCGGGAATAACAGTGATATTTCGGAAAGATCACGCAGGCAGAGAGAGAAAGATCTGGAAAACCTTGCCATGTGCAGTGAGGAACTGATGGAGGAATATCTGGAAAGGGGAACGCTTTCCCCGAAGTCCGTTGCCGGAGCAATTCATGGGCGGAAGATTTTTCCATGCTTCTTCGGCGCGGCGCTGCATTTGCAGGGGGTGGAGGATCTGCTGCGGGGAATCCGGAGATTTGCCCTGATTCCCGCCTACGGGGAAGCGTTCGGGGCCAGGGTGTACAAGATTTCCCGGGATGCCTCCGGCAACAGGCTCACCCACCTGAAAGTGACCGGCGGTACATTAAAGGTAAAGATGACGGTGGATAACCGGGCAAGCGCCGCTTCGGAGGAGGATATCCGGGAGGAGAAGGCGGATCAGATCAGGATATACAACGGAGCGGGCTTTGAGGCGGCGGAATGCGTGGAGGCGGGCGGCGTCTGTGCGGTTACCGGATTCAAGAGCACCTTTGTGGGACAGGGGCTGGGCTTTGAGGGCGGCAGCAGCCAGCCGGTGCTGGTTCCGGTGCTGACTTATCAGCTGATACTTCCCGAGGGAGCCGACGTGGTGAAAGTCCTGGGGCAGCTGCACCAGCTGGAGGAGGAAGAGCCGCTGCTCCATGTGGTCTGGAAAGAATCTTTGGGCGAGATCCATGTACAGGTCATGGGGGAGGTTCAGATTGAGGTGCTGAAAAGCCTGTTGCAGGAGCGGTTCGGGCTGGAGGCGGAGTTTGGGAACGGCAGCATCATGTACAAGGAGACCATTGCCTCCGTGGCGGAGGGTATTGGACATTTCGAGCCCCTGCGCCATTACGCCGAGGTACACCTGTTGCTGGAGCCGGGAGAGCCGGGAAGCGGTCTGCAGTTTGCTTCCGCCTGCAGCGTGGACGAACTGGACCTGAACTGGCAGCGGCTGGTGCTGACCCATCTGGAGGAGAAGATTCATCCGGGGGTACTCACGGGCTCCCCCATCACCGATATGCGGATCACGCTGATCGCCGGACGCGCCCATCTGAAGCACACCGAGGGCGGCGATTTCCGGCAGGCCACCTACAGGGCGCTGCGCCAGGGGCTGATGCAGTGCCAGAGCGTGCTGCTGGAGCCGGTATTTTCCTATACGCTGGAAGTTCCCACGGAACAGCTGGGCAGGGCAATGTCGGATATCCAGAGAATGCATGGCAGCTTTGACAGTCCTGTGACAGAGGGGGAGAACAGTGTTTTAAAAGGCAGTGTGCCTGTGGCCGCCGCAGGGGACTATCAGAAAGAGGTCAGCGCCTACACCAGGGGACACGGCAGGTTTTCCTGTGTCCTGAAAGGGTATGAGCCCTGCCATAACACGGAGGAAGTCCTTGCACGGATCGGCTATGACCCGGACGGGGATCTGGAAAATCCCGCTTCCTCCGTGTTCTGCGCCCATGGGGCAGGCTTTCTGGTGGACTGGCAGCAGGTTCCGGAGTATGCCCATGTGGAAAGCGGAAAATTTCTGGCGGGGGGAGCGATGCAGATTGCAGATCTGATGCGGACGGAGGATGCAGCCTGGCCAGAAAAGAAAACAGAAGGCTCTAATGCGGCGGAGGCTATAGGGCGGCGGCCTAAGACGAAGCAAAAGAAAAACGGCAGCGGTTCGGACTATATCACCCAGGAGGAGATCGAGGAAATCTTCCAGCGAACATACGGCAAGGGCAGACAGGATTATGAGCCCTACCGGTATCACGGACGGAACACGGGGAGCATTGTGTATGGAGAGCAGGAGAACGGGGTAAAGAATTCCCATCCGGTGGAAAAGGAACCTAAGCTTCATGCCATGGAGGCGAAAGAGGAATATTTTCTGGTGGATGGGTATAATATCATTTTTGCGTGGGAGGACTTACGTAGCCTGTCGGAGGTGAACATTGACAGCGCCAGGGACCGTCTCATGGATATCTGCTGTAATTTCCAGGGGTATCTGGGAGCGACCCTGATCCTTGTCTTTGACGCGTACAAGGTGAAAGGAAATCCCGGCTCCGTGATAAAGTATCACAATATCCATGTGGTGTATACCAAAGAGGCGGAGACGGCGGATCAGTATATCGAAAAGACCGTGCACAGGATCGCGAAAAAAGCAAAAGTGACGGTGGCCACATCCGACCGGCTGGAGCAGATGATCATCTGGGGGGAGGGAGCCCTGCGCCTGTCCGCCCAGGGGTTCCGGGATGCGGTGGAGGACGCCCGGCGGCGGATCAGGGAAGAGTATCCGGTAAAGGGGAAAGTGTTCCATAAGATACAGGTACCGGGAACGGAGGAGCAGGGAGAGAGCGGTTCTTTATGAAATTTGCATAAGCATATGGTGAAGCGCGTGAAAGTATGGTAAAATAATATTTATGTTACATTTTAGAAATTAATTTTTCTGAGATAGGAGCGGCCATGTTACATTATATTGTTCCGGAAAATTATGGTTCCCTGCTGGCTCTTGCGGGTATTATCTTTGCCTTTGCGGCCACTGTTTTCGCTACGGCGAAGCTGGCGGATGCCCTGCCGAAGGACGGGGGCAGGGAGTTTGCCCATGACGGGAAGCTGTCTGCGGGAAAGCCCCGGGGGGCGGGCATCATTTTCGTGCTGGCGTTTGCGGCGGCGGCGTTTTTATTTGCGCCCATGAAAGCGGAGACGGCGATCTACCTGATCCTCACGATCATCTGTATGATGACGGGATTCCTGGACGATTCCTCCAAAATGCCCTGGGGGGAGTACAAGAAAGGGTTTCTGGATCTGTGCGTGGCGGCGCTGGTGGCCATGACCTTTTTAAAATATAACCCAAACACCATTGAACTGGCGCTGTTCCATGTGCAGGTGACAATCCCGCCTGTGTTGTTCGCGGCGCTTATTGTTATCCTGGTGTGGGGCTCCGTGAACGTGACCAACTGTTCCGACGGAGTGGACGGGCTTTCAGGGACTCTGACCATTATTACCATCATGACGATCTATGTGATTGCCCGGATATTGGACAAGGGTCAGGATTTTTCGTTCCTGATACTGCTGTTTGCGGTCTGTATCCTGGGGTATCTCTGGTATAATGCCACCCCCAGCCGCCTGATGATGGGGGACGCGGGATCCCGGGCCATGGGGCTGT
Organism: Blautia sp.; assembly: GCA_023667395.1. GTDB lineage: Bacteria > Bacillota > Clostridia > Lachnospirales > Lachnospiraceae > Acetatifactor. The sequence goes on along the minus strand of JAMPAC010000004.1, from coordinate 65,847 downwards.
TCATCAGCATTGCCATTTTGAAGACAGGCTCCCCGGTACTGTATATCCCGGTGGCGCTGGTGCTGATCCTGGACGGCGGCCTGGGTCTGGTAAAGGTGGCGCTGCTGCGTTTCCTGAAGATCCGCATCCTGAAAAATACGCGGACGCCCCTCCATGACCATGTGCGTAAGGTCTGGGGTTGGTCCAACACCCAGACCGTGTTCCGCTTCGCCATCATACAGATCATCCTGGCGGTGGCGGTGATCTACGGGCTTCAAGTATAAAAAACAGTCTCGGAGCAGGGGCGCAGAAGTGAAGAGACCGGAACATGTTCCTGCAAAGCAGGAACTTGAATAAAAACAGTCTCGGAACGGATGCGCCCGAAAGGAATTTTCAGCTGTGGTTTGTGCAGATGAAATTCCTTTCAGAGCAGGGGTGCAGAAGTGAAGAGACGGAACTGGAATAGGAGAATTATATTATGTACGATGAACTGACACCCGGTGATATCAGGAAGATGGAAGAGGAGATAGAGTACCGAAAGCTGGTGGTGCGTCCCAAGGCGCTGGAGGATGTGAAAGAGGCCAGGGCGCACGGCGATCTCAGCGAGAACTTCGAGTATCACGCGGCAAAGAAAGTGAAGAACCAGAATGAGAGCAGGATCCGCTACCTGGAGAGGATGATCAAGACAGCCAGGGTCATCTCGGAGGATTCCGCAGAGGATGAGGTGGGCATCAACAATACCGTCACGGTGGAGTTTGTGGACGATCAGACGGTGGAGACCTACAGGATCGTCACCACTGTCAGGGGCAATTCCCTGGAGAACATGATCAGCAACGAAAGCCCCCTGGGAAAGGCGCTCCTTGGGAAAAAGGAGGGCGACACAGCCCATGTGCAGGTAAACGAGGCGGTGGGATATGATGTGCGGATTGTCAAAATAGAAAATACAGTGGACGACGGCAGCGATAAAATCAGAAGCTTTTAAGGAGAGTGAACATGAAAAAATACTTATTGTTTGATCTGGACGGAACGTTGACGGATCCCAAGGTGGGGATCTGTACCTGTGTGCAGTACGCCCTTTCCTCCATGGGGATAGAAGAGCCTGACCTGGATAAGCTGGAGCCGTTTATCGGGCCGCCTTTGAAAGACAGCTTTATGAAATTTTACAATATGTCCGACGAACAGGCGGAGACTGCCATCGCCAAATACAGGGAGCGTTTCCAGGATACGGGCATCTTTGAGAACAAGATTTATCCCGGCATTACAGAGATGCTTCAGATGTTTATGTCAAAGGGGATGTTCCTGGCCGTGGCGTCCAGCAAGCCCACTGTCTTTGTGGAAAGGATCCTGGAGCATTTTAACATCAAAAGATTTTTCAAGGTGGTCGTGGGCAGTGAACTGGACGGCACGCGGGTGAATAAGGACGAGGTTGTGGAAGAGGCCCTAAAGCAGCTGTTTGGGGATCAGCCGGTGGATAAGAGCCAGGTCTACATGATCGGCGACCGCAGCTACGATATAGAGGGTGCGCGCCGGGCGGGCGTGGAAAGTGTGGGTGTTACATACGGCTATGGCAGTATGGAGGAACTGAAAGAGGCGAAAGCGGATTATATCGTGCGCTCCGTGGAGGAACTGCGGAAATTCCTGCTGAGAGGTACGGAGGAACAGCGGCAGCTGACCCCTTTCCAGAAAGTATGGCAGCTGTTTTTCCCCTTGTTGCTGTTCGTGCTGGTGAAAGCGGTGGCGGTCAATATCATGGGGATATTGCTGCAGACCATCGGAAACACCATACCTGTGGGCTCATTCCTCTTTGTGCATGACGAGACCGGGCAGCTGGTGGCCCTCACGGGGAACGCGGGCACACTGATGCAGATTGTGGGTTTTATAGCCGGTGTGGCGTGTCTCTGGAAAGTTTCCCGGCGTACTCTGAGCAAGGCGGCGGACAGTATGAAGCTTCTGCATATCAAGGGGGATCCGGCCCAGTGTTACCTGTTCCTGGGAATTGCCATTGTGGGGGCGGTGATCGGTTTTAATATGTTTTTCGCGCTTATGGGTATGATGGACAATTCCGCCACCTATCAGGCGATAGTGGAGGATCAGTATTCTGCGGACATGTGGCTGGGACTGCTGTGCTACGGTTTTGTGACGCCCTATGCGGAGGAGATTCTGTTCCGCGGAATCATCTATAACTGCATGAGGCGCAGGATGAATGTAAAGACGTCGATCTTCCTTTGCGCCATGATCTTTGGCCTGTATCACATGAATACCGTGCAGGCTATGTACGCGTTCCTGATCGGCTGCATCATCTGCTATGCGTATGAATATTTCGGAGATTTCCGGATCCCTGTGGTCATCCATGTGATCGCCAATGTGCTGTCCTACTGCCTGACCTATACCAGCCTGGCGGTGTCCGGCATGGTGTGCTGGCCCGTGTGTATCGCGTTCCTGGCGGTTATGGCGGTAAGCCTGTTCCTGCTGCATAGGGAGAAGAATATTCTATGAGATTTTCAATCATTGTGGTGTGCCTGAATCCGGGGGATAAATTAAACCAGACGTTGGACAGCATCCTTTCTCAGACCTGTAACGATTATGAAGTGGTGGTAAAGGACGGTGGCAGCAGGGATGGTTCTGTGGAAGCCATGCGCTCTGACGCCAGGATCTGTTTTTATCAGGAGAAAGACGGCGGTATCTATGAGGCCATGAATCAGGCCGTGGCTCATGCGGAAGGGGATTTCGTGCTTTTCCTGAACTGCGGGGATTTTTTCCCTGATGAAAAAGTATTGGAGCAGACCTCTGCGTATATTGACAGGGAGGCGGCGCAGGGCACTGATTTGTCCAGGCTGGTGTTGTACGGCGACACGCTGGGGGAGAAGAACGGCGTGGTGATCGCTTCCCCGTCGCGCATCGACGGATTTGTCTGTTACCGTAATATTCCCTGTCATCAGGCCTGTTTTTACAGCAGGCGGCTCTGTGCGGATAAGCCTTATGACCCTGCTTACCGGATCCGCGCCGACTACGACCATTTCCTCTGGTGCTATTATCGGGCGGGGGCAAAATTTGTGCATATGGATCTTGCGGCGGCGTCTTATGAGGGCGGCGGCTTTTCGGAAAGCAAGGCAAACCGGAAGCGGGACAGGCAGGAGCACAGACAGATCACGGAAAGCTATATGAGGAAAGGCGAACTTTTCAAATATAAAGCTGTGATGGCATGCACTCTGGCTCCCCTGCGGAGCGCCATGGCGGAGAGCAGCGCTTTTTCCGGGATCTATCATGAGTGGAAGCGGTTGATCTACAGGAGATGATTCCTGCGGCATACAGTGAGGAGAGGACAGTCCATGGAAGAAAAGTATGATCCGTATGAATATCTGAGATATGAACTTTTTGAGGAATTGGTTCCACGGATGCTGTATTGGGGTACCGAAGAAGAGAAAAACGAATTTTTTCAATTACTGCTTCAGGAAAACAGCAGTCTGGTCTGCGATATGTATAAAATGCTTTGTGAAGATGACGGCCAGCCCTGTCCCTTTCAGCGGGATGATTTTAAAACGGAAATGTTCAAACGGGGAGGCATCAGTTTCCTGCAGATCAATGTGCCCCAGGGTAATTCCGGAACTGGCGGCATCTTGAGGGCGTATCTGCTTTATATGAAACAGGAGGACGGAAGATTTGTAAAAAGATATTTTGTGGTCAAAAAATTTCAAAATGGAAATGTGTTCAATGTCCATATAGCGCCGGACACGGAAAGCGTCCTGGGAGAGGAACTTACGAGACATGCGGGAGATATGGAATACGAGTACTGGAAATTGGTCAGGGATTTCGTGAAGCTTCTGCTCCAGGACATATATGGGTCTCATTGAGGAATATCCAGGAACACTTTGGAACCTGTGGCGCCTTTCTGGTGCTGGTATTTGCCGTTGTAAGGGTGCAGCGCCGTATCATCCAGCCGGGCGAACACAAGCTGGCCGACCCTGCGGCCGACCTTCAATTCGATGGCACAGCGGTTGGCGTTAAATAATTCCAGGGTTATCTCTCCCTGAAAGCCGGGATCCACCCAGCCCGCATTCTGAATGAACAATCCCATTCTTCCCAGAGAACTCCTGCCCTCCACAAAGGCGGTCAGATCATCAGGCAGTTCGAAATATTCCATGGTGGTAGCAAGGATGAACTGACCGGGCAGCAGGATATAGGTGTCTGTAGAAATTGTTTTGTAGGATATTTCCTTATCCAGGGTGATAATGCCGGTAGGGGAATCTTCAATGACGCTGAAAGTATTGCCCAGACGAATATCCACGCTGGCAGGCTGTATCTGCTCCCTTTCCAGCGGGGAGATTGTCAGGATTTTGTTTTCGAGCATTTTGAGCAGGGTTTTATCGGATAAGATCATAATTTTGTTTCTCCCGCCAGATATTTTTCGTAAGGGATCATTGGTACTGTCGTACTGGAATCCGTATTTATTATAGCATGAATAAGGTCATTGTACCATATGAAAGTGGAAATTTACAGGGGGTTTGTATGTGAATATCTGTGTTTTTGCAGAAGCTGATTTTGCGGAATGACAGAATATCGCATTAAGGCAGGTGGATGCGTGTTTAAAAATGACTGCAAAAAGATATTAAATGGAGTGACATTTAATTTAGAATGTGATATAATATTAAAAAACACTAATTTAGACAACCAGTGGCATTATAATGCAATGATGGTACGGCATGATGAAAAAATGGCTGGCAATTGAAAGATAATTAAAAGTTATCCATTGATTGGGATGGATAGCGATGGAATGGATTACTTTGTGAGGAAGTATTATGAACTGCATACGAATTTCATCTGTGAGCGGATTGTTTCATGAATTTTATAATCCAACTCCAAACGGTTTGTCAACCACTGCTTTAAATTTGGATGGGAACAAATTGGATGCTACAGATTTTTTCTGGACTCTTATTTTTGATGCGGCAAATATAAAACATGTTATTGATAAAATAGTTCCATCATCACCGAAATACATTGCGGTCATATCTGATGTTGAAACTTTCATAAAACAAGTTGAGATTGCCAAAAATTTTATTTGTAATCCAGATATAACAGCAAAAGATTTTTTTTGCTATGTGGAAACATTCAGTATTGTTTGCAAAATATATTCGGAGTATGCTTTCAATCCTCATCGGCTTACGATTCAAAACGGTTTTGAAATAAACAATTTTTCTGCTTCTCAAATATATTTTGATTGCTTGGATGATCAAAAAAATCCATATCTGAATTTTATTAGGCAATATGTCCTGCCTCAGGTCAGGAAAGCTTTGGCACCCATTATTTTTATAGACGGGGCGCCGACTTTCTATAATATGGCGATATGTCTCTTAATAAAAAAGGAATTTCCGGATGTGCATATATGTATTTCGCGCCACTCATCGGAGTATTACTCATTAAATAAGTTGGAATCCTATTTGACTCAAAACAAATATTTGTTTAAAATGGTTGATTCAATTATTTTAGAATACTTTGATGAAACAGAAAAACAGTTGCTTAGTGCACTGAAAAATGGGAGAGCACTTTCGACAGTTTCAAACTTAATATATAGAAATAAAGATAAAATATATGCAACTCCTTATGCAGCGAAAGAAAAGGATTATGCGCCAGTCTTTGAAGTTCCATATTCTACAAGCAAACTGATTAATGTACATTTACAGCCTTATAATATATGCTATTGGAATAAATGTACATTTTGTGGAATTAACAAAAAATATCACTTGAATAATAATGAATCAACACCGGATGCACTTGATATTTCGCTAAATTATCTTAAAGCATACCTATGCAAAGAAATAAAATATGTATGGTTTATTGATGAAGCAATTCATCCACAAAAATTAAAATATATAGCAGACTTTTTGATACAAAATAATATTGATATTATATGGCAGGTGCGATGTCGCGTAGAGAAGCTGCTTTTAGATAAAAGCTTGATTGAACGTCTTCAAAGATCAGGGTTAAAAGAATTAAGATTGGGGTTAGAATCGGCATCCCTTGATATCCTTAAAGCAATGAATAAGTTCAATGAGGATTTTTCGTTTGAAGTAGTGGAGGAAATATGTTCTGCATATTCGGACGCAGGGATCTCTATCCATTTTCCAATGATTATCGGATTCCCTGGCGAAACCTCTTACGAGCGCAAAAAGACTTACGATTATCTGCGCTATCTATGCGAAAAGTATCCTCTTGTTTCATTTAATATCAATGTATTTAATTTGGATATTAGCAGCCATATATTCCGCTGCTTGGACAAGTATGAAATACAAAGGGTTTTTTATCCCTGTCCATTACAGGACTTTCTGGGCAATATTTTGCAATGGGACAGAGGAAGCGACTTAGAAAAACAGCTATTTATGGAACGAGATCAATATATGCGTGAAATGTTATATCCGTGGATGCCAACGGATGCTTTTGTAAGACCGCATATATTTTATCGTCTTAGTGAAACCGCAAGATATACTCTGAGATGGAAAGCCCACGAAAATAGCGCTATCTCTGCAATTAACGCCTCCGCAATAGATTCGCAGACAGAAGTATTCATTCCAAATACGATAGTATATGGTTTTGACACAAAGCGAAACATATATATTATCTACAATTGGCAAACACATCATTATATGATTGGAAATAAACATCTAATATTTATTTTTGATTTTTTTAAAACGGCACATACCATATCAGATGCCATGGATTATCTTACTTTGCATGATCCAAATGTTTATGTACCTGAAGATTTAAATGTTTTATTTTTAAAATTGTATCAACGAGGATATTTAACAGAATTCAAAAAGAAGGAGGAAGTGTGATATGGCTTTAGAACATGGCATTCTCGCAATCTTTGACGAAGATGCTGCAGAATTAACTGCCAAATATCATATGGAGGAAACATATGATGATGACTACTCAACTGCAATGTCCGGCGGTGGTGGCGGAGGCGGAGGCGGCGGTGGTGGCGGAGGCGGCGGTGGTCGCTAAGTACTTGGGCACAGTATGCATTTTCATTGCTTTTACTGTGCCCGTCATATCATTTATAGTTTCGAAGTTCTGATGGCAAATTATGGATTGGTTTAACAATATAAGAAATTTTTTCAAAATCATCGGGAAGCAGTATATGGTGAATTTTCTGTTGCTTTTCCTGTTCTGCTTTCATTTTTTCAATTTCTATTTTTTGAAGCTTGATTTCCTGATGGTTCTTAAGGATATTTTGTATTTTTTCTATTCCGCTACATGTTTTATCAAACACCAGCGCAAGTGCCATAAATACCAAAATTAACGTATATACATTATCTGATACAATAATTGTAAGGTCTATTGGAGAATTATGTCTGACGGTTATGTGGTTATTTGAATCAGGTGCATATTGCTTCAAGGTGCTGTTTATAATATTCATTGTTTCTGTTAGTTTACCCGCATCACTGTAATTAAAATTTGTTTTTAAGTTTATTTCCATAATGTCCCTATTAAAAGGACAGTCAATAAGCAAACTTTTCGCAATAGAAAGTTCGTTAAGATAGTTGTGATATTCTACATATTGTAACCGTTGAACATTAACGTTATTTTCCAAAAAGCTATAAAATGATTTTAGCTGTTTTAGATTAAAAATATTATTCACGGAAGCAAATCTGCAAAGATGCCGCATCAGACTGAAATTCTTTTTTTGACACGCATATGCCAAACCATTTAATATTGTATCATATGCGTTTCTTATTTCTCCATCATAGGCATAGATATTTGCAAGCGCTAAAAAATTATTTTCATAATAAAAAACTGGTTTTAGTAATCTAATATCCTCAATATACTGCTCACTTTCTACTGTATAATTAGAACTCACTATTTTAAATGAAACGGCTTTCTGACTGATTATTTGTTTAAAACCATTTACTAGGTTCAATATTCCGAAAAACGGGAAAATCACAGTTTGAAATTTTGTGTCTGTAATCTCAGAAAAATCCAATGTAGCTGCAGAAAAATCCACATCTTTAAAAAAGCAGTTGTTAAAAGTTGAACTTGAAAAGACACACTTGCTTATTTTTGCATTTTCCAAGGTGCTGTTCCGAAAATAGCATTCCTTGAAAGAAACCCCATCCATTTTGCTGTCAAAAATAGTGGTTCCTGTAAAGTCAGAAAAATCATAGCTGCTTGAATATGCTTTGATTTTTAAGCTGCTATCAGAAAAATCAGAATACATAAAATTTGCCTTGATAAATTTACAGTCAGTGAATTTAGATTTTTTAAAGACAGAATTATTTCCTGCTGTTCCCTCAAAAGTCACATTTGTAAATCTACAATTGTCATATGCTCCCTGCCGCATTAGAGAGCCGTCAAAGGTTTTATCATAATTCTGATTAATTCCTTCAAATGAACTTTCTGCATCTCTCAAGGGTTCCAAGGGGACAAGCGTCTTTAAAAAATCAGCGGCTGATGCTATTTCCTGTTTAGAAAAAACTTCCCCTATTTTCTGCATGATTTTTACACCTTTCCATTTTCCATCGTCAGACAACCATCAGTAATCCATTCCATCGCTATCCATCCCAATCAATGGATAACTTTTAATTATCCATTGATACGCAGGTAAAGCCCTATGCATCAAAAATTACTTCCATCCCTATTCAGTCTAATCCTGTTTCCCCGCAATGCTATATCCGGAAATCCTTCCGTGGATGCTTTGTCGTCAGGATATCCCGCTGCTTGGACATTGCCACATGGGTATAGATCTCCGTAATATTGATGGAACTGTGCCCCAGCATCTCCTGGATGTATCGGATATCCACATCCGCCTCCAGCAGGCTGGTGGCAAAAGTATGGCGGAACATGTGAGGTGTGATGTGCAGCTCAATGGCGGCGAGCCGGGTGTACTTATTTATCATTCTGCGGACGGACTGATCGGACAGAGGACTGCTATTCTGGTTTGCAAAAAAGTGACCGCAGTTTTTGATCTCGGATCGAAAACTGTTTTTATATTCCTCCAGGATCTTTATGACGTCATCATTGCCAATCTGTATTTTCCGTTCCTTGGAGCCTTTTCCATAGATCAGTATGTTTTTGTCATATAAGTTGACGCTCTGCTCCTCCAGCGAACACAGTTCCGAGATCCTCATTCCGGTGGCGAAAAGCATTTCAACCACTGCAGCGTCTCTCAGGGCGTTACGCTGCTGATAGACTGTCCTTGCGTTCTTCTGCTGCTGATAGATCGTGGACAGGAGCGCTTCTACAGTATGGAGAGGGATGGTCTTGGGTAAAATGACAGGTTCCCGGAACCGGGTATGGATCTTGTTGAAAGGATTGCGGTCGATCAGGTCTTTGTATTCAAGGTAGTGGAAGAATGCTTTTAAGGAAGCGATTTTTCTTTTTGCTGTTTTAGGCTTATATTTCTGATGCAAAGTCGCTATGTATTGTTCCAGTTTGTCAGGGGAGATTGCCGTGATGTCGGCGGATGGGAAGCAGGCGGAGAACTGCGTCAGGTCGATCCGATATGCTTTCAATGTTTTGTCATCCAACCGTTTCTGGTGTCGACAATGTTCCAGATAGTTTTTGATGTGTGTCTGCAAGTCGCTCATAAAATGCTCTCCTTTTTCTGATCAGGTTTTTATAAAAGTATACCATAAATTGCATTTACATGGATATAATGGTATACTGATATTTATGGAGGGTGCGCAATGGATTCTGTAAATATGTTGGTATCGGGAATTATCAATAAAGGGGACAGGCGTTATGTCAGGGTGTCTTTTATCCGCGGTAAGGATATCGCGGAGGGAATCGTACCTGACGGCATCGTGGACCATGCGGAGGGATTCTCGGATGAAGAAGTGTTCAAACTGGAGCGGTATCTGCGGGAAAACCGTGGGGAGATCATGGAGCAGGCGAGAAAGGTGAATCCGCTTAAAAACTGGCTGGGACTGTGAATGGATATGAGTGGGAAGAAAAGTAAACGCCCCCTGCATGACGCAGGGGGCGTTGGTATACTAAAACCACGGCCAGTCACTTATCCTTAGCGGATAAGTGATTTAAGGCAAACGCAATGCATTGATTGATAAATTCGTTACGGCTGATACCTGCGTGCTCTGCAGAAGAGTCAACCGTTTTCAGCATTTCAGAATCGATGCGGATAGAGATGACCTCTTTTTCATGTTTGTAGGGGACGAATTCTTTCATAGGCACGGCCTCCTTTGCGGTTAGTAGGTTCATAATATAATTATAAGTGTTTAAATGCAAGAAGAAAATATTCAATAAAGTATTCAAAAAGTGAGAAAACGTAACAGTTCGGACAGGTTACGGAACCATTACGAACTGTTACGTAATATATACAAAAAGTCCGGTACAATATGGTAAAAAAAACCGGATGATGGTATAATGTTGACACTGAAGGGCATTGTGTCAACTTCTGAATTGAGTGTGCGCTGAAGCGTACGGAATCATGGTATAATGTCCTGATCCAGAATCTAGCCATCGAAAGAGGATAAGACACATGAGCATCAAGAAAGAAAAAGTATTTGTCATAGGGCATAAGAACCCGGATACGGATTCCATCTGTTCCGCGATCTGCTATGCCCATCTAAAGAGTAAGTTAAATGGGGATGTGGAGTACATTGCCGTGCGTGCGGGGCATCTCAACGAGGAAAGCCAGTATGTCATGGAGCGGTTCGGCGTGCAGCCGCCCGTGTACATAAAGGATGTCAGGACCCAGGTGCGGGACATTGAGATCCGGGAGACGGCGGGTGTGGATCAGGGCATTTCCCTGAAGACGGCGTGGACCCTGATGCGGGACAAGAATGTGGTTACCCTGCCCATCACGGAGGGAAATAAGCTGGCAGGCCTGATCACCATAGGCGATATTGCCACTTCCTACATGGACGTCTATGACAGCAGGATCCTTGCCACGGCAAAGACCAGGTATAAGAATATCCTGGAGACCCTGGACGGACATCTGGTGACCGGGGATGAGAACGCGATTTTTGATCAGGGAAAGGTACTGATCGCGGCGGCCAATCCCGACCTGATGGAAAATTATATTGAGGAACACGACCTGGTGATCCTGGGGAATCGGTATGAATCCCAGCTTTGCGCCATCGAGATGAACGCGGACTGTATCATTGTATGCGAGGGAGCACCCGTTTCCATGACCATCAGGAAGCTGGCAGAGGAGAAAGGCTGCACGGTGATCGGCACGCCCCATGATACCTATACGGTGGCCAGGCTGATCAACCAGAGTATGCCCATTGCCCATTTCATGCGGCGGGACAGTCTGGTCACGTTCCGGCTGGACGAATTTACCGAGACGATCAAGGAAGTGATGGCGAAGAAGCGGCACAGGGATTTTCCCATACTGGATAAATATGGCAATTATGTGGGCATGATATCCAGGCGGAATCTCCTGAATATGTCGCCCAAGAAGCTGATCCTGGTGGATCACAATGAAAAGAATCAGGCGGTAAATGGCATAGAGAACGCGGAGATCCTGGAGATCATTGACCATCACCGGCTGGGAAGCCTGGAGACCATCGCGCCGGTATTTTTCCGCAATCAGCCCCTGGGCTGCACCGCCACGATCATTTACCAGATGTACCGGGAAAACGGAGTGGAGATTACCCAAACCATTGCTTCCCTGTTGTGCGCGGCGATCCTTTCCGACACGCTGATGTACCGTTCCCCCACCTGCACCGAATATGACAGGCAGACGGCGGAGGAACTGGCGTCCATTGCGGGGATCAAAGTGGAGGAGTTTGCCCGGGAGATGTTCAAGGCGGGGAGCAACCTGAAGGACAAGGATCCTAAGGAGATTTTTTACCAGGACTATAAGACGTTCTCAAGCAATGACATTTCTTTCGGGGTTGGCCAGGTCAACGCCATGACGGAGGAGGAACTGGCGGATCTTAAGGGGAGGCTTCTGCCTTATCTGAAAGAGACGGAGGAGGCCGCGAAAGTCAATATGATCTTTTTCATGCTCACCAATATCATCAGCGAGTCCACGGAACTGCTGTATGTGGGGGAAAATGCGGAGGAACTGATCCAGAATGCGTTCGGTGTCCAGGCGGATGAGGATTCTTTCCGGCTGGAGGGCGTGATCTCCCGGAAGAAGCAGCTGATCCCGGCGCTGATGGCCAGTATGCAGCAGTAAGGCAGGCCTTATGGGAAAGATGACTGGACAAAAAATGATGCAATATGACCGCCGGACAAACCTGTTGGAAAATCTGTTTATAGTGATAATGGTCTTTTATCCCCTGCGCCACATCGACTGGGGACTGGACTTCTGGGATACCGGCTATAATTATGCGAATTTTCAGTACATGGGAACGGAGCATATGGATCCCATGTGGCTGTTTTCCACTTATCTCGCCAACGCGGCCGGGAACCTGCTGACAAAGCTGCCCGGCGCCGGGAGCCTGATGGGGATGAACTTTTACACCGGGCTGTTTGTCAGTCTGCTGGCAGTGATGGGCTATTTTTTCTGCACCCGCAGGCTGAAAGTGCCCGGATGGATCGCGTTTGCGGGGGAAATGATGGCTGTCAGCCTCTGCTGGTGCCCCACGGCGCTTTTGTATAATTACCTGACCTATGTGCTTTTCCTGGGATGTGTGATTCTGCTGTACCGGGGGCTGACGGAGGAGAAGAAAGCCTGCCTTGTGCTGGCGGGGGTCTGTCTGGGGGCAAACGTGCTGGTACGGTTCTCCAATCTGCCTGAGGCGGCCATGATCCTGGCGGTGTGGGCTTATGACGCGGCGGCGTGGTTTCAGGAGAAAGACAGGCGGGCGGTGCAGGGCGAAAGCCTGTGGCGCAGGATGGGACAGCATACGTTCTGGTGCTTTGCGGGGTATGGCGGCGCGCTGCTTGCGCTGCTGGGGTTCATCCATGTGAGATATGGTCTTGGAAATTATGCGGCGGGGATCCGGAGACTGTTTGCCATGACGGACACCGCCACGGATTATAAGGCGGACTCCATGCTCATGGGGATGATAAATACCTATGTGGAAAATTTCTACTGGGTGATACGGATCGGCGTGATCTTAGCGGCGGGGATCCTGTTTTTTGTGATGGTGGATCTGCTGCTGCGGGTTTATGGCAGGCTTCAGAAAATGCTCTGGTGGTGCTGCGGCAGGGTTCTCCTGGCGTTCACAGGGGCGGTGGCGGTGAGATGGCTGTATGTGAAAGGCATTCGCAGCCAGGCAGGCATGGCAGCCGGTTCCGGACTTTTGGAGCCAAATGTGTTATTTGTGTTGGCATTGGTGGGGGGACTGGCGTTATCTGCGGCAGTGGGCTGGCTGTTCCAGAAGCGGTGCGGGATGGAAAGGGCTCTTTGGTGGGAGAGCAGGATCCTCTGGGGCATGGTCAGCGCGATCATGCTGGCATGGCTGTATCTGAACGGATTCTGTTCCCTGGATTTCCTGCGGGACGGTCCCATCAGCTACGGTTCCATGCTCCGGCCGGGTATTCTGTTTCTGATGCTGACGATGTTTACGGGCGCGGTCAGCTTTTTGAACCCTAAAAGTACAAAGCAGGAAAGGCTCATCGGCGCCATGGTAGTGCTGGTGGTGCTGTTGACTTCGCTGGGCAGCAATAACAGGGTGTACCCCAGCATGAACAACCTTTTTGTGGCAGCGCCTTATACGTTGTGGCAGTGCTGGCGCTTCTGTGTCCATGTGACGGAAAAACGTATTGGAAAGATCACATTCCGCGCTTTCCCTGTGAAAGCAATCCTGGCGGCATTCCTGGGCATGTGCCTGTTCCAGTTTGGCGGTTTCGGGACCAGATTTGTCTTTGCGGAGGCAACCGGGGTATACAACCTGACGGCATCGGTGGAAAATAATGAGATTTTAAAGAATATAAAGATGAGCCCCGAGAGGGCGCAGTGGCTGACGGAACTTGGCGGCTATGTGGAGGAGCGGGGGCTGCAGGGCAGGGAAGTGATCCTGTTTGGGAACATACCGGCGTTTTCCTATTATCTGCAGATGCCGCCCGCCTTTAACGCGTGGATCGACCTGCGCTCCTATGGCTGCGAGACCCTGCGGGACGACCTGGAGGAGACGGAAAGGCAGATACGGGATGGCAGTGCAGATAAGCCCGTTGTCCTAGTGGACTGCAGTTGGGACGAATCGGTGCAGGATGAAAAATGGGAACTGCTTCAGGAAAAATGGCAGTTGATCCGGGATTTTATGGAGAGGAACGGATATGAGCAGACCTGGCGGAATGACCGGTTTGCCTTTTATGAATGAGAAAGGGGTCCGCAGCTTATAAAAGCTGCAGACCTCTTTTTTCCGCTTCCGCCATCACGTCCTCGGGCCAGAGGGAACTCTGTACCTCGCCGATATGCGCCTTGCGCAGGAAGAACATGCAGATACGGGACTGGCCGATGCCGCCGCCGATGGTATAGGGCACTTCCTCGTTGATGACCGCCTGGTGGAAAGGCAGGTTCGCGCGCTCGGGGCATCCCGCCTTATCCAGCTGCGACAGCAGGGATTCCTTATCCACGCGGATGCCCATGCTGGAAAGTTCCAGCGCGATATCCAGAACCGGGTAGTACACGATGATATCGCCGTTTAACTGCCAGTCGTCATAATCCGGCGCACGCCCGTCGTGGGGCTCGCCGTTATCCAGTTTATCGCCAATCTGCATGATGCAGACGGCGCCTTTTGCCTTGGCTATGTAATATTCCCGCTCCCTGGGGGAGTAGTCAGGGAACATTTCCGCCAGTTCCGTGGTGGTAATGAAGAAAATATCATGGGGCAGGATTTCTTCAATGTAATCGAAGTGGATCGCCATGTATTTTTCCGTCTTGCGAAGCACTTTGTAAATGACGCGCACGGTATCTTTCAGGGTGTCCAGGTTGCGGTCTTCCCTGCGGATGATCTTTTCCCAGTCCCACTGATCCACATAGATGGAGTGGATATTGTCCACGTCCTCGTCCCGGCGGATGGCGCTCATATCGGTGTAGAGCCCCTCGCCTGCGGCAAATCCGTATTTTTTCAGGGCGTAACGCTTCCATTTTGCCAGGGAATGCACGATTTCGCCCTCCCTGCCCTCCTGATATTTGATATCAAAAGAGACGGGGCGCTCCACGCCGTTTAGGTTGTCGTTCAGGCCGGAGGCCGGATCCACGAACAGGGGAGCGGACACACGCAGGAGGTTCAGGCGCTCCGACAGCAGGGTCTGGAAGAAATCCTTTACCGTCTTGATGGCCACCTGGGTATCGTGCAGGTTCAGTTCGGAGGTGTAGTCTTTGGGTAGTTTTAAATTTGACATGTTTTTGGTTTCCTTATGGTGTGAATTATTTTCATATATCATTTAACTGCTTTTTGGGGGATTTTGCAATAGTTTTTTTGGATTTCTGGAGGTTTGCCAGTGGGACGGCGTGGATTTCATTCCCGCCAGGTGCGTCCCCCAAAGTCCGCTCAGAACAGGACTACACGTTTCCGTCGTTCCTTTATCTGCAAACCGCCAAGCCGCCGGATACTAACGGGGCTGAATTATACTGAACGGTTACGCTGAATACGAAAAATTTACATAAGCTGCTTGCAAAACCAGAACATATGTGCTATGGTAGATACAGAACAAATGTTCTAAGCTTGCAAAGAAGGGAGACTCTGCCATGGAATACCTGACTACGGGAAAAGAGATGCCTTTGATGGAAAAGCTGGGGATCCTGGCGAATTCGGCGAAGTATGATGTGGCGTGTACCTCCAGCGGCGTGGACCGTAAGGGGAACGGCGTGGATATGGGGAATTGTGTGGCGGCGGGAATCTGCCACAGTTTCAGCAGCGACGGGCGCTGTATTTCCCTTTTGAAGATACTGCTCACCAACGAATGTATTTATGATTGTAAGTACTGCCTGAACCGCTGTTCCAATGACGTGCCCCGGGCCACCTTTACCCCGGATGAGGTATGCAGGCTGACAGTGGAATTTTACCGCAGGAATTATATAGAAGGACTTTTTTTAAGTTCCGGTATTTTGAACAGTCCTTCCTTTACCATGGAACTGATTTTCCGGACGATCTGGCTGCTGCGGAAGCAGTATCGTTTTAACGGGTATGTCCATGTGAAAGCCATTCCCGGTGCAGATCCGGAACTGATCCGCCGTATCGGCTTTCTGGTGGACAGGATGAGTGTTAACCTGGAACTGCCCACGGCGGCGGGGCTGCGCGCGCTGGCGCCCAATAAGCACCGGAAAAACATCCTCACTCCCATGCGGCAGATCCAGAATGGGATTGTGGAGAATAAAAACGATCTGGTGCTTTACCGGAACGCGCCCACGTTTGTGGGCGGCGGGCAGGCGACACAGATGATCATTGGCGCTACGCCGGAGAATGATTACCAGATCCTGAACGTGGCGGAAAGCCTGTACCAGAAATTTGACCTGAAGAGGGTCTTTTATTCCGCCTTTGTGAATGTGACGGGGGACAGACAGCTTCCCGCACTGCCCGGCGGTCCGCCCCTGCTTCGGGAGCACCGTCTGTATCAGGCGGACTGGCTACTGCGGTTTTATGGTTTTAAGGCGGAGGAATTGCTGGACGAGAAGCGTCCTTTTTTCAATGTGATGCTGGATCCCAAGGAGGATTGGGCGGTGAGGCATCTGGAGCAGTTTCCCGTGGAGATCAATAGGGCGCCCATGGAGCAGCTTCTGCGGATTCCCGGCGTGGGTGTGAAAAGCGCCCGGAGGATTGTGGCGGCACGCAGGAGTGCGAACCTGACTTTCGCTGATTTAAAAAAGATTGGGGTTGTTCTGAAACGGGCGTTATATTTTATTACCTGCAGCGGCAGGATGATGTATCCGGTGAAGCTGGAGGAAGATTATATTGTGCGGAATCTGACGGAGGAACAGGAGCGGATCAGGTTCGGGAGCGACGGCATGAGTTATCGGCAGATGTCCCTGTTTGACGTGGGCAGTTTTGAGCAGCCTGTGACGACGGCGGACAGGATGCAGGCGGCTGTGGGGCAGCTGTAGGGAGTATAGTCCATATGATGCCGTTGCAGGCGTTTGAAATTGCAGGGTGAAATTACAGCAAAGTGATAAAGTTTAATGTCAGTGAGAATGGAGAAGGCATAAGGATGACAGTGTACAGATGCGAGGATTCCCTGGAGAGCATTTTTACGGCAATCTATCTGGCCTACGAGGAAAAGCGGGATCATATGGACACCTGCATCAGCCTGACAGAAGAGCCCATTTTGTTTGCGGAGGATGTATATGTGATGCCGAACCGGGAGAAAATGAATAAGGTAATGCGTTCCCTGTACCGTATTTTTGGGGAGGATGACTATATGCGTTTGTGTCTGGCGCTTGCCTCGCAGGATGAGGGGAAAGCGCAGGCGGTGTACCGGACGGTGGTGGACGGGCTGTCGGCCAGGCGCGGAGCGGGTCATCTGTTTGATAATCTTGCCAACAACGAGGTGCATCATGCCTTTGCCCTTGCAAGGATGGCAGGCAGGGAACTGGATCATCTGCGGGAATTCCTGCGTTTTCAGGAACTGGAAAACGGTGTGCTTTATGCAAAGATAGATCCCGGGAATAATGTGGTGGCTTTTTTGATGCCCCATTTTTCGGACAGGCTTCCGCAGGAAAATTTCATGATCCAGGATGAACGCAGGGGAATCTATGCCATCCATCCTGCGGGAAAGCAGTGGTATCTGTTTTACGGGGGAGGGAAAGAGGATGATCCCGCGTTCAGGATATCGGCACAGGAGCGGGAATATCAGGAACTTTTTCAGTATTTCTGCCATAAAATAGCCATTGAGGAACGGAAGAACCTGAAACTGCAGCAGAACATGCTTCCCCTGAAATTTCGGAAAAATATGACGGAATTTTGGAATTTATGACAGAATTTCGGAATAATGAGTAAAATGCACAAAAAAACCTGCTTTTTCAGGAAAAATTTTGAAAAGTTATCAGCTTTACAATTTAATTGATCGGGATATAATGAAGAATATAGAAACAACGATGTATGGTTCAGTATTTGGAAAGGATGGTTCGTTATGGTAAAGACAATTCGTTTGACACCTGATAAAGTGCAGCATTTTGTGGATGTGGCTTCCGGGTGCGATTTTGATATTGACATTTCGTACAACAGGTATGTGGTGGATGCCAAATCATTTTTAGGAGTGTATGGGCTGAATTTCAATCATCTGCTGAAAGTTTCCTATGACGGATATAGTGCGGATCTGGAGGAAATGCTGAACGGGCTGGCGGTGGCCTCCTGAGCATACAGGCGTACCGCATTTAAGGGTGTGATTCGGAAGAAAAAGCAAATTGACTCCCTGTGTAGGATAGCGTACTATCTTCATAGGGAGTTTCCTTTTGCGGATGCAGAAACGAAAACAGAGGAATAAGACTGATATGGGAACAGGGATCGCTAACAAAAAACCGGATAACGGCCCTGCGGAACAGATATTTCCCCCGATGGAAATAAGGGTTTCGGTCAGGACGCTGGTAGAGTTCATCTTGCGTCATGGGGATATTGATAACAGGCGTCATGTATCTCCTGACAATGCCATGCAGGAGGGCGGACGCATCCACCGCATGATCCAGCGCAGGATGGGGGCGGAATACGAGGCGGAGGTCACACTGCGCTATAATTTGCCCACGGATCGCTACATTCTGGTGGTGGAGGGACGCGCCGACGGTATCATCCATCATGAGGGTCAGGTCATCATCGATGAAATTAAAGGTACATACCGGGATCTGGAGAAAATGAAAGGCCCCATGCCCCTGCATATTGCGCAGGCAAAATGTTATGCCTATATCTGCGCCCTGAAAGAGGGGTTGAAAGAGATCCGTGTGCGTATGACCTACTGTAACATGGAAACAGAGCAGCTGCGCTATTTTTATGAAGATTTCACATTCCGGCAGCTGGAGGGCTGGTTTGGCGAACTGGTGGAATCTTACCGCAAATGGGCGGATTATTCCTGTGACTGGCAGCGTATCCGTCAGGATTCCATAAACGGACTGGAATTTCCCTTTTCCTACAGGGAGGGGCAGAAAGAACTGGTGACCCATGTTTACCGCACCATTTATCATAAGAAAAAACTGTTTCTGGAGGCGCCCACCGGAGTAGGCAAAACCATTTCCACCATATATCCCGCCGTCCAGGCCATGGGGCAGGGCATGGCGGAAAAACTTTTCTATCTCACTGCAAAGACCATCACCAGAACGGTGGCGGAAGAGACTTTCAAGCTGCTTCGGGAGAGAGGGCTTCATTTTAAGAGCGTGATTCTGACCGCTAAAGAAAAAAGCTGTTTCATGGAGCGGACAGAGTGTAACCCTGAGTACTGCCCTTACGCAAAGGGACATTACGACAGGATCAACGACGCCCTGTATGAACTGCTGACCTCGGAGGAGAGTTTCAGCAGGGAACGGATTGCGGAGTACGCGGAAAAATATCAGGTGTGTCCCTTCGAAATGTGCCTTGATATGAGTCTTTTTGCGGATGGGGTTATCGGCGATTATAATTACCTTTTTGATCCCCATGTTTACTTAAAGAGATTTTTCGCGGAGGGAAACAGCGGAAAGTATATTTTCCTGATAGACGAAGCGCATAATCTGTTGGAGAGGGGAAGGGAGATGTATAGTGCTTCTCTCTACAAAAATACTTTTCTGGAAATTCGTAGAGAGTTAAAACAGACGATCTTGTCAGAAACATCTAAACCAGTGAAAACTAAGGAAATTTCAGGACAAATGACATTGGATATGACAGGGACGTCAATCCCGCAGGATGAGCGGACATTGATTGACCAGGTCAGTACCAATAAGCTTCATGGGGGCAGAAGTATTTTGATACGCCAGGGCTATGCGTCCAAAATGGTCTATCACATGGAGAAGTGTAATGAGGAATTGCTGGCACTGAAGCGGGAATGCGACGGCTGGCGGACTGTGGAGGAAATAGACGGATTTATCAAGCCCCTGATGCGTCTGCATGCCGTCATGGACGAGTATCTGTCGGAGCAGGAGGAAGAACAGCTGCCGGTGAGGGAGCAGCTGCTGGACTTTTACTTTGATATTGGACATTTTCTGGAGATGTATGAACTGCTGGACGAGCACTATGTAAAGTATACCCAGCTGGGGGAGGAGGGAGACTTCCTGATCAAACTGTTCTGCGTCAATCCGGCGGAGAACCTGAAAAACTGTATGCTGAAAGGGCGCAGCACCATTTTGTTTTCCGCCACGTTCCTGCCCGTCCAGTACTATAAAAAACTGCTGGGAGGAGAGGATGAGGATTATGAAGTTTATGCGAAGTCCGTTTTTGACCCTGAAAAGCGTGCGCTGTTCCTTGCCAGCGACGTGACCAGCAAATATACCAGACGTTCCGATGCGGAATATTATAATATCGCACGTTATATTGACGAGATTGTGAAGAACAGGCATGGAAATTATATGGTTTTCTGCCCTTCTTACGCTTTCCTGCACACCATATATGATATTTATATGAGATATTTCGCGGATGACGGAAAGGAATGCATCCTCCAGGGTGAGTACATGAGCGAGAATGACAGGGAGGATTTCCTCTCCCGGTTCCGGGGTAATCCGAATTGTGATCTGCAGACGGCGATCGATATGGAGATCGAGGAGGAGGACACCATTCTCATAGGGTTCTGTGTGATGGGAGGGATCTTCAGCGAGGGGATAGACCTTAAGAATGACAGCCTGATCGGCGCCATTATTGTAGGAACGGGACTTCCCCAGGTCTGCAGCGAGAGGGAGATTCTGAAAGGGTATTTTGATATGGAAGGGGAGAGCGGTTTCGACTATTCCTACCGTTATCCCGGCATGAACAAGGTATTGCAGGCGGCGGGACGGGTGATCCGCACTGTGGAGGACGTGGGGATCGTTGCTCTTTTGGACGAACGCTTTCTGCAGGTGTCCTACCGCAGATTGTTTCCAAGGGAATGGGAGTATTTTGAGATTGTGACGGTGGATACGGTGGCTAAGCGGGTGGAGAGGTTCTGGGACTCCTGGCTGTAGGAATTGCAAACGACAAGCTTTATGAATGCCGGAACTTGCAGAAATATGATATAAAAATCTGGAACTGACATTCGGATTGTGGTAAAATGACAGAGGTGTAAATGTGGATAACTTTGTGGATTTGGTGGATTTTTTCTTAAAAATCTCTAAAAAAATGACACAGGTATCCATTTTATCCACAAAAGGGTTTTGCAGGTTATCTTTCATGGTACCGATCCGGTCAATGAAAAATCTGAACCCTGAAAATAAATAGGAACGTGAGAGGAGAACCAAAATATGTGGGCGTACGAAAGTGTTTTTTATCAAATTTATCCTTTGGGATTCTGTGGAGCACCATTTGAGAATGACAGTGTGCTGGAGCATCGGATCCTGAAAGTGCTGGACTGGATTCCCCATATGAAGAAACTGGGAGTGGACGCGATTTACTTTTCTCCCATCTTTGAGTCGGACACACATGGTTACAATACCAGGGATTATCGAAAGATAGACACCCGGCTTGGGACAAACGAGGATTTTAAAGAGGTATGTGGAAAACTTCATGAGAATGGTATCAAAGTTGTGCTTGACGGCGTGTTCAACCATGTGGGAAGGGGATTTGGGCCTTTCCAGGATGTGGTCAGGAATCGGGAAGGTTCTCCATACACCAGTTGGTTTTACCGTATTGATTTCGGCGGGAATTCCAATTATAATGACGGTCTGTGGTATGAGGGCTGGGAAGGCAATTATGATCTGGTGAAGCTGAACCTGCGCAATGGGGATGTGGTCAACTATCTGCTGGACAGCGTGAAATTCTGGGTAGATGAATTTGATATCGACGGTCTGCGTCTGGATGTGGCATATAGTCTGGACGAGGATTTCGTGCGCAGGCTGAGAAGTTTTACGGATGGACTGAAAGAAGATTTTGTGCTGATCGGCGAGATGCTGCACGGCGACTACAATCGTATGATGAACGACAGTATGCTTCATTCTGTTACCAATTACGAGTGTTATAAGGGTTTGTACAGCAGTTTTAACAGTATGAATATGTTTGAGATCGTGCATTCCCTGATGAGGCAGTTCGGACCGGAGAACTGGACGCTTTATAAGGGAAAGCACCTGTTATCCTTTGTGGATAACCATGATGTCACCAGGGTGGCCAGTATCCTTACCAATAAAAAGCATCTGCCCCTGATCTATGCGCTCCAGTTTGGTATGCCGGGCATTCCCTGTGTTTATTATGGAAGCGAGTGGGGTGCGGAAGGAAATAAATCCCAGGGGGATCCCGCGCTCCGTCCCTGCTTTGAGGAGCCTGTGTGGAACGGACTGGGTGAGTGGATCCGTATGCTGGCGGAGGCGAAAAAGCATTCCGAAGCCCTGAATTATGGCGCTTTCCGTTCGGTTCTGTTGACAAATAAGCAGTGTATTTTTGAGAGAAAGACGGACAATGAGAGGGTATTTGTGGCTATCAACGCGGACGGGGAGGACTTTGACGCCCACTTTGACGCAGGCTGCGGCACCGCGGTGGATCTGATCAGCGGCGCGGACCATGATTTCGGCGGCGGCAGCAAGCTTCCCGCCTATAGCGCGTTTTTCTGGAAGATGGAGCGCTAAATTGCCGTCTTGGGTATCTTTAGGATTTCTTTAGAAAATATTTGGCAAATATATATTGACACATAATATTATATGGCATATAGTATTCTCATCAGCTGAGATATTATATGCCATATATTATTATATGGAGAAACAGTCTCGGAACGGTAAATGCAATGTGCCCAAAGGCACATGGAAGGAAATTTCAGCTGTGGTTTGTACAGATGAAATTTTCTTCCCCGCCAAGGACATTGAAGTGAAGAGACGGAACAAGTTCCTGCAAGCAGGAACTGGAATCAAAAACAGTCTCGGAACGGAAGCACCCGGAAGGAAATTTCAGATGTGGTTTGTACAGATGAAATTTTCTTCCCCGCCAAGGGTGCTGAAGTGAAGAGACGGAACTGGAATAGGAGAGATGACATGGTATTTAATACGGGTTCGGCTCTTCTGGATGCCATTGTACTGGCGGTTGTCTCCAAGGAGCCGGAGGGAACTTACGGGTATAAGATCACGCAGGATGTACGGCAGGTCATTGAATTGTCGGAATCCACGCTTTACCCGGTACTCCGGCGGCTGCAAAAGGACGAATGCCTGGAGGTATACGACAGGGAGTGCGCCGGAAGAAACAGGCGTTATTATAAGGTGACCAGCAGAGGCTGGGCACAGTTAAGGCTTTATGAGAGCGAATGGCGCAGGTATTCGGATAAAATAACAGGTCTGTTCGAGGGCAGGACGGACATATTTTCAAATGAGGGAAAGGAAAACCCGGAAGGGAGTGGGAACAAAGTATGAACAGAGTTGATTTTATGAAACAATTGGAAAGTCTGCTTCAAAATATTTCTCCTGCGGAGCGTGATGAGGCATTACAGTATTATAATGAATATTTTAATGACGCGGGTGCGGAAAACGAACAGGCAGTTATTGAAGCGCTGGGAAATCCGGCGAAAGTGGCGGAAAATATCAAAAGGGACATTTATGGGGATGCTGGATACCAGAAACCCCAGAACAGGGCTGTGATCAAGTACCAGCAGCCGGATGCCGACGGACAACAGGCAGGCCGGGAACAGCCTAAAAAAGAAAGCCTGCCCACATGGGCACTGGTTCTGATCATTATTGGCGCGATCCTGGCCTCACCGGCGATACTGGGGATTGCGGGTGGGCTGTTGGGAACGCTGGCAGGTGTTATTTTATCCTGGTTCGTGTTGATTTTCTGTTTTGGTGTTACGGCGGTAATATTGTTTACGGTACTGCTTGGGCTGCTCATCACGGGCATCATGTGTATGTGGGCAGACCCGCTGGTGGGAGCGGCCCTGCTGGGCAGCGGCCTTGTGTGTGGCGCGTTGGCCATCCTGTTCCTGATGCTTACCGTAGCCATGGCAGGCATCGCCACACCGGCGATCTTCAGGGGTCTGTGCAAACTGTTCAGCGGCAGGAACAAACAGAGGGCAGCGTAAAGAGACCGGAACAAATTGCCGCAGGCGGCAATTGGAATAAAAACAGTCTCGGAACGGCAAATGCAATGTGCCAAAGGAAGGCACATGGCGGAACTGGAATAGAAATAGGAGGAACGAGTCATGAAAAAATTTATGAAAGGCTGCGCGATCACAGCGCTTATCCTGTTTGTGATCGGCTTTGTGCTGGCTACGGTGGCAAGTACTGTCAGAGGCAGGACTACGATAGAAGATGTGGTGGAGAGCGTTACGGGAGGACGCGTAAACATACATCTGAATCCCTTTGACTGGGGGATCCGTGTGGACGATATGGACGTCCTGGACTGGGTGGATGATATCGATATTTTTGATGACGTGGATTTTGATGTGGAGGACAACATGAGTTTTGACAGGAACCATACGATATTAAAAGGAAATGTGGACAGATACAGCCTGGGAAGCAATATCCGTGAACTGGATTTTGAGATAGGAGCATGCAGCTTTACCACGCAGCCCTCCCCGGATGACAATTTCTACCTGGAAGCGGCATATGCCGGGAAAATACAGGGTTATGTGGAGGACGGAACACTTTACATCAGGTCCACCGCGTCGTCGGTGAAAAGGTGGGATGACCTGAACGGATGCCGGATCATCCTGTATGTCCCCGAAAACGCATATTTTGAGGAAGCGGATATTGAAGTGGGGGCAGGACGGCTGGAATTTGACCGGCTCCAGGCGGGTGAAGTCTCACTGGAGGTAGGAGCGGGTCAGATCAGCTTGGACAACTTACAGGCGGCAAGCCTGGAAGTTTCCGTGGGTCTTGGCCAGATTGCCCTTGAGGATATGACCGTGGGCGAACTGAGCACGGAGGTAGGCATGGGTGAGTTTGTGGCTGCAGGCGCCTTAAACGGGGACGGGGATGTGGAGTGCGCCATGGGAAATGTGTCCCTGACCCTGGAGGGGAATCAGAAAGATTTCAACTACGGGCTTTCCAAGGCCATGGGAAATGTGACGCTGGGCGGCTCTTCCAGCAGCGGATTCGCCAGTGACCAGTATCTGGACAACAACGCCTTTAAGACCATAGATATCGAATGCGCTGTTGGAAACGTAACGGTTCAGTTTACAAAATAAATTCAAAATAAAACGTCATGGGACGCAGGTTTTCGGACCTGCGTTTCTTGCGCGGGGGTGGGAAACATGATATAATGAGTGTTAGCGAGAAGAACATGCTTGCATGTTCGGCGAGCGGCGAATGGCGATCATGAATCGAAGATTCATGATATCATATAATAAAAATCACAGGGAAGGGGTAGTGAAATGAATCAGGTAGTATGGAAAGACAGCTACAATATCGGCGTGGACGCCATCGACAAAGAACATAAGGTACTTTTTTCTACGGTGAATAAGCTGCTCACGCTCAGCCAGAATGAAAAAAAAAGCGAATGGGTGTGCCGTGAAGGCGTCAAATATGTAAAGAATCATACGGAAGAACATTTCGAACATGAAGAAGCATATATGAAGTCCATTCAATATTGTGATTATGAAATACATAAACGTATTCATGATAATTTCAGATATGTAACGCTGCCTGCACTGGAAAAGGAACTGGAAGACACGAAGTATGCGACGGAGTCCATCCGTCATTTCCTGGGAGTCTGCATCGGGTGGGTGGTTGCCCATACCATAATGGAAGACCAGGCGATCGCGGGAAAGACGATGAATAAGTGGCCGGAGCTCCCCCACGAACGGGAGCAGGACGCCCTGGAAACCAGTATCATCCAGATCACCAGGGAGATGTTCCAGCTGAACGCGAAGAAGATCAGCGGACATTATGCAGGGGAAGATTTTGGGAAAATGGTATGCTGTCGTTTCCTGTATCGCGGACACGGCAGGGAAAAACAGGAAGTCACCATTGCTTTCGAAGAAAGGCTTTTGCTCTGGATCATACGGAGCATACTGAATACGGATTACCCGAAAGTGGACGATATGGTGCTCAATGTCACCAGATATATTGTCAGGCAGCTTTTGGAGAAACTCAGGGAAAGTTTTCCGACCATCGGCCTGTTTGAACTGGAGAAAGAGTGTCTGTTGACCCGGGAACAGATGATCCAGTCCATTGAGCGGAAACAGCCCGCCTGCAGCCTCTTATTTGGCACGGCAGAGGGGTATTTCACGTTCTGCGTATCGGATGTTGCGTCCCTGGACAGTAAGAACGCAATGGAGATCAATCACCAGAACGCCATGGCCACGATCAAAGAATTCCTGGTAAAGGACAAGGCGGAAAAAGCGGAGCGGAAGAAGAAAATTCTCGTGGTGGACGACTCCGAGTTTATGCGGAGCAGGATTATCCAGCTGCTGAAAGAGGACTACGATATGCTGGAAGCGGATTCCAGCGTGTCCGCCATCAAGAAGATAGCCGTAAACCGTCCCCATCTGGTGCTGATGGATTATGAGATGCCCGTCTGCGATGGAAGACAGGCACTGGAAATGATCCGTTCCGACGAGGATATCGCGGATATACCGGTCATGTTCCTGACCGGAAAGGGTGACAGGGAAAGCGTGAAAAAAGTTATGTCGCTGAAACCGGAGGGATATCTCCTGAAGACAATGCCGGAGTCGGAGATCAAGAAAATGATAGATGATTTCTTTATAAGAAGGGACGCGTAATCATTCAATAGATACAGCGGAAAAGGGCGGCGTTCAAACCGCCTTTTCTGCTGTGAAATGGGATGTCTGCGCTGCATGGAGATTTCATCAGCCTTTTTTCAGCGCTAACCGCGCTTTTTCTCTTTCATCGGCGATACTTCCACGAACAGCCCCGCCTTTTTCAGCGCCGGGCGCAGCGCCAGGTAGAAGACGGAGGCGGCGATCACGGCTACAACGGCGTTGACGCCGGTGGTGACGGTCGCCATTTTGGCCAGGGCGGAGGCAATGTCCTGGGGCACGCCCAACAGATATGTTTTGTAAAAATATCCCACCAGGGGATCCGCTATCACGTTAAATCCCATGCCGCCCACGCAGGCGAGTATGGTAACACCTGTTATATATTTGGCGGAATGATCCCGGCTGAGTTTGAAGACCTTGTGGGCAATCAGCCCCACGATCAGGCCGATGCACAGCTTTAACAGGAACGTCTTGGGGGCGCTGGTGACGTAGGCGGTGGTCAGGTCTCCGATGGTCATGCCCACGGCGCCTGCCAGACCGCCCCAGTAGCCGCCCAAAAGCAGCGCCGCCAGGACGCAGAACACGTTGCCGAAGTGAAAGGACGTCTTTTCCGGCCCCACGGGGATATCGATCTTAAAAACGGCGAACCCGATATAGCACAGCGCCGCCAGCAGACCCGCCTGTGCCAGGCGTTTTGCATCCGCTTTCCCTGTGGAAGGCGTTCCGATCACTGCGTTATGGATTCCCTTTACCGTCAGTAGGATTGCACAGAACAGCAGGATCAGGCTGTAGGAATAGGGGCGTTCCAGGGAAAGCTTCTCATCGGTCAGGGCGCTTTTCTGTGCATTCAGGGCGTCCAGGTCGCCGGAAGCGGTGCCTGACTCAATGGCTGAGATCTGCTTTTTTACCTCCGAGAGCGCGCTGCCTGCCGCAAGGGATTCCCGATAGCTGTTATTGTATGCGTACACCGCAAAAATGATTGAGACGATCAGCAGGACTGCCCCTGTGATGAGCAATCCGTATTTCTTTTTTCTTTCCATAACAATTACACCTTTCTTATTCATCATTTCCATGGATTATTAGCAGTATACAGAAGAAGTGGATTGATAAAAAGTGCCAGAACAGAACTTTTTTACCATGCCAGTTTGGGTGGAAAGGTATATTTGTTCTGTTCCTATGTGGGCGGACAGAACAGTCCACCCCCTCCCGTGAAGTCAAAATGGCGTTCCTATGCATTTGGCGAGGACTGCGCAGTCATGGGACTACGATCCCAGAAAAGGTTGATTTTTTGTGCTTTTTAGTATATTGTGTATACAAGTATCTGTTGAATCAAATGAGCGTATTCAACAGAAAGAATGGATGCGTGCCGCAACACGCGGATGGGTAGGAATTATGGACAGGGATAAGGCAAGGGAAAGAGCCAGGGAACTGGTGGGAAAGATGACGCTGGAGGAGAAAGCGGAGCAGCTGAAGTACAATGCTCCCGCCATCGAGAGGCTGGGCGTTCCTGCCTATAACTGGTGGAATGAGGGGCTTCACGGCGTGGCAAGGGCAGGCGTGGCAACCATGTTTCCCCAGGCCATCGGCATGGGAGCCGCTTTTGACAGGGAACTGATGGAGCGGGTCGGCGATGTGATAGCCACGGAAGGCCGGGCGAAATATAATGCTTATACCGAGGAAGGGGACAGGGATATTTATAAGGGTCTCACATTCTGGTCCCCCAATATCAATATTTTCCGCGATCCCAGGTGGGGCAGGGGTCACGAGACTTACGGGGAAGATCCCTACCTTACGGGAGAACTGGGGAAAGCCTTTGTGGAAGGACTGCAGGGAGACGGCGAATACATGAAAGCGGCGGCCTGCGCAAAGCATTTTGCGGTTCATTCCGGTCCCGAGGGTCTGCGCCATGAATTTAATGCGGAGGTTTCCAAAAAGGATCTGTGGGAGACTTATCTTCCCGCTTTTGAGAAGCTGGTTCGGGAGGCGAAAGTGGAGGCTGTCATGGGCGCTTACAACAGAACCAACGGGGAACCCTGCTGCGGCAGTGACACGCTGATCGGGGATATCCTGCGGGGACAGTGGGGATTTCAGGGTCACTTTGTGTCCGACTGCTGGGCCATCCGGGATTTCCACACAAAGCATATGGTCACGGACACAGCGGAGGAGTCCGCTGCCATGGCCCTGAAAGCGGGCTGCGACGTGAACTGCGGCAGTACATACCTGCAGCTGTTGAAAGCATACGAACAGGGTATGGTCACGGAGGAGGATATCACACAGGCGGCGGAGCGGCTGTTTACCACCCGCTTCCTGCTGGGGCTGTTTGATGAGACTGAGTATGATAAGATCGGATATGAAAAGATAGAATGTAAAGAACATCTGCAGCTGGCGGACCGGGCTGCGGCGGAATCGGTGGTGCTTTTGAAAAATACCGGCATTTTGCCGCTGGACAAAACTGCGATGCAGACCATAGGCGTGATAGGTCCCAATGCCAACAGCAGGGCGGCGCTGATCGGGAATTACCACGGCACGTCTTCCAGGTATATCACGGTTCTGGAGGGGATACAGGATGCAGTGGGTGAGGACGTCAGGGTATACTATTCCGAGGGATGCCACCTTTTCAAAAATAAGGTGGAAAACCTGTCCGCAGGCTCCGACCGGGTCAGCGAGGCAGTGGCGGTGGCAAGGCGCAGCGATGTGGTGATCCTTTGCCTGGGGCTGGACGAGAGCCTTGAGGGAGAAGGAGGCGATGCCGGCAACAGCTATGCTTCAGGAGACAAGGCGGATCTGCTGCTGCCCGAATCCCAGAGAAAGGTGTTGGAGGCTGTGACAGAAATCGGGAAGCCCGTGGTGCTGGTCAATATGACGGGAAGCGCCATGGATCTGCGGTATGCCCACGAGCATTGCGCGGCGGTGCTGCAGGCCTGGTATCCCGGGGCCAGGGGCGGTCGGGTGATCGCCGATGTTTTATTCGGGAAGATATCGCCCTCCGGCAAGCTGCCCGTGACTTTCTACAGGGATACGGAGGATCTGCCTGCTTTCACGGACTATTCCATGAGAGGAAGAACTTACCGTTATTTTACCGGAACGCCCCTTTATCCTTTCGGATACGGCCTGACGTATGGAGATGTGGTATTGGAGCGTGTGGATTGCTGCGGGAAGACTGTGGAAAAGCAGACGGCGGATGGACAGGGCGCGAGAAAACAGACAGCGGGCATATCGGCAGAGAGGGAGCGGGCGGCGGACTGTATGGCGGGAAATAGTCATGACGCAATTGTGGAATTACAGGCCGATGCGGCTCTCAATATCACCGCAACAGTCACAAATAAAGGAGCAGAAGCTACGGATGAAGTGCTGCAGGTTTATATCAGGGATATGGATTCTGCTCATGCCGCGCCTGCACCCAGGCTCTGCGGATTCGTCAGGGTTTCCCTGCAGCCGGGAGAGACGAAACGGGTAAAGGTTCCCATTGACAGGGACGTTTTCACAGTGGTAAATGAGAAGGGGGAGCGTCTGGTGGACGGAAGCCGCTTCATGGTCAGCGTGGGCTTTGGACAGCCGGATGCAAGGACCAGGGAGTTGACGGGAAAAGAATGTGCAGCGCTCGAGATCGTGTTAAGATAGCATATGTAATTATTATCAGTTTGCAATTAAATAGCTTGCAAAAATCCGAAAACCTGTTATAATGGAGTCATTACAGGAGAAAGGAGGGAATGCAAATGACGGATAATGAATTACTGTTGGCTATTTCCAACATGATCGAGCCGATCAGGATTGATGTCCATGAGATTAAGTGCAGGATGACGGTGCTCGAGGACAGAATGACATCCATGGAGAACAGGATGACTGCAATTGAAGACCGGCTGATTGTGCTTGAGAACAAAGTGGACGCGATCGAGAACCGGCTGACTGTGCTTGAGAACAGGGTGACAGCGATCGAGAACCGGCTGACTGTGCTTGAGAACAGGGTGACAGTGATCGAGAATCGGCTGACTGTGCTTGAAAACAAAGTGGACGCGCTTGAGAACCGGCTGACTGTGCTTGAAAACAAAGTGGACGCGCTTGAGAACAGAATGATTGTGCTCGAAAACAAGGTGGATGCCATCGACATTCGAGTGACATCAGTTGAGAACAGGGTGAAGAAGCTGGAATTGATACATGAAAACGAAATCCTGCCCCGGCTCAATACGATCGAAGCCTGCTATACATCCACTTACAACAGGTACAAAAACAGTACTGAGGACTATGAATCGATCAGGCAGGATGTTTCCGTGCTGAAAAAAGTAGTCTCGGACCATTCAGCGAAACTGCAGAAGATAGGATAGGAGTAGTATGTCCTTTGCGGATTGCGGAAACTGCTCTGCTTTCCGGTGTTTCAGGCTGTCAGTTTCTCCAGGAACCAATCATTAACGCGGCATTTCAGTGCCTTATATTTATTCAGCGTTTTAATTATTCCCTATTGGTAACAAAATATATTTTATCATACAGTTAAAAATATAATTGACAAACGGATAACGATAGATTATATTTTTGATATGACAAAGGCAATGAAGAAGAGGAGTACGCATTACCCCTTAAAAGAGAGAGCGGCTGTCGTTTTCCGCAGGAAACGGCGCTGGGAGGCTGCTTGAAGGAAAGGATGCGGAAAGTAGCTTCCGAGCCGGAGGACCCAGGGCGGACAGGCGGATGTGAACGCACGGGCAGCCTGCGTGTGTAAGTTCTCACGGGTTATCCCCGTTACAGGATAGGACTTTAGCAGAAGTCGCTGAGAATGCCGGAAGTGATTCCGGCGTGGAACAAAGGTGGTACCGCGTTAATAACGCCCTTTGCCGATAAAAGTCGGCAGGGGGCGTTCTTTCGTGTGTGCGCAGAAAGGAGTGTACTGTTTTATGAGCAGAGAACTGGCAAAAACCTATGACCCCAAAGACATAGAGGACAAATTATATGAGAGATGGATGGAAAAGAAATATTTCCACGCGGAGGTGGATCATGGCAGGATACCTTTTACCATTGTGATTCCCCCGCCAAATATCACGGGACAGCTTCACATGGGGCACGCCCTGGACAATACCATGCAGGATATCCTGATCCGTTTCAAGCGGATGCAGGGCTACAACGCCCTCTGGCAGCCCGGCACGGATCACGCCTCCATTGCCACGGAGGTAAAGATCATTGAGAAGCTGAAAGAGGAGGGGATCGACAAGCATGACCTGGGCAGGGAGAAATTCCTGGAGAGGGCATGGGAATGGAAGAAAGAGTACGGCGGCCGCATCATCTCCCAGCTGAAAAAGATGGGCTCCTCCTGCGATTGGGACAGGGAGCGGTTCACCATGGACGAGGGCTGCAACAGGGCAGTCACGGAAGTGTTCGTGAAGATGCACGAAAAAGGCTATATCTACAAGGGAGCCCGGATCATCAACTGGTGTCCCGTGTGCAACACTTCCATCTCTGACGCGGAGGTGGAATATCAGGAGCAGGCGGGTCATCTGTGGCATATCAAATACCCTGTGATGAACGAGGACGGCACGCCCAGCGAGACGGAGTTTTTGACCTTTGCCACCACCCGGCCTGAGACCATGCTGGGCGATACCGCAGTGGCAATCCACCCGGAGGACGAGAGGTATGCCCATCTGATCGGCAGGAGCGTGATGCTGCCCATCATGAACCGGGTGATCCCGGTGGTCACCGACACTTACGTGGACAGGGAGTTCGGTACGGGCGTGGTAAAGATCACGCCTGCCCATGACCCCAACGACTTTGAGGTAGGGAAGCGGCATGATCTGCCCATTGTCAATATCATGAATGATGACGCCACCATCAATGAAAACGGCGGGAAATACGCAGGCATGGACCGCTATGAGGCCAGAAAGGCCATTGTGGAGGAGTTGGAGCATCAGGGTCTGCTGGTGAAGATTGAGGATTACTCTCACAACGTGGGCACCCACGACCGCTGCAAGACCACCATTGAGCCCCTGGTAAAGGAACAGTGGTTCGTGAAGATGGACGAACTGATCAAACCTGCTGTGGAGGCGGTAAAGAAGGGCGAGATCAGACTGATTCCCGAGCGCATGGAGAAGACTTATTTTAACTGGACGGACAATGTCCGGGATTGGTGCATCAGCCGCCAGCTGTGGTGGGGGCACAGGATTCCCGCCTATTACTGCGATAAATGTGGGGAAGTGACGGTGGCAAAGGAAATACCGAAGATCTGTCCCAGGTGCGGGCATGGGCATCTGACCCAGGATCCCGACACGCTGGATACCTGGTTCTCCTCCGCGCTGTGGCCCTTTGAAACATTGGGCTGGCCTGACCGGACGGAGGATCTGGACTATTTTTATCCCACGGATGTGCTGGTGACAGGTTATGACATCATCTTCTTCTGGGTCATCCGCATGATCTTCTCCGGCTATGAACAGATGGGAGAGAAACCTTTTAAGACGGTGCTGTTCCACGGGCTGGTTCGGGATGCCCAGGGGCGGAAAATGTCCAAATCCCTGGGAAACGGCATCGACCCCCTGGAGATCATCGAGCAGTACGGTGCGGACGCGCTGCGCCTGACACTGATTACCGGAAATGCGCCCGGAAACGATATGCGTTTCTATTATGAGAGGGTGGAAAACAGCCGTAATTTTGCCAATAAGGTGTGGAATGCCTCCCGCTTTATCCTGATGAACATGGAGGGCAAGGAGATAACCGTTCCTGCGGCGGATACGCTGGAGCCTGTGGACAAGTGGATTTTGTCCAAACTGAATACGCTGGTGAAAGATGTCACCGACAACATGGAGAGTTTTGAACTGGGTATTGCGGTGCAGAAAGTTTATGATTTTATCTGGGATGAATTCTGCGACTGGTATATCGAGATGGTGAAACCCCGCCTGTATAATTCCGATGACGCGGCGAGCCGGAACGCGGCGCTCTGGACCTTAAGGACTGTGCTGATCGACGCGCTGAAACTGCTCCATCCCTATATGCCTTTTATTACGGAAGAAATTTTCTGCTCATTGCAGAATGAGGAAGAGTCCATTATGATCAGCAGATGGCCGGAATACACGGAGCAGAGAAGCTTTGGGAAAGAAGAGAAAGCCATTGAGATCATCAAGGAGGCAGTCCGGGGCATCCGCAACATCCGCACGGAGATGAATGTGGCGCCCAGCCGCAAGGCAAGTGTGTATGTGGTCAGCGAGGATCAGGGGATCCTGGATACCTTCACCGAGGGCAGGCTGTTCTTCGCTTCCCTGGCTTATGCCAATGAGGTGAGCATGGTAAGCGCCGCAG
Source organism: Blautia sp. (assembly GCA_023667395.1). Classification (GTDB taxonomy): domain Bacteria; phylum Bacillota; class Clostridia; order Lachnospirales; family Lachnospiraceae; genus Acetatifactor. The sequence goes on along the minus strand of JAMPAC010000004.1, from coordinate 31,971 downwards.
TTCCCGGCGGAATGACCGAGGCCAGAAACCAGGCGGGAATCCCCCAGGATGCGGTGTCCGTGGTGATCCCCGGCGCAACGCTTTACATTCCCTTTGCGGAACTGGTGGACATTGCCCAGGAGATCGAACGCCTGAGGAAAGAGGAGAAGCGCCTGGAGGGCGAACTTGCCCGGGTCAACGGTATGCTTTCCAACGAAAAATTCATCTCCAAAGCGCCGGAGGCGAAGATTGCCGAGGAGAAAGAGAAGCTGGCAAAATATACGCAGATGATGGAACAGGTGAAAGAGAGGCTGGCGCAACTGGCGTGAGAAGAGGATCCATAACAACCTTTGAGGAGGCGGAGGCGTATCTCAACGATACGCCCCGCTTTACCACGAAAAATACCATGGAGGACACCAGGGCGTTTCTGCATCGCCTGGGCGATCCTGACAGGAAAATGAGGATTATCCATGTGGCGGGCACCAACGGAAAGGGCTCTGTCTGCGCCTATATGCGCAGTATCCTGGAAGCGGCGGGATACAGGGTGGCGGTGTTTACCTCCCCCCATCTGGTGGATATCAGGGAGCGGTTCGTGGCGGATGGGGAGATGATATCGAAAGAGGATTTCCTGCGGGGATTCCTGAAAGTTTACGAATTGATAGAGCGGAAAGATACGGATACGTCCAGTCTGGACAGCAGTCGAATCGAACAGGGGAATTCCGGGTATCATCCCACCTATTTTGAATATCTGTTCTTTATCGCCATGGTTCTTTTCCCGGAGAGGAACCCTGATTTCTGCATCCTGGAAACAGGCCTCGGGGGAAGGTTGGACGCCACCAATTCTGTTTCCAGAAAGGAACTGGCCGTGATCACGCATATCAGCCTGGATCATGTGGAGTATCTGGGGAATACTGTGGAGGAGATCGCAGGGGAAAAGGCCGGCATCATGCAGGCGGGAGCCGAAGCCGTATTCTGGGACAGCGAACCCGGAATTACGGAGGTTTTTGAGGAAAAAGCCGCATCCCTTGGAATTTCCGCACATTCCGTGTCGAAGCAGGACTACCGGTTCTTAAAATTTAAGAAGAAAAGCATTGATTTTTCCGTGAGGACTGAGTATTATGGTTATATTAGCCTTATTTTGCGGACCATCGCTTCTTATCAGATGGAGAATGCCGCCCTGGCAGTCCGTGCCATAGAGACGCTGAACCGGGGCAGGACCGTGACGGAGGCTCACATCAGACAGGGTGTGGAGAACTGTTTCTGGGCGGGGCGCATGGAGGAAGTCCTGCCGGAGGTTTACGTGGACGGCGCCCATAATGAGGACGGCGTCAGGGCATTTCTGGAAAGCGTTTCCCAGGATGGCGTGCAGGGGAGCAGAAGCCTTTTATTCAGCGTGGTCAGGGATAAAGACTATGACAAAATGGTGGAAGAATTGGTAAGGTCGGGACTTTTCTCCAGGATAGCGGTCGCTCGTATGCAGACAGGGAGGACCCTGGAACTGAGCCGTCTGGAAGCGGTCTTTGGCAGGTATCCCGGCTGCTGTTACAGCGTATATGATAATGTGGCTGCGGCGCTGCGGGAACTTCTGCACAGCCGGGAGGCGGACGGACGCGTCTATATTGCGGGAAGCCTGTATCTGGCAGGCGAGATAAAGGAGTTACTCAAAAATGATAAATTTTGAAGAAGAACTGAAAAAGTTTCATCCCAGCCTGGAGGTGGAGGATGCGGAGGACGCCATCTATAATCAGGATATGACGGATATGGCGGATCTGCTTGTGAAAATGATAAAAGAATCCGAAGAGAAAGCAAATGAGGTATCCTGATGTTTTGTTATAATTGCGGATGTCAATTATCGGAATATGATTTCTGCACGGGCTGCGGCGCAGACGTGGGTCTGTACAAGAAGATCATGTGCGTTTCTAATATATATTATAATGAAGGACTGGAGCGTGCCAGCGTCAGGGATTTGAGCGGCGCAATCATCAGTCTGCGCCAGAGCCTGAAATTCAATAAGAGCAATATCGAGGCCAGAAACCTGCTGGGACTGGTCTATTTTGAGATGGGCGAAGTGGTTTCTGCGCTCAGGGAGTGGGTCATCAGCAAGAATATGCGCCCGGAGAAGAATATAGCGGACGATTACATCGAGAAAGTGCAGTCCAACGCCACCCGTCTGGACGCCATCAACCAGACCATCAAAAAGTACAATCAGGCGCTGATCTACTGTCATCAGGACAGCAGGGACCTGGCGGTGATCCAGCTGAAAAAGGTTTTGTCCATGAATCCCCGCTTTGTCCAGGCTCATCTGCTGCTGGCGCTTCTCTATGTAGACAGCGAACGATGGGAGCGGGCGGAGAGGGAACTGAAAAAGTGTATTGATATCGATCGCAATAATACCCAGGCGCTCCGCTATTTAAAAGAAGTGGAAAATATGCTGGCGCCGGAGGAAAATGTAAAGCAGTCCTCCAGGCAGAAGAAAGACGATTCGGTGCGGTATCGGAGCGATAACGAGATCATCATCCAGCCCCTGAACGTAAAAGAACCGAAGAAAGGCGGTATGTCCACCCTTGTCAATATCGGTATCGGTCTTCTCATCGGCATGGCCGCCGTGTATTTCCTGATAGTGCCTGCAGCACAGTCAAATGCCAAGAATGATGCCCAGGAGAGCATCACCAGGATCAGCAGCGAGTCGGATGCCAAGACGATCCAGATACAGGAACTGGAAACCCGCATAGCGTCCATGCAGAGGGACTATGAGGCTCTGCAGCAGGAACTGGACGGGTATATCGGCGAGTCGGGCATGCTCCAGACCATCAACAGCCTGTTGCGGCTGGCGGCCGCTTATATGGATAATCCGGAGGATGTCATGGCTACTGCCGCCGACCTGGAGAGTATTGCGGACAATGTGGTTTTGGAGGAAACGTCCGAGGAGTTCCAGGCATTGTATGGGAAACTTCTTGGCATCATCGGTCCCCGAATTGCTGAGACCTATTTTACGGAAGGGCAGGAGTCACTCCGCACGGGCGACTATGCCGCCGCCGTGGAGGGGCTTTCCAGGGCTGTTTATTATAATCCCGAAAATGCGGACGGGTGGTTCATGCTGGGACAGGCATACCACCAAAATGGGGACAATGAGAAAGCCATCGAGACGTTCGATCAGGTGATCGAGCGCTTTCCCGACACGGAGAGGGCGCGGAGGGCGCAGAGGGAGAAGGAATCGATCCAGGAAGGAAACTGATCCGCAGATAAAACGAATCATAACATACCAAAGAAAAGAACTTGCAAGGCCGCAGGTTCTTTCTTTTATGGGTAAAAAGGAGGTTAAGAGTATGGAGCAGATTTCCACAGAGGATTTTCAGGTGATCGACAACTGTCTTATGATCAGGCTGCCGGAGGAGGTGGATCATCACCGGGCGGGTTTCATCTGCGAGAACGCGGACAGGCTGCTGGTGCGTGACGAGGTGTGTAACGTGGTGTTTGATTTTGAAAACACGCGCTTTATGGACTCGTCGGGGATCGGGATCATCATGGGACGGTACCGGAAGATATCCTGTTTTGGAGGGAAGGTCTATGCCATCCATGCGGACAGGCAGATCCAGAGAATATTTATGGTATCCGGTTTAAATAAAATTGTGGAGGTACTGGTATAAATGATGCAGGATATGAAAAATGAGATGGAACTTTCCTTTGATGCGATTTCCGATAACGAAGCATTTGCCAGGGTAGCGGTGGCGGCGTTTGTCTCCCATCTGAATCCTACCCTGGAAGAATTGGCGGATATCAAGACTGCCGTTTCCGAGGCGGTGACCAACGCCATTATCCATGGCTATGAGAATTTTTACGGTTATGCCAGACCTGACGGGAAAAGGCTGCCGGAGGCGGTGATCCACCCGGGCAAGGTCAGGGTATACTGCCTGTTGGAAAAAGACCTGCTGCACATCAGGGTCTCCGATCGGGGAGTGGGCATGGCGGATGTGGAGCGGGCCATGGAGCCGCTCTTTACCACAAAGCCGGAACTGGAGCGCTCCGGGATGGGCTTCGCCTTCATGGAGGCGTTCATGGACGACCTGGAGGTGGAGAGCAGTCCGGGGCAGGGCACAACGGTACATATGACGAAAAAAATGGGCGTGGGCGACTGGATTGACAGCGAGGAGTAGCGCATGGAGGAGACGTCAGTACTGATTGCAAGGTCACAGGCAGGAGAAAGGGATGCAAGGGAAGTACTGATCGAGAAAAATCTGGGGCTGGTTCATCATATTGTAAAAAGATTTGCCAACAGGGGATACGACCTGGAGGATCTGTTCCAGATCGGAACCATAGGGCTGATGAAAGCCATCGACAAATTTGATTTAAGCCTCGGGCTGAAATTTTCAACCTATGCCGTTCCCATGATCACGGGGGAGATCAAAAGGTTTCTCCGGGACGACGGCATGGTAAAGGTCTCCCGCACCATCAAGGAAAACGGTACAAAAGTCAGTTTCGCCAGGCAGAAGCTGCAAGGCATCCTGGGCAGGGAACCCACCATACAGGAGATCGCTGAAGAGACAGGGATGGACAGGGAGGAGATCGTTCTGGCCATGGAGGCGTCCATAGAAGTGGAATCCATTTACAGCGCCGTGTACCAGGACGATGGCAGCGAGGTCTACCTGGTGGATAAGGTGGTCCGGGGCAGCAGCAGCGTGGGCAGCAGCATGGTGGGCATCTACAGCAGCGAGGACAATGAAAAGGAGGAACTGCTGAACCATATGCTGTTAAAGCAGCTGCTGGACGGACTGGAACCTGGGGAGAGGGAATTGATCTGCATGCGGTATTTTCAGAATAAGACCCAGATGGAGATCGCCTCGGTCTTGGGGATCAGCCAGGTGCAGGTGAGCCGTATGGAGAAAAAGATCTTGCTGCGGATGAGGGAGAGGGCAAAAATTTAATAAAAAACTAATATTTTCCGCTTTATTTCTATGCCGAATTCCTTTAATATAGAAAGGTAGGAGAAAAGTCACAGGGATTGGAATATGGCATAAGGACGTGCAAGGGAGAATACTTATGAAAAAAGAGATGAACGACGGGGATATGCGGGAATATAAGTGGCGGAAAGCGCGGAGGCGCCAGAACCGGATCAGGCTGGCGATGGTCATGTTGTGCACCTTGGTGGTGCTGGTGGTCATCATGTATTGCGGGACGGCGCTGTACATCAGGATCACGGAAGAGAAAGATGGGGATGCGGTGGAGGCCCTGGGGGGGACGGTGGTGTATTCCCAGGAGGAACTGGATATGCAGGTGGCTCGGGCGGTGTCCGAGGTGGAGGCCAGGGCGCTGGAAGCGGAATCGAATGCCGAATCCCGGATCCAGGAGGCTGTCCGCGCCGCCCAGGAACAGGGGCAGGAGGAAGTGCTGGATAATATCAGGACCAGCATTTCCGACGGACAGACAATGCTGGAGGCCCTGCGGCCGCTTTATCCCGAGGAATTGCTGGTGGCAAGCGGGGGGCAGTATCATTTCGTGCCCATCAACCGGGCGCTGAAGCAGAGTCAGCTGGTTCAGGAGAATGTAAACCTGCTGGAGAGCGGCGAGATCCAGTATATGTCCGGTGAGGAGGTCATTTCCCACAAGGGGATCGACGTGTCCAGGCACCAGGGAAGCATCAACTGGACGCAGGTGGCTCAGGACGGCGTGGAATTCGCTTTCGTTCGGGTGGCGTACCGGGGCTATGGGACGGGCAAGCTGGAGGAGGACAGTAATTTTGACCAGAATGTGCAGGGGGCGCAGGCGGCGGGAATCAAGACCGGCGTTTACTTTTACAGCCAGGCCATTACCGAGGAGGAGGTTCTGGAGGAGGCGAATCTGGTATTACAGAAAGTTGCGCCCTATCAGCTGGAATGCCCCATTGTCTTTGACGTGGAACTGGTATCGGGAGCCAACGGGCGCATGAACAACATCACGCCGGAGGAGAGGACTGCCCTGACGCTGTTGTTCTGCCAGACCATCGAGGCGGCGGGCTATAAGCCCATGATCTACCATAACACGGAGATGGGCGCCCTGAAGATCGACGTGGCGGCTCTGGAGGATTACGACAAATGGTTTGCTTCTTACAGCGATACGCTGTATTATCCCTATGAATATAAGGTATGGCAGTATACCCCCCACGGAAAAGTGGCGGGGATCAGTTCGGAAGTGGATCTGAATATCTGCATAGAACCTGTCTGGGAGGAGTAAACACAGAGATGAACAGTGAAAATTTCAGCAGTCCGCTGGACTTAAAACAGATACAGATCACAGACAGTTTTTGGGAGAGGGAGCAGGAATTGGTGCGCAGGGAGGTGATTCCCTATCAGTGGGAAGCGCTGAACGACCGTGTTCCGGGCGCCTCTCCCAGTTATTGTATGCGGAATTTTAAAGTGGCGGGGAAGCTGATGCAAAAGAAGCGTGCCCGGGGAAGCGGCTTCATGGCTCCGGCATATACTTTCCGGGGCTTTGAAGCATTGCCGGAGGATCCGGCGAATCCGGATCCGGATAAATTTTACGGTTTTGTGTTCCAGGACAGCGATTTTGCCAAATGGATCGAGGCGGTGGGGTACTCCCTGATGAATCATCCCGACCCGGAACTGGAGCGGACGGCGGACGAGGCCATAGAGATCGTCTGTGCGGCGCAGGCGGAGAACGGCTATCTGGATACTTACTATATCATCAATGGGATGGATCGGATCTTCACGAACCTGCGGGATCATCATGAACTGTACTGTTTCGGTCATCTGGTGGAAGGGGCGGTATCCTATTATCAGGCCACCGGGAAAGATAAACTGCTGAAAGCGGCCAGGCGGTATGCGGATTTCATTGCAGACAGGTTCGGCCCGGAGGAAGGAAAATGTAAGGGCTATCCCGGCCACGAGGTTGCGGAGATGGCGCTGGCAAGACTTTACGAGGTGACAGGGGAGCAAAAGTATCTGGATCTTGGCAGATTCTTTCTGGAGATGCGCGGTACAAAGCCCTATTACTTTGACATCGAGGAAAAGGAGCGGGCGGAGCATGAGGGGAAACCTTATAAACAGCTCGGAGAGGAACTGCGTTTTCAGTATCATCAGGCGCATCTGCCCGTGAGGCAGCAGACGGAAGCCGTGGGGCACGCTGTGCGGGCGGTGTATCTCTACAGCGGCATGGCGGATGTGGCGCGGCTGACCGGGGATCAGGCGATGTATGCGGCCTGTGAAAGGCTCTGGGACAGCATTGTGAACGAAAAACTGTATATTACCGGCGGCATTGGCGGGACCCATCTGGGGGAAGCTTTTTCCTATCCTTACGACCTGCCCAACGATACGGCCTATTCGGAGACCTGCGCCGCCATAGGGCTTGCCTTTTTCGCCAGGCGTATGCTGGAGATCCGGGCGGATAACCGCTATGGGGATGTGATGGAGCAGGCGCTTTACAATACGGTGCTGGCAGGCATGGCGCTGGACGGCAGGAGTTTCTTCTATGTGAATCCCCTGGAGGTGACACCGGAGGCCTGCGAGCAGGATGAGCGGAAATATCATGTGAAAAATATGCGGCAGAAATGGTTCGGCTGCGCCTGCTGTCCGCCCAATATCGCGCGTATCGTCAGTTCGCTGGGAGCCTATGCCTACACAGGGAACAAGACCACGTTGTACACCCATCTGTATGTGGGAAGCAGCGTTGGGTTCGTGCTAAACGGACAGGCCATGGATATGCAGGTGGAGACGGATTTCCCCTGGGAGGGGGAAGTGAAGATCACGCTGCACATCGGGGACGGGGCAGGGGAGATGTCGGACAGGTTTTCCCATGCTGGAGGCGAATGTGCAGGAGGCATACGCGGGACGCTGGCTTTTCGGATCCCCGGCTGGTGCGGGGAGGCGCAGGCCGAGGTAAGGAGAGGTCAATGCACCCTGAGCTCCTGGGGCATGAAAGAGGGCGATATCGTTTCTGATGGAAGGAAGCTTTCTCTGGAGGGAACAGACTGGGAAGCCATCATGGTAGGTAGTTCCCTGTCTCAGGCAGTATCCGGTCCTCCGGGACAGACAGCGGACGGGGCGGCAGGGGGGCAGATCATTCGTTTCCCCGTATCACCGGAGAATATAGACGGAAAGCTGCAGGATGGTTATCTCTATTTAAGCGGGGAGTGGCGGGATCAGGATGAGATCTATCTGTCATTTCCCATGGAGCCGCGCTGTGTCCGCGCCAACACAAAGGTCAGGGAGGACACCGGAAAAGTGGCGTTCCTGCGGGGGCCTGTGTGCTATTGCATGGAGGAGGCGGACAATGGGAAAAATCTGCATCTTCTCAGGGCGGATACCGGAAAGCTGAGGGAGATTCAGGTGGAACGCTTTTACGAACTGGGGCATGAAATGCGCGTCCTGAAAGTGCCCGGGTACAGGCAGGAACCATCGGCGGAAAACGCAGGACTTTACGCGGAGTTTTCCCCGCCGCAGGAGCGGGAGGCAACGCTTGTATTTGTCCCCTATTACGCGTGGAACAATCGGGGGAAGGGCGAGATGAGCGTCTGGGTCAGACATGGATGAAAACAGTTTTAATATAAATTAGGAGGGTCAATATGACAACAATACTGAAGGAGTTACTGGAGCCGGAACAGGAGTATTCACCGATTCCCTTTTGGTTCTACAATGATGCGTTTGACGAGGAGAAGGTGAGGAAGCAGCTTGCCGACTACGCGGAAAAGGGAGTGAACGGTTTCGTGCTGCATCCCAGGATCGGCGTGCCGGAGGATATGCCGTATCTCTCCGACCGGTATTTTGAGGCAGTGCGCTTTATCGTAAAGACGGCGGATTCCCTGGGGATGAAAGTGGTTCTCTATGATGAAGGGATGTATCCTTCCGGTTCCGCCCACGGTATGGTGGTGGCGGCTGACCCGGAGTATGCCTCCAGGGGCATTATCCTGCTGGAAAAAGAGGCTGCGGAGAAGAGGCTTGCGGAGGAGCCCTCCGCCCAGGTGATCGTGGAACTTGCGGAGGGAAAGAAAATTATATATGGTTTTACGAATGGGACGATTCGGGGCGTTCATTTTGGCGAGGACGACCTGGAAGCGGGAGCACCCAAATCGGCGGATATCCTGAACCCTGACGCGGTGGATGAATTCATCCGCCTGACCCATGATAAATATTATGAGCACCTGAAAGAGTATTTCGGAAACACGGTCTTTGCTTTCTTCACGGATGAACCCTGCGCATTGGGCAGGAATGCGGAGAAATATAAGGAATGGTGCAAGGGTCTGGAGGAGGAGATCCTGGCCGCAGGCGGCAGGCTGGAGGAACTGGAGGCTCTGTTTATCAAAACCGGGGTCGTGGCAGGCAGGGAAGATGTGTTCTCAATCGAGGAGAATCCCACTGTGATTCTCTACCACCAGCTGATCAAGAAGAAACTCAGGGACATCTTTTATGCCAGACTGTCAGGGTGGTGCGAGAGCCACGGTATCGTCCTGATGGGGCATCCCGCAGAGAGCAGTGATGTGGAGGAGGAACTGTTCTTCCATATTCCCGGACAGGATCTGATCATGCGCAGGGTGTCGCCGGAGACGGGAGGGCTGCGGGAGTTTGATTCCGTGCAGGCGAAGCTGTCTGCGGATATCGCCAGACACCTGGGAAGGCGGCGCAACGCCAACGAGTGCTTTGGCGTCTGCAACAGGAACAATATTCCCTGGTATTTTACGGCCGGGGATATGAAATGGTACATAGACTGGCTTGGTCAACGAGGCGTGAACCTGTTCGTCCCCCATGCGTTCTATTATAGTGTGCTGGGGCAGAGAAAGGGAGAGCGTCCCCCCGATGTGGGACCCAACAATATCTGGTGGAAGCATTACCGCAGGTTTTCGGATTATTTCAAGCGGTTGTCCTGGCTTATGACCGATTCTGTAAACGGTGCAAAAGTGGCTGTCCTCTGCGATAACAATAAGGTTCCCTATGAGGAGATCGCCTGCCTGTACGAGAACCAGGTCGAGTTCAATTACCTGCCTGCGGCAATCCTGGAAAAGGCGCTGTATGGGCAGGAAGAAGCGGAAAGGGGGATTTCTGTCAGGGCATCGGTGAAAGACGGCAGACTCTGTATTGCAGGCTATGAATATCATGTGATCCTGAATACGCTGGGTGAGGAATATGAGCGGAAGCTGCCTGCAGAGGTGAGGATTGCGCATGCGGGGGAAGAACTGTTGGACGATCCCTCTTTGCGGAACGGCCTGACCCTGAAAGAAACCTGCAGGACAATAAGGCTCAACACCCTGACTAAGGACGGAATAACCATGTATCTGCTGGGAAATGAGGGTGACGCTGTTGTCAGGACAGAGGTGTCAGTGGATTCTGACACAGGGATTGTACTCTTTGACCTCTGGAACGGAGAATGTTACAGCCTTGGGAAAACTGTGTTTGAACTGTGCCTTGCGCCCAGGGAGACGGTTTTGGCGCTTCCGGAGGAAGCGGTGGGGGAAGTTTCTGCGGCTGGCCAGTCTGATTCTGGCGTGAAAGTTCAAATGAGAACGGAAATGCCCACGGAGAGCCGGGAACGGTATATTGACTGGACAAGTCGATTTGCCTTGGCAGAGAAAAAGGACAACGAGGCGGTCTATACCTGTCACTGCAAGGCGGCGGATCTGGGAGATACCACGGGATTCTTTGTCAAGGGTTCCGAGATGATAGAGTGCTACTGCAACGGGCAGTTTGTGAATGTCAGCTTCTGGGGAAAGCACTGCTTCGACCTGGCGGACTGTTTGACCGAAGGGGACAATGAGATCAGGCTTGTCTGCACCGGAAGCGCCGCGAATATTTATGGGAATGCCAAGATTCCCTTTGGGCTGGAATAATAGAGGTAAGTGCAGGCGGCATGGTGACAAGCTTGCAGGTTGTGGAAAGGCATGGTTATCAGGATGAAATTTTTTGTGACAGAGGATGTTGGCGGCAGCATCGTAAATACAGGCGAAAAGGATATCGGCGGGATGCATGCCCATGAAATCAGGGGAGTGGTTACCTGTGACTCCATTGCGGTATATTGGCAGAAGCCTGTGGAGGCGGTAGAAAAATACATAATATATCTGGACGGAACGCTGTCCGGGGAGACGGATAAGACCCACTGCGAACTGCGGGGACTGGAGCCTGAAACTGCATATAAAGTGACGATTAAGGCGGTAATGGAGGAGGATCCCGTCGGGGAGCGGAGGGACGGCTGTACCCGAAGGTCTGATGACACACGGAATGGTGATATGACGCAGGATATGGATGATATACGGCATTCCGGAAAGGCGCAGGACTTCGCGGAACTGCAACTGACCACGGAAAAGACGGGCAGGCGGATTGACGTCACACAGGCGCCCTACCTGGCGGCAGGCGACGGCAGGACCATGGACACGGCGGCAATCCAGAAAGCGCTGGATGACTGCGGCGCGGGCGAGACGGTGTATCTTCCCCCGGGAACCTACCTGACAGGCGCGCTCAGGCTGCACAGCGATATGGAACTGTATCTGGAGGAGGGCGCCGTTTTACAGGGAACCGATGAACCGGCGGACTACCTGCCCCGGATCTGGAGCCGCTTTGAGGGAGTGGAGCAGGAGTGCTACAGCAGCTACCTCAACCTGGGCGAACTGGACCATGGGGCGGGGTGCAGCTGCAGGAATGTGGTCATCCGGGGCGGCGGAACCATTGCCAGCGGCGGCAGGAGCCTGGCGGAAAAGGTGATCGCCTCCGAGACGGAGCGTCTGAAAGATTATCTGGCTTCCCTGGGGGATAAGGTCAAGGAATGCGAAAAGCCGGAGACCATTCCCGGACGCGTGCGTCCCAGGCTGATACACATGGCGAACTGCCAGAACATCTACCTGTCGGGAGTGACTTTTAAGGACGGCGCAAGCTGGAACCTGCAGATGATTTATTCCGACAACATTGTGACGGAGGGCTGTACCTTTTATTCCACGAATGTGTGGAACGGGGACGGCTGGGATCCTGATTCCTCCACCAACTGTACCATTTTCGGCTGCATGTTCTACACAGGGGATGACGCCATTGCGGTAAAGTCGGGGAAAAACCCGGAAGGCAACGAGATCGCAAGGCCTACGGAGCATGTGTGGATCTTTGACTGCAAGAGCGCTTTCGGACACGGCATCACCATCGGCAGCGAGATGTCGGGAGGGGTCAGCGACGTGCGGATCTGGGACTGTGATATGGGCAGTTCCATGTGCGGCATCGAGATCAAAGGCACAAAGAAGCGGGGCGGCTATGTCCGTGATGTGCATGTCAGGGACTGCTCCGCCGCCAGGGTGCTGTTCCATTCCGTAGGGTACAATGACGACGGGATCGGCGCGCCCGAGCCTCCCGTGTTTGAAAACTGCAGCTTTGAGGGTATGCGGATCCTGGGCGAGTATTTCAGCCATGAGTCGGAGTGGGCACCCTGTGAGGCCATCGAGTTGGTGGGATTCGATGAGCCGGGGCACGAACTGAAAAATATTGTTTTCCGTGATATCACCATGGGCAGCAGCCGGGCGAGGCGGAGACAGGGCATTTCCCTGCAGTATTGTGAGAATATCACCCTGGAGAGGATCAGGTGCCTGTGATTATTCCATTTTTTTACTGGCTACAAACATGCCGTATTCTTTTGGTATATGCAGGAAACCATCTGCCTTTTGGGAATTAAAATAGTTTAGCAGGGAATCATAATATTTCCGCTCAAGTCCCTGCATGGATGCCATGGAATAAATGTACTCCACATAATCCTCAACCGCATCTATTTCCAAAGCATCTTCATAATCCCGCCGCTCTACTTTTTCAAACTGCTTTTTGAGTAATTCCATTCCATTCTGCAGATTAAAAGAGATGTCCGCCTCATGATTATATGGAATATTCAGCTTATCAAACGTCTGATAAAGAAACCCCGTCATTCCGTTCACACCCAATGTAGAGCAGTAAAACGCACCGTCTTTTTTCAGCACACGGCTTACTTCCGAAATCGCCAAGCCAATATTTTTCACATGATACAACATGGAATTTGCAATTACAAGGTCAAACGTATTATTTTCAAATGGGATATCCTGTATATCAATTGTTTTGACGGATATGTTTTTCCCTGGATAACTTTGCCGTATATGATCTACCATTCCATCGGAAAAATCAGATAACGTAATATCCATCCCATAACGCAAAAGTTCCTCGTTTTCAAAATAATATTTCCATAAATCCCCTCTGCCGCTTCCCAATTCCAGGATTTTCATTTTCGCGCGAAAAGGATATTGCTCAAACATCCACCTGCCCAGGCCGGTTTTGTTTACACTGTACTTTTCATGCAAACCCTGCCTGAGTTTCAGATTATTCGTGTTTTTGTATTGCTCCGCCACAATCGTTTTATTTGACATACTGTTGATATCCATCATGTACATTGCCTCCCTCAAACCATGATTGGTAACTGGCTTCATTATAGATCTGGCCAGAGGGAAAAGCAAGATGACTTTTTAATGCATAAGAACTCCCCTTTTTACAGATAATATGCGATATATGACGCGCAGGAAGGGGGAATGGTGCATGAGAACTCTGTTTTTGATCCTAATTGGGGCAAGCTACGGAATGCTGTCATCCGCAGGCGTATTCACCGTGCTGGTAGCGGTAGGACTGGTGCCCCGCTTTGCAGGAAAGACGCATACGTCAAGGAATGTTGTGCTGTATGAGGAGATGGTCATATTCGGTACGATGACAGGATGCGTTTTGAGCATTTTCGCAGAGTACTGCCAGTTCGGTGCATGGCTGCAGGAACGTTTTCCTGAGAAATTGGCGCTGTGGAACGGGCTCGGCGTGTTCAGCCAGGCGGTATACGGGCTTTTCGCCGGGATGTTCATAGGCTGCCTTGCCCTTGCCATAGCGGAGATGCTGGACAGCATCCCGATCCTGACGAGGAGGATTTCTTTCCGGCATGGGATTGGGCTGGCGGTTCTCAGTATGGCCATTGGAAAGCTGTGCGGTTCCCTGATCTATTTTATCACAGAGTTCCACAGGACGGCATCCTGAAAGTTATTCCCGCGAGCAATGAGCCAAGCGGGGCAGGGTTATGGACTGCCAGTTTTCCGCTGGTTTCATGTTGATATTTAACGCTATGGGACGCCGGAGAGTAAGCGGTTTGCCGATTTTCGGGAACCATGCAGATCAGACGAGAGAGGTTTCAGATGTCAAATGTGACGGTTTATTTAAAGTGTGACAGGAATGTGGAAGTACAGTCGGAGGATGTGTTTGTATCCGACCTGGGGGAACTGCGGTGTGCAGACAATGTGACTGCGGCAAAGCTGAAAGCGTTGAAAGCCCATCACTTCGGGAAGCAGGATGCAAAGCGCTGCGTCATCAGCACCTTGAAGCTGGTGGAACTGATGGAGGATACCTGCCCCAATGTGACGGTGCAGATCGTGGGAGAGCCGGATGTGTTGGTGGAATGGGTCAGCGTGGACAGGCACAAGGGCTGGCGGCAGTGGCTGAAAGCGGCGCTGGTGTGCCTGATCAGCTTCTTCGGAACCGCCTTTACCATTATGGCGTACCACAATGATGTGGGCATCAATGACGTGTTCACGGAAGTATACAGGATGGTCATGAACAGGGAGCCACAGGGTCTGAATACCCTGGAGGTGTCTTATTCCCTGGGGCTGGCGGCGGGTATCATCGTCTTCTTTAACCACATCGGCGGCAGACGCCTTACCAAGGATCCCACGCCCATCGAGGTTGCCATGCGCAACTATGAGGAGGATGTGGATAAGGCGCTGATCGCCACGGCGGGACGGGAAGGGAAAGAGGAGGAAGCCTGACTTTCAGGTCGCCTGTCCCGCAAACTGTGTCATGTACAGCTCGTAATACCTGCCTTTCTGTTCCAGCAGCTGTTCGTGGTTTCCCGTCTCCACGATCCGCCCCTGATCCATGACCACGATGCAGTCCGCATCCTGTATGGTGGAGAGGCGGTGGGCGATGATGAGGCTGGTGCGGTTCTCCATCAGCCTGACCATGGCGTCCTGGATATGTTTCTCCGTCCTGGTGTCCACGCTGGAGGTGGCCTCGTCCAGGATCAGGATTTTGGGCTTTGCCAGAAAGGCCCTGGCAATGGATAAAAGCTGGCGTTGTCCCTGGGACAGGTTATAGCCGGACTGGGAAAGCAGGGTCTGATAATTCTCCGGCATCCCTGCGATCATGTTATGGCAGTGGCACAGTCTGGCCGCCTGTTCCATTTCCTCATCGGTGATGTGGTCATTCGCGTATTTCAGATTGCGTTCGATGGTATCTGCGAACAGCACCGTGTCCTGCAATACAATGGCGGTGTTGCGGCGCAGGTTGTCACGGTCAATGTCACGGATGTTCACGCCGTCTATCAGGATTTCCCCGCTGTCCACATCATAGAAGCGCATGAGCAGATTGACCACGGTGGTCTTGCCGCTTCCCGTGGAACCCACCAGAGCCACTTTCTGACCAGCGGAAACCTGCAGGTTAAAGTCCTTTAACACGCGTTTTCCCTCTACATAAGAAAAGTTCACATTCCGGAAAGTAATGACTCCTTTGGAGGAATCCATGCTGCGCTCGCCGGATTTATCCTCGGAGGGCTGTTCCATGATGGCAAAGACGCGTTCCGCCCCGGCGATGGCGGTCTGAATCTGGCCGTAGATCTGCGCCAGTTCGTCGATGGGACGTCCGAACTGCTTGGCGTAAATGATAAAGGCGGAGATGACGCCGATGGTAATCGTGCCGTTGATGGCAAAATATCCGCCGAATGCCGCGATGATGACGAAGCTGATGTTGTTGATGACATTCATCACCGGACCCATGGAACCGCCTAATATTTCCGCCATGATGCCCACCTTGGTCAGTTCGTCGGAGGTTTTGGAGAAATCCTCCAGCACGGCATCCTCCCTGCTGTACGCCACAACGGTCTTATAGCCCGCGACCATTTCCTCCACCGTGCTGTTCAGATCGCCTAAAAGAATCTGACGCCTGCGGTAAAACCTGCGCATGGCGGCGGACAGGAATTTGGTGGCAGTGACAGTGAGGATCACCGTGGCGCAGGACAAAAACGCCAGGCTGGGGCAGAGGTAGAGCATCATGGCCACCGTGCCCAGGATGGTCAGGAATCCTGACACCAAAAAACTCAGGGACTGGGAAATGGTGGCGGAAACGTTTTCAATATCATTGGTCATGCGGCTCATGATGTCGCCGTGGGGATGGCTGTCCAGGTAGCGGATGGGCAGGTTTACGATCTTGTCAAAGAGGTCGTTCCGCATCCGTTTTACAATGCTTTGGCTGAGCAGGGCGCTGAAACGCCCCTGAAACAGCGTCAAAAGGCTCTGGAAGCCGTAAAACGCCAGCATCAGCGTCAGATAAAAGGACAGATCCTCATAGCGCCCCTCGGTGATGCTGTCGATGGCCTGGCTCTGCAGCTTGGGGGCATAGACGGACGTGATGACGGTTGCCACCACGCAGACTAACAGCACGGCGATCCGTTTTTTCTCCGTGGAAAAATAACGGATCAGTTTTCGCAGGGTGCCTTTTCTGTCGTTGGCTTTTTCCATGGCGTTCCGGTTCCTTGGCCCCCTGGCGCCGGGAATCTTATAATTATTTAAGTTGGGTTGTTCTCTTGTCTCAGCCAATTTGTTTTTCTCCTATTCCAGTTCCGTCTCTCCACTGCAGACGCCTTAGAAAATCTTTTCGCCTTCTTAGGCTTTGGCCTGCGAGTTATAGATATCCTGATAGATCTCGCTTTCCGCCAGCAGCTGGGCATGTGTGCCCAGGGCGGCGATTTTGCCGTTTTCCAGTATGGCGATGCGGTCGGCGTCCTTTACCGAGGCGATGCGCTGCGCAATGATGATCTTGGTGGTGTGGGGGTACTCCCGCTTCAGGGCGGCATAAAGCTTTGCCTCCGTTTTCAGGTCCAGGGCGCTGGTGGTATCATCGAAGATCAGGATTTCCGCATCTTTCAACACTGCGCGGCTGATGGCAAGGCGTTGTTTCTGACCGCCGGAAAGGCTGGTTCCGCCCTGGGTGACCTGGGTATCCATGCCCTCCGCTTTCGTACGGATAAACTCCATTGCCTGGGCGGTCTCTGCGGCATGGTTCAGCTGTTCCACGGAAGCGTCCGGATTCCCCCAGCGGATGTTGCCGCCGATGGTGGTGGAGAAGATTTCGCTTTTCTGTAGGGAAACGGCGATCCTGCCTCGAAGTTCCCTTAAAGGGTAATCTTTCACGTCCACACCGTCCACAAGCACCTGCCCCTCCACAGGGTCATAAAACCTGGGGACCAGGTTTACCATGCTGGATTTGCCGCAGCCGGTGGAGCCAAGGATGGCAAAAGTTTCGCCGGGACGGACGGTAAAGGAGATATTGTCCAGAATTTTGCGCTCTCCCATGCCGGGATAGGAGAAAGAGACGTTCCGAAATTCGATCTGTCCCCTGCAGGCGGTGTTTCCGGTGAAAGAGCCGCCCTGGATAGCCGGGTCGCAGTCCAGGATCTCATTCACACGCCTGCCCGAGGCAACGCCCCTTGACACGGTCTGGAAGATCATGGCAGCGCGCATGACGGCGTTCAGGATCTGGGAGATATATGTAATTGCCGCCATCACGTTTCCGGGGGTGGTTCCCCCTGCGGCCACCTGGATGGAGCCCACTTTGATAATGGCTACGATGGAAACATTCAATATGATATTCATAATGGGGGTCATGTAGGAGAACAGCAGCAGGATATCAAGCTGTGTCCCCACCAGATCCCCGTTGGCGGTCTCAAAGCGGTTCTTTTCGTGATCTTCACGGACATAGGCCTTTACCACCCGGGATCCGGAGACATTTTCCTGCATCACATTATTCACCTTATCCAGCTTATCCTGCAATATGTAAAACCTGGGGTTTGCCTTTGACAGGAAAAAGACGGCGCACAAGACCACTAAAGGCAGTCCGCAGGCCACCACCACGCCGAAGCTTAAGTCTAAAAGCAGCAGGCTCACAATCCCGCCCGCAAAGAGCATAAAGGTGCGGACAAAGCCCCGGATGCACTGCATCACCAGATTCTGCAGCTGTGTGATATCATTGGTGACGCGGGTGATCAGCGATCCGGTGGTAAACCGGTCGGTCTGTTCGAAGGACAGGCTCATGATCCTGCCAAAAGCGTCCTTTCGGATATCATTTCCGAAATTCTGACTGCACAGGTTGGCGAAAACCCCCGACATAACGCCGAAGAAACCGCCCAGCATCACAAAGCCGATCATTTTCAGTCCTGTGGACAGAACCAGCGAAAGGTCGCCCACATTGTTGTTGGACAGTCCCAGCACGCCCTCATCCACGATGATGCTCATAAGCCTTGGCTGCACCAGATCCATAAGCACCTCCCCCATCATAAAGATGGGAGCCAGAAGTGCGAAGAACCAATATTTTTTGAGATATTTTCCCATGTGCCCTCCCTTAGGTCGTAAATAGATCGATTTGTTTGACCCCCGCAGGGGTCAATAACTTGAAAAAAGTGCAAACCCAATAAAAGGTTTGCACATTTATGCGTGCGTCAATAGTGCACGTTTGTAAACGGTCGCGTCCTGTGCATATTATAACAGATTGGATTTTCCGGTTCAACAGATTTTTTGTGGTT
>JAMPAC010000004.1:0-13316 GCA_023667395.1 Blautia sp. | reverse complement strand
TCCTGTGCATATTATAACAGATTGGATTTTCCGGTTCAACAGATTTTTTGTGGTTTGATGCTGCAAGAGTGCATAAAAACAGTATTTCTGCGAATACTGAAAGAAATACGACAGTTGAAAACAGGTAACTGCAAGGAACAGGATTCTGAGCAGTTGCGAAAACAGAACAGGTTTCGGGGTGTAAAGCGCGAAACACAGTTGGGACAGGAGGCTGGATATGGCAGAGACAATACAGGAAAAGGAACAGCAGCAGAAAGACTATGAAAAATATGTGAAAGAGGTGACGCCCACCCACAACCTGGGACTGCAGATGGTCAAGGCGTTTGCCACTGGCGGCGTCATCTGCTGCATCGGGCAGTTTATCCTGAATTATGCGGCAAACATGGGGCTGGATAAGCAGACTGCGGGAAGCTGGTGCTCCCTGCTGCTGGTATTGGCATCCGTGCTCCTCACGGGATTTAATATTTACCCTAAGATCGTGAAGTGGGGCGGCGCGGGGGCTCTGGTGCCTATCACCGGCTTTGCCAACGGTGTGGCGGCTCCCGCCATCGAGTACAAGACGGAGGGACAGGTCTTTGGTATCGGATGTAAGATCTTCACCATCGCCGGGCCGGTGATCCTGTACGGGATTTTTGCAAGCTGGCTGCTGGGGCTGGCGTACTGGATTGGGAAATGTTTTGGGTGGTGGTGAGAAAGTTTTGTCCCAGGGTATATAGAGAACGGCATTGGAGTAGACAAAATCAGGGCAGCGAAACATAGGTGTTAGCTGCCCTGCTTTGTTGGGAAAAACATAGAGACGATTTGAAAATAGGATAAAACAGTGTACAGGTGGAAATAAATGTGGCGGGGTCGTGAATTTAGAGGTATAATTTTTAGAAATGACTCAGAAAAATTTATTGCAAGAGGTTATAAGAATTGATTATAATTTGACTTGAGATGTTATTATTTCAAATTCATTTATGAGGCGCGAGGCATGGAAAACACAGCTGATAAATAAGCGGTCCTGATGGGGTTGCAGAATTATACTGAATTTGAAATAGGGGTATAAAGTGGCAAGAGTACTAATGAGTAGTTTTAGCCAGGGCGGGTAATTAGTTACGAAGGAGAAAACACGAGATGGCGGTTAAAAAGACAGAATTATACAGTTCCCTGTGGGCGAGTTGTGATGCGTTGCGAGGAGGTATGGATGCGTCGCAATATAAAGATTATGTGCTTACGTTGTTGTTCATGAAATATGTGACGGACAAGTATAAAGGGCAGAAATATGCCGACATAAAAGTTTTTGACAAAGCCCATGATGCGAACAGGGATCCGGATAAAAGAACAGGATGCTCTTTTGATGACTTTATTGCGCTGAAAAACCAAAAGAATATCGGGGAAGGAATTGATAAAGTGATTGCCCGCCTGGCCGAGGAAAACGAGAGTCTGAAAGGGGTTATAGACATTGCCCATTTTAATGATGAAGCTAAAATTGGCAAAGGTCAGGAAATGGTGGATAAACTTACAAAGCTAATTGCCATTTTCCAGAGACCGGAACTGGATTTCTCAAAGAACAGGGCTGAGGGTGACGATATTATTGGTGACGCTTATGAATATTTAATGCGGAATTTTGCGACGGAAAGCGGTAAGAGTAAGGGACAGTTTTACACACCAGCAGAAGTATCCCGCATCCTTGCTCAGGTGATCGGTATTGATAAGTGTATGGACAGAGACGCCACAATATGCGACCCGGCTTGCGGCAGCGGCTCACTGCTTATCAGGGCGCTGACGGAGGCTCCGTTTGAAATCGCGGGATACGGACAGGAAAAAGAGAGTTCAACTGCAGGTCTGGCAAAAATGAATGCGGTGCTGCACAACAAACCGACCATCAAAATCATGTCAGGCAATACGTTTTCTGATCCGCAGTTTTTAAAAGCAGACGATGCTTCTGAACTGGAACGATTTGATTACATAGTTGCGAATCCGCCCTTTTCTCTCAAAAACTGGTCTGACGGACTGAAAGAGTATGGACGGTTTATCGGCTATGGGGACAGGCCGCCGGAAAAGAATGGCGATTATGCGTGGTTGATGCATATTCTGAAGACATTGAAATCTACTGGCAAGGCTGCTGTTATTCTGCCCCATGGTGTGCTTTTTCGGGGAAATGCGGAAAGAACCATAAGAAAGACAATCGTTGATAAAGGCTGGATAAAAGGAATTATCAGCTTGCCTGCGAATCTTTTTTATGGAACTGGGATAGCTGCCTGCATTATGGTGATTGATAAGGAAGGCGCCGATAATCGAGCCGGAATTTTTATGATTGATGCAGGGAAGGAATATGTGAAAGATGGCAATAAAAATCGTTTGCGGGAACGGGATATCTACAGAATCGTGACGACTTTCAATCAGCAGATCGAAACAGATCCGAAATATGCCAGATTTGTACCAAATAAAGAAATTAAAGAGAAGAACGATTATAATCTGAATATTTCCCGTTATATAGATTCATCGGAACCGGAGGATGTGCAGGACATTTATGCGCATATCCATGGAGGCATTCCGAAAGCGGATATTGATTCGCTTTGGTATTTCTGGAATGTATTTCCGAAGCTGAAAGAGTCATTGTTGGATATTTACAGTGACGGATATTATAAAGTGATTGTGGAGGAGGATCAGATTCGTCCAACCATTTTTTCTGACCAGGCATTTATTGCATATGGAGAAAAAATGGATGAGGCTTTCTTGAGATGGAAAGCATATGCGGATAAAGAATTGAAGATGCTCAAGTCAGGCGTCTCCGCAAAAAAGCTGATTGAACGGCTGGCAAAGGTAATATTGGCAGAATTTGAAAGTCTTACGCTTATAGATACATATTCTGTTTATCAAGTGCTTTTGGCTTACTGGAACGAAGTGCTGGGGGATGACGTTTCGTTGATTATTTCTGAAGATGCCGGATATGGCGTTGCCAGAGAGACAGAAAATATTACGAAAGAAACGAAGAAAAAAGATGCCGATGGTAATCCGGAGCGAAAGGTGGTCGGATGGGAAGGAAAATTGATTCCGAAGGATATCGTTATTTCAAAATTTTTCCTAGAAGAGAAACGTGCAATTGAAGAATTGACAGAACTGGCGGCGGAGACTGATTCTAGGTTGGAGGAAATGATTGAGGAGTCGGAGGATGATTCTATTCTTGCGGATATTTCGGATGGAGGGAGAGTCAAAAGCAAAGATATTAAGGATAAGATGGCGGAAATTAAGAGAAGTGTGCATACGCCAGCTATAGATGCACTTGTGGAATTTCAGAATGTTTTTCCTAAAATAAAGAGGAAAGCGGATTATATGGATTATATTGGGGAACATATTCTTTGCAAATCGGCATATGCCGACACTGGAACGGTAACGAAAGCTTCCATCGCATATGCGTTGGATTTGGCTCGCTTGGAAGCACCTGTGCCGGAAGCCTATGAGGATGAATATAGGGAACTGGAAGCGGCGCTTGAGTTGGCTGAGCGGTCTGAGAATACAATAAAAATGATAAAGGCGCTTGATAAAGAACTGGATATAAAAGTCCGTGAACGTTATGCTGCTTTGACGGATGATGAAATTATGGAGTTGCTGGTGAATAGAAAGTGGTATTATGCCATTGGCAATGGAATCAACGATTTGTATATGGCTGTGTCCCATCAATTGGCTGACAGGATTATTGAATTGTCCAGACGATATGAAAACACGCTTCCGGATCTTCTGGAACAGGTAAGTGTTTATGAAAATAAGGTGAAACAGCATCTGGAAAGGATGGGCTTTACATGGTAAGAGAAATGAAACATACGGAAATTGGCGAGATTCCTGTAGAGTGGGAACTGCAGACTTTTGGAGAGACGTTTTGTGTGTTGTCCAATAATACACTGCCCAGAGCAGATTTGAATCATCGGGGAGGGACTGTCCGTAATATTCACTATGGAGATATTTTAACTCAGTTCGGAGAGGTGTTGGATTGTGAAAAGAATGAAATTCCCTATCTGAATGACATCTCTCTTTTGACAGCATCAACACAGGTTTTGCAGGATGGGGATGTGCTTCTGGCTGATACGGCGGAAGATGATACCGTTGGGAAAGCAACGGAGGTTTATGGACTGGGAAAGGGAAAGATGGTTGCGGGACTGCATACAATTCCATGCCGTGTCAAGAAAGGGGATTTCGTGCCGAAATGGTTGGGATATTATATGAATTCCCATACTTATCATGATCAGTTGCTGCCTTATATTGCTGGAATTAAGGTGTCATCCATATCTAAGGCTGCAATTTCGGAAACATTGATTGCAGTCCCGCCAGTGGAAGAACAGAAAGCTATTGTGACAGTTCTCTCAGAAGTAGACGGGTTGATGGTGGAATTGAAGAAAACTGTTTCTAAGTTACAGGATTTTAAAAGAGGATGTCTGTATATGATGTTTCCCCGGGAGGGTTCGAATGTCCCTCAAATAAGAGAGCCGGAATATGATGATTCCTGGGAACAGCATAAGCTTGGAGAACTCGGAAATTTGAAGAATGGAATGAACTTTCCGAAGGAGGCAATGGGACATGGGCATTTCTTTGTAAATCTACAGAATGTTTTTGGAAAAACAATGATTGATATTCATGATCTAGGCAAGGCAGAAGCGACCCGTGTACAGCTAAAAGAGTACAGCTTGATGAAAGGTGATGTGCTTTTTGTCAGATCATCTGTAAAACTGGAAGGCGTCGGAGAGGCAGCAATAGTTCCAGAAAATCTTGAAAACACTACATATTCAGGATTTATTATCCGATTTAGAGATGAATACGGAATGTCAGATTCTTTCAAGCGTTTTGTGTTTTCAACGGATAGGGTTCGTAGCCAGATTATGTCACAAGCGACCGATAGCGCAAACAAAAATATCAGCCAATCTGTATTGAGCAATATAGTCATTTTTTTGCCATGTGCAAAAGAGCAAGAACAGATCGGAAGTTTCTTCTGCTATCTCGATCAACTTATTACCCTTCACCAGCGTAAGCTTGATAAGTATGCCCAAATAAAAAAAGCCATGACGAGTGAATTGATAACCGGAAAGATAAAGTTAGTGTAAATGGGGAAACCTAAATGGTTGATATAAAAGAATTGATTGGTGAAATTGTTGGGTATGATAAGAAGCAAGTTGTTTTTTTTCGCTGAATGCATATAATAAAAGTAAGGAAATTCCTACTTTCAGAAAGGTGGTGTAAAACCATGTTAGCAAAAGCGTTTGTAGATAATGCAAAGGTCATGGCAAAAGGGCAGGTCACAATCCCGAAAGATGTGCGGGACGTTCTTGGTGTGGCAAGTGGTGACAGGGTTACATTTGTGGTTGAGGGAAACACTGTTCGTATTGTTAATTCTGCTGTTTATGCCATGCAAATACTTCAAAGGGAAATGACTGGAGAAGCAGAACGTATCGGCTTGACTTCGGAAGATGATGTGATGGCGCTTGTCAGGGAATTGCGGAATGAGGATGATAAAGCATGAGAGTGTTGATAGATACCAACGTCCTTATCTCTGCAGCGTTAAGTGTCAATAGTACTCCCTTTCAGGCATATGTAAAAGTAGCCTCTTATCCAAATCATGGGCTGATCTGCGAACAGAATGTGGACGAAATGAAAAGAATTTTCAACAAGAAATTTCCTAACCGTCTGGTTTCGTTGGATAAGTTTCTTTCTGCGGCGTTGCTGACTTTGGAGTTAATCCCTGTCCCGACAGACGAGGACGTGTCAGAAATACAAATCAGAGATGCGAAAGATCGTCCTATCTTACGGGCAGCAATCGATGCAAAGGCCGATGTCCTGCTTACCGGTGATAAGGATTTCTTGGAATCAGGTGTGCAAAAACTGGAAATCATGACACCGGCAGAATTTTTGAAATGTTGACTTGATACAAAGGTATCCATGGTAGAAAATGGGAAAGAAGGATGTACAAATGAGTATTGGGGATACAGAATGGGTGACACAGAATCGGGTAGTAGATTTCTTTATAAACCGTGATATTCTTGATTATGAGTATCTTGGCAATCTGAAAGGTGAGATTAATAAAAACATCCGGGAAAGTCGCCTCCGTGCGTATTTGCGCCTATGTGGTTACAGAGAAAAGCTGATTGATGGAGCGGTTACAGAAATGGTTAAGGCGGCTGACGATATGACACATGGATTGTATGCTGCTAATCAGCGGGTCTATTCCCTGTTGAAATATGGCGCAAAGGTCAGAGAGACTCCGGAGAGTGCTCCGCAGACAGTCTATTTTATAGATGTAGAAAATCCGACCAGTAATCAATTTGCTATCGCAGAAGAAGTTACAGTGGTGGAGTGTCAGGAAAAGCGACCGGATCTTGTGATCTATCTGAATGGCATTGCTGTTGCGGTGATTGAACTGAAAAAGAAAAGCGCGGCAGTATCAAATGGTATCCGCCAGAACCTGACCAATCAGAAAGACGGATTCATAGCCCCGTTTTTTACGACTGTGCAGTTCTGTATGGCGGGAAATGAAATAGAAGGGCTGCGTTACGGCACCATATTGACAAAAGAAAAATATTATATGGAATGGAAACCGGATGGCTTCCATGAAAATGAAAGAGAACGGGATCCGGAAGATATTCGTATCATGGCTTATTGTGAGCATATTGACAATCTGCTTCTCCAACAATTATATCAAATGTTTGATAAGAAGCGTTTTATTGATTTAATTGAGAATTTCGTAATCTTTGACAAAGGGAAAAAGAAAGTATGCCGCTATAATCAGTACTATGGTATTAAACGTGCACAGAGACGTCTTGCTAAACAGCGCGGCGGTATTATCTGGCATACACAGGGCAGTGGAAAAACTTTGACGATGGTCTGGCTTTCCAAGTGGATCCTGTCTCACGGTGAAGATGCGCGGGTACTGATTGTGACAGACCGCGATGAGTTGGATGAACAGGTAGAAAAGACTTATAAAGGCGTCGATGAAAAAATCGTCAGAACAAAAAGCTGTAATGATCTGCTGCGTAAACTGAACTCTTATGAGGACTCGCTGATATGCTCTCTGATACAAAAATTTGGCAGACGTGGCGGAGAGGCAACAGAGGCGGATTATGACAAATATATTGATGAACTTAAGAGGAATCTTCCGGATGGCTTTGAGGCAAAAGGGAAACTCTATGTGTTTGTGGATGAATGCCACAGAACACAGTCGGGGAAGTTGCATGCAGCAATGCAGGCAATCATGCCGGAGGCCATTTTTATTGGTTTTACCGGAACCCCCCTGTTAAAGAAAGATAAAAAAACCAGCATCGAAGTATTTGGAACCTATATTCACAGCTATAAGTATAACGAGGCTGTGCGGGATGGAGTCGTTTTGGATTTGCTCTATGAATACCGTGATATTCCCCAGGAACTTTCTTCTCACGACAGGATTGATCAGTGGTTTGATGTAAAGACGCGGATTCTTTCCCCCAGAGCCAAGGCTAAACTAAAAGAAAAATGGGCAAATATACAGAATATTTACAGCTCACGCTCCAGACTGGAACGAGTTGCCTGGGATATTATACAGGATTTCGATTTGAAACCCAGGCTCATGGATGGGAAAGGTAACGCTATCCTTGTGGCGGATCGCATCTATACTGCCTGCAAATATTATGAAATATTCCAACAACACGGGTTTAAGCAGTGTGCCATTATTTCTTCTTACACACCGCAGGCCGGAGACCTGCGTACAGATACGGTAAGTTTGGAGGAGGATACGGAAACATTTGAAAAGTACGATATTTATTTACATATGCTTGGTTTGGATCCTGATCATCTTCCGGAAAAGATTTCCATCCAGAAAAGAGTGGAAGACTTTGAGGCTGAGGCAAAGGCGAAGTTTATCAATGAGCCGGAGAATATGAAACTGTTGATTGTTGTGGATAAACTCCTGACAGGGTTTGATGCCCCGTCATGTACATATTTGTATATAGATAAGAAAATGCAGGATCATGGGCTGTTCCAGGCGATATGCCGAGTCAACCGCCTGGATGGGGATACAAAGGAATTCGGTTTTATTGTGGATTATAAACAATTGTTCGGAAATCTCAAAGCGGCGGTAGACAAGTATACTTCAGGTGCTTTTGAAGGGTATGATCCGGATGATGTAGAAGGCTTGATCAAGGACAGGAGTAAAGAAGCCATCAGCCATTTTAAAGAAGTTCATGAGGAACTGGAAGAACTGTGTGAGAGCGTAGAAGCGCCACAGGAGGATCTTCAGTATATTCACTATTTCTGCGGTGAAGCGGGGATGAGTGAAGATATGGACGGAATCTATATCCGTCTCCGGGGAAAACTGTATAGGCTGGTCAGTGTTCTAGTTCGCGCTTTTGCAGAGGCAAAGCCATATATGGCGGATATATACACTGCTTTGGAACTGAGATATTATGAGGATAAAGTTCGCTTTTATATTGAGTTAAAGCAGACTATCGGCAATAAAAGCGGGGATTTTCTGGATTTGAAAGCCTATGAACCGGATATGAGGAAGCTGATTGATAATTATATTATTGCCGGTGATAGCATTAAAATCGGAGAGTTTGATGACTTGACACTTTTAGATTTTGTGAACGATCAGGGGAAGACCATAACAGCTGATGATTCCACATCCGGGCAAAGAGAAAGTGCGGCGGAGGCTATTGAGAATAATATTCGCCGAAAGATGGTAGAAAGGGTTACGGTCAATCCGAAGTATTATGAGAAAATGTCAGCCATCTTGGAGAAATTGATTGAAGAAAGAAAGCAGGGAGTCAGTTCTTATAAGGAATTGCTGGAAAGATATATTAAGCTGGCAAAGAATGTGAATTATCCGGAAGAAAATGAAAATTACCCGGAAAGCATCCGAAAAAGCAGAGCACTGCAGGCTCTCTATGATAATGTGGGCGAGGACGAGGAGCTGGCACTCAGATTGCATGATGCGGTAATGTGCAGTAAAATGAACGGTTTTCGAGGAGATACAATTAAAGAGAACAGGATAAAAAGGGCAATGCTGGCTATCCTCAGGGATGATGCAGAGATGGAACGCCTTTTCAAAATCATTGAGAAGCAGGAGGAATATTAATAGATGCAGCTCGTGGTCTCGGGCATACCGATTGAAATTCAGAAAAAGAATATCAAGAACATGCATCTACAGGTGAAACCGCCGGATGGTCATGTTGTTATTTCTGCACCATTAGGCGTGAATGATAAAGCGATTGAAGTGTATGCAAGAACAAATCTCAGCTGGGTGAAAAAACAGATTGAAAAATTTCAGGAGCAGCCGCGTAGTGCGAAACGGCAATATGTCAGTGGAGAAACCATATACATTTGGGGAAAGCAGCATTTTCTGACATTTATTTCAGATACACAGAAAAACCGTTTTGAAATTGTTGGAAATAAAGTTTTTTTGTATATGCGCGAGGATAGTTCTGTAAAACAGCGTGAACGTTATGTCCGTGAGCAGTATCGCATTATGTTGAAAAGGGAAATAGAACGTCTGTTGCCCAAATGGGAGCAGATTACAGGTTTATACTGTGAATCCTGGCAGACGAAATATATGGTAACGCGCTGGGGAACATGCAATACAGATAAAAAGAAATTGTGGTTTAATCTGCAGTTAATACAGAAGCCTGTGGAATGTCTGGAATACGTAATTCTTCATGAATTGATTCATTTGCGTGAACGGACACACAATGAAGAGTTCATGACATCTATGGATTTATATATGCAAAACTGGCGTGAAATTCGAAAGCAGCTGAATGACGCGCTGCTTGATTATTATGATGCTCAAGATGAAAGCCCGATTCAAAAACTGATTGATCAGCGGCGATATAATGAAATCAGAAGTGCGGTGCTGGGCCAGTTGGAAAGAGATGTGAAACAAAAGAAAGCAACGCTTTCAAACATGGAAATTCGAACTGTAGTTAATATTGAGCAGTCGGAAGAAAGATATATTTGTTTTGATGTTATTGTATCCTGCGATATGGAATATGATGCATCAAGGCCTGACAAGGTGTCATTTTGGGAAAGATGGCTGAAGGTACATTGTCAGGTACTGTTGGGAATTGAATTGACTGAGTTTCAAATCGTCCGGGTTACAGAATGCGAGCAAATGGAAGACCTAGGTGGTATGAAATTTTCCGGAGGGTTGGAGCCTGTTATTTTCAGGAATTCTTTCGAAGATGAAGCGGCCAGGTTTCTGGAGAAATATTATCCGAAAGCCTTACAGGAAGCTGTGCCGGTGCCCATCAGGCAGATTGCGGAGAACATGGGGTTGAATATTATCGAGACAGAGTTGTTTTCTGATGAATTGGATGTTTTTGGGATGCTTCTTCTTGAGGATGGAAATATACGGGATAAAAACAAGAATATCGTAATCCGTAATGCTAAGCGTGGAATGATGTTTATTGATCCTCGACTTTATTGTGAACAGACTCTGACTGTAAATGATATGATTGCTCATGAGTGCTTTCACTGGCACAGGCATCAGCCATACTATTTGCTGATGAAAATGCTGGGAGTTAGGATTGATTTAGATAAAGTTATCCGCTGTGAGACGCATCCTAAGGACAGTGACACTGAAAAGTGGAGTTTTGTTGATTGGATGGAATGGCAGGCAAATGGTATTGTACCGTATATTCTGATGCCTGCAAAGACGGCATCAATAAAGATTAAGGAGATGCTGAGAGAATATCACATCAGTTCTGATGATGCGGAGAGCGTGTGCAAAAGGGAAGAATTGATTTCTGAACTGGCAAAATTTTATGGCTTATCCAAACAGGCCATAAAAATTCGAATGGGCGAATTGGGATTTCGTTGTGTTGGAGTTTGAAAGAAATCACAATCCTGAACGGTGTCTGGCGTGTACAGCCCTATCAGATGACAGATAGCTGCTGGAACCGTCGGCAAAGCAGGGCAATCTACCCCTGCTCCTCCAGGTACACCGACACCCGGTTCTGGATGATGGCCGCCACATCCGCCGCGCTCTTCTGACCGTTAAAGTAGGCCGGCGCCTTCTGGGAGACGATGGAGAGGATCTGGCTGCCTCCTCGGACAGTGGTGGACGAATCCAGCAGCTTACATATAAGGTCTGTCTCCTCGGGGAGGGGTACATAGAAGTATACCCGCACGCCGTTTTGGACGAGGGAATGTCTGAAAGCCCGGGCAGGTTCTCCGTATTTCATAAGAATCTCCCCGTTTTCCAGCAGTTCGTAAGGATCTTCCGTAACCTTTGCAAAGTACTGCTCCCAGGTATTCAGTTCCGTGGGGAAGCCCTGTGTGTACAGCAGGGCGGAAAAGGTTTTGGGAGGAGTTTCCCACCCTGTCAGGAGCATTTCCAGGAAAGTCCATGCCTCTTCCTTGTATTCTGACTTGGCGGAGATGGCGCAGGTTCCGCCGCAATCCTCCAGCAGGCATCCCGTCTGTCCGTCCAGGGTGGGGAATCCCAGGCAGGAAATGGCGTTCAGTTTCGCCATCGGCAGAATCTGCATCAGCAGGGTAATGTCCTCCGGGCGGACGATCTCCACCTCGTGCAGCAGGGCGTCGTCTCCCCTGCCCATCAGGTTCAGGACAGATTTCCCCTCGTCCGCCTGTTTGCCTGCAAAGCGTCCGCAGAATTCCAGCAGGCTTATGAAAGCATCGGATGTGAAGTCGCAGGTATGGTTTTCCTGATCCACGAAACGGGATTGGTTGAAGGTAAGGCAGTACGCAAGGAGTTCCCCGGCGTCTGCGGAGAACACGGTCTGGTCGGGGTGGCTGTCCATGAATTCCATCATTTCCTCCAGCGTCCATCCGTCCTGCTCTCCCAGCTGTCCCAGGTCGCCGGAGCGTCCTATGATGGTCCTGATCTTCAGGGCGCCGGGAAGGGCGCAGAGTTTTCCATCGAAAGTATAGGAATCCAGCACATTGTCCGAGAGTTCCAACTGATCATTGGCTTCCAGATAGGGGGCCAGATCCTCCAGAAGCCCCTTGGAGGCATAGGTTTCCAGGTCATCGTATTCCAGTACCAGGATGTCCGGGCATCGGCCGGAGGCGATGTCAAGATGCAGGGCAGTGCGGGCTTCCTCCACCGCCTCCGGCTGGTCGGAATCCAGCAGCACATCATAATATTCCCTGATCTCAATGCGATAGTCCGGGGAATTTCTGTTGAACCGGGATACACAGCGCAGCAGATGGTTGTTGCCTGCCTCCAGGACGCCCAGGGTGATGGTTTCCTTTTGGGCAGCCTGTTCCCTGGGAATTTCCGTCAGCAGGGCCAGTTCTCCGGTGTCCGTTGTCTCCTGCAGGTACACAAGGATGCGCCCGTCCGCCAGTGTGGTAACCCTCCGCACGGTATCAGGATCTATGTCGCAGTTTGCCCACTGCAGCAGAATTGTCTGGGTATCCGCCGCCGTGTCATAGAGGTAGAGGGAGTTGTCCATGGAAGTCAGGAAGCCGTTTTCCCCGTAAGCCGCCAGATAGTTTCCGCCCTGGAACCGGCCGCTTATGTCCCCTGAGAATGTGATGGGGGCGTCCCCTTCACCATAGACCACTTCCCGAATAAATTCCCGGTCTGTCCGGGGGTTCCAAAAACTGCAGTACACATGTCCCTCTGTATCCCTTGTAAGCCATTCTGGGTTTTCCTCTTCCGCACATCTGGCTTCCCCCAGATAGCCGCACATCCCGTCAAACAGCAGGATGTTGTTCATTCCCCTGAGATAAAGCCGTCCCTCCGCGTCCACCGTGGTCTCGCCGGGGGTGAACTGTCGTGTGAGAAGGGTGACGCTCTCCCTGGCAAGTTCCTTTCCGGCAGCGTCATACTTGACCAGATATTCGGCCGAAGAAGCGGACAGGATATCTGTCACACGATAAAATACATACAGATTCCCCTGGGGGTCCGCCTGCAGGGTACGGCTGTCAGCAGGGTTGCCGACTTCCGACAGGAAAGGCGCTATATCCAGTTTCTGAGCCTCTTCTCCCGGCGTCCACCGGTAAAATTCGCCGTCAAACGTACTGTAGTAGACAGAATTTTCAAATACCGTGAAATCCTCCACGCCGCCTGCGGGGGAGTAGAACAGTGTCTCGAAGACATAGGGGGAGTCATTCTCGTCCCCGGAATCTCCCAGGGCGCAGTCGGTCAGCGATAAGGCCAGGAACAGGGCGGGGAATAAGGCCGCCCACCGGATGACGTGCCGGGAATGGGTATTGTGACGTCTATTAAAAAAATGTTTTTTCTGTCTGATGCGCATAAATGCCTCCATTTTGCCGGGATGACTTTGCCCTTTATAAGTAACTCAAACTTCCCACACCGTTTGGTGTGTTGCACCTTGAAAAATCAATACTTT
>JAMPAC010000049.1 GCA_023667395.1 Blautia sp. | reverse complement strand
AAAAATCAAGAAAAACCACGATAAACCAACTTATGCAAGGAGTTTAAAATAGATGATAAAAATACTTTTCGTATGCCACGGCAACATCTGCCGCTCCCCCATGGCCCAATTCGTACTGCAGCACATGGTCGATACCCGCGGCCTCGCCTCCCGTTTCCACATCGACTCCGCCGCCACCAGCATGGAGGAGATTGGCAACGGCATCCACTACGGCACCATGTCCATCTTCCGCCAGCATAACATCCCCTGCACCGGGCACAGGGCGCGTCAGATGACGAAGCGTGACTATGTACAGTACGACTACCTGATCGGTATGGATGATGCCAATATTCGCAACATGACCAGGATCGCCGGAGGGGATTCGGATCATAAGATACACAAGCTTTTGGAATATGCAGGCAGCAACAGGGCGATTGCGGATCCGTGGTATACAGGAGAGTTTGACGTGACCTACGCAGATGTGGTGGAGGGATGTGAGGCTTTTCTGAAATATTTGCTATCCCGGAACTCAGGTTCGGATGACTGAGTATATTCCGATGAACCAGTCATGTGAGTGAACAGGAAAACAGCTTCCTCCCAGTTTTTACATTCCCAATGAGGTGGTCAGCCCTGCTTTGCCGCTAATTTTCTATTTCCGCGGGCAAAGCAAAGTGTCATGCTTGCGTGAAAGATTGACAAATGCCGTGAGAGCCTATTGGAACTGCATCTATGGGATCATGGATGATCAGAAAGAATTTGCGGTCATAATGGAAAGAAAGACATGCAATTTTAATGACAAAGAAGAGGGATATCTGGGAAACAGCAGTATAAGATATGTAAATGAGGAACCGATCTCCGAGGAAGAATCTGTCTCATATAACAAGAGTGAATATGGGTACATTCTGGGAAAGACGGGTTATGAGGAACTGCTGCAAAAATTGACAGAATGGCAGCAGATAGGAAGCAGGAGAGAGCAGAACAAATGGAACTGATAAAGATCACATCGGATTTTAAAGAAAAAGAGAAATTGCTTGCGCTGAATGACGAGGCCTTTCCCAAAGAGGAGAGGATACCCTCGGACAGATTTTTTGAACTGCTCCGGGGACTTGGCTGTGATGCATGGGCATTTTATGACGGGGTATTCGTGGGATTTGCCGTCCTGCTGTCGGACGCGGATCTTCAGATGGCGTATTTATGTTATTTCGCTATCGATGGGGGTTATCGTTCGAGGGGCTATGGCAGCATGGCTCTGGCGAGACTGGCGGAAGTCTATGACAGATACCAGATTGCACTGGATATGGAGCGGATGGATGAGAGCGCGGGCAATTATGACCAGAGGCTGCGCAGGCTTGCGTTTTATGAGAGAAACGGCTTTTGGAGAGCCAATGTGGGTTTCAGGTATTTTAAAATGGATCTGGAGATCATGTGCAGCCGGGGAAAATTTCGTGAACAGGATTTCCGGCAGCTGATCGGCGGGATCAGGCTGCCCGGTTTTGATCCTGTACTTTATCCCATTCCCTGTAATGATATGGAGACAGGCTGATATGTGTCGCACGTATTGTTTGTGCCGCCGCAGGCGGCAGGACGGGAAGTGTGATTGGACGGATGCTATATCCTGTGAAATTCAGGACTTCTTTTTTCAAAGATGGCATAGTACTTGAAGCCGCATTCTTTCAGCACATCGGCGGCTCTGTCAAAGGCATCGCCGATATGCCGGGCGTCATGGGAGTCGGAGCCTACGGTGATGATCTCGCCGCCTAGTTCCCGGTAGCGTTTCAGCACGTCCATGCAGGGATGGAAGTCTTTCATTCCGCTCTTGATCCCGCCAGTGTTCAGTTCGATCCCTTTTCCTTTATCCAGAAGCAGTTTCAGGATCTCGTCCAGGATGTCCCTGTACTTTTCGTAGGAATAATTTTTATCTTTATCAGGGCCGTATCTGACCACATAATCCAGGTGGCCGTACACATCGAAATTGGAGAATTTCCTGATATTTTCCAAAATGGATCCAAAGTATTCCCCATAGGCTTCCTCCTCGGAACGCCCCTCATAGAAATCCGGATAATAGGGGTCGCGTCCGTGGCATATGTGGGAGGAGGCGATGATGAAATCGAAGTCATGGGATTTGGCGTAGACCGCGTTTTCCCGCAGGACTTCCGGCTGCAGCCCCAGTTCCACGCCGAACAGCAGGCGGATGCGGTTCGCGTATTTTTTTTTCAGCCGCGCCAGGTCGTACAGGTAGGAATCGGTGTTCAGCAGGAACATGTCCGAAGGCGTGTCAGGCGATTCGGGATAATGGAAATCATTGTGCTCCGTGAAACACATGGCGGTAAGCCCCAGGTCGATCCCACGCAGGATCATTTCTTCCATGGGCGTGTCGGAATCTCCCGAGTGGGAGGAGTGCAGGTGGCAATCTGATGTGATAGGCATATTTTTTCCCCTTTCCGGTAAAACTGTAACAG
This sequence comes from Blautia sp., assembly GCA_023667395.1. Taxonomy (GTDB): domain Bacteria; phylum Bacillota; class Clostridia; order Lachnospirales; family Lachnospiraceae; genus Acetatifactor. The sequence goes on along the minus strand of JAMPAC010000049.1, from coordinate 17,240 downwards.
ATTCTGAATCATATGGCGGACTTCAGTTATCCTGATTATAACAGCTTTGCCATTATTTTAAAAGAATTGGCAATAATTTTGATTTACATCTTGAATTATGGCAGGAAATTAGGTAAAATATGTTTGCTGATAAAATTTTGACAATCTGGCAGGTATACCCAGTGATTCCTGCAGGAACGTCAAAAAATATAAAAAATATATTTTAGGAGGAGACTAAAATGGCAGTAAGAGTAGCAATCAATGGTTTCGGTCGTATCGGCCGTCTGGCATTCAGACAGATGTTTGACGCAGAGGGATACGAGGTAGTGGCGATCAACGATCTGACCAGCCCTGAAATGCTGGCGCATCTGTTGAAGTACGATACCGCGCAGGGCAAATACAAATATGCTGACAAGGTAGAGGCCGGCGAAGATTCCATCACCGTAAACGGCAAGAAGATCACCATTTACAAAGAGAAGGACGCGGTCAATCTTCCCTGGGGTGAATTGAATGTAGACGTTGTTCTGGAGTGTACAGGCTTCTATACCTCCAAGGAGAAAGCTTCCGCGCATATCACCGCAGGCGCCCGCAAGGTTGTTATCTCCGCTCCTGCAGGAAACGATCTTCCTACCATCGTATACAATGTAAACCATGAGACACTGAAGCCCGAGGATACCGTTATTTCCGCGGCTTCCTGTACAACCAACTGTCTGGCTCCCATGGCTAAGGCCCTGAACGAACTGGCTCCCATCCAGTCCGGTATCATGACCACCGTTCACGCATACACTGGCGACCAGATGATCCTTGACGGTCCCCAGAGAAAGGGCGACAAGAGAAGAAGCCGTGCAGGCGCTCAGAACATCGTTCCCAACTCCACCGGCGCTGCAAAGGCGATCGGCCTGGTTATTCCTGAACTGAACGGCAAGCTGATCGGTTCCGCTCAGCGTGTTCCTACCCCTACTGGTTCCACCACTATCCTGGTAGCTGTTGTCAAGGGCGCAGTGACCAAGGAGCAGATCAACGAGAAGATGAAAGCGTCCCAGACAGAGTCCTATGGTTACAACACGGACGAGATCGTATCTTCTGACGTGATCGGTATGACCTACGGTTCCCTGTTCGACGCAACCCAGACCATGGTGGCTCCCATGGAGGATGGCAATACCCAGGTACAGGTTGTTTCCTGGTATGACAACGAGAACAGCTACACCTCCCAGATGGTTCGTACCATTAAGTATTTCAGTGAGTTGGCATAAAAGCGTGTAATACGAAGACCTTAGGAGGTCCGGTCTGTTGGACCGGACCTTTCTTCTGTTATTGGCGGTAAAATGAAATCAAAGAAAAGGAGATTGAAAAATGGGTTTGAACAAGAAATCTGTTGACGACATCAATGCAAAGGGAAAGAGAGTATTGGTAAGATGTGATTTCAACGTGCCTTTGAAAAACGGCGAGATCACTGACGAGACGCGTATCGTTGCTGCGCTTCCTACCATCCAGAAGCTGATCGACGACGGCGGCAAGGTGATCCTCTGCTCCCATCTGGGCAAGGTAAAGGAAGGCCCCAATGAGAAGGAGTCCCTTGCTCCCGTGGCAAAGAGACTGTCCGAGAAGCTGGGCAAGGAGGTTGTGTTCGTGGCGGATTACAACGTGACCGGCGAGGCTGCCACCAAGGCGGTGGAGGCCATGAACGAGGGGGATGTGGTCCTGCTTCAGAATACCCGTTTCCGGGGCAAGGAGGAGACCAAGAACGGCGAGCAGTTCTCCAAAGAACTGGCTGACCTGGCTGACCTGTATGTATGCGACGCTTTCGGTTCCTCCCACAGGGCGCACGCTTCCGTGGAGGGCGTTACCAAGTGCATCACCGCAAAGGGCGGCGAGAATGCGGTTGGCTACCTGATGCAGAAAGAGATCAATTTCCTGGGCAACGCGGTGGAGAATCCCGTGAGGCCTTTTGTGGCAATTCTGGGCGGCGCGAAGGTTGCCGACAAGCTGAATGTGATTTCCAATCTGCTGGAGAAGTGCGATACCCTGATCATTGGCGGCGGCATGGCTTATACGTTCCTGAAAGCGCAGGGCATGGAAGTAGGTAATTCCCTGGTTGACAATGAGAAGATCGATTACTGCAAGGAGATGATGGATAAGGCTGAAAAGCTGGGCAAGAAGCTGCTGCTGCCTGTTGATACCACTATCGCATCCAGTTTCCCTGACCCGATCGACGGGCCGGTGGAAATCTCCTATGTGGATTGCGAAAAGATCCCTTCCGATATGGAAGGATTGGATATTGGTCCCAAGACACAGGAGCTCTTTGCTGACGCTGTGAAGAGCGCGAAGACCGTGGTTTGGAACGGTCCCATGGGCGTGTTCGAGAATCCTACCCTGGCAGCAGGCACCATCGCCGTGGCAAAGGCTCTGGCGGAGACGGACGCAACCACCATCATCGGTGGCGGCGATTCCGCGGCAGCGGTAAACCAGCTTGGCTTCGGCGACAAGATGAGCCATATTTCCACCGGCGGCGGCGCATCCCTTGAATTCCTTGAGGGCAAGGTGCTTCCCGGTGTCGCGGCAGCGGATGACAAGTAAGAAGAACTGACAACCGCGACACCATGCGTGGCGGCAGCAGACGACAAGTAAGTGCAGCCTGGCAACTGCGACACCGTGTGTCGCAGCGGCAGCCGGTTTCTGCTTATGTGCAGGGGGCGGCGTGAAAGGGGGATTGGCATGGCAGAATTTACAGTGGGCGAAATGCTGGAGATGCAGAGGAAATTGCGTGAGCGCTACAAAGATGTGTGGTTACCGCTCACCCCGGAGACAGGCAAGGACCACCTCCTGTGGATGATCGGGGAGGTCGGCGAGGTGATCGACATTGTGAAGAAAAATGGCGGACGCAATGCTGCGGAGAACGCTGAACTTAAGGCGCATCTTGTGGAGGAGATGGCGGATGTGCTGATGTACTACGGCGATGTCATGCTGTGCTATGACATATCCGAGGACGAATTGAAGCGGGCATATACCGATAAGTTTGAGAAAAATATGACCCGCTGGAAAGCATAAAAGAAGCGAGGGATTAAAATGGCAAGAAAGAAAATCATAGCCGGGAACTGGAAGATGAACATGACTCCCAGTCAGGCGGTAGAACTGATCGATACTTTAAAACCCCTGGTAAAGAATGACGAGGTGGACGTGGTGTTCTGCGTACCCGCCATCGATATCATTCCCGCCATGGAGGCGGCAAAAGGCTCCAACATCATGATCGGGGCGGAGAATATGTATTTTGAGGAGAAAGGAGCCTATACAGGCGAGATTTCCCCCGCAATGCTGGTTGATGCAGGCGTAAAGTATGTCATCATCGGACATTCCGAGAGGAGAGAGTACTTTGCGGAGACGGACGAGACCGTGAATAAGAAAGTCCTGAAAGCCTTTGAACATAATCTTACCCCCATCATCTGCTGCGGCGAGACCCTGACCCAGAGAGAGCAGGGCGTGACCATTGATTTCATCCGCCAGCAAATCAAGATCGCGTTCCTGAACGTGACTGCAGAGCAGGCGGCAGCGGCAGTAATCGCGTACGAGCCCATCTGGGCCATTGGAACCGGCAAGGTGGCAACCACCGAGCAGGCACAGGAAGTCTGCAAGGCCATCAGGGAGTGCATTGGGGAGATTTATGACGACGCGACGGCGGCGGCGATCCGTATCCAATACGGCGGCTCCGTATCTGCGTCCAGCGCCCCGGAACTGTTCGCCCAGGAGGACATCGACGGCGGCCTGGTAGGCGGCGCGTCCTTGAAGCCGGATTTTGGGCAGATCGTGAATTATAATAAATAAGGTTCTGATGTTTGACCGTCAAATAGGGTAATTCGTCAGAAGCACGGGAGGATTCCATTGCGGGTTTTGTGGTGGAATCCTCTTTTTCGTGATAGTAGCATGGTAAAGTCTGTAAAACAAATGAGTAGCGAAAATTCATAAAGTATGATATGCTTTAAATTAGATTTGCCGTATTGGATGGGATCGGAAAGGAGAAATAATGAATTACAGTATCATAGACCACGCAGACGGCCCTATGGCATATTTTTATGCGGGGAGAGTGGGGACGGCAGGGAATCCCGGAGGGGGAGGCTTTGTCTTTGCCTGGAACTGGATCAATCTATTCGGGCTGCTCATTGTAGCGCTTCTGCTTATTCCAAATATGATTTACGCCATAAAGCATAAGGATGAGGGGAACCTCTGTGAAAACAGGTTCATGAACGTCCTGGAGCAGGTCGGACGGTACGGTTCCATGTTATTTATGGCAGTCTGCCTGAAGAGCGGTGGCTATGGATTTTCTTCCGTGGCGTTATTTCTGGCATATGTCATTGGAAACGCGCTGCTTCTCACAGCCTACTGGGTAGTGTGGGGGATTTATTTTTATGCGGACGGGGCGGAAGTCACCGGCCGGACAGACGGCTCCGCGTCAACCTTTACGGCGGGGAGGCATGGGGCTAAAAATGTCGGAGGGCTGAAGATGTCCCTTGCGGCGCTGCCCGCCTGTCTGTTTTTACTGAGCGGAATCACTTTGGAATACATTCCGTTGATCATTTCTGCAATCATATTTGCAGTCGGGCATATTTATGTTACATATATAAATGCGATACACCAAAGAAAGGAACCGGATTAAAATGATATTTGTATGCAGGAATTGCGGCGGAAACGTAGTTTACAGCCCGGAACGGCGCAGCATGTTCTGCCCCTATTGCGACAGCGTGAAAAGCGATGAGCGCAGGGATTATCCTGACAGCGAGATCACCGTCTGTCCCAACTGCGGCGGCGAGATACCCGTGGAGGAACATACTTCGGCGACACAGTGCCCCTACTGTGACAATTACATGATCTTCAATGAGCGGGTCGAGGGGGAATATGCGCCCAGGAAGATCATTCCATTCCAGATGGGGAAAGAGACCTGTAAGAATTCCCTGCGGGAAAAGTTTAAAAAGTGTACCTTTGCGCCCACGGATTTCCTGTCGGAGGCAAGGCTGGATCGGATGCAGGGGTATTATGTGCCTTTCTGGTTCTACAGCTATGACACGAACTGTCGGTATGACGGGGAGGGTACCAGGGTGAGAAGCTGGACCTCGGGGAACACGCAGTATACAGAGACTTCCTATTACAGGATCCACAGGAACATGGACATTGGTTTCCAGGATATTCCCGTGGATGCCTCCGTGCAGATGCCGGACGAGGTGATGGATCTGATCGCGCCTTTTCAGTATGGGCAGATGGAGGATTTTAAGCCGGAATACATGTCCGGTTTTTACGGTGAAAAGTATAACATGACCTCCGACCTTGTGGAGTTCAGGGCCAGGGATCACATGAAAGCGGACGCGGAAAAGCTGCTCAAAGGGAGTATTTCCGGGTATGCCACGGTTTCACCCGGGCAGAAGGACATCCAGGTGAAAGGCAGCGTGGCGGAGTACGGTCTGATCCCGCTCTGGAAATATGACTACCAGTATAATGGGCAGGCATATCCTTTTTATGTCAACGGACAGACGGGAAAGATCGTGGGGATGCCTCCCATCTCCAAAAAGAAAGTCTGGGGATATACGGGAACGCTCTGGGCCTGCCTGACAGCCATCATGATAATGGTTCGGCTGATCATGACATGGTTCCTGGAATTTTTATAGGAGGAAAAGTTCCTGTAAACAGGAAAAGTTCCTGCAAGCAGGAACTGGAATGGAGAACAGTCTCGGAACGGTAAACACAATGTGCCCAGGAAATGGCACATGGAAGGAATTTGCGGCTGCGTTTTGTGCAGACGGAAATTTCTTCCCCGCCAAGGGCGTTGAAGTGAAGAGAGCGGAACAAGTTCCTGTAAACAGGAACTGGAATAGAGAGGACAGAAAATGAGCGATGAGATAAAGAAAGAGGCAAGAAAACAATATTTCCGCTACTTCCGCATATGGTTCATCGGCATAGGCATCCTGTTGGTGATCACGATCATTCTGGGGGTGGATTACGCGATAGCCAGCGATATACCGCGCGCCAATCATTCCGCGCCTGCAGAGAGGGTTTACGATTATGCGGATGCGCTGACGGATGAGGAGGAAAACAACCTGCGCCAGAGGATTGCTGAAGTGGAGGACAGACTGCACATTGACATTGTGCTGGTGACCATAAACCAGCCCATGGAGGGGTCAGAAGCCATGGAGCAGTCAGGGTGCCGCTCCACGGACTGGGAACGGAACATGATGGAATATGCCGATGATTTCTGGGACGGGAACCGTTATGGGTATAATAAGGAATTTGAGGGTGACGGATGCCTGTTCGTACATAACTGGTATGAAGGACAGACCGGCGGGCATCTGTCCACCAGCGGCCGGGTGGAAGCCCGGTTCAGCAATTCGGATATCAACGATGTGTTCGACGCGGTGGCAAAATATAACAGGGCGGCTCCCTACAAGGCGTATATGGCGTATGTCAATGAGGTGGCTTCCATTATGTCCTCCAGCAGCAGCGGAACAGAACCGTTTCCGTTCGCGCTGGTGATCGTGGTACCGTTAGTCGTGGCGCTGGTCTACGCGATGAAGAACCTGCATCAGAAAGCGGCGCAGGATACCACTACCGCAAGTACTTATGTGGAGGGCGGCAGACCCGTGATGAGAGAGCAGGCGGACGATTTTATCCGCAAGAATGTGGTTACCAGGAGGATTGAGAGCAGTAGCAGCGGCAGCAGCGGGAGTTCCCACAGCGGCGGAGGCGGCGGCCACCATACCAGCAGCAGTGGAGCAAGCCATGGCGGGGGAAGCCGCAGATTTTAGGGATCATAAGACAGAAAAAAGCACCCACATGACGGTATGGGTGCTTTTCTTTTGACTGGCAATTTATGTTTTTTAAGCCATCTGATTTACTGCTTTGCTGATGCGGGAAACCTTGCGCGCCGCATTGTTCTTATGGTAAACACCCTTGCTGGCAGCTTTCTCGATGGTCTTGGTAGCGGCGCGGAGCGCGGTCTCTGCAGCAGCCTTGTCGCCGGACTCGATCGCGGTGAAAACTTTCTTCATGGCAGTCTTCACGCTGGACCTGATGGACTTATTCCTCGCAGCCTTAGTGCGGTTTACTAAAACTCTTTTCTTTGCGGATTTAATGTTAGCCAAAGTCGTACACCTCCAATTTGTATACAATGATCGTTTTATGATTTGTTTCACCTTAGCCAGACACGGGCGACTAATGTAAACATACTCTAATAGTCTAGTAAATTGTTGGTAATTTGTCAATACATATTATTGGTTTTTTTGCAAAAAATAGAGAAAAAGATTTCAGTACGAGAGGGCTTATGGGAAATTTTCAAGTGAGGACAGACCTTGCCTTGGAGGCGCGGGAGAGCATCAGTGAGGCCGAGAGCGAACTGAGGGGGGTCAGAGTGGAAGAATACTATAAGGAAGAGGATGACATTCGTGTCACAAAGGTGACGATTGACACGAAAAACGCCGCCAGGACCATGGGAAAACCCATGGGCGTCTATGTGACCATGGAGGCGCCTGCCATGGTGGAGCCGGATGACGACTATCACAGGGAGATATCCGAGGGTCTGGCGGAGGAACTGCGGCAGATGCTTCCCGGCATGGAACAGGAGCAGTCCATCATGATCGTGGGGCTGGGCAACCGCGAGGTGACGGCGGACGCGCTGGGTCCCCAGGTGGTGGACAATCTTTTCATCACCCGCCACATCGTCAGGGAGTACGGCAAGGCGGCTTATGACTGCGACAGGATGAACCTGGTCAGCGCGCTGGAGCCGGGGGTCATGGCAAAGACCGGCATGGAGACGGCGGAGATCGTGGCAGGCGTGGTGAAAGAGACGAAGCCGGATCTGCTGATCGTCATAGACGCCTTGGCAGCCCGCAGCACCCGCAGGCTCAACCGTACCATCCAGATCACCAACACGGGCATCCAGCCCGGCTCCGGCGTGGGGAACCACCGCAACGCGCTGACCCAGGAGAGCCTGGGGATCCCTGTGGTGGCGATTGGGATCCCCACGGTAGTGGACGCGGCCACCATTGTGGGGGACGCGCTGGAAAAGCTGCTCAGCGAGGAAAAGGAATTTGACAGCATGAAATATCTGGGACAGCACAGGAATGTTTTTTCGGAATTAAACAATATGTATATGACGGGAAAGGATATCGACGCCGTGATCAAGCGGGTAAGCTACACGGTGTCGGAGGGGATCAATCTTGCGCTGGAAATGTGAATGGAGTGAGACAGGCGGGCATATAATGCTTAAGAGACGGCGGAGGAAAGGAAGTGCAGACCCGTAAAACGCAATATAACAGCACAGGGCAGGACAAAGTATCTTGTGATATTGGGATTCCTGATCCTGGTGATGCAGGCGGTGTCCGGAAGCTGCGGGGCGGATGAAACGCAGGAACCGGAGAAGACAGGCTTCCGGGACACTTTTTTTCAGGGACTGGCGGAGGACTGGCGCAATGCCCTGTATGGCTGGTTTGTCCCCCTTGTTTCTTTCGCGCAGGGAAGCCGGTATCAGACGCACTGGTTTTTACAGGGGCAGATCGACAGTCTGCTCCCCTTTTATGGATATTACACGGCGGATATGGATGACGGTGCGGAGGAGCCCGCTTCTTTCCGGGAGATCTTTCTGGCGGAAGCGGAGGAGGGGACTTTTCAAGGGGAGTCTTCTTCCTACATAGACGGAGAAGAAAACAGTGGACAGACCTTGGAAGAACTGCTCCGCGCGGAGAATGAGGCAGCCATGCAGTTGGGGCAGTATGGGGCGGGACAGCCCTTTGTGCCTCATACCAGGCAGGCGCAGGTGGATCTGGAACTGTTGGAAAATTATGAGGATCTGGTGCGGGAATTTTATACCATTGACGCCAATACCATGGCGGGCAGCGACCAGTTGAATGTAGAGAGGCTTCTTTCCGTGGATATGACCATTTCGAAGGAGGGCGAAGGACCCCAGATCCTGATCTATCATACCCATTCCCAGGAGGCCTTTGCGGATTCCGTGCCGGGGGACAGGAGCACTTCCATTGTGGGGGTGGGGGACCGGCTGACGGAAATTTTGCAGAATGAATACGGATATAACGTGCTGCACCATACGGTGCAGTACGATACGGTCAGGGATGACGCTTACGGGGAGGCATTGCCGGGGATAGAGCAGGTGCTTGCGGAGAATCCTTCCATACAGGTGGTCATCGACCTGCACCGGGATTCCGTGGCGGAGGGCACAAGGCTGGTGACGGATCTGGACGGCAGGCCCACGGCCAGGTTCATGTTTTTCAATGGGTTAAGCCGCACCAGGAAAACGGGAAATATCGCGTATCTGTATAATGAAAATCTGGATGCCAACCTGTCCTTTTCTTTCCAGATGCAGCTGAAAGCGGCGGAATATTATCCGGGGCTGACGCGGAAGATTTATTTAAAGGGTTATCGGTACAATATGCATCTGCGTCCCCGGAGCCTGCTGGTGGAACTGGGCGCCCAGAACAACACGGTGGAGGAGGCCATGAACGCCTGCGATCCGCTGGCGCATATCTTGGATATGGTGTTGTGTCCTTAATGCTGTGCGGGTCAATCCCTGTTGGTGGTTTGTGGCTGATGGGACGGCGACGTCATGCAGTCCTGTTCTGTGCGGACGGGACAACGCGGCGCTGAACTAACTGCCAACTGCGACTAGCACGCGAATAAGGCATTCGCGTTCAAGTCTCCGTAGGCAGTGGATTTCATCCCCGCTAAGTGCGTCCCCCAAAGTCCGCTCAGAACAGGACTACATGCCGCCGCCTGATATCCGCAGGTTTTCTGAAAGAAGTACAGGCTGTTTTCAATAGTCTACATGCAGACAAATCATTCAGGCAGCTATAGGACTCTTTTCACAACCTGTAGTATACAAGAACCATGGGCGCAGAATCCTGCATCTGCATCCTGCAGGTCATCAGAAAATATGTCGTCATTCCTGCAGAAAAACTTTCAGGAATCAGGCGGAGGTGTGCTGCCCTGATCTATGCGGACTTTGGGGAGCGCACTTAGCAGGGATGAAATCCACTGCCTACGCAGACTATGGCGCGAAGACGCAATTCGCGCCATAGGAACTGGCGCATATCTTCGCGACAGTTCCGTAGTCGTAGTTGGCAGTTAGTTCAGCACTGCGTTGCTCCGTCCGCATGGAACAGGGCAGCACACCTTCGCCGTCCCTTGATCTGCAAGTCTTCAGGCCTCGGGACTGGACTGTTACCGTGATTGGTCTGTGATCACGGTATTGTCTGGACAATGTTGGGAAATTCTGCTACAATACATAACGTGAAAAGTCAGTATTTCAGAAATGAGGAACAATCGGATGGCAGCAACAGACCAGAGCAAGATCCGCAACTTCTGCATCGTGGCGCACATAGACCACGGCAAGTCAACCCTTGCGGACCGGATCATAGAGAAGACGGGACTTCTGACCAGCAGGGAGATGCAGGCCCAGGTGCTGGACAATATGGAACTGGAACGGGAGAGGGGCATCACCATCAAGGCTCAGGCGGTGCGGACCGTCTATCGGGCCCGGAACGGGGAAGAGTATATCCTTAACCTGATCGACACCCCCGGACATGTGGATTTTAATTATGAGGTGAGCCGTTCCCTGGCGGCCTGCGACGGCGCAATCCTGGTGGTGGACGCGGCCCAGGGGATAGAAGCCCAGACACTGGCAAACGTATACCTGGCGCTGGACCACGACCTGGATGTTTTCCCGGTGATCAATAAGATCGACCTGCCCAGCGCGGAACCCCAGCGTGTCATCGACGAGATCGAGGACGTGATCGGGATCGAGGCCCAGGACGCCCCCCTGATCTCCGCCAAGAACGGCATCGGGATCGAGGAGGTGCTGGAACAGGTGGTGGCAAAGATACCGGCGCCCTCCGGGGATCCTGGGAATCCCCTGCAGGCGCTGATCTTTGACTCCCTGTATGATTCTTACAAGGGCGTCATCATCTTCTGCCGCATCATGGAAGGTACGGTGAAAAAGGGTACCAGGATCCGCATGATGGCCACAGGGGCTACACAGGAGGTCGTGGAAGTGGGCTATTTCGGCGCGGGACAGTTCATCCCCTGCGAGGAACTTTCCGCCGGGATGGTGGGCTATATCACCGCTTCCATCAAGAACGTAAAGGATACGGCGGTGGGCGATACGGTGACGGACGACGAGCGTCCCTGCCCGGCGCCCCTGCCCGGCTATAAGAAAGTACTGTCCATGGTATACTGCGGCATGTACCCTGCGGACGGCGCCAAATATCCGGATCTGCGGGACGCGCTGGAGAAACTGCAGCTGAACGACGCCTCCCTGCATTATGAGCCGGAGACTTCCGTGGCGCTGGGATTCGGGTTCCGCTGCGGGTTCCTTGGACTGCTGCACCTGGAAGTGATCCAGGAGCGCCTGGAGCGGGAGTACAATCTGGATCTGGTGACCACGGCCCCGGGCGTTATCTATAAGGTGCACAGAACCAACGGCGAGGTCATCGAACTGACCAATCCATCCAACCTGCCCGACCCTTCCGAGATCGAGTACATGGAGGAGCCGGTGGTCAGCGCGGAGATCATGGTGACCAGCGAATTCATCGGTTCCATCATGGAACTCTGCCAGGAGAGGCGGGGACGCTACCTTGGCATGGAATATATCGAGGGCACCAGGGCTTTGCTAAAATATGAACTGCCCCTGAACGAGATCATTTATGATTTCTTTGACGCCCTGAAATCAAGGTCCAGGGGTTACGCTTCCTTTGACTATGACATCAAGGGCTATGAGCAGTCCAAACTGGTGAAGCTGGACATCCTGATCAACAGGGAGGAAGTGGACGCGCTGTCCTTTATCGTGCACGCGGACTCCGCCTATGAGAGAGGCCGGAAAATGTGCGAGAAGCTGAAGGACGAGATCCCCAGGCATCTCTTTGAAATCCCCATCCAGGCGGCGGTGGGCGGCAAGATCATAGCCAGGGAGACCGTGAAGGCAATGCGCAAGGACGTTCTCGCGAAGTGCTACGGCGGCGATATCACCCGGAAGAAGAAACTGTTGGAAAAGCAGAAAGAGGGAAAGAAGCGGATGCGCCAGATCGGCAATGTGGAGATTCCCCAGAAAGCGTTTATGAGTGTGTTGAAACTGGATGACAGATAAGAGAGAACTGGAACTGTATTTTCATATCCCATTCTGCGTCAGGAAATGCCTGTACTGCGACTTCCTGTCCGCCCCCGGGGCCGGACAGACGAAAGCGCGGTACATGGAGACCCTGATCCGGGAGACAAGAGAGAGAGCAGGAGACTACCGGGACTATCGCGTAGTCTCTGTTTTTGTGGGCGGGGGAACCCCCTCCACCGTATCCCCGGAGAAGATACGCCTGCTGCTGGAAACGGTGCGGACGGAATATGACCTGGCGGAGGACGCGGAAATTACGATAGAAGTGAATCCGGGTACAGTGGATGAGAAAACGCTGCACAGCTACCGCCAGTGGGGGATCAACCGCCTGAGCATCGGTCTGCAGTCCGCAGACGACAGGGAGTTGAAAACGCTGGGCAGGATCCATACATACGGACAATTCCTGGGAACATACCACACCGCCAGGAAATGTGGTTTTTCCAATATCAATGTGGATCTCATGAGCGCCCTGCCTGGCCAGACCCTGCAAAGTTACCTGACCACCCTGCAGAAAATCCTTTCCCTGGAGCCTGCCCCCGAGCACATTTCCGCCTACAGCCTGATCCTGGAGGAGGGAACCCCTTTTTATGAGATGGCGCGGCGGGGCGAACTACAGCTTCCCGATGAGGAATGCGACAGGCTGATGTACGAAAAAACGGAAGAACTGCTGGAACAGGCAGGCTACCGCCGCTATGAAATCTCAAACTACGCCAGACCGGGATATGAATGCCGCCACAACTGCGGTTACTGGCGCAGGCGGGAATACCTGGGACTGGGAATCGGCGCCGCCTCCCTGATCGGAAACCGCCGTTTCCGAAACACAGATTCCCTGGAAGCATACCTGACCACCCCCCTGGATGTCCGGGAAGACATCCAGGAACTCACCCCGGAAGAACAGATGGAAGAATTCATGTTCCTGGGGCTTCGGATGACAGAGGGAATATCCATTCCGGAATTCCAAAAAACTTTTGGCCGGGATATAGAAGAAGTCTACGCCCCGGTCATAGAAAAAAACATCAGGGACGGCCTGCTGGAATACCGGGGCAAAACACCCCCGGAGGAATTGCCCCGCCTTGCCCTGACAAAACGGGGCCTGGATCTGAGCAATATGGTCATGTCCCAATTCCTGCTCTGATGCCGTCCCCTATTACAGCCTGCAAAGGCTCAAGACAGGTTAAATGCCGTTCTGACTGCGGAAACATTCCGTGGTCAGTTTCAACGCTTTCACCTGCTTATCCGTCAGACCCTCCAGGGACAGGGAACCCGCCGTACCCGTATTGCAGACAAGCAGGTAATCGACGGATACCCTGTAATGCGCGGCGAGTTTCACGATCATATGTAATGACGGAAAGCGTTCGCCGTTTTCATACATCCCGATGGTGGTGACGGTAACGCCCGTCAGTTCGGCAACCTGTTTCCGTGACAGGCCGCTGTTCAGACGGGCACTCTTCAGCCTGCTTCCTAAATCCTTAAACATGGACATACCTCCTCTGTAAACAGAACCATGGTTTGATTCCCTCGGGCAATGAGCCACAAGTCCCGGGAATCATGATTCCCTTGAACCTTGGCGAATGCCGCGAGGATCAAATCCCCCGCAGCCTGCTGCATTGCAAGATTGATGCTCCGTCAGCTTGCTGCGGGGTCTTTGATTAATCTTACAATTTCCAGATATAACTATTGGTTTCAAGACATAACTTTAAGCGGCAAAATGTAACTATATTTTAAAATTCATAACTGTAAGATGTATGGAGGTACGGAATGGAAAAAGGGTTAAGTCAGGTACAGCAGAATCTCCTTATATTGGAACTCGTAAAGTGCTATAATAAGGACGTGTCTGGAATAGGGCAGGGACAACTTGAGATCTTTCGGGGCAGTGCTGAATGAAGATGTATTTCCGAATCAGACAGATGTGGGATATGCGGAAATGGTATGCAGGACGCTGGAATCCTTGAACAGGGAGGGCTGCATCAGCGGCACGGTGGAACTGGAATTTGAAATGGAAACTGACCTTGAAACGGATGAAGACACCGCTACGGACGCGGTAGACTTTGCGGGGTGCACTTTCGAAAATATCGGAATCACGGAAAAAGGGGACGCATATATTGACGGTGACAACTTCCAGAAGGCAGGAAAGGGATTTACCGAAAAGGCAAAGCCTGTCATCAGGTGTATCGCCGCAACAGCGTTGCAGACCCTTGTGGAAACGGCGATACGGGCAGGCATGAAAGCGGCAGGAATCACAATATAGGTGCATGGCCTATGGAAAGGAGCGGCTGATGAAGAAGGATAAAGCCCTTACGGTTGTTTTGGCGTTTGCCCTGATATGCCTTGCAGGATTGAGCATCTTCCTGTTCTGGAACCTACGCAAAGCAAAAGAACAGGTGGCAGTATTCAGTGAAAATGTAATCTCCGCTGACGAGGAACGGGACAGCCTGAAGGAACAGCTTGAAGCCCTTGAAAGCCTGCAGGAGCAGGCGGCAGGCTTGAGCCGCGAACTGGAAGAAAGCAAGGCAAAAGTCAAAGACCTTGAGGACACAATCAGCGAGGGCAACGCGCAGATAGCGGAAATGCAGAATACGATAGAGGGCAACGCCGCCACGATTGCGGCATTGGAGGAACAGTTGGAAGAAGCGCAGAGACAACCGCAGACAAACAGTAGTGGGAACAGCAATCCTTCTTCCAACAGCAGTACACCTATAAATCCTATGCCAACATACCCGGGCGAAAATGAAGGACGGAATGATTCACGAATAGGCACAGGTGATGGAGGCCCCTATGCAGGAATGGTGGGTACTTTTGAATAAAGTAACTCCCTTTTCGGAATTGTGTACCCACTAAATCCGAGCCTATAAATATACATTTTGAATGTATAAAAACACATTCGTCTATTTCCCATACCTTGAAATAGGCAGTAAAATATAGTATGATATAAAAATATAATTTTTAGAGGAGGATAACCATGAAAAAGAAATTATACAGCAGTATTTGTTTATTATGTTTAGCAGTAATTACATTATGTGCATGTGGAAAGCAAGACAATCCCATTGTACTTCCGAATCGGGATGAAATCATATCTATTGGCGTGTTTGATGGAGGAAATGTGGGATATTCACCAAACGCCGAAGGGGAAGCAGATGAGTTTATTGATGAATTTCTTGGTATTTTAATGGATATGGAAGTAACCAACAAAGAGCCGGTAAATGAGGCGATAGTTAATGCTGATTATATTGAAATAAGCTTAAATTGTTAATCAAAAAAACATTATACATACAAATGATATGTGATAAGCTTTGAAATTTCTATGTTTCGGCTAATTTTTTGAATTTCCCACAAAAAAGACATATGCATCTCCCATAAAAGTGATAAGAATTTTAAAATGCATAATTGATTTGTGAATCATGGCATGGCATTTATATTTATAGCAGATAATTGACCAAGAAAAAAATTAAACCCCCCACTGTTTTGGGGATAGTAGGGGTTATTTTCATGCCCTTCCTACAACCTGCAATAAACAGGCCACGGGGCAGCAGGGTCTCTCTGGGGGTCATTGGCGAGATGCGGAGAGGAGACTCCGGCGATGCCCGCCCCCACGCGGGCATCACCGTGCCTGAGGCTCATCGGAGCGCCCATCGAGCTGACCCCCAGAGAGACCCTGCTGCCCCGTGGCCGTCCCCCTCCACCCCATTTTATCTCCCCCCTGGCCAGGCACTATGGACGAAACCGCCTCATAAACTATTGTTAAGAGAGATCCACGGAGGCAGTATTTGAAAACATTTCAAAAACCGTTGACCTCAGAGGAAGAAGCCGAATATATCCGACTGCTGAGAGAAGGGATCGGGGAGGAGTCCCGCAAGGCAAAGGAAATTCTGATAGAACGAAACTTACGCCTGGTAGCGCATATCGCCAAAAAATACCAGAATGTGGACGAAGATATGGAAGACCTGATCTCCATCGGCTGCATCGGACTGATCAAGGCGGTGGACACTTTTGACGCCGGGAAAGGGCGGCTCGCCACATACGCCTGCCGGTGCATCGATAATGAACTGCTGATGCTCCTTCGGGGGAAAAAGAAGATATCCAGGGAGGTATCGCTGTTTGAACCCATCGGGCAGGACAAGGAAGGAAACGAGATCCATCTGGTGGATGTCATAGAACAGCAGCAGCCGGATATTGTGGACAGGATGGAAACCGTCAATCATATCAGAAAGCTGCTGAAACTGATCGATGAGTGCCTCACCGACAGGGAGAGGGAGATCCTGATACTCCGCTACGGTCTGGGAGGAATGCCGGAGGCCACCCAGAGCGAGATAGGGGCAAAACTGGGAATATCGCGGAGTTATGTCTCAAGGATCGAGAAAAAGGCGCTGCTGAAACTGCGCGAGAAATTTGAAGAAGTTCAGCCCCCACAGTCATGAATGTGGGGGCTATGTAAAAAACAGCTTGACATTACGGCTGACATTTGATATCATATTTTTACAAAAGAAATCGCAATCTTTTAATAATGCAATTTTTTTGTGTCGGGCATTTTCCGCCGGATTTACCCCCGTAAAACTGATTGGAATATCGTATGCTTATATAATGTGTCGGTAAATTGACAGAATCTTGCCAAATAAGGGAAAAAATGTTATACTATTCTCATAATCATCTCTTTGAGCCAGAGTATAAAGGAGTATCAGTTACAACAGCTGGACGAATGTCCGGACAGGGGGTAGTATGCAGTTTATTGAAATGCCGGATTTAAAAGCGGGTATGCGGCTTGCAAGGCCGATCTATAGCAAGCAGGGGGTACTTTTGTATGAGCGGGATTCCAGGCTGAGCGCACAGGTGATCAACAGCGTGAAAAATTTCGGGCTGCTGGGCATGTATATACTGGATCCGTCAGAACCGCTTCCGCCTATGTCGGAGGAGGATCTGGAATTTGAACGGTTCCAGACGATGACGGTCTTTTCCCTGCAGGAGGAAATGGGCAGGATCCTGCAGGCTGGGAAGCAGAACAGGCTGCAGACCATTGTCAGCACGGTCATAAAGAAATACGGGCACCTGAAAAGGAAGATCAACTTCTATCAGAACCTGCGGAGCAAGGATGATTATGTGTGCAGCCATTCCCTGAATG
>JAMPAC010000048.1 GCA_023667395.1 Blautia sp. | reverse complement strand
GGCTGTTCCTCCGCATACTGGCGGTGATCGCGGTGTTTTTTGCGCTGGTATACGCCGGTGCGGGGATCACGACGTATTCGGGGAGGAACCGGCTGCGGGATCATGCGAATTCCAGGGGACCGGCCATGGTCATGGATGATCCTGAACCTGTCCTTTCGGAAGGAATGGAGGAAAGCAGCGGCCATGTATGGCAGGAAGGCTGGGTAAGGCATGACGGGGATGTCTACGCCTATAATGAGGATATCATGACATTCCTGGTAATGGGGATAGACAAAAAGGGGGAAGTGGGCGCGAACAGGGACCTGACGAGCGGGGGCCAGAGCGATGCCATCTTTCTTCTTATTATAAACCCGCATGATGAAACCATCAGCATATTTGCGGTTGACCGGAACACGATGACCGACATCACCATGGTGGGGGTCGGGGACAACGGGGCGGATGTGGTCACCACGGCGCAGCTTGCCGTGCAGCATGGTTTCGGGGACGGCGGGGCCGGAAGTTGTGAACTGACCAGGGACGCGGTGTCGAAGCTGTTCTTTGGACTGCCTGTCCACGGGTATATTTCGGTCAATTATGAGGCAATTCCTTATATCAACGACGCGGTGGGCGGGATAGAGGTGGTCATCCCGGAGGATGTGGCAGGCGCCCGTAAGGACTGGCATGCCGGGGACACGGTGCTGCTGAAGGGGGATGACGCCATCACATTCGTGAAATGGCGTGATATTTCCTTATATGAGAGCGCCCGGCTCCGCACCAGGCGGCAGAAGACATACCTGACTTCCTTCGTGGCAAAGGCGATCGCTGCCACAAGGCAGGATATCACGATGCCGGTCACGCTGTATAACAAGGTGAAAGGATACACGGTCACGGACATCACGGTGGACGAGATGGCCTACCTGGCGTCAGAACTGACGGGCTACCGGTTTTCCGGGGATCGGATATACACCATGGAGGGTGAGACGGTCATGGGGGAAAAATATGAGGAATTTTATCCGGACATGGATGCCCTTAAGGAGCAGATGATAGAGATCTTTTATGAGAAAGTTGATCTGGATGGGGAGTGAAAGGGCAGATGACACGGAAGATCATAAAATGCGGATGGCGTATCGTTCTATATGGATTGTTTTTCATAACGGTCTGTGCATTTCCGATACGGGCATATGCGGCTGATGCGGTGACGGTATTCGGGACGGCTGTATCTATGGCAGACGGGACGGGAACCGGACGCAGCATTGCAACGGCGGAGTCCATCTATGAGCGTTCCAGACAGGAATCGGTTGGGAATGACTGGGACAGGATGCCCTGGCGATTCCTTTGTTTTGCGGGACTCTTCCTGGTGGCTGTTATCATTATAAAGATAAGGAGCGTCGTAAAAAGCGGACGGCAGGAACCGGATGACGGTTCGGACGGACAGGAAGCGTTCCGGTTTGAATTTGAAACGATCCCGGAGGAGGAATCCTGGCAGCGGCAGGTCAGGGAGGATATCGATGCCCGTGAGCAGGAAGGCAGGAATACAAGGACGCTGAGATTCAGGAGGGTCAACGACACGGAATATGACCTGGAGGTCAACGAACTGGATTACGACATGGAAGTGGAATACCTGGATGAGGGGCTGGAATACATAGATATAGAGCAGGATTAGGAAGCGCGGAATGCCAATGATTTACAAAATATGTGTTGACAAACCCGCTTCCTCTATGTATAATTAATCAGTGTGTGAACAAAAGTAATACTATTATTACGTATGGGAGCCGCTATGTTAGTAAACTTATCTGATGTATTGACATCTGAGGGCATGCAGGTTCAGGAAAATGCAGACCTTGAAATGACGAGCTTCGAAAGCCGGATGGGAAGCTATGAGATCATAGAGAGATCCCCTGTATCTTTCACCTTTACCAATATCGGGGACGGTAAGGCAAGGGTGGAGGGAAGCGTCAGGCTGAAGTTCAGGGCTGAATGTGACCGGTGCCTGACGGAAGTGCCCGTGGTGTTGGAACTGGACTTTGACAGGGTTGTTGCGTCACCGGATGCGGCTGCGGAAGAGGAAGAGGTTGATGACCTGAGTTTTATGGAGGGTTATCAGCTGAATGTAGAGGCTTTTGTGTACAATGAGATCATAGGTAACTGGCCGGCAAAGATTCTGTGCAGGGAAGACTGCAGGGGCATCTGCCCTAAGTGTGGACAGAATCTGAACATAAAGGATTGCGGGTGCGATACTTTCGTCCCGGATCCTCGTATGGCTGCTATACAGGATATTTTCAACGCGGGTAAGGAGGTGTAATGATATGTCTATCTGTCCTAAGAATAAATCTTCCAAGAGTAGAAGAGATAAGAGAAGAGCAAACTGGAAGATGAGCGTTCCTCAGTTGATTAAGTGCAGCAAGTGCGGCGCGCTGATGATGCCTCACAGAGTTTGCAAGGCTTGCGGTTCTTACAACAAGAAGCAGGTTATCAGTGTTGATTAATTAAAGAGTTTCAGCAGTGTTGGGCGTTCATGGAACGCCCTTTTTTCTGTACATGATAAATCTTTAGAAAATCTTAAACATTTTCAGGAAGAAAATACAAGATTTTATTCTGTCGGGATGTTATGATGGAATCTGAGGAGAGACGGAACTGGATTATAACAGTCTCGGAACGGAAGCACCCGGAAAGAATTTACAGCTGCGTTTTTTGCAGATGAAAATTCTTTCCCCGCCAAGGGCGCTGAAGAGGAGAGACGGAACTGGAATGGAGGATCACTATGTATAAAAGGGTTATGGCAGGGGTGCTCATGCTTTTGTGCGTGTCAGGCCTGATATGGGGCGGCAGTGGCCGTGTGGCGTTTGCCATGAACATTCCGTCTGAGGTGACGTCGTTTTCCGGTGATGTGCGGGTGCTGAAGCAGGAGGGCGACCGGTATGTCATGCAGGTGACGGTGGAGAACAGCGGGGAGGATTTCTCGGGCACGGTGCAGGCGATCTTCAGCGCGGTTTATGACAACTGTGCCTATAATACGGAGATCGATCTTCCGGCGCAGGGAAAGAAGCAGTTCACGATCACCGTCCCGGAGCGCGCGGTGGATGCGATCAGCGGGAACTGTCAGTTGAATTTCCTGGATGGGAAGGGCAATGTCCTGCAGTCGGTCTCCCTGAAAGGAGTATTCAACAATATTGCATCGGGGATCCCGGTGGGAATTCTGTCCGATCATTATTCCGACCTTACTTTCATGGACGCAGGGGGAGAGACCTTTTATATCAGGGGGCTCAATTATCCCATGGAACTGGTCGAGCTGGATAATGATAATCTGACCGGTTATCTGGACGGGCTGTATTTCCTGATCATCGATCAGTTCAATACTTCCGCGCTGAGCGATGAAAACATCCAGGCGATCCAGGACTGGGTAGCGGGCGGCGGCTGGCTGATCATCGGCACGGGCGAGTATGCGGAGCAGACCCTTTCCGGCTTTGGGGAGGATTTCCTGGATGTGGACGTGGTGGGGGTCAGCGAACCGGGCGAAGAAAATATGGCAGCGGTTAACGGGGACAGATACGGATATTATTATGATTATATTGACCAGGGCATCGACCTTGGACAGATGGCCATGGCGGAACTGGATTATAATAGAATGTATGCATATACAATGACGTCCGAAAGTGGGGCAAATCCTGCTTTCAGCTGTGCCATCGGGGATGGCGCGGTGATGCTGCTCTATTTTTCGCTGGGGGAGGAGGAACTGCAGAAGATATCTCCCGACACCATACGGAGCATCTATCAGGAAACCATGTATATTTCCAACAGTTACCAGAATACCAGCAGCAGCTCCGACCTGGAATATGTGGGGCAGCGGGCGCTGGCATTTATTGACAGCCGCAATTCGGATGTGGATTTTTCCTGGCTCAAGGCACTGATCGTTGTCTATGTGGTGCTGGTGGGACCGGTGCTGTACCTGATCCTGCGCAAGTGTAAAAAGAGCGAATGGTACTGGGTGGGCGCGCCTGCTTTTGGGATCCTTTTTATCCTGGGCGTGTTTCTATTCGGACGGGGGTTGAGCGTAAAAGATGCGAAGGTCTATTCCATCACTGTGCAGCAGACGGGCAGCAGCCAGGCGGATACCTACATGCTGGCGTATCATTCCGGCGTAAAGCCGTGGGAACTGCATCTGCAGGCGGACTATGAAGTGGCGGGGCCGGGTTTCAGGGGTTATAGCTATTACACCACCAGCGGCGCTGCCATCAAGGATTATCATTACATTGTGGGCAATGACAGCCAGGGATTGTCCGTTGGATTAAAGCCCCGGGAGAACTTCGAGAACGGATTCCTTTATGCGGGAAAGAAAGCGGAAAGCATGGGATCCTTTGTCGGGACGGATCTGAAAGGGCTCGCCGTTGGCAGCGCGGACGGCACGATCACCAACGGGACAGGCCTGGATCTGTCGTATATGGCAGCCTGGGTTTATAATTATATCATGGTGTTTTCGGATGTCAAAGCGGGAGAGACCGTCGATTTACAGCAGGCGGTCAGGGACGGCAGGTGTGTATATCAGGGCACTGTCCCCTATTATGACAATCTGCTGTATGACCTGGTGGGAATCTACGGCAACTACAAGGAATATGAGCAGGCGGACATGGCGGCGCTGCTTGTCGGACTGGGCGTCGCGGAGGAGCAGAACACGCAGCCGGGAACGGCGGTCATTGTGGGAGTGGTGCGGGATTACCACAAGGCTGTGGCGGATCAGTGCAGCGAGACCGCTTACGGATGCGTTTATTCGTATGTAAGAACGGGAGCAGGGGGGTGAATCGTATGCTGCAGATCGATCATTTATATAAAAATTACGGAAAGTTCCGGGCTGTCAATGATCTGACGCTCCATATCCCCAAGGGCGACCTGTTCGGCTTCGTGGGGCCAAACGGCGCGGGCAAGACCACCACGATCCGCATAGTGTGCGGACTGATGCTTCCCACAGCGGGAAACGTCACCATCAACGGCGTGGACGCGGTGGCACACCAGAAAGAGATCAAAAAGCAGATCGGCTATGTGCCGGATTTCTTCGGGGTGTATGATAATCTGAAAGTAAGGGAGTACATGGATTTCTACGGTTCCATGTACCGCATGGGTACAAAGGAGATCCAGAGGATATCGGACGACCTTCTGGAACTGGTGAATCTTTCCGATAAAAAGGAAGTCTTTGTGGATACCCTTTCCCGGGGCATGAAGCAGCGTCTCTGCGTGGCCAGGGCGCTGATCCACAATCCGGCGCTGCTGGTGCTGGACGAGCCCAATTCCGGTCTGGATCCCAGGGCCAGGGTGGAGATGAAGGAACTCCTGCTGAACCTGAAGGGCATGGGCAAGACCATTGTGATCAGTTCCCATATCTTATCCGAACTCTCGGAAATGTGCAACAGCATCGGCATCATGGATCACGGCAATCTGGTGGCGTCCGGCCTGATCGAGGATGTGATGGACAGCGTATTCGGGAGCAACCAGCTGATCGTCACGCTGGAGGGAGGCCAGGAGACGGCGGTGCGTATTGCAAACGAGCATGTGGGCGTGAAAGTGACTTCCGTGGGGGAGCAGGAGATCAAGCTGACCCATTCCATGACAAAGCCGGAGATCGCGAAGATGATCGGAGAAATGATAGCCCATGACGTGGTGGTGACCGGCTTCCACAAGCAGGAGGGCAGCCTGGAAACGCTGTTCATGCGCGTCACGGACAATGAGGAGGAGCAGAAAGGGGGACAGGGCAATGCGGCTGAATCCAATCATTAAGAGGGATGTGAAGGTGCAGTCCCGCAGCATGAGGATCTGCTGGGGGGTGTTCGCCTACGAACTGATCCTGGCGCTGGTCTTTTTCCTGGCTATGATGATCATTAAGGAGGAGAGCCAGTATTCCTCCTCCGGCAATATCTACAGCATGCTGGTGTGGCTGTATCCCATCCTGGCGGTGACGCAGCTGGTGATCCTGGCGCTGATCGTGCCGGTCAGGACCGCTTCCGCCATATCGGGGGAGAAAGAGCGCCAGACCTTTGATATCATGATGACCACCAGCATGACGCCCTTTTCGATCATTATGGGAAAAGTGCTGACGGCGATCATACAGAGCATGTTTTACGTGGTTGCCAGCATGCCCATCATGGCGCTTTCCTTTGTGGTGGGCGGGATGTCGTGGAGTTATCTGTTCTGGTTCATGGCGGTGGCTGTCCTGATGTCGTTCTTCGCGGCCAGCATCGGGATCCTGTGTTCCTCCCTCTGCAAGAGGAGCGTCAGCGCGGTGACCATGGCTTATGGGTTTTACCTGATTTTTTTTGTGGTTACGGCGCTTCCGTGCCTGTTGGGGGAGTATGTTTCAAATATGTCATATTCCTATACGGGCCTGAACTTCACACAAGGCAATATTATTTACAGTTATGAGGAAAATCTGTTCCTGTTTTTGCTGGTAAATCCGATCATGTATCTGGTAGAGTTTTTTGTGCGGATCATGGCGGGACAGTCGCTGGTGAACGATATTCCCTCTGTTACAGGCATAACCCGGACCTGCGGGCCGATCAACCTGGTGGCGGTGGGAAACCGGTGGATGATCCTTTCCACGATCCTGTTCCTGGCGGTTTCGTTCCTGTTTCTCCGGCTTGCGGCGAAACGGATTGATCCCATCAAGAAGAAAGCAAAGAGGCAGGCCATGCGGCGGGCGGCGCAGGGAGCGCAGGCGACAGGAGCGGTGATGGCGCAGGGAGCACGGACGCCAGAAGTGGCAACGGAGCAGCTTGCGCAGGGCGCGCAGACCTCGGCAGCGGCGACGGAACAGACGGTGCAGGGAACGTGGGTCTCGGGGGCGGTGATGGAGCAGACAACGCGGGGAGTAAAAACGTCAGGAGCAGCGACGGAGCAGACGGTTCAGGGAACAGGCTGGACGAAGAACGAATAGGCATGTCATGAAAAGGAAAACGGCATATTATGGACGACAGGGCATACCTGATACAGCAGATCAGGGCGTGTAAGCGAAAAATGAATATGGCAAAGCTGATCGACTGCGGCATCCTCTTTACCGCAGCAGGGGGCATCCTGGGGATGTTCTGCGAACTGGCGTCCCTGGTCTGGCAGTTTTACTATGTGCATCTGGCGGCGGGACTATGCTTCGCGGCGGGACTTCTGGCAGGAATCGGTTATGCCTGGTACAGGCGGGCGGATATGGAGCAGGCGGCGGGGCGGCTGGATTCTTTCGGATTAAAGGAACGCATGATCACGGCCTATGAGCAGAGGGACAGCGAAAAGGAATTTGCCCTGCTCCAAAGGCAGGACGCCCTGACCCATTATCGTAAAATGCAGGGGCAGATCAGGATACCGTTGAGACCGGATATCAGGCATGTGCTGGCATTGGCGTTGTCGCTGGCGGCGGTCATCATCCTGGCGTTCATTCCCTCCCCGGTGCGCGACCAGGCCCTGCTCCACCACCAGGTGCAGGAGCAGGCCAGGGAGGAGCAGGAGAAACTGGAGGAACTGGCGGATGCGCTGGAGGGCGTGGATATGGACAGCCTGACGGAGGAGCAGCGCGCCCGGCTTCAGGAGATGGCGGATGCCATGAAATTGTCCCGGCAGGAACTGGCGGAGGCAAATTCCTGGGAGAGCCTTGCCGCCGCCACGGAGCGGCTGGACTATAAATACGGGCAGACGGCCCAAGGTCTGGCGAACATGGCCAGCCAGCTTCAGGATCCGGGCGCGGCGGGGATCGCCAGTGCGGAAGCGCTGGCAAAGGCCCTGGCGAACCAGAATGGCTCCCAGCTGGCTTCAGGGACTCCCGGCACTGGCTCCAGCGGGGAGAATGGCAGCAGCGAAAACGGAGACGGTTCCAGTCAGGGAGACGGCGACCAGGAAGGCCAGGGGGATGGCAGCGGCCAGGATGGCTCTGGCGGTGACGGGAAGGATAACAGTAACGGGAACGGTCAGGGAAACGGAAACGGACAAGGCAATGGAAATGGCCAAGGTCAGGGAAATGGAAATGGAAACGGCCAGGGCAGCGGAAGCGGCAATGGCCAGGGGAATGGCAGTGGAAGCGGCAACGGCGGAAACGGCCGGGGAACCGGGAGCAGCGACGCAGCCCATGATTATGTCAGCATTCCCAATGCGATTGCCAGCGATCCGTCTTTGACCGGCAATAAGGACGGGAATCAGGACTCGGATTATTTCCGCCAGCAGAACGGTCTTGCGTGGGAGGGCGATCATGTGGACTATAATTCCGTGATCGGCGAGTACACGGACAACGCCTATGAGGGCATTGCCAACGGAAAATATCCCAGCGGCATGGAATCGGTGATACGGGATTATTTTGAGAACCTGAATAAGTAACGGATGGGAGATAGCTGAGAAAGGAAAGACGCGGATGAAGAAAATTCCAACATTGTTTGAAAGAGTCTATGAAAATCATAAAATAGTCGATGTACTGCCCAACGTGACCCCAGGCATGGAGTGGGTGCTTGCGGGGGAGGGAGAGGCAACCGTTAAAATGGACGGTTCCTGCTGCGCGGTCATAAACGGGGGATTTTACAAGCGTTATGATGCAAAAAAGGGAAAGAAAGTACCGGAGGGCGCGATCAAATGCCAGGAGGAGGCGGATCCGGTCACGGGACATCTGCCCTGCTGGGTAAAATGCCACAGGGACGATCCTGCTGACAAGTGGTTCTGGGCGGCCTATGACCGCGCAATGGGGGACTGCTCCGGTGAACTGCGGGACGGCACTTATGAGGCCATAGGAAAGCATTTCTGCAGTAATTCCTATCACCTGGACCATGATACCCTTGTCCGCCACGGCGAGGATGTGATCGAGGTGGAACGTACCTTTGAAGGGATCAGGAAATACCTGGAAGAGAATGACATTGAGGGGATTGTATTCTGGAAGGACGGGATTCCGCAGTGTAAGATAAAGCGTTCGGATTTTGGATTTCCGTGGGAGTAGAAGTGGCAAAACGAGGAGGATCGCAATGTCAGAAATAGAACAATACCAACAGAAGATCATGGAATGTGAGCGGGAGATCGGCAAGGGGATCATCGGCCAGAAGGAGGTCATCCGTCAGGTCATGCTGGCGCTGCTCTCCGGCGGGAATGTGCTGCTGGAGGGTATGCCGGGACTGGGCAAGACCATGCTGGTGCGCACCATCGGCCAGGTGTTCCTGCTTTCCTTTAAAAGGATCCAGTTTACGCCGGATTTGATGCCCAGCGATGTGACGGGAACCAATATCATGGTGAAGGACGAGGGAAAGAGCAGTTTCCGGTTTGAGAAAGGTCCTGTCTTTGCCAATCTGGTGCTGGCGGACGAGATCAACCGCGCCACGCCGAAAACGCAGTCCGCCCTGCTGGAGGCCATGCAGGAGCATACGGTGACGGTGGGAAACGAGAGCCACAGGCTGGAGGAGCCTTTTTTCGTGCTTGCCACCCAGAACCCCATCGAGCAGGAGGGCACCTATCCCTTGCCGGAGGCTCAGCTGGATCGCTTTCTGTTCAAGGTTCTGGTGAAGTTTCCAGGTAAGGAGGAACTGCGGGGCATCGTGGGGCTCACCGAGGGACAGGAGCAGCCGGAAATCAGGGGACTTCTGAACGGAGAGGAACTGCTGAAAGTGCGGAAACTGATCCTGCAGATTCCCATTGCGGATGCGGTGATGGATTACATTCTGGAACTTGTGATGGCAACCCATGCGGAGAATCCTTATATCAGGGAGGGCGCAAGCCCCCGTGCGGCACAGGCGCTGGTTCGGGCGTCCAGGGCAAGGGCTTTTATGGAGGGGCGGCTGAATGTGTCTTTCGAGGATGTGCAGAACGTGGCTTATCCGGTGCTGCGCCATCGCGTTCTCTTAAGTTTTGACGCCATCTCGGAGGGCGTCACCGAGGATATGGTGATCCGGCAGATTATAGAGTCAAAGGAAAAGAGTTTGTATGCTTGATGCGAAATTTTATGATACGTTGTCCAGGCTGCAGCTTCGGATGTTCCACAAGAGCAGCCTGAATATGTCCGGCAACCGCAAGTCGGTGCAGAAGGGCATCTCGGCGGAATTTTCGGATTTCCGGGAGTATATGCCGGGGGACGACCTGCGCCGCATGGACTGGAATGTCTACGCCAGGCTGGACAAGCTGTATATCCGCGAGTACCTGGAGGAAAAGGAGGCGGTGGTCTCCGTGCTCATCGACACCAGCGCATCCATGGACTACGGCGCGCGGAGCAAGGCGGAACTGGCAAAAGATCTGGCGGCGGCGGTCAGCTTCCTGGCGTTGAACAACATGGACAGGCTTCTGCTCTACGATATGAAAGATATGGGGAAGGGGCTTTCCCTAAGCGGCGGGAAAAATGCCTTCGCCAAAGCGCTCCACTGGCTGGAGAAGCTGACCTTTTCCGGGGAGGCCGACATGCTTTCCGCCGTCAGGAAACTACAGCGCAGGGGACCCGGCGTGACGGTGCTGATCAGCGATTTCCTGCATCCCGCCATGCTGGATGGGGACAATGCGGATTATGAGAAGCTGCTGCGGTACCTGGATTACTGTAAGCAGCGTCCGGTGATCCTGCACACGCTGGCCGGGGAGGAACTTCGCATTGCGCTGGAGGGAACGCTGAACCTGATCGATTCCGAGACGGAATCCAGATTGCGCCTGACGGTGGACGCCAAGGCCATCGATCATTACGAGCGGGAGCTGAAACGGCTCACGGAACGCATGAAAAAGGGCTGTTCCTCCGGCAGGGGCGCCTATGTGCTCTGCGACACGGACAGGGACAGGAGCCAGCTGGTGTTCCAGGATTTAAGGGTGATTTATGATATTTGAGAGTTTATGGCCGCTGGCGCTGCTTCTGTCGGTTCCGGTGGTGATTATTTTATATCTGTTAAAGCCAAGGGGAAAAGATTACAGGATTTCCTCGAATTTACTGTGGGAAAAATTGTTCCGGAACCAGCAGTCCAGGACGTTCCTGGAAAAGTTTGTCCACAATATCCTGATGTATCTCCAGATCCTGATCCTGCTGCTGCTTGTGCTGGCGCTGATGTCGCCGTACATACGCAGGGAGGGCAGGAGTAAGGGCAATGTGATCCTGGTGCTGGATACCAGCGCCAGTATGCAGCATGACGCGGGAAACGGCAGGACGCGCATGGAGGAGGCCCTGGGGCAGATAAGGGATCTGATCTCGGCCTCGGAGGAGACCGCTTTTTCCCTTGTCACCAACGACTGTATGGGGACGGAACTGCTGGCAGTGGGGGTAAAGGACAAGGGCAGCCTTTATGCGATGCTGGAGCGGATAGAGTGCTGTGACGGACCGGGAAATCTGCCCGACGCGGAGAGTGTGGTGGAAACGCTCCGGGGCGCCGATGCGGAAGCCGGGGAGGGAAATGCCGGGGCGGAAGTGATCGTATTCACGGACGGCAGCGGGGCGGAGGACGCCATGAGTTTCTCCCGGTATTTTGATGCCCGGGTGCTTGTGATGGGACACGCGGTGAGTAATGTGGCCAACAATTTCCTTTCCTATGTGGAGAGGGGGACACAGGCAGCTGGTCAGGAAACGTTCGGTTCTGATGACCCGGCGGATGATCAGTCTTATATCACCTGCGCGTCCAGTATCACCAATTACAGCGATGCGGAGGCTTCCATGGAGGTCAGCCTGTATCACGGCGATAAGCTGCTGGAGGTCAGGCAGCTGACAGTTCCCGCAGGAGAGACCACCCTGTGTTATTTTGAACCCTTTGCATGGCAGGGGGAGGCGCTGCGCAGCGAGATCGGATCCGTGCGCTTTGCGGGAAGCAATGAGAGGGATTCCCTGGAAAGCGACAATATGGCTTATGCCGTTCCCGCGCAGGCAAGCCGGATCGATGCGGTGCTGGTGGGAAATGGGAACACCTATATTGAGAAAGCGTATCAGGCGGCCACGGGGATGAGCCTGACCAGGGTGGACAGGGAAAGCGCGCTGGCGGAGGATGCCGGGGTGGTGCGCATTTATGACGCGGGGGCGGGAACCGGGGACGGTCAGACGGGAAGCGGCGGCAGCAGTGCGGAAGCGGCAGGCGGTGGCGCGGGAACCGGAAGCGGTCAGGCGGGAAGCAGCGTCAGCAGTGCGGAGACAGCGGGTGGTTCCGCAGGAACCGGGGACGGTCAGACGGGAAGCATCGCCAACAACACGGAAGCTGCAGGCGGTCACGCGGGAACCGGGAACGGTCCAATGGGAAGCAGCGTCAGCAGTGTGGTAACTGTGGGCGATTCTGTGGGAACCGGAAGCGATTCAATGGGAAGCAGTGCCCGTAGTGTGGCAACAGCGGGCGGTTCTGCAGGAACCGGAAGCGGTCAGGTGGGAAGCGCAGCAGCGGAGGGCAATTATGCCGGAAACCGCCTGGTCTTCCGCGGCACGGAACACTCCGCCGGCACAGCGGAGCGGGTAATGCTCACGGTGACGGACTGCGACCTGACGGCGGGACTGCCCTCGTTCCTGATCGGCGTCAACGAGACGAATGTGTATGAGATCCCGTCCTGGGGCACCGGATTCCTGTGGGCGGGCGGGCAGTGCGCCGGTTATTACGGCGAGCATGACGGCATCAGGGAAGTGGCGGTGGGCTTTGATATCCGTGAATCCGATTTCCCCCTAAAGGCGGAATTCCCGGTGTTTATCGCCAATGCCCTCCGTTTCCTGGGGGATACGTCCCTGCTGGCGGACAATATTTACGAGGCGGGGGAGGCTGTGGTATTCCATCCCCAGGCGGACTTTGACGTGGACACGCTGGCGGCGGACACGGGGAAAGCGGGTCTGTATTCCGTGACAGCGGGAGAGATCACGGAGCAGTATGTGGTGCGTTTTGCCACCGGGAAAGAGTCGGACGGGCGGCCGGAGGCGGAGGGAACCGTTGACCAGGATGCGTACAGCAGCCAGCTGGTGAAAAAGCAGCTTCGCAACGTGGCGCTGGCAGTCGTCCTGATCCTGATGGCTGTGGAATGGATCCTGTATGTGCGCCAGATGCGTTATCGCGGCAAATTTTACCTGATCGTGCGCGGGGTGGGCGTGATCCTGATCCTGCTGGCGCTGTTCGGCTTTTCCGTCAATAAGCGCAGCGGCGCCAACACCACCATATTCCTGGTGGACATTTCCAACAGCAACGCCGGGAACCTGCCTGAGATGGAGGCCTGGCTGGATGATGCCCTGAATGAGATGCCGCGAAACAATCAGTACGGCATTGTCACGTTCGGGAAAAATTCCCTGGTGGAACAGTTCCTGACGAAAGAGGATCATTTTTCACGGATCATGTCCCTGCCGGATAAGACGGCAACGAATTTTGAGGACGCCATGTCCCGGGCGCTGGCCATGATCCCGGCCAACGGGGCGGGACGGGTGGTCATTTTGACGGATGGGAAAGAGACCAGGGGAAGCCTTGCCGGTACCGCCTCCGCGCTGGTCTCCAGGCAGGTGGAACTGTTGGCGCTGGTCTATGATGCGGGGCAGGGGCAGGACGCCTATGTGGAAAATGTGGAACTGCCCAGCTATCTGTATCAGGGCGATTCCTATTCCATGACCGTGACGGTGGAGAGCAATTATGAGACCGATGCCCAGATCCAGATCTGGATGGGAACCATGCAGACGGCGGGCTACGACGTGCACTTAAACCGGGGCAGCAATCAGTTCCGGTTCCAGCAGAAAGTCACCGGCGAGAGCGTGGAAAGCTTTGAGGTCAGGGTGGTGGCTGCGGGAGATACCTGCGGGGAAAATGACAGCTACCACGCCTATTCGGTGGTGGATTCCGTGCCCAGGGTGCTCCTGGTGTCAGGGCTGCGGGAGGACAGCAGCCAGTATGAGAACCTGCTCCGCAGCGCAGGCAGCAATTATAGCGTGGTGTCCGCCATCAATGCGCCGGACACCCTGGAGGAACTGCTGGAATATAAGAGCGTTCTGCTGGAAAATGTGTACCTGTCTGATCTGCCGGAGGGCTTTCTTGAAAATATTGAGACCTATGTGAAAGATTACGGCTGCGGGCTGGTCTGCATGGGCGGCGGGGAAAGCTATGCCCTGGGCGGTTACCGGGAAACGGTGCTGGAGACCGTGCTTCCGGTGGATATGGAACTGCGGGGCGTGGACGAGATCCCCTCCATGGCCATGATCATGGTCATCGACCATTCGGGAAGCATGGGTTCCAGGACGGAAACGGGAGCCACGGACCTGGAACTGGCCATCACCGCTGCGGAGACTGCGGTGGATCAGATGCGCAGTGCGGATTATGTGGGAGTCGTGACCTTTGACGATTCTTTCAGCTGGGTGGTGGAGCCTGTACAGGCTTCCGATAAGGACACCATCAAGGCGCAGATCGAGACCATCGCGGAAGGCGGCGGGACCACCATAAAGCCTGCCTTATGGGCGGCGTTGAACGGCGTGTCCGCATGTGATGTAAGCATCCGGCATGTGATCCTTTTGACCGACGGACAGGGGGAGAGCGCTAATTTCAACGATATTGTGGCGGGATATTCCGAGGCAGGCGTAACGCTGTCCACGGTGGCGGTGGGGCAGGGCTCGGACACAAGGCTGCTGAAACAGCTGGCGGACAGATGCGGCGGCCGTTATTACTATTCGGATATGTCGGAGGAGATCCCGAAAATCTTTGCCCAGGAAGTCTTTTTGAGCGGGGATACTTATCTGCAGAACGGTACGTTCAGCCTGGCGGTGAATGGCGTAAACGAGATCACAAGGGGACTTTTTGAGGAGGGCTGGCCACTCCTTTACGGCTATGTCAGCGCCACGCCGAAAGCGGCCTCCAGTGTGCTGATTGCTTCCGAGAAAGACGATCCGGTGCTGACGGTGATGCAGTACGGTCTGGGACACACCGTGGCCTGGAATACGGATGTGACCAATCAGTGGACCGCAGGATATGCGGGGGAGGGCGACTATGTGCAGTTATGGAAGCGGATCATCGATTACAGCGTGGGCAATGCCGCCATCGGCGAGGACACTGTGGATGTGGCCACTGCGGGGGGATATACCAGCATCGTCTATGACGCGCTGGATTTCGGCGAACAGACGAAGGTGGAGGCGGTGTATACCGATCCCCAGGGGAACACGCAGACGGCTCCCCTGCACGCCACTGCGCCGGGAACCTATGAGGCAAAGCTGGATACGGACGTCACCGGCATCTATAACTTAAGCGTGCGTCGGCTGGACGACGGGAATATCACCAATGCCGTGACCACAGCCATGGCGGTGCAGTACTCGGACGAATATAAATTTGACGTGGGAACCGGGGCATTCACTGGCTTTGTGGAACGATACGGAAGAATGCTTGCCCCCGAGGAGAATTTCTGGCAGCAGCGGCGGAGTGATGCCAGGGAGCGGTATGAACTGACAAAATGGCTGATCCTTCTGGCGGTTTTGTGGTTTGTTCTGGATATTGCGCTGCGCAGGTTCCATTTCCTGCCCCAGGATACGAAACTGTACCGTATGATTGCGCAGCGATTGGGACAGCGCAGGGGAGGCGCAGGAACCGGAACGAAGCGTGGAGCGGTGCAGGGCGATGTAGCAGGTATCCCGGCGGCGGAGGCAGGTAAGCTGCAGGATGCGGAACGTTCAGCAGGCGCGGATTCGGGAACTTTTGCCGGAACAGATGCAGGCGTTTCCGCCGGGGCGGATGACGCAGGCCGGGCGGCGGCTTCCGGTCAGGCAAAGAAAGGGAAGAAACCGAAAAAGGCGGACAGAGCGCAGGAGCCGCAGGCACTGGATACATCGGCTTTGCTGAAGAAAAAGGATCAGAGGAAGCAGTAAACACAACAACTTATCATTAACGCTGACAAACAGGGTGTAAAAAGGGCAGAGAATAAATCACTTTCATTGGTGATCTGTTCTCTGCTAATGTGTGTCTGAACTGTTACGAACTGTTGCATAGATTATAAAATATTTTGATATATGTATTGCTTTTGTGCGCACATAATAGTACAATAAGGTATATTTTGAAAAGGAGATGTAATAATGGCAGCAAAAACGGCTAATTTGTACGCAAGAATAGAACCGGAGGTAAAAGAACAGGCAGAGTCTATTTTATCAACACTTGGCATCCCGGTATCCAGTGCAATCAATATGTTTTATAAGCAGATTATTTTAAACAGGGGACTTCCTTTTGATGTAAAGATACCAAGAACAAAGCCTGTCAATATAACAGAACTTTCAGAAACAGAATTGAATGCGGAACTTGAGAAAGGGTATGCAGACATGATTGTAGGAAAAACAAAGCCTGCAAAACAAGCATTTGCAGATATGCGCAGGGATTACAGGATATGATTTATGAAGTGGTTATTACGGAACAAGCTGATGCCGATTTGAGAGGTATTTATGAGTATATCGCTTTTGAATTGCTATCTTTAGAAAATGCGGCAGGGCAACTTGACAGACTGGAGAGACATATTATAGGGCTTGAAAATTTCCCGGAGAAATTCAGACAATATGAAAAAGAACCTTGGAAAGCAAAAGGACTTCGGGTAATGCCTGTTGACAATTATCTTGTATTTTATATTCCTGATAAAACGGTTGCACTTGTGACGGTAATCCGGGTTATATATGCAGGAAGAGATATTGATAATGAACTGATGAGATATACAATTTTTTCGGTATAAAAAATAACAGCTAATGTTTCCCCTAAAAATCATCAAATCACAATCGGAATTGTAAAGAGGAAGGAATGAGATTCGTAAATACATTTTTTATCAGCGGAACGGCATATGCCGGAAAATCTACGATGGTAAAACGGCTTGCTGAAAAGTATCATGGCATTGCCTGCGAAGAAAACTATCATGATTCCCTGCTAACGGAACTGGACAGGAACAAATTTCCCTGTTTGACTTATACAAGGGATTTGCAGGATTGGCACGACTTCATCCGGCGAACACCGGAAGAATATGAAACCTGGATAAAAGGCGTATCGAGGGAATGTGAGATACTGGGATTGCAAATCCTCAGTACATTGAGTACCGGAGGGAAAATGACATTTGTAGACACCAATATTTCCATAGGAACACTGAAAGAAATGTCAGACTATGACCATGTACTGATTATGCTGGCTGACCCTGATATATCAGTGAATCGATTTTTTGAAAGACCAGACAGGGAAAAGCAATTTCTGTATCGGTTAATGATGGAGGAAGAGAATCCTGAACTGGCGCTTAATAATTTCAGGGAATGTCTGAGGAGAATCAATTCTCCTGTAATTTACGACGCTTTTCTCCATTCTGGTTTTCGGGTTATTGTCAGAGACGAAAGCAGGGGTATTGAGGATACCCTTGCTTTGGTTGAAAATGAATTTGGTTTGCAAAGATAGAAAGGGAGGTAACACATGCAATCATCAAGAGATTTACAGAATCAGTTAAGGAGCATCGATCACAGAAGCTACCCCGCGTACAAGGCGCTGCGGGGAAGCTATCAGTTCAACGGCTACCAGCTGAATATCGACCATGTACAGGGGGACCCTTTTGCGGCGCCCTCCCATGTGAGCGTTTTCGTGCCCATGAAAGCGGCGGGATTTCCGGAGTTCTGCCTGAAAGACGCCCTCACAAGGAACGCCCTGGCGGATCATCTGGCGAGACAGTTCGGCGCCCAGGTGAACCATTTTACCTTTAAGGCAAAGGGTTCCGGCAAGAGCGGCCTGATCTCGGTGACCCGCTGCGGCCAGGAGGTGCTCTGCCGTACCGCCTGCGAGGTCAGCAAGACAGGGATCACGGCGCGCTTTGCGGTGGGATTCCCCGCCAATGGCAGGACCATCAACGCGGGGGAACTGGAGAAGATTTTGTTTGATTATCTTCCGGTGTGCGTGGAAAAGGCGTTTTATTATCGGAACCTGAACGCCGCCGCCGTGAAGGCGGTCATCGAACTGGCGGAGGATCAGGCCTATATCAGGAGCCAGCTGAAAGAGAGAAAGCTGGCGGCCTTCGTGGCAGATCAGGCGGTGCTGCCCAGGGAGAGCGGCATTTCCTCCCGTCCCATGAAGGATTCCGTGAAATTCATCTCCCCGGATTCCCTGCGGGTAAGCATGGAACTGCCCCACAAGGGAACGATCACCGGGATGGGCGTCCCGGAGGGGATCACGCTGATCGTGGGAGGCGGCTATCACGGCAAATCCACCCTGTTGAACGCGCTGGAACTTGGCGTGTACGACCATATCGCGGGGGACGGAAGGGAGTATGTGATCACCGAGGAGAGCGCCCTGAAGCTGCGCTCCGAGGATGGCCGTTTTATCAGGGATGTGGACATCTCCCTGTTTATCAACGATCTGCCAAATAAGAAAGACACCCGCAGCTTTTCCACCGCCGACGCCAGCGGGAGCACCTCCCAGGCGGCGGGCATCGTGGAGGGAATGGAGGCGGGCAGCAGGGTGTTTTTGCTGGACGAGGACACCTCCGCCACCAATTTCATGGTTCGGGACGCGTTCATGCAGAGCGTGGTAAGTCCCGACAAGGAGCCCATCACTCCGTTTTTGTCCAGGGCCAGGGACTTATTCGAAAAAGCGGGGATATCCACCATTCTGGTGGCGGGAAGTTCCGGCGCATTTTTCCACATTGCGGACACGGTGATCCAGATGGACAACTACCGTCCCATTGATATCACGGAGAAAGCAAAGGCTCTCTGCGGGAATTTTCCCTTACATGCAGGGGACGCTGTATCGGAATTCAAACTTCCCCAGAGCCGCCGTATCATGACCAAGGACGGGGACGCCGTGGCGCGCCGCCGGGATTACCGTTCCGGTGAATACAGAAAAGACGAGTACGAGCGCCTGAAGGTCAAGGTGATGGGGCGGGACGGCTTTTCCCTGGGGAAGCAGACTGTGGATCTGCGCTACATAGAGCAGATCATCGACAGCGAACAGACGGCTGCCCTTGGACTGATCCTGAAATACGCAGTGGAGAACCTGATCGACGGCAAGCGGACGCTGCCGGAGATCGCCGGGTACATCATTTCCCAGCTGGACAAGAAGGGACTGGAATTCTTCGCGGAGGGCAGTTACATCCCCGGCGGCTATGCCATGCCCAGGCCCCAGGAGATCTACTCCTGCCTGAACCGCTACCGGAGGGCATAGTGTGAGAAGAGTTTCTAACCGCTCGCAGCAAGGGCTGCTTCGCGGAGAAACTCTAAATCTCACACTGAGGAATACGGATACAATTTTGAACCAGGGAACTGCGGGCACTGTGCAGTTCCCTGGTTCTTTTATGAAAAATACGTCTGACACGGAAGATATGGTGCAGGAGACGTTCCTGAATCTGATCGCCTGCGGTCAACGCTCCTCTTTTAACAGCGCGTAATAACAGGAGTCGCAGATTCCCTTATGCCACCAGGTTCTCCCAATACAGTAACCGATATGTGAAAAGCGCATCGGGGAACTGGAAATGCTGATTGCCAAGATTTACGAGGACAACGCTTTGGGGAAATTGTCAGACAAGCGTTACACCATGCTCTACAACCAATATGAGGGTGAGCAGGAGCAGTTCCAGGGCGAGGTAAACAATTACAGGGCGGAACAAGCACAGTATGAACGTGACCGCAAGGGCAGGACAGGAAAAAATAACGAAAAATGATGAATATGTCGAATTTTTCTAAAGTTAGTTGAAATAAGTCTTTTTCAACATGGAAAAATATGGTATCATAAAGACAGCATTTATAATATTTACCGGAGATGATACCATGGATGAATTTAATTTCCCTGCCGAAATTTTAAAAATGGTTGTTTTTATTTATTAAATTAAAGTAACGTATGTTAGAATGTCATCTGGTAAGGAGAACCAAAAAGCAATGAGTGAAAAAAATATACTGAAAAAAATATGGTTTACTATTATTATTTTGCTTGTTTTTATTTGTGTAGTTATATATTGTACGA
>JAMPAC010000047.1 GCA_023667395.1 Blautia sp. | reverse complement strand
AAAAGCGGCTTCTCAATAATCATGTATTATTGAAATTTGACCCACGGACAGAGCTTTTGTTTCTGATACTGGCAAATGTGGTGGCATTTACCCAGCATTCCCTGTGGGTTGAGGTTACATGGGTTGCTTTGCTGCTCCTGCTGATTATTGCCTGTGGCTGTACAAAGTCCGCAGGCAGGCTGGCATTTGCCTTTGGGCTCGGCCTGCTCCTGCAGTATTATGTTTTCCCAAAGGGACCGAAGGTTTTAGCGGGCAGCTTTACCATCCTGGTTTCCTATGCGAGGAAAGTTTTTCCATGCCTGATCGTGGGAACTTTGATATTACAGAAAACATCTGTCAGGGAGCTTATGGCCGCTCTGCGCAGATGCCATATCCCGCAGGGGCTGATCATACCGCTTTCCGTAACCATCCGCTATTTTCCGGCTTTGAAGGAAGAAGCGGGATACATAAGGGACGCCATGAAGCTGCGGAACATCCACGGGATACAAAAAATAGAGTGCCTGCTTGTCCCGGTCATGATTTCGGCGGCAACAACTGCGGAGGAACTGTCTGCCGCCGCTGTCACAAGGGGGATTGAAAACCCGGCGCATAAAACAAGCATGGTCGAAATGAAATTCGGTGTGCAGGACTTTTTATGCCTGGCATCCGGTGTTGTATTTTGTTTTATCTCAGTCATGGCAGGATAGGAGGTGCGGCCCGTGGTAGATATACAGGATGTTTCTTTTGCATATGGGAAAGGGCAGGGGACGCTTTCCCATATTAACCTGCAGATTGGGCAGGGAGAGTGTGTGCTTTTCTGCGGGGAAAGCGGGTGCGGCAAGACAACGGTGACAAAGCTGGTCAATGGACTGATTCCCCATTTTGTGGAGGGCGGTGCGTTATCGGGCAGGACAGTGGTAAATGGGCTGGATGTTTCGGATACGGCAATGTACCGTCTGGCAGGACAGGTCGGCTCCGTGTTCCAGAACCCCAAGTCACAGTTTTTCCATATGGATTCTGACAGCGAGATCTCATTCGGGCTGGAAAATGCGGGCGTCTCTCCGGAGAAGATTAAAGAACGTCTGGAAGCCACGGTTTCGGCGTTAAAGATCGGGCCGCTTCTTGGAAGGAATATTTTCTCCATGTCCGGCGGGGAAAAACAGAGCCTTGCTTTTGCAAGCGTTTATGCCATGAACCCGTCTGTGTTTGTGCTGGATGAGCCGACAGCCAACCTGGATGCGGAGGCAATTGGCATTCTGCGCAGGCAGATCATGCAGATTAAAAAAGAAAGGCGGACGGTCATTGTTGCGGAGCATCGTTTGTATTTTCTGATGGATTTGATTGACCGTGCCGTATTCCTACAGGACGGGAAGATGATTCAGATTTTTTCGGGGGATGAATTCAGGAAAATCCCGGAGGAACAGCGTATCAGGATGGGGCTGCGCAGTTTCACTGATTCTGTGATGGAACTGCCATGTGCCAGGCCGCCCGGAACGAAAAACGGGCTGTCGGTAGAAAACCTTTCCTGCGCATTTGGCGGGCAGACCATATTTGAGGGGATCAGCTTTTCAGCAGATCCCGGAGAGGTGCTTGGAATTGTGGGATGCAACGGGGCGGGCAAGACCACTCTGACACGGTGTCTGTGTGGTCTGTTAAAAGAAAAAGAAGGAATGGTCCGGCTTGACGGGATGGCCCTGAACCGGAAACAGCGGAACAAGGCGTGCAGCCTTGTCATGCAGGACGTAAACCGCCAGCTTTTTTCGGACAGCGTATGGGATGAATGTGAGCTGTCCATGCCGGAAGGCAGGCCAGGGGAGATAGAAAAAATCCTGAAAGCCTTTGACCTGCTGGAATTTAAAGAGCGCCACCCGATGGCGCTGTCGGGAGGGCAGAAGCAGCGTCTGGCAGTGGCCTCCGCCATTCTTTCAGGAAAGCGGCTATTAATATTTGACGAACCCACCAGCGGGCTGGATTACAGGCATATGCTGGAAGTGGGGCGTATGATCCGGAATCTGGCGGGGCAGGGATGTATTGTGCTGGTAGTTTCCCACGACAGGGAGTTTATGGAGAAAGCCTGCGACCGCATATTTGAAATGGACCAAAGGAGGGATATGGATGGATGAGTTTCTGCTTACGGAAGATACCGGCGTGAAACTGGTGGAAGCGGACGGGTGCAGCGTGTATCGGCTACAGAATGAAACAGGGGAAGGGACGATTACCATCTATGAAGTTTTTCCGGGAGTCAGCCTTTCCTATAACGATTTCCATATCCGTTATTATGACAGCAGGTTCAAGCCGGACAGGAATCTCTTCTGCATCGACCACTGCCGGGAAGGGCGGCTGGAGTATCCGGCGGCGGATGACGCCTATTCTTATGTGGAAGCAGGGGATCTGAAGCTTGACCGCAGGCTTACCCACACCGGGCATTTTGAGATGCCCCTTTCCCATTACCATGGCGCAATGGTGTCTTTTGATATGGATGCCGCCTGCAGATCCCTGCCGCAGGAGGTTAAGGACTTTCCCGTGGACCTGCGGGCATTGCAGGAAAAGTTCTGCAGCGGTATTTACCCTTATGTGCTGCATGGCGACGGCTCCATTGAGCATATTTTTGGGGAACTGTACGCGGTGCCGGAAAAAATCAAACAGCCTTATTTTAAGATTAAGATCCTGGAGCTGCTGCTGTATCTGGAGGCATTGGAGCTGCCGGAAAATCCTACAGAGAAGCCATATTTTTACCGGACGCAGGTGGAGAAAGTCAAGGCAGTGCAGCAGTTCCTTGTGGGGCATATGGATGAGAATTTCACGCAGGAGGAGATGTCCCGCCGTTTTGATATCCCGCTGACGCCCCTTAAAAGCTGCTTTAAATCGGTTTTTGGGGCAAGCATTGGAAGCTACCTTCTGGAATACCGGATGAACCAAGCGGCCGTTTTCTTAGGGACAAAGAGGGAGATGAGCGTGGCGGAGATTGCCGGGCGGGTGGGGTACGACAGCCCAAGCAAGTTTGCGGCGGCTTTCCGCAGGAAGATGGGGATGACGCCGATGGATTACCGGAACCGCCTGCAGCAGTAGAAAAAAATTTGTCCAATCGGGGCAAAACGGGCGGGTTGGAGCGGAAAGCAGCTTCCGAAAACATTAAGATAAGAATGGTTAGTGGAAACTACCCATTCTTATCTTATTTTATGGAAGGAGTCTGTATATGAGCGCACAAAATTTGTCTGCGGGCAGACAAATCAAAAAGCAGAATTTTTTATCCTGCCTGCTGACCTATGCCCGTAAAGGGAAAGGCCAGATGATTTTATCGGTTCTTTTGTCTGTTATCAGCATAACAGCGGGGCTTATGCCTTATTATTGTTTTTACCATGTACTCTGCCTGTTTTTAGATGGGGCGGTTTCGGCTTCGGGAATCTGGTCATGGAGTCTTTTGGCACTTGCCGCCTATGTGGGGAAGGTGCTTTGCTTCGGGCTTTCCACCGCGGTAAGCCATACGGCGGCGTACCACATTTTGGAAGGCTTGAGGAACCGTGTGGCAGACCGGTTTTTACACGCGCCGCTGGGGGAAGTTGCAAAGCACAGCATTGGGGAGATTAAGGGAATCATGGTAGATAAAATCGAGGAGATTGAGCCGCCCCTTGCCCACTTGATTCCGGAGGGCAGCGGGCATATTATATTGCCGCTTTTCAGTATGGCGGCGCTTGCAGCGATTGACTGGCGGCTGCTCCCGGCATCCCTCATTACGTTCCCGCTTTCCTTTATCTGCATGGGGCTGACCTTCAAGATCAGCGGGAAAAACTTTGACACATACAATGAAGCTCTCTCACGGATGAACAGCAACATTGTGGAGTATGTGGAGGGGATCGAGGTCATTAAGGCGTTCGGGCGGACCGGGGAATCCTATGGAAAATTCTCCTCTGCCATATTGGATTACAGGACATTTGTGCTCCGGTGGCTTTCTTCCACCTGGGTGACCATGAAGCTGGCGTTTGCCCTGTTCCCGTCCACGCTGTTGGGGGTTCTGCCCGTGGCGCTTCTGCTTGGGGCAGATGGGACGATCACGGCGGCGCAGGCAGCGCTGGCTGTCATGCTTTCCATGTCCATGGTAGGCTCCCTTGCAAAGCTGGAGGTGTTTTCCAATGAGCTTAAGAAAGTGCAGATGACGGTGGAGGAACTGCAGGAGTATCTGGAAATGCCTGAACTGCCGGAAAAGGGGCAGGCTGCGGAACTGGATAGTTATGATGTGGAACTGAAAAACGTCCGTTTTTCCTATGGAGAGGACGAGGTGCTGCACGAT
Organism: Blautia sp.; assembly: GCA_023667395.1. Taxonomy (GTDB): domain Bacteria; phylum Bacillota; class Clostridia; order Lachnospirales; family Lachnospiraceae; genus Acetatifactor. The sequence continues at coordinate 15,566 of JAMPAC010000047.1, read as the reverse complement.
GTTTCCCTGAAGCTGCCCCAGGGCAGTTTTACCGCATTGGTGGGGCCGTCCGGCGGAGGGAAGTCCACGGTGGCAAGGCTGGTCTCCCGGTTTTATGATGTGTCTTCCGGGGGCATTTCCATCGGCGGCGTGGATATCCGGGAAATGCCCCTTGCACAGCTTGCGGCAACGGTCAGCTTTGTGGCGCAGGATAATTTCTTATTCCGCTGCTCCATCCGGGAAAATATCCGCATGGGAAACCCGGACGCAAGTGATGAACAGGTGGTCCGGGCGGCAAGGGCGGCACAGTGCGAGGAATTTATTAAAAAGCTGCCAGACGGCTATGACACGCCTGCGGGCGAGGCAGGCAGGCGGCTGTCGGGCGGAGAAAAGCAGCGTATCGCCATTGCAAGGATGATATTGAAGGATTCGCCGGTGGTCATACTGGACGAGGCGACCGCCTTTACCGATCCGGAGAACGAGGATAAGATACAGAAAAGTATCCGGGAGCTGGCAAAGGGAAAGACGCTCCTTGTCATTGCCCACAGGCTTTCCACGATTAAAAACGCGGACAATATCGTGGTGCTGGAGAATGGGAGGATACTGGCGCAGGGGCGGCAGGAAGAACTGCTGACGGGCTGCCCTCTGTATCAAAAGATGTGGGAGTCCCACATCGGTGCAAAGAACTGGTCGATTGGGAAGCAGGGAAAGGAGGCGGCAGAAAATGTTTAAGACATTAAAACGGATCATAGACTGGTGCGGTGGGTTTAAATGGAAATTATATGCCGGATTTGTATGCTCTTTCTTTTCCCATCTGTTTGCCGCTATGCCGGTGATGGTGGCAGCGTATACCGTGGGGCTTTTCCTTACATCTGAGAGAGAAGGCAATGCCATGAATGGCATGACTTTTGATAAAAAATGGGCAGGTATCAGCTTTGGGGTGATCGCCTTGTTAGTGATCCTGCGGTTTTTCTTTGATTATATGCGTTCTCGCTTTCAGGAAGCCATCAGCTACGAACTTGTGGCAAAAGACCGGCTTGCCATCGGGGATGCGTTAAAGAGGGTATCTCTTGGGTATTTTCAGAAAAACAGCACGGGGGATATTTTAAATTCGATTACCACAGGCCTGAATACACTGGAAAACATGGGAATCCGCATGATTGACTCATTTGTGGCCGGATATCTGAATTTCCTTGTCATTTTCTTAAGCCTGCTTATATTTTCACCATATACGGCACTGATCGCACTGGCCGGTGCGGCAGCTTCGTTTCTGTTTCTGCTGCTGGTGTCGCGACACAGCGTCAGGAATGCTCCGAAGGAGGCGGAGGCCGGTCGGAAGCTGTCCGGGGCAGTGCTGGAGTATGCCCGCGGACTTCCTACCGTGAAATCCTTTGGGCAGGGCGGCGCATCACAGCAGTCCCTGAAGGAAGCAGTCCGGGAGAACCGTGATGTACGTCTGAAAATAGAATATGGGTTTACGCCGGCAAACTGCGGGCACCTTCTTGCATTGAAAACCGCATCGGTATTCCTGGCTGCGGCTGCCTGCCTTCTTACGCTTGACGGGAGCATGGAGCTGCCGGTCATGCTGATGTTTGTGTTCTTTTCTTTCAGCATTTTCGGTTCGCTTGAGCCAATCAGCGACAGCGCCCATGTATTGGGCATCATAGGTACTGCAATGAACCGGATAGACGCGCTGAAAGAGGAAAACTATATTGACCGTGACGGGAAGGATATCACCATTTCAAACTTCGGGATAGAATTCCGTCATGTGGATTTTGGATATGCGGAAGGAAATACTGTGGGGCGGACAGTGCTTAAGGACGTCAGCTTTACCATACCGGAAAAAACCTCCACTGCCATTGTCGGGCCTTCGGGCAGCGGAAAGACGACCATCTGTAATCTGATTGCCCGTTTTTATGACGTGCAGGCGGGCAGCATTCGCGTGGGCGGAAGAGATGTGCGGGAATTTACCTGCGACAGCCTGTTAAAAAATATATCCATGGTGTTCCAGAATGTATATCTGTTCCATGACACGATCCGGAACAATATCCGTTTCGGAAGGCCGGATGCCACAGAGGAAGAAGTCATAGCAGCGGCAAAGGCCGCAAGATGCCACGATTTCATTGTATCGCTGCCGGAAGGGTATGATACGGTAATCGGCGAGGGCGGCGGAACCTTGTCCGGCGGGGAAAAGCAGAGAATCAGCATTGCGCGGGCCATGCTGAAAAACGCGCCAATTATTCTATTGGATGAGGCAACGGCCAGCGTCGATCCTGAAAATGAGCATCTGATCCAGGAAGCAATATCGGAACTGACCCATGGGAAAACAATCATTACGATTGCGCACAGGCTTGCCACGATTGGAAATGCAGACCAGATCCTGGTCATTGACGGCGGTACAGTGGCACAGAGCGGTACACATAAGCAGCTTTTAGGGCAGGAAGGCATTTATCGTGAGTTCGTAAGAATCCGTGAAGAGGCAGAGGATTGGCAGATACAGTGAACAGGTGCTGTCTCTTCCCGGCCCAAATATTAATGCGACACATATTGCAATATAGTCGCTTGTTTCTCCAGACTGCATTAGGTGTAATAGAATATTCCCTTTATGTAGCAAGTGCTGTTGCCTTTTAAGGTTATTTATGTTTATGTATGAATATGTTACCAGGGAGGAGACGGCGGAATACAAAGCCTGCTGCAGTGATGTGCTGAACAGGCTGAAGAGGATGCCGGAAAAGAGCATGGAATTAAGGGCTACGTTACCCTGATAGGCAGCGGCGCCCAAAAACATGGTGACGGGGAATGGGAACGGGCCGTTCGACCTGGATTACAACCCAGTGCTTACGTTTATCCCGCCAGAATATGAAAAGCAGCCGGATTATTGTACGACACTAATTGGGAACGATTTGGAGGAAATATTGTTGCTGCAAGAAATGAAATTACTGTTAATAGTTCTATCCTGCCAATAAAGCTAGAAAAGTTTTCGGGAAAATATTTTGCAATCGAAAAGAATACAGATGGAGGTTTGAAAAATGGAGAATAGCAATAGCTGGATTTATGAAGCAATGTTTTGTCATATATATCCATTATCCAATTAGAAACAGCATTACCTACAGGTATGACTGCCCGGCGTATTAGAACTACAAGCCGCTTGTATGGGCGGCTTGCTACATATACAATATTAAGATTTGTAAATTATTTTGAACTTAGTTTTCATTCACTTGACAAACAAGCAGGATTTGAATAAAATAATAGTCAAATAATTGACTGTTTCTTTTGAAAGAGTTTGTGAGGTGATGTGAATGGCCAAAGAGGATCGCAGAAATGCTTTTCTATACTGCAAGTTCCGGGATGAGCAGTTTGCGCTTTATGATGAGTATGCTAAGCGCAGCGGAATTTTAATCAAGACATTTTTTGTGCTGAATGCCCTGTTCTATTCCAAGGAGGGTATGACACAAAAAGAAATTTGCGGTATCGTGCATGAGTCCAAGCAGACGGTAAGCCTGATTGTCAAAAATCTGTTGAAAGACGGATATGTTACGCTGGAAGAAAATGCAGCGGATAAGCGGAACAAGACTGTAAGAATGACCGATGAGGGGCGTGCATACGCTGAAAAGCCCGTCCGCCATATCACATGGGCGGAGGATACAGCGATGTCCATGTTCACGCCGGAAGAACAAAAACAACTCATTGATCTCTCACGGACATTTACAAAGAATCTGACAAAGCTTGTGAATCAGGAAACGGAGGATTGAAATATGGAATTTTACGAAGCCGTCAACAAAAGAAAAACAACGAGAGAGTTTTTAGAAAAAGAAGTCGATTTAGAAGTCATTAAAAGAATTTTGGAAGCAGGAAACAAAGCACCAACTTGGAATCATAACCGCAACTGGCAGTTTATTGTTCTGAGAACTGACGAAGAAAAGGAATATGCTTTTTCCGAAGCGAAGGCGATTGCGGATAAATTTGACGCTGACAGATATCTGAATATGCCAAGGCCTTACCCGATTACATTAGGGCAGAAAATGTACGGCTACGCCATGCCAAGACAATATACGATGCTGAAGGAAGCGCCGTATGTCATCATTCCCGTATTCAAATCGAAGGAACTGAACGGCGAGTATGTCTCAAAACTAAACCCTTTTGCCACGATTTGGTGTGTGATAGAAAACATCTTCTTGGCGGCAGCGGCGGAGGGGCTGTCCTGCTCCATGCGTATTCCGCTCAATGAAGAACACGACACCGTCAAGAAAAGGTTGAAAGTGCCGCCGACTTATATGATCCCCGTGTTTATCGGTATCGGCTATGCAAATCCCGATGAAGTGCAATTGGAGCAATATACTCCCGATATAGACAAGCAAATACGCTTTGGAAGATGGAAATGATTATCAAAGAAATTGAGGCAAAAAATGTAATAACAAAATCCAATCTGCCGGTATGTGATTTTTCGGTAAACCCCTATACAGGCTGTGAACACGCCTGCAAGTATTGCTACGCCTGCTTTATGAAACGCTTTACAAACCACCCCGAAGAATGGGGCAGCTTTGCGGATGTGAAGCATTGGCAGCCAATCAAGAACCGGGGCAAATACAGCGATAAAGAGCTGTTTATCGGCTCGGTAACAGACCCTTATCAGCCGATTGAGGAAAAATACCGCCGTACCCGTGCTTTGCTGGAAGAACTGCAGGGAAGCGGGGTGAAGCTTTCCATCGCTACGAAGTCTGATTTGATTTTGCGGGATTTAGATCTGATAAAATCCTTTCCCGACGCCCGTGTTTCGTGGTCGGTCAACACGCTTGACGAAGCCTTCAGGCAGGATATGGACAAAGCGGCGGCAATAGAACGGCGGCTGACGGCGATGAAAGAGTTTCATGACGCAGGCGTTCGCACAACCTGCTTTATTTCCCCGATTTTTCCCGGCATTACGGATGTAAAGGCAATCATTGAACGGACGAAGAGCAGGTGCAATCTGATATGGCTTGAAAATCTGAATCTGCGTGGGAACTACAAGACAGTTATTCTGGATTATATCAAAGAGAAATATCCTGCTCTTCTGCCGCTGTATCAGGAAATCTATAACCGGGGCAGCCGCAGCTATTGGGAAGCTCTTGACACGGAACTGAAAGCGTATGCTGCCGGGATCGGTCTTGACTATGTAACAAATGATGACAGTATGAGCCGTCCGTTCGACGCTCCGCCTGTGATTGTGAATTATTTCTATCACAGCGAGATCAAAAAATCAGCAAGAAAAAACAGCGGAGAAGCATAACCGCAGAAATCAGGTGGATTGTTTTATGACACAAACAAAAAGTACATTCCGCAGGGAGCTTATGACAATCGCATTTCCTGCGGCGTTGCAGAATCTGATGCTGGCTTTGGTGGGAGCATCCGACGCACTGATGCTGGGGAGATTCTCACAGAATGCCGTGGCGGCGGTTTCCCGGCGGGAGGAGATACCGTTTATGACGCAAAATCCGTTATGATCAGCAAGTGGTGCTTTTCGCTGCCATTGGCCCGTCCTGCTTGTTTACATTATCGTAATGTCGGATGAGGTCATCAAAGTTCCGTGGATCTATCCGAGATACAAAAAATATATTTGGGTGAAAAACATCACAAGAGAAAACCCGGAAACCCTCGAAAAAGGAGAATAAAATCTATGCCCGAATTGCCCGAAGTTGAAACAATCAGACGAGTATTGGAGCCTCAGATAAAAGGCTCTGCGGTTACAACGGTAGCAGTCAACCGCCCGGATGTCATAGCTCACCCGGCAGCGGATGATTTTTGCAAACTGCTTGTCGGGCAGACAGTTTCCGCTATGACACGCCGGGGAAAATTCCTCGGAATCGAATTGGAAAGCGGCGATTATATCCTTCTGCACCTGCGTATGACAGGCTGCCTGCTTGTAACATCTGCTGATTACCCGCAGGAAAAGCATACCCATGTGATTTTTCATTTGGATAACGGCAAAGAGCTTCGCTTTTCCGACACACGCCGATTCGGTCGCTTTTGGCTGATCCGCAAGGGCGAAACAGATACATACAGCGGCATTGAAAGGTTAGGAATTGAGCCGTTTGATGACAGTCTGACCCGTTCATCTCTGCAAGCCCAATTTGGAAAGCGGAAAAAGGCAGTCAAGGAATGTCTGCTCGACCAAAGTGTAATTGCGGGAATCGGTAACATCTATTCCGATGAGATATTGTTTGCCGCCAAAATCCACCCCGCCCGTCCTGCGAACAGTCTGACCGCAGAGGAATGGGAACGGCTTGCCGCCGCTATCCCTGAACGACTGGCATATTTTATTGAGAAGAATGCCATTACATTGGAGGAATATCTGGAAAGCAAGGGGCAGGATTACCGCAACACACCGTTTTTGCAGGTGTACGGTCATGCAGGCGCGCCTTGTCCGAATTGCGGAAATACCTTGAGCCGTACCGTTATCGGCGGCAGAAGCAGCGTGTATTGCGAGAAGTGTCAAGGATAGCTTATAGTTCTCACAATGGAAAGTGACGCAAGGCAGCCCGTTACGCCTGATCCCGGGCTTTGCAGTTCCGTTGTTTATCGGAAACATATTTCAGCAGATATACAGTCTTGCGGATACCATGATTGCCGGGTATAATTTAGGAGATACAGCAATTGCGGCAATCGGCGCAACCAGCTCCATTTATTCGCTGCTCATGAATTTCGCATGGGGCTGAACAGTGGCTATATATTTCCTGATTATCTCATCGGTAACAAATGCAGATCCGGATGTGCTTCTTGTGGTGGTGTTCCGGCTTGGGGTTGTGGGGGCGGTCCTTGCAACGGTTCGCGCGCAGGCATTGTCGACGGTTTTATGCGGCCTGTATATCCGGAAGAACTATAAGGAATACCTGCCGGGAAAAGAGTATTTTGCAGTAGAAAAAGGCCCTTATACAGAGATGCTGTCCATCGGTTTTTCCATGGCGATGATGCAGTGTATTTTTGCGATAGGCCCTGTCATCCTGCAGAGGAAGCTGCCAAAATAGAAAAAATGATAAGAAAAGGAGTTGTGAAAGAATGAGCATGACGGAATTGGAAAAGCTGGATGCGGGCCTGGAATACGATTTCTGGGACGATGAGGTGAACGGGAGGAAACTGCGGGCAATCCATATGTGCGAAAAGCTGAATGCGATGCCCCAGGATGATGAGAGGGCAAGGGAGCCGGTCATCCGGGAATTGTTTGCTTCTGCCGGGGAAAATGTCAGCATCGGAACGAATTTTAACTGTGATTATGGGCTGCATATTTCTGTGGGAAAGAATTTCCTGACGAATTATAATGTAACGATACTGGACATTGCGCAGGTGACGATTGGAGATTATGTCTTGATCGGGCCGAATACACTGATCACTACAGTAGGGCATCCGCTTACCCCCATGGGGCGGCGAAAGCATCTTGGGATTGCCAAGCCTGTCACAATCGGGGATGATGTCTGGATTGGCGGGAATGTGACGATCCTTCCGGGCGTGAACATAGGCAATAATGTGATTGTAGCTGCAGGTGCGGTGGTGACAAAGGATGTGCCGGATAACTGCGTGGTAGGCGGTGTGCCGGCCAGAGTGCTGCGGGCTTTGGAAAACGATGTCCCGGAAAACGGGGAGATGGAAAAGTAGGAAATCAGGAGGATATGGATATGGTCAATGTGGAGAATATGCCAAGATTGGGGTTTGGGTTGATGCGCCTGCCGACGAAAGGTGGCGGGATTGACATGGAGCGGGTATGCCGCATATAGTGGAGTGGTTCGTGAAGATGGTGGAGGAGAGAAAGACAAAGTACGACAGCAGCAAGGAAAAGAAGAATTGGTAGGTAAATAAAAGGATACATCGGTATAGGCTTGTATCAAAGTGCTTTGCCGGAGGCTGTTCTATCGGAATAAGCCTCCGGTTTTAACTATGATAATAGGAACATCCGGATATGGATGCTTTGCAGCATCGTAAGGCTGTTTACTTAAGGAGATACCATGGATAACAAACAACTCAGTTTTTAATTACTTACTTATAAATATCTTCGTAATTGACACCTAATCGGTATGCAAATATAATTATATATGGTACGGAAATAAGAGTAAGGCGTTTTTTAAGAGCATAAGAAAATTTATTGCCGTGACTAATTATCATGCACTCGTAAAAACAATTTGGAAAAGAGGAGGTACGTCTATGAATATTGCGGTAAGGTATTACACAAGATCGGGAAACACAAAAAAGCTTGCCGAGGCAGTTGCAGACGCCGTGGGCGTGAAGGCAGAGACAACGGACAAGCCGCTTGAGGATGATGTGGATATCCTTTTCCTGTGCAGCTCTGTTTATGCTTATGGTGTAGATGAAAATGTCAAAAGATTTATAGCAGGCATCAATGTGAAGGCCGGGAAAGTCGTCAATGTCAGTACGGCCGCACTGGTAAAATCCACTTATAAGCAGGTGGGAAAGCTCCTGAAGGAAAAAGGGATTCCGCAGGCGGAAGAAGAATTTTACTGCAAGGGCTCTTTTGGCCCTATGCACAAGGGAAAACCGGATGAAAAAGACTGCGGAGATGCTGCGGCATTTGCAAAAGGGATTGTGGAAAAGAAGGAATCCGGCCGATGAAATTAGCATGGAAATGAATATTGCCAAAGCAGATCCGATGAAGGTAATCGGAGATGCAGATGAATGAGTGATGTCTGGAGGATGGGATGTTGACGGAAAGAGCCTTGCAGCGGAATTATTGACCGGGTGAGCTGCCGCCGCTGTTCTATGCGGTCAATACCGAAGGTCTGCTGAAAGACGACCATATCGGCGGCTGTACTCTGTATATGAACAGGGATAAGGTCGAGGAGATCATGATGCGGCAGCAAGGGGCAATTTGATTAGCCCGAGTTGCAATCATCTGCTTTTATGAAAAGGCGGTCTGTCCTGAGAGGACGGGCCGCCTTTTCCTGCTTTCTGTGTACCTGCACATTACATGCGAGCGATATAATCGCAGATCAGTCCGGCGGTTTTTTCCGTACCGATAGAACTGTCCACGCTCAACTCATATTGATGGGGATCGCCCCAGTCATAACCGGAAATGCTCTTGTAGTATGCGCCCCGGGCGGCGTCGGAGCGGGCGATGCTCTTTTTTCCATCGGCTTCGGTGTCGCCGTACATTTCCATAACCTTCTTTATCCGGTAGTCCTTTGGCGCATGGATGAACACCCGCACCACGTTCTTTCGGTTCCGCAGCACATAGTCCGCCGCACGGCCCACGATAACGCAGGAGCCCTTGTCGGCGATCAGATTGATAGCCTTGTCCTGAGCGGTGATAGCCTGCTGAACTACGTTGGTACTCAGATAGAGGTTGCGCATGACAGCATTTTCATCGGAATTGATACCCGAGATGAAATCGCGGGTCAGTCCGCTTTCCTGAGCGGCCAGGGCGGTCATTTCTTTATAGTAGCAGGGCACTCCCAAATGCTCCGCCACCAGCTGGCCAATGCGTTTGCCCGCCGAGCCGTGTTCCCGGGCGATGGTGACAATGACGCCGGGATGAGAGGGTTGTAGTATCGCAGCGGGCTGATTGTCGGCAGGGCGGTTTTCTGCACCCATGGTTTTCCAGACTCGGGCCACTACGGCGGCTGTAATAACCATAGCGATCACGTCAGCCACCGGTGCGGACCACAGGATGCCCATGATACCCATTCCCATAGGCATGACAATAGCCAGCACGATGAGCAATATGTCGCGCAGGACGGACAGAGGCACGGCGGCTTTCGCATGGCCGATGGACTGAAGAAACATGGCGCATGCCTTTTGCAGGCAGGTGAAAATAACCAAAGACAGGTAAATGCGCAGGCAGCTTACGGCGAAGGTGGTGTACATCTCCTCATTACCGCTGCCGAACATGCGCACAAAGACCAGCGGAATGCTCTCAAACAGCACCGTGGCAATAACTGTCACAGTCAGGGTGGAGAGTACCACCAGCTTGAAGCACTCCTTTACCCGGCGGTATAGGCGTGCGCCGTAATTGTAACCCATGATGGGCAGAGCGCCCGCCGTAATGCCGCAGGCGATATTCAGGATAATCTGGAACAGCTTGATGATGACGACGAAAGCCGACAGGGGGATATCCGGACCGTACTCGCTGCGCGCACCGTAAGATTTGAGCAGGATATTGTTGGCAATCGTAGTGGCTACAATGCACAGTTGGGTCAGGAAGCTTCCGGCGCCCAGGGGCAGGACAGGCCGCAGGTATTCCCAGCGGGGGATAAAGTCTGCCGGCTTCACCCGGAATACCCGGCTGCGCCACAAGTAGGCAAAGCAAATGAGAAAGCTGATGAACTGGCCTATGATGGTGGCGATGGCTGCACCCTTGATACCCCAGTCCAGCACGAAAATGGCTACCGGGTCGCCGATCATGTTGAACACTGCGCCTGCCATCATGGCGGCCATGGAATATTTCGGGCTGCCGTCGGCACGGATGATAGAGGCCATCGTATTCTGCACCAACGCCAGAGGCATCATGGCAAAGATGATGTGGCCATAGTCCCGGGTCAGTCCGATGGTGGCGTCGGTGGCGCCCAGGGCGTAGAATATGTTGTCGCCCAGGGCGTAGCATACCGCAATGATAATCACGCCGGACAGGAAGGAGCCCAAAATGCTGTTGGCCACTGACCGCCCGACAGTAGAGGTTTCCCCTTTGCCCTGAGACAGGCTGAGGTAGGTAGCCATGCCGTCACCGAAGAGTACCGAAGCACCCCAGCCGATGACGGTGATGGGGAATACAATGCCGGTAGCGGCATTTCCCAGATAGCCCACGCCGTTGCCGACGAAGATCTGATCCACGATGTTGTAGAGGCAGGAAATGATAAGAGCCAGTGTGCTGGGAATGGCAAATTTCAGCAGCAGCCTGCTCACCCGTTCTTTGCCAAGATAGTTGTTTTGTTCCATAAAAATAACCTCCTTATTCATATGCATACAGCCAAAAAGGCACATGCTGACGCATGTGCCTTTTCAACGAAACGACACACACAAAGCATTACCGTACCGTAATCAGATTTATGTGCAATGCACTACATGTGTCGTTGAATAGCTGTATTTAACTTACAGGTCTTAGGATAGCATAGGGAACTATAAAATTCAAAGGTCAAAATGAACAAGTTTGCATCGGTTACTCATTGGTATTTTTCCCACAATTCCTGAAACATGCTCCGTCTCAGGGAACGCAGGAAGCTTACATTCCATAACCACAGGTTGTTAAGCAGATTTTAATAAAACAGAAACAGAATTTCAATATTACGAAAACAATCAGCGGGTATCCTGTATCTACAAAATCAAATAAGCGGAAAGGCAGGTATTGAATCATGAAAAAGAGTACATTTACGGCAATGATCTTAGGAACCATCGGAGGCATTTTGTTTGCGCTTGGTATGTGCATGGCGCTGATCCCGGAATGGAATGCGTTCCGGCCGGGAGTCGTCATGGGAGCAGTCGGTGCAGTGGTGCTGCTTATCATGGTAATGGTATGGCGCAAGATGGAAAATAAGGCGCCGGTCAAATTGTCCGGCAAGACCATCGGCGCAACATTGATCGGCATTATCGGAGCATTGCTGCTGGGCGTCGGCATGTGCCTGACGATGGTATGGGATCATATGGTTGTCGGTATTATAATCGGAATCGCGGGAATTGTAGTTCTCCTGTGCCTGATTCCCTTTATCAAGGGCTTGAAGTAACAAAACACAAATAAAGCTTTAACAAAAATAAAATATATAATAGAATTATATTAAAATAGCAGGACAGATAGAAATGCGCGGAGATGTGGTATGGATAAGGTCATAAAAATAATGAAAAAAATATTCTGTCTGCAGCCGGTTCCCACCCTGCTGATCTCTGTCCCATCCTATGCGCTTGTAATTTATGCGCTTGCGGGAGAAAATGTGAATCCGGTGATCGTATATCTTTCCTACTTTTTATCTGCCTATGCACTGATCATTACAATTACGGGAATTGCAGGTATTGTGCGCCTTGTGCGGCAGGGCATAAGGCAGCATCCGCTTGTAAGGAAAATGCGGGATATTCCTCTTGTGGACAGGTATCTGCGGGAGGATACCTTCCGGGCGGAGGCCGCTTTGTACCGGGGCCTTGCGACCAGTCTTTTCTATGCGGGTGTAAAGATGTTTTCGGGAGTTTTCTATAAGTCCGTGTGGTTTATAGCGCTGGCGGTTTATTATTTCCTGCTTGCCTTTATGCGCGCATCGCTTCTCCGTTATGTGAGAAAAACCGAAAGGAATAAGGTCTTGGAATGGCGAAGATACCGCCGGTGCGGGATTACTTTACTGTTTATGAATGCTGCGCTGACAGGCATTATTGTCCTTGTAGTGCGTCAGAACAGCGGGTTTGTATATCCGGGAGTGCTGATCTACATTATGGCGATGTATGCCTTTTATGCGGCGATTACGGCGGTCCGGAATGTGATAAAATTCCGAAGATACGGCAGCCCGGTTCTGTCAGCGGGCAAGGTGATCAGCCTGACGGCGGCGCTGGTGTCCATGTTTTCTCTGGAAACTGCCATGCTGACACAGTTCGGGGCCGGGGATGATGCGGAGTTCCGGCAGGACATGACGGCAGGCACCGGGGCGGGCATAAGCATGCTCGTACTTGGGATGGCAGTCTTTATGATTGTACGTTCCACAAGGCAGCTGAAACGGATAAAACGGGGAAAAGAAAGCGGAAGCAGAAAGGAATCGGTATGATAAACATTCTTGTGGTGGAAGATGATACAAAGCTGAATCAGATTGTATGCACTTACTTAAATGACAGCGGGTTTCATGCGAAGGGCTGTCTGAACGCAAAGGAAGCCTATGACGAGCTGTATAACAGTCTGTATGAACTGATTATCTCCGACATTATGATGCCGGAGATTGACGGGTTTGAATTTGCACGGACGGTCAGGCAGGTAAACCGGAGAATTCCCATCCTGTTCATGTCGGCAAGGGATGACCTGCCTTCCAAGCAGAAAGGTTTTCAGCTCGGGATCGATGATTATATGGTAAAGCCCATTGAACTGGATGAACTCCTGCTGCGAGTCAGGGCGCTGCTGCGCAGGGCAAATATCGAGATGGAGAGGAAGATAACCATAGGGAACCTGGTACTGGATGCGGATGGCATGAGCGCGGAGATTGACGGGGAGGAGATCAGCCTTACCACAAGGGAATTTAACATCATATATAAGCTGCTGTCCTACCCTAAAAAGACTTTTTCCAGGGCCCAGCTCATGGATGAGTTCTGGGGTGTGGACAGTGATGCCGGCCTGCGGGCGGTAGACGTCTATGTGACAAAGCTCAGGGACAAATTATCGGCCTGTGACGGCTTCCGTATTGTGACCGTGAGAGGGCTTGGATATAAGGCGGTGCTGCAATGAAAATTAAAAAAAGTCTTTTCCCTCCATCCCTCTTTGCTATCTATTTAGGAGTCCTGCTCCTCATGTCCGGCATCCATACAGGGCTGGTTATCTTTATGGATACCGTCTGCTGGCCCGGGTGGGTGGAAACGCTTATCCCTATCGCCTATTGGGGGACGGTGGCGGTGGGGCTTACTCTGTTCACAAGGCAGAAGATGAAAAATACTTACGAAGACCCTCTGCATAAAATGGCGGAAGCCACAAAGAAAGTGTCAGAAGGGGATTTTTCCGTATATGTCCCCACAGTCCATACGGCGGATAAGCTGGATTATCTGGATGTCATGATTCTTGACTTTAATAAAATGGTGGAGGAGCTGGGGAGCATAGAGACGCTGAAAACAGATTTTGTCTCCAATGTATCCCATGAGATGAAGACGCCCATTGCCGTCATAAAAAATTATGCCCAGCTTTTGCGGATGACGAAGACGCTGGGAGAGCAGGAAAAGGAGTATGTGAAGGGGATCGAGGATGCGGCGGCAAGGCTTTCTTCCCTGATTACCAATATCCTGAAATTGAACAGACTGGAACACCAGAGGATAACGCCGAAGATGGAGGCTTATGATGTGTGCAGACAGTTATGTGAGTGTATCCTGCAGTTTGAGGAGGCATGGGATGAGAAAGAAATCCAACTGGAAACGGAAATTGAGGATGCGGCAATGGTAAAGGCGGATGCCAGCCTTATGGAGCTGGTATGGAATAATCTGCTCAGCAATGCGGTAAAGTTTACGGAACAGGGAGGAAAGGTTACGATCAGGCAGACGTCGGATGAAGACAGCATCCGGGTAACGGTGTCCGACACAGGCTGCGGCATGAGCGCGGAGAGTATGAACCATATCTTCGATAAATTTTATCAGGGAGATACTTCCCACGGGGCAGAGGGGAACGGACTTGGGCTGGCTCTTGTCAAACGTGTCCTGGAGCTTATGGATGGTGATATCCGGGCTGCCAGTGAGGAAGGGAAAGGCAGCGCTTTTACAGTCACCCTGCCTGTGGCAGACGCTGACAGCCGGACGGAACGGTTCCTGAGAGGAGGTGCGTGAACATGGACAGTGGAGAAAGAAAACAGAAAAATTTTGTGGGGTATGAATATAAGGAAGTGCTTACGGAGGGCAGCAGATTTTCTTTTCTGCTGGACGGATATGAGAACTTCGGTTGGGAGCTTGATGAGAGCCTGCCTGATAACAGGGAAAGCAGGAGTCCTGCTTTACAGCAAAAAACAGTGCTTCGGCTGAAGCGGGATCGGAAAATCATCAACAAAGTGGAGCTTACAAGGCTTGAGAGGAACTTTGAAGCCTGTGTGGATGAAATTGAAAAGCTGGAAAGGGCCAAATCTTCCACGGCAGCCATGTACGCACTCATTTTGGGAGTTATCGGGACGGCATTCATGGCAGGATCTGTTTTTGCAGTGACCGCACAGTCCCCGCATTATATTTTGTGCATTATTCTCGCTGTTCCGGGATTTTCGGGGTGGATACTTCCGTATTTTCTTTATAAGAAGATCGTGGAGAAGCGGACAGAAAAGATGACGCCCCTGATTGAAGCGAAGTATGATGAAATCTATGAGATATGTGAGAAGGGAAATAAGCTGCTGCGTTAAACTTGCACTATTGACAAAGACAGGCAATAAGAGTATACTTACAATAAGTTAGCGGCCACTAACACAAGTGGCCGCATTTGTTGGGCCAGGAGTTAGTAAAAACTAATAAATGTTAGTGCTGACAGGTAATGCCAGTTAGTTAAGCTATAGAACCAGAATCCAAATAGGGGTCTAACTCAAAAATTTCTTGGGAACGTAGTTCGGATTGAGCATTGCATTATGGACGGCGGCATCACGCCCTACCAGCTTCCGTGGATTGTTACCAGGATGATAGCGGCCAGGGATTTTGTCATGGTGATGCTTGGAAAATGGGGTGGCGTGAAACTCCTGGAGAAAGTATTTTCAACGGATGATTATTCAAAAGAAGATATGCAGTATGTGGCGGATGTCCTGAAACGGAGCAGTAAAAGGACTTTGTGGCGGACATTCGATTCCTGCAATAACTATAAGGTTCCGAATCCGGTTCCGAAGGCGCCGACAAAAATCCATTACTGGTATGCGGACGGCGAAGAAAAGGAAAGGAAAGGAAAGGAAAGGAAAGGAAAGGAAAGGAAAGGAAAGGAAAGG
>JAMPAC010000046.1:2538-20342 GCA_023667395.1 Blautia sp. | reverse complement strand
CATTGGCTGTTCCTGCGCATTCATTGGCTGTTCCTGCGCATTCATTGGCTGTTCCTGCGCATTCATTGGCTGTTCCGATACGCTCGGCTGCTGCTTCTGTACACGCATTCCATTGCTTCACCGCCGCCTTTATATTGCGGGTGATCTCCTCCGCAAAGGGATGAGTCGCATCCACCACGGCGGAGAAACCGCCTGCTTTCAGGAAAGCTTCTATTTCCTCCCGGTTCATTCTGCCCCGATGCACTTTCACAAGGGGATGCTGCCCTAAAACAATCTCCCCATATTCCGTCGCCACGCAGACAGTGTGCGGTATCCCCGCCTCCGCCAGCCTCTCCGACAGGATTCTCCCTTCCGTTGTTCCCGCAAAGATCAGTATTTCCCTCATACTTCCTCTCATTCCCGCCGCCCAAGCGGCATTTTCCTCTTTACACCTCCATGCCCGCCCCTGGCGGGCACTGATTTCAATATTTGGAATGTTACTTCCACACTTCACGTCATGCCGCCTCCGGCGGCACAAACCATTCCATGAACCGGTGCAAGACCGGAAGAATCGCTGCTCTTGCGATTCTTCTGTGTGAGATTTAGAATTTCTTAGGCGGCGTCCTTTGACGCCTTAGAAATTCTTCTCACACTTTCCATAGCCCCGCCTTGTGATCAGCTTTCCGTTTACGATCTCCGAGCCGGAACTTCCGATAAATACCGTGGTAAACATATTTACCTCCCTGTCCCTTAATTCCCGCAGGGTACAGGTTTCCGCTTTCATGCCCTCTCTTCCGATGTTTTCCACATATCCGCAGACCCGCTCCCCCTCCATGCTGCAAAGCAGGATATCACAGGCACGGGCCAGATGATCCTTTCGTTTGTGGCTGGACGGATTATAGAGCACAATGACAAAATCGCCTTCTGCGGCGGCAGAAAGCCGCTTCTCGATGGTTTCCCAGGGGGTCAGCAGGTCGCTTAAGCTGATCACGCAGAAATCATGATTCAGGGGCGCCCCCAGAACCGCCGCCCCGCTGCTTGCCGCAGTGACTCCCGCAATGACATGAATTTCCGTCTCCGGCTCCTCCTTTCCCATCTCATACATCAGGGATGCCAGCCCATAAATCCCGGCGTCCCCACTGCACACCAAGGCAACCTTTTTCCCTTTCGCCGCCTCCCGGAAACAGATCCGGCACCGCTCCTCCTCCTGACGCATGGGCGTGGACAGCAGTTCCTTGTCATGGAAGCGGTCATCCAGCAGCTCCAGATACAGCGTGTATCCCACGATCACATCCGCTTCCTCCAGCGCCCGCAGAGCCTCCCCCGTCATCATATCCTCCCTGCCCGGCCCTATACCTATGATATCAATTCTCTTTTTCATGCCAACCTCCCTGCGATCGCAATGGTCATCCCGCTTTCCCCGCGCTTCCCCAGGATCAGTTTCCCGTTTTCCCCGCAGGCTTTCAGTGCCGCCCTTTCGCACACGTTGTCAACGCCTGTCTGCGCTTCCACAAAGGCCGATCCCGTAAATCTCCCCTTTACCTCCCGCAGTTCTTCCGGGGTATAAGTCAAAAACGGTACCCCTGCCCTCTTACACCATCCGGTCAGCCCCGCTTCCCCGCGTTTCAGGGAAATGGAGGCCAGGGCGTAAACCTGCGTCACCAAAATATCCAGTTCCTCAAGAGTTCTCGCAATAAACGCGGCAATCTCCTCCTCCGGCTTGCCCCTCCTGCATCCCATCCCGATCACATATTCCCTGGGTCTTAACAGGATAGCGGCGTTAAACGCCCTGTCCTCGGACGTGATCACAATATCCACAGGCTGCGCGGGCGGATAGGGGACGACCCGCACTGTATTGACATTGCAATCTGTCTGCATGTCTTTCCCGGCCACAGTTCCCATATATTCCGGCGCGGCGGACACCGTGATCTCCTGCTCTGCCAGCGCTTTCGCCGAAACTTTGGCGATTCCGTCCTTATTTACAATGGACAATCCGTTCCTTTTGGCAAAAAGATCCACCGCAAACTTTCCATTAAGATCCGTTGCCGTTGTAATCACCGGTTCCGCGCCCATCCTCCGCGCGATGTGCTCCGCCAGTTCATTTGCGCCGCCCATGTGCCCGGATAAAATGGGGATCACATACTTTCCCTTTTCGTCCATCACCAGAACCGGCGGGTCATGCAGCTTGTCCGTGAGAAAAGGCGCTATGGCCCTGACCGCAATCCCACAGGCTCCGATGAACAGCATGGCGTTTTTCGCCTCCATCTGTGCCTTTGCCCATTCCCCCACGGGGATCTCCACAAAGGAAACTGGAAAGTCCGTACTCCTGTTCCTGCAGGCTCCGCATTTTGTGTACAGATCAGCTTCTATTGCACTCTCCTTCCGCGTGTTCCGATCTGCAGCCACATTTCCGCATAAAAATGCATCGGAAGTCTGGTTTGTTTCCTGTCCTGCTTCCTCCACCCATGCAGCCTCCTCCCCGCTTCCTGCATTCAGGCATTGCGCAATTTTACCGGAAAGCTGCATCCCTTTCTCTGTAAAGCTGATAACGCTTAATCTCATTTACGCCTCCCTGTGGTTTCCCTTATGATGTTTTCTCCCGAAATCCCGTGGAAAAATCCGCTGCATACAGCCTTGACCTTTCATAACTTTGATGGGCGACCGCATCCCCCACCAGAATCAACGCGGTTTTGGTGATCCCGTGTTCAGATGCGGTCTCATCCAGCGTCCCCACCGTGCAAACATAGACTTCTTCCTCCGGCCAGGTGGCCTTGTAGACAAGCGCCGCCGGGGTATCTTTCTCATACCCGCCCTCTGCCAGACGCCTGCCCAATTCCCCGATCATCCCCGCGCTCAGGTAAATTGCCATGGACGCATGATGGGCCGCAAAGCTTTCAATGCTCTCCCGCTCCGGCACTTTCGTCCGTCCCTCCATCCTGGTGATGATCAGGGACTGGGACACCCCTGGCAGGGTATATTCCAGATTTAACGATGCCGCCGCCCCGAAACAGGCGCTCACCCCCGGGCAACTCTCATAAGGGATCCCCAGCCTGTCCAGTTCGTCCATCTGCTCCCTGACCGCCCCGTACACGCTGGGATCCCCCGTATGGAGGCGAACCGTCATTTTCCCCTCCGCCCCGGCATCCTGCATAATGCCGATCACTTCCTCCAGGGTCAGTTTCGCGCTGTTGTGTATCTCGCATCCCTCTTTCGCATATCCGAGCAATTCCGGATTTACCAGGGAGCCTGCATAAATGATAACGTCCGCCCGCTCCAGCAGGCGCATCCCCCGAACCGTGATCAGATCCGCCGCCCCTGTTCCCGCTCCAACAAAGTAAACCATTTTTCCGCCTCCCTGCTCCTTGCCAGTTCCCCGAACCCATTGGCATATAAGATACAATCCGTTTCCAGCTTTCCCCCGGAACGCTTTTCCATGTAATAGCAGATGCGCTCCGCAATATGATCCATCACAGGCCGCAGTTGCCCGCCCGCTTCCAGGAGTGGGATCGCTTCCTCCGTGGTGGCGCATTCCAGTATTTTACAGGCCTTTACAGAGTCCATCCGCTCCCTGACGCAGAAAGCCGCCAGAAGTTCCATGCGGCAGTCCGCTTCCCGGGAATGGGTGTTCATGATCCCTCCCGCCACCTTGATCAACTTGCCGATATGGCCGGTCAGGAGCATTTTCCGAAATCCCATTTCCACCGCCATATCGATGGTATTTCCGATAAAATTGCTGCATTTCACGCTTCTGTCCAGGTCGTATCCATACTGTCTGCGCATGAAATCCAGGCCGTAATTCCCTGGCGAAACCGCCACATAGTCGAATCCCTCCTCCCGCCTCTGGCGCAGTTCCACGCGGATGGTATCCAGGATCGCCTGGCTGCTCATGGGCTCCACAATGCCGCTTGTCCCCAATATGGAAATGCCGCCCACGATCCCAAGCCTGGGGTTAAAGGTCTGCCCGCTGAGCCTCTCCCCCTCCGGCACGGATATCTCGACTTCCAGGTCGCCCTTATAATCCGCCGCCGCGCAGATTTCCAGCACCTCTTTTCGGATCATTTCTCTGGGGACGCGGTTGATGGCTGCATTCCCCACAGGCTGGTCCAGGCCGGGTCTCGTCACCCTCCCCACGCCCTTGCCGCCGTCGATAATGATTTCCTGCGTTTTATCCTCCCTGTCTTCTCCCCGCCGCCTGTGCTCTGGAAAAGAAACCTTCACATAGATCCATGCGCCCGTGGTGATATCGGGATCGTCGCCGCCGTCCTTTTCCACCGCGCAGCTGACCGCGTTTTCCCCACGGCGGATGTCAAGAATCTTTGCCCTGTAAAGGATCCCTTTTGGCGTTTCTATTGTAATCTCCGTTTTCAGCTGCCCCGTCAGCAGCATATAGGCGGCGGCTTTTGCTGCGGCCGCCGCGCAGCTTCCTGTGGTAAATCCGTATCGCATTTTCATTCCGCCTTTTTCAGCAATCCATACAAGACCGCGTTACAGATAGCTGCGGCGATACTGCTTCCGCCCTTTCTGCCACGGTTGACGATATGGGGGATGTCCGTGCCCAGGATCAGTTCCTTTGCGGCTTCCACGTTGACGAAGCCCACCGGGACGCCTATGACGAAAGCGGGCTTCCAGTCTTCCTCCCGCCACATTTCATGCAGCTTGATCAGTGCGGTGGGCGCATTGCCAATGGCGAAGATGACCGGCTTGTCGATTGCCGCCGCTTTTTCCATGCTGACTGCGGCCCGCGTGGTTTTCTTCTGTTTTGCCAGAAGCGCGATCTCCTCGTCCGCCATAAAACAGCGGGCTTCCCCGCCGAACCGCGCAAGCGCTTTTTGATTAATCCCTGCCAGCGCCATGTTGGTATCCGTCACGATATCTGCGCCGCCTTTGACCAGTTCTTCCATGACGGCCACCGCGCCTTTTGAGAAACAGAGCGTTTCCGCATAATCAAAATCCGCGCTGGCATGTATGACCCGCCGGGTGACTGCCTCTTCCTCCGCAGGGAAACGGATGCCCCTTTCCGCCAGTTCCTGATCGATGATCTCAAAACTCCGCCTTTCAATTTCTTCTGGCAGCAGATATTCTATTTTTTCCATCTCCATCCTCCTCGTCAATTCTGTCTTACAGGCTGCTCAATATCATATCAGCCCGTCCACTATATTCCCAAAAAGAGTGACAACCATCTTTCCCAATGCCTGCATCGTATCTGGATAATGTTCAGCTTTCCGCCGGACTGCAACATTGACACACAAAATGGGTTTTCAGATCATTTCATAACTGGACAGCATCCAAACTCAAAAGATCAGGCTCCCTGCCGCCATCCCCAGAACGCATAATCCTTCACACATCCAGGCCGCCGCGTACATCAGCCGGTTGGCGCGCCTGATATCTTCATACTCCACTCTGCGCCGTTCTTCCCCGATGTAGGGCTTTTTCACTGTTTTGCCGAAATAACTGGCGTCCCCCGCAAGCCGGATTCCCAGCGCGCCGGCACACACGGATTCCGTCTGCGCGGAGTTGGGGCTGGCATGTTTCCTGCGATCCCGTTTGTAGATCGTGTACGCGCCTCTGCCTGAAAAGCTGCTCCCCAGAAAAAAGGAGGCAAGGATCATCAACCATGCGCTGACCCTGGCGGGAATATAATTCACCGCATCATCCAGTTTTGCGGCTGCCCTTCCAAAATAGAGGTATTGATCGTTCTTATATCCCACCATGGAATCCATGGTATTCACTGCCTTGTAGAAAAAGCCCAGCGCCGGTCCTCCCACCGCCAGATACAGCATGGGCGCGATCACGCCGTCGGAAGTATTCTCCGCCACCGTTTCTATGGCCGCCCTGGCGACGCCTTCTTCGGTCAAATTTTCCGTATCCCTGCCCACGATCATGGAAACAGCGGTTCTGGCCTGTTCCAGACTGCCGCTTTTTAAGCATCGGTACACTTTCATGCTTTCCACTTTCAGGCACTTCGCCGCAAGAATCTGGTAGGTCATAACACATTCCACTGCCATGCCTGCATAGGGATGAATCCGGTATGCCGTAAGCAGCAGGATCATTGCTGCTGCCACAGTAATGACAAGGACGATTATGACCAGAATTGTTCCCTGCCATAATTCTGCCGTGTTTCTGCTCTTTTGGCAGACCGCTGCTTTTTCTTTCTGATCCGGCGCTGCACCAGCTGACATTGCCATCTCCGGTTTCCTGCTGCCTGCTTCTGCCCTGCCCGGTTCCGGCCGGCCTGCCCCGGCTTTGTTTGGTTCCTGCACGCCTGCCCCTGTTCCGTCCGATTCCCGCCTGTCTGTCTCGGCTCTGTTCAGTTTCCGCCTGCCTGCCTCGGCTTGTCCTGGCTTCTGCATGCCTGCCCCTGTTCTGTCCGATTCCCGCATGCCTGCCCCTGTTCTGTCCGGTTCTCGCATGCCTGCCTCGGCTTGTCCTGGTTCCCGCATATCTGCCTCGGCTCTGTTCAACTCCCGCATGCCTGCCCCTGCGCCGCCGGAATCCTTTCTGCGCAGCCGCTTCTCCGCCGCCGATATCAGCTTCCCGATCAGCCGGACAGGATGGGGGAGCCAATAGGGATCCCCAAACATCAAGTCCAATAAAAATCCCACAAAAAAGGCCGCCGCATGGTACCTCATATCCTCACCTCATCCTCAAACCGGGCGCTGTTCCCCCAGCCTTTCATCCTGCACACAAAGCCTCTTCCATTCGGCGCCTGATAATCAAAGTACGTTTTTTTCCCATGGGAACTCATCAACGCCATGATCGTTCCGCCATGCACGATCATCCCCGCCCGGATGGGTTTGTCCGCGTCCTGCGCCGCCTGCCGCAGTTCGGCGCACATCCTCTCAAATCCCCGCTCACACCGCGCGATAAAACGATCCCTGCTCTCACCCTCCGGAAAGTCCAGAACGCCTCCGCTGTCGATCCACGCCTGATACCGCAGGTCATCTTTCAACTCCTGGTAATTTTTATACTCAAACTGCCCGAAATCCATTTCCTCCCACTCAGGGATGGCCATAGGGCATATATTCGGATACAAAATCTCCGCCGTCTCCAGGCATCTTTTCATGGGACTGGAAAACAGACAGTCCACTTCCGGGCAGCCGTGCTCCCTTTGATACGCCAGCAGCGATTCGATCCCGCTTTCCGAAAGGCTTTCATCCGTTTTCCCCAGATACCTGCGCTCCCCGTTGGCCGGTGTTTCCCCATGCCGGATCAACACCAGCGTTATTTGATCTTCTGCCCGATCCCGCATATGACACGCTCTACCTCCTCCGCTTTCTCCGCAAGCCGCACCAGGATCCTCCCCACACGTTCCCTGTACTCCCGCTCAAAAGGATCCGTGGGCACAATCCCGTTTCCGATCTCATCACAGATGATCACACAGTCCCCGCAGCGCTCCAGAAACGCCATGATCTCCTGCTCCGGGCATCCGCCGCCCAGCATCCGGTTCCTGACCCAGTTGTGGAAACGGTCGATGACCACCGTTCCCCCGCCCGGCGCAGCATCCTCCGGTATGGCGCCGTCCCATACAGCATCCTCCCGTATATGATATTTTGATAAAACATAATCCTTTTTCCCCTGTGCGTACCCGCCTATTATTAATCTCATTTTAAGCCTTTCCCTCCTGCAATCTCTCCGAAAAAATTACAGTTTGGCCATGCTGCATACGGCTGCCGCCACGATCATGCAAACCTCGCATAAAAGGACAAAATAACCCGCCGTATCGCCCGTGACCCCGCCGAATTCTTTCCTGCTGCGGTAAAAATAATATGCCAGGGCCAGCAGAGACGCCGCCGTCACAACCAGTCCCATAAGAAAAGACTGCCAAACCATAAATCCCACGCACGCCGCTCCCTGCAAATATAAAGTAACCTTAACCGCTTTCCTCCGGGAACTGTCCGCAAAGAGACGGAGCGTTCCCTCCTTTTTCGCCAACGGAAAAGAGACCGCGCTGATCCCGCAGAGACAGCGCGACAGGAAAAATCCCGCGCACACGATCTTCAACGCCGCGCCGCTGCCAATCTCCGAAAACGCTCCCATAAAGACCAGCCCATACACCGCCAGCATAATGACCGCAAACGCGCCTATGTGGGAATCCTTTAAAATCTCCAGTTTCCTCTCCCTTGAACTGTAGGAATGCAGCGCATCCATGGTATCCATAAAGCCGTCCACATGGAACCCTCCCGTAATCAGAAGCGGGATAGCCGCCTCCGCCGTCACGCGGCACAGAATACCAATTCCACACAGATCGCATAAACGATTCCACAGACAGACGCCGACGCCGATCAGCGCCCCGATCCATGGAAAGAAGCAAAAGGTATATCGCATATCCTCTTCTTTCCACTCAAACTGGGGAACCGGAATCCTGGAATACATTGACACCGCGATAAAAAAGGATCTTATCACCCGCATAACAGATCGTCCCTCCGTCACTGCTTCACGGTCACCGGGATTCCGGCGACCACTTCCACTACCCTGTCCGCCATGGCCGCAAGTTCCCGGTTTATCATTCCCATTGCGCGGATATAGGCCATGGTGGTCTCCTCATATGCGATACCGTCTTCAAATACATTATTGCTGACCACGACCAGGTGGGCAGTATTTTCTTTCAGCAAGCCGATACCGCTTACAATCTGTTCCGCAACCGCTTCCTCCGGCGCAGGTTCCTCTCCCTGGAACATTTCGTTCGCCGCCAGGTTGGACACGCATTCCAGCAACGCAACCCGCTCTCCTGCTTCCATCTTCCCCAGTGCCTCCTGGACTGCCCTGGGCTGCTCTATTGTGAAAAAGCCTTTTCCGTCCCTGAGTTTCCTGTGCTTTTCCACTTTCTCCCGCCCCTCCCGGTCATAGACCTGCATTGTGGCCAGGTAATATTTTTTCATATCCGCGTCCACGCCGTCTGCTTTCTTCTCTGTCAGACCACCCGGAAATCCGGGCTGCTTTTCTTCCCTGCGTGAAAGGTTCACGGCAAGCTCCTCCGCATAGGCCGATTTCCCGCTTCCGCTCCCACCCACTGCCAGTATCATCATATTTCCTCAAACTCCTTTTACCCGCGCGCTGCAAAATACCCACACCGCGCATCAGGCCTTGCAATCCGTTTAGGAACTGTTAAAAATTTACTTTTTGACAGTTCCTTAGTATCTCTCATACTGCTCCACCCGAATATCCGAAAATAAGGTCCTCCCATGATAGACGCCCAGCGCCATATCCAGCAGCGCAAACAGCATGACCGCCCCCGTCCCTTCACCCAGCGCCATCTTTCCGTCTATGACAGGCTCCAGATTCAACGCTTTCGTCAGCCTCTCCACCGCCGGTTCCTTTCCCTTATGGGAGGGAATCAGATATTGCGCCGTTCCCGGCTTCAGCCGCTCCGCCAAAAGCGCCGCCACCATGCTGATCACACCGTCCAGCACCACGGGGATATGATAAAGCGCCCCGCCCATGCAGATTCCCGCAAGCCCCGCAATATCCAGACCTCCCACCGTCTCCAGCACCCGGAGCGGCTCCGCCTCATAAAGCCGATAGGTTTCCAGCGCCTCCGCAATGATCTCCTTTTTGCGGCGCAGCTTCCCGTCACTAAGACCCGCGCCCCGGCCTGTTACCGCTTCCGCCCCGCATTTTAACAGGGCGGCGGCTACCGCGCTGCTTGTGGTGGTGTTTCCGATTCCCATTTCTCCCGTGGCAAGGATCTGGTAGCCTTTCCGCTTGCAATCCCCCGCCAGTTCCACGCCGATGGCAATCGCCCTGACAGCCTCATCCCGAGTCATGGCAGGTTCTTTCCTGAAATTCCGGGTTCCGCAGCGGACTTTCCTGTCCAACACGCCCGGTATGGGCGTCTTCCGGTTGATTCCTATGTCAACGGGAATCGTGTCCGCCCCGATCTGCGCCGCCATCTTTCCCACCGAGGACGCGCCCTTTCCCATCTGCTCCGCCACCGCCGCCGTGACTTCCTGTCCCGACTGGCTGACGCCCTCCGCCACAATCCCATTGTCCGCACACATGATTATGACCGCTTTTTGGGACAGGTCGATCTCCTCCGTCCCCAGGATTGCCCCGATCTGCGCGGTCATGGTTTCAAACCGCCCCATGCCGTCCAGGGGCTTGGCGATCCTGTCCCAGTTACGCAATATTTTTTGATATATGCCGCTGTCCGGCGCATCCGCTGACAGGCGGAACAAATCATTGTCTACGCTTCTTCCACCAAAATCAGCCGTTGCTTCCCTGCTGCCATATTTCATCCAAACCTCCCTGCGGGGTTATTCCTGCGAATGTGCACCAATCATCACGGTTGACTCGCCTTTGATTCTTACACCCCTCGCGCGCATCAGCACGCATACCAATCAATATTTGAAAGTTTACTTTCACACTTCCCGTCATGCCGCCTGCGGCGGCACAAACCAATCAATGAACCGCCGCAAGACCGGAAGAATCGCTGCTCTTGCGATTCTTCTGTGTGAGATTTAGAATTTCTTAGGCGGCGTCCTTTGACGCCTTAGAAATTCTTCTCACACTTTTATCTTCTCATACTGTTTTAGCCTCTCTGAGCAGTCCGTAAATTTCCTCCATATCCAGGTACTGGGATAAAGTATCCGCCAGCTTATCATACTGCTTTTCCTTAAAATCCCTATAGTCCATGCAGATTTCCGTTCCAGTTCCACCACCCAGGACAATGCCTTTCCTCTCCGCCAACGCTCTCACAAGGGCGGAGGCCGTCGCCGCCTTATCAAAAATTCCGTGGATGTAAGTCCCGCATACATTGGGATTGCCCCCTGCCATGCCGCCATCCGCAGCAGAGACAATCGGCTCAGGTTCAGAAAAATGCCCGCTTTCCCGGGAATTCATCCAACCGCCTTGGCTTTTCACACTCTGTCCCATGTGAATCTCATACCCCTCAAATTCCAGTCCTGACAGCGCCGAAAAAAAGCCTTTCACTTCATTGATGGTTCCCCTTACCTGCCGCCGTATCTTCCCGCCCTGCAGCCGTGTGGCTATGGGCAGCAGTCCCATTCCTCTCATGGTTCCGCCCATTTCCAGTCCCTCCGGGTCGGAGATCGACTCCCCCATCATCTGGTAACCTCCGCAGATGCCGCAGACCGGTATCCTGTCCGCCATTTTTTTCACGGCGTCCTCCAGCCCGTTTCCGCGCATCCACTCCAGATCCCCCAGAGTATTCTTGCTGCCGGGCAGGAAGATCAGATCCGGCTTCCCCAGATCCGCTGCGGAGGTTACATAACGCAGGGAGACGTCGGGTATCTGTTCAAACACATTAAAATCCGTAAAATTGGAAATCCTGGGATACCGGATGACCGCCAGATCGATCTTTCCCTTTTCCCTTTTCCCGAAACGCTCCGTAAGGCTGTCCTCATCCTCCAGCGTCACTTCCATGTAGGGAACGACGCCCGCCACCGGAATCCCCCCTTTTTGCTCCAGTATCTCAATTCCGGAGTCCAGCAGCGTGGGATCGCCCCTGAATTTATTGATGACCAGCCCCTTTACCCTCTGCCTCTCCTCCTCCGAAAGCAGCATCAGCGTCCCCAGAAGCTGAGCGAACACGCCGCCCCTGTCGATATCGCCCACCAGCAGCACGGGCGCATCCACAAGTTCCGCCAGTCCCATGTTTACAATATCGTTTTCCCGCAGATTGATCTCCGCAGGGCTTCCCGCCCCCTCGATCACGATGACATCCGCCAGTGCCTCCAGCTGCCGGAACGCTTTCACAATCTCCGGGATCAGGCTGCGCTTATAGACAAAATACTCCCTGGCGCTCATATTGCCCAGGACTTTCCCGTTTACGATCACCTGGGAGCCAGTATGGCTGGTGGGTTTTAACAGGATCGGATTCATGCAGACCAGGGGATCGATCCCCGCCGCCTCCGCCTGCATGACCTGGGCGCGCCCCATCTCCAGCCCCTCCTTTGTGATAAAGGAATTGAGCGCCATATTCTGGGATTTAAAGGGAGCCACCCTGTAGCCGTCCCGCTTCATGATCCGGCACAGCCCCGCCACCATAAGGCTCTTTCCCGCGCCGGACATGGTTCCCTGGATCATGATCACTTTCGCCATGCCTGCCCTCCTGTTTCTATTCCAGTCCCGTCTCTGCATTTCAGCACCCTTGATCTGAAAGAAATTTCATCTGCAAAAAACCGCAGCTGAAAATTTCTTTCATGTGCCAAAGGATGGCACATTGGGCTCCCATTCCGAGACTGTTTTTTCCAATTGCCGCCTGCGGCAATTTGTTCCGCTCTCTGCATTTCAGCACCCCTGATCTTTGCCACTCTTTGGCACATTGTGCTTCCATTCCGAGACTGTCTTTTACTCCCCCATCCGCCGCACATACGCCAGAAGCCGCTCATTTCCCGCAAAACTGCCCTCGTCAATATCAAAGAGCCGCTGGATAAATCCCGGTTCAAAAATCTCCTCCGGTGTCCCGTATCGCTCCACATACTCCCCTTTCAGGCAGAGGATCCTGTCGGAAACGATCCGGGCAAGTTCCAGTTCGTGCAGGGACATAATGACCGTAAGCCCCCTCCGCTCCCTCATTTCCTGCAGTACGGACAGAAATTCCAGTTTATGCCTGATATCCAGATAAGAAGTGGGCTCGTCCAATATCACGATTTCCGGCTCCTGGCAGATTGCCCTGGCCAGCATCACCCGCTGTTTCTGCCCGTCGCTGATCCTGTCGAAATCCTGTTCCCGGATGTCCGTCACATGGGTCAGTTCCATCACCTCGTCCACGATCCGTTCATCCTCCCTGGACAACACCCCGAACCAGCCCGTATGGGGATACCTGCCTGTGGCAACCACATCCCGACAGCTTTTTAATTCCGCCCTTATCTTTTCCGTAAACACCACCGACATTTTCCTTGCCAGTTCGCTGCCTTTCATCTCCGACAGCGGCTCTCCCCCCAGATACGCCGCTCCCCCCAGCAGCTGCAGCTGTCCCGCGATACTTTTCAAAACCGTGGATTTCCCCGCGCCGTTGGGACCGATGAGGCTTAAGATTTCCCCCTTTTGCAGGACGAATTCCATATCTTTTATCAACGGTTTATTGTCATATCCCACGCACACGCTCTTCGCGGCAAAACAGTATGATCCCATAATTTCCTCTTCTCCAACCCGGCTTCTCATTCCGGCAATCATTCCGCCCTGTCACTGCTTTCGCCTCTTTACCATGATCCAGAGCACCACCGGCGCGCCGAAAACAGCCGTCACCGTGCTGATGCTCAGTTCCGTGGGGGCAAACAGGGTTCTTGCCAGCAGGTCGCAGAACAGGCAGAAAACGCTTCCCCCCAAAAAACAGGCGGGAATCATCCACAGGGGCTCCGCCGTGTTAAACAGCCTTTTCACCAGATGGGGCGCCGCAATCCCCACAAAGGAAACCGGCCCCGCGAACGCCACGATGCAGGCCGATAAAATGCTGGAAAAAACCACAAGACACACCCGCAGAAGCCCCAGGTTCACTCCCGCGTTCCGGGCATACGCATCTCCCAGCTGATACGCGCCCAGGGGCTTTGCCATCAGGAAAACGGCGAGAAAAGCAAGTAACACCACTGCCGCCATGACCTTTACATTCTCCCAGGTCATCCCGGAAAAACTTCCCCGGGACCAGTTATGAAGATTGACGATATCCGCATCATCCGCGAATGTCACCACCAGTTCCGTCACCGCCGAGCAGATATAGCCGATCATGACACCGCTGACCACCAGCATGGACATGCCCTGGACCCTGCGCGACAGCAGCAGCACAAACCCCATGGACAGCATGGCTCCCAAAAACGCCGCAAGGATCATGACTGCCGACGTCACCCTGACAGCCTTTCCCATGAAGAAGACCATCACCAGCGCCACCACCATCTTTGCCCCCGACGAGATTCCCAGCACAAAAGGCCCCGCAATGGGATTATGGAAAAACGTCTGCAGCAGATATCCCGCCAAGGCCAGCGCCCCGCCCAGGATCAGTGCAGCCGCCGCCCTGGGGAGCCTGATATCCCACAAGATCCTCCCTGCCGTCTCATCCTGCTGCCGTCCCGCCAGAATCCTCACAATATCCGGCGCCGCGATCCTGACGCTCCCGATACAGACATTCAGGATCAAAAGAAGCAGCGCGCCCGCCCCAAGTAAAAGGAACGCCGCAATCGTTCTGTATTTTCTGTTCTTGCCCGCCTTATTCCAAATGAAAAAGATAGTGCATACCCTCCTTTTCCCCCCGGAGCATCCCGTGGATATCCTCTATCAGATAGCCGATGGATAACGACTGCTGGTACAGATCGTTGGTGGTACACCACACATTTCCTTCTTTTACCGCCTGAAAATCCGCCAACAGGCCGCATTTGTCGAGAAGCGCCTCCACATCGGGGACGCCGCCGTCGATGGAACTGTTGTAGATCAGGAAATCCGCGTCCTTCGCCCCGGCGTAAAAGTCCTCCACCTGCATATTGACGGTGGAACGCTTTGTCCCCGGATCACCCAGATCCTGGAAAATATAATTCCCGCCCGCCAGTTCTATCATTTTCGGCACATAATCATCGGACTGACGCACCTGCACCAGGCCGTTGGAAGTAAGGAAGAAAAAAGCCACCGTCTTGTCCGTTGTCTCCTCCGCGCTCACTTTTGCAAGGATCTCACACTGTTCCTCGAAAATCCTGTCCGCTTCCTCTTCCTTTCCAAGCAGCGCCCCGTAAAATCTGACCCACTCCACCCTGCCAAGGGGATGGGACTCATAGCTGGAATAGTCGATCATCACAGGGATGCCGAAATCTTCCAGCTTCTCCACCACTTCGGGAGAATGGGAGATCATCGTGTTTTCTATGGCCAGGGTACAGTTTCCTGAGACGATCATTTCGTAGTCCGGCTTGTTATATTTTCCCGCGTAGAGGATATCGCCCCTCTCCATGGCTGCCCTGGCGGCCTCAATATACCAGCCCTCCGCTTTCTGCCCGGAAAAGGAAACCGCGTCCAACCCGTCCAGCGCGCTGAACAGATCCATCACCGATGATGCCACCAGATAGATGCCCTCCGCCGGACGCCGCAGCACTGTGATCTCCCTGCTCTGGCTTGCCCAAATCGGATCCTCCCCCTGCGGCTCCCCGCTTTCCGGCGTCCCGTTTTCCAGTTCCGCGATCAGAGCCTGCGGTACTTCCTTTCCCTCTGGCACTAGCAGAAACCTCTCGCCGTCCATTGTGGTGGTCAGCAGGGTATATCCGTCCTCATAATAATCTATCGTGAAATTTTCGGCGTACTGCAGTTCCATACTGCGCGCATATGCAGGTATGGGTTCTGCTTCCGCAGAAACTTCTGTGGCAGTATCCGCCTGTGTATCCGAATCCGCTTTCCCGCCGCCCTCTTGCGCCAGTCCGGACGCCGCATTTGTTTCCCCCGGTTCCTCAGATATGGTTCCCGAACCGGAGGACGGACCGCCGCAGCCATACAGCGCCAGCAGTCCCGCGCAAAGTATGGCGATCACTCTTTTTCTGCCTGCCATGCAATCCCCCCATTCTCCTGTCAGGAAGTACCTTACCTGTTCCAATGGAACGTGATCGTATATTCCACCTCATGAGGCTTACTCATTGCCACGGTGTCGCCGATAATCTCCATTGGCTCGTCAAAGCACAGAACCGGGATCTCAAAAACGGAATCTCCCTCCGCGTTCACGGGCAGGTACTTTTCTCCGTCCACGATCATATAATCATAATTCGGGCTGCTCCACTGTACGGTGGCTGTCGCTTTCCCGGCTGTCACTGTAACCGTCACAGGGGATAGGATGTACGCCTTCCCGCTTCCGCCCTCAAATGTGATATCCAGGCTGTATGTGCCATCCGCCGGAATATCCGCGCTTTCCTCCAGAGCCACCGGGTCAGACACGCTGACCTTGTGGTCATACCACACCCCCTTCGTCCCGATCAACGCCAGGTCAAATTCCTCCCCCAGCACAGGGACAGGCACGTCAAATCCATAGACCACTTCCGTCATGCCGTCGCTGTATGTAACCGTATCCTCCGTGGGCTGGAGCAGTTTTGCGCTTTCCTTTGCCGCGTCCTCCGCAAGCCCGGGGTAAAGGTTCACTATTTTCTGCGACCCCAGCGAAATATGGATTGTCATTTCGCCGTTCTCCACTGCCAAAACTCCCCTGCCGTCACAGGTTTCGTTGACGCGGAACATACTGCTGTCCGTGGAGAATTTCGCCGAGTATGTCCCGTCAGGCAGTTCTGCCATCCGGGGCGTCTCCGCCCCGGAACCCCCGCCGTTTTCCGCACTCTCCGCCCCGGCTCTTTCGCTATTCTCCGCCAGGGTTATCCCGACGCTTTCCGCGTCCTCCACCAGGGATGTCCCGACGCTTTCAACTTTCCCCGCCAGAAACGCATCCATCCCCGGCGCAGATGCCGGCGACACGTTCCCATCGTTCCCGGAAGCAGGCGTTCCTCCACAGCCAGCCAGCAGCATGACAGAAAGCATCACAGGAAAGAACACACATTTCTTACTCTTTATGATCCCCATACCTTTCCGCATAACCTCATCATCCTATTCATTCATGGCATCCGCCGTATGTTCCACATAAAGCTTCTGGATCTCCGCGATGGAACCAAGCCCGATGATCTGCACATCCACGCTGTCAAACTTGCCTGACGCCTGGAACATGCTGAGCCAGGAATCCTCATCATCGCCCGCCATATCGTTGTTGGCATGGTCGCCCGCCACTACCATCAGCGGACGGAGGATCACCTGTCTGTAACCCGCCTGCTCCACCGCCTCCATGATAGCCTCGCAGGAGGTCTCCTCCGGCTCTCCCTCCACGGTGCCGATAAACACATTGTCATACCCAAGTTCCGCCATCTGGGACTGCATCTGACTGTAGGACACTTTCGCCGTATGGGAGGTGCCATGCCCCAGGAACACAAAGGCTGTGCCCGCCTCTTTCGCCGCATTCAGGCTGGCATAACCGGCCTCTTTCACTGCAGCGTCCGTAAGCGCCCTGGCAACTGCCTCCTTATCCGCGTTGATCACAGCGGCGTCCGCCCCCACCTCACCCAGAAGCGGCTCCGCCACTTTCACAGTGTCAAATCTGTCACGGTATGCTTCCACCGCCTCCATCAGTTCATCATACTCCGCACCGTGCATCAGATGGGTAGGCTGCACCACCAGATTCTTCACACCGTTTTCCGCCGCCCGCTCCAGCGCCTGATCCATATTGTCGATCAATTCGCCGTCCCTGGCCTGCACATGATTGATGATGATCTGCGCCGTGAAAGCCCTTCTCACGGACCAATCCGGATTCGCCGCCTGGATTGCGTCCTCAATCCCCTTGATATCGTCCACGCGGCTGCCGTTAAAGGATGTCCCGAAGCTGACCACCAGGATCTCATTCTCACCAATCTCGTCCTGATTGCGGGGATCGTCCTTCGAAGCGTCGCCCGTATCCCTGCCAAAGTAATCCGGGTCGGCATTCTCCCCCTCCACCAGTTCTTTCTGGGCGTCCGTCAGCGCATCCCACGCCGCCTTCGCCTGGGCGCACTGCGCATCCGTATCCTCCGTCCTCTGCTGGACATAGATGGCGTCGATCAGCGCCGCTGCCTGATCGGCGGCATCCTGGTCGGAAACCGCCTCAGGGGAAGCCTCGCCGGACTGCCCGGAAGAACTGCTGCTTCCTGTGGATTCCGAATTCCCATCATCCGCCTGCACAGGATTTCCGGCGGTCTCCGCATTCGCATTGGAACATCCCGTCAGCGCCAGGGAACAGGCCATGACGCTGGTCAACAAAGCTGCTGTCAATTTCTTTTTCATTTTCTCAATCTCCTATTCCAGTTCCGCCTCTCCACTCCCGCGCCCATATC
>JAMPAC010000046.1:0-2438 GCA_023667395.1 Blautia sp. | reverse complement strand
TTCATTTTCTCAATCTCCTATTCCAGTTCCGCCTCTCCACTCCCGCGCCCATATCGGGGAAAGGATCTTCAGCCGCTCACGCGTCTGAAATCCTTTCCGGGCGCTCCCGTTCCGAGGCTGTTTTTTGATTCAATTGCCATATATGGCAATTTGTTCCGCCTCTCCACTTCCGCGCCCATATCAGGGAAAGGATCTTCAGCCGCTCACGCGTCTGAAATCCTTTCCGGGCGCTCCCGTTCCGAGGCTGTTTTTTGATTCAATTGCCATACATGGCAATTTGTTCCGCCTCTTCACTCCCGCGCCCATATCAGGGAAGTGATCTTCAGCCGCTCTCGCGTCTGAAATCACTTCCGGGCGCTCCCGTTTCGAGGCTGTTTGATGCATAAAAAAATCCCCTGCCATAACAAAACGCTGCTACGGTAAAGGATCTGCACACAAAACAAGCCCGCAGGATATCGCCAAAACGCCAAGAATCGTATCACAAAAAAGCGCATCGACCGATGGGATCCTGCAAGTGCAAACGTACAGCCAGTTACTCGTGGCTCGAAACAAATGTTTCCGTACAACATCCAGGCAGGTCTCCCGGCTTATAGGTTCAGGTCCGCAGACCAGCGCGTCCGCCGTCTTCCCAGGAAAGGAATTTCTTTCCCAGTGACATATCGGCTTCCGCTCCCTAATCACGGTGACGAGTTCGTACAGGACTTTCACCTGTTTCCCTTTTCACCAAAACCAACGCTCAAGCAATGCGTCTTTTGACACCTGTATGTTATCTGTTCAATTTTTCAAAAGTATATCATAAATTTTTCTAATGTCAATACGGGCAGGCAGAATTATTGATTCCAAAGATCCGGCTGTACCCATAGGTCAGCGGCATATCCGCCGCCCTGGCCAGCTGCTTCCGCGCGGAATCGTCATCCGCGACTCTGTTAGGACAATGCAGGTTACCGCATCCCACGCAGATTCCCTGACAGCGCACGTTCTCGTCCCTGGTCAGTTCGGAGACAAATGCCACGCTCTTTTTGGGCGCCATGCAGAAAGCGGAATTGCAGGTAACATCCTGCGTCAGTTCCCCCAACAGTTTTGGCAGCATTTCCAGGGGGAACGCTTCCTCGCTTCCCGGAAAATGGTATCTTGCCACATGCAAGTCTGTGCTCTTTCTGACGTAGCGGTTGTAGGCGTCATACCCTTTCAGCAGAAGTTCACCCGCCAGTACCTCTATCATGTAACTCTGCGTCAGCAGCCCCTTTTCGCTGTAGCTTTCCTGCAGCCGGTCTATCCCCTTTCCCAAGGACATAACCACATACGCAAACTCCGCGTCCGGCGCTTCTGTCCGGCATGGCTTCCCCGGAAAAGCCCTCCTGCTCTCCCAGAAAGCCTCCTCCCGCATCAGGGGCAGCATCTCCTCCGCAGCCGCCTGCAGTTCAGACAGCTGTTCCTCCGCGTAATGAAACTTTCCACACACCTTTTCCAGAAAGGCAGGCGTAAGAAATTCATCCAGTGTCTCCGCGAAAAATGCCGCCATATCAATTTCCCCCTTTATCTCCCCCTGCCCAGAATTCTTCCATGACCCGGTTAAATTCCCGGGGCACATCCATATTGACACAATGTCCCGCGTTTTCAAAGATCACAACTTTACAATCCGGCTCCCCCTCTTTCCACATTTCCACTGCGGTCAGTTCCATGGGGATATCATGCCTCCCGCACCCGATCAGCAGGGGATACTTCCGCTGCCCCGCCTGGTGCACATTTACCATGCTGTTCAAGGAGGCCAGATACATAAAGGACTTTTTAGGAAAACGAAGATTCATCTCATAAAATTCATCCTGCGCCTGGGGAGTATATGCGGATATCTTCTTATTGGCCTCCGCAAACCACTTTATGGAAAACAAGGCTTTCAGCATCATAAGCATCTGCGACGCGCCGTTCTGCTGCTGCAGCTTTATGTCAAAATGATTGATGTCATAGCCGCCGAAGCAGGCCAGCGACTGTACCGCATCAGGGTAGTGATTTGCGAAATCCTGTGCCAGGACGGCGCCCAGCGAAACTCCCACAATATGTATCTTCTTTATCTTCTCGGCTTCCAGGATATCATACACCCAGGCCGACATTTTATCGATGCTGTCGCCCTTTTTCGTATCCGTGGATTGCCCGTGGCCGATGATGTCCACTGTCAGAATGTTATATTTATCTTTAAAATATTCCGTCTGCACCCGGAACATTTCATGACTGACAAAAGCGGCATGGAGGAAAAGCACCCACTCCTCATTTTCCGTCCCGCTGACATAGTATGTGATAGGGGAATCCTTTAACTTTCTGCACTGATTCATCTTTTTCCTCCTAAAAATTTGTACTTTGCAGACTGAACGCTAATCGTCTATGCTGTCTTCGGACAAGCCTTCCACAAAGCCCGGAAAACTCTCTGCAAGGCAATGGAAACA
>JAMPAC010000045.1 GCA_023667395.1 Blautia sp. | reverse complement strand
AAAGTTTGATGACAATGACCCAAGCGTTTACAATATGTGCCGCAAAGATTATCCCGATGTAGTGGCGGAAGTGGCGAAGGAGCCGTTTTTGGACCTGCTGGATGCCGGCTGCGGCACAGGGGCGATGCTGGGTATGTTCAGGAAAGATTATCCGGATAAAAATTACACCGGCGTGGATTTATCGGAAAAAATGATAGAGGTGGCAAGAGCAAAGCATATGGAGGGGATACGCTTTGTGGCGGGGGACTGTGAGAACCTGCCTTTCCCGGACAGCAGTTTTGATGTGGTCACCTGTTCCATGAGCTTCCACCATTACCCAGAACCGGAGCAGTTCTTTCGGAGCTTGCGGCGGGTGTTGCGCCCGGGAGGAAGGCTGGTCCTTAGGGATATGGCTTCAGGCAGCAGCATGGTGATGTGGCTTGTCAACCACATTGAAATGCCGATAATCAATAAAATCATGCGCAAGGGGGATGTCCATGCTTATACAAGGGCGGACATCCAGAGGCTTTGCGATGTGAGCGGATTAAAGCTGGAACGGTATGAAGTGCGGAAAGGGTTCCGCCTGCACTGCGTAGTCAGGAAGCCGGGCTGAATTTTTGCGCAGATTAAAATGGGAGGAGGAAATCCTATGGCCTTGCAGAAGAAATACAGTATTTTGGGAATCATTGGCTGTCTGTGCTTTGGCATTGGCGACTGGCTGCTTGGATATGCCGATCCCGCATTGATGGAAGAGGCTGACTTATATTTCATCCGGGCGGGACATGGCATGGGTTACAATACGCTGAGAGTTGATGTGACCCTTGTATTGGCAGTGCTTGGGATATTTTTTCTATATCCGGGGTTTGTACATATAGCGGATATTGCGAAAGACGGGAAGACAAAGCGGATTCTGAGATATGCGTTTGGCCTGTGTCCGACCGGGTGGATGATGCTGCATCTGTATGTATCCTTTCTTGTGCTTGCGTTTTCGGAGGCGGAGAGGGCTGGCGGGCATGAGACTGCCATGATACTGGCGGGCAGGTTTTGCAGCGCAGGAGCGGCGGTTGAGAAATGCACTTCTTTATTTGCCGTAGGAGCCGGTATCGTACTGATTATTGCAATTCTGCGGGGGAATACCTGGCTGAAAAAGAGCGCCATAGTATTTAGCCCGGTCATTCCGATGCTGATGATTATTGCAATCGCCCAAGCGCTGCCGCAGTCGGCTTTTTCCTATGGGCTTTATACGTTTAACATGAATGCGGCAATGATGGTATGGTTTGTGTATCTTCTGGCAGTGGGAAGTAAAACGGCCATAGAAGGGGGAGGGATAAAACGGATATGAAGGTGACATTGATTTTATCATTCATCCTCATGGCATCGCTGTTTCTTGCGATATGGGCTGCGGTTGCGCTGGTACAGTGGAACAAGCTTTTTGGGACAGCGCCGAAGGATATACAGGCGGCTGCATTGGAACATGAAGAACGCTTTCCGGGGGCAAGGATATTAGGGTGGACGCTCCTTGTGATATTTGTGCTTATTTTTTTGTCGGCATTTGTATATGCGGGGTGGGATGGCATCCGGAGCGGTTACGGGTTCTGGCAGTTTGCGGCAAGGTTCCTTACCATGCTGTATCTGCTGAAAGCATTTGATATCATCTGCCTTGACTGGTTCCTGCTTACAAAATCTCATTTTTTCCAACATTATTACCCTGAAACAGAAGGGTGCGCAGGATACCGGCAGTTCGGCTTTAACCGGAAAGAGCAGCTTGTAAGGATTATGCTGTTTCCTTTTGTGGCTTTATTGCTGGCATGGATATGTACGCTTTTTTAGAAAAAAGGGAAATCGAGGTGAAACAAAATGAGTATGGGGATCATCATTGCGGAAGCAGTAATATTCAGTATTTTATTCACGGTCATGGGTTTTGCGACAACCGGGAAGAAATCCAGGCTGCAGGTGCATAACTATCCGCCCGAAATACAGGAAGAATATTTTAAGACGCATGAGCGGATAGAGGTACAGCCGTTAAGCGGCAGGGTGATCGCAATAAAAGCAGTCGGGATTCTGATATTTACGGTCATTCTTGCGGTATGCGCCTATGTCGCAGGGGCGGAAAAATTTGCGGAAGGATTCGGCATTGCCTTTGGATTGATGGTATGGATCGGCGCTTATGACACGTTCTTTCTGGATTGGGTTCTCTTTGCAAATATGAAACGCTTCCGGCTGGAAGGGACGGAACACATGGATAAGGAATACCGCCAAAAGTGGTTCCATGTGAAGGGGATGCTGTTCCCCGGCATTGTTTTTGCTTTGATCCCGGCCGTATTGGTTGGAGTTATTGTTTCCTTTTTTCCAAAGTAAAAATATAGAAATTGGAACGGATAAAGGAGAATCAGGGCAAAATGAAACATACAGATTTCCATGTGAAAACCCATGGTTTTGCAGGGCATATGGCGGAACCGGAAGGCAGGACAGACAAGGCGGTTATTGTGATCATGGGCGGGGAGAAGAGCATCCTTCCGGGGATCAGGATTGCGGAGCGGTTTGCAGAGTTTGGGATCTGCGGGCTGTCCGTGTCGCTGTTTGGAGCGCAGGGGCTGCCGGACGGCCCCGACAGGATACCGCTTGAACTGTTTGAAAATGCAGTCAGGTTTCTTGCCGGGAAAAAGGGAATCAAATCCATCAGCACATATGGCGTGTCCATGGGTTCTCTGTTTGCGGCGCTGATCGCGGAGTATATCGGCGGGGTTGAGAATGTAATCATGGTGTCCCCATCCCATGTGCCTTCCCCGGGGACGCCGGACAAAAAGCATATGACCGGGCATTCCCTTGTGACCTGGCATGGAAAGGAGCTGCCTTTTGTCCATGCGGATCTTACAAAATACAAAGCGATGAAATATTACCATGACAGCCGTGCGGGGTGTAAAGTTACAGGGATGTGGAAGTCTTACCGGGATGCTTACGGGGATAAAAAGGCGGAAACAGCGGCGGATATCCATATAGAAAAGCTGGACGCCAGGATTCTGCTTCTGGCAGGGACGGGGGATGAGATGTGGCCGTCGGACTATTCTGTCAGGTATCTGGAAAAATCCCTGCAGGAAAACCATTACGGCAGGGAATATAAAGCAGTGTTGTATGAAGGGGTGGGACATCTGCTCGGCATGATGCCAGGCCGTAAGAGAAATCTGGTATTGTATAAAATGATTCCGTTGATCGGGATTTTTTACAGGAGGCTCATCGATAACCGTAATGTCTGTATAGACGCACTGGAACAGTCCGAGAGGGAAATTGTGGAATGGATCGGAAACAGCGGAACGAGAGAAGGAGGATAAGATGGATTTACAATTAGGAGACGTCCAGGAGACAGCCCTGATTCCGCTTGCAGTCAGGGCAAATGAGACGAAGCGCAGAAATGCGCGCATCCATGATGAAAAAGCGGTGGAGATTATAGAAGTGCTGGCAGTTGATACAAGGGATATGGATAAATTTATGTCCCATGAGGGCGTGGTGGCAAGGACAATCCTGTTTGACAGGACGCTGAAAAAGCTGCTGGAAAAATACCCGGATGCGGTCTGCGTCAACATCGGCTGCGGACTGGATGACCGTTTTTCACGGGTGGATAACGGAAAAATCCGGTGGTTCAATGTAGACCTTCCGGATTCCATAGAAGTGAGAAAAAAGGTTTTTACGGAAACGGAGCGTGAGCATATGCTGGCCGGGGATATTCTTGAGAAAGGCTGGATAAAAAATATTCCGAAAGCGGATGTGGCAATCGTGATCGCAGAGGGGCTGCTCATGTATTTTTCAAAGGAGCAAGTGGGGACGGTTCTGCATAACATCACGGATTCTTTTGACAGGGGATTCCTGCTTGCGGAGCTGATGCACCCGAAGATGATGAAGGAAAAGATGCACGACACGGTAAAACATACCAATGCGAGGTTTGGGTGGGGAACGAAAACGGGGAAAGAACTGTCTGGGCTGGACCGGAAGCTGAAACTGATCAAGGAGCAGAGCTTTTGGGAGGAAATGAAAAAATATACGTTTGTGGGAAAGCTTGGCAGCCTGTTAGCGAAAGACTTTAATAACAGGCTAGCTGTTTACAAATGGGGGAGCGGGGCGTAAATGGAGATAAAAAAGTTTGGCAGTCCAGAAGGAAAAACGGTGATGCTCCTGCACGGGAATCTGATGTGCTGGAGGCAGTTTGAAGATGTGATCCCGCTTTTGGAAAAGGAATGCCTTGTTTTTGCGGTCAGCTTTGATGGGTTTGACGGCACGGGAAAAACGACATACACAACCGCCGGGGACCAGGCGGGGAAACTGGCGGAATACATCATGGAAAACTGCGGCGGGAAGCTGGATATGCTGTTTGCAGAATCACTTGGATGCGGGCCTGCCGTGCTGCTGAGCGCGACAGGCAGGGTGGACATCCGCCATATGATCTTAAGCGGCCCTGAGTACCTAGACTATGGCATATTCAATGGGCTGTTGTTAAAAATTATGCCCCGGAAGCAGCATAAGACGGCAAAGGAGAAGACCATGCCGGCATGGGCGGTGAAGTTCATGGGGCAGACGCAAGAGGGACTTAAGATGATGATGGGCAGGATTCCCGACAACATCAGCCTGGAATCCATACGCGCGACATGGGATGTGGGATTAAACCTGTACAGAACCGAGCTCCCCGTCAGGCCGGAAGCAAAGGTGGCATGCTGGTATGGCGAAAAAGAAGGCCATATGAAAAAAGCGGTTGAAAAGCTGAAAGCGGCGTATCCCCGGCTGGCCGTCCGATGCTTCCGGGGATATGGACATGGAGATATTATAAATCATCCGAAACAGCTTGCGGATGAAATGATTCGTTTTATGAATCAATAAAGAGACAAGGTAACTGTTCAGCACAGGTCGGAGCGTTTCCCAAGGGACGCCTGCGGTGTACCGCGGAGACCGTAAGAACATGATTCAGGAGTTGTAACTTGTGAAGGAACTGAACAGTTACGAAACAAGGAGGTTATGCCATATGGAGTTCCGCTTCAAAAAAGGGGTGTACCGCTTAAATGAACAGAGCAACTTTGACTTCCAGTTAAACCGCACTGTCATGTGGGACGGCGGCGACTTGGAAGAGATAAAAGCAATAGGGCCGAAGATCAGGACGAGTGAAGACTGGAAACGGGAACTGACTGCCCTTGGAGATCAGGCAGTATCGGAAGGGCGGACCAAGAACGCCATCGCCTATTACCGTATGAGCGAGTTTTTCATGTATGACGGCGACCCGGACAAGAAAGCCTATTATGTGAAAGCAACGGAGATGTTCTATGATTACTACAAATCCATTTTCGACAGTGGGGAAGCGGTGCGCCATGAAGTGCCGTATGAAGATGTTGTCCTGCCAGTCATGGCGGCAAAGGCAAAAGGGGAGGAGAAGGATGTCATTTTGCTGCACGGCGGGAATGACAGCTATTTTGAGGAGTTTTTTATCCCTATGTTATATCTGGCGGAGAATGGTTTTACCACCTATCTGTTTGAGGGACCGGGGCAGGGCGGCGTGATGCGGGTGCAGGGAAAGCATTTTACCCATGAGTGGGAGCGGCCTGTCAAGGCGGTTTTGGATTACTTCCATCTGGATGACGTGACAATCATCGGGGCATCCCTGGGCGGTATGCTGGCGCCCCGTGCGGCGGCATTTGAGAAGCGTATCAAACGGGTGATCGCATGGAGTGTTTTCCCGAATTTCCGGGATGTGATCCTTTCCGCTTCCAGCCCGGCAGACGGGCGGCGCATGAAGCTGGCAAAATGGCTGCTTGACCATAACTGCAGGAGGATTATCAACGCGGTGTTCGGCAGGCTGGCAAAGAAGGACGAGATGATCCGCTGGGGGCTGGAGCATGGGAAATATGCGTATGAGGCGGAGGATGCTTTCGGGTATGCGCAGAAGATGAACAGGTTCCAGATGATGGACATTGCGGATAAGATTACGCAGGATATCCTGATTGTCGGGGCAAATAAAGACCATTTTATCCCTTATACGATGGTTGGGGAAGAAATCAATGCCCTTAAAAATGTGCGCTCCCTTACATTCCGGCTGTTCACGGATAAAGAGGACGCCTGCAGCCATTGTAACTGCGGGAATGTGAAGCTGACTTTTGATACATTTATGAACTGGATCATGCAGATGAAAGAGGACAATAGATAGACAGCAAATAGAAACGCCGACTGGCGGAGAGGGGGGATATCCACGAAAGAATATACATTCCGAAATGACAAAGGCGATGCGCAGATGGTGGTATATCATGTTTTTCCGGGCATTGACCTTGCTTATCATTCCGTACATACGGACTGCTGCTGCCTGGGGACAGAGGCAGAGGGGGATTTTATCGAGATATGCCATTGCCGGGAGGGGCGCATGGAGCAGCGGCAGGGAAATGATTTCTTCTACCTTATGCAGGGGGATCTGTCCATTGCGAAAAGAGGGTCAAGATGCGTGAAATACCATTTTCCCCTCCGGCATTACCATGGGATTTCCATCGTGATTGACACGGACACGGCACCGGAATGTTTTTCCTGCTTCCTGAAGGATGTCAATGTCCGGCCGAAGGAGGTGGCGGGGAGGCTGTGCGGGGAAGGGAGCTGCTGCGTGATCCGCTCCCAGGATTATGTGGAGCATATTTTTTCGGAGCTGTACGCAGTACCGGAGAGTTACCGGAAAGGATATTTTAAGGTAAAAATCCTGGAGCTGCTTCTCGTTTTGAGCGGCATTGACCCCATGGAGAACAGCCTGGTATCCCTCACGCTGTCGAAAACACAGACAGTCCTTGCAAAGAAAGCGGCTGCCTACCTTGCGGCCAATATTGACAGGCAGGTTACGGTTTCCGAGCTTTCTGAAAAGTTCCATGCATCACAGACCTGCCTGCAGAATGCATTTAAGGGTGTGTACGGGGTTCCGGTCCGGTCATATAACCGTATCCTGAAAATGCAGTCGGCGGCTTTAAAGCTCATCCACACGGATCTTACCGTACTGGAAATAGCGGGCGGATGCGGGTATGACAATGCCAGCAAGTTTGCCCTGGCATTCCGCAGGATTATGGGGGAATCCCCTGCGGAATACCGGAGGATGCATGGGGGTGGGGAAAATATTCTGCCATAATGTGTGGTATTGGAGCTGTTTTGTGTTGTTTTGGAGTGGAAGGGGAAAGAAAAATCAGGTATGCTGATCATGACCTTTGAAAGAAGGCATTTATTTTTATCATGTGGTTAGACATGACTAACCAAAGGAGGGATTTATGTCAGAAGGTATCATAGTAAGGTATTGTTCGCCGACGCTCGCAGGGCTGAAAACCGGGAACCTGTTTTCCTGCCCCTTTGCGGATGCGGACGAGATGAAGGACAGCGTGAGGCACTGGAACCGGCTGCTGGTAAAGAAAGGTCTGCGGGCGCTTCCGCTTAAGTTCCGGGACAACCGGGCGCTGGTGTATGTCTACCGTGTCTCCCG
Organism: Blautia sp.; assembly: GCA_023667395.1. GTDB lineage: Bacteria > Bacillota > Clostridia > Lachnospirales > Lachnospiraceae > Acetatifactor. The sequence goes on along the minus strand of JAMPAC010000045.1, from coordinate 13,001 downwards.
CCTTTGGCGCGACCTGAAAGACGATGCTGTCTGCAGGCTGCTGAAAGAGAGAGGGTATGAAACGGAAGCGCCGGAGCGGTGCATCATCCATCTTATTGAGAGGCTGGAGGAGTGCAGTGAATTTCCGCATGAGATCGGGCTGTTCCTGGGCTATCCGCCGGAAGATGTGAGCGGCTTTATCAAGAACAAAGCCGGAGGGTGCAAGCTCGCCGGGTGCTGGAAGGTTTACGGCAACGAAGAAAAAGCGCGAAAGACTTTTGCGAAGTATAAAAAATGCACGGATGTCTATACTGCGCAGTTTGCAGGAGGAAAGCCTGTTGACCGGCTTATTGTTGCCGGTTGATACATAAACAAAATATTTTTTAAGAAAGGCAGGATAAAGTATATGAGCAAGATTGCAGTGGTTTATTGGAGCCAGACAGGGAATACGGCGGCGATGGCGGCGGCCGTTGCAGAAGGAGCGAAAGAAAAAGGCGCGGAAGTGGTTATGATGACGGCATCCGAGTTTGATGCATCCACGCTCGACTCTTATGACGGCGTGGCCTTCGGCTGCCCGGCAATGGGGGCGGAGGTGCTGGAGGAAAGTGAGTTTCAGCCGATGTTTGACTCCTGCGAGCCGAACCTGAAAGGGAAAAGGATTGCTTTGTTCGGCTCTTACGGCTGGGGAGATGGGGAATGGATGCGCAATTGGGAGGAGACCTGTACCTCTGCGGGCGCCACACTTGTATGTGACAGCGTAATCTGCAAAGAAGCGCCGGATGATGATGCGGTGGCTGACTGCAAAGCGCTTGGTGCAGCGTTGGCGTGAAAAATTAGTTACGAAATATTTAACATATGCGTCTGTAGTTAGGAAGCTCTTGCCGGGGAGGTGGAAGGCTGGGAGTTCTGGCAAACTGCAGGCGCATTTTTTTACAACTGAAAAGGCATTTATATTAGCAATGTGCTGGGCATCATAGGTACAGCGATGGACCAGATCGACGCACTGAAGGAAGAAAACTATATTGACCGTGACGGGGAGGATATTACCATATCGGACTTCGGAATAGAGTTCAGCCATGTGGATTTTGGATACGAGGTGAGCCCGCAAGGGCGAGAAGGCGGCCTGGGCCGTGAGGTGAATTGCCGCTCTGCGGCAAAAGAGGACGGTCTGGGCCGTGCAGAAGGAAATACTGTGGGGCGGACAGTGCTTAAGGATGTCAGCTTTACGATACCGGAAAAAATATCCACTGCCAGTGTCGATCCTGAAAATGAGCATCTGATCCAGGAAGCAATATCAGAACTGACTCATGGGAAAATGATCATTACGATTGCCCACAGGCTTGCCACGATTGAAAATGCAGACCAGATCCTGGTCATTGACGGCGGCAGTGTGGCACAGAGAGGTACGCATTAGCAGCTTTTAGGGCAGGAAGGTATTTACCGTGAGTTCGTAAGAATCCGTGAAGAGGCGGAGGATTGGCAGATATAGAACGGAGGCAGCTTATTTCAGGATAAACGCCGGGGCGGTAGAAATGAGGTAATAACATGGGTATAAACTGTGATTCATTCTGCATAGATAGTGTGGCACTGGTCTTGACAGACTAATGCAGCACCGTTATAATATACACATACCCCTTATGGTATATGGAGGTGGAAAGATGAAAAAGTGTATGGATGCAGAAAACCTGCACCGACGGTTGGCAAAAATTATTGGCCAGATACAGGCAATTGACAGAATGGTGGATGAGGATGTACCCTGTGAGGATGTCCTGTCACAAATCAATGCGGCGAAATCAGCACTGCACAAATGCGGTCAGGTTGTATTGGAGGGGCATATTAAGCACTGTGTGCGTGATGGAATCGAACACGGGGACGCTGATAAGACAATAGAGAGCTTTACAAAGGCAGTAGAACGTTTTGCGAATATGAAATAGTGAAGATATACAGAATAATCTAACAAGCACTTGCAGAAAACAGTCATTCCGGCTGTTTTTCTTTTATGGCTATTGACAAGCCCATACCCCTATATGTATAATGTACCCGTACCCCCATAAGTATAGAAAGGAGATTTATATGAAAACCTTTATGAAAAAGCTGGAGGGGCTGTTGGAAATAGGCGGCATAAAGAAAGATATCGCATTGCTTGTCATATCTGGAGCTGCGTTGCTGGTCAGTATTTTCCACATCATTCCCCTGCCATTTGATGCGGCATGGATTGCTGTTTTCCTGTGCGGCATCCCGATTATTCTTGAGGCGCTTATCGGCCTTGTGACGGAATTCGATATCAAGGCAGATGTGCTTGTGTCTATTGCGTTGGTTGCGTCACTGTGTATCGGGGAGGATTTTGCGGCAGGTGAGGTTGCCTTTATCATGCAGCTTGGTGCGCTCTTGGAGGATCTGACGGTTGCAAAAGCAAGGGCCGGTATTGAAAAGCTGGTTCATCTCACGCCACAGAATGCAAGAGTGATCAGGAATGGGATAGAAACAGTCATTCCTGCGGAAAAAGTAGAGGTAGGAGATACACTCCGGGTACTTCCGGGCGAAACCATCCCTGTTGACGGGGTGATCCTGTCCGGGCAGACATCCATTAACCAGGCAGTCATGACCGGTGAATCCCTGCCTGTGGATAAAGCGGCAGGGGATGAAGTGTCCAGCGGTACAGTGAACCAGTTCGGCTCTTTTGAAATGAAGGCGGCAAAGGTCGGGGAGGACAGTTCCATCCAGAGGATGATACGGCTCGTGCAGTCCGCAGATGCAGGGAAAGCAAAAATTGTAAGGCTGGCAGATCGGTGGGCGACATGGATTGTTGTGATTGCGCTTTCTGCCGCGCTCTTGACCTGGTTTGTTACAGGCATGGTCATCCGGGCAGTCACAATCCTGGTCGTGTTCTGCCCCTGTGCACTTGTGCTTGCCACGCCTACGGCACTCATGGCAGCAATCGGAAATGCCACAAAGCATGGCTTCCTCGTCCGTGAAGGCGATGCGCTGGAACGGCTGGCAGCGGTGAAAAAGGTGGCGTTTGATAAAACGGGGACACTGACTTATGGTACGCCGCAGGTGACAGCGGTTCAGAGCGTAAATGCGGATTATACGGAGGATATGCTGTATGCTTATGCTGCTTCTGCAGAGCAGCTTTCAGAACATCCGCTGGGGAAAGCGGTTGTCCGTTGCTTCAAGCAGGTATCTTCTGCAGGGGTGTTCCCGTCGGAGCAGTTCCAGATGCTTCCGGGACGGGGAGTGTCTGCATCCGTAAATGGCAGAAAAATACTTGCCGGGAATGAAGGGCTGCTGTCGGAACAGAGGATTGCGCTGTCTGATAGTATCCGCACTGGGGTGGAATGCCATCTTAATAAAGGCAGTACTGTAATTTATGTTGCGGCGGACGGGCGGCTGGCCGGGTATATTGTCCTTACTGATACGGTTCGTGAGGAAAGCGGCCGGATGGTTTCCGAACTGTCTTCCCTTGGCGTTGTTCCCGTGCTTTTGACCGGCGACCATAAAAATGCCGCTGATGCGATTGCCGGGGAGCTCCACATAAGCGAAATACACGCAGGATGCCTGCCGGAAGATAAGTTGGAAATCATCGGTGGTTATCAGAAGAGGAATGAACCGGTCTGCATGATTGGTGACGGCGTGAATGATGCACCTGCCCTGAAACGGGCGGATGTTGGGATTGCTATGGGAGGCGTTGGAAGTGATATCGCAGTAGATGCAGCGGACATAGCCCTTGTGGATGATGAGGTAAAGGAACTGCCGCATCTTCTGGCGTTGTCAAAGCGGATGATGATAACAATCAAATGCAATCTGAGTTTTTCCATGGGGCTGAATTTCCTTGCGATTATACTGGCGATCACAGGGATTCTGAATCCTGTTGTAGGGGCGCTGGTCCATAATGCAGGATCGGTGCTTGTTATTATAAATTCGGCATTGCTGTTGAAATGGAAGAAGAGAAAATGATTTATATAACAGCGGCTTGGGAGACCAGGCCGTTTTGTTTTTCGGATTTTGGAACATCGGTGTTGTTTTGGATTTGTACACCCCTCCCAAAGTGGACATACACCCCTGTACACCTCTTGGGGGCAAAATTAAAATGTTCTCTTGGATATGATTTGTCAAATTTTAAACTTTTGGTATTGCTTCATTTTTCCACAAGGCACTGCATGATTTGTTCGATTATAACCGTATTCATTTCGTCATATGCAGCAGCAATAAAGTGGTTCCTGGACGATAAGCTGAACGCTAAGAGCTTCATCAAATTGCAGGCACACTTCCAGTCGATGGGTTCTTTGGGGGATTCAAGATACCCAATCAGCATTTTCATTGTGGCTTCATCCTTATTTTCGTTTTCGATATATTCCTGCGGCCATGAGGACAGCAGCCTTTTCTGTTCTTTTTCACTGAGATAAGAGAATACATTCGGGTTTTCTGTGGTCAGCCATGTTATGTAGGCCTTTAGATGGGAGGATGATAACTTCCGATTGGCATCCAAAAAGGACAGCAGCATTTCATTCGCCCGTTTTCTTTCATAGAGCGCCATCTGGTACATATAATCGGACTTACTTTTGAAGAAATTGTAAAAAGTCCCTTTGGCGATAAAGCACATCTCCGTAATGGCATCAATATTTACGGCAGCGAGCCCGCCCTGCTTTAAAAGGCCAAAGCCGCATTCCAGCAGTTCTTTCCGGATATCGTTTCTGTTTTCAGGGGTAAAAATCTTAGGCATGGCTTCTCCTTATTATGGGATTGGAATAAATGACTTTGAAAATATTGAAAGTCATTTTGAAACCATTATACTATGGTTAGTATAAACTAACAAGGAGAAAAAAGATGCTTAAGACAACAAAATTGACAGAAGACGAGATGAGGCAGTTTGCGGAAGTGTTCGCATATTATGACTATGGCGATGAGGAAATCGGGATGGTTCCTTTCTATCCGGGATACCCGGACCGCACAAGGCTGGTTAATTACTTATTGGCCATGATCCGTGTTGCCAATGACTGCAATGCGGTTTATTCTACGGGAAAAGGGAATGAAGGTATTTTAATCCTGACAGACACGACCCATCCATACCCTACGGCGGCATCGCTCAAGATGATGCGGAAAATGGTAAAGGCTCTGGGGCTCAGGGGATTCAAAAGTATTATGGATAAGTTCCAGGCCGGCGGGGAGAGTCTGGAGAGGAGGTACCGCAGCGAAAAGCGGCAGTTTGTACAGATTGAGCTGCTTGCCATTAAAAAAGAGTGCCAGGGGCGGGGATTTATGAGGCCGCTTGTAGAAACTGCATTTGAGGTGGCTGACCGGGGGCGTCTGCCGGTGATCCTTTCTACGGATGCAAAGCTGAAAAAAGACAAGTATGAGCATTTAGGATTGAGCCTGGTAAATGTGCGGCAGATGGATGAGAAAAGTTTTATGTATGACCTGGTAAGGGAGGCACGGTAAAACATGGGGGTTTTCTTGACATATTTTGCATCGTGTGGTAGACTGAAAACTGGTTAGTAATAACTAACTTTGGCTTGAAGGAGGAGCCTATGCTGACGATTTTTATTGAAAGCCTGATCGGAATTGTGCTGTTTACGGCTGTCATTGTTTCTGTGACATTGAAAAATCCATTGACATCCGTTGGGGATTATCCTCCTGCCATAAAGAAAAGGTGCATAGAGCTGGGGCTGATCGAGGACGGGGAGAAGCGTTACACCAAAGCCGACTATATCAGAAAGGGCGTGGCGCTTATTGCAGTAGCCGCGCTTTTGGCAGTTGTTGTCCGCAGATTCAATGGGGCAGATACCTTTCTGGAAGGTTTCGGCATATCCTATCTCATCTGGCTCATCATAGACTGGTATGACGCACTGGTGCTGGACTGTATCTGGTTCTGCCATTCTAAGAGGGTCAGGATTCCGGGGACAGAGGAAATGGCGGAATACAAGGATTATCTGTTCCATATCAAGGGTTCCTGCACGGGGATGCTGCTGGGTCTTCCCGCCTGCCTGCTGGTGGGGCTGTTTGTTGCCATACATCCGTAAGAAGCTGCCGCACCGAAGGCGTACCTTGTGTAGTGGCAGGTTCTGTAGGTGATGTTGCTGCAGGGAGGCGTTTTGTGATGCCTGCAGTGTGACAGGGAATATGTAAAAAATAAGAGAGGCATGAATATGGAAATAGAAAAATGTCAGGCAATAAGGAAAAAGATGCTGTTTATCATTCCGGGTACGATCTGTATGATGATTGGAGATTATTGTATGGGGATCGAGCCTGCCGGCAGTTATGTTATTTCGGGGATGGTTTCCTCCGGATTCCTTTCAATTGCTGATTGGAGGATCGCGGTTTCCAATATAGGCGGTGTGTTCGGTGCAGTGTTTTATGCGATGGCAGCGCTGCCGTTTGTGGATTTCTTAAAGGACAGGCTTTTGGGACTTAAGGACAAATGGGACAGACGGATCATGAAAGTCTACATAGCGGGATTGATCTTTGGCTGCCTCTGTTTTATGTACTTTCATCTTGCCTGCGGGACGCTGATCCATGATTACAATGTCATTTACGATGCGGCAGGCGGAAATACGGAACTGGCGCTGCAGATGTGGAACCGGTCGTATCTGGTGCAGGCTGTGCCATACTGGACTTCGTTTATTCTATTGGGCCTTATGGTGACGGGAGGATGGATTGCCCTGATCCTGCGCGGGGTTCTTCCCTTGGGAAAGGTGTGGCTGCTTGCGGCGCCGCTGATGGTCGCGGGGATTGGTTTTCTGCTGGAAGCGCTGATTCCATTTTCGTTCGACGGATTTGCTTCTGGGTTTGAGAGTTTTGGGTGGATTGTCATGTTTTTCGGAGGGATAAGGTGCGTAAAGCAAAGCGAGGGAATAGTCCGGTAATGGAGCCCGGAAGCCGGATCTTCCGCTGAAAGTGATATGCGCATACGAGGTGAAAGCAATATGAAGGAGAAGGAGCTGGCATTTGACCGAAAAAAACATCTGCCATATTCGAAAACCGTAAAGAAGGTCATGTTAAAGCATCTGACAGCGGCATACGGAACGGATGGCGCGGAAGAATTATGGGAAAGAATCCAGAAAACGTATGTGGATTTTCTGAAAGATATGCCGTTCATTGGCGGCAGGAAGAATACGCAGGCAGGGGGCGTGTATGACTGCATTGCGCTTTTTGCATACTATGAGGCAGTTCCCGTCAAGCCGGATTTTGAGGAAATGGACATTATGAACAGGGAGACTTTTGTGCCTGCCATGCAGGCGATGGGTTTCCTTGACATGAACAGGCGATGGGTATTAAGGTTACAGCATTTTGTATTCCGGTCTATCGCAGAGCGGGCCAAAAAGCATGAGCGGGAATGGGCGGGGAATTACCACATGGAAGTCAGGCCGTATGACAGGGAGAAAGGGATCTTTTATGAGTTTACAAGCTGCCCGATTGCGGAATTTGCAAAAAGGCATGGGTATGTTGATCTCATGCCTGCATTCTGTAATTCTGATTATCCCATGTTGGAGGCGATGCACGGAGGGCTTATCAGAAAAAGCACCTGTGCGCATGGCAGCCTCTGTGATTACTGGATTGTTGGAGATCAGAGCGGATACTTAAAGAAACATCCGGTGAAAACAGACAGTAAGGGTTACATCTATAATGAGTAGATTGCGACTTCGGTTATATCAGAAAACTGGATTTAAGGGAGGCATATGGTATTTTTGATTTCAAATTGACAGGAGGATGGTTTGATGCCGAGCATACAGTACAGGATGGTGGAAGGCCTTTTCAAAATAATAGGGGTGAACAAAATGCTTGCCAAAGAAGGGGAAGCGTGGGAGAAGCTGCTTAAGGATTACTCTGCAAAACAGAAAAAGCCGCTGAAGGTTCCCTATTCGAAATTAAAGGATGAATTTGAAATTGCAGAAAAGAAATTAGGCGGGGTGCCCTGCTATGTCGTAAAGAAGAAAAATGCGGTGCCTAAGATTGGTGTGCTGTATCTTTTTGGCGGGGGATATATTCTCCCTCCTGATCCGGGGGACCTTATCTTATGCGGCCAGATTGCGAAAAATTGCAATGCGCAGGTCTGGTTCCCGCTGTATCCGATGGCACCGGGACACCGGCTTGTGGAAACCTTAAACAGCACCCTTGAGGTGTATAAGGATATCCTGGATTCCTATGCGGCTGAAAATACCCGGATATTTGGGACTTCATCCGGCGGAGGGCAGGCGCTGTCCCTGTGTACTTATATCAGGCATGAGAAAATGGGTATACCAATGCCGGGAAAACTGGTGCTGCAGTCACCCGGAGCACAGGTTCCGCCGAGCGGGAAGCAAAAGCGCAGGATGGAGCGGCTTAAAAAATATGATGTTATGATACCGCCTGTGTTTTTTGATCAGATTGCGCCAGTGCTTGCGGAAGGGGATGAGGCGTACCTGCTTAGCCCTATCCTTGGGGACATGGAGGGGTTTCCGTGTACGGATGTGTTCTATGGCACCCATGAGGTAATGTATGCGTATCTCCCTGATATGGAAAAGGCATATGAAAAGTATGGCGTGGAACTGAATGTGCATATCGGCGAGGGAATGATGCACTGCTGGGGAGCAATGGAATTTGTGCCGGAGGCAAAAGCCGTGAGACGGGAATATTTCAGGGCATTGAAATAAACGGCAGTGTTTTCGGGAGCAGGGTATAATGTTGACGCAGAAGGGCATTGCGTCAACTTCTGATTCCATGTGCGCCAGGGCGCACGAAAATATGGTAAATAAGGGGAATGCTGAAACAACAGGGAAACGGTCCTTGGAGCGGAATGGTGCTTCAAGGATATTTTTTTGCATAGCATACGGAAGAAGCGGCTGCATCGGAGAGATATTCCGTGCAGCGGCAGGGAACTGGATGTCAGATGGAGTAAAAAAGACAGACAGGAGTAGAAAATAAAAAGGAAGCTGTGTATAATGGTTAGCGAAAACTAACTTCTGAGTTAAGATGGAGGTGAAATAAAATGCCGGAAAACATATCCAGACTGGAAGAAGCGTTCCGTTCTGCCTTGTATCAGATGTCGCCGCTCAGTGAGTGCGTATCACTCATTACGGTAAGGAATGCAGACAGCAGGATGTTCCTCTGCCGTCCCTGGAAAGATATCCTTTTGTGGGCAAACAAGGTCGGGGACCGGCATCTGCCTTATGGCGGGGCAGAGATGGGGAACTATTTCGCATCCCTGAATTACTGCATCAGCGGGCGGTGTGAGGTCTGCCTGCCGGATGAGACTTATATTTACATGGAACCGGGGATGCTGTGCATTGATAACCATACGCCAAAGGATGGCTACTGGTATCCGGGGCAGAGTTACGTGGGGGTTGAGATTGTTTTTGACATGGACCAGCTTTCAGAGCATCCAATCCGGGAACTGTCTGCTTATTGTGACTATGACGGATGGGTCAGGGAGATGCTCTCCACGCATGGCGGGACGTATCTGGGGGCGGTGGGAAGTGAATGTGACAGGCTGATGAACCTGCTGTGTTCCCATCTGGAGGCGGCAGACTGGAATCTGCGGGACTTGCGCCTGCACCTGCTCCTGCTGCTTTATGCGTTGGCAAATGGTGGATCGGTGCCGGTCATGGATCGCTTTTATGTCACGAAGGGGCAGAAGCATATTGCGGATGAAGTGGAGCAGATGATCACAGGGGATCTGAGCCGCCATTATACGGTTACGGATATGGCGGCCATGTACGGGATAAGCCCGTCCGCATTAAAGAAATATTTCGAGGCAGTCTACGGCCTTCCCATTTCATTCTATCTCAGGGAAAAACGGATGCTGCTTGCAAAAAAACGGCTGTCGGAAACAAAGGACAGCGTGGGGATGGTCGCCGCTGCCTGCGGGTATACAAACCAGGGGAAATTTGGTTCAGCATTCCGGGAATACACGGGGATGTCCCCGTTAGAGTACCGCAGGCTGAACTATAAGGAGAAAGGCGGCTGACATTTTTGTTTTGCCAAAGCATACGGAAGAAGCTGCCGGTGGCAGGTTCTGTAGTAGGAGGTACTATGAATGGCGGAGAATACGCCCATTGTGGATTTTGAATTTACTTTTACATACGAAGGTGAAACACGGCCTGCCCTTCATGCTGCGGGCGGCAGCATAGAACGTGGGAAGTGTGTCGTGCTATGCGGGGGAAGCGGCTGCGGCAAGTCTACACTGTTGCGCTGTATCAACCATCTGATCCCGCAATTTTATGAAGGGGAGTTAAAAGGTTACTGCCGTATAAACGGGGAAGATACAGAAGGGATGACAGCGGGTGCGGCTGGCAGGATTGCCGCATCCGTGTTCCAGGACCCGCGCAGCCATTTTTTTACGGTGAACAGCTCTTCAGAGGTTGCATTTGGCCTGGAAAACCACGGGCTGCCACAGGCAGAAATCCGGCGCCGGGTAGATGAGGCTTTCCGCAGTTTTGGTCTGGAGAGGCTGAAGGACAGGGACGTCTATGAATTGTCAAGCGGGGAGCGGCAGTTGGTGGCGGTTATATCGGCGTGGGCAATGGATACGGAATTATTTCTGCTGGATGAGCCTACGGCAAATCTGGACTTTGCGGCAATCGGCGGGCTGCGGGAATTGCTGCTGAAACTGAAAGCGCAGGGAAAAACCCTTGTGCTGAGTGAACACCGGCTGCACTATTTGGGAGGGGTTGCCGATGAATACTGGATCATGGCAGGCGGCCGGATTGTACAGCGGCTTACGGCAAGGGAAATGGAAGCGCTTTCAGAGGGGGAGCGCATCCGTTATATGCTCCGTGCCTCCGATTTGAAAAAGATACGCCTGCCGGACAGGGGGTGGCGCGAAGCGGGGAAAAAAGAGAAGATTGAGGCGGAGAACCTTTGCTGTGCATACAGGAAAGGCGGGGCTGTCATATCGGAGGTATCCTTACAGGCATATACGGGTGAGGTTGTGGGCATTATCGGTCCGAACGGCAGCGGGAAGACCACCTTTGGGAAGACGCTCTCAGGGCTGCTAAAACCTGCCGCCGGACAGATTTCCTATCAGGGGAAACCCCTGAAGGCGAAAGAACGGCAGCGGGAAATCCTGTTCATTATGCAGGAAGCGGAGTTTCAGTTCTTTACAAATTCGGTGGAAAACGAACTGCGGTATGGCAGGAAGCCGACACGGGAGCTGGAGGACGAGATAGAGGGGCTCTTAAAACAGTTTGGTCTTTGGCAGTACCGGCACAGGCATCCTTTCTCCCTTTCCGGCGGGCAGATGCAGAAGCTGTCCCTGATGCTGGCATACCTGTCTGAAAAACGGGTGGTCATCCTGGATGAACCGACAGCGGGGCTGGATGCAGAGAGCCTCCGGGAATGTGCGCGGCTGATTGGACGGATGCGCGAGAGGAAGATTGTTTTTGTGATTACACATGATGTGGAGCTGATCGCACAGGTATGTACACGGTGTATCTGTTTTTTAAATGGAAGGCTGAAACAAGAAATCTGTATGAAAGAGGATGCTGACTTAAATACCCTGACACAGTATATGGAACAGAATTTCCGGCTTTCAGACACTGCCCGGACACAGAAGAAGATGTCTTCCAGACGGCACCTCGACCCGCGGACAAAGCTCTTAATCCTTTTGGCAGCAATGATGGCGGTGTCTGTCGCAGATATGCGGTTTGTGTTCCCGGCTGCTTTCGTGGTAACGGCACTTGCTTTTTTTGAAGGTTTCTGGCATTCCGCGCTGGCAGGCGCGGGATTCATGCTGCTGCTGTCGGGATTTGACGCGCTTTATCCGGGAACGGTTTTGTCTTTTTTTGCGAACTTTTTTCCGAGGCTTATGGTCACATGGCTTGGGCTGGAGACTATCATCGGGCAGGATGAGGCGACGAAAACACTGGCGGCCCTGCGCAGGCTGCATATACCGGAGTTTTTGATTACGGTCTGCTCTGTGGTGTTCCGCTTTTTCCCTGTGCTTTCCCATGACATCCGCCTGATGGGGCAGTCCATTAAAACAAGGGGCGTGTTTTGTTCCGTCTGGGAAAAGCTGCGGGCATTGCCGGAATATATGGAGATCCTGCTTGTGCCTATGGCGCTGCGGGTGATCCGGATTGCGGAGGCTCTTTCGGCTTCTGCGGAGACAAGGGGGATTTCGCTGAAAGGCAGGCGCAGCTCCTGGCCGGTCCTGCGGTTTTGGGCGGCGGATGCTGTATTTATAGCGCTGCTGGCAGGCGCTTTATTGGCAGGTTTTGTGCTGTAATGACGGAACAGCCAAAGCAGTGCGGGTGAATGGAAAACAGAAAAAAAGAAAGGAAGATTATCTGATGGATACGAAAAAATTAAAAATGAAAGACGTGATCACGGTAACATTGCTGGCGCTGATCAATGTGGCGCTCTTTTTTGCCAGCTCGCTTTTATACATGACGCCGGTCACGATTGTGCTGATGCCGGTGGTGTTTGGCCTGTTGGAAGGGATTATCTTTTTTATGATTGGCGTGAGGGTAAGAAAAAGAGGGGCCATATTGATCTACTGCATTGTGCGGGGCTGCATTTTCGGGGGATTCCTGCCGTATATCATCCTTTATTTCGTGGCAGGCGTGGCTGCGGAACTGGTTTTGTGGAAAACCGGATACGGCAATACGAAAGGGCTGACTGCAGGGTATGTCATCATCCAGGTGCTGGCAAGCATCGGAAGCACGATTTACCCATATGCGCTCGCGTATGAATCCGTGCTGCAGACAAATGCTGTTTCGGATGGAAGGGAGGGGAATATTCAGCAGGCGGCAGGAATGCTGAAAAGCTGGGGCGCGCTTTTACTGCTTGCGGGGGTAGTGGTTTCCTCGCTGATCGGTGCAGTAATCGGGAAAAGGATTGTTAAAAAGCATCTTAATTGATGAATACCTATTGACAAACTGTGTATTTCCGTGCTAAACTAAAACAGTGTTATGAAACAGTGTTATTTAATAAGAGAGGTGAAGGCATGGCAAAGCAGATCGAGGGCGTATATGAGCGGATACTGGAATGCGCAAAGAAGGAATTCCTCGAAAAAGGCTATACGGACGCATCCCTGCGTACCATTG
>JAMPAC010000044.1 GCA_023667395.1 Blautia sp. | reverse complement strand
TCACCGCCTTTTCGTCAAAAGGAAAATACATTAGATTGATGCCCGCATCTGATACGTCAGCCACTTTAAATCCCTTATATAATAAGTGTTTTGGGTCAGACAAAAATGGTTTCTTCTTTGCAGAAGAAAGAATGCAAAGTCCTGATTTTCCTTTTTCCTTGGAATCCCTGATACACTCATTCAGCAAATCATTTGAGTACCCATGTCCTTTGAATGAACCTGCTACCCAAAAACAGTCTATATACATATAGTTTTCCGCAATCAGGGGAACCCATGCATTTTCAGCCGGAATATACTCAATAAAGCATTTTCCTCTTTCCGTGCTTTTAAGAAAAACAAGCCCGTCATCAAAACATTTCATCATCCAGTCTTTTTTTGGACGAAACCTGTATATCCTTATTATTTGATATGGCGCAGCAAATATGTTCCTTATCAATATTTTCTTTTGTTACCCTGATGTATTCCATGGTGATTTCCTCCATAAAATTCGATTGTATCCATCAATTTACTATATTTGGCCGCAAAGGGAACTCAAAAAATGGCAATACGGGGATCAGGAGGCGTTTTCCACAGATTTCTCCTCGGAACCGTCTCTGTCTTCCTCCTCCGCAGGCGGCTCGGGCAGGGTCATCAGCACTTTCACGATACGGTTCTGCTCGATTCCCTGCACTTTCAGGCGGATCCCATTCTCCAGCGCTACTTCCTCATTGTCCTCCGGGAGACGGTCCAGACACTCGATGATCAGGCCGCCGATGGAATCATAGTCCTCGCTGTCCAGTTCCGTGCCCAATTCGTCGTTGATATCGTCCAGTTTCATGCTGCCCTCCACCAGGTAGGTGCGCTCGCCAACCTCCTGGATCAGTTCCTCCTCGTCCTCGTCATACTCGTCCCGGATTTCGCCCACGATCTCCTCCAGCAGATCCTCCAGGGTAATCATGCCCACGGTGGCGCCGTATTCGTTCAGCACGAAGGTGACGTTGGTGGTGGTTTCCCGCAGTTCGTAAAGCAGGTCGTCCACCTTTTTATATTCATATGTATAGTAGGCGTCCCGCAGGATGTCCTTTACATGGAAATTATTTTCATCCTCGCAGAGGATAAAGTCCTTGATATTGATCAGTCCGATGATGTTGTCGTTGTCGCCCTGGTAAACGGGCAGACGGGTATACATGGACTGCCTGAAAACGGACATGATCTCGCCGTAGCTGTCCTCGATATCCACGGTCACCATATTGATCCTGGGGATCATGATGTCCTTTGCCTGGGCGTCGGAGAAATCGAACACGTTGTAGATCATCTCCCGCTCCTCCGATTCGATAACGCCGTCCTCATGGCTCACATCCACATAAGTGCGCAGTTCCGCCTCGGTCATGGTGGTGATCTTCTTGCTGGGGTCGATGCGCAGCAGGCGCAGGATACCGTTGGCCAGCTTATCCACAATATAAATAACAGGCGTCATTACCTGCATTAACCCATAAATGGTTCCGCTGTAAGTAAGGGAAATTTTCTCCGAGGAAAGCATGGCCCACGTCTTGGGGACGATCTCGCCGCAGAGCAGGACAACCATGGTCAGGATACCGGTTGCGATACCTGTGGCCAGATTCACCCTCATGGCCAGCGTGGTGGTGAGGGAAGAAGCGGTCAGGTTCACAATGTTGTTGCCGATCAGGATGCTGCTGAGCATCTTGCTGTAGTTCTCCAGTATCTTATTGACCCTGGCGGCGCGCTTATCGCCTTCTTCTTCGAGAGCGCGCATCCGCACGCGGTTGACGGTCGAAAAAGCCGTTTCGGCTGATGAGAAAAAACCGGAAAGGAAAACAAGAACAATGACAATGATCAATTGTATGACACCTGGGGCATCCAAAAAAATTCACTCCTTTTTCATGTATTTTCAGATAAATATACCGTATCATCTACTTCTTGTCAAGTTTACAGCCGCCGCCGCATATGATTTTATAGAAAATTTATGGATATCAAGGGAGGTTGCAGATGGAACAGACAACGAACCGGGAGAGCATACCCGTCCTGTTTTTACTGAAAACACTGCTTTTTTCTTACATATTGACGGGCGTCTTTCTGGCGCTGCTGGCTTTTCTGCTGTACAGGATGGGGCTGACGGAGAAGATTGTCTCCATTGCCATCATCGTGATCTACGTGGCGGCCACTTTCTTTGGCGGATTTATGGCCGGGAAAAAGCTGCAGAGCAGGAAATTCCTGTGGGGGCTTTTGATGGGGAGCGCCTATTTCCTGGTACTGGCGGGGATTTCCATGGTGGTCGGGGAACCTGCCGGACACCTGGGTGATTCCACGATTACCACGCTGGTGCTCTGTGCCGCGGGGGGTATGCTGGGTGGTATGCTCAGTTGATTCCCGCGAGCAATGAGCCAAGTCAGCATAGCTGACTTGGCGAATGCCGCGAGGGTCAATACCCATGTGCTCAAAGAGCACATTTTGCTTTGCAGTGAGGTTATTGACTTTGAATTTGCACGGAAAGAAAAGTTATGATATGATAAAACATATGACTATCAGGAAAAGGAGAACACCTTATGAGAAAAAGTATAGCACTAAAGATGATGCTGCCGTTATTGGTTCTGTTTGCACTGACTGTTCTGGTCAACACCACTACCACCAGTGACCTGCAGGCCATGCGGGAAGTATGCGATCAGATCGCAGGGATGGGGGGTGCGGCGCCAGATGCCGTTGCCATGGCACAGGATGCATCAGCACGGATATCTTCAGGGTTGGCGACCAACGGCCTGATATCCAGCATCCAGCTTCTGACAGTAGTCATAACCATCGTGATAGCGTTTCTCTGTGTGGTAAAGCCCCTGCGGGATGTAAAGAGGCAGCTGGATGTGCTGATCGGGCAGATTGAAAATAACGAGGGAGACTTAAGCCGACGTATCCATACGAAGAAGAAAGACGAGGTGGGAAGCCTTGTACAGGGCATCAACCTGTTCATAGAGGCGCTGCAGGGCATCATGACACGGATCAAGGAACATTCCGGCTCCTTGGATCAGTCTTCTAAGAATATTATTTCCAGGGTGTCGGATTCCACCAGGAACACGGAAACCGCTTCCTCCGAGGCCAGGGATATGTGCGTGGGGATCCAGACGCTGGCGGACAGCGTATCCGGTATTGCGGATGAAATGCAGGGGATCACGGAAAAGGGTAATCATATGACGGAAGTGGCAGCCATGGGCAGGAACTATTCCGCGGAGATGCGGGAACGCGCCAACAGGATCCGGAACATGGCCAGCAGCAGTAAGAGGGACTCGGAAAATATTACTGATTCCTTACGGACGGATTTAAAGACTTCCGTGGAAAACAGCAAGAGCGTGAACGCCATCCAGGGGCTCACGGACGAGATCCTTTCCATTGCCAGCCAGACCAACCTGCTTGCCCTGAACGCGTCCATCGAGGCGGCGAGAGCGGGCGAGGCAGGCAAGGGTTTTGCGGTTGTGGCGGACGAGATCAGGCTGCTTGCGGATAACAGCCGCCAGACGGCGAACGATATCCAGGAGATCAGCGGGGAAGTGACGTCGGCGGTGGAGAGCCTTGCGGCAACCTCCGATAAGCTGATGCAGTTTGTCACTACCAGGGTGCTGGACAATTTTGCCCAGTTTGCGGACGCTTCGGGAGAATATTTGAAGGATGCGGACAATGTGGAAGACACCATGGTGGCGTTTGACAGGATCGCCACGGAACTTGCCTCCTCCATACAGATCATGAACAGCATGGTGGGGGATGTGGCAGGGCGCATCGGGGACGAGAGGAGCCGCGTGGAGGCGTTTACCGGAACCATTGACGGCGTGGCTTCCAACATGACGGAGATCCAGGATTATACATCCGCCAATGATGAGGTCTCCAGTAAATTAAAGCAGGAGATCATGAAATTTAGGACAATCTGAAAAAAGTCTTTTACAAACGTGTGGTTTTATGGTATAATGCTGACACAGAAAGACATTGTGTCAACTTCTGATTCCATGTGCGCCAAAGCGCACGGAAACATGGTATACTGTCCTTACTTTTGAATATGGAGGTTACATTTGATGAAGCATATTAAGACTTTAACTACCAGAGATTTCAAAGAATCCATGAAGAAAGGCGGATGCGGCGAGTGCCAGACTTCCTGCCAGTCAGCGTGCAAGACTTCCTGTACCGTAGGAAACCAGAGTTGCGAGAAGATTAAATAATAGGCACGTCCATGTGCTGACGTTATGGTACACCAGAGTGGCAGCGATTCCGGTCGCTGCTTCTTTTCTTTGTTTCGCATTTTAAGCCAGTCCCGTAACGGAAGCCCCGGTACTGGAATAACAGTCTCGAAACGGAAGCCCAATGTGCCAAGGCACATGGAAGGAATTTCCGGCTGCGTATTTTGCAGATGGAAATTTCTTCCCTGCCAAGGGGCTGGAGTGAAGAGACGGTACTGGAATAAGAAAGGAAATAGCAATTGTGATACATCAATACAAAAGCGGCGGCTACAATATTGTCATGGATGTGAACAGCGGTTCCGTCCATGTGGTGGACGATATCGTGTACGATATGATTCCCCTGTTGGAGCCCCTGGTAGACGAAGGCATCAAGGATGCGGCCACCATCAAGGCAGCCGTGCTGAACCTGGCCAATCTTCCCTATCCGGAGGAGGAGATCACGGAGGCCGTGGACGAGGTGCTGGAACTGGAGGCGCAGGGACAGATGTTTGCGCCGGATCTCTATGAAAATTACGTCTTTGACTTTAAGAACAGACAGACCGTGGTGAAAGCCCTCTGCCTCCATATTGCCCATGACTGCAACCTTGCATGCCAATACTGTTTCGCAGGGGAGGGCGAGTATCATGGCAGGCGCGCCCTGATGAGTTTTGAAGTGGGGAAGAAAGCCCTGGATTTCCTGGCGGCCAATTCGGGAAACCGGGTGAACCTGGAGGTGGACTTCTTCGGCGGCGAGCCGCTGATGAACTGGCAGGTGGTAAAAGACCTGGTGGAGTACGGCAGAAGCCTGGAGGAGCCCTATCATAAGAAGTTTCGTTTCACCCTGACCACCAACGGCGTGTTGCTGGATGACGAGATCCTGGGGTTTGCCAACCGGGAGATGGCCAATATCGTGCTCAGCATCGACGGGCGGAAAGAAGTCCATGACCGGATGCGTCCTTTCCGGGGGGGACAGGGCAGTTATGACCTGATTGTGCCCAAATTCCTGAAGGTGGCGGAGAGCAGGGGGCAGGAGCACTACTATGTACGCGGCACCTACACCCGCAATAACCTGGATTTTTCCGAGGATGTGCTGCATCTGGCGGATCTGGGATTCCGGCAGATCTCCGTGGAACCCGTGGTGGCCCAGCCGTCGGATCCCTATGCGATCCGGGAGTCGGACATCCCGAAGCTGAAAGCGGAGTATGACAGGCTGGCGGCGGAGATGATCCGGCGGCGCAGGGAGGGAAAGGGCTTCAACTTTTTCCATTTCATGATCGACCTGGAGGGCGGTCCCTGTGTGGCAAAGAGGCTGTCGGGCTGCGGTTCGGGCACGGAGTACCTGGCGGTGACACCCTGGGGGGATCTGTATCCCTGCCATCAGTTTGTGGGGAATGAGAAGTTTCTGATGGGAAATGTGGACGAGGGCATTGTCCGCGAGGACATCAGGGATGAGTTCAAATGCTGCAATGTCTATGCCAAGGACAAGTGCAGGAAGTGTTTTGCCAGATTTTACTGCAGCGGCGGCTGCGCGGCCAACGCTTACAATTTCCATGGCAGTATCAACGATGCCTATGACGTGGGCTGCGAATTGCAGAGAAAGCGTGTGGAATGCGCCATCATGTTAAAGGTGGCGGAGCAGGACTACTAATATAGAAAGGACGAAGGAACAATGAAAAAGAACAAAGCGATCGTAATTCTGCTTTGTGTCCTTCTGATTCTGGCGGGAGTCGCTTATGTGGACTTCTTCGGCGTGAATCCGGAGGGAGACGGAAGTGCATCGGACATCAAGCTGGGTCTGGACCTGGCGGGCGGTGTCAGTATCACCTATCAGGTGGTGGGGGACGGAAATCCCAGCGCCACGGATATGAGCGATACCATAGCAAAGCTTCAGAAGCGTGTGGAGAACTACAGCACGGAGGCTATCGTTTACCAGGAGGGAGCCGACAGGATCAACATCGAGATTCCCGGGGAGAACGATGCCACCAGGATCCTGCAGGAACTGGGGCGTCCCGGCGCGCTGTATTTTATCTCGGAGACGGACTCGGAGGGAAATGTCAATTATACCGGCCAGTATGTGCAGAATTCGGACGGTTCCATCGGGTATATGTACACGCTGAACAAGACCATTGACGAACTGTTGGAGGACGGTTCCATCATGGTGCAGGGAACGGATGTAAAGGACGCCACGGCGGGCTCCAGGCAGACGGACTTAGGAGGCTATGAGTACGCGGTCAGCCTCGTGATGACGGATGAGGGGCAGGAAAAATTTGCCCAGGCCACCCAGAGGGCTTATGACAACGGGGAGTCCCTTGCCATTTATTATGACGGGACGATCATCAGCGCTCCCAATGTAAATGCTGTCATCACCGATGGAAACGCCCAGATTTCCCCCATGGAATCCTTTGAGAGGGCGGAAAACCTCGCATCCACCATCCGCATCGGCGGGCTGAAGCTGGAACTGGAGGAACTCCATTCCAAGGTGGTGGGAGCCCAGCTGGGCATGGATGCCATTGAGACAAGTCTGAAAGCTGCTGTTATCGGTATCATCCTCGTGATCATCTTTATGATCGCGGTGTACTATATCGCGGGTCTGGCGTCCGCTGTGGGACTGCTGTCCTATGCGGCGCTGGTGGTCCTGTTGATCAGGGGCTTTGATATGACGCTGACGTTGTCCGGTATCGCGGGCATTATCCTGTCCATCGGTATGGCGGTGGACGCCAATGTGATCATTTTCGCCCGTATCCGGGAGGAACTTGCCACCGGAAAGACGGTGCAGAACGCGATCAAGATCGGTTTTGACAAGGCGCTGTCCGCCATCATCGACGGCAATATCACCACCCTGATTGCGGCGCTGGTGCTTTTGCTGCTGGGTCCCGGCTCCGTGAAAGGATTTGCCCAGACCCTGGCGCTTGGTATTGTATTATCCATGTTCACCGCCCTGGTGGTGACCAGGTACGTGATGTATGCGTTTTACGCACTGGGCTTAAAGAGCGAGAAGCTTTACGGTGTGGGGAAAGAGCATAAGACGCTGGATGTCTTATCTAAGAAAGGAATTTTCTTTGGCGTATCCGCCGCGCTGGTTGTGGCAGGATTCGTGGCCATGGGCGTGCACAAGGTTTCTTCCGGGGACGCGCTGAATTACAGCCTGGAGTTCAAGGGCGGTACCCAGACCAGCGTAACCTTTAACGAGGCCATGACGCTGGAGAAGACCAATGCCGAGGTAGTGCCCCTGATGGAGGAGATCACCGGGGCTGTCCAGATCCAGACCGTGCAGGACTCCAACGAGGTAATCTTTAAGACGGCTTCCCTGACGGTGGAGCAGAGGGATGCGGTCAACGAGATGCTGGTAAGCAATTTCGGTGTGGACGAGAAGCTGATCACCACGGAGACCATCAGTTCCACCATCAGCAATGAAATGAAATCCGACACCATCATCGCGGTGGCGGTGGCCATCGTCTGTATGCTGGTGTATATCAGGATTCGTTTCAAGGATATCCGCTTCGGCGTCAGCAGTATCATCGCCCTGCTCCATGATGTGCTGGTGGTGCTGGCGTTCTACGCGGTGGCAAGGGTGTCCGTGAGCAACACCTTTGTGGCCTGTATGCTGACCATTGTGGGGTATTCCATTAACGCAACAATCGTTATTTTTGACAGGATCCGCGAGAATATGGCGACCATGACCCATAAGGACGATCTGAAGGATGTGGTGAACAGGAGCATCACACAGACCATGTCCAGGAGTATTTTCACTTCCCTGACCACCTTTATCATGGTGGCGGTGCTGTATGTGCTGGGCGTTACCAGCATCCGCGACTTTGCGCTGCCCCTGATGGTGGGTATTGTGTGCGGCACCTATTCCTCCATCTGCCTGGCAGGCAGCCTGTGGTATCTGTTCCGCATGAAGTTTGTGCCAAAGAAAGAGAAATGATGATGTGGAAATAATTCCGCCCCGGAGCCTTGTTTTGCAGGCTGCCGGGGCGGCGTTCCGTTTATAGGGAAAGCAGCGGAGGAGTATTATGAGCGGGTGGCGGGTATGTTTCTGGGTGGTAAATTTTTGCGTGCAAATCCTTTTGGGCATAAAAGTCTGGCAGTTTGTCACGAAGCGTCAGGTGTTCAATGGGCGATATGCCCTGTGGCTGTTTACGACAGCGCTGGCGCTTATGGTTCTGATCGGTATGTGGGACGTGTTCGGGTCTGCGGATGCCTCCGGGGAGGAGGGGCGGGTTCCCGCAAATGGGGATCCTGCTGGCGGTGCGGGGCTGCGGGATGATTCCGGACAGAACGCTTCCCCGATGGATTCTGCCCTGTCTGCCCCGGCTTTACCGGACAGCCTGTCACCGGAAGCGGACTCTGACAGCGCGGGAGGAAGCGGGCAGGAAGCGGAGACGCCGCCTGAGGGATCGGCGTTCGGCTATCATGACTATACCGGCTATCTGGACGAGTGCGTCCAGTGGACGGGATACTCCGCCTTTGCGTCATGCGATTATGACGGGGACGGCATCACGGACCGGGTGTGGCGCGAGAATATCCGGGACTGGAGTGCGGCGGATTACCGTATCGAATTCGGCAACGGTGATGTGATCGAATTGCCGGAAACCGCAGGAGGGACTCCGGAGGTGCGGTCCCTGGACCTGGACGGCGACGGCATCCGGGAGATCCTTTTTACGGAGACATTCGGTTACAGCACGGATCCCAGGGCTTTTGGACAGATGGCTCTCCTGCGGAAGGAGGGGGAATATTATGGGATGATGGACATTCCGGGCGGAGTGAGCCGGGCGGACAGTGAGGAAAGGGCTCCTGACGGGACCATGGCCAGATACCAGCCCTCGCTGCCTCTTTTGTATGAGCCCATGGAGGAATACCGGATGCATGTGACCTGTCCGGCCCTGGAGAACGCGAAAGGGCTGGAGTCTCTGGACGTGGAGGTGGATCTGACACAGGAGGCATGGGAGATGGGAGGTTATGACAGGCTTTCCCCCGACGATCCCTCCGGTTCCAGCGTGCCCTATCAGGCGGACATCCTTTCCATGGGAGACGGACGTGATGCGCTCCGGCTGTATTTCGGCGTGCTGGATCAATGGTGTGATGATGACGTGGAGATGATCCTGGAATGGGAGGATGGGGCTCTGCGCATCCGTGATATCCGGTATCGGCATAATTACATCGAGACCGCCTGGGTCGAGATCGGCGGGGAGCAGTATGAACTGATCCTGAGAGGAAGCGTTTATATGGGGGAAGATCAGTATACCATCAATTCGATCCTGGTAGCGCATACTTATTACGATCCGCAGTTTAACGGAATGGCGGAGGACACTGTGCAGCTGATCGATCCGGGTGAGGCCGCGAAGCAGCAATGGGGTCAGGGATATGTTTCCGATGACGGCGTCATGGCGCAGGCGATTTCCTCAAGCCGGGACGGAAATATCCAAGTGGCGGACCTTAACTTTGACGGGAACGAGGATTTCTGCATCCAGGGATGGATCTCAGGGGAAAGCGATATTCCCTATTACTGCTATTTCTGGAATGAAAGCACGGGGCAGTTTGAGTATGGGGGATGCCTTGCCAACGTGGGGGCGGAGTAGGATTCAAGGTGCATCAGGAGCACGGTTCATTAAAACGATGAAATACAGGTTTGAATATGCAAGGAAAACATATGGATTTTTTTGATATATCCATGTATAATAAAAGAAAATAAGTGGAAGTACTTTATGGAAAACGATAAAGAATTGAAACAAGCAAAGAAAAGAACGGAAAAGATTTATATTACGGATATTGCAATAGAGAAAGTGCCATATATCCGATATAAAAATCTTTCAGAAGAACAGAATATGGTTATGCAGCAGTTGGCAAGGGATGTGTTGTTATTATCCAAAGAATTTAATGACAGTAATGAAGTGGCAATTACTTGTGATATTGGTGCAGATATGCCGTTAGATGAATATGGAATTAGTTATGGGACAGAGCATAGTGTACAAATAACATCGGATACGTTGTCAAACCATATACTGACATCGGCAGACAGCGTATCAGTGGTGGTTCTGCACAACCACCCCTCATCACAGACATTCTCGCTTGAGGATATACGTTTTTTTCTGGTTTATTCTACGGTGGCGGTTATTTCCGTGGTATCAAATCAGGGAACTATTCATTATTTGTATAAGGATAGGCAATATGATTTTCATAAAGCGTTTGCATTGTTTAGAGAATTTGCTGCAAAAGCAGCTAAGAATCTTACAGTAAAGGAGCATTATGATATAGCGCTCTCTTTTTTGAAACAGTGTGGAGTAGTAGGGCTGTTTTATGAATGAAAGGGGATTTATGATGAGAGAAGAAGGATATTTGAACGATCTATTTTATGAGGATAGACCAATGCGGCTTATTGTTCCTGATCCACTTCAAAGGGTAGACGAGCAGGAATTAGAGCAAAGCAGGATGAAAAATCGGGAAATGATAATGGAAATCAGAAAAAAGCAACAGGAAATGGCGTTCCATAAAGTTTCTGAGTTGCCGAATTATTAGGCCACTTATAAATGATTGCCGAAAATTCCTCTCCAATGCAATAGGGATTCTTTTCACTATGAACTGACTTATAATAAAGATACGAAGCGGGTCAGGCAGGAGGAATGTGTGCATGCGGGGAAAGGATATGGATCAGAATATCAGAGGGAAGTTAAAAACAGTATTGTGTCTGTTGGCGGCGGTATTGACGCTTGCCGGATGCAGCAGTCGGGAACCGGCGGAGGATCTGCAGGCCGTACAGCTATCCGGGGAGAACATTGCTTCAGAAGATAGCCAGGCAGCAGGCGCCCAGGCGGACGTGCAGGAAAATGCGGACGCAGCGTCCTCAGGCGGCGTATCCATGGATATCCCGGAAGGACAGATCGCTGAGCAGTCCTTCCAGGTGGATCTGGAGGAATGGGGAGAAGTGACTTTTGCCTCTTTCTGGCCGGAGCAGGACATGTTCCAGAAAGACGGCATATGGATGTACGGCGACGCCAGATTCATGCTGTTAAAGGATGGGAAAGCAGTGTATACTTTCCCGGAACAGTTTGAGGATAACGGCATGCGGGGACAGCAGTTCGGGCAGGTGGTCTCTGTGGCGTTTTGTGATTACAATGAGGACGGCAGGACGGATGTGCTGCTGATCCTGGAATATGCGGGTGTGCAGGGAATCGATATAGGCACATCCTGGATGGAAGTGAGAGCCTATGCCCGGAAAGAGGGGGAGAAAGCGTTTGCCCTTGACAGTGCAGCGGCGGAATATGTGGACCGGAATATTTCGTGGGGAGATTCCATAACCATGGAGGACGTGATGCAGTTCCTTGAGGGATATGCCGGTTCTTGGCAGCAGCAGGAGCAGGCGCTGGATCAGCGGATGGAATATTACAGGGAGAGCGCGTATTATCAGGAGATCGTCGATTACTGGGAAAATGTGCGGGAAGTCAGGGACATTTCCAATCGGACGGATTCCCTCTTTGCCACGGACACACGCTATTACACTGCGGCGGATTTTCAGGATGAGCCGTCCCTTGTGATACATCTTGCAAAGAATGAAATTTACGCCCGGCATGGCTATATTTTTGATGACCCTGACCTGTACAATTATTTTATGGGATGCATCTGGTACACGCCCACTACGGCGCCAAAGGATTTTGACGCGTCGGTGCTGAATGAGTATGAGAAAGAGAACGTGAAAGTCCTGGCGGGGCTGGATGATTTTTAGGGGGAGTTTTGGTCAGATCAGGGAAAATCCGCTTTTCAAAAGGAATTTCCAGTTGCTTTTTCCATAAAGAAAGCGAATGATTGTTACCAGATGCATTTCTTCGGAAACCACATAGAACGCAAGATAATTCCTGACCCGGGTGAAACGAATCCCCCATGAGGCGAGCAGTGGGTCATCTACAAGGGCAAGCTTGCAGGGGAATGCAGAAAGAGTATTGATTTTCAGATTGGCTTCATCCAGCAGATCGTCAGCCGCTTGTGGATTTTTTAATATGAACTCGATATAATCCGAGGCATTGACCATATCCTGTTCAGCGGCGGCTGTGATGTGGATAGCGTACTTCATCGCTTTCTTCGCTCCCTTAAATCTGCGATTGCCTCCGAAAATGGGCGGGTATTTCCATTTTTTACATCGTCCAGTCCTTCCTGGATCAGTCCGTACAGTTCAAAACGTCCGACAAGCTGTTCATAGGTCTCAATGCTCATGACAGCCAGATCCCCCTTGCCATTCTTGGTGATGAACACGGGTTCGGAATAGGTATGGCAAAATTCAGAGATATCATTATAACTGTTGCGTAAATCTGCGCTTGACCGGATATTTGGCATGTCTGCTCCTCCCTTTTAGATAGCAAAATTATACACAAAGTTCTTTATGGGGTCAAGAGTATTTTACTGCCCTCATAAATGTGTTTGAGAATTGCATATTTACGGGAAACAGATTATAATGATGCAGACGATCTTGAAAGCGGGGTTAATGAAAACATGAAAACAGTCGGCATAATAATCCTCCTGTTTTTTTACTCGGTCTACATAGGCAAGATGCTCCGGCAGAAGAGGCAGGGAATCCAGACCGACCAGATGGCAAGGGGGAAAACGAAGAACAGGCTTTTCTACACGGAACTGATCCTGAAGATCGCCACATATACGGTGGTGGCGGTGGAAGTGGCCAGTATTTTCACGGTGCGGCCAAGGCTGCCCTGGGGAGCGCTCCTATCCGGCGCTGTGCTGGGGGTTATCGGGGATATCATATTTGCTGCCGCAGTGTTTACCATGAAGGACAGCTGGCGTGCAGGCGTGGCGGAAAAGGATCAGACGGAAATGGTCACGGAGGGGATCTACCGGTTCAGCAGGAACCCCGCGTTTCTGGGGTTTGACTGTGTGTATGCGGGGGTGCTTCTGATGTATTTCAATATCCCGCTGCTTGTGTTTTCCGTTTTTGCCATGATCATGCTGCACCTGCAGATCTTACAGGAGGAACGCTATCTGCAGGCGGTGTTCGGGGATGATTATATTGCCTACAAAAATAAAGTCTGCAGGTATCTGGGGAGGAAAGGCTGAGGGACAGAATCTGAAAACAGGATGTATCTAAATCCGCCCGCCAGGATGGCATTGTTTTCCTGATGGGCGATTATTCTGTTCAGGGCAGAAAAAGGCGCGTTACGATATATTATGCCAATTCCGAAAAAGCATTGACAAAGTAATACTGGGGGGGGGTATACTGAACGTAGTGACAAAAGAATACCTCTGGAGTATTTACTCAAAAACCTGAAAGGTGAAAAGACGATGGATGATATCAACAACACAAACGATGCAGAACGGAATCAGGATCCGATACCGGACAATGGGCAGCCGGAGATTTCTCAGCCGGAACAGAAAAGCCCGGAACAGGAGCTTCAGGAGATCTACCGGGAACAACAGCAGTTTGCACAGCAGGAAAAACAAAGCCAGGCGCTGCTGACCGACCTGAAGAAGAAACAGAAGCAGCTGAATAAGAAACACAGGAAACTGAGGAGAAGCAGGCATTGGGCGCGTTTCGTATGCCTGATTGTGTTGGCGGTTCTTGCGGCGGGAAGCATCCGGATATATCTCATGCAGGAGGCGCGGCATGCTGCCAGCCAGCAGGAAACGGAACAGGAATATGCGACGGAGTATTGGCAGTGGAAAACGAATGCATTCAAAAGTTATTATGACAGTCAGATCAGCGAGAGGCAGCAGGCAGCTGACGGGATCAATGCCAGCGATCATGCCGGAATGAATGCGTATATCGCCTCCCTTGACAGGGTGGTAAAAGGGCTGCAGACAGAGACGGCTGGACTGGTTACATGCTTTACCGATACGCAGACATATGATCTGAGCGGCTATACGATCGCGGGCGGCAGCAATGCGGTGATATTCCCCGGAGCCGTTTTGAAAGGGGATTCCCTATTTCAGGGGACGGCGGATTATACGCTTCTGCCCCTGGAGAGAACGGCGATACACCTGACAAGCAGCCAGGTTGGGGGAACTTCTGCAGAGGTAGAAGATGTGAGTTATCGGGGAGTGATGGATTTCCTGGACAGCTGCGCCGGGAAGAATGAGGGTCAGGCGGCAAGGGAATGGAATTATTATATGCAGACGTGCAGAAATTCTACGGAACTGAAGGCCAGTCTGGGTGTGGAACTGCCAGGCACGGGAGGCTTTGAGTTCGGGAGTACGACTGATACGGAAGTTTCCAGTGTGGCGGTCATTTACAGACAGGTCTACTATACAGTCAACGCGGAACCCAAAAAGAGCGCGGCGGAATATTTCCGGGATGGCGCGGACCTGGCGGCGTTTGGCGACTATGAACCGGCATATGTATCCTCTGTGGATTATGGACGGATGGTGGTAGTGCTGATTCAGGGGAATATGAGTGCGGAAGAACTCGGAGCGAAAGTAAGCGCATGTATTAAGGGAGTGGATATATCGGCAGGATTGACTAACATCCGGACGGATTCCGAGATCACATCCCAGCTTTTCCAATACGGCGGGGAACAAAAGGATGCGGGGATGCTTACGGATTCTTCCCAGAAAACGCTGGGGGTCGTGGACAAATGGGATGAGTTTTGGAACGGTTCCGAAGGGGAAGATACCGTTGAGACGCGGATCAATGATTTTATCCGTACGGACGCGCCAGCGACCAATCCGGTGCCCATAGGATATACTTTGAAATATCTGACAGACAATTCCTTTGTACCGGCCATGATGGTTACCGGGCGGAAGACCATGCTGGCGGAGGAAGATGCTGTCAGGAGGGTAAAGATCACCACGGATCTGGATCTATGGGTGGATTGGGATGAAGCAGCAATGGCGAATACTTCCATCCATGTGACAGAAAAGGATGATGCATGTGAATATGAGTTTTTGTGGGACAGTGACGGATTGGGAATGCTGCAGGGACAGGCGGTGTTGATACTGTATGACTCATGGCTGGGCAGCAGTATTTATACGGGAGACGCAAGGCTGGACCTGAAAGGGCTGTCATATGGAACGAATAACGTTACAATGAATATCGATGTTGGAGATCGTATTGTTCCCGTCAAGGTGAATGTTGTTATCTCGGATTATTGATGGAGGCAAAGAGATGGGACTTGTTAAAAAGAAAAATAAAGAAGAAAAAAAGGGCAGAACCCAAAACGTACATGATCTATCTGCCCAGCTTGCAAATGCCCGCAGCGACCTTGACCTGAGAAAGCAGGGCGCGATGGAACGAAACAATCTGTGTGCCGATATACAGCGGGAGATCGACCAGATTTCAGATGAGTGTGAAATACTGCAGGGGAAAAACAAAAAGCGCTGGAAAAGAGTATGGGTGCTGTGCGTTCTGTTTCTCCTGTTGGGGATAGGCGGCAACATCGCGGCATTCTGCTTTTATCACAGTGCGGAGGAAAGCTATGCGGAGAGCCTGGAGCAGGAATATGCGGCAAAGCGTGAGGAGATTGAGCAAAAGCTGGGTGAAGGGCAGCCGCAGTAGGATATTGCCATAAGTTAAAAATTTATGAGGAAAATGTGGTTTTGTTGAAACCACATTTTCTTTTTGATATAATCTTTAAAACATGACATACAGGTGGCATGTTTTAAATGGTAAAATATTTTTGATGAAAGCGGATGAATGGAAATGAAGATTGACAGACTGATCGGTATTTTATCTTTGCTGCTGCAAAAAGATACGGTCACCGCTCCCTATCTGGCTGAACGCTTTGAAGTATCCAGGAGGACGATCAACCGGGATATTGAGGATTTATGCAAAGCGGGCATTCCTGTGGTGACCAGGCAGGGAAGCGGTGGCGGCATATCTATCATGGACAACTATAAGATCAGTAAAACACTGCTGACAAACGCTGAAATGCAGGATATCCTTGCAGGGCTCAGAAGCCTGGACAGTGTAAACGGGACGAATCAATACAGGCAGCTGATGGAGAAATTATCAGCCGGCTCATCGGATTTCCTCGTCGGGAATCAATCGGTGCTGATCGACCTTTCATCATGGTACAAAGATTCCCTTGCCCCTAAAATACAGATCATACGAAACGCCATCGAAAACTGTCGGAAAATCTCATTCCATTACTACTCGCCAGGCGGGGAATCGGTACGGAGCATAGAACCCTATTATCTGATCTTCCATTGGTCGAGCTGGTATGTATGGGGCTGGTGCGATAAAAGGCAGGATTATCGCCTGTTCAAACTGAACAGGCTGGAGCAGCTGACAATAACGGGCGCCCTATTTGTCAAACGAAAAGCCATATTGCCGGAACTTTCGGATGAAAGGATTTTCCCGGGAGGAATCCGTGTAAAAGCGCTCTTTCAGCCGGAATGCAAATGGCGGCTGGTGGAAGAATTCGGCACAGGATGTTATGAGGAGCAGGCGGACGGAAAACTGTTGTTCCATGCGGATTATACGGATCCGGAGAACCTGGTCAGCTGGATCCTGACCTTTGGCGACAGGGCGGAACTGCTGGAACCGGAAGATATCCGGGAAATCATTTGCGGCATAGCTGAAAATATGGTAAAGAATTACAAAAGACCGGAGGGCAATACGTGATGGACTTATCAGGGTGATCAGGGAAGATCCGGAAACGGAGCATATCTGCGGCGCCATATACGGAGATGAGGCGCAGGGCAGGAATCCTACCAGAGAAGAAATTTGAAAAGATACCGGAAGAGAAACACTGCCGGGGAAGGAGAAAGAATTCGATGAAATACCAATGGATTGACGAATATCTGATGAAAAAAACGGGTGTTACGAAAGATTTGAAAAAAGAATGGAACTGGATCCGCTATATGATCGGCGGGAAGATGTTTGCAGCCGTTTTGCTGGATAAGGAGGATAAGCCTTATTACATTAACCTGAAACTGGATCCGAGCGAAGGGGATTTCCTCAGACAGCAGTATAAAGATATCATTCCCGGCTATTATTCCAACAAGCAGCACTGGAATTCCATCAATCCGGATGGGGAAGTTCCGGACTGGCTTATGAAGGAGATGCTGGATAAATCCTATGCGCTGGTGCTCCATGGATTCAGTAAAAAGAAGCAACAGGAACTTTTATTGACAACCTACTGCGGCCTGGACTGTACAAACTGCAAATGGAAAGAACCCTGCCATTGCAGCGGCTGCGTTTCCACAAAGGGAATGCCTTTCCATGCTGAAAAGGAGCCCTGTCCGGTTGCGGCATGCGCCATAAAAAAAGGGATTTCGTTTTGCGGCGCCTGTGAGGAATTTCCCTGCCAGCTTCTGAACGATTATTCCCATGATGCAGAGCATGGGGACACGCCTCCCGGCGCCAGGATAGAGGCCTGCAGGCTGATCGGGTCCCTGCTGTCAAAGAGATAAGGAGACATAGGATGGCGTTTGATTTCAAGAAAGAGTATAAAGAATTTTACATGCCGAAAGCGAAGCCCGAAATCGTAACCGTGCCAAAGGCAAATTATATCGCGGTCAGGGGAAAGGGCGATCCCAACGAAGAAGGCGGCGCATACCAACAGGCCATCCGTATTTTATATGCTGTGGCATACACATTGAAAATGAGTTACAGGACAGACCATCGGATTGAGGGTTTTTACGAATATGTAGTGCCGCCGCTGGAGGGCTTTTGGCCGCAGAAAGGTGTGGACTATGGAAATAAGTCGTCTTTTCGATGGATTTCTGTGATCAGGCTGCCCGATTTTATATCAAAAAGCGATCTTGCCTGGGCGGTGGAAACAGCGGGTAAGAAAAAGAAGATGGATTGTTCCTGCGCTGAATTTTTGACAATCGAGGAGGGCTTGTGCGTGCAGATCATGCACTTGGGATCCTTTGACGAGGAACCCGGGAGCATTGCCCTCATGGATGAATTCCTTGAAAAGAATGGATATGTGAATGATATGAGTGATACAAGATGGCATCATGAAATTTATATGTCTGATGCGAGGAAAGTTCCTGTTGAAAAATGGAAGACCGTAATACGGCATCCGATCATTAAATTGCTTTAACACAGGAAACCTATCCCATGCCATGGCATGGGATAGGTTTTTATGGTGCGCCTGACAGCGCACGCTTTTAACGGGTGAAAGTCCCCAGTCCGCCCTGGTAGTGGGATGGACACGGCTGAACAGCAAGGATGTCCACCGTGAGGAGGATAATATAAATCAGATTTTACAAATGAATTGCAATAAGTGACTGGAAAATGTATAATATTATTGAAAGACAGGAGGTTGCAGTTGCCAATGAGTGATACTTATGGTTCTTCCGATGAGCAACGAGCAGCGCTGCATGAACAGGATTTGCAGAGGCTGCGTGGCTTACGTCTTATGGATGATGATTTTTTATCTGTTTTCTTTAGGGATAATATAGAGGATACGGAGTTTATTTTACGCATCATTCTGAATAAACCGGCTTTGAAAGTGAAAAGTGTCCATGCACAGCATGAACTGAAAAATCTGAATGGTCGTTCAGTAAAGTTAGATGTCCATGCTGTGGAAGATAGTGGAACAGAAACCGGAGGAATTACCGGAAATATATGTTATTTTTATTACGGAACGTGATGTAATCGGACTGGATGAGCCGATATATCCAATAGAGAGGTACATTTCAGTGCAAGGAAAGTACATTCCAGTGAACGATGGAGCGCATACTATATATGTAAATGGCGCAAAACAGGGTAACGAAACGGAACTGGAAAAACTCATGCATGACTTTTCATGTATCAGGGCGGAAGATATGTATTATTCGCAGCTTGCGAAGAAAATGCGGTATCTGAAGGAAGATGAGAAAGGAGTGGAGGTTATGTGCCGTGCAATGGAAGAAATGAGAAACAATGTTAGAGTTGAAAATGCTCTTGAGATGATTAGAGATGGGCAGCTTTCTCTTGAGAAGATTGCACAGTATGCAGGTTTACCTTTGGAGAAGGTCAGGGAACTTGCGGAGAATAAGAGCGCATGAGGAATACATTATGGATAAGGAATATTCTACAATGGACGATTTGGCTGAACCACGTTATTTTGTGGTTCACTTGATGCAAGTCAATTGCATTAACACAGGAAACCTATCCCATGCCATGGCGCGGGACAGGTTTTTTTATGTCTTTTTTTGCCTTCCTATAAAGCTGTTTAACGGTAAAATGGAAGAAAAAAGGAGGCAGACAAAAGATGAAGCAATATGGATATGTCAGGATTTCTTCCAAGGATCAAAATCCGGAGAGACAGTTACTGGCAATGCAGGAACAGCAGATTGCAGGGACAGACATTTATATGGAGTGTGTGAAATAATTTCTGTAAATTAAGATCTTCTATGATAAGTTAGTAGAAAAGGTAGGTGTTTTTTTTCACCTACCTTTCAATATACAAACATAAGTTCCTTTTGTCAATCCCTATTGGAAAGTTTTTTAGGTATCCTGTCCACTGCGGATGATGTCTTCACGTATAAGGGCCTTTATTGCTCCCTGCACGGAAGTGTCCTTGTCTGTTTTATTATTTAGTTTTAGTTTGATCTGGGTGGTGTTCCATTCATCATACCTGTTCTGGGCGTCATATTTCCCTCCTAAATACATATCCGGCTCCCTCCTATAGGTGTACACCCATATCCGGCCATAGGTGTACACCTATGCTTATCTGGGTATCTTTACTGTGGCAGCCTTCTTTCATACATGACCGAAAGCTCGCCGTATATCTTTCCCCAGTTACGGATAAAAGGTTGAATAGCCGTGTGTAGAGTATGCTCACGACAAAGTTAAAGGTGTCGTCGGTGTCGCTGATGATGACAAACAGGGCGGTCTTTCTGTCGCCTATGGTGTCAAGCTCCATTTCGTCGGTTTCCATAAGCTCCCGCAGCTCCTTAATGTCGAACGGGGCTAACCTCGCGCCGCAAGAAATAAGGATAGATTTTGTCGTTTTGCCTGTTGCAACTTGTCAAGGACGTATTCATCACTTCCCGTTATTTTTTCCTGTCCTGCCCTGTTTTCCATGCTCTAAGTCATGGAGAATGACACGCCTTAATTTATCCTCCACGCTTTGGGTGCTTTTGTCATTGAAATGTACCTCGACTAAGTAGGTTGTCTTATCAATTTTCTTTTGCAAACAGGGCGTTAATCGCCCTGTGGTGTTGGTCTGGATGTTTGAATCCAATTCATTGGATTTGCTCATTGTTCCTCCCTTTTGGACGCAAAAAAGCGCATGGTTTACATTTCATTTGTTTCCATGCGCCTTTACGCTATTATTTTGATATTAAACTGTTTTGTTTACTATGCCAACTGCGTAACTTTGGATTCAATCTCTTTAAGTTCTTCCATTGACAATAACGGTACATAACGTGCAATCTTTTCAAGAGAAAGTTCCCTGTCTTTAATCATTCTTTCAGCGGTTTCCCTTGCACTTTTTAATTCAACTTCATTCCTCATATCCTCCAGCATTTTGCACATGGCCGCCACTCCTTTCTCGTCCTGCTTGAAGTACCTCGCTTTTTTAGCAAGAACCTCATAATTCATATCATCGGGATCGGTGCATGAAAAATCGTGCATTAACTTACCAATCTCGTCATCGCCCCTATATTTACCATTGACGTATATTACATGTGATCCGTCACCAAACAATACTTTCTTTTCCCCGATGGTAACGTATCTCTCTACCGGATAAATTGGCTGGTTCCCTTTCATTATATCATTTTCGGTTATAAAAATAACGTAACTGTCGGGAAT
>JAMPAC010000043.1 GCA_023667395.1 Blautia sp. | reverse complement strand
GTGGGGGAGCGGCTGTGTTCGTGACAGGACGGCGGGCGGTGGAAATTAAAAAAGGCGTGGATAAATGAGATATGGGCAGCGGAACGATCGGGATTCCGCTGCTTTTTTGGAATGTGAAAAGAGATGGTATTTGAGGGGGGAGTGTGGTAGAATCAGTATTAAGAAAAGAAAACTCTGGGGGAATTGGATGTTTGATTTATCTCGATTTAATGAATACAGGGAAGATAATCGGCGGGAAGTAAAGAAAGCCGGGAGCGGGCTGCCGGATTCTTTATGGAGCACATATTCCGCGTTCGCAAATTGCCATGGCGGGGTAATTATTCTCGGAATAGAAGAAAAGCAGGACGGAAGCTGGCATACTACCGGTTTGCAGAATGAAAATAAATTGCGGAGGGATTTCTGGAATACGATTAATAATCGAAAGAAGATAAGCAGTAATCTTTTATTGGATAAAGATGTGCAGGTTTATGAAGTCAATAAAGATATTATCATGATTATTAATGTCCCAGAGGCAAGGAGGGAACAAAAGCCTGTCTATGTTGGAGGGGACATGTTTAAGGGAACTTATCGTCGGAATTGGGAGGGCGATTATCATTGCACACCAGCTGAAGTGAAAGCCATGCTCCGCGACCAGACGGAAGAAACCATGGATATGAAGATTCTGGAAGATATGCAGATGGATGTGCTTAACAGAGAGACGGTACATGCATATCGAAATCGTCATATGGCATATCGGCGAGAGCATGTTTGGGAGCAATTAAGCGACGAAGATTATCTGGAGAGAATTGGCGCGGCAAGGGTGCTTTCCGCAGATAATCAACTGCACCCGACCGCAGCAGGATTATTGATGTTTGGAGATGAATATAAAATTTTGTATGAATATCCGGAGTATTTTCTTGATTACAGGGAAATGCTGGATCCGGCGATCCGTTGGACAGATCGTCTGCAATCCAGTTCAGGAGACTGGACGGGAAACTTGTTTGATTTCTTTTTCAGGGTGTATGGTAAGCTGGTAAAGGATGTAAAAATTCCCTTTAAAGTGGAAAGCGCGATAAGAATTGACGATACCCCTGTTCACAGAGCCATCAGGGAGGCACTTGCCAATTGTCTGGTCAATACGGATTTCTATCAGCCTCGTGGCGTGGTTATCAGAAAAGATGCAAACGGCATTACTATGGAAAATCCTGGAAGCATACGCACTGGGAAGAAGCAGATGCTGAAAGGTGGAATTTCTGATCCAAGAAATAAAGCGCTTATGAAAATGTTTAATATGATTGGCATTGGTGAACGTGCGGGAAGCGGCGTTCCGGATATCTATTCCGTTTGGGAGAATCAGGGATGGATTGCGCCGCAGGTGACAGAAGAATACGCGCCTGACAGAACCATATTGCAATTATTATTTGAACGTGTCAAATCTGAAAAACCAATAGAAAAAAGTGACAGAAAAAAAGTGACAGAAAAAAGTGACAGAAAAGAAGTGACAGAAAAAACAAGAAAGCAAACAGAGTTCATATTAAGCAGAATGTATCCCAATGTTGAATATAAGGTGGAGGAAGTGGCTGAATGGCTGGAAGTAGGCAGGACCAGAACCAGAACATTGCTAAAGATATTGGTTGCAGAGGGCCGGGTTTCAGAAACAGGCGCAACTAAAATGAGGAGATACCGAATTGCTGAATAAAAAATATAAACTGTGGAAAGGAAGGTTACTGCCCATGAAATCAAAATTTGTACCCCAAACCCTGGATTACGACTTAAGCCCTTACACCGGGCTGAACCGCGAAAGTTGGCTGGAAGCGGGAAAATATATGCTGGAGGGGATATTCCAGAATATAGACGATTTTGAAAAGCCTGTGGTCATGCCACGGAAAGAGACGGAGATTACATATCCCCACCTCAAAGCTTCCGAGGAGGTGCAGAAGACCCAGCGTACGGCGGAGGTGTTCGAGGGTCTGACCAGATCGTTTTTTATCGCCGCTCCCGTGATGCAGAATATTCCCGGCCTGGAAATCTGCGGATATTCCATGGCGGAGTATTATAAAAATCAGGTGCTGCGGGTCTGCACCAAGGGCGATCCGCTGTATGTGGGGACTTACGCGGATCAGCAGGAGATCACCGGACACGCGGATCCTTTCAAGGCGTTCCAGCAGACGGTGGAGACCTGTGCGCTGGTGATTTGTCTCTGGGTCAGCAGGGAGCAGATCTGGGACACTTACACTAAGGCGGAAAAGGATGTTATCGCGGAATTTTTACAGGGATACGCCCATGAGAACACGGTGCCCCAGAACTGGCGTCTGTTCAACATGCTGGATATGGCGTTCCTGAATATGGAAGGCTATCCCATTGACCGGGATATCATGCGGGATCATGCCCAGGCGATCCTGAATTATTATGTGGGGGACGGCTGGTATCGCGACGGGCATTCTTTCGACTATTATTCCTGCTGGGCGTTCAATGTGTATTCGCCCATTTGGAATCTCTGGTACGGCTACGAGAACGAGCCTTACCTGGCGCAGAAATTTGAGGAGCAGTCCAACAAATTGATGGAGACTTATGGGGATTTCTTTGACAGGGACGGCTGGACCAATATGTGGGGGCGCAGCAATATTTACCGCAACGCGGCCACCAGCGCCTTTGACGGAAATATGATGCTGGGAAACGGTACCGGCGACCCGGGGCTGGCGAGACGGATTTCCTCCGGTTCCCTGATGCAGTTCCTGGGCAGGGAGGATTTCCTGTATAAGGGCGTTCCCACCCTGGGATTTTACGGGCAGTTTTCGCCGCTGGTACAGGGCTATTCCTGCGCGGAGTCCCCGTTCTGGCTGGGAAAGGCTTTCCTGTGCCTGCATCTGCCTGCGGATCATCCTTTTTGGACCGCGAAAGAGAATAACGGCAGCTGGGAGCAGCTGGGCAAGGGGGAAGTGAAAGTTACCACGCTGGACGGCCCCGCGCTCTGTTTCTCCAACCACCAGGCCAACGGGGAAACCATCCTGCGCACGGGGAAAGTGGTAAAGCGTCCTGACGATGAGCATGGCATGTGGAATTATTCCAAACTCTGCTACAATACAAAATACCCTTGGGAATCCGCTCCCACAGCGGATGTGGAGGCACAGCAGTACGTTTTAAGGGACGATACTACGGGGCATCTCTCCAAGGGGAACGTGACGTTCTGGCATGGGGAAAAGGACGGCGTGCTGTACCGCAGGCAGTTCTTTGATTACTGTCTGGAAAAGGAATGCCACTGGATCCAGGCAATCAACCTGGCGGACTTTACCGTACCCTGGGGCGTGATCCGGGTGGATAAACTGCGGCTCCACAAGGCGCCTGTGTCCCTGACGCTGGGGTCTTACGGTTTCCCTGACAACGGTACGGAAGTGGAGGAGAAAACCGAGGGGAACGCGAAAGCCATCATTTTAAAGGGCAGGGACGCCCTGGGCAATGAGAAGCAGATGGCAATGACCATCTATGACGGCTGGAAAGAATTAAAGCTGCTCCACAGCACGGGAACGAATCCCGATTCGGAGAAATCCATTGTGCTGTATGCGTCCACGGATCGCCGGAAACAGTATGGCTATGAGCCCTATGTGCTGATCTCCCAGGTGATCACCAAGGAGAGCCATGAAGCGTTCACGGCGGAAGAACTGTTTCCTGTAAAGTCGGTGCGTTACACCGACCCGGAGGGCTGCGGCGGTTATGGGCCTGTGGCGCTGGAATTAAAGGATGGCAGCAGGAAAGAAGTGGTATTCGAGGGGATTGAGGGGAAAATGATGCTGTAGGAGGTTCCTGGTTCTGTGGAGAAGAATGGCGGTTCGTATGATGTAGAAATCAATCGTGCGGGGAAAGGCGTGCGGATCCGGTCATACAGGACAATCCGTCAGAGGAAGCAATTTCAGAGTGAGCAGTATCAATCGGCGGTAGATTTGTTAGGGATCTACCGCCGATTTTTCGGCCTGATTGATTCCTGCGAGTAATGAGCCAAGTTGACTTTGTGCCAGTGCGGAAAGCCAGCCATCGGATGGCTTGAACATTGGGCGAATGCCGCAGGGATCAATACCATAACATCTTGTGGCCTGCAGCGGGGTTATTGGCTTTTCGCAGGGGAGACAAGGAACTTCACCGCCATTTTTTCCGGAATCACGCCGTCGTCAACAAGGAAAATCACTGCATATTCCCCGATCTGTGAAGCGTCCGGCTGCCAGCGGAATTGTCTCTTTTCCGCATCCAGGGTGGCATGATCCGGCAGGTTCTCCACCGAAAGCTTTAAGTCCGTTTTAATACCCTTTACACTGTAGTGCAGGGCGGATTGTTCACCGTGGATCATGCCGCTGTAGGGCACGTCGGAAATATCCGAGGCAGGACATCGGATTTCCAGATCAAGGGAATAAGGCTCTCCCACCTGCAGCTTCTGTACTCCTACAGGCCGAATATAGGGTCTGTGTACGGTCAGCGGAAGAGGGTATTCATCGGTATCGGTCTTAAATGCGTAACCTGTTTCGCGGCAGGGTACGGTAGGGAAAGAGTAAAGACTGTCCGCAGGCGTGCCGGGAGCGGGAGCGCTGATTTCCACCTGTGCCACCTGTAGGGGCTGACGTATTTCCAGGTTCTTTACCGTGGTGGTAAAATAGGGCTGTTCAGGGACATTTTCCGCATTGGTATGCCTGCGGAAATGGTGGATGACCACTGCCACAGGCTTTATGGCGGAGTCCCGGTCTACAGTCAGGCCTTTCTGGAACACGGTGTCCCTAGCGGCGCAGGGATTTCCGGAAAAATTGCATTCGGCAGTCAGTCCGTCTATCAGGACACCATCCGCGTCGTCCAGCACGCAGACATGCCTTTCGTCGGGAACTTTGCAGCGAATCCTGATATTCCGCAGGGTCAGATCGTCCACATGCTTTGCGAACAGTCCGTAGGCGGGCAGGATTCCCCAGTTGCTGGGTTCCGGGTAGACATCGGGAAGTTCCGGTACATTATATGGGTCATCCCGCCAGCTTCCCGTATCCGGATCCCAGTCCGCCCGGGGCAGCATTCCCTCATTTTTTACAAAGAAAGAGTTGACCAGCCAGGGGAGGCTCTGCACCCTTTCGCTGGCATGGAACTGCGAGAACTTCCAGTCTGTGTTCAGCTGTCGCTGCTCCGTGGCATGTTCCATGGTGAGGCCGCCGCGGTATTCCACCTCTATGTTTTCCAGGGTGATATTTTTCAAATGGGAATCGGTCAGTCCCATTAACAGGATAGGGTATCTGGGATCCGCGTTTGTTACCTTAACATTGCGGATGAGGATATTTTCCACTGACGCCAGCCGGGCGCAGCCTGAGGCGTTGGCATACAGGGGTCTGTTCCGCTCCGCAATGCTTTCCGTCAGGTTTACGGGGTTGCAGGTCACGGGATTTTCCTGATCCACGATCTGGAATGAGGAGCACCCGTCCACTGTGACGTTTTTTTCCCGGTTATAATGGGGCGTATAACGCCTGGGCGGATAGTTGTAATAATCCTCCCGGAGGGGAAGAACCCACTCCGGCCTATCCAGGCGGACGTCGCCTTTTAAGGGCAGGCTGTCCTCCGCGCTGACGCCGGTAACGGGGAATCTGCCCCGATCCCCGACCCGGATAAAGATGGGGGAACTGGACACATTGTCCAATAAACAGTCCTCAAAAAGCACGTCCGTCAGGGAGGAGCAGTCCACCGCTTCCAGGGCAAAACCTCTGGAACGGTCGAATTTTACCCTGCGGATCGTCACCTGATGGTAGCCGCAGGTGGATTCCGTGCCGAATTTCACCCGTCCCGTAGGGCCGCAGCGGTCCTCTGCCACAAGCTTATCCCTGGTATACATCCCGGCATAAACGCTTCCGGCGTCGTATCCGCTGACGATGCAGTCCTCGATCAGCACATTCCGGGTGGGCATGAAGATACCCGCCCCGAAAGAAGCCTTCAGACATATCCCGTCATCCGTCAGGGAATTGCAGGTGGTGTGCCGCAGGGTCACATCCTGGCAGCAGTCGATATCGAAAGCGTCTCTGGTGGTATCTATGAGGACATTTTCCGCATAGAGGTTGGTGCATCCCTCGGCGATCACGGCAAAATGCCCCCCTATGGTGAAAGAAAAGTCTTTCAGGACTACATTTTTACAGCGCACAAGGGCAAGTCCCTTATTGCCGAACCATGCGCCCCGGTGCCCCCTGTCGCTCCTGTGCAGGGGCTCCATGGGATCGCCGCCTTGGAGGATATATTCCAAAATGCCTGTTTCTTCATCAAAATGCCCGCCAGTGATGAGTCCCTTGCCGTAGATCATGATATTTTCCAGGTCGGCGCCGTAGAGCAGGCTGTTGGCGAAATAGGAGTGGCCGTGATCCTGCAGACCCGCGTAAGGGTTTACTTCGGGTTCCGCATAGTTTCCAGGCTCGCCTGCGGATTCTGTCTGCAAGGTTGCTGCGTCCGTGGCCTGCGGTGCTGTCCGCGTTTTCTTCTTGCTCGCATTTTGTGATGCTGTCCGCATTTCCTCCGTTTCCGGTTTTGCGGCGGCGATCACGGCGTTTTCCTCCAGAAAAAGGTTTACATTGCTTTTCAGGAAGATCGTATAGGTCAGAAAAGTGCCTCCGGGGATCACCACGGTGCCGCCGCCGGAAGCCGCGGCGGCTTCGATGGCTTTATTGAAAGCCAGGGTGTTCGCGCCGGGAGCGCCTGCGGGGGATGCACCGTAGTCCGTGACGGGGAAAAAGTTTTCTTTTTTCAATGTTTCCGGGCGAATGGAAGCGCCGGTGGCTTCTGAAATGGGATGTCTGGTCGGCATGATGGCTCTCCTTTAAATATGATTCATCTGAGTAATGGTTCGGACAAAACTGTTTCAATCTGATTATACATTTTATATTACCCCTTGACAATGGC
This sequence comes from Blautia sp., assembly GCA_023667395.1. GTDB lineage: Bacteria > Bacillota > Clostridia > Lachnospirales > Lachnospiraceae > Acetatifactor. The sequence continues at coordinate 14,718 of JAMPAC010000043.1, read as the reverse complement.
GTATTATGGGGATATGATAGCAAATAGTTTGAAACTCAAATATTTTGATATTCAAATAACTTGAGAATCAAACCATATCAGATAGTATTAAAAACCACAAAAAACAGTATAAAAAGGAGAAGAAGAAATGTTAAAGAAAGTAACGGAAGTCATTGAGGAGAAACTGAATGCGGAGGGCATGGATATTACGGAGGAGACCAGCTTCAAGGATGACTTGAACGCGGATTCCCTTGATCTGTTCGAACTGGTCATGGCGCTGGAAGATGAGTTCGGTATCGAGATTCCCTCTGAAGACCTGGAGCGGCTGAATACGGTGGGCGACGTGCTGGCTTACCTGAAAAGTAGGGGCATAGAAGAATAGGGTGAAAAGAATTTCTAATGCTCACGCCAGAGGCGGCATGGAGGGTTAATATGAAAACAAAAATAACGGAACTCCTGGGGATTCAATATCCGATCATCCAGGGAGGAATGGCATGGGTGGCGGAATACCATCTGGCGTCGGCGGTGTCCGAGGCAGGCGGCATGGGTCTGATCGGCGCAGGCGGAGCCCCGGCTTCCTTTGTGCGGGAACAGATCAGGAAGACAGGGGAACTTACCGATAAACCGTTCGGCGTAAACATCATGCTGATGAATCCTGAGGCGGATGAGATCGCGCAAGTGATCGTGGAAGAGGGCGTCAAAGTAGTCACCACCGGCGCGGGAAATCCTGCAAAATATATGGCCATGTGGAAAGAGGCGGGAGTGAAAGTGATCCCTGTGGTAGCCAGCGTGGCCATGGCAAAGATGATGGAGAGAGCCGGTGCGGACGCCGTGGTGGCGGAAGGGACGGAATCCGGCGGGCATATCGGTTCCGCTACCACCATGACCCTGGTTCCGCAGGTGGCGGACGCCGTAAATATTCCCGTGATTGCCGCAGGCGGAATCGCGGACGGCAGGGGCTTTGCGGCGGCCATGATGCTGGGTGCGGAAGCGGTGCAGATGGGAACCCGCTTCATTGTGGCGAAGGAATCCATCGTGCATGAAAATTATAAGAAAAAAGTGATCGCCGCAAAAGATATCGATTCCCAGGTGACGGGTTTAAGCCACGGACATCCGGTGCGTCAGCTGCGCAACAGCATGACCAGGGAATACCTGAAGCTGGAAAAGGCGGGCGCTTCCTTTGAAGAACTGGAGCAGCTGACATTAGGCTCGCTGCGTAGGGCGGTGGTGGAGGGAGACGCGGTGAACGGCACCCTCATGGCAGGCCAGATCGCGGGGCTTGTGAGCAGGGAGCAGACCTGCGCGGAGATGATCCGGGAGATCATGGAGCAGGCGGAGAGATTATTAAAGCGTTAGGCGCAGAACCGCTCGGATGTGAATGCTCTGTGGTGTACAGGATTCAAGAAAGGTATGGATGGAAATATGGGAAAAACAGCGTTTATCTTTCCCGGACAGGGAGCCCAGTATGCAGGTATGGGCAGGGAGTTTTATGATTTTTACGGGACCGCGAAACAGGTCTATGACCTGGCGTCGGAGGCTACGGGGCTGGACATAGCCGAACTTTGCTTTACGGAAAATGACAGATTGGACATTACGGAATATACCCAGATCGCCATGCTCACCTGTGAGGTGGCAATCCTGCGAGTGCTGGAGGAGCAGGGTGTAAAAGCGGATGTCTGCGCGGGTTTAAGCCTTGGCGAGTACGGCGCGCTGGCGGCGGCGCGGGTAATGGACCTGAAGGATCTGTTCAGGCTGATCCACAGCCGGGGCATCTTCATGCAGGAGGCGTATCCCACGGGGGGCGCCATGACAGCGGTGCTGGGACTGGATGCGGACGTCATCCGTAAGGTCTGCGAAGAAACGGAGGGCATTGTTTCCATTGCCAACGACAACTGCCCCGGACAGATTGTGATCACGGGGGAGGAAGCCGCTGTGGGGAAAGCATCCGAAAAGCTGACCCAGGCGGGGGCAAAGAGGTGCGTGCCCCTGAAAGTCAGCGGGCCATTTCACTCCGCGCTGCTTGTCGGCGCAGGAGAAAAGCTGGCGGCGGAACTGGCGGGGGTAGAGGTGCACGATCCCCTGATCCCCTATATCTGCAATGTGGAAGCAGTGCCTGTGACAGATAGTTCCCGCGTAAAAGAACTTCTGGCAAAACAGGTGTCCGGCACGGTCAGATGGCGCGAAAGCATGCTGCGTATGCTGGCCGACGGCGTGGACAGCTTTATCGAGATCGGCCCCGGCAAGACCCTCACCGGTTTCCTGCGCAAGACCGACAGGGAGGCAAATACGGTGAATGTGGAGACCGTGGCGGATCTGCAGAAAATATTGGGATAAGACAGTGCGGAGACAGAATTGAAATAGGAGAAGAAAATGCTTACAGACAAGGTTGCGCTGGTGACTGGCGCCAGCCGGGGGATTGGGCGAGCCATCGCCATTGCCCTGGCAAAGGAGGGGGCGCTGGTGCTGGTGAATTATAACGGTTCAAGGGAACGTGCCCTTGAGGTGGTGGAACAGATAGAAAAGGACGGCGGCCGGGCGGAAGCGGTGGGCTGTGACGTGTCCGATTTTGCGGCTTGCGGAAAAATGATAGAGGAAGCCGTGGCGAAGTATTCCCGCATTGATATCCTGGTGAACAATGCGGGAGTGACCCGGGACGGCCTGATCATGCGTATGTCCGAGGCGGATTATGACCAGGTGCTGGACACCAATCTGAAAGGCGCTTTTAACACCATCCGCCATCTGTCCAGACAGCTTTTAAAACAGAAAAGCGGGAAGATTGTCAATATTTCCTCCGTCTCCGGCATTCTGGGCAATGCGGGACAGGCAAATTATTCCGCCTCCAAGGCAGGGCTCATCGGCCTGACCAAAAGCGTGGCAAGGGAACTGGCCAGCCGGGGCATCTGCGTCAATGCGGTGGCTCCCGGATTCGTGGATACGGAGATGACCCGCGCCATGCCGGAAAAGGTGCGGGAGGACGCGGTAAAGACCATTCCCCTGGGCAGGATGGGCAGCGCGGAGGATATCGCCCAGACCGTCGTTTTCCTGGCAGGAAGCACGGGAGATTACATCACCGGGCAGGTATTCTGCGTCGACGGAGGGTTATGCATATAAAAAATAGAGGCGAACTGGAAAAAAACAGTCTCGGAACGGGAAACCAATGTGCCAAAGATCGGCACATGAAAGAAATTTTCAACTGCGTTTTTTGCAGATGAAATTTCTTTCAGTGCCAGGGCGTTGTAGAGAAGAGACCGGAACAAATTGCCGCAAGCGGCAACTGGAATAAGGGGATTGTGCATATGAAAAGAAGAGTAGTCGTGACGGGCATGGGGGCCATCACTCCCATCGGAAACAGTGTGGAAAGCTTTTGGGACAGCGTAAAGCAGGGAAAGATCGGCTTTGCGCCCATCACCCATTTTGATACAACGGAATATAAATGCAAGCTGGCAGCGGAAGTCAAGGATTTTCACGCGGAGGACTATATGGATAAAAAGTCAGCCCGCCGCATGGAACTGTTCTGTCAGTACGCCGTCGCCGCATCCAAAGAGGCTCTGGAGGACGCGGGACTTAATCTGGGGCAGGAGGATCCTTACCGGGTGGGCTGCTCCATCGGCAGCGGCGTGGGCAGCCTGCAGGCTCTGGAAAGGGAACACGGCAGGCTGATGGAAAAGGGTCCCTCCAGGGTTGGCCCCATGCTGGTGCCCCTGATGATCTCCAACATGGCGGCGGGAAACGTCAGCATTGCTTTCGGCCTGAAAGGCAAAAGCATCGACGTGGTAACGGCCTGCGCAAGCGGCACGAACTCCATCGGCGAAGCGTTCCGCACCATCCAGTACGGCGACGCGGACGTGATGGTGGCGGGAGGCGCGGAGGGAGCGGTCTGCCCGGTGGGCATTGCGGGATTCACTTCCCTGACGGCCCTTTCCACCTGTGAGGACCCGGAGAGATGCTCCATTCCCTTTGATAAGGACAGAAGCGGATTTGTCATGGGCGAGGGCGCGGGTATCGTGATCCTGGAAGAACTGGAGCACGCCAGGAAGCGCGGGGCGAAGATTTACGCGGAGGTGCTGGGATACGGCTGCGCCTCCGACGCTTACCACATCACATCCCCTGCGGAGGACGGCTCCGGCGCTGCCAGAGCCATGTTGAATGCATTGGAGGACGGCGGGGTGGCGCCGGAGCAGCTGACCTATATTAATGCCCACGGAACCGCCACCCACCATAACGACCTTTTTGAGACCAGGGCCATCAGGCTGGCTTTCGGGGAACACGCAGGGAATCTGAAGATCAATTCCACCAAGTCCATGGTGGGTCATCTGCTGGGGGCTGCGGGAGCAGTGGAGTTTGTTGTCTGCGTCAGGGAAATCCAGGAGGGCTTCATCCACAGGACGGTGGGGTTAAACGAGTCGGAGGAGGAACTGGATCTGAATTACTGTAAGGAAGCGTATCAGGAGGAAGTGCCCTATGCCCTCAGCAATTCCCTGGGCTTCGGCGGCCATAACGCCAGCATTCTGATCGGAAAATATAGCGGGCAGTGAAGCCCCGGAACTGGAATGGGAGGAAATATATGTCAGTATATTCAACCAAAGAGATCATGGAGATCATTCCCCACAGGCATCCTTTTCTGCTGATTGACACCATCGAGGAACTGGAGCCGGGAGTGCGCGCGGTGGGGAAAAAGTGCGTCAGCGCCAACGAACCCTATTTTCAGGGACATTTTCCGGGAAAACCGGTGATGCCCGGCGTGCTGATCATGGAAGCGCTGGCCCAGGTGGGGGCGGTGGCCATGCTGTCACAGCCGGAATGTAAGGGACGCACCGCTTATTTCGCGGGGATCGATAAGGCCAGATTCCGCCAGAAAGTGCTTCCCGGCGACGTGCTGGAACTGGAGACATCCATTGTGAAAGTAAAAGGCCCCATCGGCGTCGGGCAGGCAGTGGCAAGGGTGAACGGCAAAGTGGCGGCACAGGCGGAACTGACCTTTGCCATTAGCCAGGGAGAATGATAAAACAGTCCCGGAACGGGAGACCAATGCGCCAAGGGCGTTGCGGAGAAGAGACCGGAACAAATTGCCGCAAGCGGCAACTGGAAAAACAGTCTCGGAACGGTAAACGCAGAGCCAAGGGCGTTGCAGAGAAGAGACCGGAACAAATTGCCGCAAGCGACAACTGGAATAGGAGTGATAGAAGTGCAGCTGCGCAGGATAAAACAGAGGGAATTCTTTTCCAAAAAATTCAGCAAGATATATCAGGACATCAACTTCAACAGTGCGGAAGCGGAGCCGGAGAAGGAAAGCAAAAAAGAGGAAGAATCCCCGGCGAAAGACGCCTACCTGATCAAATGTCCCAAATGCGGGAAGATGGTGGACAGATCCAGGGTCGTGAAAAAGAAGTATATCTGCTACGAATGCGGCGGATATTTCAGGGTGAGGGTACCCAACCGGATCAGGATGGTGGCGGATCCTCATACTTTCGAACCCTGGTTCACGGATATGCCCGTGAACAATCCCCTGTCCTACCAGGGCTATGAGGAAAAGCTTGCGGACGCCAGGGAGAAAACGGGTTTGGACGAGGCCGTCACCGTGGGGCGCTGTAAGGTCTTCGGTGAGGATATCGTGCTGGGGATCTGTGATTCCAGGTTCATGATGGCAAGCATGGGTCATACGGTGGGCGAGAAGATCACGGCGGCCATGGAGCGCGCCATTGAACTGAAACTGCCCGTGTTCCTGTTCTGCTGTTCCGGCGGCGCACGGATGCAGGAGGGGATCGTATCCCTGATGCAGATGGCAAAGACTTCCGCAGCTATCCAGAAGCTGGGTGAGGCGGGGCTTTTATACTGCACGATCCTGACGGATCCCACCACGGGAGGCGTGACCGCCAGCTTCGCCATGCTGGGCGACGTGATCATGGCGGAGCCGGGGGCGCTGATCGGGTTCGCAGGTCCCAGGGTCATCAGGCAGACCATCGGCCAGGAACTGCCGGAGGGCTTCCAGACGGCGGAATTTTTACAGGAGCACGGCATCATAGATGGGATTGTCAAGCGGGAAAATTTAAAAAAGACCATCTATTTCCTGATCAGATCGCATCAGTGCAAAGAAAAAGAATACGCCGCGTTCACCCCGGGCACGGAGTCCCATTTTGAGTTAAATGAGATCCTGAAGGAACAGGTCTGGAAAGTGCGTCCCAAGGATGCCTGGGAAAAGGTGAAAGATGCCAGGCGCATGGAACGGGCGTCCGCCTGCGATTATATGGAATCTATTTTTGATTATTTTGTGGAGGCCCACGGGGACAGGAGTTTCCGGGACGATCCCGCGATCATCGGCGGCATCGGTTTCCTGGACGGACAGCCGGTGACGGTCATTGCGGACCATAAGGGCAGGGATATGAAAGAGTGCCAGATGCGCAACTACGGTATGCCCATGCCTGAGGGATACCGCAAGGCGCTGCGCCTGATGAAGCAGGCGGAGAAGTTCAACAGACCCATTATCAGCTTTGTCAATACTTCCGGCGCTTTTCCCGGCATTGAGGCGGAGGAGCGGGGACAGGGCGAGGCCATCGCCCGGAACCTGATGGAAATGGCATCCCTGAAAGTGCCCGTGCTGTGCATCTTCATCGGCGAGGGAGGCAGCGGCGGAGCCCTTGCCACAGGCGTGGGAAACGAAGTCTGGATGCTGGAGAACGCCACCTATTCCATTTTGTCGCCGGAGGGCTTTGCCTCCATCCTTTGGAAAGATTCCAGCAAGGCGAAAGAGGCCAGCGAGGTCATGCGGATCACTGCCCAGGACTTAAAGCAGCTGGACATCATCGAACAGATCATACCGGAATTCGGCGGCGCGGACGATATCACGGCGGAAGCCATTGCCGGTTACCTGAAAGAGCAGATCAAAGGTTTTCTGGAGAAATACCGGGGCAAGAGCGGCGAGGAGATTGCTGCGGAGAGGTATCGGCGTTTCCGGAAATATTAACCTGATAAGCAGTCTCGGAACGGATGCGGCCGGGGAACGGCATATGGAAAGAATTTCAGCTGCGCCGTCAGAGGAACCTTCCTGGCCCCACCAGGGGGATTGAAAGGAAGACACGAAACAGAAAGGCATGGATTACAGAGATGTCAATGAAAATAATCGGAACGGGAAGCGCCCTGCCCGCAAGGCAGGTGGGCAATGAGGAACTGACAAAGCTGGTGGATACCTCTGACGAGTGGATCCGGGAGAGGACAGGGATCGGTTCCCGGCATGTTTCCACCGGGGAAACCGCCGCCTCCCTGGCTGCGGAGGCCTGCAGAAAAGCCCTGGAAAATGCCGCAAGGAACGCATCCCAGGTGGAACTGCTGCTGGTAGCCACCTGTTCGCCGGAGATGGCGCTTCCCTGCACGGCCTGCCAGGTACAGGAACTGATCGGGGCCAAGAATGCGGTGGCCTTTGACTTAAACGCTGCCTGCGCGGGCTTCCTGTTTGCGCTGAATACGGCTTACGCATACATTTCCGCAGGAATCTGTCATAACGCCTTGATTGCCGGAACGGAGGTACTGTCCAAGATCATCGACTGGACGGACAGGGGAACCTGTATCTTATTCGGGGACGGCGCGGGAGCCGTCATGGTGGAGCAGAGTGAAAAGGACGGCGTGCTGGGATTTGTACAGCATTCCGACGGCAGCAGGGGGAAAGCGCTTGCCTGCGGCAGCCGGAAACTGGAGAATCCCTATCATACGCAGCAGGATTTCATGCGGTATGTGCAGATGGACGGCAGGGAAGTGTTCTCCTTTGCGGTCCGCCAGGTTCCCGCCAGCATAGAGGAGGCGCTGGAAGGGGCCGGTCTGGGGGTGGAGGACGTAGATCTTTTCCTGCTCCACCAGGCCAACCGCCGTATCATAGAGGGAATCGCAAAAAGGCTGAAAGCGGACATTTCAAAATTCCCCGTCAACCTGGACAGGGTGGGCAATATGTCCTCTGCCGCAATCCCGGTTTTGCTGGATGAACTGAACCGCCAGGGGAAGCTGGTTCCGGGCATGACGCTGGCGCTTTCCGGATTCGGCGCAGGCCTGACTTACGGGGCATGTATCCTGCGGTGGTAAAAAAGCAAAAGCCCATTGACTTTTTCGGTAAAATTGGTAAATTATATTATAATGAAAGGCGTCAGAAAAAATGGCACGGAACACAAAGCGCTCGATCAATGAACTGTTGGTCAATCTGTTCAACCATGTGATGGACCTGGAAGGAAAAGCGGTCATCACATCACAGTTCAACGACATTACCAACAACGATATGCATATCATTGAGGCCATAGGGATTGAGGAACCCCGGAATATGTCCGTCATTGCCCACAGGCTGTCCGTCACGGTGAGTACCCTGACTACGAATATGAACGGCCTGGAGAAAAAGGGATATATCAGGCGTGAACGCAGCCAGGAGGACAAGCGTGTGGTTTATGTGCTTCTGACCGAAAAAGGGAAAAAGGCTTTTTACCATCACCGCGATTTTCACAAGAAAATGATAAAGGCGATCATAAAAGACCTGAGCGAGGAGGAGATGGAGATTCTGTACCGGTGTCTCCAGAACCTGAACCGTTTCCTGGACCCGGAAGAATTGTAACAGTCCAGACAGGGCGCGGAACTGTTATGAAGAATTGACATAAGCCATGGCAGGTATCTGACGCTGTCGGCGGCATGGACGTGGAACGGGATTTTTCCTGTGATAACAGATTTTATAATGAGGACTGGCATGAGTAAAGGCACAACGGGAAATAACAGGTTTGGAAATCTGAAAACAATGATCTATGGGCGCACGGCAGCCATCGCGCTGGGTTTTCTGGCGCAGCTGGCACTGGTGATCGTTGCCTTTTACGGGCTGCGGGGCTACAGCTACCTGTTTTATATCTTCTTTGTGATCATCAGTATCGTGGCGGTGATTCATATTTTTAACACCACAGGAAATCCTGACATGAAGCTGTCCTGGATGTTTCCCATTGCCATTTTTCCCATATTCGGGGCAATTTTTTATACCGTGATCATCTCACAGCCGGGCACGAAAGTTTTGTACGGACGGCTGCAGAAGCTTGCGAAGTACACTAGGGTTTATGTAAAGCCCCGGGAGGATTCCAGGGAAAGGCTGCGCCAGGAAAGTCCTTCCATGGGTCAGCTGGCCTATTATCTGGAAAAATACGATGACAGCCCAGTCTATGAAAATACCCAGGTGACCTATTACCATCTGGGCGACGAACAGTTTCCCGCCATGATCGAGGAACTGCAAAAGGCGGAAAAGTTTATTTTCATGGAATTCTTTATCGTCAGCGGGGGCAGGATGATGGAGACCATGATCGATGTGCTGAAAGAGAAAGCGAAACAGGGAGTGGAGGTGCGTTTCCTCTACGACGGCACTAATGTGCTGTGGAACCTGCCCAGTTTTTTCCCGAAAATCATGGAGGAGGAAGGGATCAAATGCAAGATGTTTTCCCCCATCAAGCCCATCTTTTCCCCCCATTATAACAACCGCGACCACCGCAAGATCCTGGTGGTGGACGGCAGGGTGGCCTTTACCGGGGGCATCAATATCGCGGACGAATATATCAACGAAAAGCTGCGTTTTGGGCACTGGAAAGATATCGGCATCAAGCTGACCGGGGATGCGGTGGAGCGGTTCACCTATATGTTCCTGGAACTCTGGGACGTGTCGGAGAAGCAGAAGGAGGCCTATGAAAAATATGCCTGTCCTAAGGATGTGTCCCGTCCCGGCGACGGTTATGTGATCCCCTACAGCGTCTGTCCCCTGGGGCCGGAGCGGGTAGGCGAGAAAGTGTATCTGGATATCATCAATACGGCGCACACCTATGTGCATATCATGACGCCCTACCTGATCCTGGATCACCAAATGATGATGGCCTTGTGTTTCGCGGCGAAAAGAGGGGTGGAGGTAGTGATCATCATGCCCCATGTACCGGACAAGAAGTATGCTTTCATGCTGGCGAAAACGTATTATAACGAATTGTTGGAAGCGGGAGTCAGGATCTACGAGTATGAGCCGGGCTTCGTCCACGCCAAGCTGTTCGTGGCGGACGACGTGAAAGCGGTGGTGGGCACGGTGAACCTGGATTACCGCAGCCTGTACCATCATTTCGAGTGCGGGGCGGTGCTTTACCGGAATTCCCAGATACAGACCATGGAGAGGGATGTGCAGGCTACCCTGGAGCGGTGTATCGAGGTGAAGCCGGAGGATTATAAGAAATTGAAACTCAGGGAGCGGTTCCTGGGCAGGTTGATGAGAGTCGTGGCGCCCCTGATGTAGGAGGGGTGCCATTCTTTTGTGTGTTGGGGGGAAAGGGACGGCGGTGGCGTACTGCCCTGTTCTGTGTGGACGGAGCAACGCAGGGATGAACTAACTGCCAACTACGACTACGGAACTGTCGCAAAGAGATGCGCCAGTTCCTATGGCGCGAATTGCGTCTTCGCGCCATAGTCTCCGTAGGCAGTGGATTTCATCTCTGCTAAGTGCGCTCCCCAAAGTCCACTCAGAACAGGGCAGTACGCCACCGCCTGACTTTCCGCGAGTTGAACAGCAAAAGAATGGGGGAGTGGGACTATGTTGATGCCGCATACCATAGTAGCCGCCACAGAAAAGAGCCCTGCCTCCCCCGTTCCGTCCCCCCAGCCAATAAAAAATCCCCCTCCCAATTTTTTCATTTCCTGAAACCCACCCAAAAAAATTTCGTCTCTATTATCAGGGGAGTGGTACAGACCATATTGCAGCAGGAATAAAACGGTTCCGGGGCGGGAGTGAGGGACGGAGCCGGAATGGAGGATAACTTTGAAAGATACGGAAATATTGGACCTGTACTGGGTCAGGGATGAGCGCGCCATCCATGAGACCCAGCGTAGCTACGGCAGGTATTGTTACAGTATTGCCTTCAACATATTGAAAGACAGGGAGGATTCGGACGAATGCGTCAACGACACATGGCTGCGGGCCTGGAACGTGATTCCGCCCAAACGGCCCGACCGGCTGGAACTGTTTCTGGGGACAATCACCCGGAACTTGTCTTTTGATAAATGGAAAGGAAAGCGTGCTATGAAACGTGGAAGCGGTGAGATGACGGTGGCGCTGGACGAACTGGCGGAATGCGTGCCGGACAGCCATAATACGGAAGAAGAGGTGGAGGCGGCGGAACTGGCAGGACTGATCAACGAATTCCTGCATTCCCTGCCTGAGAGGGAATGCAATGTGTTCCTGCGCAGATACTGGTATGTGGAGGAATACGGCGAGATCGCGAGACGATATGGGATCAAGCTGAACACGGTCAAGACGATCCTTTTCCGCACCCGGGCGCGGCTGAAAGACTTTCTGGAGCAGGAGGGCGTGACACTATGAGCGAACAGGCAGTGAAGATTTTTGAAGCCCTGTCCGATGTGGACGAGGAACTTCTGGAACGGTGTAATCAGGAAGCGGATCAAAAGACCGGCGCCCTTTACAGGCTGTATCGAAAATACGGTAAAGCGATGGCAGCCTGCCTCTGCCTGATGGCCGTGGGCGCGGCGGCATGGGGCGGGTACCGCCTGACGGCGGACAAATACCAATCCGGACAGGGTTTAAACGGCGCGGCTGATCTGGCAGCGTCGTCCATGGCCGCAGCGGACTGTGGAGCGCTGGAGGAAAACGGGGAAGCGGAATGGGAAGCCGGGACGGCTGGGGGCGAGGCAGCCCTTGCGGACGGAATTACGACGGAGGCTGTTCCTGCGCCCGCCGCAGGTGCGGCGTCAGCGGAGGCTGCAGACTTACAGATGGAACAGAGTGCGTCGAGCCAGACAGAGGCAGGTAAGATACACGATTTAGAATCCCCGGACAGCAGCGGCGGTACGGATACGGTGGGCGCTGCCAGCCAGGAAGTGAGCCTGAGCCAGGCGGATAAATATGCGCAGCTGCGGGGGCAGGAAAACGCCCTGCTGGATTCCAGGGGAGAGATTTCATGGGAGGAGGCATGTACCACGGAGCCTTTCAGTAGCTATCTGCCAACGGTTCTTCCCGCAGGCTATGAAGCTTTTTCCGCCAGAAGGAGCGCTTTCCCGGAGCAATGGGACAATCTTATTTTTAAATGGACTGACGGCGGGCAGATCTTTTACCTGAACATGACGCAGGGCGAAACGGTGACCAGGGAGGATATAGAACGGAGGGACGGACTGAATGAATATGTGGCGGAGGATTTCAGGAAAGAACTGATGCCCGATCCGCCTGCGGGGGAACCGCTGTCGTTCACGCTCTATTACGCGGACGGCATGAGGATTGACTTTAACGGCTATGTCACCGCTGACGAGATGTGGGCGGTGGTGGAGTCCATTGACAGGTAACTGTTCGTGATCAGGTCTATTACCCTGGGAATATGCCATGAGTGTTTGGATTCATGAGCATATCCCAGGGTGATTTTTATGTGATGCAGAATCAGGGGAGACGAACAGGGGGGTGATGCCGGTTCAGGCGTTTTCATTTTCCCGCATGCGGTATCCGATGCCGATCTCGGTGAAAACATATTGGGGCTGGGCGGGATTTTCTTCAATTTTGCGCCGGATATTTGCCATGTTTACGCGCAGGATCCGGTTGTTGTTGTCCGTATAGGGTCCCCAGATGGAATGCATGAGAAACTGATAGGTCAACACCCGGCCGGAGTTTTCCGCCAGCAGGGACAGCAGCTGGTATTCGATCTGGGTCAGGTGGATTTCCTTTCCGTTTAAGTAGATCATCCGCCGCTCAAAATAGATTTCCAGACCGGCGGCTTTATATGGTTTGTCCGTCAGGGCGGTGCGGCTGTGCCGGAGAGAGACCCGGATCCGCGCCATCAGTTCCGCAGGGCCGAAAGGCTTGGTGATGTAATCGTCCGCGCCCAGGTCCAGGGCCGTTACCTTGTCCTGTTCCATGGTGCGGCCGGAAATGACGATGACGGAGATCCTGCTCCAGCTGCGCAGCTGTCTGATCACATCGCAGCCGTCGATATCGGGCAGTCCCAGGTCCAGAAGGATCACGTCGGGACAGAAAGAAGCAGCCAGACTGATTCCCTCGCTGCCTGAGAGCGCGGTGATAACATGGTAGCCGTTTCCGTTCAGGGAGGCGGTGATATAGGAGCAGGTACTCTTGTCGTCTTCAATAAGCAGAACATTGATTTTGGTATTCATGACTGTAAATTTCCTTTCCGTTGGGGGAGAGTTCCCTCTTGTGTTTTTGGGAGTGCAAATGCAAATTCGGCGCCATGAGCGTGGTTCTTTCCGGTCAGTGTGCCATGGTGCGCGGTGATGATGGTTTTGCAGATTGCGAGACCTATTCCCATGCCGTTGTGCGGGTCAGGGTAGCCGGAAGCCGGGAGAACCATGCTGTCAAACAGGCCGTGCAGCTTTTCTTTGGGTATACCCACACCGTAGTCCCGCACGGTAAAAGTCACTTCTCCGCCCGTATCATTTACAATAAAATCAATGGGTTCCGTACTGTGGGAGTGATATAACGCGTTTTCCAGCAGGTTGATGATCACCTGTTCTATCAGTATGGCGTCCATGGGCAGCAGGATGAATCCCTCGGGGACTTTCGCATGGATGACACATCCGGGATGCCGTTTTCCCATTTTCCGGAGCGCCTCTTCCACCACTTCCTCAACAGATTCCTCCCGGGTGTTCAGACATAGGGACTGATCCTGGATGCGGGTGACGGAGAGCAGATTTTCCACCATGTTGATGAGCCAGCTGGAATCCTCGTAAATATTTGTGACAAGGTTTGTTTTTTCCTGTTCTGACAGATGGGACTGGTTTTTCAGGAAAGCGGCGCTGTTGCCCATGATCCCGGTGAGGGGAGTGCGCAGGTCGTGGGAGATGGCGCGCAGCAGATTGGCCCGCATTTTCTCCATTCCGGTTTCGGAGAGCAGTTTTTCCCTTTCGGCAATCATATGGGTCTGGTGCGTCGCATGGGAAGCCATGGCGCTGACAAAAACGGTGATCGCAAGCATGGCGGCAAGGGTTATGGGATAGTCGGAGGAAATGATGTTTTGGCTTAAAAAGAAAAGAACTGCGGACAGACAATAGATGACGCCGTACAGATATCCCGTGGTGCAGCATGAGACTATGATCAGGAAAAAGATAAAGAGCAGGACAGTGTTGACGGGGTTTTGACCGGACATTCTATGTAAAAGGCAGGAAATACCCATGGCAGCTGTTATGCAGAAAATGAAAACGATCAGGTTGTGGATATGTTTCTGACAGGAAGGAAGCAGATTTATTTTCTTAATAAGCATAAACAACCTCCTCATTCATCATATTACCTTATTTTGATTATAAATTTTTTTGAGAACGATATCAACAAACTGGCGCTAAGATAGTGTTAAGAAATGGGGCGGAAAGGGCGTATTGAGGGTCAGAAGCGGCATTGCGCCAAAAAAGCGGTATACTGACAGTGAAGCGGGGAATCCCGCGAATGAGTATACCGGAGGAATGAATATGTAGAGAAGAAACAGGGAACATTTTCAAAGTTATGGCGCATGTCATTGAGGAGGTGGTTCCGCTTATGGAACTGTGACTGTTATGGCGCTTCTGCCTCGGGTCTTCCACGCTTGTAACGGAATGAACTTCTGCTTTGAATGTGGGCAGGCAGATAAAGAGATTGTGGACGAGGTCACGGGAGAAGCCATGGCCGGACTGCGGCAGTACGGCATCGGTTATAAACTTCTTTCGGGTTTGTCAAGTAAATTGTGTAAGTTTTTTTGATTGAGTGTGTGAAATAATTTC
>JAMPAC010000042.1 GCA_023667395.1 Blautia sp. | reverse complement strand
TTACACTGACATCTTTCTGGATGAAGAGGGAAAAGGCAGGCGGCTGAATAGTTACTAAAAATGGAAAATATTTTGTTTTTATATTTGCTTTTTCCAGTCATACAACGTATAATGAAGTCAGGCAGGTAACTATTGGAATGTCACCAGAAAGGAGGGGGAAACTTATGGGTTACGAAAAACCTCAGATTTTGGATATGGGAATGTCCGAAGGCGTTTATGCGGCTTCCGGCAGTGTGGCGGAATGTGATTGTTTTGAGATTCAGAATATCAGTGAGCGTCCGAACATGGGCGGAAGGTACTGGCTGTATTTTGAAATCATTCAGGATGCAAGCCGCACGCATATTGCTGAGGAAGACTGGACAAACCTTTACGTAGAGATTACTTTTGCTACGGATCTGCCCGCTACCGTAAAGTTGGATAATGGTATCAATGGTACTATTTCCGGCAATAAGGTTACTGTGGAGAAAGCAAGTGTAATTCCTTCTAATACGGGTTGTTCATACGAAGGTGTCTGGATCAGCGGTGAGGGCGCGACAGATCTGCGATATACGTCGATCGTTACAAAGCACCATATGTAATTTTGTACATAAAACTATTAATCAGGTTATAACAGAAAGGCGGGCATGGGTATTGTTTCTTTCCAAGTCTGCTTTTTTGTTATACAGGCGGTACGTGGTATTACTATTTTTTGACAGTTTAGCTTAATTTTCTGAATAGATTGAATTAAAGTACAAAACGCCTTTTATGTTGACGTTACGCCAAAATTATATTATAGTAAATGTAGTAGGTGTGGGTATTTTTCTATGTAATGTATTGCAGATTGGAGGTATGATGAACATGTATGAAAAGCCATTGGTATTGGCCAATGAGGAATTGGCGGAGGGTGTGTATGCGGCCAGTGGGGATACCGCAGACAATGGACCCAAGTGCGACAGTATTTACATGAAAGGGGTATGGCAGGCGCCGGATTATTCGGATTGGGGTGGTACGACCCGCGGATATAAGCAGCAGTTTGCGTGTCTTGGATGTCCTGCGAATACGGGCAGCGGCTGTGGCTTGCAGACTCATTATATTGCGTCCGGCGAAGCTTCATCCTATGATGTGGATAATGGGAACAGGATGCCGTCCTGGGAGAAAAAGGGCTATGGTCCCGATGATCCTGTTACAGATTGGGCTATGTAATAACTGAGAAATGGACTGGCCGGTATAATGGAGGTTTGGGGTTTGTGTATGCACTGTGTCCACAGGCTCTGAGAGTACATAAAACAGTGTAGGAATGGGGGAACAAAAATGAAATATGAAAAACCAGTTGTACTTGTAAATGAAGAACTGGCTGAGGGCGTGTATGCGGCAAGCGGCGCTGGTGAGGACTGTTATTCGGTAACGGCTTATATCCATCAGTCACCGGAAGAGGGCAGAGGAGATTTCCGTATCCAGGTGGATGGCGTGCATGCAGCTGACGACGGCCATCACAGCGGCAAGCAGACATTGGTTCTGTACTTTAACCAGGCTGTTACATACCAGTGGTCTAATGGTTCGTTGGCAGGTGGTGACGGTACTTCGTCCATCAGCATTGACTATAGCTATCATAATAATGGTACTGACAATATTGGTCTGGGCGACGTGATCGTTCAGTCGGAGGCAGGTTTGTCCATCAGCGGTGCGCAGCTGATCTGCAACCATGACTGTGGCCAGCATACGTGGTAAGAAAGAATGCAGTAAGTATTGAACCCTGCAGGATTCGCTTGAATTCTGTAGGGTTTTTCAATGTTATGACAGATTATGGAACCATCTGACTGCCGTTGTGGAAGGGACAAAGGGAAATGAAAGAGAAGCTGCTCTTTATCATTGGCCGCATCAAAGCAGGCCGTCTGCAGGAAATGTGGATACAGACAAAGTGGATTTATCAGTATGTGAGGAAATACTGGATAGTCATGGTCTTTTATACGCTTTTGGGAATGGTTTCCACAGTGGTATCCTTACTTTCCAGCCTTGTTTCCAGGGATCTTGTGGATATCATTACGGGACATCAGACCGGGGTGGTGATCCAGACTTTCTGTATCATGATAGGATTGGGAGTGGGCAATACTTTCCTGTCCCAGGTATCGGGTTATGCGTCCAGTTATTTGAGTATGAAGGTGGATGCGGAAATCAAGTCCGATATTTTTTCCAAGATTCTGGTGACGGACTGGGAATCCCTCACAAACTATCATACAGGCGATCTGCTGACCAGGTGGGGATCGGATGCCTCCAATATATCCAGTGGGGTATTGAGCTTTCTGCCCAATATGATCATCTATGTGTTCCGTTTTGTCAGTTCGTTTGCCATGGTGGTATACTATGACGCTTCTTTTGCGGTTTTCGCTTTTTTGGGTATGCCTGTCAGTCTGATCCTGTCCAAGACCCTTATGAACCGCATGGTGAATAATAATAAAAAAAGTGCGGCGATGGGTGCGAAAATGTCGGGTTTTAACCAGGAAACTTTTTCCAATATCCAGACAATCAAAGCTTTTGACCTGATACGTCTCTATGTGGAGAAGCTGAAATCGTACCAGAAAGAATATATAGGGATGCGTTTGAGTTTCCAGCGGATGTCCATGGGAACTTCGCTGTTGCTGTCCACAGTGGGGATGATGGTGTCTTATGCCGCATATGGCTGGGGAATTTATCGTGTCTGGAGCGGCGCTATCAGTTACGGTTCCATGACGATGTTCCTGGGATTGTCAGGAACCCTGACAGGAACCCTGCATAACCTGACTTCCCTGATTCCTTCGGCGATCAGCCTGACCACCTCCGCCGGGAGGCTGATGGATATCGTGGAGATGCCCCGGGAAGATTATAGCCAGGAGGATGAGGTAACTGTTTTTTTTGAAAAGTACAGAAGTCAGGGAATCGGTCTGTGGGTGTCGGAAGTGGATTATGCTTATAAGACGGGAACGCAGGTGTTTTCCCATGCTTCCCTAGAGGTCTATCCGCATGAGATCATAGCTTTGGTGGGTCCTTCCGGCGAGGGAAAGACCACCATGATCCGCATAATATTGTCCCTCATGAGGACACAGGGGGGGCAGGCGGTTGTCTGCGGCGGTGGAAAAGAAGGGGAAGCAGGAACGGAGAAGATTCCCCTGACGCCCTCCACCAGAAAGCTGTTTTCCTATGTTCCCCAGGGGAATACCATGTTTTCAGGGACGATTGCGGAAAATATGCGCAACGTGAAGCAGGATGCCTCCGATGAGGAAATCATGGAGGCGCTGAAACTGGCATGTGCGTGGGAGTTTGTGGAAAAGCTGCCTGACGGGATCCACAGTGAGATCAAGGAAAGAGGGGGCGGGTTCTCTGAGGGACAGGCTCAGAGGCTTTCCATTGCTCGGGCTATTCTGAGAAAATCGCCGCTGCTTCTTCTGGATGAAGCCACTTCCGCCCTTGACGTTGCAACGGAGCGGAAAGTGCTTCGGAACATCATGCAGGACAGTTATCCCAGAACCTGTATCGTCACCACGCACAGACCAACTGTCCTGGAGGCCTGTACGCGCGTATATGCCATCCGGGATAAGAAGTGCGTTGTCCTGAATGATGAGGAGATAGAAGAGATGGTGAGAGGCTTTTAGGCCAGATAGTCGTCAATTGCCTGTTTCGCCGTCTCCGCGGCTTCCGGTTCCCTGGTGCAGTGCAGGCGGCGGATCAGGATATGGGGGGCGAGTTCCGCCACAAGGCGCAGATTTTTCTGTAACAGCGCCTCCGTCCAGTTTGGGGAGATCAGCCGTTGGGCCACAAGAAGCTGCGCATGGCTTGCATCAAGGGTTGAAATGTAGTTCTGCGGCGCTTTTTTGACAAAGAGAATGCCGCCCAGGGGATAGGAACGGGTATCGACGATTCCTGAAGTCCCGCACCAGGGCAGCCCATGGATCACAGGCTGTCCGTTTTCCATGGAATGTCTGTAGTCCATGGAATGTCCATGGTTCATGGACAGCAGGTTTAAGTCGCCATTGATCAGGGGGACATCATAGAGTCTTTTCCAAAGGTTGGTGTGGGTGGATTTACCGGCGCCGGAATGCCCGGAAAAAAGCCATGCCCTGTCCCGGTAAAGCAGGGAAGCGGAGTGCAATACCACCATATTATGCAACTGCGCAAGGTATAAAAAAGAGAGCCTGATGGCGTGAAATAAGTCATGCCGCAGGTTTTCGGTATAGGGCGGGCAGCAGTAATAGCAGGCATCAGCCCCGTCCTTTGTCAGCCGCGCCTCCCGGATCCCCGGCGCCGCAGGGAACAGGAAGATATACTGCAGGCTGCTTTCCATCACGATCAGTTCCCGGTTCCGCAGCAGGGTTTTGCTTTCCGGGCGGACTCCGGGCGCAAGTTCCGTGACGGTAACCGTCTGGTCAATGCGAAAGACATCGCCCGACGCACCAGCCGGGGCGGGATCAGGGAAAATCTCGAAAGCGTCAAATTCCTGTGAAAATGCCTCAGCGGGTCCGTCCAGCAGAAGCGTAAGACCGCCGATGGACAGATAACGCCTTACGGCAGCGGGGTGGATGGAAGCGGTTCCTGTCCCCTCCCGTTTGACTGTGCCATCGGTTGAAACGGGGGCGCTTTCAGTGTCTGCAAAGGAAGGATTTCCGGTATCGCGGTCGTCAGGAACGGATATGGCATTGGAACAGGCCAGGTCATCAGGACGGTCCAGCATCCCGAAAATATCCAGCATATGAAGAAATTGCTGTAAGTCGGCCTCTAATTGCGGCAATTGGGAATCCGGGGTCTCGTAATGCGCCGCGCAGAGGGAGATCAGTTCGTCCTCCGAGCGCTCTTCCTCCAAAAGCGTCCAAAGGTATGCCCCGGTGTCATTGATCTGGATCCCCCTCCTTAAATCCGCGATGCCCTGTCCGAAAGGCAGCAGATAAGGCACGTCCGCTATATGAAAAAGTGAAAAATCATTACTTCGCCGCATGCTTCCCATCCTTATATGCAATACTGTTTCATTCAAGCATAAGATTATTATAGCATTCTCCCAAAGAAAATGCTACAATAGACGGGTGGACATTTCAAAACTGCGTAACGGTTCGGCCAGGGGATGATTTATGAGTGTTGAACGGTTCATGCGCAGAATAACATGATTGGAGTAAAAAAGAATGGATAAAATAATCTTGACAGGGGACAGACCTACGGGGCGTCTGCATGTGGGACATTATGTGGGCTCGCTGCGCCGGAGGGTGGAATTACAGGATTCGGGAGAATATAAGAAGACATACATCATGATCGCCGACGCGCAGGCATTGACGGATAATATTGAAAATCCGGAAAAGGTAAGGCAGAATATTATCGAGGTGGCATTGGACTACATGTCCTGCGGCCTGGATCCGGCAAAGTCCGTTCTGTTCATCCAGTCCCAGATTTCCGAATTGTGCGAACTGACCTTTTATTATATGGATCTGGTCACCGTGGCCAGGCTGCAGAGGAATCCCACGGTAAAGAGCGAGATACAGATGCGCAATTTTGAGGCCAGCATACCGGTGGGATTTTTTACCTATCCCATCAGCCAGGCCTCCGATATCACGGCGTTCAAGGCGACCACCGTGCCCGTGGGCGACGACCAGCTGCCCATGATCGAGCAGACCAGGGAGATCGTGCACAAATTTAACACGGTTTACGCGCCCGTCCTGGTGGAGCCTGCGGCGCTGCTGCCCGAGAACGAGGCCTGCAAGAGGCTGCCCGGCATCGACGGGAAAGCAAAGATGAGCAAGTCCCTTGGAAACTGCATCTATCTGGCTGACAGCGCGGATGAGGTGCATGCCAAGGTCATGAGCATGTACACGGATCCCCAGCACCTGCAGGTGAGCGACCCGGGGCATCTGGAGGGAAATACAGTGTTTACCTATCTGGACGCTTTCTGCAGGCAGGAGCATTTCGAGAGGTATCTGCCGGATTATCCGAACCTGGACGAACTGAAAGCGCACTATGTACGCGGAGGGCTGGGGGATGTGAAAGTAAAGAAATTCCTGAACAATATCATGCAGGAGACGCTGGAGCCCATCCGTAACCGCAGGAAAGAACTGGAGAAAGATATTCCCGCCATTTATGATGTGCTGAAAAAGGGCAGCGACACTGCAAGAGAAGTGGCTGCGCAGACACTTTCCGAGGTAAAGAGCGCCATGAAGATCAATTATTTTGAAGACCAGGATCTGATCCGGGCGCAGAGTGAGATGTACAGGTAGATATATGTGAGCAGCGGAAAGGCGGGGCTATCAGTATGAAAGAGAAAAATGAAGAGAACGTGGAGGAACTGGCGCAGGAATTGGAATCAAGGATCAGCCTGCAAGAGGAGGATGACGAACTCGAGGAGATTGTGTTCGAGGATATCCGGGAGGAAAATAGGGAACCGCGTTCAGGCAGCCGGTCTTCAGGGCGGATTTCGAGAGAACGATTTGATGAGGAGGACGAATTCCTGGAAGAGGAACCGGAGGATGAATGGGAAGAGGATGACAGTGACTCGGTGAAGCCCTGGGTAATTGCAGTGGCAATGGTCGGGGTCATAGCGCTGGCGGCTGTCATATGTGCGGTCTTGTGGCATTTTACCCATTTGGAGCAGAAAGACGGAGGGGACGAATCCCAGGCGTCTGCTTTTGTTTCCTCGGAATATTCCGCGTCGGATGCCATGGGAGCGGACGGATCCGCAGAAACGGCATCAGACGCACCTGCATCCGAGCCTGCTGTGCCATCGGAATCAGTACCCGCTTCCACTGCCTCCCCCACGCCTACTGCGCCGCCTGCAGCCACCGCCACTCCCGCAGTAACGCCCACGCCAGCGGCTTCCCAGACTGCACCGCCCTCTGCAGCCGTGCAGGAGCCGGTATCTGGAACGACGGCCATGGAATTTACCCAGGATAACGCGGATGTAACGCCGAAGGACGTGATTAACCTGCGCTCGGAGCCAAGCACCCTGAATGCGGACAATATCGTGGTGCAGGCGAAAAACGGGGAGATACTGAACCGTACCGGCGTCAACGAGGCCACCGGCTGGACAAGGCTGGATTACAACGGGGAGACGCTGTATGCGGTGTCACAGTACCTGACCACGGATCTGACATATAAAACGCCTGTCCAGGCGGCGAATCCCAACAGGGTCAGTACCCTGGACGGGCGGATTATCATCTTTACGGACTGCAGTGACGACATTACACCCAAAGAGTATGTGAACCTGCGGACGGAACCCAGTACGTCAGAGGGCGAAACCACCGTCCGCTGCCAGATCAGCAATGGCGAAGTGGTGCACAGGACAGGCTACAGCCCGGACGCAGGATGGTCAAGGGTGGAATACAACGGCGAGGTCTTATATGTAGTCAGCAGCTATATGTATACAGTTCAGCCATAAAATGATTTGCAAGCTGTGCGTGGGTGCTTGCACACAAAGCACTGATTGTAAATCATTTTATGAGCGGAGCGCCCTCACATGCAGCCCATTGGGCTCTCACGGCATTCGCCAACTGCCCGTGCAAGCACGGTCGATTGGCGCATTGCTCGTGGAAATAAAAGATGAGCCGCGAAAGCGGCGTTGGATGCGAAGCAGACACTTTTATGAATGTGGGGGGCTGAACTGTATATGGCGGCCATAGCCGCTTCGTATGAATGAATTCCCTCCGGACAGGGGATAATGACAAAAACATTATTCTATCCGGAGGGAATTTTTATGAATCAGAATTTAGGAAAAGCAAGCGTAAGACCAGGGCAGCCGGTCTACATTTTAAACAGTGGGAGCATTGTGGGAACCAAGGAGGGGCAGGGGCCGCTGGGACTGCTCTTCGACATGGTGGGCAGCGATGATATGTTCGGCTGTGAAAGCTGGGAGGAAGCGGAGAGCAGCCTGCAGAAGACAGCGGTTCAGCTGGCGCTGGAAAAAGCCAAAGTCAAGGCGGAGGATGTCAAGTTTATTTTTGCGGGTGACCTGCTTGGTCAATCCATAGCCACATCATTTGGTATATCCACATATCAGATACCACTACTGGGTGTATATGGGGCATGTTCGACCTGCGGAGAGTCGTTGACTGTGGGGGTCATGACCATAGCAGGCGGATTTGCGGAGAGAGTTGTCTGCGTGACATCCAGCCATTTTGCCAGTGCGGAAAAAGAGTTCCGTTTTCCCCTGGAGTATGGGAACCAGCGTCCCCTGTCCGCCACATGGACCGTCACGGGGGGAGGGGCCTTTGTGCTGGGAAACGAGGCGGCGTTGTCGGCCTATGGGGATAAGCCTAGGGCGAGGATTACGGGGATGACCGTGGGAAAGATTGTGGATTACGGCTTGAAGGACTCCATGAATATGGGAGCCTGTATGGCGCCTGCGGCGGCTTCCACGCTGGAACAGCACTTTGTTGACTATGGAAGTCAACCAGAGGATTACGACAAGATCATTACCGGAGACCTGGGAAAAGTGGGTCAGAAGGTGCTGATCGACCTGATGAAAGAGAAAGGGTATGATATTTCCGAGCAGCACATGGACTGCGGCATTGAGATTTATGACGGGGAATCCCAGGATACTCATGCCGGGGGCAGCGGCTGTGGGTGCAGCGCGGTAACATTGTCGGCCTATATCCTGAAACAGCTGGAGGAGGGCAACTGGAAGAGGGTTCTCTTCATGCCTACGGGGGCGCTGCTTTCCAAGACCAGCTTCAATGAAGGCAAAAGCGTCCCCGGAATTGCCCACGCGCTGGTGCTGGAGTCTTGACTTTCCCATTCATTTGGGCTATTCTTGATATGCGGATACCCGGCGCGCTGGCCGCGCCGGGGCGGATCGATTCCTGTGGGCAATGAGCCAGGCGGATGCGTTGGGAACCTCTGGTTCCCTATCCATCTTGGCGAATGGGGTCAACAATCCTGATGCCCTGCATCGGAGCTGATGATTTCTGCGGGCAGCTGGCCAACTGTCGTGCATACACAGGGATTGAGTGAATGCCGCAGGAGTGTTGGCTGTAGGAAGCTGAGGGTGAGAATTGATGCGGCGAGTGGAATTTAAGATGGAGCGCCCCGGACTGCTGGAGGCGGGACAGAAGATCACGGTGACAGAGGGGGCGCTGCCCAGCAATTATTATTACACCATCGATCCGGCGCTTGCCATGTCCGCCAATATTCCTTTTCGTTACCGGCTTAAGAGCAGGGAGGGCACGGTGACGGACGTGGTGGAAAACGCCAGGGGGTTCTATGTGACGGCGGAATTTGACGAGCCGGAAGTGGATATGGGCAAATAGGGAAATACAGAAAAATAGAAAAGAGGATAAGATCATGTTACAGAAAGTTTTTACAGACAAGGCGCCCGCAGCGATCGGGCCTTACTCACAGGGGATCATTGCCAACAATATGCTGTTTGCTTCCGGCCAGATTCCCATTAATCCCGCCACCGGCGAGATCGAGGGGACGGATATCACCGCCCAGGCGGAGCAGGCATGTAAGAATGTGGGTGAGATTCTGAAAGCTGCAGGCGCCGATTATGCCAATGTGGTAAAGACCAGCTGCTTCCTGGCGGATATGGGTGATTTCGCCGCATTTAACGAGGTGTACGCAAAATATTTTACCGAGAAACCGGCAAGAAGCTGCGTGGCGGTCAAGACGCTGCCTAAGAACGTGCTGTGCGAGGTGGAGGTCATCGCGGCGTTGTAAATATGTATAAAACAGGAATCCCTTGCAGATACTGTTTCCAAGAAAGCCCTTTGGAACAGGGCATATAAAGGAGTAGCTTGCAATGATGGATTATGTGAATGCGTTCTGGGTAGGCGGGCTGATCTGCGCGCTGGTACAGATCCTGATGGAAAAGACCAAGATGATGCCGGGCAGGATCATGGTGCTGCTGGTGGTAACGGGAGCGGTGATCAGCTTTTTGGGCTGGTACGAGCCCTTTCAGGAATATGCGGGAGCGGGAGCCAGCGTGCCCCTTCTGGGCTTTGGCAACGTTCTGATGAAAGGGGTAAAGGAAGCGGTGGACGAACAGGGACTTCTGGGCGTCTTCGCGGGCGGTTTCAAGGCCGGCGCGGTGGGTACCTCGGCAGCTTTGATCTTCGGCTATCTGGCCAGCCTGGTGTTTAAGTCAAAAATGAAGTAGGGATGCCTTTTCCCTCCAGATACTTCATCACCGCTTTGTCCCAGATGGCGTCGGGCTCTTTGGAGAGCAGGAAGGTGTGATAGGCCGTGCCCGTGGTCAGGACCGCCCTGGAGCCGTCGTAACGGATGTTTAACACCAGCGCCTTTACCAGGGAGGGATCCACGTCGCTGTTCTCCTTTGACAGCAGCGCGGCTGCCTTTTCGGGCATGAGGTGCAGGACAAAACGGAAAAATAAAGGGGTGCGCTTTCCTTTGATCAGGTCAAAGCACAGCCCTTTTACTTCGCCCCAGGGACGGAAGTCATAGGGCAGTTCCACAGGCTCCCCGTCCCCGCTGCTGTAAAAATCCCTGTTGATGCGCCCGTCTATGGTAAAAGTGCAGGCGGCGCTGATCACGGCCTCCTCCAGCAGGAACATATCAAAAGTATCCGCGGCCAGCAGCTGGTTCATAAATTGTTTCATGGATGTAATCTGTAATGCGATCATTTCATAACCATGCCTTTCAAATTGTGATTAACTGTAGTATACTGATTGCGGGGAAGATAGTCAAGGGAATGCGGATAAACGATTTTTCAGAGAGGAAGGAACCGCACATGAACGATTTCAGATTTGAGGACATAGAATATCTGGCTGTGGAACTTCCGGAGGATATCCTGAAACGGAAGTGGCACGGGGATTTTCAGGGAGCGGACAGGCTGATCGGGCTGTGGCTGGAAAGGGATCTTCCTGACGCACTCAGGAAAAAGCTGATGCTGGAGCGGGAAATTTTGAGGCGGCTTCCCCTGGAGTATCCGTATACATACGGGGAGGCATTGGCAAAGCTGCGGGCGGCAGTGCCGGATCTGACGGAAGAAGAATTCCGCACCCTGCAGGATCAGGGCAGGATAGACTGGATCCATGTGGATGGGGAGGAACGTTTTTTTAACCGGTTTGTGGAAACGCTGCTGAAAGTCAATCTCTCCCTGATAGAACGCGCAGGCAGGGCAGGGGCGGATGCCCGGGGGAGAATAAGCCAACAGTCCGCCGACAGGGAGAAACAGGCTCTTCTGGATGTGGTACGGCAGATCAGGGAGCAGGGATCCGCAGAGCGCCGTTTCCACATCAGGGCGTCCCTGCGCATCAGGGACGGAAGTTTTCAGAAAGGCCGTGTAAAAGTACATATCCCCATCCCGGCGGAATGCGCACAGATCCGGGATATCCGAATCCTTGCCGCCTTTCCGGAAACCTATGAACTTGCTCCTCCCCACAGTTCCCAGCGTGCCGTCTGTTTCCAGGAGGATATGCGGGAAAACCACGAATTTTGGGTAGAATATTCCTATGTGAACCGGACGGACTATGTGGAGATGGATCCGGCGGAGGTGCAGCCCATGGATCCGGCGGAATTTGCGGAAGACCTGGCGGAGCAGCTGCCCCATATCCGTTTTACGCCCTATATGCGCGCATTGGCGGGAAGACTGACAGAGGGGCTGGAGAACCCGCTGGACCGGGCGAGGAGCATTTACGACTATATCACCACCCATGTGGAGTACTCCTTTGTGAGAAGCTATTTTACCATCGAGAACCTGGCGGAATACGCGGCCATCGGCGGCCGGGGAGACTGCGGGATCCAGGCGCTGATGTTTATTACCCTGTGCCGGATTGCGGGGGTTCCCGCCAGGTGGCAGTCCGGCCTGTATACCACGCCCTTTTCCGCAGGCTGCCATGACTGGGCGCAGGTTTATATCGCTCCTTACGGCTGGAGATGCGTGGACTGTTCCTTTGGGGGGAGTGCGTACCGGGAAAGGGATGAGGAGCGGAGAAAGTTTTACTTCGGCAACCTGGATCCTTTCCGCATGGCGGCAAATTCCCGCTTCCAGTGTGAATTTGATGTCAGGAAGAATTTCCTGCGCGCCGACCCCTACGATAATCAGAGGGGCGAGGCGGAGTATGAGGACAGGGGGCTTGGATTCGAGGATGTGACTTGGAAAGCGGAGTTTTTGCGCTAAAATGAAAAAAAGCTTGATTTTCCCACAGAATACAGTATACTAATAGTAATTGGCGAGTGGTTACGATGGGGTAGCTTCAATGTGAATGCTACCCCATTTTTGTCATTATGCCAGGATAGATTATAACAGGAGGAGAATATTATGAAGAAGAAATTGCTTTCAATGGCTCTGTCTGCAGCAATGCTGGCAGCCATGCTGACAGGCTGCGGGGACGATCAGTCGGCAAACGCTTCAGGCAGCGGCGACAGCCAGCCGGCAAGCGCTTCGGGAAGCGGCGACAGTCAGTCCGAGAGCGGCAGCAGCGTGTACCGCGTCCTGTATTCCGGCGAGGTTTCCACGCTGAATTACCTGATCACCGCAACTACCAATGAATACCAGATCGGCGCAAATGTGATCGATACCCTGGTTGAATACGATAACTTCGCCAATCTGCAGCCTGGCCTGGCGACAGAATGGAGTTATGACGAGGCATCCATGACCTGGACCTTTACCCTGCGTGAGGGACAGAAGTGGGTGGACAATACCGGCGCGGAGGTTGCGGATGTGACCGCTCAGGACTTTGTGGATGCCATGGCATATGTGCTGGATCCTGCCAATAACAGCGCCACCGCAAGCAACCTGTTCGGCACCATCAAGAACGCGGAAGAGTATTACAACGGCCTTGCGGGAGAGGAGGGCGCGGCTAAGATCGACTTCTCCGAGGTGGGCGTAAAGGCTGTGGATGCCACCACCCTGCAGTATACCCTGGCGGCGGAGTGTCCTTATTTCCTGTCCATGCTTACCTATGTATGCTTTATGCCTGCATATGGTCCCCAGCTGGAGGAGCAGGGCACGAATTTTGCCACTACTGCCGATACCATGTACTACTGCGGCGCGTTTTACATTTCCGCTTTCGAACCCCAGGTGCAGATGGTCCTGACCAAGAACCCCAACAACTGGGACGCGGAGCATGTTTACATCGATGCCATCCAGAGAACCTACAATGCGGAGGCTGACACCATCGGCGCGGAGATGGCAAAGAGGGGCGAGATCGACCAGACCACGCTGGGTTCCGATATCGTTGACGCGTGGATGAGCGATCCCGCTACCAGCAACATGGTCAGCATGCAGAGGCCTAAGATTGACTTTGACTATTTCTACTGCTTTAACTTTAACGTACACGCGTTAAATGAGGACTTCTACAGGGACGGCATGACCGGCTACAGCATCGATGAGAAGTATGAGCCTGCAAACTGGGAGATCGCCGTGAACAACGAGAATTTCCGCCAGTCCATCATGCACGCCATCAACCGTACCAGCACAGTATATATCAGCACGGGCGATTATGCGGATCCTGCCAACTACATCCAGAATACCATCACGCCCGCAGGCTTCTCCGTGGATGAGTCCACCGGAAAGGATTATACGGAGCAGGAGGCGTTTGCGGATATTACATCCAAGGATTTCTACGATCCTGACGCAGCGGTGGCTTACAAGGAGGCTGCCATGTCGGAACTGGCTTCCCAGGGCGTTACTTTCCCCGTAAAGACGCTGGTTCGTTATAATCCCTCCACTACCAACTGGGAGGAAGAGTGCGTGGTACTGGAGCAGCAGCTGGAGAGCGTTCTGGGCACGGATTATATTGACATCATCGTGGAGGCGGGTCCCTCCGACAGTTTCCTGACGGATGTGCGCCGCTCCTGCGACTACATGCTGCTTCTCTGCAACTGGGGCGCGGACTATGCCGATCCCGAGACCTGGACGGATCCTTTCTATCAGTCCGCAAACAGCGACGGCACTTACAACCGCGGCATGAGATACGCTTACATGGCATATGCTATTGAAGATAACACCGCTTCTGCTGAGACGGTGAAAGAGTACTTTGCCCTGGTGGAGGCTGCCAAGGCCATTACCGACGATACCACGGCGCGTTACGCGGCGTTTGCCGAGGCGGAGAGTTACCTCATCGAGCATGCCCTGGCGGTGCCTTACGGCGTGACGGTCAGCGATTTCGTGGTTTCCAGGCTGAATCCCTGGGAGGGACAGTATGCCGCTTTCGGCGTATCCAATCTCCGTTACAAGGGGCAGAAGCTGTACGACCAGCCGATCTCCATGGAGGAGTTCGAGGCTTCCATGGCGGAGCATAAGTAAGTCAGCGCCGTAAACCTTGACAGGTGGAATACATTGGAATAAGATAAGTAGAGGGCAGGTATGGGAATGTTCCTGTACCTGCCTGTTTTTTAATTGTTTGCCGGTATACTTGTATCATAAAAGAAATGGTATCGGACTGGAGAATATTATGGCAAAATACCTGATAAAGAGAATCGGAAGATCCCTTTTGACACTGGCGCTGATCATATGCATCGTCTTTATCCTGATGCGCCAGATGCCCATTGAGGGTTATTTCCAGAATTTTGACAAGCTGACGGACGCGCAGATCCAGGCGGGCTTAAGGGAGCAGGGGCTTCTGGATCCCCTGCCGTTGCAGTTGGTGCATTTCTTTCAGAATATGTTCAAGGGGGATTTCGGCGTGTCCCACAGCTACCGGGTCAATGTCCCCGTGACGGAGATCCTGAGAGATAAGCTGCCCGTATCCATTAAGCTGGGCTGCCTGTCCATCCTTACGGCCATGTGCCTTGGCATTCCGCTGGGGACGATGATGGCGCGGTACAAGGGGAAATTTTTTGACAAATTCGGCACGCTCTTTATCGTATTCATCCAGGCGGTGCCTGCGGCGGTCTATTACCTGCTCATCCAGATGTACGGAACCACCCTGTTGAAAATTCCGCTGCTTTTTAATCCTGATAACTGGCGAAGCTGGATCCTGCCGGTGCTTTCCATGTCCCTGGGCAATATCGCCTATTACGGCATGTGGCTGAGGCGTTATATGGTGGATGAGAGCAATAAGGACTATGTGAGCCTGGCCAAGGCAAAGGGCGCTTCCGGCAACAGGGTCATGTTCCGCCATATTTTCAGGAATGCGTTCGTGCCCATGGTGCAGTATCTGCCATCTTCCTTCTTAAATACGGTGATCGGCTCCATCTATGTGGAATCCCTGTACAGCATCCCCGGCATGGGCGGCCTGCTGGTGACGGTGATCAAGGATAATGACAACAATATGGTTCAGGCCATTGTTTTATTATATGCCACGGTGGGCGTCATCGGCCTGCTGCTGGGCGATATCATGATGACGATCCTGGATCCCAGGATCAGTCTTGGCAGGAAGGAGGGCGGACGCTGATGTTTTCTTTAAAGGATAAGCTTTCGAAAAATCTGGAGGAAGCCGCAGAAGCGCAGATCAGGGCCGAGGTGGATAAGACGGCGGGCATCAGCGATGCGGAACTCTTTTCTTATGCCGATTATGACGAGAAAGAGGCGGAGAAGACAGGCTACAGCAATTATTCCTATTGGGGCAGCACGGTGAGGATGTTCTTTAAAAATAAGGGCGCGGTGGCTGTGCTGCTGATCATGCTTGCCATCCTGCTGTTTACTTTTATTCAGCCCCATCTGCCCGGGCAGTTCGACCCCAACACGGTGAATAACGACCCGAATACTTTTATGGCGCTGCGAAATGTGCCTCCCAACGAAACTTTCCGGTTTGGCACCAATAACATCGGGCAGGATCTCTGGGCGCGTATCTGGGCGGGGACAAGGACTTCCATCCTGATCGGTTTCGCGGTGGCCATGATAGAGGCGGCGGTGGGCATCACCATGGGGGTACTGTGGGGCTATCTGCGGAAGCTGGATTTCTTTTTTACGGAATTATACAATGTGTTGGACAATATTCCCCAGACCATCATCCTGATCCTGGTGGCATATATTTTATCCCCCAGCGTGAAGACGCTGATTTTTGCCATGTCCCTGACGGGCTGGATCGGCATGGCGCGGTTCATCCGCAACCAGATCTTGATCATCCGCGACAGGGATTATAACCTGGCGTCCAGGTGCCTGGGGACGCCTACCAGGAGGCTGGTGCTGAAGAACCTGCTGCCTTATCTGGTGTCCGTGATCATGCTGCGCATGGCGCTGTCCATTCCCGGAGCCATCGGCAACGAGGTGTTTGTCACATACATAGGACTGGGGCTGCCCACGTCCACGCCCAGCCTGGGGAACCTGATCGACGCAGGGCGGGCGGTGATGATGAACGCGTCCCAGAGGTATCAGCTGATCTATCCCACGGTGATCCTGTCCATTGTGACGATTTCCTTTTACATTGTGGGAAATGCGTTCTCCGATGCGGCGGATCCCAAAAATCATAAGTAAAGTGTGAGAAGAGTTTCTAGCCGCTCGCAGCAAGGGCTGCTTCGCGGAGAAACTCTAAATCTCACACGGAAGAATCGTTGGCACGATTCTTCTCAGGAGCAGAGGGACTTAATAGAGGAGATAGAAAGTATGAACCAGGAAGTAATGTTATCGGTCAGGGAACTGAATATTAAATTTACCTTGCGGGGACAGGTGCTCCACGCCATCAGGAATGTGTCCTTGGACGTGTACAGGGGCGAGAGCATCGCGGTGGTGGGGGAATCCGGTTCCGGCAAGTCGGTGCTGACCAAATCCTTTATGGGACTGCTGGACGGAAACGGATTCATCTCCTCGGGAGAGATCCTTTATGACGGAAAGGATCTGGCGAAATATAAGACGGAAAAGGAATGGCAGAAGATCCGGGGCGGGGAGATCGCCATGATCATGCAGGATCCCATGACCAGCCTGAATCCCTTAAAGACCATCGGGGAGCAGATCGCCGAGGCGGTGCGCCTCCACCAGCCGGAT
The DNA here is from genome assembly GCA_023667395.1 of Blautia sp. GTDB lineage: Bacteria > Bacillota > Clostridia > Lachnospirales > Lachnospiraceae > Acetatifactor. The sequence continues at coordinate 4,887 of JAMPAC010000042.1, read as the reverse complement.
ATAAAAGGCAGGGAAGCGGTGAAAAATAAGGTGTATTCCTACCTGCAGGATGTGGGCATCCGGGAGCCGGAGAGGCGCTACAGGCAGTATCCCCACGAGTTTTCCGGCGGTATGCGTCAGCGCGTGGTCATTGCCATCGCCCTGGCCTGCAATCCTAAAATCCTGATCTGCGACGAGCCCACCACGGCCCTGGACGTGACCATCCAGGCCCAGATCATGAGCCTGTTGAAAGAGTTAAAGACAAAATATGACCTGACCATCATCTTTATCACCCACGACCTGGGGGTGGTGGCCAATATTGCGGACAGGGTGGCAGTCATGTACGCCGGGGACTTTGTGGAGATCGGGACGGCGGAGGATGTGTTTTACGATCCCAGGCATCCCTACACATGGGCGCTGCTTTCCTCCCTGCCCCAGCTGGGACAGAAAGGGGAGGAGCTGTTCACCATCCAGGGAACGCCCCCCAGCCTGTATAAGACCATAGAGGGAGACGCTTTCGCCCCCAGGAATCCAAGGGCGCTGAAGATCGATTTCCTGATGGCGCCGCCTTATTTTGAGATCAGCAAGACCCATAAGGCAAAGACCTGGCTCCTGGATCCCAGGGCGCCGAAACTGGAGCCCCCTGAGAGCATCCGCAATCTGAAGAATCTGGAGGTGTTAGGGTGAGTACGGCGAGAGAAGTGTTATTGGACATAAAGGACTTACATGTCACTTTCGGAAACGGCAAAAAGGCTTTCGAGGCGGTCAGGGGGGTAAGCTTCCAGGTATACCGGGGGGAGACTTTCGGCATCGTGGGAGAGTCCGGCTCCGGCAAGACCACCATCGGACGCGCCATCATGCGGATCCATCCCACCTCGGCGGGAGAGATCCTTTATAAGGGAAACAGGATCAACGGCAGGATCAGCCGCCAGCTGGACAGACAGGTCATCCAGGAGATCCAGATGATTTTCCAGGATCCAATGGCTTCCCTGAACGAACGCGCGAAAGTGGACTATATTGTCAGCGAGGGATTGCTGAACCTGAACAAAAAGATCAGCAATGAGGAGCGGAGGAACCGGGTGCAGCAGGCGCTGGCGGAGGTGGGGCTGCTTCCGGAGTTCGCCAGCCGTTTCCCCCATGAGTTTTCCGGCGGACAGAGGCAGAGGATTGGCATTGCCCGGGCCCTGATCATGGAGCCGGAGTGCATTATCGCGGACGAGCCCATTTCCGCCCTGGATGTGTCCATACGGGCCCAGGTGCTGAACCTGCTGGCCTCCCTGCAGAAATCCCGGGGGATCACCTATATCTTTATCGCCCACGATCTGTCGGTGATGCGATACTTTTCCGATCGGATTGCGGTGGTGTACAAGGGGCGCATTGTGGAACTGGCGGAGACGGAGGAACTGATCACCCATGCTGCCCATCCCTATACGAGGGCGTTGTTGTCTGCGATCCCCATGCCTGATCCCGTCAGGGAGCGGGAGAAGAAGCTGACGGTCTACGACCCCACCGTCCACGATTATGACCAAAACCCGCCCACGTGGCAGGAGATCCGCCCCGGCCATTTCATCCTGGCGAACGACAGGGAGGTGAAGGAAGGGTTTAGGGAGCCCCGGGAGTAAGAAAAGTTGTAAAAAATCCCCAATATGGAAATAATATGCTTTACATACTGCATTTTGAATGCTATCATATATGGTAATGAAAACCATATGTGATAGCATTTTTGGTTACGAAAAGTAATTACCATGCCGCTTATGCGGCGGAATGAGAGGAAATATGAGTTACAAGATAGTGGTAGACAGTTGCTGTGAACTTCCGAAAGAATTGCTGGACGATCCCCGCTTCGTGCGGGTTCCCCTGGGGATTGAGGTAGGGGATTACCGGATCCTGGATGACGATGATTTTAACCAGAAAGAATTTTTGAAAAAGGTGGCGGAATCTCCTGAATGTCCCAGATCCTCCTGCCCTTCGCCGGAACTTTTCATGGAGGCCTACTGCGGGGAGGCCGATCATGTATATGCCGTAACCCTGTCGTCCCATCTCAGCGGCAGTTATAACAGTGCCAAACTGGGAATGGAACTGTATCAGGAAAAATATGGCGATAAGCAGATTCATGTGATAGACTCGGAATCCGCCAGCGGCGCTGAGACGCAGTTGGCGCTGAAGCTGGTTGAACTGGAGGAGGCAGGGCTGCCCTTTGAGGAGATCGTAAAACAGATTGAAAAATACCGCGACAGTGTGCATACCTATTTTGTGTTGGACAATCTGGACACATTCATTAAAAACGGCAGGATATCGGGCATCAAGGCGCTGGCGGTGACCAGCCTGAACATCAGGCCGGTGTTGATAGGCGTCAAGGGAAAGATCGAGCAGAAGAGTCAGTCCATCGGTACCCGGAAAGCGCTGATAAAAATGGCGGAATTCGCGGCGGCAGAGGTGGAAAAGCCAGAGGAGCGCCGCCTGATCATCACCCACTGCAACGAACTTTCCAGGGCGGAGATGGTGAAGAATATCATTCTGGCCAAACGGAAATTTAAAGAGTGCGTGGTGATGGATATGCGGGGCATCAGCAGTATGTACGCCAACGACGGCGGGGTGATCGTGACCACCTGATCACCCGGTCAGAATCACTCTTTCCACAGGAAATACCCCAGCACACAGGCCTGCGCCGCAAAGATCGCGGGCATCCCGTACTTAAAATACCAATGCTTCGTCTTGTGGCGGAAATGGTTCATGCCAAGGGTACACCCCAATGCGCCGCCCAGCAGTGCGACGGTAAATAAAGAAGCCTCCGAGATGCGCCAGGCACCCCGGATGGCTCTTTTTTTATCCATGCCCATCATGGCATAGCCGATCAGGTTAATCACAAGGAGATATCCTCCCGAAAGTATCGCAAAAATCATATCAATATCCTTAAATGCATACAGCCAGCGGATGTGCTGGTATCCATTTGGCTCAGAACAGTTCCTCACCCTGCTCCTGCATCTTCATGGCCCTTACCTTGCAGGAAAGCCCGAACAGGTTGATGAAGCCCTCCGCGTCATGGTGATCGTACAGGTCGCCTGTGGTAAAGGAAGCAATGCATTCATTGTACAGAGTATAAGGAGAAGTAGTGCCAGCCTTGATGATGTTGCCCTTGTAAAGCTTGAACTTCACTTCGCCAGTGACATATTTCTGCGTCTCCTCGATAAACGCCTGTTCCGCCAGACGGAGAGGGGTAAACCACTTGCCTTCGTACACAAGGCTTGCAAAACGGCTGCCCATTTCTTTCTTCATGGCGTAGGTGTCGCGATCCAGGATCAGTTCCTCCAGCTGCTGGTGAGCCTCCATCAGGATGGTACCGCCGGGAGTCTCATAGACGCCCCTGGACTTCATGCCGACAACACGGTTCTCCACGATATCGATGATGCCGATGCCATGCTTCCCGCCCAGTTCGTTCAGGGCGCTGATGATCTCGGAGACTTTCATCTTCTTGCCGTTTACGGAGGTGGGAACGCCTTTCTCAAAAGTCATGGTCACATACTCGCCTTCATCAGGCGCTTTCTCAGGCGTGGTTCCCAGCACCAGCAGATGCTCGAAGTTGGGCTCGTTTGCGGGATTCTCCAGTTCCAGTCCCTCGTGGCTGATGTGCCAGATGTTGCGGTCGCGGCTGTAGGAAGAATCGGCGGAAAAAGGAAGATGGATGCCGTGCGCCTGGCAGTAAGCGATCTCGGATTCCCGGGAATCCATGGTCCACTTGTCGTTCCTCCATGCGGCAATGATCTTGATATCGGGAGCCAGGGCCTTGATGCCCAGTTCGAAACGGATCTGGTCGTTGCCCTTTCCGGTAGCGCCGTGGCAGATGGCGGTAGCGCCCTCTTTCCTGGCAATCTCCACCAGCTTCTTGGCGATCAGGGGTCTTGCCATGGATGTGCCCAGCAGGTATTTATTTTCATAAATGGCGTTGGCCTGCACGCAGGGAACGATGTACTCGTCGCAGAACTCGTCGATCACGTTCTCGATGTAGAGTTTGGACGCGCCGCAGGATTTCGCCCGCTCCTCCAGGCCGTCCAGTTCCTCAGCCTGTCCGCAGTCCACGCAGACGCAGATGACCTCATAGTCGAAATTTTCCTTTAACCAGGGAATGATGGCGGTAGTGTCCAGACCGCCGGAATAAGCAAGGACTACTTTTTCTTTCATGATGTTCTCCTCCATATATATGTAAAATATCAACTCGAAACCACTATACAACAGATGGCATGTAATTGCAAGAAAAACGCGAATGCAACATTTTATTAACAAATGTTGCATTCGTGCCTGTTATTTTATTTATCGGACGGCGCTGGAAATACTTTAGGGCTGATCTGAAATTTTTTTAAATCTTTTTTCTGTCATTTCTCCGGCATTTCGGAAAGCGACTGCTTCTGAAATGAAAAAACTCCCTTGTTTTAACGCTGAAATCCCTGTGGCACACAAAAAAAGCGCTGCATCCCATGATACACAACGCAACATTTGTTAATAAAGTGTTGTATTCAAAACAGGCAGGGATCGCTGGAAGCGACAAGGAGGTTGGCATGTTAAGACTTACGGTTAGCACGGAAGAATATCTGATGATCGGCGAGGACATCAAGCTGGTGTTCCTCGGCGGGACGGGGAAGCATCTGAGGATCATGGTGGACGCCCCAAAGGACAAGAACATCGTCAGGAGTACCGTACTGGAGAGGAACATCACGGATCCGGAGGAAAGGGCAAGGCTTCCCAAATACTATGCGGAGGAAGAACACCCGGAGAAATACGTGAGGAAAACAAAACCCGAAAAGGCGGGGATTCCCACGGAAAAGGCGGAAGCAGGGGAAACGGAGCCCGCAGGGAAGGGGAAAGAGCCCGGGGCGCTGAAAAATCCCAGGATCGTCATCACCCGCGGGAATG
>JAMPAC010000041.1 GCA_023667395.1 Blautia sp. | reverse complement strand
TGTTTGCGGCAAATGCTTAACTAAACAAATTTCTCGCAAACTAAATGACATTGATAAAAGTACACCATACAAAATTTTTGAACTGAGGTATGGACATATCAAAATATCTGCGTTATAGTATTTATAATATAACAGAAAGGGGGTATTGTTATAAAAGAATATCCAGAAAACTTTAAATTAGAGGATACAACTATTTGGTCATTTCCAGATAGAGGAAAATGGGCGACACATTCAGGAAAGTATAGAGGAAATTGGTCGCCGTATATACCGAGGAACCTTATTTTAAGATACTCTAAGAAAAATGATTGGGTATTGGATCAGTTCTTGGGAAGCGGAACAACATTGATCGAAGCGAAGCTATTAGGAAGAAATGCAATCGGTGTCGATGTTAATCAGGAATCTGTAAATCTATCGAATTCGAATTTGAATTTTTCATGTCAGGAACAATCTCAAATATATACTAAAATTGGAAATGCAAGAAATTTAGCATTTATACGATCTGAGAGTGTGGATTTAATCTGTACGCATCCGCCATATGCGGATATCATACGTTATAGCAAGGGTGTGCCGGAGGATATTTCATATTTGTCATATGATAATTTTTTACAAGCCATGATAGATGTTGCGAAAGAGTCATATAGAGTATTAAAAAATAACAAAATCTGTTCATTTATGATTGGCGATATTCGAAAGAATGGTTATGTCCTGCCGCTAGGAATGACTGCTATGCAAAAGTTTGTAGACGCCGGATTTATTTTAAAGGAAATTATTATTAAAGAGCAGCATAATTGCAGATCGACAGACTATTGGGAGTGGAAAGAACACAGTTTTTTATTACTTGCCCATGAATATATTTTTGTTTTAGAAAAGCATGATGTATCGATAATCTAGAGTTCAGCGATTGCTGAATTTGCGGTTGAAAGGGGTGTAACGATATGCTATACTTTATGTGATAAATGATAAGAGAAAGACGGAGACTTCGAATTATATATTTTGAAAATTAATGCGAGGAGAAAAAATGTCTGTTCAAGCAATTAAGAAAAAAAAGATAATACAACCGAAACCGATATTGAAATGGGCTGGCGGAAAAACACAGTTGCTTAATGAAATTCTGCCTAAAGTACCCAAACAATATGGAAAATATATTGAGCCATTTGTTGGAGGAGGTGCGCTTTTTTTTGCATTGCATCCAGAGCAGGCTGTTATTGCGGATAGTAATCCTGAGCTAGTCAATATGTATCAAGAGGTTGCGATTCATGTGGAGGATGTAATAGAATGTTTGCACCAGTATGAGAATACAAAAGAAGATTTTTATAAAATTCGTAGTCTGGATTGGGAAGCATTAGCGAAGCCAGAGGCCGCCGCTAGGATGATTTATCTAAATAAAACGTGTTTTAACGGTTTGTATAGGGTAAATAGAAAAGGTCAGTTTAATGTTCCGTATGGTAAATATAAATCTCCGAATTATTGTGATGAAGATTCTTTATTTGCGGCTTCAAATATATTAGATAGAGCAACCATTGTATGCGGAGATTATTTATCTGTTCTGATGCAATATGCAGAAGAGGGGGATTTTGTCTTTTTAGATCCACCTTATTTGCCTATCTCGGAGTATGCGGATTTTAAGCGCTATACAAAGGAGCAATTTTATGAGGAAGATCATATAGAATTAGCCAAAGAAGTGGCACGTTTACAGGAAAAAGGTTGTCATGTTATATTGACAAATTCCAATCATCCATTAGTACATGAATTATATGCACGCTATAAAATAGACGTGATCCCAACGAAGCGTTATATTTCCTGTAATGGAAGTAAGCGCACTGGTGAAGACGTTATCGTGACGGTTCCACCCAAACGGAAGACTTTCTTAAAAGTATTGCCTAAAGCATTACCAGCGCAAGTGTCAAAATACCCGCCAACGAGATATATGGGTTCAAAGAGTAAGTTGTTGACACAAATATGGGCAGTCGCATCACAGTTTGAATTTAATACGGCGGTGGATTTGTTCTCTGGTTCCGGCATAGTGGGTTATATGTTCAAGGCGCAGGGCAAGGCTGTTGTTAGTAATGACTATATGGCAATGTCCGCTGTATTCACAAAGGCAATGCTGGAAAATAATTTGGTTACTCTGCCGATAGAGGAGGCAGAAGAGCTTCTTCTGCCACATGGTGAGACGGATCATTTTGTGGCAAATACTTTTCAAGGTTTATACTTTACAGATGAAGAAAACGATTTAATTGATATCTTAAGAATGAATATTGCTGTAATTCGGGATCCTTATAAACAAGCGATTGCTATGACGGCATTAATTCGAGCCTGTACCAAAAAACGCCCCAGAGGAATTTTTACATATACCGGTCAACGGTATGATGATGGAAGAAAAGATCTGCAAAAATCATTAAAACAACAATTTCTTGAAGCAGTTGCTGCAGTTAATAAGGCAGTGTTTGATAATGGAAAAAATAATTATTCTAAACATGGTGATGCCATGGACTTAAAAGTCGAAAAGCCAGATTTGGTATACATAGATCCGCCCTATTATTCTCCACTTTCAGATAATGAGTATGTGCGTAGATATCATTTTGTGGAAGGACTGGCCAGGGATTGGAAAGGTGTAGAGATTCAAGAGAATACACAGACCAAGAAATTTAAATCGTATCCAACACCCTTTTCAACAAGAAAAGGAGCAGCAGATGCTTTTGATCATTTATTTAGGAAATTTGCGGATAGTATTTTAATTGTGTCCTATTCCTCTAATAGCCAACCAACGCAAGATGAAATGGTGGCAATCATGGCAAAATATAAGAAGCATGTTGAGGTGATTCCTATTGATTACACATATTCGTTTGGAAACCAAAAAGAAGCTAAGACAAATAGGAATCAAGTACAAGAATATTTATTTGTAGGGTATTGATCGGAGAGTTACTTATGGATGAAAAAATTGAAATATGGCTTGTAGGCAATACGGGACTTCGTAATCCGAATAGGATTCAAGAAGGTCTTTCGGTATTTGCTGCTTCGTCTTTTGTCGGAAATCTCCATGGAATGGATAATGAAATTGGTTTTATGAATCTCTTGAATGAAAAGGGGATTATACAAAATGAGAGCGGTAAGGATGAGTCAGGGAGTCATGCAAGAAAATGGCGGCTAATGTTCGCCAGAAATGGTTTTATCTATCCACAGGTAAAGAAGAAAGATGGTCAGCAAAATGAACTTGGCAAATTGGATGATTTAACTCCATTTGGAAAAGTTTTTCTTCAGGCAGATACTTTATCGGCGATTCAAGAGTGTTTTTTGCGTTCTATGTGCATTGAGCAATACTTGATGCCGGATGAAGAGCAATTTTTTTCGCCACTTCGCTGGTTGCTTGCAATTATGCTGGAATTGGAGAGGCGTACAGGTTCCTCAGAACTCAGCAGAATAGAATTTGCATTGTGGGGACATACAACAAATCCCAGTTATGATTTGGAAAAAGTAGTTGATAATATTTTAGATTTGAGAAAGCGAAGGTTGGCAGCTTCGGCAAAGCGAACTTTTGACAAGAAGGAGATTGCTAAAAGAGGGGAACACTATAATAAAAAGTCCGATAATTTCTTGGATTACAGCGATATGAATATGAGATATTTGCGTGTATCAGGTATCTTACAGCGAAAGGGCAGAGGGCTTATAATTACTCCTGCAAAGCATATTCTTGCGGAGAAATTAGCTAAAAGTACAGCAAGTAGAGTACCGCTAATTGATCAGTATAAACAACTTTGTGTAGGTGCGTCATTACCAACAGACAGTTATGACGTCGCCAGGGCGTTGCTGGAGGATATGATCAGGCAGATGAAAGAACGGCATATTGTGTTTGATATTGCTGATCTCCCACTAGAAACGCCAGCAGAAATAAATATTGCCAGACACAGGCTGGAAGAAATATTAGTCCAAACGGATGAAATCAAATATGCCGCAGAACAATGTAATCAATGGGAAGAGATATCAGATTATATGACATTGCTGATTAAGGGCGGCGGAAAAAAGAAATATGAAGATGATAGTGTGATTGAGGTTCCCAAAGATGAGACTCCGGCATATTTGGAATGGACATTGTGGAGAGCCGCATTAGCAATTGATCATATGGTAAATAAGCCATATGAGGTGCGAGGGTTCCGATTAGATTCGGATTTCTTACCAGTGTCTGCGGCAGGTGGCGGTAAAGGTGATCTTTATTGTGAGTTCGATGATTTTATTATTTTGACAGAAGTGACGATGTCAACGTCATCCAGACAGGAGGCAATGGAAGGCGAGCCGGTACGTCGTCATGTTTCGGATGCAGTTTTGAAATATGATAAGCCTGTCTATGGTATGTTCATTGCAGTTAAAATTGACACAAATACTGCAGAGACATTCCGGCATGGTGTTTGGTATGCGAAAGATGATGTGAAACAAAGGCTGGATATTGTGCCGTTGACACTGGAACAATTTCAGAGATATTTTGTGGCGATGTTTAAGATGAATCAGGCAACACCAGAAAAGTTAAGAGATTTGATTTTAAAATGCGAAATAAAACGGGACATATTGCAAGCGCCTGAATGGAAAAATTTTATTGATGAGGTGGTTAGAGAAAAGGCAGATATGCTTATGTTATAATATTTGCTGCGATAATTTTGGTGAGAATTAGAGAAACCAATGGTTAATGTAATGAGAAAGAGGAAAGAAAATGTATTCACAAGAAGAGAAAAAGCATTTTATGGAAGTAGCAGAGTCTTTAAAGAAATACAGAAGAGCGGATTTAATTGACGAAGATGGAAAAGATATATTGGATAAACTATATGTGGATTTACTGGATGGAAATGTGATACTTAATAAATGTATGCTCGACAATGCGACTTTTCTTATTGGACGAAAAGGTACTGGAAAGTCAACATTATTTCTCAAATTAGAACGTGAATATAGAAAGAAGAAAAGATATCTTCCGTGTTATGTAGATGTTAAGTCTGTGTTTGAATCTTCTCAAGCGCAGGCAATCAATCAGCAATATTTGAATGATTTCTTTGAGAACGAGGCTTTAGCAAAATATTTATTAGGCAGAAATTTTATGCAAAGTGTCTTAAAAACTATATATGGGGAAATAGATAAGCAATATAGAAGTATGTCAGAAAAAATTGTAGCTAAATTTAAAGGTAATACTAATGATGCAATAAAAGATATGATTGATCATATGCTGCTAAAGATAGAAAATAATGAAATCTTTAAGCAGATTGAAATTCCAGTGCTACAGCAGGTGAAAAAACAAAGATCAAACATGAACAAATCCAACGAAGCTAACATAATAGAAATGGGAGGTGGTATTTCTTTAGAAAATGTTACTTCTACTGTAGACTATAGAGGCATTTATTCTGCAAATATGTCATATGAAGATGAGACAAAAAATTACAATGAATATACGGAAATATATTTAAAAGTTTTTGAAATTAAAGAAGTAATAAAACAGATCAAGGATATTCTCAAAAGGATGGATATTACCAAGTTAGTGTTGTTGCTAGATGATGTATCGGAAATCGATAGCATAGCTTTGCGAATGTTTATCGATACTATTGTTGCGCCTTTGAATAATTGGTCGGATGAATTCATTAAGTTTAAAATAGCTTTTTATCCGGGACGAGTGCATTATGGGAAAATTGATCCTGGAAAAATTGATATAATTAATCTTGATTTTTATAATTTATATTCTGAATTTGATGCAAACAAGATGGAAGAAAATGCAGTAAATTTTACAAAGAGACTTTTAGGGAATCATTTCTCACATTTTTCGGGGCATATAGAAAAGTTTTTTGCGCCTAAAACCACTATGGATGAAATTTATACGTTGTTTTTTAGAGTATCAATGAATGTGCCAAGGATTATGGGATATCTTTTGGCATATTTGTATCAGAGTACAATAATTTATGGTAAAAAAATTACGAGGAATGAAATTGAATCAGCAGCAGAAAAGTATTATGTTGAGAAAATAGATGCTTTTTTTGAGGCGAGTACATATTGCTTGCTATCATTGGATGAGAAAAAGAATATAGGGCAACTGAAAAAAATACGGGATGCTATTGTGGATAGATCCAAAGACATAAAAAGCATGATAACAAAGGGGGAGTTAACCGGAAAATTATATGTTAAATCCGCACCATATTCCAGCCATTTTCATATTTTGCAGGAAAATGATAAGTATTTGGAATCTTTAGAGTTAAATCATTTTATAACAAAATATGAGGAAAAAGTAAATAAGGATGGGAAACCAACTAATGTATATTGTCTGAATTATGGATTATGTAAGAAAAATAATATTGTCTGGGGAAAACCACAGGGTGTGGATGCCAGAACTTATTTTATAGAAAGACCTTTTAATTTTACCAATTTAGTTTTGGAGCAAATTAGAGAAACAAAAAGAATTAAGTGTACAAATCCGGAATGTGGAAGGGATTTTTCTGAAAATGACATTTCGGGATTGACTTTTAATGGTTTTAAATGTCCTTCTTGCGGGAGGGAAGTGAAAATAGAGATAATTGTAGATAGAAGCGTTGAACAAGTTCTTGAAAGAGATAACAAGTTGCCCCTATTATCTAAGATTGAGTTAGAGATTTTGTTAGAATTAAATTCTAGGGATAATTATATGTTAGCTAGGGAGATTGCGGAAGAAGTAGATGCTAATTCTTATAGGATATCAAGGCTGTGCAAAAAAATGGCAGAAGAGAAAGGACTAATAGAACGACAAAAGCCAGATGCCCTTTATGAATATAAAATATCTGAAAGGGGAAAAGAGTATTTCTGAGTACAAAATGGGTATATTAGCCTTGAAACTACAAAAGCAAAATGATGTGAAGTTGAATTGAGCAAGTCTGATATGCTGTGGGATATAGCCGGAGTGATCCGCAGAAATATTATCACAATAGAAGATCTTGCGAAATTTAGTGACGCGTTAAAGGTGGAAATGACATTAATTTTGCAAAGAACCATAGGATAATTGCGAGGTGATTGTGAAGCTGGGGTGAAGCAGGTTGTTTCAGCAAATCTCTGAATGGGCATAATATTTATTATACCATAGGTTTTGCAATAGACACAAAGGGAACAGAGAGTAGCTGCATAAGAAAAACAATAGCTTGGTTTCCAAACGGTTGTACAAATCCGTAAAAAGCTGTAGAAGCCATAGAATATAAGAAATAATTGCATAATATATAGTTGCGGTAGGAATAGAAAAACACTATATACAATACCGATTATAGTGGCAGAATAGCAATATTTTGCTGGAAAAATGTGGATTTTGTCGAAAAAGTGTTGACGCGGGCAAATAATGACGTTATACTATAACTGTACCAAAGAGAAACGGTCAGTGTACAAATGATTTGTGAAATACAAAAGATAAGAATAAGGAAATGGATTTTCGTCCATTTCCTTATATTTTGACATACTGTGTATATAAGTTACGAGGGAAATTATGGAAGAAAACAACCAGACGAAAGAAGACAGAAGGGAAGCGCGGCGGAAGCGCCGCCTGCGCAACCAGATCATGGCATATATTACAGTGATCATCCTGATCCTGGCGGTGGGCGCGGGGATCGTGTGGGGTGTGAATCAACTGACCATGGAACGCCAGAATGCCGAGCAGGAGGCACAGGCCAGCCAGGACGCCCTGGAACAGATGCTGGCGTTGGAGGAGGCCATCCAGACACCGGAACCCACGCCGGAGCCGGTGGTGGAACTGACCCCGGAACAGAAGCTGGATGAGATCGTCAACGCGGGCATAGAAGTGATGCCCCTGGAGGCCAAGGTGGCGGGGCTGTTTCTTGTGACCCCGGAGGCCATCACAGGCGTGAAAACGGCTGTCCAGGCGGGGGACGGGACCAGGGAAGCCTTGGCCCAGTATCCGGTAGGCGGCCTGATCTATTTTAAGAAGAACATCCAGTCCGAGCAGCAGATCACGGCCATGCTGGAAAACACGGAATTATATATGCGGTATCCCCTTTTCCTGGCGGTGGACGAGGAGGGCGGCAGTGTGGCCCGCCTGGCGGAAGCCGGGGTGGGAACCAAGGTGGACGACGCGAAGACCATCGGCGCAAGCGGGGATACGAACAACGCTTACCTGGCGGCGCAGACCATAGGCGGCGACTTGTCCAGGGTCGGGTTTAACCTGGATTTCGCCCCGGTGGCGGATCTGGCGAATATAGAGAACAGCGCCATGGGGACACGTTCCTACGGCGCAGATGCGGCAACGGCCGCAGGCTATGTGAGCGCAGCGGTGCAGGGGCTTTCCGAACAGGGGATCACCTGCTGCCTGAAACATTTTCCCGGGATCGGAAGTTCCGCCCAGGATACCCACACCGGGCTGGCATCCACCAGCCGCACAGCGGATCAGTTCAGGGCGGAGGAATTTACCGTATTCCAGGCCGGGATCGCCGCTGGGGCTGATATGGTCATGATCGGTCACATCTCCGCGCCGGAACTGACGGGGGACAACGCGCCCTGCACCTTTTCGGAGGGGGTGGTGACGGATATCCTCAGGAACGAACTGGGGTTCCAGGGAGTGATCATCACCGACGCCATGAACATGAAAGCGGTTTCGGATTACTATGATTCCGCAGACGCGGCGATTCAGGCTCTGCGGGCGGGCTGCGATATGATCCTGATGCCGGAGGATTTTGAAATGGCGTACAACGGAGTGCTCCAGGCGGTTAACGACGGGATCATTTCCGAGGAACGCATCAACGATTCCCTGAGGCGGATCTACCGCATCAAATATGCGGACAAAGTAACGGAATAAACAGTGTGCAACAGAATGCGCAACGAACGGAAAGGGTTTGTTGCGCATTTTTAATGCCCATTTGTTAAAATTATACTTTTTGCAATAAAATAATTTGGAAATACAGTGCATTGACTACAAAATGCACATGGAATATAATCAGGTTATAGACAAAAAGCACAAAATATCTGACGACGGACAGGACAACAAAGCGCAACAAAGCGCAACATCCGTTGTCAAAGACTTGCATGGAGGTGTGGGATGACAGGGAAAGTAAAAAAGAAAAGCGGACCAAAGGGATTCTTCAAAAAGGTGTATAAGTACCGGGCGTTTCTTCTGATGCTGCTGCCTGGAGTGCTATATACCCTGATCTTCGCATATTACCCGATGACGGGGATTGTGCTGGCATTTAAGAAGTATACCTACGCGGGAGGCATCTGGGGCAGCGCCTGGAACGGACTTAAGAATTTCCAGTTTTTCTTCCAGTCGGGGCAGGCGGGCCTGGTGACCAGGAACACGGTACTTTACAATATAGCGTTTATCATAATCAATACGGTGACGCAGATAGCAGTGGCAATCCTGCTGACGGAGATACATAACAAACATTTCCGCAAGGTGTCCCAGTCCATCATGTTCCTGCCTTACTTTATTTCATGGGTAATCGTAGGCGTTATGGCGTTTAACATTTTCAGTTCGGATTACGGTTTCATGAACAGGCTGATCACTGCTTTCGGGGGAGAACCGGTTGCGTTTTATACCACTCCCAAGGCGTGGCCGTTCATACTGATATTCTTTAACCTGTGGAAAGGCGTGGGATACGGTTCCGTCATGTACCTGGCGGCGATCATGGGCATTGACACGTCGATCTATGAGGCGGCGCAGATCGACGGCGCGAATGTGTTCCAGAGGATATTCAAGGTGACGATCCCCATGATCATGCCTACTACCATCACGCTGTTCCTGCTTTCCGTAGGTGGTATCTTCAAGGGCAACTTTGATATGTTCTACAACCTGGTGGGGAGCAACGGACTGCTCTATAATTATACGGACGTGATCGATACGCTGGCGTTCCGCGCGCTGGTGACGAACCAGGACTTCGGTATGTCGGCGGCTATAGGTCTGTTCCAGTCGGTACTGTGCTTTATTACGGTGCTGGTGGTCAATAAGCTGGTAAGTCTCTATGACAGGGACTATTCATTGTTCTAAGGGAGGGAGAGAAATATGGCGGCACAGACAAGTCACTTGGGAAAAGTGAAAAAAGGAAAAGATGTTATCGCACTGAACATTATCGCTTATGCTTTTTGCGGGCTCATAGCGCTGGTATGCCTGGTTCCTTTTCTGATGATCTTGGCGGGTTCTTTCTCTTCAGAGACAGCCATCATCAATAACGGGTTCAGCCTGCTGCCCCAGGAGTTCAGCCTGGAGGCGTACAAGTCGGTATTTCATGACCCCATGGTTGTGGTGAGGGCTTACGGCACTACCATTGGACTTACCATATGCGGTACCATTCTCGGGCTGGCGCTGCAGACCATGACGGCGTATGTGCTGGTGCGGCAGGAGTTTGAATGGAGAAACGTATTTTCTTTCTTCTTCTACTTTACCACACTGTTCAGCGGGGGATTGGTTCCCTACTATTTGTTGATCAGGCGGACGCTGGGGCTGGCGGATTCCTACCTGGCGTTGCTTCTGCCCCTGTTGTTTTCCGTATATAACCTGCTGATCATGAAGAGTTACATCCGCAGTATCCCCGAATCCCTGATTGACGCGGCGAAAATCGACGGCTGCGGGGAGTTCAGGACGCTGGTGCAGGTGGTGGTTCCCCTGATCAAGCCGGCGCTGGCGACGGTGGGACTGTTTATCGCGCTGGCATACTGGAATGACTGGTATAACGCGATGCTGTACATCAGCAGTGAGACAAAGTATCCTTTACAGTACTTCCTGTATCAGCAGGTCAATAATATTGAGGGTTATAAGAAAATGCTGGCGAGCGGAGTCAGCGGTTCCGTGGTGAGTTCCGTATCACTGCCCACACAGACGCTGAAGATGGCGCTTACCATTGTGGTGACAGGTCCCATCGTCCTGGCATATCCTTTCGTGCAGAAGTACTTTGTACAGGGTATCACTATCGGGGCGGTAAAAGGGTAAAGTGTGCAAAGATTTTCTAAGCGGCTAAAGGACACCCGCTAAGAAAATCTACGGTTCCGCTTTGCGGAACCTATGCACAAACTGCTAAAGCAGTTAGAAGAATCCGCAGAGCGGATTCTTCCAGTCTTGCGGCGGTTCATCCATTGTTTGTGCCGCCGGAGGCGGCATGACGGGAAGAACGCAGGAGGGGGCTTTAGCCCACCTCTTTGGGCAGTGGTTCTTCCAACGGAATATTTGCGGTAATTTTGGCAACAAATTACATAAATCAAAAAGGAGGCAACTATGAAAAAGAGCATGAAAAGAGCGGCGGCGCTTGCTTTAAGCGCTGTCATGGCAACAGGCCTGCTGGCAGGATGCGGCGGGGACGACAGCGGCTCCGCAGGAAGTTCAGCTGCGGGAAGTACCGCAGGTTCCACCGGCAATGCAGGCTCCACAGGCAGTTCAGGGGGGGCGATCGACACCTCCGAGCATGTGGATCTGAAGATGTATCTGCTGGGCGACAGGACGCCGGATTTCGACGAGGTTTACGCCGAGATCAACAAGATCCTGGAGGAGAAGCTGAACTGTTCCGTAAGCGTGGATTTCTTAAGCTGGGGCGAGCATGATACGAAGTACTCCCTGCTGTTCTCCGGCGGCGAGGATTTCGACCTGATCTTTACGGCTTCCAGCTGGGGTCACTATGAGCCTACCGTGGCGATGGGCGGTTTCTATCCCATGACGGAGGAGTTTATCCAGACTTACGCTCCCGATATCTGGGATGTGGTTCCCGAGGTGGCATGGAGCCAGGCAAAGATCGACGGGACGGCGTACATGGTTCCCAATTACCAGAATGAGTTCGGTCAGGATGTTTTGGCTGTCCGCGGCGACCTGATGGAACAGTACGGCGTTTCCCAGATCACCAACTGGGATGAACTGATGGATTTCTATAAGAAGTGCGCGGAGAACGGACAGTACGCGAGCCAGGGCGGTCCCTGGTACCAGTTCTTCCAGAACCAGGGTTATACCATCACCGGCGGCGCTCCCAAGGGCGGCGAGATGATCCTGTACAATACCCAGGATCCTTCTGACTTGAGTTTTCAGTATATTCTTGACTGGGAAGCTTTCTCCGATTACTGCCATCAGATGAAGGAACTGGCGGACGCGGGCGCCTGGTCACAGGACGTGCTCAGCGACAGCGCGGAGAGACAGGATGGTCTCTTGAACGGCAGGACGGCGGGCATGATCTGGAATATCGGAAGCTGCAGGAACTTCGCGGAGCAGGCGAATAAGGAGCACTCCGACTGGAAGGTGACTCTGGTGGATCCCGTGGCGGATCAGCCGAAGAAGGTGAACTCCTATATCAACAACGGTATGGCTATCAATGTGAGCAGCCGGAATCCCGAGAGAGCAATGATGGTGCTGAACGAGTTCTATACCAACCCTACCATCAACGACCTGACCAGATTCGGTATTGAAGGAAAGCACTGGGAGGCAGTGGGCGACGATCAGTTCAAGGTCATCGACGAGACAAATTACGGCGTTGACTCCAACTGTAACTGGGGCTGGATGAACGCGGAGATCAAGAGGACCGAGTACAAAGAGGACAGAACTTTCCTGGATGACGTTTATGACGAAATGATGGAAAGCTGGGAGGGCAACATCAAGGAAGAACACATTTATGACGGTTTCAACTTTGATTCCACCAATGTCACCACCCAGATGGCGGCTGTGGACGCGGTGATCCCTACCTATTGCGATCCTTTGATCAATGGTTTGGTGCCTGATGTAGACAAGGCGCTGGAAGATTTCAGGAACGCCATGGAAACAGCGGGAATCCGTGACATCATTGCGGAACTGGAGAAGCAGGCGGCGGAGTACGTTGCTTCCAAGCAATAATAGATCGTTTTAAAATGATGAGGGCTGCCGGTAATGCGGCGGCCCTTTTTATAAATAAACTGAAATATCGCCGTATTTGTGGTACACTATTGACACAGAAAGGCATTGTGTCAACCTCTGAACCGAGTGTGCGCTGAAGCGCACAAGATCATGTTATATTGAAACAGGTGATGGATATGACGATTGAGGAAATGGCGAGGGAACTGGGGGTCTCCAAAAGTACCGTGTCAAGGGCATTGTCCGGAAAGGGCAGGATAGGGGACGAGACCCGAAAGAAGATCGTGGAATTTGCAAGACAGCGGGAGAGCCGGACGGAATATGGGACGGAGAGCAGGAATCCCAGTAAAAACCTGGGGGTGATCCTGCCTGCGGATGTGTACTTAAACGGCGGCCCGTACTTTCAGGAATGTGTCCTGGGAATATGCGAGACTTCCACCCTGATGGATTATGACGTGCTGATCACCAGCGGTACGGCCAATGATATATCCGGCATCCGGGCGCTGGTAGAGAAAAATAAGGTGGACGGCATCATCCTGACCAGGAGCCTGAACGATGACAGGGCGGTACAGTATCTCACAGGCATCGCTTTCCCTGTGGGAGTGACAGGTATCTGCGATGAAGACATCATACAGGTGGATACGGATAACGAGGGAGCGGCGGAAAGCCTGACCTCGCTCCTCATTGGCAGGGGATACCGCAGGTTTGCCCTGATCATAGACAATATGGACTACAGGGTGAACAGGAGCAGGCATGGTGGTTTTTGCCGTGCACTTCTGAAAAATGGTCTTTCGCCGGAGAAGCAGCTTATTTATAGCGGGATGCTGAATCCTGATATGGTGGATTCCCTGATCAGTGATGTGATCGCCCGGAAAGTGGAATGTATCATCTGCGGCGATGATATCATCGGTACCAGGATCATGTCTAGTCTCCAGTCCCAGGGCTACCGCATCCCCAGGGATGTGGCGGTGGCATCTCTGTATAACAGCCCCAACCTGGACTGCTTTACGCCTTCCGTGACCGCTGTGAATGTATCCGCAAAGCAGGTAGGGAATATGATCGCCAGGCAGATGATCAATTATCTGGATGGAAAGGATTATCAGAAAAGAGTGATGGTGGATTACGAGATCCTGATGAGAAAGTCAACGAATGGGAGAATGTAAGATATATGTTGGATTTTTATATGGGAGCGGATATCTCATCCCTGCCCCGGAACCTGGACGAGGGGATGGCGGTAAGGGACAGGGACGGTTCGGAGACGGAACCCTTTGAACTGTTAAAGAAATACGGCCTCAATTCCGTCAGGCTGCGGATCTGGAACGATCCGGATTCCGTGCCGCAGGCCAAAGGCTACTGCAATCTGGAGCACACGTTGAGGATGGCGAGAAAGATAAAGGAAAATGGGATGAGCTTCCTGCTGGATTTCCACTATTCCGACTTCTGGGCGGATCCTGCCAACCAGCGGAAACCGAAAGCATGGGAGGGGTTAAGCTGTTCCGAACTGGAGGAAGCGGTCTATTCCTTTACCAGGGACACGCTGCTGCGGCTAAAGGAGGAAGACCTGCTCCCCGATATGGTGCAGATCGGAAACGAGATCCGCAGCGGCCTGCTGTTTCCCGAGGGGGAAGTTCCCGATTACGCGGGGATGGTGAAGCTGGTCAACGCAGGCATCCGGGGCGCCAGGGAAGCGGCGGACAGGGAGCGGATGCAGGTCATGATCCATCTGGATCAGGGGGGCAGGTATCCATGGCTCCACGAGTGGTTTGAGAAAGCTTTTGCAGCGGGGCTGGATGATTTTGACCTGATCGGTCTGTCCTATTATCCTTTCTGGCACGGCACTTATCTGGATCTGCGGGATTCCATGAACAGGCTGGTCAAGGATTACGAGAAGCCCATCCTCATTGTGGAGACGGCATACGCATGGAGAAAGAGCGAAAGAGGCTTTATTGACGAGGATCAGATCCGGATCAGCTGTATGGAGGCCACGCCCCGGGGACAGCGCAGGGTGCTGGAATACGTCATGCACCTGGTGGCGGAACTGCCCGACCGGATGGGAAAGGGCATCTATTACTGGGAGCCGGTCTGCGTGCCCAGCCCCGGAAGAGGCGGCTGGAATGAAAACATGGGGCTGTTTGACGAGGACGGACGCGCCCTGGAGGGGATCGAGGCTTTCCGACAGACCAGGACGGAGATGGAACGGGAACCCCAGGGGTGGAGAGAACTGGAAGAAAAGCTGAACTTGGCCGGATGCGCCGGGGGAACGGGCGGCACAAACGGGGAAAACCTGCTGCGCAACGGCGACTTCTCGGAAGGCGCCGATGGAATGGAGCACTGGACTGTGGAGGAAAAGGAAGAGGGCACAGTCCTCACCGTCCATCCGAAGACGGGCAGCCTGAAAGTGCAGGCGGTCAGGAACTTCCGTTTTTCCATCAGCAACAGCGTGTCTCTGGAGAAAGAAGGGGATTACGGCGTTTCCGTGGAGATTATCGGGGTGGATACCACGGGAGTGGACGTAAGGCTCTTTGCCGAAAATGCCGGGAATGTCAGGGAGAAGACGATTCATCCGGCGGAGCATTCCAGGGAGGTCTATGAGATACGCAACATGCACTGTGAAGCGGGGGAGTTTAAAGTGGGAATCCGGATCTCTTCTCCGGCAATCTACGTCACCATGGGGAATTTCAGGGTGATCAGGGAAGTATGAAAGGCAGGGTTGAAAATGACAGAATATACCTATAACAGCGATTATCTGATGCGGGACGGCAAGGCCTGGTTTCCCGTGATGGGGGAGATGCATTTTACCAGATACCGGGAGGAACTGTGGGAGGAATCCCTGCGGAAGATGAAAGCGGGGGGAGTGACCATAGTGTCCACTTACATGATCTGGATCCATCATGAGGAGGAGGAGGGGATCTTTGACTTTTCGGGCTTCCGCAATGTGAGAAAGTTTGTGGAACTCTGCCGGAAAGTCGGCCTGCTGGCGTGCCTGCGCCTTGGCCCCTGGGTGCATGGCGAGATCCGAAACGGCGGCTTTCCTGACTGGGTGGTGAAAAAGGGAGAGAACGGCGTGGTATTGCGGAGCAATGATGAGGCATACATGGCGCTTGTCAGGCGTTACTGGACGCAGGTTTACGAACAGGTCAGGGGGCTGATGCTGAAGGACGGCGGCCCTGTGATTGCCATGCAGCTGGAGAACGAGTACGGCCATGTGGGCGGTTTTCGGGGGGAAAAGGGGGGGACCCATATGCGCGCCCTGATGGCGCTGGCGAAAGAGATCGGCCTGGAGGTTCCCCTTTATACCGCCACCGGATGGGGCGGGGCCGTGATCGGCGACTGTATCCCCGTCATGGGCGGCTACTGCGAGGCGCCCTGGGATCAGAGTGTGGAGGAGCTTTCCGCCAATACCAATTACGTGATCAGCCATGTGAGAAATGACGCCCTGATCGCCTGCGACCACCATGTGGAGGACGCCATCACTTTTGACGAATCCCGTTTCCCTTACCTGACGGCGGAACTGGGGGGCGGCATGCAGGCCACTTCCCACAGGCGTCCCGTGGCCACAGGCCGGGATATCGGCGCCATGTCCACCACAAAGCTGGCCAGCGGGGTGGCGCTGCTGGGCTATTATATGTATCACGGAGGCAGCAATCCCGTGGGAAAGCTGTCCACCATGCAGGAGAGCCGGGACACAGGGTCTCCGAACGACCTGCCGGAGATCAATTATGACTTTAACGCGCCCATACGCCAGTACGGCACGATTTCCGACACTTACAGGGAAGTCAAGCTGCTGGCCTCTTTCCTGCGGGATTTCGGGGAAGATATGGCGGTACTGAAAGCGGAGATTTTCCCGGATGACGTGCAGCCGGAGGATATGCATACCCTGCGCACGTCCTGCAGGCATGATGATACCCACGGTTATGTGTTCTTTAACAATTACCAGAGGCGGCGGATTATGGACAGCCATAAGAACGTGACGTTCAAGGGACTTACGGCTGCAGGCAGTGTGACGTTCCCCGCTGTGGATATCGAGAGCGGGACTTACGGCTTCTTCCCTTATAACATGCGGCTGGGCGGCGCTGTCCTGGTGTCCGCGCTGGCGACGCCTTTCTGCAGTCTGAACGGCGCGGAGGGAACGTATGTCTTCTATGGGGATTATGAGCCCTCTTACTGCTGGAAAGACGACAGGGCGGCGGATGTGCTGCATTTGACCAGGGAGCAGGCGCTGAATGCGTGGAAGGTGACGCTGGATCGGGACTATCTGGTGCTCAGCGGGAATTATGTGTGGGAGGAGAACGGGGAACTTGTGGTTACCGGCGGCGCGGATACCAGGATCCTGATTTACCCCGAGCCGGCAAAGGTTCCTGCGGGATTTGAGAAGATGGGGGAGGATGGTCGGTTCGGCGTCTATGAGAGAAAGATTTCCCAGGGGACGGAACTTACCGCGAAAGCCGAAGTCCGGGAGCTTTCCAGGAAGGAGGACAAGGCGGTTTACGAGGTGGCCATCTCTTATCCTGGAAAGGAGAACCGCATGACGGGCAGGGACACCATGCTGTGGCTGGAATATGCGGGATATGGCATGGAAATCTATCTGGATGGGAAGAAGATCAATGACCATTATTATACGGGGCAGGAAGTGCTGATAAGTCTTGGATACTTTGATTTTCCTGAAAAGCTTGAGATTGTGGTCAATGCTTTGAAAAAGGATGACAGGGTGTTCCTTGAGAAATGGCCTGAATTCAAGGACGGAAAGGCGTGCAGCCTGAATCGGGCGGAGATCACGGAGGAATACAGATAAAATGCGAAAGGGCAGGGGAAATCAGTTTTCCCCTGCCTGATCTGATTCCGGGGACAGGAGGCTGCACAGGGCAGAGATCTGTTCTTTGGAATAATGCCTTATGTTGAAAGCATATTCCAAATGTGCCCCGCTGATAAGGAACAGATGTCTGGGGCGTTTCAAAAAATCAAGAAATTTACACAGGCAGGCCAGCGCCGCAAACGCACACAGGAGGGCGGCGCCGCTGAAGAACAGCAGAGAGTTGGTGAGATTGCGTATGTGCTGCTCGATATCCGCCAAAAGAAGCGTATGAGCGCTTCTGTAAATATCCGCGTCCTCAAGCAGCTGCGCCAATTCGTTTGTCCGCTCCTGCAGCTCCAGGAATTCCTCTTCCAGTTTTTCCAGCTGTGCTTCTGTCTCGACGATCTCCTCATCGACGGAGGTAGCCAGCAATCTGCTATAATATTTGTTTTCTGTCAGTTCATCCATGAATTCGGGATGATCCCCGACATAAGCGTCCACAATATCGCCGGGAGAGGCTTCCGTTCCTTTCAGGTCAAAGCCCATGCCGCCGTATGCCGTGTCGTCGGCGTGGTAGACGGCCATCTCATAGCGGGGCAGGCCGGGGGCGATCCTGTCCATGAAATTTTCATAGGCCGCATAATAGGCGGCTTCGTCGATCAGCGCATTCCAGTCAAGATGGAAGTCTTTCGCCCGGAAGCCGTGATCAAGCCATATGGGCGTGTCCGCGCCATAGTAGTCGGTGGGGTAGAGCCAGAATTCCTCGTAGTGGTTCCTGCTCCAGCCGGGAACGGACATTGCCGCCGCATCAGGAACGCCGTCGAAAGCCTTGACGAAAACGGCGCCGTTCGTCACATATCCGGGCAGGGAGAGTATTTCCCGCATAAAATCCGCGCCGGTGATATAGATGTGTCCCATGTACAGAATGTGCTCGTAGAGGTCAAGGTCGTACTGCTCATCCATCAGGCTGGTAGCGGAATCCAGGCCGGAGGAAAATTTGTTTTCCCCGCTGCCGTTATAGATCCACATATCTGTGTCCAGAAAGTCATTGCCGCCGTATGCCTTTGTCGTCTCATAGTAGCTGTAAAGCCAGTCATCCAGCAGTTTGTCCGCCTTGAAAGCGTTTAACAGATCCTGCAGGTAATCCCGGTATGCCTTGGAGAACAGATCCCTGTTAAAAAAGTCGTCCGGATCGAATCGGTCGCTGTTATAGATGGCGGTGAACCTTTCCTTTGTCTGTCGTTTTTTCAGTTCTGCCAGCTGTGCGGAAAGGATCTCGGCGTCGGCGCGGTTTTTCTTTTGGATTTTCTGGTAGTGGGCAAGCTGTTTATCGCCGTCGCCGTTAATCACTGCCATGATATTTTCCAGCGTGGCCAGTTCCTGATCCCGATAGGGAACGTTCAGTTCATTGTATGCGCTGCAGCCGAAGCGGGCGGAAAAAAAAGTTCCCGCCGCAAAACATACAAGCAGCAGCAAGGAAAGGAAAGTCCGGCCTCCATATTTACGGTGTTCCGTGGATGTGCCAAGAATGGCGCTGACGGGGATTACGGAGGCATCCTTTTTTTGCCTGAATTTCTGTTTGTTCGGCTTACGGATATAATGTTTTTGGTTTAAATGCAGTTCTTGACCGGTGACGGATATTTTTCCTTTTTTCAGGATAAGTTCGGCGGGGAGGTCGGTATGCGGGGTTTCCTGCGGGGGCGATTCCTGCGGGGCGGGGGAGGGAGCGGCTGGCGGCGGGATTTGTTCCTGCGGGGCGGAAGAGGAATCGGCTGGTGGCGGAGCCTGTTCCTGCGGGGCCGAAGTTGGGCTGGCTGCCTCGGGTTCTTTCCATACAGGCGCTCCGCAGTTAAAGCAAAAACGGGAGTTTTCGTGTAATTCTTTTCCGCATTGATGACAAAACATAGGGAATTTCCTCTCTTGAAATGAAACGGTATCTGCCCATGCGAGCATGGCATCTGTCCGAGTGAATTTCTGGCTCTGCTCATTCGCGCGAATGAGCAGGTTCGAAAGGCAGTGCCTTTCTCACTCGCGTTGCTCGCCATAAGTCCCCTCGTCCAGCTGCCCATGCGAGCATGGCATCTGTCCGAGTGAACTTCTGGTTCTGCTCATTCGCACGAATGAGCAGGTTCGAAAGGCGGTGCCTTTCTCACTCGCGTTGCTCGCCATAAGTCCCCTTGTCCATCTGCCCATGCAAGCATGGCATCTGTCCAAGTGAACTTCTGGCTCTGCTCATTCGCGCAAAAAAGCGGAAGCCGCAGTTGGCTTCCGCTGTAAAATAAAAGCGCGAGACGGGAATCGAACCCGCGACCCCCTCCTTGGCAAGGAGGTGCTCCACCGCTGAGCCACTCGCGCAAATGTCCAATCATTGCGGACACATAGTATGTTACTACATCGTGGAAACATTGTCAACCTCTTTTTAGGTCAAACTTACAATAAGTTATAATATAAGTTTGAAAACGTTGAACTGTCGCAGGACTTTTTTACCAATAAAGCAGCATATTATTTCTGGCTTCTTCCTCTTCAAGGGAAAGCTTTTCTTTCACTTTGGCGACAGTCTCATCAAAAGAAATATTCATCTCTTTACATATGGAAATGATCGCTTTAAGACCCTGCTGAAGCCCTTCTGAACGTCCCTCCTGAAGCCCCTGCTCCAGTCCTTCCCGATGCCCTTCTTCCAGTCCTTCCTGAAGCCCTTCCGTTCTGGCTTCCTCCCGTTCCAGCATGATCTGTCTCTCAAAAGTATAATCCAGTGTCATCGCCTTTACCACCTCCGCCCGGCGTTCCGCCAGGAAATTTTTCAGCACACCCTCCGCCACGCACCTGTCTATCGCCCTCTCGATCGCGATTTCCAGGCTGTCCTCATCCCCGCCCTCATCCCGGTGGAATTCCCGGACGTAATCCACAAAAATCATGTACTCCCTTAACCAGGGGCAGCCGTCCAGCAGTTCCTTGTTTTTTCCTTTGTTAATGTTGTACACCCTGCATACCAATTCAAGTTCCGGTTTCTCCGCAGTTTTCTGGAATGCGTCCGACAGCCTTAATTCCATCTGTTCCGGTTGTTCCTCCTCACCGTTGTAGAACACCGCGAACCTGGGCGTGGGGATCCTCACCAGCGTCCTCCCGTAGATGTTCCTGCCGTGGATGAACCCCCGCAGCATCACGGTGAAGTAGATCAGGTTCCTCACTGGCATGTTGGGGCATACCGTGGATTGGTGCTCGTAGACGTTCAGGTTTGCGTCCAGTACAAATGCCGCGTCATTCCTGACCGACAGCGAGATACCCTTGTCCAGGTTGTGGAACACCACTTCCTCCGGATCCCCGTAGTCGGAATGGTTCACTGCATTGTAAAGCTGTAAGGCCCTCGCCTTATCCTCCATCAGCATGCTGAAGACATCGCTCTTGTACTCCCTGTTGCCTGCCATCATTTCTCCTCCTTGCGTATACGCAGAAGTTCCGGTGCCTTATCCTGTCGAACGGAACTCCTGCTCTTGTTTATAATGGGGTAAAAGCATGAATTTCCGTAAATAGAATAACACCAACGATAACCGACAAACGTGCAGCACACCGTACATCATACCGGGGCCACGCCTGATGTGAAAAATATGCTTTGACATTATTATAACCGATGGAGTGTAAAAGTCAATACGTTAATTTGACTTTTTGCATAAAAATCGCAATCGGAATATCATCCTGCTTTTCAACAGCAGGCTCAACAATGCAGAATGCCTGAAAAGCTTTTTTCCAAAGCTAATCATAACCGGTACCGGGATCTTCCCGGGGAGCAAAAAATCTCTTTGAAAGAGTGGTGTGCCATGTTTTGAACAGGTTCCGTCGAAATCGCGAGGGTCTTTCCGGGTGAAAGAAGGATAACCAGGCATTCTATAAATTATAAGATCGTACTTTTATCACATCAACGGATTCTGCTTTTACTATGAAATGACCGTATGCATTACACGTATTTTCCATAAAGAATGAAATTGTCTTATCCTGCAATTCCTGGGTAAGAAAACTGGAATCTTCAATAGGTAAGCGGTCAGTAATTGTGTATGAAGCATCATGGAATACAACGAGAATATCGCTGTTTGTATATTCACTTTTAACATAATCTTTTTGCAGGAATTCACAAAAAGTACAATACATTTTTAATTCCTTGCGGGCATATTCGATTCGGTTAAGTATACTGTCATGAAAATAATAACTTTGATGGAATTCCTTAAGCGTCAATTTATAATTCACCCCTGCAATTTATAATTCACCCCTGCAATTTTTCTGATCTGCTGTAAAATTTCAACTCCATAAAGGAGCCTCACTGATTTATGGATCTGAGTATATCACTGCGCTTCATTTCATTCAAGCCTTGTTACTTTTCACGGGGTGGGGAAAGTTATAATAGTTGATTGTTAAAAACGCTGA
>JAMPAC010000040.1 GCA_023667395.1 Blautia sp. | reverse complement strand
ATACTAAGAAAATGTAAATATGTATTCATTATTATTTAAGCAATGTTGTACTAGTCCTTACCATAAAAAATTTACCACCGCAAAAATATCGCAATCTTATATTTTGTCAATACTATATCTGGCTTACCTGACATATTGACGCAATTTTTTCGATATCTATAACCCTCCTCCAAAGTGCCCTTTTCAATATTTTCTCTATGCTCATATCCACCCAAAATAATCATACCGTAAATCAGCCTAAATGTCACGAAAAATCTACACACAGATAAAAAGAACTACAACATATTGTTATAGTCCTTTTTATCACACCTATAAGCTGTAAATTATCTCATTCAGCACAATCTCCTCTGCCCTTGCCCGGATATTATTCATTCTCCGGACCCAATGCATCTGTTCCTGTGCCTTTAGTTGTTCCGTCACGCCCTCCTGCTTCGCCATCTGCTCCACCAGCAGATCAAACTGGCATCTTCCGATTCATTTTCTATGAATTCTGTCCCCATGCTGATGATAAAACCATCCCCAGCACCAACTTTGCTTCCGGCACATGGTGGTAATAGATCTCTTTTTCTTCCGGGATTCCTTTATCCCCTGCAGCCATCTGATCAGTTCAGGGAAATACTGTCTTGTGATCCTGCAGAATGCTGCACAATCCTTTGAACATTTTTTTCTTCCCTGCGTTACGGTCTGTCATGGCGGAATTCCTTTGCGAAAAAATTTTGCCTTTCAAAGCTGTCCCATGCCCCTAATGTTGACAACCCTGCATCTTTATGGTAACATATGTCGTATGCGACATATAAGCAATCCGGAGGAGTGTTAGTCAAATGGAACTACTACAGATTAAAATGCTCAATACCGCAGTTGAAAGAATTTTGAACCAGGAAATGTCGGAGATGGGACTGACTTATGCGCAGGCAACCGTCATCGGATATCTGATCGAAAACCGCGATAAAGTGGTGTGTCAGAGGGACATCGAATACAGCCTCGGGCTCACGCATCCGACAGTCAGCAGTATTTTAAGCCGCATGGAATCAAACGGATTGGTCTGTACGGAAACACAGTCCGCCGACCGCAGATATAAGCAGATCACTCTGTCCGACAAAGCCTCCGGGCTGTCAGAGCGGATCAGTCAAAAATACAGAGCGGTCAAGGGCAGATTATTTAACGGCATAACACCCGAGCAGCAGGAGATATGCAATGCCACCATTCAAATGCTTTTGAGAAACGTACAGTAAGAGATTTGTCACAAAAGAAATTTGAAAATGAATTTTCAATTGAAATTAGCGCCCGCTGAGCGGGCATAGGATGTAAAAATGGAAAATACGGCAAAACAGAACAAAATGGGAATAATGCACGAGGGAAAGTTGCTCCTTTCAATGGGTGTGCCGCTGATGCTTTCCATGCTGGTGACGGCGCTTTACAATATCGTGGATACCTTTTTCGTGTCCCGGATCCCGGGCATGGGGGACGCGGCCGCAAACGCGCTGTCCCTCGCTTTCCCCATCCAGATGCTGATGACTGCCCTGAATGTAGGAACAGGCGTCGGTGTGGGCGCGTCGCTTTCCCGTGCGCTGGGAAGCAGGGACCGGGAAAAAGTCAGCAAAACGGCCGGAAACGCCATGTTTCTCTACGGCGTATATTATGTCGCCATGCTGCTTTTCGGACTTTTGGGCGCAAAGCCGTTTATCGGTATGTTTACGGATGATAAGGATGTTTTCAGCCTCGGCGTCACTTATCTGAGCCTTGTGACCTGCCTCAGTTTTGGCAATATGGGGGAAAAATGCTTTGAAAAATTATTACAGGCAACGGGGAAGACCACTTACTCGATGATCGGACAGTTGACCGGATCCGTGATCAATATTATCTTAGATCCCGTTTTTATTTTCGGATACCTGGGAATTCCCGCTATGGGCGTTGCAGGCGCGGCGATTGCAACCGTGATTGGCCAATGCTGCGCCATCGGGATCACCGCCACGCTTCATTTCCGCAAGAATACAGAGATCATAAACCATTTGAAATACCTGAAACCTGATATGGAAGTACTTCGTGGAATCATGAAAGTCGGGGCGCCGGCAATCCTGATGCAGGCGTTGACCAGCTTTATGACGCTGGGCATGAATTTTATCCTGAAAAGCGTTTCCGCTGCAGCGATCACCGCTTACGGCGTCTATTATAAATTACAGAACTTCGTATTTATGCCTGCTTTCGGCCTGAACAATGCCTGCGTGCCGATCATCGGATATAATATCGGGGCAAAGAATCACAGCCGCGTAAAAAATACCATACGGTACGCCATATGGATCGTTCTGGCGATCATGGTATCCGGCGTGATCCTTTTCCAGTTCTTTGCCGTGCCCATTGCGGAAGCGTTCAGGCTGTCGGAAGACGTTTCCGCCTTATGTGTGTCCGCACTGCGCATTATCAGCGCAGGATTTGTCTTTGCAGGCATCAATGTGCTGCTGCAGGGCGTATGCCAGGCGCTTGGCAGCGGAACAGGCTCGCTGGTCATTTCTTCCCTCCGGCTGATCGTGGGCGTGCTTCCGCTTGCAGCCGTCCTTGCGGTTTTTCCGGGGGCGGAGCATTTCATCTGGATCGCGTTTCCGGTTGCCGAAACGATTTCTTTTGCAGTGGCAATCCCGTTAACGCTAAGGCTGTATCATAAAATGACGGAACATATGCCGCCTTACCCTCCTACTCGCTGAACCGTATCCTCTCGATCACCGGCTCCCTTTTCACGGATTGGGCGATCATCAACGCCAGCGCCGTCTGTACCAGCAGCAACACCACAGATACCGTGACTGCCGCCGCCCAGGGATAATGGTAGGTTGTGATCTGGAACATACCGGCATGTTTCGCATACAGGAACAGCGGATACCCCGCAAGGCTGCCCACTCCTATGCTGATGGCAAGGGCGCCCAGGGTATAGAACAGTCCTTCCATCTGCAGCATTTTCATCAGCTGCCTGTGGGACATCCCGATGGCCTGCATCATGCCCAGTTCTTTCCTACGCACATGGACGCTGTTGATCATGGTATTAATCAGGTTCATCACACTGATCGCCGCTAGGATTCCGAGGAACGCATAACTTGCGCCGCTGGTCAGCGTCATGCCGGATTCCCATTCGTTATACCACGCCTGCCAGGTATTCATCTCCAGTCTCCCGGAAGATTCCACGATTTCCTCCAGGGCTTCCGCCAGCGCCGGGTCGTAATCCTGATCTGCGATCACATGGAAATAGTAGGTGGAATTATTTTCACACAGCCGGTCAGCCGCTTCTTTCGCCATGATAAGGGCGTGATAATTGGTCAGCCCGGGATCATACTCCCCGATGGCCGCCACCTCTACCTCTTTCTCATAGCTGCGCTCCCCATCGTAGATGGTCAGGTTCAGCCTGCTTCCCACCTTCAGTTCCGGATACCAATACAGCAGGATGCTGTCCAGCACCACTTTGTCACCCGATTTCAATTCCTCGTAAGTGACGCTTCCCTCTATGATTCCCTGCTCGATCTCCTCTGCGTATTCCTCCGGTATGCCGCTGATGGTATTATACTCTGCAAAAGGTTTCCCCGTCACCCGAACGCCGGTAAAGGAATCCACGCGGATCACGCCGTCCAGGCTCTCGATCTGCTTCCTCAGTTCCTCATTCAGCGGA
This sequence comes from Blautia sp., assembly GCA_023667395.1. Lineage (GTDB taxonomy): Bacteria > Bacillota > Clostridia > Lachnospirales > Lachnospiraceae > Acetatifactor. The sequence goes on along the minus strand of JAMPAC010000040.1, from coordinate 18,970 downwards.
TTGTCCTGCTGTACGCTGATCCACTGCCGTTCCGGGTGCTCCCTGTTATTCTCCTCTATGGCGGGGAATATCTCATACTGCCCCACGATGGAGGCATTAGCGCTTTCCGTGGGATTAGCACAGGAAAGCACTGTGGCCACTACCATTAGAAGTACGCCCGTAGCCGCCATGGAAGTGATGGTAATGACGCTTTTCTTCTTGTTTCCCGCCAGGTTTCTTCTGGTCAGGCGTCCGATGGTCAGGTATTCGAATCCTTTTTTGACGCTCTTTTGTTTTTTGTCCGTATCATGAAAACGCATTGCGTCGATCTCCGAGATCTTCGCCGCCATCTTCATGGGCTTTACCAGGGAAAGCCAGACGGCGCAGAGGGTCACGCCTGCTGCCAGCAGATAGATCCACCAATGGTACAGCGGTATTTCCCTGTTTCGAATGATCTCCCCCAGCACGCGGGTATAGTCATTTCCCTCTGATGTCGCGCCTATCAATGCCAGCAACACAAATCTGGACACCAGAGTTCCCAGCAGCAGTCCCGCCGGGATCGCCAGGGCCGCCACACAGAATCCCTCCCGGAGCACGATCTGCTTCACCTGGCGCTTCGTTGCGCCGATGGCTTTCAGCCTGCCGAATTCCTGGATCCGCTGATGCATGGACACATAATAAATGCCGTATACCGTGATGACCCCCGCGAATATGACCACCAGCATGATGAGGACGATACCGATCAAAACGTCTACATCTACATAATTTGCCATCAGCATATCCGTGTTGATGCTGGTATCGCTTTCAGCAATGCCGAACTGCTTTGCGATATTCTCAATCTTTGCTTTCATTTCGTCCGTGGTGCTGTTCTTCGCGCCGTTTATCTGGAAGAGAAAGCGGTAGGTGATCTGATCCGCCGGGATCTCGCTCTCTATAAACGCCTCCGACACCAATGCCATAAAGGATTGGCGTGCCTGCGCAATAGGGGTCCGCTGGTCCATGCCAGCGTCGCTGTCCTCCAGAAAACCGCAGATCCGGAACTCCCTTTCCTGAACAAAGTCCAGCCCGCCGTCCCGTATGATCTGGTAAGGCACAGTTATGGTATCGCCTATCTCCCCCTGCTGTCCCAGTGCGCTTAGGATTCCTCTGGAAATGACGATCTCGTCTTCCTCCATGGGAATTTTTCCGTGGAGAATCTTCCCATTGAGCAGATTTCCGCCGGGAATGTCCTCATTGAAAGGATTCCCATTGGCAATATCCCCGTCCGCCAATTCTATCCGGTACAATCCCGCCGCCGTCTCATCCAGGCTGACCAGGGAAACCGTCGCCTCCTCCAGCGCCATCTCCCCTGCGTCGCTGCGCAGACCCCAGACTGCGATATCATGGTGCGCCGCCAGCTTTGCAACGGTATCCTTGTCTACCTCCCGAAACAGCGCGTGCCAGGTGGGATATATCTGATTGATCGCCGCGAACTGCCCGTCTATTGTGCCTTTCCCCACTGTGGGGATGACGAACAGGAGAAAGGTGGTCAGGACAATGGCAATCCCGATCAGGATATTCCTGCTCCTATGGTATTTCATATTGTCAAACGCTATGGTCGTTGTCATTTTCATGCCTGCTTTCCCTCCATCACCCTGCGATCCTGCCGTCCTCAATAATGATTACCCTGTCCGCCATCTGGGCGATTGTCTCGTCATGGGTGATCATTACCAAAGTCTGGCCGAAATCCTGCACGCAGCTTTTCAGCAGGCTCATCACCTCCAGCTCCGTCTGGGAATCCAGGTTCCCGGTAGGCTCATCCGCAAGAATGAGGGCCGGTCTGGTCACAAGAGCCCTGGCAATGGCAGTCCGCTGCTTCTGCCCGCCGGACAGCACGTTGGGCATTGCCTCTTTCCTGTCCTCAAGGCCGATCTTTTTCAGAACCTGCTCCACCTCCTGCCTGTTTACTTTCCGGTTGTCCAGCCCTAAGGGCAGGACGATATTTTCCCACACATTCAGGGAGGGAATCAGGTTATAATCCTGAAAGATAAACCCGATCTTCTTCCTCCGAAACTGCGCCAGCTGGTCGTTTTTCAGGGAGAAAATGTCCTTTCCCTCAATGAATACATGCCCCTTGTCCGGTCTGTCCAGTCCCCCGATCAGGTGCAGCAGGGTAGACTTGCCGGAACCGGAACGCCCTACAATAGCTGTGAATTTCCCCCGCTCGATCTGCAGGCTGGTATGATCCACCGCCCGCACCAGGTTCTCGCCGCTTCCATAATATTTGACCAGATCGTCCAATTCCAGAATGATATTTGCGTCTTTGCCCATATTACGTTGTACCTCCTGCTCCATTGCCGCTTGCTGCAGCCTGTTTTATTCCCGCGCGGGTCAATACCCGCCGCTTGGTAAAACACAATAGCATCCTCACATTACAAAACCCTTACAAAAACCATAACAGTTTTGTAAGGGTCTGAATATACTCTCATTTTAATACGCACTATATTTATCAAATTCTTTTCCCATTTCCTTTATGTGGATGGTTTTTGGCATAAGCATCCGCCTCATCGCTGACCTGATCCAAATCCATATTATCAAAATATTCTCTCCGCCAAAGTGTATAATCAAAACTATCCCTTTTGATCATGGCAACAAAGCGTTCTGCGTCAACAACACCCAGCTTTTCAACCAAACATGCATATCCGGCATCCATAAGTTCTACTGCATTATTCATTTGTCACTCGCCTCCAATCTTCTGATAAATTCACCCGGTGTCACAATCTGTATATCTTCTGTCTGAAACTTAAGCAGTGCATAAAAGAATTAATAAGTTCAAATTTCCCCCTTTTTACCATATCCTATATATATAATTTGGCTTCTGTTTCTAAATGTATCCTGATATGCGTCTGATCATCATAAGGTCGGTTATAACAACAATTATCCATATATATTTTCATAGTTATACCGTTTCCTTTCCAAAATAAACCTAAAAATATTTTTTATATTCACAGTTTAACACAAAATGGCATCCCAGTAAAGAAACTGCCCCCTGTCCTATTGACAAAACTTTCCTGATACTACAAAATTGAATCAAAATAACAACGGAGCAGACATCCCGGGAGGATATGAACATGAAAAAAAGACTATGCCTGTTTATGATGTCCCTGCTGCTTCTCGTGTCAACGGGATGCAGCCAGACGGCGCCGCAGGCGCCGGAAACGCCGGAAACATTTTCCGCAGAATCATTGGAAACCGCATCCGACGCCATAACAACAGCTGCGCCAACTAATGAGAGCAATCTGAACATCAATACCGCCGAACTCAATAACGCGGAGGAAAGTTCGCTTTCCAATGATTCCGATGATTCGGAGACAGCCCCCGGCGATGACAGCTTTGATTCCACGGAAGACAACCCGGCCGAACTCCCGGAGGACAGTTCCTACACCACCAAGGAAGACGTTGCCCTGTATATTCATCTGTACGGCCACCTGCCTCCAAACTTCATCACAAAGAAAGAGGCGGAGGCGCTGGGCTGGAGCGGCGGTTCCCTGGAACCTTACGCGCCGGGGAAGTGCATCGGCGGAAACCGGTTCGGCAACTATGAGGGACTCCTGCCGCAGGCGGACGGCCGCAGCTATACCGAGTGCGACATAGACACCCTGGGCGCTGACAAGCGGGGCGCAAAACGTATCGTATTCTCCAATGACGGACTGATATACTATACGGAAGACCATTATGAAAGCTTTGAACTTTTATATGGGGAAGCGGAACCCTGATTCCAATATGATCAACGGAGACAGCCAAAACATGCTTATTTGTACATTAGACGGAAACAATATCATTGACAAGGATACGCTCCATAACGCTTTAGCCGCTTCCCTGCGGCTCCCTGACTGGTATGGCAGAAACTTGGACGCCCTGTACGACTGCCTGTCCGATATCCGGGAAGAAACGGAAATCCGATTCATAAACGAAGAAGCCCTGGGAAGTCATCTGGGGCACTATGGGGAAGCCCTTAAAAAAGTAATACATGACGCCTGCCGGGAAAATCCCAGAATACATTTTACAGGGGATTCCTGTGCGGAAACCACCGAGACATATACACAGAAGGAGGCACAGCATATGGATTTAAGCCACATTACAGTCAACACACAGAGCAGCATCAGGATAAAGGGCTCCAAGATCTTATATTTTGACCCTTTCCAGATAGAAGATTCCCCTCACGATGCGGACATCATCCTGATCACACACGAGCACTTTGACCATTTTGAACCGGATTCCATTGCAAAAGTTAAAAAGGACGACACTTTCTTAGTCGTACCGGAATCCATGGAAAAGAAAGCGCTTGCCGAGGCAGGGATCGCACCCGAAAGGTGTCTGTTCCTCCATCTGGAAGAGACCTGCGGGCTGGGCGATATCGTCATACAGACCGTCCCCGCCTATAACAAACTGAAACCGTTCCATCCCAAGATGAAAAAATGGCTGGGATATACCGTGGAGATGGACGATATCTGTTATTATGTATCGGGAGATACGGATGTAAACGAGGATATGAAGGATGTATCCTGCGACGTGGCGATGATCCCCATCGGGGGACATTACACGATGGACAGGAAGCAGGCGGTGAAATATATCGCGGAATTAAAGCCCAAGGCCGTGATCCCCACACATTATGGCAGCATCATAGGCGACAGGGAGGACGGCCGGAAATTTGAATGCGACCTGAAAGCAATGGACCCGGATATCCAGGTGGAGTTAAAGCTGCATTGAAGTCCGTCTCCTGGAAGCTTTTGACATGAAATTATATCTGTGATAAAATCAAGAATGTCAGTCCGCAGCCAAAGTCTTGCGGCTTCAGGCATTGAGAGCAGACAGACTTCCCAAGGAGACGCAAAATGAGTAATTCCGCCAAAATAATACAGCTTCATGTGGAGAAGAAAAAAAGCTTCCGGATCATTCTGGCGATGGAGCTTTTATTCATTGTATTTGGCATTGCGGGACTTTTTGGGAAAAACGCCGTTTACGAATATGGTATGCCCAATGAAGAAATGGTTTTCGAGAATATATCCCTTCCAAGGGGAACCTATCGCATCCAACTCCATTATGCCACCGACACGGACGGGATGAACCACTGCTATGTCACGGATGCCAGGCTTACGGCGCAACAGCTTCAGACCAACGGCGTCTCGCTTTTCTCAGGGCTGGATCAAACGGATTACGACATGTGGCTTTACCGCGATACGGATACGCTTACCGTACATGCGGAATACGCGGGGGAGGGATTTCTTTCGGTAAGCGGCCTCACCATTGTGCAGACCAATGCCATGGGCAGGATGCGGCTCTTCGGGATCATCTGCCTGGCAGCTTTCATAAACTGCGTCTATCTGTATGCGTCGTATGACAGAAAATATCAGATACCTGTAAAAAATAAGACCGTCACTTTCTGTCTTGGCGTGACGATGCTGCTTGCAGCGCTGCCCCTAATACCCGACTACAACATAGGCGCCGGGGACCTGGGATATCACCTGATGCGGGTGGAGGGCATCAAGGACGGGATCCTGGCTGGACAGTTTCCCATAAGGATCTCCCCGGAATGGCAGCAGGGCTACGGATACGCCTCCCCCATATTTTACGGCGAGACCCTGCTGTATATAGCGGCAATGTTCCGGCTGATCGGGTTTACGGTGGATACAGCCTGCAGGCTGTTTATGGCTGTCGTTGTGGCTGCCACGGTGCTGATCTCCTATAAATGTTTTCAGAAGATATTCCAGGAGGCTTATGTGGGCGTGTTGTGCAGCCTGCTTTATTCCGTATCGGTCTACAGGATCTACAAAACATATTACTGCGGCTCATGGGGCGAATGTTTCGGGATCATGCTCCTGCCCCTTATATTTTACGGATTTTACAGAGTGTTCACGCAGGATATCCATGAAAGATCCTACCGGAAAAGCTGGATCCCCCTGACTGCCGGATTTACCCTGCTGATTCAGTCGCATCTTCTGACCTGCGAGATGGTTGGCGGATTCACGATCCTCCTGTGCATTATTTTATGGAAAAGGGTCTTTCGGAAAGAGACTTTCATCGTGCTGGCCAAAACCGTGATCTACAGCATCCTCTTCAGCGCATGGTTCCTGATTCCCTTCGCGGATTACATGATGACCGGGGATTTTGTGATACACCACGTCTCAGGAAGGACCATCCAGGGAAGAGGCCTGTTTCCGGCGCATCTGTTCCTTACCTTTTTTATCAACGGAGGGAACGTATTTTTTTCGTCCAACGGCATGGCTGACTCGGCGGCAATGGGAATCGGCATGGCGCTGGCGGTTCCCCTGTTTATACTTTTGTATCTGTTTTTTACAGGGAAGATCAAAAAGCTTACCGCAAACGAAAGAGGACTTGGAACCATCGCGGGACTTTTCGCCGTAATGGCAATGATCATGAGCCTGAACCTATTTCCCTGGGATAAAATACAGTCCCTGAACCAAATCGCCGCAACGTTGGTGTCCAGCATCCAGTTTCCCAACAGGCTGCTTACGATAGCCAGCGTGTGTCTCACCGCCGTCGCCGGAGTGGTGGCAAAATATGTGATCGCCAATAAAAATACGGCCTACAGGACGATATATTTTGCAGGCGTTTTCTTTCTGGTCATCCTTGGAAACGTTTACCTGCTGGACTGGGGTATGAATACCTTTGTCCCAATCCGGTTCTATAACAATGAAGGGATGGGCACGGGATATATCGCAGGCGGCGAATATCTGCCCTATGGCGCCCAGCCGGAGTATTTTATGTACAGGCCTCCGGTGTGCGAAGAGGGGCTGGAAGCCCGCGATTATGAAAAGCTTTCCCTTGGCGCTTCCGCCCATATGACAAACTGCAATCAAAACGGAACCGCCAAAGTGGAATTCGCCCTGCTGTATTATAAGGGATACCAGGCCTATGCCCTGGGCAACGGCGAAAAACTGAATTGTTACGCGGGCGGGAATTATGCCGTTGCGGTGGACATACCAGCAGGCTTTGACGGGGACATCCTGGTAAAATTCGTCAGCCCATGGTACTGGCGCGCAGGCGAGGCCGTGACGGCGTTCAGCCTGACCGCCATGATACTGGCATGCGTCATTGGCGGAAAGAGGAAAAAAGATCAAAAGCGCGGCATGGGGCAAATGACAGAGGAGGTCACGCTGTCATGAGAGAATCGTTGAGACGAAATAAAGGAAATTTCATCATCCTCCTGTTAATAGCGGGTATCGTGTCGATACCGCTTATGACCGACTATGTGATCATGGGAAACAGCACCGCATCCTCTCTTGCCCGGATTGAAAATATATCTGTAAACTGTGGAAAAGTATTTCCGGTCAGGGTGGGCGCCCTGGGGGATTCCCCTTACGGCTACAGCACGTCGGCTTTTCAGGCGGACATTTTTTACGGTATCCCGGTTCTTTTCAGACTGATCGGGATGAGCCTTGGCAACGCGTTTAAGCTTACGCTTTTCCTCTTTAATATCCTGACCACGTTCACGGCTTTTTTCTGTTTCAGGAAATGTCTGGGAAACCACGGGCTGGGACTTGCCGCCGCCATGCTTTACACATGGTGTCCCTACAGGATCACCAGCCTGTACACGGCAGGAAACCTGAGCGAAGTTTTTGCCTGGACATTCATCCCCATTGTCATCCTGGGGTTGTGGGAACTTTACGGGGAGCAGGATCTGACGCTTACAACAGATCATTCCGACAAAAATAAAGGCTGGATAACGCTTACATGGGGATTCAGCCTGATTGCCCTGTCCTCCACGGTATTCTTATTTGTCACGGCTGCATTATCGGCGCTTTTGTTTCTGATCATGTGGCGGAAAAGTTTTCAAAAGAAAATTTTGATTGAGATTGCAAAGACGATTGCCGGCGTGGTCTGCATCAACGCATGGTTCCTGATACCCATGCTGCTGCGAATGCGGGATCCGGAAGCGGTAGGGGTGATGATCGCGAAAGATATACGGGGTCTGGGCATGTTTTTCACACAGTACCTGACGGTATTTAACTTTGCCGGAAACAACGCCTCGATCTGGGCAGGCGGAATGTGTGACGCCCCCGCTTACGAACCCGGCGCAGCGGTCACCCTGCTGGTTTTTGTGTGCCTGTATCTTATGTTTACCGGTGCAGAGCGGCCGCAGGATACTGCGGAAAGCGGGAAAATAAAGTCCGGCGTCCGTTTCACCACTGCGATATTCTGGGCGGGAATCGTATTTATGATCTTGAGCACAAATACATTTCCATGGGATCTTTTTCAGGACAGGAACATGCTTTTTTCCATCATTCTCGCAATGATGGAAAGCCCTGCAAGGTGGGGCATTGCCGCCGACATATGCCTGCTGCTGACCGCATTCCATACCATTTCGCGGCTTGGAACGCTATACGGCGAAAAAGTGCGGTCATGGGCGCTTCTTGCCACCACGGCGGTGTCATTCGGTACCACACAGTTTCTGCTGGGTCATATCCTGACTGGCTGCGGCATTGCCCGGGAGCAGGAGATAGAAGCCTTTGGAAATATAGAACTGCCTGTTATTTACGGTGAGTCGATCCTATGGAGACTGTGCGAGATCGTCTCATTGATCTCCGTTCTTCTGTGTATGGCGGTATGGCTCATGGGGAGAAGAAAACGTGTTAAAAAAGTCTGAATTTTTAAAAAATTTTAAGATCAGAATATTGCTGTGCCTTGAACTCCTGCTTGTGCTTCCCGGGGTTCTTGGGCTTATATTCGGATACGGCGGGCTGATCTCCGATATTGACAATACGGAAATGCTGACCTGGGACGGGCTCGATCTTCCGGCGGGATCCTACACCCTGAAACTGTATTATGATACCGAGGATGAATCGCCTGGCAGTTTCGGGATAAATGCCGATGCTTACGGATATAAACAGGTTCTTGGAAACCTTGTGCCCGTATACCCCGGAATCGGGGAACAGGACTGCGATTTCATACTGACCGGCCCTGTGGAAAATGTGCGGGCGGAACTGGATCTCTCGGAAGCCGTGACTGTACGGGGAGTGGAATTATGGGCGGACAAGGGCTGTTACAGGGTTTATATCCTGCTTGTGATCCTGTTTAGCCTGCTTGTGGACTGGATATTGGTATTGTGGATGTACCACCGGAAAGAGAAGCTTCCGGTCGAGAAGCAGCTTGTATTTTTCGGGATTCCGGCGCTGGCCCTTGCCGCGTCCCTCCCCATTCTGGTGGATTATAATATGATCGGCGCTGATCTTATCTATCACCTGATGAGGATAGAAACGCTGGCTCAGAGTATTTTAAACGGTGAGCTTTTTACGAGAATGCGTTCCACGTGGCTTGCAGGACACGGTTATGCCAGCAATTTCTTTTACGGGGATACTTTTCTGGCGCTCCCCGCGCTTTTGAGGATAGTGGGCTTCAACCTGGACAGCGCGTACAGGATTTATGTGGGAGTCGTCAACCTGGCCACTGCCGTGATCGCCTACCTGGGTTTTTCCAGATGTTTTAAGAACAAATACATCGGCATGTTCGGCTGCGCGCTTTACACGCTGGCACCCTACCGCATTTATAATATATACAACCGCGCCGCCGTGGGCGAATACACGGCAATGATATTCCTGCCGCTGCTGGTGTGGGGATTTTATAAGATTTATACAGAAGATCCGGAGAAAAAGGGGTATCTGTGGAACTGGGTGATTCCGGCGATCGGTTTTTCAGGAATCATCCAGTCGCACACTCTAAGCTGTGAGATCGCAGGCGGGTTTGTGGCGCTGATGTGCCTTATGCTCTGGAAAAAAACCTTTCAAAAAAGGACGTTTACGGTACTTGCGCTGGTGGTGATCATGACGGTAGTGATAAACGCCTGGTTCCTGGTTCCGTTTATTGACTTAATGGTATCCGATTCCTATTATTTCGGGCATAACGCAAACGTGCTGATCCAGGAAAGGGGGATTTATCCCGCGCAGATCTTCTACACGCTCCAGGCGGCGGGATCCTCTTCACGCTTTCACGAGACGGGAATGCTGGATACGGAGCCCATAGGATTGGGGGGGGGCACTTCTCCTTTGTATGGGAATATGGATGATCCTGAGAGCGGGTATGCGGAAAAATGCCGCAGGCGAAAAGTGTCCGGCGGAACGCCGGACGGAAATTTACGCGGGGGATATGGCATTTGCGCTGTGCTGTATCGCGCTTTTCATGAGTACGAACCTCTTCCCGTGGGATAAAATAAGCGGACTGGGAGGCCTGTTCGCCACCCTGGCAGGCTCGCTCCAGTTTCCCACACGGATCACGGTGGCAGCCACCATCCTTGCCGTCACGGTGGCGTGTATTGCGGCAAAATGGCTGCTTGAAAGCAGAACCGCGTTTCAGGACCTGTTCCTGCCCAGGGAATTTATGCTTGCCCTTATTGTGCTTGTCAGCGTAGTGTTCAGCGCATACCAGGTCAATGACCTGCTGTTCACCAGGGAGGGATTCCTGAAGATATATTCTCCCCAGAGTATCGGCCATTCCGCAGTGCTTGGCGCGGAATATCTTCCGGAGGGCGCGGACACAGGACATATGAAATATCATGATCCCGTGACATCCGAAGGGGTCGTCATATCCCGCTATGCCAAAGACGGGCTGACCGTTCAGGCACATGTTGTAAGCGAGGGTGACGGATACATCGACTTCCCGCTGCTGTATTATAAGGGATATTCCGCGAAAAACGCGGACACCGGCGAAAAGCTTCCCGTGTCCGTGGGTGAGGATTATGATGTGCGGGTGGGTCTCCCGGAGGGTTTTGACGGAAATATCATCGTATGGTTTTCCGGCAAATGGTATTGGCATGCGGCTGAATGCATAAGCGTGCTGACAGGCGTCACGCTTATATTGTGGGGGATTCTCCAAAGAAAATATAAGGATCAGGTCGAGGATTAAAATGAAATCAATTGCAATCATCACCGCCAGGGGCGGAAGTAAGAGAATACCGGGAAAAAACATAAAGGAATTCTGCGGGAAACCCATTCTCGCGTACTCCATAGAAGCGGCGGTAACATCGGGAATATTCGACACCGTAATGGTGTCCACTGATGACGAAAAGATAGCGCGGATCGCAGGGGAATACGGCGCGGAGGTTCCTTTTTACAGAAGCGAAAAGACCTCGGGGGATTTCGCCACCACCAATGATGTGCTGCTGGAGGTCCTGGGGGAATATGAAAAACGGGGAGAACGCTATGACCTGGGCTGCTGCATCTATCCCACGGCCCCTTTCGTGACGGCTGATAAACTGAAACGCGCCGTGGATGCCCTGCTGGCCAGCGATGCGGACACCCTGATACCCGTGACATCATTTTCCTACCCGCCGCAGAGAGCCATGATCGTAAGGGACGGGAGGCTTGTGTTTGAATATCCCCAATACCTTGACAGCCGCTCGCAGGATCTGGAACCCCATTATCATGACGTGGGACAATTCTATATTCTCAGGGTGGAAGCATTCAAGGCAAACCGTAAACTGATGGTGGGAAACATACTGCCCATGGTAGTTTCAGAGATGGAAGTCCAGGATATCGACAACCAGACGGACTGGGAGATCGCCGAGATCAAATACCGCAGGATGATCCGGTAAGGTTTCTATGGAGGGAAACAGATTGAAGATCGCAGTTCTTTCAAATGTCAATATGAATGTGCTGATACGTTTGCTGACAAGGGAAACGGGTGTGGAGGTATACGAACCGGAAGGATATGGGAATGAGTTGGGACTTCTGTATGACAGGAACTCTTCCTGGCATAAATTCGACGCCTGCGTCACTTTTTTGCTGATGGATTTGATGGAACTGACGGGCGGCGAATTGGATCCGGGCATTGCCGCAGACAGGATCCGGTCATGGTTTGAACAGCTTTCAGGAGCGCTGGAGCCCCAAAAGACCTATTATGTCTCGGATGCCTACCTATGGGGGTATGGGTTGGAAACCGCCGGAGATTACGGGATCAAGCGCAGGATGGAAACTATCTGGATGGAACATCTGGATAAACTGATCGAAAGCCATGGTAATGTGAGGGCTTTCCCCTATGCCCATCTGATAGAACAGATGGGCGAGGAAAATGCCTTTTCCAGGAAAATGTGGTATATGGGCAAGATTCTCCTGAGCAATGACGCCCAGAAAAGGCTGTGCGGCCTTTTGCTCCACAAAGCGGGGATCGAGGGACGGACGCCCCGGAAAATCCTCTTTCTCGACCTGGACAATACGCTCTGGGGCGGACTTGCCGGGGAAAATGACGTCACCCCGGTAAACCTGTCCGAGGAACATTCCGGGCTTGCCTATAAGAATCTGCAGCGGGTGATATCCCAGATGCAGAAACAGGGAGTCCTCCTTGGTATCATATCCAAAAACAATCCCCAGGATGTCCTTGACATTATGGAAAGGCATCCTCACATGGTGCTGCGGAGCGATTCCTTTGCAGTGAAAAAGATAAACTGGGATCCCAAGGATAAAAATATCGCGGATGCCTGCGCCGAACTGAACATAGGCGTGGATTCGGCTGTGTTTTTCGACGACAATCCCGCCGAGCGTGAACTTGTCAAAAACATGCTTCCCGACGTGGCGGTGCCTGACTTTCCGGACAGACCTGAGGATCTGGCGGATGCGATGACAGAGATTTACCATACATTTTTTGAGAAAGCTTTTGTAACGACGGAGGATTTCAACAAGACGGCGCAGTATGCCCAAAATGTCAGGAGAAATGAATTTTTCAAAAGGGCGGAGACCTTTGAGGATTACCTCAAAGGCCTTGAGATGTCGTTGATCCGGGAAGATCCCGGGGCTGGCACCGAACGATTTTTACAGCTGGTAAACAAAACGAACCAGTTCAACCTTACCACCGTCAGATACACCGCTGCCGAACTGGCAGGGATCCTGGAGAATCCTGAAAAAAAAGCCTTCCTGTACCGGGTGACTGATAAATTCGGGGACAATGGGCTGGTTGCCGCGCTCATCGCGGATGTGTCGGGAAATGTGCCCGTGATAGAGGAATTTGTCATGAGCTGCCGCGTGATGGGGAGGCATATAGAACACGCCGTCATCACGGATGTGGAACGCGTTCTGTCAGAAGCCGGTTTCCGGAAACTGCGGGGAATCTATATCCCCACTGCAAAAAACGCCCCGGTGGCAGGACTCTACGAGGAACTGGGATACACAAAATGCAGTGAGCGTTCTGACGGGAAAACAGAATATGAAATAGAAATAGCCAAAGCGCCCAAAAGGGTGTATCATATAACTACGGCATAAAAAGGACAGGCTGCCGCAGGACAGAAACGGAGAATAAATATGACGGAAAAGATTCTGGCGCTTATTGAGGAGACGCTCAAAGTTCCGAACGGAACCATAACGGTGGATACCATGGCTGAAGATGTGGAGGAATGGGATTCCCTCGCCCACGTCATGCTCATTGGGGAATTGGAGGAGAAACTTGGAATCTCCATACCACTGGATGAAGCGATTGAGATAAAAGGGGTAAAAGACCTGCTTGCTTTTTGTAAAACGGCTGAATAGCTATGGCGCGTACTGCGCGGAAATGGGGATTTATGGGCGTAACACTGAGAAGAATACGGGAGGATGACCTAGAAAATATCATGCGCTGGCGCATGGATGAGGACATTACCAGATATATGAATACGAATCCAAACCTCACCCTTGAGGGACAGCACAAATGGCTGGAATCCATAAATGACAATCCGGATGTGGAATACTGGATGATCGAGATCAACATGGAACCTGCGGGGGTCATTAACCTGACCAGGCTCCGTTCGCCTGACGGAAATCTGGGATGGGCCTACTATGTGGGCGAGAAGAGGCTTCGCAGCATGAAGACGGCGATCTCCCTTGAAATGAGCATGTATGACTATGTATTTGACGTACTTGGCAAAAACGCCGTATACGGGGATGTATTTACGTTGAACCAGGGCGTCATTACCCTCCATAAACTCTGCGGATGCGAGGTAGTGGAGGAGAAAAAGAACCACGTCTGCAAGGACGGCGTATACTATGATGTGACGTTCATGCGGATGACCTCGGAAAGATGGAAAGAGATAAGAGGAAGCAAAAAATATGACAAAATAAACTTTGTCGTAGGCTGAACTGATTGAAATAAGAATAGGAGAATACGGTAAACCATGAATAAGGAGATCAGGATACAGGATCATATCATAAGCGAATCCGCGCCCACATTTGTGATCGCGGAAATGTCGGCGAACCATAATTTTGATTTTGACCGCGCCGTGAAGATCATGGAGGCCGCAAAGGATGCGGGCGCTGACGCCATAAAGATCCAGACGTATACCCCCGATACCATCACGCTGAACTGTGACGACCCCTGTTTTCAGATCACCCAGGGCACCCTCTGGGACGGCACCACGCTTTACAAGCTGTACCAGACTGCCTATACGCCCTGGGACTGGCAGCCAAAGCTTCAGAAGATAGCGGCGGATATGGGGCTGGTATTCTTCTCTTCCCCTTTTGACCTTACAAGCGTTGATTTTCTTGAGCAGATGGATGTGCCCGCATACAAGGTGGCGTCTTTCGAGATAACGGACATCCCTTTCATAAAGAAACTCGCGCTTACCGGAAAGCCGATCATCATGTCCACAGGCATTGCGTATATGTCCGATATCGAACTGGCGCTCAGAACCTGCAGGGAGGCGGGAAACGAGAATGTGATCCTTTTAAAATGCACCTCCGCTTATCCTGCTCCCTATGAGGATATCAACCTGAAGACCATTCCCTCCATGAAAGAATCCTTTGACTGCATTGTGGGGCTTTCTGACCACACCATGGGAAGCGCCGTGGCAGGCGCAGGCGTGGCGCTGGGGGCGAAGGTGGTTGAGAAGCATCTCACTCTCAGAAGATCTGACGGAGGCGCGGACTCGGCCTTTTCCATGGAACCGGAGGAATTTAAGGAGATGGTTGACAATATCCGCAAGATCGAGAAAGCGGTGGGGACGGTGACTTACGATCTCACAGACAAACAGAAAGCGGAGCGGGAGCACTCCCGATCTCTTTTCATCGCAAAGGATATGAAAGCAGGGGATGTATTTACCCCGGAAAACCTTCGCTCCGTAAGGCCTGCAAACGGCCTTCATACCAAATATTATGAGGAACTTCTGGGGAAGAAGATTGCCAGGGACGCAAAGCTGGGCACGCCTATGAGTTGGGAGTTGGTGGATTTCAACCATTGATTTTCCTGCGCATGGATATGCGCGCGATTTGCTTTTATTTCAATCACCAAACAAATTTTATTCAATACGGCAAGGTCACCTGAAACACCGTTCCCAGCTCCATCCTGCGTTTGGCGGTTATGGTTCCGCCCTGCCGCTCCAGTATCATCCTGGACAGATACAGCCCCACGCCTGCGCCCTCCTTTACTTTCTCCCTTGCCTCATTCCCCCGGTAGAATCTCTGATAGATTTTGGGTAAGTCTTCTGCATGGATTCCAATGCCTTCATCTTCAATCTCAATCAGGACATTTTTTACCAAGGGCTGCACCCGTACCGTGATCACGGTGTGTTCATCGGAATATTTCACCGCGTTATCCAGGATATTTACCAGCGCTTCCGTGGTCCATTTCCCGTCATGGCTGATCTTAAGATCCTGTTCCATCTCCACCTGGATCTCGATATCTTTCTTCCGCGCTTTCATATAGATCCGACTGACAGCATCCGCAATTGTGCCCTTAAAGCTTGCAGGCCTGGGATCGATCCGGATCACACGCTTTTCCAGGCGGGACAGGTTGACCAGTTCGGCGAGGAGCATTTCCAGCTTCTCGATCTCCCTTGCTTCCTGTTCCTGAAATTCCTGTTTCTCCTCCTCCGTGACGTGGGCGCCGGTCACAAGTTCATGACTCATGCGAAGAGATGCGAGCGGCGTTTTCAGCTGATGGGAAATATCGGTGATCAGCGCCTTGGTGCTGTCCTCCTCCTCTTCCAGCCGCTTCTTCAAACCGTCGAAATATACGCCAAGTTCCCTCACGGTCTCCCACAGTTTCATCCGGGTCTCGGAAATATCCTCATATTCCGGAATCTGCCGGAAATTCCCCCTCCGGAACTGTTCCAGACATTCGTATAGTTCCTGATCAGTCTCATCAGGTTCCGGGTTCCTCCTGCGATTTTCCCAATACCCCAACAGGGCTGTCAGGACCGCGCCGACCAACATCCCAGCTGCCCAGAACAATGTGAAGTTCTTCTCCGGGAAAATGCAATGCACATCATGACCATATTTTTCCTCTATCAATCGCAATGCACCCGCCAAATTATCCTCGGAAACCGTCTCCCCTGATTTATACCAAAGGGCTACGATCTCCGCCTCCCATTCCGGATGGTTTTCCAGAAGCGTAAGCGCCCGCCGTTGTTCCTCCGTTTTCTCAAATCTGGCCTGCATATACATGCAAAGGGAAAACAACAGGGAAAAGGCAATATAGACCACAATATACTTTTTTATTTTCTTGTAACGCTTCCCGTCCATATGTATCCCAATCCCCTGACATTGGAAATCTCGTCCGTCCCAAGCTTATTCTTCAGTCTGCTGATATTGACGGTCACCGTATTGTCGTCCACAAATTGTCCGTCCACATCCCAGACATGCTCCAGAATCTTCTCCCTGGACAGGATCTGTCCCGCGTTTTCCCAGAGGAACATGAGAAGCTGCAATTCTTTCTTGCTGAGGGACTGCTCCACTCCGTTTTTGAACACTTTCATTTCCTGACAATTGATCTGTATTCCGCCGGAAATCATAAGATTCTGAAATCCCGGACTGCTTTCCGCAGAACCGCCAAGCCGCCTCATAAGGGCGTTTACCTTTGATACCAGCACCATCAGGGAGAAAGGTTTGGTAATATAATCGTCCGCCCCCGCGTCATATCCGTTTACAATATCAGCCTCCGTATCCAGCGCGGTCAGGTAGATCAGGTACGTGTTGCCCGCCTGGCGGACTTTTCTGCCAAAGTCAAGTCCCGTTCCGTCAGGCAGGGTGATATCGCTGATCACCAGGGCGAATGGATTCCGGTCAAAACAGGCCTCCGCCTCCGACAATGTGAACGCGGAAGTGACCCTGTAACCGGCTTTCTGCAAAGTCAGGGTAATGCCCCGGTTCAGCGCTTTGTCGTCTTCCAACAACAATATGTCCCGCATCATAGTTTCCATGAATTCTTATCCCCATGCAGGGCTCTCTCCCTGTCGGAAGCATTCGGCTCCACCACCCTGCCGTTCTTGTCATAACTGGTCAGAAGCGTGGAGTTTTTGGCCACTGTCTTTCTTCCGTTGTCTGTCAAAAGACTGATAACATGCTCCATGTTCCCCTCGCGCAGAGACTGCCGGATCTCACGGTGGCGGCGTTCCTCTTCCAGGGCACGCGCCGACCTCTCGTCGGAAGCGTCCAGGATCTCCTCCGGCTGCTGCGGGATTCCTGATGAAACATTCTGTAAAAGAGTTTCAAATGGCCGGGCGCTTTCCGGATCGCCTTCCACCAGAGGGGCATCCGCTGAAATGTCCGCCAGCGGCCGAAATTCCTCGAAATCATTCTCCAATGACCCGGTATCCTGCAGACTTCTTTCCATCAGCTGGGTATCCTCAGAAATTCCCCCTGATGACCCGGTATCCTGCAGATCGTTTTCCGCCAGCTGCTCATCCCCGGAAATTCCCTCCAACAGTTCGGATCCGTTTTCCATATTCTCCGCAGTTTTCCCCTGCGGCTGGTCATTCCAGATATGATAAAAGAATTCCCGAACCGCAGTTATGGCCGCCATGATATATGTCCGTATTGTTTCAAACAATGACGTCTGCTGAGAAGCGCCCTGGGGCTTCGCTGCCGCCGTCTCCGCCTGTTTCCGCCTTTCCGCATCCGCCGCCTGTCCGCCCACGGAAAGTTCCAGCCTGACGCCGCTTCGCTCCAGTGCCTGCGGTTTCTCCTCACCGGACACTTCATTTTTATCCTTTGCACCGGATGAGGATTCATTCTTCTGATAACCCAGACTGAACTTCTCATCCGTGGCCGGAATATCTACTTTCTTCGGTTTTGTGTAGACATTATAATTATTTCCGTCAACTTTATTGATCATGATCTCGAATCCGTTTCTCCTTTTTGTCACGCCATACAATAGATTATAACAAATCCGCCGGGAGAAATCTATCCCAAATCTCCATGCTATCTTGTAAATAGTAATAATTCAGTCATATCATTCATAAGTTGTTAAAATATAATTTCTCACCATCAATATATCCTGTTGTTGGCCATTCATGCATTCATTTCTGCATGTGTGAACTGCTGAAAAAATTTAATAATATACCTTGATGATATCATTGAAATGTTCTATATTATATTTATATATGATTTTAGTATTTAACAAAGGAGAAAACCATGAATGATAAAGATTATATGAACATGTTATGGAACTATTTCGAGCTTCACGCAAACCAGAGAATGCAGCTTATGAATTTTTTTATTGTTTTAGAATCACTAATGGTTGCGGGATTAATCTCATTGCTTGATGCGGAAGGCAATCTGAGTATATGGGAATGTGGAATCTGTGTCGGGATGATATTTTTTGCAGCAGTATTTTATGGATTGGATTATAGAACTAAAAAAATGATTAAATTATGCGAATCCTCTATAAAGCTGTTAGAAAGAAGAAATAATGGAACACAGGGCTCCGTAGAAGAATGGATTGGTATTTTTTCAAAAGAAGAAGATTATACAAAAAATCAAAAGATAAGATTTACATATTCAAAATTGTTTGGAATACAGTATATCTTTTTTGCTTTAATTGCAATTGTAATGTTTATCTTTATCTGCTGCCTTAATAAATAAAATCAACTCATGTACGAAAGAGACGGTGAATAATTTGAAAAAAACATTAATAAATGTATTATCTGGCATCCTGAAAGGAATATTTTGTTCTTTGATTTATACAGAAATTATTTTTCTGTTGGAGTGTGTGAAATAATTTCTGTAAATTAAGATCTCCTATGATAAGTGATTAGAAA
>JAMPAC010000003.1:149172-165734 GCA_023667395.1 Blautia sp. | reverse complement strand
AAGTCAATAACCCAGCTGCAAGCAGCGGGGTATTGACCCTCGCGGCATTCGCCAAGTCAGCTTGCTGACTTTATGTCCCATGCAAGCATGGCCGTTTGGCTCATTGCTCGCGGAAATTAAAAGATGAATATTTGACGATCAAAGCCTTATTAAATGTCTCCGGCGTCAATCTTGTGGACATCGACAAGATCAGGGAATAGCAGCCCCGGCAACAGAATCCCACTCAAAAACTGGGCGTAAAGTCTTCATTCCAAAACTTTACGCCCTGTTTTATCTGCTCTCATCAGATCCTGGTTATCACAAAAATATCATATATCGCCTTGATGGCGGTCTCAAAATCCTCGTTAGCCACGCCGATTATAATGTTCAACTCGGAGGATCCCTGGTCGATCATCTTCACATTCACATTGGCATGTGCCAGCGCCGAAAAAATCCTGCCCGCAGTGCCCCGGGTGGACTTCATGCCCCGGCCCACCACGGCGATCAGCGCCAGGTCGGACTCGATCTCAATGGAATCGGGCTGCGCCAGCCGGTGGAGCCCCGCCACCACTTTCTGCTCCTTATGTATGAACTCATCCTGATGCACGAACACCGTCAGGGTATCAATGCCGGAAGGAACATGCTCGAAAGAAATCCCATTCTCCTCAAAGGCCTGCAGGACTTTCCTGCCAAACCCGATCTCCGCATTCATCATATCTTTCTCGATATTGACGGAACAGAATCCCCTCTTGCCCGCAATGCCGGTGATCACATACTTTGACTTCTGGCAGGTGCTTTCCACGATCCAGGTTCCGTTGTCGTCGGGCGCGTTGGTGTTGCGGATATTGATGGGAATGCCTTTCTGGCGCACGGGAAAAATAGCGTCTTCATGCAGCACCGTGAATCCCATATAAGAAAGTTCCCGCAGTTCCCGATATGTGACCATCTCAATCCCCCTGGGATTATCGATGATCCTGGGATCGGCCACCAGGACACCGGACACATCCGTCCAGTTCTCATACACATCCGCTTTCGCCGCCTTTGCCACAATGGAACCGGTGATATCCGAACCGCCCCTGGAGAAAGTTTTCACCGTTCCGTCAGCCATTGCGCCATAGAATCCGGGGATCACGGCCCTTTCACAGCGGGAAAGCCTCTCGGAAAGGATCCTGTCGGTTCTGTCCGCATCAAAAGCACCGTCCTCATCAAACAAAACGACGGAAGCGGCATCAATGAATTCATACCCCAGGTATGCCGCCATAATGATACCGTTCAGGTATTCGCCCCTGGAAGCGGCGTAGTCCTTTCCCGCTTTTTCCTTAAATTTTTTCTCAATGGTCTTGAACTCATCATTCAGGCTCAGATCCAGTTTTAATCCGCTGATGATCTCCTGATATCTGTCGGCGATGGCTGCCAGCGCTTTCTGAAAATCCTTGCCGTTTTCCGCCAGATCGTAGCAGGCATACAGCATATCGGTCACCTTGGCATCCTCTGGGAAACGCCTGCCCGGCGCGGAGGGCACCACATACTGCCTGCTTTTATCGCTGCGGATGATATCTCCCACTTTCTTAAACTGCTCTGCGCTTGCCAGGGAACTTCCTCCAAATTTCACTACCTTAGACATTGTGATTTAACTCTCCATTCTAATTACGTTTTTCCTTACGCCAGCCGGATCCTGCCCAGGACCTGATCGCCCAGCGCCACGTATTTTTCGTTAAAATCCTTTTCTTTCATGGCGTCGGTAAAGAAGCCGAAGTCCTCCGTCCTGCCCGGCGCCTCAAACGCCCTGCCGGGGAATGCCGCCTCTACCTCCGCCCTGGCGGAAGCTTTCGCCCTCACGAACCAGGACTGCTCCGTCTCGGACATGTCCGCCAGCTTTGCGCTTTCCGCATCCCAGAAGCATGGGAGCGTCCTGCCCTGGTTCCTGGCACACTCGATCACGTCGGACACCACCGCGCTGGCGGTGGGCAGTTTACCCGCGCCCCGCCCGTAATACATGGAATCCCCCAGCATATTGCCGGTGACGAAGATGGCGTTGAACACATCGTTCACCATGGCAAGGGGATGACTGCCACTGATCAGGAAAGGCGCAACCATGGCCAGCACGCTTCCGTCCGCAGTCAGTCTGCTGGCGGCAAGAAGCCTGATGGTCATTCCCGCCGCTTGGGCGTAAGCAAAATCAGCGGCGGTAATCTTTGTGATGCCCTCCGTGTAGATTTTCTCGGAATCCACATTCTTCCCCGTCATCAGGGAAGAGAGGATGGCAAGTTTCCTGCAGGCGTCGTATCCCTCCACGTCCGCCTCCGGATTCCGCTCCGCATAGCCCAGTTCCTGCGCCTGTTTCAGCACATCCTCAAAGCAGGCGCCTTCCTTTTCCATTTTGGTCAGTATATAATTGGTGGTTCCATTTACGATACCCAGGATCGACAATATCTTTTCCGCCGTCAGGGAACTGTTGATGGGGCGGATGATGGGGATGCCGCCTCCCACGCTGGCCTCGAACAGATAGCTGCAGCGATGCTCCCTGGCAATGGCCAGGAGTTCCGGTCCATGCTTCGCCACCAGTTCCTTATTGGAGGTACACACACTCTTTCCCGCCTCCAGAGCCTGCTTCGTGAACTGATACGCCGCTCCCGTGCCGCCCATGACCTCACAGACAACACTGATCTCCGGATCCTCCAGGATCAGGCTGATATCATGCACCACCCTGTCCCCATAAGGATCCCCCGGGAAGTCCCGCAGATCGAGGATATATTTTACATGCATTTCCTCCCCTGCGCTCCTGCTCACCTGCTCATTATTGCGCTCTATCACTTCCACCACACCACTTCCCACAGTGCCATATCCCAGAACCGCAACTTTTATCATAAAACTTACCTCTCAATCTTACTTCGCCGACGACTGGCCGGTTACGCAACCATTCTGTTTTTTCCGGATTTTTTACCTATGTAAAGCTTCTTATCCGCCGTGTCGATCCACTCGTCCAGGGACATGCCTTTCTCATATTTTGCCACGCCCAGGGTGATCGTCAGGTGGAGCGACTGCTGTTCGTAAACGAACTGATGCTGTTCCACCTCTCTCCTGATGCTCTCCAGCAGGCGGTAATCCGGCTTGCCATCCGCCGCGCAGGGTCCCTCCACCAGGAATTCCTCTCCGCCCCAGCGGCATGTCCTGAAGCTTCCGCTGTATCTGGAAATGATCCCGGCAATGGTCTGCAGCACATAGTCGCCGCAGTTATGCCCGTACACGTCGTTTACTTTCTTGAAATCATCTATGTCCATGATGGCAACCCACTGTTCCGGCAGCTGATCCTGCTCGTATTCCCTTTTCAGGTAATCCAGCAGATACCGCCTGTTCGCCAGCCCTGTCAGCTTATCATAATTCGCCTGCTGGGACAGCTCCACCTCATAATACAGCGCACTGTGGGCAAGCATACGGAAAAACAGCGTACAGAACGCGAACACCACCAGTGCGTTGATCACATGCCCCGCAGTCATGATCCGCTCATCTATCACATAGAAAGGCGGATGGGAACGCATTATGGCATAGCTGGCAAAATAAAGAGCCGCGCACCCGATACTCAGAACCGCCCCCTGGATATGGGTGTGACCCAGGCGCACGGAAAAATAGTCGGCATAGAACACGATGGCGATACTACATATAAAATACAGCTGAAATCCACAGTCCCAGCCCATGCTCACCACTGCCAGGAACATATGGATCATGATCTCAAAATAAGTCGCCAGGATGTAGGAAGTAACCTTACCTGCCTTTAAGATAAGGAATCCCGCCGCGTAAAACAGGATGCTGACTATGTTCACACAGGTCATCAATTCCACACCTAACAGGAAGAAGAACGCAAACAGGCATGAATGCACCGCCAGCAAAAAGCCGTTCATGATATAGATGGATTTCATGGCGATCCGTTGTTCCCTCTCCTGCTTCATTCCTGCTGCCTCCTGAGTATTCAAAAGCCTAAACCTGCGCCGCGGCGGTCAGACAACTTCTTATTTTAACCCAAAGGATACCTGTCTGTCAATGTCTGAACGATGGCGCGGGCTTCGGCAATCTTTCCCTCGCCCTCCTTGATCACCATGGCGATGGCCTCGGCGATCCTGTCCATATCCTCCGTGTTCATGCCCCTGGACGTAACCGCAGGCGTACCCAGACGGATGCCGCTGGTCACGAAAGGAGACTGGGGATCGTTGGGGATGGTATTCTTGTTGCAGGTAATATGCGCCGCATCCAGCAGCTTCTCCACGGCCTTTCCGGTAAGCCCGTAATTGGTCAGGTCCACCAGCATCAGATGATTGTCCGTACCGCCGGATACAATCCTGATGTCCCTGTCCAGCAGGCCTTTGCACAGCGCCTGGGCGTTGTCAATGATGTTCTGCTGGTATACCTTGAAATCGTCGCTTAAGGCCTCCTTGAAGCAGACCGCCTTGGCCGCGATCACATGCATCAGGGGGCCGCCCTGGATGCCGGGGAAAATGGCTTTGTTAAAGTTATACTTCTCATTCACCGCGTTGCTGGAAAGGATCATGCCGCCCCTGGGACCGCGCAGGGTCTTATGGGTGGTGGTGGTGGTGACGTCAGCGTAAGGGATGGGGCTGGGATGTAGTCCGGCAGCCACCAGACCCGCGATATGAGCCATATCCACCATGAGCACCGCGCCCACCTCGTCGGCAACCTCGCGGAACTTTTTGAAATCTATGGTACGGGCGTATGCGGAAGCGCCCGCGATGATCATTTTAGGCTTTGCCTCCAGCGCGATCTCGCGCAGCTTATCATAATCGATGAAACCATCGTCATTGACGCCGTAAGGAACGATGTGAAAATATTTGCCGGACATATTCACCGGACTTCCATGGGTCAGATGTCCACCGTGATCCAGGTTCATGCCCATGATGGTGTCGCCGGGCTTGCAGACGGCAAACTGCACCGCCATATTGGCCTGTGCGCCGGAATGGGGCTGTACGTTGGCGTACTCGCAGTCAAACAGTTCCTTTGCCCTCTCCCTTGCCAGATCCTCCACCACGTCCACACAGTCGCAGCCGCCATAATATCTCTTGCCGGGATAACCCTCCGCGTATTTGTTGGTCAAAGGGCTTCCCATTGCCGCCATAACAGCCTTACTCACCCAGTTTTCCGAAGCGATCAGTTCAATGTGGCTGTTCTGCCTCTCCTGCTCGTCAACAATGGCCTGGGCGATCTCAGGATCCACATTTCTTACGTCATCTAATGAATACATTTTTAGTCCTCCTAAATTCCGTCTCTGTACGGTTTATTAATTCTGTGTTCCCTATGAATCATAGCATAGAATCTTCGGATTGCAAAGGATTTTGTTTACGAAAGCTTCATATGTTGGTACAATGTAGGTATCAAGCGAAAGACGAGGTTGCCTATGTATCATATCATTATCAATCCCCGCTCCCGCTCCGGCAGGGGGCTTAAAATCTGGAAAGAGACCGTTGAACCAAGACTTCATGAGGAGGAAATCAGCTACCGCAATTATTTCTCGGAAAAACCCGGCGACATGGCGCGGCTTGCGGGAGAGATCACTTCCGCCGCATCGGAAGATACGACCCTGATCATCCTGGGCGGGGACGGCACCGTGAACGAGGCGCTGTCCGGTATAAAGGACACCTCCCGCGTCACCCTGGGATACATTCCCACTGGCTCCAGCAACGACCTGGCCAGGGACTTAAACATCCCCAAAGACCCCCTGGCGGCGCTGGAACTGATCCTGCATGGAGGCAGCGCACACACCATGGACCTGGGCACGATCACCTATGCGGACGGCGAAACCAGGCCTTTCATCGTCAGCTGCGGCATCGGCTTTGACGCGGCGGTCTGCGAGGAAGCGCTCCACTCTAAAATGAAAAATCTTTTCAACAGACTGGGGCTGGGCAAGCTGACTTACCTGGGTATCGCCTTAAAGCAGCTGTTCGGCACGAAAGCCATTTCCGGCAGGCTCACCCTGGACGGCGGGACGCCCATCAATATGGGCACCCTACTCTTTGTGGCCTGTATGCTCCACCGGTTCGAGGGCGGCGGCTTCATGTTCTGCCCCGACGCCGACGCCTCCGACGGCATCCTGAACCTCTGCGCCGTGGGCGACCTGCCAAGGCTTCTGATCCTTTTCGCGCTCCCCACCGCTTTCAAGGGAAAGCATTACCGCTTCAAGGGGATCACCCCCTACCAGGCGAAGACCCTGACCATAGAGACCTCCGCGCCGCTCTGGGTACATACAGACGGGGAAGTGGCCAGGAAATCAGACCGGATCACCGTGACCTGCGCGCAGGGAGCCGTCAGGATGATCTACTGAACAAGTGAATCGTAACAGTTCAGGCAGGTCACTGAACTGTTACACTGAATCTTAAGAAACCTTAAGAAAAAAGGTATTGCAATTTTATTTTTTCAGGCTATACTACATAATTGAATGTATTAATACTATGCTCTATGCCTGAAAGGAATAAAGAAAATGGAAAGACTGAAAGGCCTGTACCTGAAATATGGGCACGCCGTTCCCCTGCTGGTATACGGCGTCATCTACCTAAGCTGGTTCGCATGGCTGGAGCGAACCAATACGAAAAATTACCAGATCATCCACATGGCGGTGGACGACGATATCCCTTTCTGCGAAGTGTTCATCGTTCCCTACCTTTTATGGTTTGTTTATGTATCGGCGGTGGTACTGTTCCTCTTTTTTAAGAATAAAACGGATTACTACAGGGCATGTGTTTTCCTGTTCACGGGTATGACTGTCTTCCTGATCATATCCACGCTTTTCCCCAACGGGCATGACCTGCGGCTTACCGCAATGCCCAGGGACAATATTTTCACCGCCATGGTGGCGGCCCTCTGGAAGACGGATACGCCCACGAACCTGTGGCCCAGCATCCACGTATATAATTCCATCGGCGCGCATATTGCGGTAATGCAAAACGAGACACTGCGGAACAGAAAACCGATTTGCATCGGTTCCGGCATCCTGGCGTTCTCCATCATCCTGTCCACCATGTTCATCAAACAGCACTCGGTCTTTGATGTCCTCACCGGAATCATCATGGGAGCAGTCATGTATGTGGTGGTCTACAGACGCGAATGGCTGGCAATGCCGGGCACACAGCGCAACAAAAAGACGCCTCAGGTCGATTGACCTGAGGTTTTTTGACGCGCGGTTTCCCTTGACGGACAAATCGCCTTTTCAGTTGAATTTGAATATTTTCCGGCATATCCTGTATGCGTCCACGGAAAAACGCCGTCCTCCCCGGCCGGGCAGGTTCATGGTGCTTCCCATGATGCCCCTTCTCAGCCAGAAATACAGGCTTTTATCTTTTTCCTTTATATATTGCCAGAGTTCCCTCTTCTTTTCCAGATTTTCCTCCGTGCCTGATCGTATCAAAAGCACTGACGAGATCGTGGTGATGATCTCCAGGTAGTTGCGCATGTACTGATACAGCCGCCTGTTTTTTATCAGTTCCGGCTTTCTCTCCACCAGATAATCCGTCATGATCCTGTTCACCCTGATCTGCTGGTCGATGCGGGATATCATGACCTCCTCGTTGACCGACTGATCCGCCCTGCCGATATAATAGCGGTACAGGTTGACATCCAGATAATAAATATTGCGGACATAGGGCAGCGGCTCGAAGACATAGAGGTTATCCACATAAAAGGTGTGTTCGGGCAGACGGATCCCGCATTCCTTCAACAGCCTGGTGCGGAAGATGACCGAATGCATCAGGATATAGTGCCCCTTGTAAAAATGATGGCAGTCCTCCCATGTGAACATCTGTCCCACGGGGAGAATATGCCGATAATGCATCACTTTCTTACGCTTTTCTCCCTCTTTCTCATAGACGAAATTGCACACCAGCATGTCCAGCGTCTCACTGCCGCCCACAAAGTCCCTTAAAGTGTCCAACGCCTGCAGGTAAGCTTCCCTTTTCAGCCAGTCGTCGCTGTCCACCACCTTAAAATAAAGTCCCGTTGCATGATCGATCCCTGTGTTGACCGCAGCGCCGTGGCCGCCGTTTTCCTGATGCACCGCTTTCACAATGGAGGGATATCTGGCGGCATACTCATCCGCGATCTGCGCCGTGTTATCTTTCGCGGAGCCGTCGTCCACTATGATGATCTCCACATCCTCCCCGCCGATCAGCAGGGATTCCACGCACTTGCGCATATAATTTTCCGAATTATAACATGGAATCGCTATTGACAGTAATTTCATACCTTTCTCCTCGTCCCATTTGATATTGATCAGCTATTCGTCCCGGTCAGATACCCTGCGCCATTTATCAGGTTCCCGCAGATAGGGCTCATTCTCCCCGGAAACCGGCCTGTCCGGCTTTTCAGTCATCAGATATTTCATATACGCCCCGAAAGCCGACGGTATGGGATACTTTTTCTCCGTCTCCTCCGGTTCCACGCAGACCCAGTCCGCCGCCCGCCCGCTTTTCGGATCCAGTCCCTCCACGCGCACCAGGTATCCCGTCATGTGCCATTCCCGGTGGGTAAAGATATGCTTTGCCTCCCGGAGCGGCCGGATATGCAGCGGCTTCAGCCCGTTTTCCGCAAGATACTCCGTCACTTCCTCCGCCGTGCGAAAACCGTCCATGGAGGGGAACTCATACATCCCCGCCAGCAGCCCTTTCTCCGTCCGCTTACGGATTGCCGCATGGTTTTCATCCCTGACGACCAGGATGGTCTTCTCCTCAACCACGCGGGACTTTTTCGCCGCTTTCCCGGGATAGAACTGCTCCTCTCCCGCCTGGTGGGCCATGCAGATCTCTTTCAGGGGACAGCTTTCGCATAAAGGCGCTCCGTTAGGAATACAGACACAGGCGCCAATCTCCATCATGGCCTGGTTAAAATCCCCGGGGCGGTCCGTGGGCATGATCTCCCTTAAGTCCTTTTCCACCGCCGTCTTTACCTTTGCATCGTTTACCAGCCTGGGATCTTTCCTGAGCCGTGACAGCACCCGGAGCACGTTGCCATCCACTGCGGGTACCGCCCGCCCATAGGCGATGGATGCCACCGCGCCCGCAGTATAGCTGCCGATCCCCTTCAGTTTCAGCAGTTCCTCATATTCCCGGGGCATCTCTCCCCCGTATGCTTCCTGTATCTGGCGCGCCGCTTCCCGCAGGTTGCGCGCCCTGTTATAATAGCCCAGACCCTCCCAGAGTTTTAAAAGCGTTTCCTCCTCCGCCCTGGCAAGGGACGCGATATCGGGCAATTCCCTCATGAACCGCTCGAAATACGGCTTTACCGCCTCCACCCTGGTCTGCTGCAGCATGATCTCCGATACCCAGACCCTGTAGGGGGAGGGCTCCTCCCGCCAGGGAAGGATGCGTCTGTTTTCATCATACCACCGAAGGAGCGGTTTGGGAATATGGCTCAGCAACTCGTAATCCTCCGCAAATTTTACGGCAACGGGTCTGTTGATGCGCATGGAATCCGGCGTCACGATACAGTCCCTTGCCAGAATCTCCACCCCCGCCTCCGACGCCCTGGAAAGCGCCTCCCCGAACTCCCTATGGGTAGCGTAATTGGGGGTAAAATAACGGACACCCTCCATCTGGATCACAAACAGCACCAAAACCCGATAGCCGTCTTTCTTCGCCCGGATCAGTTCCTCCACATGCTTCACCGCCCTGTCCGAGGGCGCATCGGGGAAACGCACCGCGCCGTCCTCCTCCAGGGTAACGCCTTTCACTTCCATGAATATTTTTTCAGAACCCGTCTCCACATAAAAGTCAAACCGGGAATTGCCGTAAACCGTCTCCGGACGCACCAAAACAGGGTCGGGGAAGAGTCCCTTTTCCAGAAGCCACTCCTCCGCCGCCCTGTTAGGCGCCTGGGAATCCATATTGATCAGCCGCGTCCCCTTTTCCACCGCCACCAGGTCATAGGCGGTGGAGCGTCCCGGCTTATCGCTCTTTTCCAGGTAAACCCGGGCGCCCTGTGTCAGAAGTTCCCTGCAGCGCCCCGTGTTCTTGACATGTACCGTCTCCACCCTGCCGTCTATCTCCACTTTTGCAATGAAACGGTTGGGACGTTCTATAAAGCGTCCCTGTATGATGTGGTTGTATTGCATTCCGGTTCCTCCGCCCTCCTGTAGGGCACCCTGGCCGCAGGCACGAATTCCGCCGCGCTGACTGTGTGCACCGGCTGGTCGTCAAAGAAGATCTGGGCGCCAAAGGCTCTCAGTATCTCCTTTTTCTCCAGTCCCCCCAGGAAAAACACCTCGTCCACACGCACATCCCACGCCCGGATCGTTCTCAGCACCCTCTCATGGGCCGGCGCGCTGCGTGCCGTCACCAGAGCCGTCCTGATGGGACAGTCCTCATATGCGAATTCCCTCTGCAGGTCGGAAAGCTTCCTCAAAAACTGCGCGAAAGGTCCCTCCTCCAGAGGTTCCATGGCATGCGCCCGCTCGTTTTCCTCAAAGGCGCTCAGCCCCTGCTCCCGGTAGATCCGTTCCGATTCCTCCGCAAACAGCACCGCGTCCCCGTCAAAAGCGATCCTGATCTGCGCCGTCGCCGCCGGGATATGACGGACCTGAACCGTGTTATATTCCGTACAGATGATCCCTGCGGCAATCCCGCCGTCTATGGCGCACTGCACATCCTCCTCGCAGGCCGACAGGAACAGATCCGTGTGGAAAGCGGCCAGGTAGGGCGCCAGGGACGCCCCGCTGACCAGCACAAAGCGGCTGATGGCCAGCCCGTAATGGGCCACTGAGTTAAAGATCCGAAGAGCCGTCGCGGGACTGTTATGGGACATGATGATGACCTCCACCAGCCCGGCCTCCGGCTTTTGCTCATTCAGCTGCAGCAGACCCTTGATCAGCTGAAAGCCGGGACCCGGCTTTAAAATATCTTTCTCATGCTCCGTCTGGTACCTGCAATACGCCTCCAGTCCCTGCATCTCAAATATCTCGTTTTCCATCGTCAGATCAAACAGGGTTCTGGACGAGACCCCGATCACCATTTTTTTATCCAGCTGATATGCCATGGAACACTCCCTTCCGGGAATCCTATATCAGACGGACACTTTCCGGAAAGAATGCCTGCACCCGGCATAATTCTTTTCATCCTGCTAGCGCAGCCGGTTGCACTCATACCGCTCCATGGTCAGCAGACAGGCCTTCAGCGATTCATAACGCTCCTCGATGTCCCCGTCCGGAACCTCCACGTCACAGGCAATGGCCATGGTGGTGACCATATCGTCCGTGATGCGGTGGTGCAGCCCGGTCAGGATATTCAGGCGCTGCTCATAGCTGTCCGCATCCAGGAATTCCAGCACCATGGGATCGATCTGGAACTCCCCGGACGCTTCCTCCTCTTTTGGCGGAAGCTGCTCCTGAGATTTTTCAGGCGCTGCTGATGCCTGTCCCGGCTGCCATTCCTGTCCTGGCTGCCTTTCCCGTTCCGGCTGCTTTCCCTGTCCCGGCTGCCTTTCCGCTTGCTGCGCCGCAGTTATCCCTGCCGCATTGACATCGGGTCTCACGCCCTCCTCCCGGCTGCGTATCCCCATCTCCGCCCTCTGCCTGGCCGCATCCGGCCCCTGCAGTTCGAAGCGGAATTCCTGTACCGCATCGGGGTACTTTCCCCTGTCTACGGGACTGATGAACATGTCCAGCGGCTGGGCGTATGTCTTAAAGTCGCCGTACATCGCCTGATAGACCACCAGGGTTTCCCCTGTTTCAGTGTGTTCCGCTATTGCCGTGATCTGATATAAATTCCCTTTAAAATGTTTATAGATTTCATGTGGTTTGGGAATGAATGACATTTAGAGGACCCCTTTCGTGTATAAACATCTTGCCTATAGGAAGTATACCCCTATTTTCCGAAAATGTCATGCCATTCCAAATATTCGATCAAAACCATATCAAATAAAGTGATGCCGCCATTACATGCTTATGACGAAAACGCAGTTCTGCCCTTCAAAAGTAATGTCCTGCAGTTCATCCGCAAGCAGATCCTGATCCTCCCTGCTCAAGGCAGCGATCCTGCTGTGATGAATATTGAGCGTATATTCCCTGCTGCCGTCCGCATCCACCACCCTTGTCAGCATCACGCCGCTGTTCCCATATCCCTGCCTCCTGAGATATTCCCTGGTCTCCTCCACCAGCTGCCGTTCGCGTTCCCGGTAATAAAGCTCCAGTTCCCGCTCACTGAAATCCGTCCTGCTCATCACCGTTCCCACACAGCAAAAGGCTGTAACCATTACCAATATGATCGTTACAGCCCGGAAACCTAAGCCACCTGTTCTTTTTCCCATTGCACTTACCTCCGTTCAATGTCTTTTGATACAGGCATTATATGAAATTATAAGTCCATTAAAACTCCCTTAAAACATCCTGTCATTTTACTCTTGTAAGTAATCTGTCCTTATGATGTCAATCTGAATCCTTATTCTTCGATATCAAGAAAAAAACTATATTAATACTGATGATCGCAAATGTCAAAAACGCATTGGCAGCAATTATCAAATTAGTTTGTTTTAGCAATACGGTTAAAGCCAGACCGAAAGAAAAAATAGTATTGAGCACTCCCTGATACAGGGAATTCAGTTCAGGTGTACTTTTTTTCCTTTCGAAGATATTTTTTTTCCTGGGTACATGCCGTGCTATCATCCCTCTATCACGGTCACTATATTGATTTAAATCTTTTGATGTAACTACAGGGAGTGTGTAAGAGGCCTCCCTGCTAAAAGTACCCGTGTATGGAATTTCCATATGGCTCGTTTTATGTATAATCATTTGTGCCAGTTTTTGATAGGGAAATATTTTCAGGACATTATTTGAGTGATTTATTAATTGCAGACCCACTACCGAATTTATACCACTTGAAAACTTGTCTTGTGTACAATGAACAGCCAATCCCATCCTTGCAAAAACACTGCGTCCAGTTACTCTGCCAATCAAATCACCAATTAACTGCACTCTTTCAAGCGTGCTTACAAACAAGATCTCACCAGGCTTAAGATCATAACCATTTTCCAAACTCAAAGTGATTTCTTCGAAATATTTTTGAAAAGACTCTTCAGACAGCGTATTAATATATTGGTAGTCTTCATTCATAACATACGCTTTATCCCCAATCTGTAAATCTATAGAATCATTTCCTACCTGAAGTTCTTTGTCAAAAACTCCTTGATTACCCTGAATATAAATATATATCCCATCACCTTCCCATGTTTCACGTTCTTTCTCAGAGGAAATAAGAAGTTTTAATATATCATTTCTGTCTATTACCATTTTTTATCTCTCCATGTATATAATCTTCTATTATCTGCACCTTTGTATTGATACTTAAATCGCCGCTTATTACTTCAATTTCATATTTTTTTAAAAATTTAGACGACAATGCATTCAAATATGCATTCCGGGTACTAATCAACCACTTTAAATCTTTTTTATATATATCCCTTCTTTGAGCAGTACGAGGATTAACATCCAAGATAAAAATCTTTTGAGGAAAAATTGGAGGTTCGAAAAACATAACAAAATTAAATAATTTCTTATTATTAAGGGCATCCGGATAAAAATAGCACAAATTACTCAAAAAACACCTATCCATTATTACAATTTTTTTATTATTGGACTGTATTTTGTATTTCCAAAAATTAATATTACTTAAAAAAATATAAATCGGAACTTGTAACATATAATGTTTACGCATAAAACTACATGTTACCAGTTTATCTATTAATCCTCCTTTTTGCGTTCTTTTATATATCGCAATTTTCTTATCATACTCTCCCACAAGAAAATTTATTGCAGAACTTTTACCTGCTCCATCAATACCTTCTACCGCAATAATTAATTCAGGCATAATAGTACTCCCATAACATTTGACTATTAATAATAGAATTCTATCATCACAAAAATGTTTTTGCAATACATAAAAATATCTTAAATTACACTATCATAATCAACCATTTTCAGAGGCGAGTTCTTACTATCTACGCATACCACTTCGCCTGGGCATGGTACAGTTCACGGTACCTGCCCTCCCGCTGCATCAGTTCCTCATGAGTTCCCATATCCACGATGTGTCCCTCGTCCATCACGATGATCCTGTCGGCGATCTGGGCGGAGCCCAGCCTGTGGGTCACGATAAACGCGGTCCTATCCCTGGATATCTCCGCGAACTTCCGGTAGATATCCGCCTCCTCCAGAGGATCGATGGCGGCCGTCGGCTCGTCCAGGATGATCATATCATGTGTGCGGTATAATCCCCTGGCGATGGCCAGCCTCTGCCACTGCCCGCCGGATAGGTCGGTACCGCCGAAATCCTTTCCCAGCATGGTCTCCAGTCCCTCCGTCAGCTTTTCGCTGTCCATTGGGAAATCGGCCTTTTCCAACGCGTTCCGGATGGCCGCCGTCCCCTTTTCCAGATCCGATATCCCCACATTTTCTTCCACCGACATCTTATAGGACTGATATTTCTGGAACACTGCGGATACGTCCCTGTATAGCGCTCCAGGCGCTATCTCTCCCACATCCCTGCCGTCGATCAGCAGCCTGCCGGACGTGGGCAGGTACAGCCCGATCAGCAGCCTTGTGAGCGTGGATTTCCCGGAGCCGTTCACTCCCACGATGGCGATGGTCTCACCCCTGTGCACCGTTAAATTAATATGCTCCAGCGCAGGCCTGTCGCTGCCGGGATAGGAAAATGACACATCCTGAAATTCCATCACTTCCCGTTTCACAGACCCCTCATACAACCCCTGACGTTCCCGCAGGTTCAGGAAAGCAAAGAAATTCTGCGCCGGGCCGAAATTCCTGCCGATCTCGCCGATATGCCCGTTGAACAGGTCGTTCATCTGGGCATTCAGCGTATCCAGGGAGGTAAAGATGGCGGCAAAGGCTCCCACGCCTATCTCCCCCCTGGACAGATAATAAAACAACATGAGGATGGTTCCCACATATCCCGTCAGCACCAGGAAACGCAGCCCCAGTTCCACCAACAGCACATGCCTGGAGGTCTGCCAGTTCAGGCGGGTGCTCTCCCGCAGGTTCCTGCCATACATCTTTTTAAAAAAGCCTCCGGCCCTCCAAAGCCTCGTCTCCTTCACATACTCCCTGCTGCAGAGACATTTTTCAAAATACTCATACCTCCTGCGGTAAGGTGCCACCTGATGCTCCAGGCTGGCATACAGCCGCTTGCGTACTACCGTTCCCACGATATTCGGGATGAAAAAAACGCAGAACATGACAAGCAGCATCGGCCTGACGTGGAACAGGTACACTGCCATGGAGATCAGATATATGCTCTGGTTCAGCAGGATCATAAGCACGTTGACCACCACTTCCGCAACCGCCTCCAGTCCCGCATATGCCTTGTTGACCTGATCCAGGAAACGATTGTCCTCATACACCAGCGGATCGATCCTTGCCGCCTTTTCATTCAACGCTTTTCCCAGATACCCCTGCGCAGTTTTAAAGAAGATCTGCAGCGCCACGGACGACAGCTGTCCCAGCAGGAAGATCAGGATGGGGAACAGGGAGGTCACGATCCCATAGACCAGCACGGCGCCAACCTGTTCTTTTCCGCTTACCATCCCCTCCACGGAATCAAAAAAGACCTGTTTGATAAAGGTGTACGCCGTATTGGACAGGCCGATGCCTATAAACAGCACTGAAAAAAGGATCAGATGCAGCGGCTTCCTCTTCGCCCCCGTGCCGATCATACAACGAACCATGGCAAACAGGCCGTATGGTTTCTCCCTCTTTGATCCGTCCTTTTCAGTCACTCCCATTGCGCGCCCTCCTGTTCCGTCTCCGCCGGATATTCTTTGTTGTACCAGCCCTGCTGGGTCTCGTACATTTGCGCGTAGACGCCCTGCAGCTTCATCAGTTCCTCATGGCTGCCCTGTTCCCTGACGCAGCCGTCCTTCAACAGGAAAATATGATCCGACAGCCTGATGGAACCCAGCCTGTGGCTGATGAAAATAGTGGTGCGGTTCCTGCTGATCTGGCCGAACTCCTCGTACAGCCTGCTCTCGCTGATCGGATCCAGCGCCGCCGTGGGCTCGTCCAGCAGAAGAAGCGGCGCGTCATTCATCAGCGCCCTGGCCATTGCTACCCTCTGCCACTGCCCGCCGGAGAGGTCCGTGCTGTCCTCATCCAGCTTTCCCAGACGCGTCTGATAACCGTTTTTCAGATTCTGCATGATATGATCATGGATATCCAGCTGCACCGCCGCGCTCTCCATGCGGGAGATACGCTCCCTCCTCCGCTCCGGGCTTTCCTCTTCCTCAAAGTCCATGCCGCCCATCCCCAGGCAGATGTTTTCCTCCACGGACAGATAATACCTTGCAAAATCCTGAAACACGCAGGAAAAGATCCGAAACCATTCCTCCCGGGGAAAGGTGCGCATTTCCACGCCGTTGTAGAGTATCTCGCCCTCATATTCCCTGTAAAGCCCCGTGAGAAGCTTGATCAGGGTGGTCTTGCCCGCCCCGTTCTCCCCCACGATGGCATAATGCCTGCCCCGCTCCAGCTTCATGGAAAAGTCCTTTAAGATATCCGCATCCGTGCCGGGATACCGGAAAGTCACATG
>JAMPAC010000003.1:81118-149072 GCA_023667395.1 Blautia sp. | reverse complement strand
TGGAAAAGTCCTTTAAGATATCCGCATCCGTGCCGGGATACCGGAAAGTCACATGGGAAAATTCCAATTCCTCCAACTCCGGGATCGGTTTCTCCGCTGCCAGGGCCTGCGCCGGATCCCGTTCCGACATGTCCTCCCGCTCCGGAAGCGCCGCAAAAGCGGTAAAGTCTTTCATATATTCCTGTGCCATGGCTACCCGGTTGACCGCCCTCGCGGTATTATTTCCCATAATATCAATGAGATCGTACATGGAAGTCACAAGGGAGATAAAGATGCCCGCTGTCAGCTTTCCCGACGCGGTGAGGGGGATCATGATCAGCACCACCACTGCGGACAGCAGGCCGTTCATCACTGTTCCCCGCAGGGAATTCCCCATGAACAGCATCTCCGACCGGATATCCTGCTTCAAGGCGCCCTCATACTGTTCGTGCCACTGTTCATTCAATTGCCCGGTATAGCCGAACAGGCTCCTCTCCTCCGTGGTCTCCCTGCCGGTCAGCACGCTGAAGAGATACTTGTGCCGCCTCTCGTATACCGCCGCCTCCTCGTATGCCTGATACACCTTTTTCCCGCTCTTTAGGGAAAAGAGGAACAGCGGAACCGTCAGCGCCAGTACCACCAGGGAAAGCCACCACACATATCCCGACATGATCAGCAGCACCCCCGCGATACGGGGGATATTGATGGCAAAGAGATTCAAAAACCACTGGAGGTTCCATTGCAGGTTCTGTTCCAGCTTCCCCGTCAGGCGGTTGGAAAGTTCCTCGATCTTTGGATCCTCCAGCAGATAGTATTCCATCCTGTCGCGCTTTCCTGTCAGTTCCGCAGAGATCTGCTCATTCCCGTGCAGTGTCACATAATTGTTGAACAGATTGCCGATATGGAAAGACACCCGCTTCCAGCTGACGATCAGCAGCATCAGCAGGAACCAGACCACCGTTTCCCCCTCGAAGCTTTTACTGACCACCGCTCGGATGGCGCCGTCCAGGAATTCCGCCACCACAATGACCTGAAACACATTTGCCAGCGCGGTGATCAGCTTCTGGGCCGTGACAGCCACCGTGGCCGCAGGGGCGCACTGGAAGGGCATCCGCCACATATCCAGCCAGTTATACTTTCGTTTCTTTAATACAAACATATGATCTGACTCCTGTTCCGGGATTGTAGTTTGTATCAGTATAACATCATTTTTTCCGTGGCGGAACCCTTGAACTTCAAAATATTGTACATAGTGTAACCGTTCGGTGCTAAACTGCCATAACAAAAAAAAGAGCATCGGATCAGCTGTCCTGCTCTTCTTTATGGCTGTCATTGTTTTCCACAAGCTTTTGGTATGCATCGTTTATCATCGGCTTATTATACAACTCCAAATGGTAAAATAATTTCGCATATGCCCATACATCATAATGGTAACATTCCCGATTAGTATATACACATTTGTGATGTGTCCAATGCAGTGCATTCCTCATATTAAGTTCATATTCCTGCGTGTCACAGATATTTTCACTGATAGACGGTAATCTCATATTAAAATTTTCTCTCAGAAAATTTTTGACCCGCGCCTCTGCGTCCACAGAAAAACCCTGATCATGCGTCAGATCGTACATCATGTAATATTTAATAACATTCAGACCTGCATGTAGCGCAAAAAATTCATTCGCCCTTTGAGCATCCACTCCCGCTTTTAATGCGGCGATCGGCTGTACCTCAATAATGGCTCCGCATATGCAGGATGCCAGTTTATGTCTGTCCAGCCTGGGATTAGACATATTTTTATTGGCTGCCTGGCGATATTCTTCAATCTTTTCAATCAGCAGATAGGGAACCTGTTTATTTCTGACGCAGTAACAAGGAAATCTGACACATATTTGAGATAATAGTTCACCGATAATATTATCAAACAAAAATCTGTATGTACTTGAAAGTTGAACTTTAATCATTTGTGTCATTCTCCTTACTCATCAAATGAAAAAAATTCTTCTCTACCGTCAGAGTACCTGAACTTATGCTGCTGTCCCACACCGTTTCCACAAAACTCCAACACTGCTCCAAAATCATGGTCATCATTGTGATCCTGATGATCCTCCGCCCTGTCTTCGCTTGCCAATGCATTTAACAAATTTTCCGCTGCCAACATACTGATTTCCTCCGGCTCTTTATATCTATTCTATGTAAAAATGGTTTAAAAGTTCACACAGATCGTAAACTTTATGACCAAATTGTTAGAATACTATAATAATACTATATAATTTATGATTAGTCTAGTGCTTTTTTACTTTTGTTATACTTTTTTACTCTTATTATTTTTGTCAGCACCTGCCAGCGCCAGCCGCCTGTATTCCGCGCAGTTCTCCATCAGTTCCTCATGGGTTCCCTGACCTGCGATC
The DNA here is from genome assembly GCA_023667395.1 of Blautia sp. Lineage (GTDB taxonomy): Bacteria > Bacillota > Clostridia > Lachnospirales > Lachnospiraceae > Acetatifactor. The sequence goes on along the minus strand of JAMPAC010000003.1, from coordinate 146,685 downwards.
TCCCCATCTTTGATACAGAATATCCTGTCCGCATTGCGGATCGTATCCAGTTTCTGGGCAATGATCAATATGGTACATCTGCCTCGGAATCCCCCCACTGCGGCGACAACGCCCGCTTCCGTTTCCGGATCCAGCGCCGACGTCACTTCGTCCAGCATCAGTATGGGCGCATTCTTTAAAAAGCCCCTTGCCAGGGCGACTCTCTGCCTCTCCCCGCCGGACAGCATACTGCCGTTCTCACCGATCTCCGTATCCAGTCCGGCCTCCAGTCCGTGGACAAACCTGTCCGCCTGGGCCAGCCCGGCGGCTTCCTCTACCTCCCTGGGGGCAGCGTTCTGATTGCCAATGAGGATATTTTCGTAGATCGTGCCGCCCATCAAGCCCACATCCTGGGACACAAGGCTCATCAGTCCATACCGTGCATCCTCCTCCATGCTGTCCGCATCCTTTCCAAACAACGATATCCTGCCCTGGTAAGGCACAAAATTCTGCAGCGCCTTGAATATGGTACTTTTCCCGCAGCCGCTCTCGCCCACAAAAGCCACGCATGCTCCCCTGGGAACCTCCAGGGAAATATCCTTCAGAATCTGCCTGCCCCCCAGCCACACGTTCAGGCGCTCCAGCCGCACCGCGCAGTCGCTTCCATATGATTTCTGCATATCCTCATTTTTTGCTGGCGTCAGCTTATGCGCTCCCTGCATATCCTCGCCTTTTGCTGACGCTGGCTTATGCGTCTTCTGCATATCTCCATCTTTCGCTGGCGCATACTTATGCGTTTCCTGCATATCTTCGCCTTTTGCTGGCACTGGCTTATGCGCTTCCTGCATATCTTCGTCTTTTGCTGGTGCAGGCTTACGCGCTTCCTGCATATTCCCGTCTTGCACAGGCACTGACAAATGCTTCCCCTGCCTGTCCTTAGGAACTGTCCTGAAATAAATTACACTTTTTTCATTGCGTTGTTTAGGACAGTTCCGGCGAATTCGCGTCCTTTGCGAATTTGCAGGAATCATCTGTAAATGCACTTTATTTACGGATGATTCTTTATCCTGCCCGAGCGCCGACTCTATACGTTCCCTGCTGATCCTGGTTCTCTGCATCTCCGTCACCGTGCTGGAAAAAGTGTTGATGAACCACAGCAGATTACCGGAAAGCTGCGTAATGTATATCATGGTGGACAGATCCATCCGCCCCATTACCGTAAGGACTGCACCAGCCAGAAAGGGAATCGTCATACTGGAAAAGGACAGCAGGTTCAGCGCCAGTCCCTGCAGGAAACGGATCCTGACTTCCTTTGCCTGGGTGTCCAGGACACTCCTGATATCGCGGCCGATCGTTTCCAGATAATATTTCTGGCAGGAAAACACCCGGATCACCGCGCTCCCCAGGATCGTGTCGGTATATCTGGCAGTAAGTCCGTTCTCCGCCTCCCGGACTTCACGGATCTGCGCATGGAGTTTTGGCAGAAAATACAGGTTGATCAAGGCAGCCAGCAGCATGGAAAACAACACGATGAACGCAATGATCCCGCTTTTTGTGAAAACCGCCCCGATGCATACCAGGCTTACTGCCACAGGTGTCACACAGTTGCTGATCTGCGTGCCGAAAAATCCCACGATATTTTCCACATCCGTGATCAGGATCTCCTGCAGTTTGGCACTGTGCAGGGGTTCCTCTCCGCCCTGTGCCGCCGCATTATGGGACTGTTTCCCGTCCATCTGCATTCTGCCGCATGACTGTTTCTCCCAAGCCTGCGCTCCCGCGCCATGTGCCTTTCCCGCACCCTGCCGTCCCCCGGTCTTTCGGTACAGAACCGCCCGCAGCAGTTCCCGCTTCTGACGCAGCCTGATCCCGCATTCCACCCTTGCCTGAAAGACGGTATCCGCCGCTCCGCACAGGGCAGCGGCAAGGATTCCCGCCATATAGACAGCCATGCCCTTTCCCAGGTTCAACCTGTCCATGTACTGAAGCCCCAACACCATCATGGCAGTACCCTGTGCGCCCAGCAGCGTCCTGCACAGGTATTGCAGCGGGTTCATCAATAGATGCGCTACAAAGGCAGCTTTCACTTCCCGTATATTCTCCCTTACCCAACCTTTTTTCCTCATATGAATAACCATGCCTTTCCGCAACCTATTCCTCCTCGCTCAACACACCGTTTTCCAGGGAATAAACTCTCTGCAGCTTCCCGATCGTTGACTGCCTGTGGGACACCACGATCAGGATTCCCTCCCTCATCACATCCGCCAGCTGTTCCATCAGCCGTTCCTCGTGCACCGTGTCAAGGCTGGCGGAGGGCTCATCCATGATCAGGATCTCCGGTTTCCTGACCAACGCCCTGGCAATGCAGAGCCGCTGTCTCTGTCCGCCCGAAAGGGAATGTCCCAACTCGCTCATTCCGGTGTCCAGCCCCTTTGGCATCCTTTCTATATCCTCCAGAATGCCCGCTTCCCTGCACGCCTGCAGCAGTTCCTCCCAGGTGGCATCCGGCTTTCCCATCAGGAGATTCTCCCTGACCGTGGTGGGAAACACATAATTATCCTGAAAGACCACTGCCATCTTATCCCTGCAGGCGCTTCCCTCATAACAGATTCCATCACTGCAATATCTGACCGTGCCCCTTTCCGGTGCGTACAGCCCTGTCAGAAGCCCCAGCAGCGTGGATTTGCCGGAACCGCTCTCCCCCGCAAAGCCCACAGAAACACCTTTTTCCACATATAAACTGACATCCCGGAAAATGGCAGGCCCATTCCTATAGGAAAAGGACAGATCACACAGGTGCAGTCCCTCTCCTGTCTCCGAAAGGCAGTCCCCTGTCTCTCCTGATGCCAAAGAATCCGCAAAAATCCCCTCCTCTTCCGAAAAGCAGACCGTCCTCTGCCCATTTCCCGCAGCGCCGGAATGCTCCCCTTGGCAGGCAAATCTCCTCCCGCTGGTATTCTCATTCTGAGCCGTCTCATACCCGGAATGTTCCCCGCAGCAGGCAACCCTCCTCCCGCTCTCCTCCTCTGGCTGCGCCAGGAACCCATCCAGGCGCTCCCGCGCCGCCTCACATCCTTTCCTTGCCATGCGCAGTTCCAGGATATTCTGCAGCGACTGTACATTGCTGAAAATATAGATAAACGCGATAAACTCCCCCAGCGCGATCTCCCCGCCGAAGATCAGCAGTCCCCCAACGGCGAAGACCGCCAGATAAGGCAGGTTCCCGCTGATCCGGTTAATGCCGCCCGCGATCCCTTTCTTCCGCGCCTCTTTCATCACCGCCCGATTCTCCGCTTCCGCAGCTTTTGTAAAATACCGGATCATATATTCCTGGGCGGAATAGGACTTTGCCATATCCTCATTGCGGATCACATCCAGAAGCGCAGCCGCCGAGGCGCCCCGCTTCTGCTGTACCGCAGCGGCATACTTTTTCAGGTTCCCGTTCGCCGCCTCACCGATCAGTAACATAATGGAAAAAAAGAACAGATTGACCAACAGGAATTTCCAGTTGATCAGTATACAGACGAGCAGCGCGGCCACTCCCCCCGCGATCTGCCCGAAAGAATCCATGAGTGTCTTATCATATTGTCCTACGATATCCACATCCGAGAGGTAAAGGGAATTCAGTTCGCCGCTGTCCCTCCTTTTCAGACACAGATAGTCCATGCGGACAGATTTCTCGAAAAGCTGCCGCCTCAAGTCCATCACAATCCGCCGCCGGGTCATCTGCTTTACCCGGATCCCCAGCGTGTCGGACAGATATTCCAGCACCACCATCACCAAAACGATCAGCAGATAACCCCATATCCCGTTTTCCTGATTCCCCAATACTCCCGCGATCTGCCCCAGATACCAGGTCTCCCCGATGGCTGCCAGCGCGCCCACCAGACCCGTCAGGCAGCCAAGGGCGATAGAAAACCGCCTCCCTCGTTCGCTCATCTCCGCATACCTCCTTCCGATAAATGGAGTATAACACGGATCTTTTTCCCCGGAAACAGGCCGGGAACAAGAGGTAAGGAATCCGGGATAAGAGGTGAAATATCACGACTAATCCATCCGCTCCCTGAGATATTCGCTGACACGCTCCTGGATGACGCCTGCCACCGTTTCGGCATCCTTTTCCCCCTGGAAGAAGGCCTCCGCCTCCTCCATCACCACAGCCATGATGCGGGCGTCGCCGCCGCTGCCCCGGCGCGCGTTCTCGATCAGGGTTCGGTAGGTTTCAGCGTCCTCCTCTGTGATACAGGGGAAATCCACCGCGCCCTCCCTTTCCGTCAGCAGAACCTGATATTTGACCTTTTCCTTTGTTGTGCCGTTTACGGTCTGGTACTCCACGGTCTGCGCCTCCTGCAGGATCTCCTCAAACGCGGACCGCAGGATCGGGTTGCACTCATAAAGCGGAGTGGCTGCCACCTCTTTCTGCACATCCGCCTCCAGGAAACTTTTGATGAACTCCCACGCCCCCTCCTGGTTGGCGCTGCTGCGGCATATGGAAAAGCCTCTGCCGAAGGATACCACTCCGCCGCCCAGTTCTTTCCTGCCCTCCGCCACCGGAACGCCCGGCCAGAACAGTTCCCCCTCGCCAAAGCGGGCCCTGACCTCCGCCATGTCCCAGGGTTCGGATAAGCCGACATCATAGAGAAAACCCTTTCCGCTGCTGTAATGTTCATACTGACGTTCAGGCACATTTTCAAACCCGTCTGGAAGACCGCCGCACCATTCCAGCAGTTCCACAAACCCAGGCGTGTCAAAATGACATTCCCCCGTATTCCAGTCCACAAAATTATCCATACAGGCGCTGCCCACCAATCCCAGCGTATTTGTCTTATTCGCATAAGAGAAACATTCCGTCGCCCGGGAATTGTTTTTGAAAGCTTCCAGGATCTCCCCAAGTTCCCAGCCCGCCGCAGCGCCCTTGTCCGTCCCCAGTTCCTCCGCCTTTCCGCACATGGTACTCACGGAAAAGGAGGCGGGGAAAACATACAGTGCCCCGTTCCGCTCCAACGCCTCCAGGACATTCTCAAAATAATCCTCCCTGTGGAAATCCGGATCGCTGTCCATAAAACCCTTCAGGTCAGCCATGTACTTTTCCGACGCAAGGGGCGGAAGGGATATCCCGCTCCATATCACCAGGTCCGGGCCGCTGCCGGATGAAAGATCCGGGAGAAGCTGTGCTTCCAGGGTCTCAGTCATCTTCGCTATGGGATCCGTCGGAACGTATCCATTATAAGTCTTTATCTCCACAAAATAAGTGGGATTGCTCTCATTAAAGGCTTTGATCTGCTCCGTGATATCACTAATGTAAGACGGCCTTGTGACCGCCGCAGTCAACACCCGGCGGCTATTGGGGTAATAGGCGGGATCGCCCTGCTCCTCTGCAGCGCCGGAACTCCCTGCGCTGTGCCCGGAGCCGCCCGCCGCACTGTTCTGCCCGTCTGTGCCATCCGCTGCGGAACTGCCTGCGCTGCCCCGCCCGCCCCTGCTGCCGCCTGGGGTATGGTTCTCGTCCACATAGGTCTGCACCCGGTTCTGTATGACGCCCGCCACATCATCTATCCCTTTCTGCCCGCTGTAATAGGCATAGGCCTCCTCGTTGATGATGTTGAAGATATCGTCATTTTCCACGGAAAAGGCGGGAACCGCGCCTTTCAGCAGTTCCAATATCACATTGACATCGTCCATGGTCATGGGATGATACTGGAAAAACCACCCGTCGCTGAAAGACTTGCCGGGGAAAGCCACCGTCTGCCTGTCATGCTCCATCTTGTAATTGATCATGATATCCAGCAGCTGCCTCCGGGTGGGCAGGCCGTTGGTTCCAACCTCCAGATCATAGTTCAGATAACTTTCATAGATCTCCTGCGCCGTCATCCCATCCGCATCCGTGCGGGTAAGGATATACTCTATGAAAGCCCATGCGCCCTCCTTATGGTCAGACGCGTCCACGATTCCATAGGCATTGCGGGGATATAGCAGCGTGCCGCCCTGCCCGTCCGGTGTAGGAAAGCCGATGCAGGCCGCCCCTTCCCCACAGATCCCCTCATAAAGCTGATAACCGTCCATCCTCCACAGATCCGCCAGGACCATCATCACCTCGCCTTTTCCCACCCTGGTGGGCAGGGAAGGTTCCTCCGGCCCGCTCTCCAGGGAATCGGGGAAACGGCCTGCCAGTTCCAGCACCTTTTGGAACCGCTCCGAGTCAAAGTGGCACTCCCCCTGCTCCCAGTCGATAAAGGCATCCTCGTTAAGCATCATGATATACCGCATGATATCGCTTTTGGTCATCTCCCCATAGGGCAGCGCATGGGGATTTTTTGCAGCCGCGTTGATCAGCCCGTCCAGGGTCATGCCGCCGTTTCCGTCCGCCAGCGACTTATCCCCCACCACGGTGAGCAGGGAAAAGGCTTCCGGAATCCCCGCCAGCGTTCCATCAAAGGTATAAGTCTCCAGGATCCCCTCCAGGAAATCGGAGGCGGAAAGGCTTTTCGACTGCTCCAGCCAGGGCGTCAGATCCTCGAACACCCCCTGCCCGGAAAGCTTTGCCACATCCACTCCCGACAGGTCGATCAGGTCGATGGGCTCCTTGGCCAGCAGGGCGTTGTACAGATCCGTCAGTGTGTCGTAATCCTTTATGTTAAGATGGTACTGCGCATTTCCCCTGTTGAAACGCACCACCATGATGGTCAGACCCTTTCCCCCGCCCACGGTGGCAATGTTGAGGTATTCTTTCTGGGGGGCGTCCTCCGTCTTCATTTTGGTGAGCAGCACAAGGCACCTGTCCTCATACCACCAGTCCTCCACTGCGCAGAAATACCGCCCGTCCTCCAGCACACCCATGTTTTTCATGAAATATCCGTTGATGTCACTGTCGCTCCAGGCAAAAAGTTCCTGCGCCGTCCGGGTGGAAAGGTCGTAGCCCCAGACGGAAAAGTTGTCATATAATAAAAAGTCATGCTGCCCGGTAAGATCCGCGCACAGCCCGGTGATCTTCGGGAATTCCCCATCGACCTCCGCAAGCAGGCGCTTCTCAAAATCCACCTCCATCAAAATGCAGTGATCCGGCTCCGCCCCCGCGCTGACGCAGACATAGAGACCGCCGTCCTCTTTCTGTACGGTTCCCCTGATCTGCACATTTTCCAGGGAGCCGTAGGAGACAGTGCCCTGGTAACTCCCGTCCTCCGCATACAGGCAGATCCCCGTCTCCTCATCCGCGAAGACATAGAGCCTCCCCTGTCCGTCGGCGGCCATGGTCCTGACCGTCGCGTCCCGCCCCAGCTGCTTTGTGACGTCGCAGGAGATCAGGCTCTTTCCCTCCGGATCGAACTGATGCAGGGAACGCTCCCCGGTGTAAAAGGTATTGTCCAGGAGGATCCACACATTCTGCTCCGGTGTAAAGCAATACGCGTAGATGGTCTGGGTGGTGATCTCCATGGGCCAGTGGACGGAAGCGGAAGAAAGTTCCCCGTCCGCGAAAGAATACCGACAGATCTGCCGGGCCTCTATGCTGTCCTCCAGTTCCTGCCGGGAAAGGTAACACGCGCTGCCGCCCGCCAGCTGCATCTCTCCGTAAAGCACGTTTTCATCATCAATCTCAATCCGCTCCGGCACATAAGTCCATTCCGGCCTCTGCTCCCCGGCGCTGTCCCTGCCGCAGGCCGCCAGAAAAAGGGACAGAAACAGCATCATGCAGCCTGTTTTTATTTTTTTCATGTAACCACTCCTCCTTATGAAACGCGTCCGATTGTGACGTCCGCATCCTTATCCGTCAATCATGACCTTTTCCCGCAAAAGGCAAACTGATCCCCTTAACACCGGGATGTCGCCAAAAAAGGGTAAAGTCCTGCTGATTCCATGGACTTTACCCTTTTATCCCTATGTCGGTCATGTTTACTATTCCTTGATCATATCAAGTTCCGTAAGATTAATGCCGGATGCGGAAAGGATCACCTTGAGTTCGATATAACGGCGTTTCATTTTTTTATATGATATGGACTCCTTATCGGCATCTATCATATAATCCTGCAGCCTGGCAAATTCTTCAACATTTCTCTGCATCATTTCTTTGTCTGACATAAGATCACCTGCTTTCTCAAATACGGATCATACGGCTACAAAGAAAGTGTATCACAATTCAAGGGTAAAGTCTATTCAATAATCGGCGAAACTACTGTTACCTCACTTCATCCGCTCCCCCACATAAATGCTGACACGGTTCTGGATGATATCGGCCACGGTGGCGGCATCCTTGTCACCGTTAAAATAGGCCCCCGCCTCCTCCATGATGATATCCAGTATGCCGATATCCTTACCGGAACTGCGGTTGGTGTTCTCGATCAGGCTGCGGTAAGTTTCCGCGTCTTCCTCCGTGATGCTGGAAAATGCAAAGGTCACGTCCTCCCCCTCTGTTATGCATATCCCTTCCTCAAACTTGATCTTTTCCTGCCTTACGCCGTCCACCGTCTCATATTCCACCGTCAGCGCGTCCTGTATCTTCTCCTCGGACACGGACCGCAGGAGGGGGATTGCCTGTACCTCCCTCTGCATGTCCGCCGTCAGGAAACTCTTGACGCATTCCCACGCCGCTTCCTTATTACTGCTGTTTTTGCATATGGAAAAGCCCTCGTCCCAGGGGAGCGCCATTCCGCCGCCCAGTCCTTCCTCTCCATCCGCCACCGGATGCCCCGGCCAGAGCAGATCCACACCGCCGTATGCAGCCTCCCAAAAGGCCACCTCCCAAGGCGTGGTCAGGCTGACGGAGCGCCAGAAGTTCCTCCCTTCGCGATAATACTCGGGAATACTGTAATTTTCCGGTTCATGGAACTGCTCGGGAAGGGTGGCGCACCATTCCAGCAGTTCCACGAACTCCGGCGTGTCAAAGTGACATTCCCCTTTGTCCCAGTCCACAAAATTCCCCATACAGTCCTGGCTGATAAACCGAAGTTCATAATCCCTGAAATAATTCCCTTCAAACCTCTCCGCGCGGGAACTGTTCCTGTATGCTTCCAGCATTTCCCCAAGCGTCCAGCCTTCCGTGGTTCCCCTGCCTGCTTCCAGTTCATCCGCGAGCACCACCCCGGTCTCCACACTGAAAGAAGTAGGCAGCACATACAGGCCTCCATTCCTCTCAAACGCCTCCAGGATATTCTCATAATAATCTTCCCTGTGGAAGTCCGGATCCGCATCCATAAAGTCATACAGGTTTTCCATCAGCTTTTCCGACGCCAGGGAAGGGGTATAAAGTTCACGGTTCCATATCACCAGATCGGGTCCCTCCCCTGACAGGACCTCAAGACTGAGTTGTGTTTCCAGATTCACGGCCGCAGTGGAGCCGATCCCGCCCCCATAAGTTTTCATCTCGATAAAGAAATCCGGACTGCTGGCGTTATAGGCGATAATCCTGTCCATGGTCTCACGGAAAGGCACTACCACCACTGCGGACAGCACCTGCCGCCCCAGGGCGCTGTAAGCGGGATTCTCCATGATATTGGGCTGCGAACCGCCTCCTGCATCCGCCCCACTGCTGCCTGTGGAATCTCCCGCCACGCCCTCCGCCGCCTGCACGCTGTCCACGTAACGGTCGATGGGATCCGCCGTGCTGCTCCCCTCACTCCCATCTGCCCCGCAGGCCGCCAGAAAGAGCGACATACCTATTATCAGGCTGCCTATTCTTTTCCTTTTCATCCCCTGACAACTCCTCTCATTTTGCCATTTATGTCAGCGCTTTCATCCCGGAATCTTCCCTATTCCCATCCAATCTCCCCTGCGTACCGCCTGCCTGGAAAATCCGGTTTCTGTTCTTTCCGGCCTCAAAAGACAGACTCATTGCGCTATTACCCAACATAATTGAGCAGGGGAAATTCCCCCTGCCCATGCGCCGCTCCAGCGGCAAAATACACCTGCACGGGCCTGTGCAATCGAATGAGCAGGTTCGAAAGGCGATGCCTTTCTCACTCGCGTTGCTCGCCATAAGTCCCCTTGCCCATCTGCCCATGCGGGCATGGCATCTGTTCAAGTGAACTTCTGGCTCTGCTCATTCGCACAAAAAATGGTTCTGACCAGACTTTGATCAAAACCATTGTAATGGAAATATGTATCCAATGTGTATCGAATATGTATCTTCTATTTCATTCTTTTATACCGTCTCGTTGCTACAAATATGGATCGCCTATCCACTGCAGAACTTCCCCGATCAATTCCATGATATCAAGAAAGATATCAATAAATGATTGCGATTCTTTCTTTGTTTTCATACTACTCCCCTTTCCTGATAACCATGATCTTCCATACAGCCTCAACATTCACGCCCAAAAATGATAGCTTTACGAGTTTCACATTTTCATTGTATCAAATGATGCATGGGATGTAAAGTTCCGGTTTCTTTCCCACCGCCGTCCGAACCATGGTTCGATCATGCTCTATTGAAAGTCACTTTCCCTTTTTGACAACCGGGAAAAGTGCCGCTGCTTACGGGGCATGGCGGCTGATGACGAAAAAGCGAAATAGATTTCTGACAATTCCGCGCTTTCTTGCAAATTAAATATTTTTTTAATTTTTTCTTCAAAAAAGTATTGACAATTCTAAACAGTTGTCCTATAATGAACTTACAACAGAGAGAGGAAAACATCACTTCCATCAAATACAGCTTCACATAATAAGTTGTAAGGGTGCATGAGTACACTGAATGGTAGCGAATCGAATCCAAGACGTTACAGTACACAGAGGACAAAGGAAAGTGGAAAGGCACGAGGCAGAAATGGAAGAAAATGTTAGTCTGAAAACTTCATAAAGGAGGTACAGTCCATTGGACAGCGAGCAGACTTGAAGAAGCGTGTTGACAGGAAATGATCAATACGCTTCTTCGCTGTGTAAGGAAACCATAAAAAGCGCCATCCCCCTCATGGATGGCGCTTCTCCTCATCTCTTCTACCCCTTATATCCTTTTACTTCCCTTAAGATGCTTTCGCCCTGTTCAGCTTTTTGGAATCCACTTTCAGGGTCGTGCTCTCCTTATAAGGCCTGAACAGCAGATAGCAGATCCCTGCGATCAGAAGCACTGCCGCGATCACACCCAGCACGTTGGCATTGCCGGAGAACAGGCTGCCGATCTGATAGATGATCAGTGACACCACATAGGCAAAACCACACTGATATCCGATGGCGAACCAGGTCCACTTCGCGCTGTTCATCTCCCTCTTGATTGCGCCGATGGCCGCAAAGCAGGGCGCGCACAGCAGGTTGAATGCCAGGAAAGAGTAGGCAGCCACTTTTGTCATGCTGACGAAATCCAGTACACCGAATACACCCACAACCTCTTCTTTCGCCACCAGACCCATGATGGTCGCAACCGCCGCCGTGGCGTCCGCAAATCCCAGAGGCGCGAAGATCCATTTGATGCCGTTGCCGAACATGCCCAGAACGCTGTCAGCCAGTTCCAGTTCCGTGCTGAATCCGAAGCCGCCCTCGATCATGCCGAAACAGGAGCCTGCCCAGATGACGATGGAGGAAAGGAGGATGATGGTCCCCGCTTTCTTGATAAAGGACCAGCCGCGCTCCCACATGCTCCTCAATACCGCCCCCACGGTAGGCATGTGGTAGGCGGGCAGCTCCATGACGAACGGAGCAGGGTCGCCTGCGAACATTGCTGTCTTCTTTAAAATGATACCGGAAATGACGATCGCCGCCACGCCCAGGAAGTACGCGCTCACCGCCACCAGGCCGGAACCGCCGAACAACGCCGTGGCGATCAGGGCGATAATGGGCAGCTTCGCGCCGCAGGGAATGAAAGTGGTGGTCATAATGGTCATTTTACGGTCTCTGTCGTTTTCAATGGTACGGGATGCCATGATACCGGGCACACCGCATCCGGAACCGATCAGCATGGGGATAAAGGACTTGCCCGACAGACCGAATTTACGGAAGATACGATCCATGATAAAGGCAACCCTGGCCATGTAACCGCAGGCCTCCAGGAACGCCAGGAAGATGAACAACACCAGCATCTGGGGCACAAAGCCCAGCACCGCGCCCACACCGCCGATGATGCCGTCCAGGATCAGGCTCTTCAGCCACTCGGAGCATCCCACCGCGTCCAGTCCGCTCTCCACCAGCACAGGGATGCCAGGCACCCATACGCCGTAATCAGCAGGATCGGGAGCATCCTCCAGGATGGGATCGGCCATCTCGGAGATATCAAAGCCTGCCTCCGCCAGGGAATCGCCATAGGAACCATATGCTTCGTCAAAGCCGCCGAAATCATACTCTTCAATGGCACCCAGCACATCCTCCGCGCCGATGACTTCCGCCTCCGCCGCAGCCATGACTGTAGGCGCCATCACGTCAAAAGTTCCCTCCGCATACTCACCGCAGGCCTCATCATAGGCGCCGCCGCCAATGCCGAAGAGATGCCAGCCGTCGCCGAACACGCCGTCATTTGCCCAGTCGGTGAAAATGGTTCCCACCGTGGATACGGAAATATAGTATACGATAAACATTACCACCGCGAAGATGGGCAGCGCCGCCCAACGGTTGGTGACAACGCGATCGATCTTATCAGAAACGGACATTGTCTTTTTATTGTTCTTGGTCACGCATTGGTTGATGATGGAGGTAATGTATGTATACCTCTCATTGGTAATGATGCTTTCCGTGTCGTCATCAAAAGCGTTTTCCAGGCTCTCGATCTCTGCGGACACATCAGGGGCAGTCCCCATCAGATCCACAATCTTGTCGTCACGTTCCAACAGCTTGATTGCGAAAAAACGCTTCTGTTCCTCCGCCACGGCCTTTCCCAGTTTTACTTCCACAGACCGGATCGCGGACTCCACGCTCTCCGCGAACTGATGCACCGGTGCAGCCGCCTGTTTCTTCTTTGCCAGCGCCACTGCTTTCTCTGCCGCTTCCTGGATGCCCGTGCCCTTTAACGCGGAAATCTCCACCACCTGACAGCCCAGCTTCGACGCCAGCTTGTCGGTGTGGATCTTATCGCCGTTCTTCTGCACCAGGTCGATCATGTTGACCGCCATCACAACGGGAATGCCCAGTTCCATGATCTGTGTGGACAGATACAGGTTTCTCTCGATATTGGTGCCGTCCACGATATTGATGATGGCGTCAGGCCTGTCATTGATCAGATAATTTCTGGCCACTACCTCCTCCAAAGTATAGGGGGACAAAGAATAGATGCCGGGGAGATCCATGATAGTGACTTCCTTGTCGGACTTTAATTTACCCTCTTTTTTCTCCACCGTTACGCCGGGCCAGTTGCCCACGAATTGATTGGATCCGGTCAGCGCGTTAAATAAGGTTGTCTTACCGCAGTTCGGATTCCCTGCCAATGCAATTTTAACAGACATTTCAATACTCCTCTTTCCTCATAGTTTGTTTTGGCTATTTAAAATTAGTTCTAACTAATCCATAGTTAAAAAATCAGCTTACCTCGATCATCTCAGCATCCGCTTTCCGAAGCGACAGTTCATAGCCTCTCACCGTCACCTCCACCGGATCACCCAGGGGCGCGACCTTACGCACATAGACTTCCACGCCCTTGGTGATGCCCATATCCATGATACGTCTCTTGACAGGCCCCTCGCCATGCAGTCTTTTGACTGTCACCGTCTGCCCTATGGCAGCTTCCCTTAATGTTTTCATAATGTACTCCCTTCTTATCTTAGTTCCGTTTCTGCACTCCAATGCCCCTGGCGGGGAAAGAATTTCCGTTCTGAAACTGTTTTTTGTCATACAATGATCTTATTGGCCATTTCCCTGCCGATGGCGATGCGGGAATCTTTGATATTGACAATGACGTTGCCGCCCACCTCGGATATGACAGTGACCGCGCCGCCTGCAACAAAACCCAGCTTCTCCAGAAACTTCCTTGTCTCTTCCCTGCCGCCTACTTTCTTAATGATGTTGCTCTCTCCGTTCCTTGCCATTGTCAAAGGCATACCAACATCTCCTTCCTATGTATTTGAGAATGGTTTTCATTTCTATATAGTTAGTATATGCTAACGTCTGTTGGTTGTCAATAACTTTTTTAAGATAAGCCAAAAAAGAGGTAACGATTCAGCCCCGAGGGTATCCGGCGGCTTGATACCCCCGGAGTTGAACTGCTACTTTTTCCTCTTGACCCGCCGATTTTTTTGTTATACGATTAACCTATGGCAAATCCTCAGACCTAAGAGACAGATTATACCAAACAGTCTCGGATCGGATGCACCGAAAAAGAATTTCAGGCGCTAAAGCGGCTGAACATTCTTTTCATTGCAAGGGCACGGGAAAGAAGAAACAGAACCGGAATAAATAAGGAGAACTTATGGCGCTGTCATTGAAAAAGGAATATACTATTGATGATATCTATGCCCTGCCTGATGGTCAGAGGGCCGAACTGATTGATGGACAGCTATATGATATGGCGCCCCCCATGCGGCTGCACCAGAAACTGGTCACGGAACTGGTGGCCGTCATACACCAATATATCCACAGCCACAAAGGAAACTGTGAAGTCTATGCGGCTCCCTTTGCTGTTTTCCTGAATGAGGATAACAGGAATTATGTGGAACCGGATATTTCCGTCATATGCGACACAGGCAAACTGAATGACAAGGGCTGCAGCGGCGCTCCCGACTGGATCCTTGAGATCGTCTCTCCGTCCACCCAGCAGATGGACTATGGCATAAAGCTGTTTAAATACCGCACGGCAGGCATCAGGGAATACTGGATCGTGAATCCCATGAAAGAAACGGTCACTGTCTATGATTTCGAACAGGAAAAGGCTACCCGGCAGTATTCTTTTGACGATTCCATCCCCGTGTGTATTTATAAGGATTTATCTGTCAATATTGCCAGTCTGCTTTGAACCGTTCCTGAACCATGAAAAGGAGTATTATATGAACGTAAACGAATCTTCTGAGAATTATCTTGAAACCATACTGATCCTGAGCAGGCAGCTGCCCGTGGTCCGCTCCGTGGATATCGCCAACGAAATGGGCTTTAAGAAATCCAGCGTCAGCGTCGCCATGAAGCATCTTAGGGAAAAGAATCACATCGTGGTGGACAGTTCCGGCTTTATCACCCTCACCCCGGCGGGACGGGAGATCGCGGAAATGATCTACGAGCGCCATGAGATGATCTCCTCCTGGCTGATGCGCCTGGGAGTTCCAAAGGAGATTGCCCTGGAGGACGCCTGCAAGATCGAGCATGTGATCAGCAAAGAAAGCTTCGAGGCAATCCGGGAGCAGATCAAATAAGCGTATGCGGTTTTCAGACCCGCCGCCATACGCTTACATCGGCAGGCATATCACGCGGCCTGCCTTTTTTGATGCTTTCACATCGATCAGCCGCTGGTTCTCAGAACCCCGGAAAGCCAGCCGCAGGTTTTTCCTCTCCTCCACGAACTCGCCGTCCACCAGCACATCCGTCAGTTCCAGCAGTTCCTTTACCGTATCGTCTCCCTCCGCCACCCACCGCAGGAGATCTTTTTCGTAATCGTAACCTGTATAACACCAGATGCTCTTCTCAGGGTAGAAGTCCCTGACTTTTCGCAGCAACCCCAGCACCGCGCCCCGGTTTCCGGGTTCCATGGGCTCCCCGCCCAGCACGCTGAAGCCTTTGATATATGCATGGGACAGCGCCTGCAGGATTTCTTTTTCCGTTTCCGCCGTGAAAGGCTTCCCGTAGGCAAAATCCCATGCCTCGCTGTTGAAACAGCCCCTGCAGGCATGGGTGCACCCGCTGACAAAAAGGGACACCCTGATGCCGGGACCGTTGGCCACATCCGTCTTTTTGATCGCTGCGTAATTCATTTCCGCCCCACCTTTCCATGCCGCCATCGGCAGTACAAGCAATTGAACCCACATTTTCACAGATGCAGCACCCTTGACTTGATCTCTTTCGTCTTTCCGGTATTCCAGAAATTCTCGCCCAAGTAACCGCAGGTACGCCTTGTCACATTCATCTTGGAATGATCTTTGTTGTGGCACTGGGGACACTCCCACTCGATATCCTCATTGATCTCTATCTCGCCGTCAAAGCCGCACACATGGCAGTAATCCGACTTGGTGTTGAACTCGCCGTACTGGATATTGTCGTAAATAAAGCGGATCAGTTCCTCCACCGCCTCCAGATTGTTATTGAGATTGGGGATCTCCACATAGGAGATTGCCCCACCCAGGGATTTATTCTGGAACTGGCTCTCAAAGGTGAACTTGGTAAAAGCGTCTATGGGCTCCCGCACGTCCACATGGTAAGAATTGGTATAATATCCCTTGTCCGTCACGTTGGGGATGTCGCCAAATTTTTCCCTGTCTATCCTGGCAAAGCGGTAGCACAGCGTCTCCGCAGGCGTGCCATACAGCGCGAATCCGATGTTGGTCTCCTCTTTCCACTTCCGCACCGCCTCATTCATGCGATCCATGACGCGCATGGCAAACTCCCTGCCCGCCTCTTCCGTGTGGCTGCATCCTTTCATCAGGTAAGTAGTCTCGTACAGCCCGATATACCCCAGGGATATGCTGGAATATCCCCCATAGAGAAGCCTGTCTATGGTCTCGCCCTTTTTCAGCCGGGCGATGGCGCCATACTGCCAGTGGATGGGGCTGACGTCGGAGGACACTCCCAGAAGCGCCTTATGGCGGCACATCAGCGCCTCATAGCAGAGTTCCAGCCTCTCGTCCATCAGCTTCCAGAACACTTCCTCGTCGCCCTTGGCAAGAATGCCGATCTGGGGCAGGTTCAGGCTCACAACGCCCTGGTTAAAGCGGCCCTCGAACTTATAATTCCCCTGCTCGTCCTTCCAGGGAGCCAGGAAAGACCGGCATCCCATGCAGGAAAAGACATTACCCTCGTAATTTTCCCTCATCTTTTTGGCGGAAATATAATCGGGATACATCCTTTTGGCGGAACATTTTGCCGCCAGCCTGGTTACATAGTCGTACTTGCCGCCCTTTAAACAATTGTTCTCGTCCAACACGTAAATCAGCTTGGGAAACGCCGGCGTCACATAGACGCCCTGCTCGTTCTTTGTCCCCTGCAGCCTCTGCCTCAGGATCTCCTGGATGATCTGCACCGTCTCCTCCACATATTCGTCATTCTCATCAATATGCAGGAACAGCGTGACAAAGGGGGACTGGCCATTGGTGGTCATGAGCGTGTTGATCTGGTACTGGATGGTCTGGACGCCGGAGCGCAGTTCATCCTGCAGCCTGATTTCCACGGTCCGCCGCCTGGTATCCTCATCCATGGAATCCCCGAATTCCTCCCGCAGCTGATGATCAAACTTCTCCCTGCTCTTGCGCAGGTATTTCCCCAGATGCCTGATATTCACGGACTGGCCGCCATACTGGTTACTTGCCACGGCGGCGATGATCTGGGTGGTGACGGTGCAGGCCACCTGAAAGCTTTTCGGCGACTCGATCATCTTGCCGTTGATGGAGGTACCGTTGTCCAGCATATCCTGGATATTGATCAGACAGCAGTTGAAGATGGGCTGGATAAAATAGTCCGCGTCATGGAAATGAATCGCGCCGTTTTCGTGGGCCAGCGCAATGTGTTCCGGCAAAAGCAGCCGTTTCGTCACATCCCGGGACACCTCCCCCGCAATATAATCCCGCTGGGTGGAGGCAAGCCTTGTATTCTTATTGGAATTCTCCTCCGCAAGTTCCTTATTCTCATTGCGGATCAGTTTCAGGATGGATTCATCCGTGGTATTGGACTTGCGCAGCAGGCTCCTCTGATAGCGGTATACAATATATTTTTTTGCAAGGGCATACTTGTTGTGCCCCACCAGATGCTGTTCTATGATATCCTGGACATGCTCCACCGTCTGGAGTTCCCGCCCTTCCTCCTGCACGGCTGTCAGGATCTCGTCTACCAGTTCCTGCTCCGCCCGGTCGTTTTCCTCCACCTCATGGTTTGCCTTGCCAATCGCCGCAATGATCTTGTCCTCCCCGTAGGGCACGATCCTTCCGTCTCTTTTCTGAATCCTCATTGATACACACTCTCCTGTTCCTGATGATCATAGGGAAAAACAGAGACCGCACCGCAAGCTGTTACGGACACGATCTCATCTACATTTTGTGTTCCAATCTGTTTTTCGCATCTATATCTTGTATTTTTATTATAATCGACTATAGGGAAAAGTGCAATAGCTTTTTTCATAATGATCAGGATCACTGAAGAGTGATCACTTTCCCTGCCGCCGGAATCTTTCCCGCGACCCAGCCAAGCAGCATACCGGCCGCGAAAATACCCACTGTCATCACCGGAATGGACAGTATCACCGGATAGGCGATCACATTGATCCCCAGAAGATTCAGTTTCTCAATAAAAAAAGGATGTATCATATATACAAAGAAAGAACCCCTTGCCATATTCCGCACCAGTCTGGAATCCGCCAGCCGCCGCGGGACTTCCATATGCTTGAACAACACGAATACGGCGGCGCTGAAGATCAGTATGTTCACATTGCTGGGCAAAAACCATTGGTCGTCATAAGACTGGCTTGTCCTGCAGTCAAGGACGGTTTTGACCATGGTAAAAACCAGCGCCCCGAGTCCGGAAACATACAGCAGTAATCTGCCCCTTTTGGGGATATCGACCTTATTCAGGAAGAATCCTCCCAGGAAATAACCGATATACCCTGTCAGGATATATAAGTGCTGGGATGTCACCACTGCCAAGACCATGCCTCCCCCAATGTTCGGAAACACGGTCACAAGCAGGAAACGGACAAGCACCCAGAGCAGCAGGAAATATCCTGTCACCCTGATATCCTCGCAAACCTTTCTGAAAACAGGAAGCAGCAGATAAAAGCCAAACAGATCCATCAAAAACCACATATGTCCATGACCCATGACCAGCCGCAATACGGCATCAGACCACATTTCCCGGGTCACGCTGTCAAAACCGTGCCGCAGTCCGTTAAAGAGCACGCTCTGGAAAGCATAGAAGAGCGACCAGAGATAAAAACCGACTGCCAGCCTGCACAGTCTCAGCGCCCATTTTTTTACCGACAATTCCCGTTCAGGGTCTAAGAGGAACAGACCGCTCAGCATGAAAAATACCGGTACCGCAAATCTGGTAAAGCTGTTATAAACAGTCATGATCAGGAAATCGCTGCTCTCCACGTCCACCACATACCAGTAGCTGTTGGATACATGCAATAACACTATCGCAAAGCAGGCTGTAATGCGCAGCAGGTCATATTTTACTATCCTATGCATTGTTATCCCTGTTCCTTTCCCTGAGGATCATATCCCTCCGCGTCCAGCCGTGGCAGCACCTGGGAAAAATCCATATCGCCCGCATAGTAAAATTTCGTGTAGCAGGGTTGATTATAACAATTATTCTGCCATGCGATGCCGGTACGGTACATGGTGTCATGCATCAGGGTAAACAGCTTGTGGGGAGTGAGCTCCAGGCTGGTGTAAATGCGGACTGCGCTGCTGTCCCTGGTGCGCAGCAGAAGTTCCTCCCTGAAATCCCCGAAAATGTCCGCCACCAGACAGGGATTGCCCTTGGTGCCGTTATTTGCCAGCGTGCCCTCCGGCTCCAGAAGGATACCGTGGGTATTATCGTTGACGATACCCGTATGCTTCCCATGGATATAGTCCACTCCGTCTATGATCTGGGTGCTCAGATCCGCCGCAAATCGGATGCTCTGGTTGGTTCCCAAGGGTTTGTCAGGCAGCCTGTTCCCCTTACAGTCATACATTTCATTCACCCAAACGCAGAGTCCCCGCACATCGGGATTGACGTCGCCGATCATGCAGCGTCCCAGATCCGTCTCCGCATACTCGCCAAAGAAAGGCTCTCCCGTCTCCGCGTCCCGCATGGCCCAGCCATAAGGCGCCGCCTTTGCTCCCTCGAACACGTTAAAGATCTGGAATCCCGGCCTGTCGGGGTCGATGACCGCCACATGCATGGCGTCGCCGTGGCCGAACTTAGCGTCCCGCCCGTCAGGAAGCTTCCCCCAGGAGGAGTACAGCACACTCCCGTCATGGTCAATGACCGCAGCGCCATAGATGATCTCCTGGCATCCGTCGCCGTCCACATCCGCCGTGGAAAGGCTGTGGTCACCCTGTCCCGCCAGACAGCCGTAGACGGGATCCGTCCCCATTGCCTCATGGGGGCCGGAACGGAAGGGATTGTCCATGGGCACATAGCCGCTGTCAATGTCAAAGCGGACGCGGTGCTTTCCCTCGAAGAAATCGTATGCCACAATGGTGGTTCTGGTATAATAGCCCCTGCAGATGATAAGGTACGGTCTCTCCCCGTCCAGATACGCCACGCCGGACAGGAATCTGTCCACCCGGTTGCAGGGCTCGATGCGGTTCATGGCATAATCGCCCCACCGCAGGCCGTCGTCCTCCCTGGGATGGGGGAATCGTATGGTCTCCAGTTCTGCCCCTGCTCCGCTGAACATGGTCAGATATTCCGGTCCCTCATAAATATATCCCTCAAACTTGCGGAGTTCGTTTTTCCCGCTTCTTGCCGGCGCGTACACATCCATAAAGTAATCCGCAAGAGATTCCGCATCCTGCCTGGACAGGGGATATTCATACTTCTTTTCCATGGGGGCGTCCTCTGTGGAAAAGCATTCCTCCAGGGTGGCAGGCCATTGCCCGCTCTTTACCTCGTTCAGATCCTGCCAGCTTTGGAACAGTCTGACAATATGCTGATAATAATCCTCTGCGGTACACACATAATTATCTTCGTGGGTAACGCCGTCCGCCGCATCCTCTTCAGGCAGGGTGATGTACTTTTTACTTCGAATTGTTCCATCCTCATTATAAACAGTCATACAGGTACCAGGCGCCGTCTTTACGGACATTTCCGCCTTTCCGTCCCCGTCAAAATCATAGACCATGAACTGGGTATAATGCGCTCCCGCCCGGATATTTACGCCCATATCCAGACGCCACAGGAGCTTCCCGGAAAGCTTGTAGCAGTCGATGAAGCATTTTCCGGTATACCCCTTTCCCGTCACATCATGGGCGTTGGAGGGATCCCATTTGACAAAGAATTCATATTCGCCGTCACCGTCCACATCTCCCACACTCATATCGTTGGCGCTGTAGGTGTAAGCCTCCCCCGCAGGCGTGACGCCGCCTCCCGGAATCTGCATGGGAATCTCCAGATACTCTTCAGGGCAGACATGTACCGCCTGGCAGAGAGCGGTTTCTTTTCCCCCGCTCACGGCGGCAACCGCATAAGTGTCCTGCAAGGTGCCCTCCCTGTCCAGATAATTGGTGCTGTCCGTCACCAGGGCCAGCTTTTGACCGTTCTTATATATCGTATAGTCGGTTCCGCTCATGCCGGTCCCGGTGTATCCCGTGACCTCATCCAGGAACATTCTCCAGCCCAGAAATACCCCTTCTCCGGTGGCAATGGCGATCAGTCCCCTGTTCAGCTTCTCCAGCTGCTCATGAAAAACCTTTTTCACGGGAGTTTTCAGCAGTCCGCTCTCCCCCTGCCTTACCCCGTCACGCCATGCTTCCACTTTCAGATAATGGGGAATGTGGGTTGCTTTCTTTAAGGTAAAGCAGGTGTCCGTTCCCTCATAGACACATTTATATTCCATGGCGTCGCTGTATCGATCCGACCAGTACAGGCGGTATGTACACCCGTTCCCATCTTCCGCCTGCCATTGCACGCTGAGCTGCGTGTCCTCAACTTTTTCAAGTTTTAATTGTATTGTCATATTTCCTCTTATTCCGCCGCGCAAGCGGCATTTTAATCTACGGGAACTTTGGGACTGCTTTTCCGTTTTCCCACACTACAGATACCGCACCACGTCCGACAATTTCCGCTTCGGGACACAGTAATCCCTGTTCTCGTCCAGATAATATTTAAACTGCGCCGGATCATCCATATCCACAATACGGCTTACATGGGAGGGATAGCCGAAAGCCACCACCGTGTGGAGTGTCTGCTGCTGCGTCAGTCCAAACATCTTCGCCAGCGCGGGTTTGTTGCAGGCGCCGATCATGCAGCTGCCCACACCCCTGTTCCAGGCTGCCAGCGTCATGTTACTGATAGCAAGCCCCGCATCTGTGTCACAGTCGGGATTGATATCCATATTCTTCACCACAGCAATAAAAAGGACCGGCCTCTCATCCTCCTTAGGCTGTCCCTGCTCCGGCGGCAGCGCTCCCGCCCATTTCGTGTGGGAAAATACTTCCGCCACCTTATCGGGATCCTTTATCACAATGTAAGTCAAAGGCTGCCTGTTTGCCGCGCTGGAAGCCAGCCTGGCCGCCGTCAGGATCTCATCCGTGACCTCCCGGGGAATCTCCCTCTGCTCAAAACGGCGGTAGGTACGCCTGGTCTCCAGTAATTCCATTAAATTTTCCATCTGTCTGCCCTCCATCAGCCTGAAGACAGTTTTCGTCTCCAGCATATTCAAAAGCTTACCACAACACCGGGTCAAAGTCCATCCCAAATTCAGATGCATGTCCTGACCCGGCAGTTCAATTTACGTTTTTTAGTTCTTGACAAATCATATGAGCAATGATATTCTGTTACCAGATTAAGTTATTCCTGTTGCGGTTTGCCGCTTCACGATAACTTCATATCTGTCTGGTGATTCACCATTGATACCCAGTACTAATTTAAACCGTATACTTTGCTGCCAATTTTGTCATTTCTGTTTTTTGCACTTTACAGAATGATATTCAGCAATATAAATTGCTGGTTCGCACTTAAAGACAAAAGCCACAAAGAAGCAGCACACTTTCACAAAGGAGGACTTATGAAAAAAGTAAGCAAAACCATCGCACCCCCTTCCCCTTACACAACCCTTGATTCCGCCACCGGTCCTATCCCCATTCCCATGCACAACGACTATCTGTTCAGGGCGCTCCTGCAGCGTAACAACAAAGTGCTGAAAGGCCTGATATGCTCATTACTCCGCCTAAGCAGCGAACAGGTTCAGACAGTGACTATCACCAATCCCATCGAACTGGGCGATACCGTTGACAGCAAAGTATTCTTCCTTGATATCAGGGTTCTGATGAATGATCATGCCTATATTAATCTGGAAATGCAGGTTGTCAATGAATATAACTGGGTAGAGCGGTCGCTGTGCTATCTCTGCCGCTCCTTTGACAGCCTGGAGCATGGGCAGGATTACAGTGAAGCGAGGCCGTCCGTCCAGATTGGGCTGCTGAATTTCACCCTTTTCCCGGAGAATCCTGAGTTTTATTCCACCTATCAGTTTCTTAACGTAAAAAATCATATGTTATATAGTGACAAACTACGCCTTTCTGTGTTAGACTTAACTCGTATAGATCTTGCGACTGAAGAAGACAGGTCGTACCATATTGATTATTGGGCTTCCCTTTTTAAGTCCACCACATGGGAGGAAATCAAAATGCTTGCTCAAAAAGATGATTGTATCAAGGACGCTTCCAATACCATTTACCAGTTAAGCCAGGACGAGAAAATACGGCTGCAGTGCGAAGCACGCGAAGATTACTATCGTAGGGAATGCCGTATTGCAAAACAGCATAAAGCGATCGATGACCTGGAAGCGCGAATTGCCGCGAAAGATGCTGTTATCGCCAATATGCAGAATGCTGTTTCGGAAAAGGACGCTGTCATTGCTGGCATGCAGAATGCCGTTTCCGAGAAAGATGCTGTCATTGCTGGCATGCAGAATGCCGCTTCCGAGAAAGATGCTGTCATTGCTGGCATGCAGAATGCCGTTTCCGAGAAAGATGCTGTCATTGCTGGCATGCAGAATGCCGTTTCCGAGAAAGACGTTCAAATTGCGGCGCTCAAAGCCGAACTCGAACGATTAAAAGCAAATTAGGAAATCAAAAGACCGCCTCAAATACAGCATTGAGGCGGTCCCTTTTATAACCCATCCGGGAATCGTTTCTTAATACAGTTTTATTTCTGCGCCACATCTTTCATGGAGAAGCTGATCCTGCCCATCTTATCCTTGCCCAGGCATACCACAGTCACCACATCGCCCAGCGTCAGCACATCCTCAACGCGGTTGATCCTTTCCCTGGCAATCTTGGAAATGTGTACCATGCCCTCCTTACCGGGAGCAAACTCGATGAACGCGCCAAACTCCTTGATGCTGACTACCTTGCCCTTGAAGATCTGGCCTTCCTCGAAATCGGTGACAATGATCTTGACCATCTCCACCGCTTTCTCCATCATACCTTTCTCCGTACCGCAGACAGATACATTTCCGTCGTCGGTGATATCGATCTTAACGCCTGTGCGGGCAATGATCTCATTGATGGTCTTGCCTCTCTGACCCACCACATCGCCAATCTTCTCGGGATCGATCTGAATGGAGATGATCTTGGGCGCATAAGGTCCCACTTCTGGTCTGGGCTCGGAAATCGCAGGCTTCATACAGGTATCCATAATGAAAAGCCTTGCCTCACGACAGCGTGCGATAGCGCCCTCCACGATGGGTCTGGTAAGACCGTGGATCTTGATATCCATCTGGATCGCGGTGATGCCTTCCGTAGTGCCCGTCACCTTGAAATCCATATCGCCGAAGAAATCCTCCAGTCCCTGGATATCGGTAAGCAGCACGAAATCATCATCCGTCTCACCAGTCACAAGGCCGCAGGAAATACCTGCAACCATCTTCTTGATGGGCACGCCCGCCGCCATCAGGGACATACAAGACGCGCAGGTTGACGCCATGGAAGTGGATCCGTTGGACTCGAAAGTCTCGGATACGGTACGGATAGCATAGGGGAATTCCTCCTCGCTGGGCAGCACGGGGATCAACGCCCTCTCCGCCAGTGCGCCGTGGCCGATCTCACGTCTTCCGGGGCCTCTGGAAGGCTTTGTCTCGCCTACGGAGTAGGAGGGGAAATTATAATGGTGCATATATCTCTTGCTGACTTCGTTCTCATCCAGCCCGTCAAGCCTCTGCTGCTCGGACAAAGGCGCCAGCGTACATACGTTGCAGATCTGGGTCTGTCCCCGGGTGAACATGGCGGAACCATGCACGCGGGGAATGATATCCACCTCCGCCGCCAGGGGACGGATCTGTGTGATCTCACGACCGTCAGGGCGCTTGTGGTCTTTCAGGATCATCTTCCGCACGGTCTTCTTCTGATACTGGTAGACAGCCTCACTCAGCATGGCAAGCCATTCCTCATTCTCAGCGAAAGCCTCCTCCAGCTTCCCGGTGATCACGCGGATATTCTCCTCACGGGTCTGCTTATCATCGGTAAACACCGCTTCCTCCATCTCCGCGGGAGTGACCAGCTTCATCATCTCGTCGAACATTTCCTGGGGAATCGCGCAGCTAGTATATTCATGCTTCTTCTTTCCCACCTCGGCAACAATCTTATCAATGAAAGCAATGATGGTCTGATTGACCTCATGCGCCTTGTAGATTGCCTCGATCATCTTATCCTCGGGAACCTCGTTTGCGCCCGCCTCGATCATAATGACTTTCTCCCTGGTGGAAGCAACGGTCAGGTTCAGGTCTCCCACTTTCCACTGCTCCTGGGAAGGATTGACCACCAGTTCCCCGTCGATCATACCCATCTGGGTCATGGCACAGGGACCGTCAAAGGGAATATCGGAAATGCAGGTGGCAATGGCCGCGCCCAGCATGGCTACCAGTTCGGGACGGCATTCAGGATCCACACTCATTACCAGATTATTCAGGGTAACGTCATTTCTGTAATCCTTGGGGAACAGGGGCCGCATGGGTCTGTCAATGACACGGCTGGTAAGGACGGCATTTTCACTGGCCTTGCCCTCTCTCTTATTGAAGCCGCCGGGAATCTTACCCACTGCGTACATCTTTTCCTCAAACTCCACACTCAGGGGGAAGAAATCGATTCCCTCCCTGGGTTTCTCGGATGCGGTCGCGGTGGAAAGCACCACCGTATCGCCATAGTGCATAAAAGCGCACCCATTTGCCTGCCTGCCCACACGGTCAATATCAACCTTCAGGGTACGGCCGGCAAGTTCCATTTCATAACATTTGTACATATGTCCTCCATTCTGCCGTAATGACGGCTTGTCTATTTTCAGGAACAGAAGACACCGAAACTACTGAAAAAGACATGGCGCCATCCATGCGCTTTTCAGCGGTCTCGGGGCTTACTTCTGCCCCATGACAACTTATGTTACTGCCCCCTGCGGGGACTCACAATATGCACAACAAGCGGAAAGTACCGGTTACCCGGCCGCCTTCCGCCCACTGTCAGCATATTGCTTATTTTCTTAATCCCAGTCTTTCGATCAGGGAACGATACCTCTCAATATCCTTTCTCTTCAGATATTCCAGAAGACCACGTCTCTGACCTACCATTTTCAACATACCGCGACGGGAATGATGATCCTTGGGATTTGCCTTCAAATGCTCGGTAAGTTCCTGGATCCTTGCGGTCAGAATAGCCACCTGTACCTCGGGTGAACCGGTGTCGCCGGGTGTTCTCGCATACTCATTCATGATCGCAGTTTTCTTTTCCTTAGAAATCATTTCTTTTTTCCTCCATATAAATCTCATGTGTTATTGTATCTGCATGAATCGCCTGACACTAAGCAGCGGTTGGAGTCTCCGAAAACCGAGCATCAGCTAAATCACACTTAGGTATTCTATCATATCCGGCTGTAAATGTAAACAACTATTTTTCATGGGCACACGGAGCAACGGCCGCGCCCTAATATCACCACCCCATATACAACTGCCTGAGTTCCTCATACTCCTGCATGGTGATCTTTTCATCCCTGTATGTAAAATCACTGTTCTCCGTATACTTACCCTGGTCAGGTTCCTCCCAATATTCCGCAGACAGGGTAAACTGATCTGCCACTTTCCCGTCGCCATTGAACTTCTCAAACCAGAACATCTGCCTGTCGGCGTGGGTAGTGTCGCTGTGCACGATCCAGGCCTCATCCTCGATATACGTGTAGTCACAGATCCCGGCGGTGCCTTCCCCTTGGGCCAGAAAATATAAAATGCCGCCCCTGAAATCCAGCACCGCAGCGCCGTAATGTCCCACGCTGTCGATCACCAGTTCCTCCCTGCCGTCATTGTCAATATCCAGCCGGGTAACCTTATATTCCTCCTCTTCCAGGAATCCGCCATTGCAATATTCTTCATAATAAATGCAGGATCCCCCATCCACACTGAAAAATGCAGGCAGTTGATTGTTCAGGAACAGGTCAAAGGCCTGTACTTCCGTTATTCCCCCCGTCATTTGTATGATCTGCCATCCGCCATCCTTATAACCCACAAGATACGACCGGTCAACATACGCCCTCCCGGCTTCTTTCCCATAAGATTCCATCTTTAAAACGGGATGCGCATAGCCATCAACAGAAATATCCGCAATTGCAGTATTCCATACTTCACCCGAAAGTTCCTCAATATCCATTGCCGGAGAGATGTTCTTCACAGCCATATCCCTTACCTCAAAAAAATCGATCAGGGTATATTCCGTGGCCGTATTTGCAAAATACCTGTATACCAGGATCTCCTCCGTCCCATCGCTGGTAATGTCACAATACTCGACCTTTTCAACTATGCTTGGCGAATACATTACCTCCAGATCGACTGCCTCCCCATTGCGGAAAGCAAAATGCAGCTTTGTTGCATCACATCTGGAAGCGCCGTCAGCAGAAAAATCTTCCCAGCTGACATCTACCGGCATATCCTCCTGTTCCGGCGCACTGCTCCCGCTGCTGAAAATCCCGGAAAGATCTGACGTTTCCCCAGGTTCTTCCTCCCGAACCGCCGCCTGCCCCACATTTTCCAGCTTTTCTGCGCCGATGGAAGCCGGCCGTTCCTCCTCACCGTCCCCGCTGTCCGCACAGGAAATACTTCCCACTGATACAGCTGCAACAAGAACCACCGCCGACACAAAATGAATTATCTTCCTCAAACCGTTACCCAAAAAGACTTATGAAATGCGGTACACGCATTTCATAAGTCCCCTTTCACATTTCTCATATGTCAACTTTGAAAACCCTGTCACGTTAATCCTGCAGAACCCTCACGCACCTTACCGGAGTACGGTAATTGTAATTGCTGATCTTAATGCCGGTTGACGGGCTGCTGGCATGGATCACTTTTCCGCCGCCGATATAGATGGCCACATGGTTGATGGTTCCTGAACTGTTCGCATAGAACACCAGATCGCCGGGCTTTAAGTCGGAGGCGCTGATCTTCACGCCCTCCTTTGCCTGGGAACCGGAATGATGGCTGAGTGTCACGCCGAACTTCTTAAACACGCTCAGCACGAATCCAGAACAGTCGGCGCCCTTTGTCAGGCTGGTTCCGCCCCACACGTAGGGATTGCCCAGGAACTGCTTCGCGTACTCTACCAATTCCACACGGACATCGGATACACCCTGGCCGTACAGAAGTTCCGTCATGGTAATGGCAGTATCCAGCCTCTGCTCCACAGTAACATAATCCGCCGACACATAGGCCACCTCGCCGTCGATGGAAACCTCGATCCATCCCTCCAGCGTCTCCAGGTACTCCAGTTCCTCACCCTTGGGAACCTGCGTCAGAACCGCGCTCTCGGTGTTTGCTTCATCCCTTACATTCAATCCGTCCACATTCACAAGCGCCACGGTACGCACCAGGTCGTTCGCCGCAAGCTTCGCGTCCGGACCGGTGAACAGGTATTCCGTGCTCACATAGCCTTCCACCTCGCCTGATTTGATGTGCGCCCATCCGTCCAGCATTTCCAGCACTTCGCAGGCTGAATTCTTGGGCATCTTCCCCACCATCTTGCTGTCGGTAGAGGGCGCCTCCCGCACATTCAGGTTGCCGCTTTCCACATTGGCGATACCGATATTGGTATATCCCCAGGAAGCGCCCTGTGCCTGCTGTGCGATCTCTTTATATTCCTCCGCAGTATGTGTCGTCTCAAAGAAAGAAGCCACCCCTGCCGTCTGCAGGACGCTTGTCCCTCCCGACGCGGAAACAGTCATGGGCGCTTCCAGCGCCAGACAGCACATCAGGCCTGCGGTAACAGCTGCTATTTTTCTCTTGATCCTCAAGTATCTCATGTATATGATCCTCTATAAAAATGAAATCCAAATTACAATATTGTTACAAATTTGTTACATCTAAGTCAGATTATACCTTTGTATCCACCATATGTCAACAGATTCCATCAAAAAAGTTAAGAAACCGCCTCCGCTTCCGCATCTTTCTCCGCATTCATGACCGCAAACGCAATATTGGTAGCATGATCCGCCACCCTTTCCAGACCGGACACAACATCGGAAAATACCATGCCGGCCTCGGGAGTGCACTCGCCCCTGGTCAGGCGCTGTACATGCAGCTGCTGCAGCGCCCTTTCTTTCTCATCGATCTTATCTTCCAGCGCAATGACTTCCTGCATATGGCTCTCGTCGCTCCTGACGAACATATCGATGGCATACTGGATCACCTTGTTTACCATATCCAGCATTTCGCCCATTTCTTTCTGGGCGTCCTTGCTGAAGACCAGCCCCTGTTCCTTCCGCTGCTTCGCGGCATCCGCCACATTTTCCGCATGGTCGCCGATCCGTTCGATATCGTTGACAACATGAAACAGCGCGCCCAGGCTCTTCAAGTCCTCAATGGGCAGCGTGGTCTGGTTGATCTTCACCAGATAATCCGTGATGGCGTGATTCAGGAAATCAATGTTCTTCTCCACCTCATACACTTCTTCAATATCTTCCTCGTCCAGCGTGATCAGGGCATTCATGGCGCGGTTTAAGTTCTCACTGGCAAGGGACGCCATGCGATCCAGTTCCTTCACCACCTCGAACACCGCCGTGGCAGGATTGAACACTACCTTGTCGCCGATATATTTCAACTGATAACTCTCTCTGTAACCCACCTTTTTGTCCTCCCCGGGCACACACATCACGGAAAGCTTCACGATCCACCTTGAGAAAGGGAACAGCACGATCACCTGGAAGACCTTGATCATCGTATGGGCATTTGCCACAAAACGCCCCTTATCCGAGGAAATGGCCCAGATCATCCTGGTCACGGGTTCTTCCGCCGCAAACAGTACCACATACAGCACCACCGTACCGATGACGTTGAACCAGAAATGAATCAACGCCGCCCTCTTGGCGTCCTTCTTGCCTGCCAGGGAAGCCAGCAGCGCAGTAGTGCAGGCTCCGATATTACATCCCAGGATGATATATAAAGTAATATGCACGGAAAGCAGATCCTGATTTGCCAGAAGCAGCACGATGCTGACCGTCACGGAGGAACTCTGGATCACGGAGGTCAGCACCAGTCCCATCAGCGTGGCCATGAACGGATTTTTCAGGGAACTGAGCAGGTTCACCACCTCCGGCACGTCGCGCATGCTGGCCATGGAACTGGACATGGTGCTCAGTCCCAAAAACAGGATGCCGAAGCCGATGATGATCTCCGCAAATTTTTTCACCTTTTCTTTGGAACAGAACATGACCACAAGCACGCCCACCAGCAGGATCACTGGCGCGTATGCCGACAGGTTGATGGAAACCAGCTGTGATGTGATGGTCGTACCAATATTGGCGCCAAAGATCACGCCCGCCGCCTGATACAGGTTCATCAGACCGGCGTTCACAAAACTGACCACCATGGCGGTACAGGCCGATGAAGACTGGATGATGCCCGTGAACACGATTCCCACCAGCATACCGGAAAACCGGTTGGTGGTAAAAATCTCCAGGATACGGCGAAGCTTCGCGCCGGCAACTTTCTCGATGGCCTCGCTCATCACCCGCATTCCGAACAGAAACAGCCCCAGACCTCCTGCCATTGACAATAAGATACTTGCATTCATTTTACGTTTCCCTTCATAATCACACAAACAGGTTTCGTTTCAAATTACATCAATCTGCAATGGGTTCCACCTCAATGCCGATTTAGAGCAGATATAACCATTCTACGTGAAAAGACAGAAAGTTACAATAAAAACTTTTATTTTTTATATGACGCACCCGCTTTTATATCTTCCGCAAGCTGCCCGCGCAGGGCGTCCACGCTCTCAAAACACTGCTCCGGCCTGCGGAATTCCAGCAGATACACCTCGATCTGTTCACCATACATGTCTCCGGAAAAGTCATACAGATAAGATTCCATCCCCATGACGCGTTCCTCAGTGACCGTAGGTTTATATCCCACATTGCTGATGGCGCGGTACAGTCTGCCCCTGTGCCGCACCTGTGAAAAGTAAACGCCGTTAGGGGGAAGCAGCTTGCTCTCCTCCGGAAGCAGGTTGACAGTGGGAAAACCCAGATTCCTGCCAAGCTGATTCCCTTTCACCACCGTCCCCAGCACCGGATAGGGCATCCCCAGCAGCCTCTCCGCCAGCTGCATATCCCCTTTCTCCACGCAGTCCCGGACATAGGTAGAACTGACCTCTCTGCCATCCAGACAGACCTTGGCTATGGTTCTTACCTGAAATCCCAGTTCAGGCCCCATTTTCCGCAGAAGTTCCGCATCACCGGCACCTCCCGCCCCGAAAGACAGGTCGCTGCCCGCAGCCAGGAAACGTGTCTGCATCCGCTCTCCCAGGATCTCCGCAGCAAAGACCTCCGGCGGCGTTGCCGCAGTTTCAGGGTTCATGGGAAACTCAATCAGGATATCCACTCCCGCGCGTTCAAATAACATATGTTTTTCTTCTTTTGTGGTAAGTTCCTTTCCGTCTGACTGCCCAAAAAGGACTGCCGGCGCCGGGTCAAAGGTAAAGACACAGGAACAAAGCCCTTCTTTCTTTTTCTCCCGGATCTCTTCCAGCAGTCTCCTGTGACCGATGTGTACCCCGTCAAATTTTCCGATTGCCACAGCGGTTTCCCTGTCCAGATAAAAATCAGTCGTATTCGTTATGATCTCCACTCGCTGTTCACTCTTTCTCCAAAAACATTTTCACCGGCTTATATCGTTTTTCCGCTTCTTCAAAAGCGTAAATTCCCGCAAAGCTTCCGTCAGGACGGTGAAACCGCACCCATTGTCGGGGGCTGTAAACCTGCTTTTCACAGGTCTGGTCAGGGTAAATGGCATTCCCGTTCTCCAAAAGCCTCAGGGCTTCCTCCCTGACCTGCAGGACAGGGCAGTCCTGAAAACAGCTTTCCACGGGAATCAACGCTTCCGAAAGCCTTCCGGTATCCTTTAATTCCTGAAGCCGCCCCAGTGTGACGGCCTGCTCCAGGCCGAACATCCCCACCCTGGTGCGGCGCAGGCTCCGCATGGTTCCCCCGCAGCCCAGTTTTTCCCCAATATCCGCGCAGAGAGTGCGGATGTAGGTTCCTTTGGAACATACTACCCGCATTTTTATCACAGGTATCCTGCACTCCAGGATTTCCAGTTCATGTATTGCTACGGGACGCGCCCTGCGTTCCACTTCTTTACCCTCCCTGGCCAGTTCGTACAGACGCCTGCCGTTTACTTTCAGGGCGGAATACATGGGCGGAACCTGGCTATACTCTCCCACAAAGGACATGCAGGCCGCCCTGACCTCCTCCTCCGATATCTCCACAGGACGTTCCGCCAGCACCTTACCGGTGGTATCCTGTGTGTCCGTCTCCACTCCCAGGAGCAGTTCCGTTACATACTCCTTATCCTTATCAGTGAGCAGATCGCAAAGTTTCGTACCGCTGCCCAGGCATATGGGCAGTACCCCCGTGGCCGCCGGATCCAGGGTTCCCGTATGACCCACTTTCTTCTGTCCGCAGATGCCGCGCATTTTAGCCACCACATCAGCGGAAGTGAAATCCGGCTCTTTATCGATTATCATAATTCCATTCATACTTATTCCAGTTCCGTCTCTCCACTCCAACGCCCCCTGCTCTGAAAAAATTTTCATCTGCACAAAACGCAGCTGAAAATCTTTTCGGGCGTTTCCGTTCCGAGACTGTTTTTTTGATTCCAGTTCCTGCTTGCAGGAATTTGTTCCGGTCTCTTCATTCCAACGCCCCTGCTCTGAAAGAAATTTCATCTGCACAAAACGCAGTTGAAAATCTTTTCATGTGCCACAGGCACATTGCGTTTCCCGTTCCGAGACTGTTTTTTAGTTCCACATCAGGCGTTATCCAACTGCTTCTCTATATGTAGCGAAAGATTGTTCACACAGTCATGGAAAGTGCCCCTCATGGTGCAGCCAGCCGCCCGGGCATGGCCGCCGCCGCCAAAAAAGGCCGCCACCTCCGCCGCGTTGACTTTCTCGCTGGTACGCATGCTGACCTTATACTCCAGCACATCTGTCTGATACATGAAAATGGCGCAGTCAATTCCCTCTATATTGCGCAGCTGGTTCACAATGCCGTCCAGGTCTTTCGGTTCCGCGTCATAAAACTGCATGGCTTTCCGGTCTATGCAGCTGACAATGCACCTGCCGTCCATGAACCGGATGCTCTCAAGCAGCGCCCTGCCCATAATGTTGGACTGAATATATGTCTTCTGGTAAAAGGTCTCCTGAATCAGCCTGGGAAAATCAAAGCCGTACCCGATCAGTCGGGCTCCTTTCTCCATGGTGGCGGGTGTGGTATTGGAATACTGGAATATCCCCGTATCGTGGATGATTCCGGTATACAGTGCCATCGCCAGATCTTTGTCCAGCATTTCCCCGTCCATCAGGTCATAAAGGACCTCACAGACAGACCCCATCTCCGGCACGATGTGATTGAGATCGCCGCAGCCCCTGTTGGTAACATGGTGATCGATATTGATCCTCTTCTTCGCCGCCTGGAAATATTTCAGGGCATCGCCCAGCCGGTCCTCGCCGCAGTCCAACACAAAGAATATGTCGAAAGGCTCCTCCTCCCCGAATGTGCTGTCGATCTCGTCGAAACCTTTTAATTCCCGGAAAATATCGGCGGGTTTCTCCAGAAAAACCTTTACCTGAGCCTGGGGCATGCACTTTTGCAGATACATGCACATGGACAGGCACGCGCCCACACAGTCTCCGTCGGGGCGGATATGCCCGCTGATACCGATCCTTTTCGCATCCTTACATTCGTCTAACAAGTTCCATTCCATATAAAACCTCATTCTTTATCATCGCAGACATCGGCGCTTTCAGCGCCATCCATGCTGTCATTATCCCTGATGTTTTCATTGTCCCTGGCGATCACTTCGTCTATTCTGCGTGACATGTTTACGCCATATTCAATGGACTGATCCATAACAAACGTTATTTCCGGAGTATTGCGCAGATTGATGGTCTTCGCCAACTGTCTCCTGATAAAACCTTCCGCGCTCTTCAGTCCCTGCAGCGTGGCTTCCCTGACATCCTCTCCGCCCAGCACGCTGATCCATGCCTTGCAGCTCTTCAGGTCAGGAGCCACCTCCACGGATACCACACTTGTCCAGGGACTGATCCGGGGATCCTTGATCTCCCCCCGGATGATCTCCGCCAGCACACGCTGCACTTCCCCGTTGATACGGGTATTTTTCACACTATTCTTCCTCATATTACCTCACATTTCAAACCGGATCGTAATTACCGTCATCCACGGGCGAATACCATCCAGACATCGCTGCCATTTGCAGACCGCCGCCATTCGCAGACTACCGCCATCGAAAGAATCGCCCCCGGCGATTCTTTCCGCTGAAACTTAGATTTTCTTAAGCACGGTATTCTCGTGCTTTAGAAAATCTTTTCAGCGTGGTACCTCCACCATGATATAGGCTTCCACGATATCCAGTTCCTGCATCTGGTCAAATCCTTCAAACACAAGACCGCATTCAAAGCCCGCTCTCACTTCTTTCACATCATCCTTGAAACGCTTCAGGGAAGCAAGAGCGCCCTCGTAAATCTGTTCTCCCTCACGGGTAATGCGGATCTTGCAGCCTCTCTGGAATGTGCCGTCCAGCACATAGGAACCGGCAATGTTACCGATTGCGGACGCCTTGAATATCTGGCGCACCTCGGCATGGCCGATCACTTTTTCCTCAAAGACGGGATCCAGCATACCTTTCATGGCTGCCTCAATATCCTCGATAGCCTGATAGATGACCTTATACATCCTGATATCCACGCCCTCCCGCTCGGCGGTCGCTTTCGCGGTAGCGTCAAGACGCACATTGAAACCAATGATAATCGCATTGGAAGCGCTGGCCAGCACCACATCGGACTCGTTGATGGCGCCCACGCCGCCGTGGATACATTTCACTACCACTTCCTCGTTGGTCAGCTTCAGCAGCGACTGCTTTACAGCCTCCACACTTCCCTGTACGTCCGCCTTTACGATCAGGCACAGTTCCTTTAGATTACCTTCCTGAATCTGGGAGAACAGATCGTCCAGGGACATCTTGGTCTTAGTATCTTCAAGCATCTTCTCTTTATTCTGCGCCAGATAGGTCTCGGCGTAATTTTTCGCTGTCTTGTCATTGTCGTGGGCAAGGAATACCTCGCCGGCGCTGGGCACATCGGAAAGACCCAGTATCTCCACGGGAGTGGAAGGGGTTGCCTCTTTCACCCTCCTGCCCTTGTCATCGATCATGGCGCGTACCTTGCCATGGCATGATCCCGCGGAAATAAAGTCGCCCACATGGAGCGTACCTTTCTGCACCAGGACGGTAGCCACAGGGCCGCGTCCCTTATCCAGTTCCGCCTCGATCACCAGACCTCTGGCGCGCCTGTCAGGATTCGCTTTCAGTTCCAGGATATCCGCAGTCAGCAAAATGGTTTCCAGCAGATTCTCAATACCCTCCCCTGACTTCGCGGATACGGGCACAAACTCCGTGGTCCCGCCCCAGTCAACGGGTATCAGTTCATACTCCGTCAGTTCCTGTTTTACGCGGTCGATATTCGCGGAGGGCTTGTCGATCTTATTCACTGCCACAATGATCTCGATGCCTGCCGCCTTGGCATGGTTGATCGCCTCAATCGTCTGGGGCATAACGCCATCGTCCGCCGCTACCACAAGGATCGCGATATCCGTGGAATTGGCGCCGCGCATACGCATGGCGGTAAATGCCTCGTGCCCGGGTGTATCCAGGAAAGTGATCTTCCTGCCTTTTACATTGACAGTATACGCACCAATATGCTGCGTAATACCGCCTGCCTCCTTATCGGTCACATTGGTCTTACGGATGGAGTCGAGCAGGGAAGTTTTACCATGGTCAACATGTCCCATAACGCAGATAACGGGCGGTCTCTCCACCATGGACTCCTCCGCGTCCTCTTCTTCCTTTAACAGTTCCTCGATAATATCTACCTTGACTTCTTTCTCACAGAGGATATCGTACTCCATAGCGATATTCTCCGCGTCCTCGTAGGAGATCTCCTGGTTGACAGTTACGATCTTACCCTCCAGAAACAGTTTCTTCACAATGGCGGAAGGTTGCAATTTCATCTTGTCAGCCAGATCCTTGATCGTGATCATCTCAGGCAGAGTGATCACCTTGATCACTTCCTCCGCTTTCTCTTCTTTCTTCTTTTCAGGTTTGATGAACCGGCCGGGCTTACTTCTTACCGCTTCATCCTCTTCATAAATGTGGTCTTTCCTGGATCGTTTATCCCTCTCCTGATTATTTGCGCGGCGCTTGTCGTCGTCACGCCTCTTTTCCATTTCTTTCGCCGGAGCTTCTCCCGCAAAGCCCTTGCCGCCCCTTGAATCTCTGGAACCGGCTCCCTGTCCGCCGCTGCCTCTGTTATCTCTTGGACTGCCGTTAAAATTGCGGCCGCCCCCTGCGCCAGCGCCCGGACCGCGGCGATCGCCCGAACCGCTTTCAGAACCCGGCCTGCCATTTCTCTGAAATCCGTTCTGCCTGTCTCCCTGAGGTCTGCCATTTGAGCCTGCGCCTCCTCTACCCTGATACTGTCCGCGTTCCGGTCTGCCGCCCTGGCTGTTTCCACCCTGGGGTCTGCCGTCACGACGCCCCTCCTGTGAACCACGGTTGTCTCTTGCAGGTCTGTCCTGTCTGTCAGATCTGTCCGTCCGCTCCTGCCTTTCAGGTCTGTCCTGTCTGTCAGATCTGTCCTGTCTGACAGGTCTATCCTGCCTGTTCTGCTGCTTTTCCGCCTCATTGGCAGTGCCCTGGTGCTGGTTATTCTGCCTGCTGGGCTGGGCGGGTCTGGAGGGTACCATCTGCACGCTGGGTGTAGGGGACGGCGGAGTCAGCGGCTTGATCGGACGCACGGGACCCTGCGCCCTGCCACGATCATTATACCCGTTATTCTGCCTGTTCTGCCCGCCCTGGGATCTTCCCTGTCCGGACATTTTGGAATTCTGGGGATTACTGACAAAGATGATCTTGGACTTTTTCTTCTTCTGCGCATCCTCATTTGTTCTGTTGTCCGGTTTATTCTTTCTGGCTGCCCCCGGCTTTTCCGCCTGCGCGCCTGCCGTTTTCTGAGTTTTGGCTTCGGCATTTGCCGACCTGGACTCCGGCTTTTCCGCTTTCGCCCCTGTGTCTGCTGTTTTGGGCTCCGCTTTTGCCGCCATCCCTGCTTTTCCCGTCTCAGGCTCCACTTTTGCCGCTTTTCCCTCGGCTTTTCCTGTCTCAGGCTCCGCTTTTGCCGCTTTCACTTCAGCTTTCCCTGTCCCTGCCTCCGCTTTTGCCGCTTTCACTTCGGCTTTCCCTGTCTCTGCCTCCGCTTTTGCCGCTTTCACTTCGGCTTTCCCTGTCCCTGCCTCCGCTTTCGCTGTTTTCGCTTCGGCTTTCCCTGTCTCTGCCTCCGCTTTCGCTTCGGCTTTCCCTGTCCCTGCCTCCGCTTTTGCCGCTTTCACCTCGGCTTTCCCTGCTCCACTGCCGCTAAACTCCCTGCGCACCATCTCCGCTGCTTCCTCCTCTATGGAACTCTGGGCAACCTTTGCCTCAATGCCTTTCTTTTGCAAAAAACTTATAATGTCCTTACTTTGCTTATCCAATTCCTTAGCGAGTTCATGCACCTTTATTTTCGCCATTCCCTGTCCTCCATTCCAGCTACCATATATGGTAGCTTGTTCCGGTCTCTGCGCTCCAACGCCCCTGCTCTGAAAGAAAATTTCATCTGCTCAATCCGCAGCTGCAATTTCCTTTCGGGCGTTTCCGCTCCGAGACTGTTTTAATTTAACTCTTCTTCCAGCAGTTTGATGATCGTGTCCGCAAGTCCCGCGTCGCATACGCATACCGACGACCTTAAGTCTTTTCCGATCGCCCGTCCCAGGCTTTCCTTTGTTCCGTACCTGAAAACCGGGACTTCGTAATAAGAACATTTGTCAGAAAACAACTTTTTGGTGTTATCGGACGCGTCATCCGCAATGACCACCAGCATGGCGGAACCTTTCTTCACTGCCTCCAGAGTCTGGTATTCGCCGCTGACCAGATTCCGTCCTCTCATGGCAATGCCCAAAAGCGAATAAATTTTATTCTGTCTCAAACTCATCAAACTCCTTTTCCAGAGTATCATACACTTCACTTGGAATACTCATCTTAAAAGAGCGTTCCAGCCCTTTATTCCGACGCGCCTGCACCAGGCAGCCCCTGTTCCTGCAAATATATGCGCCTCTTCCATTCTTTTTGCCCGTGGCATCCAGGCAAATTTCATTTTCGGCTGTCTTAAGGATCCTCACCATGTCCTTTTTCCCTTTCATCTCACCGCAGCCAACACACTGCCTTAAAGGAATCTTCTTAGCCATATATCCTCTTACTCCTCACCTGCATCCTCGTACTCTTCAGGCTCCCCGCTCTCAGACGCATACCCGTCAGACTCATATTCCTCAGATTCATATTCTCCGGCTTCATACTCGTCTTCATAAGCTTCCTGGCTGCCCTCCTCATACTCTTCCTCTTCATAATCCAGATAATCCTCATAGCGGAAGCCGGGAGCGTCCTTTGCCTGGGTCTCGGACTTGATATCTATCTTATACCCTGTCAGCCGGGCCGCCAGTCTGGCGTTCTGTCCCTCCTTGCCGATGGCCAGGGAAAGCTGGTAATCGGGCACCACCACCTTGGCAGTCTTCTCGTCAGGATCCGCAAACACGGCGACGATCTTGGCGGGGGACAGCGCGTTCTGGATCAGCTGTCCGGGGTTATCGTCCCAGTTTACAATGTCGATCTTCTCCCCCCGCAGTTCCTCCACAATGGCGTTGACCCTGGCGCCGTTCATACCCACGCAGGCGCCCACCGCATCCACGTTTGGATTGTTGCTCCACACAGCGATCTTGGTACGACTTCCCGCCTCTCTGGCGATGCTCTTGATCTCCACCGTGCCGTCCCTGATCTCCGTTACCTCCGACTCAAACAGTCTCTTGACCAGTTCGGGATGGGTACGGCTGACATTGATGCGGGGTCCCTTGGGCGTGCTCTTGACTTCCAGGATGTAAACCTTGATCCTCTCAGTGGGCCGGAATACCTCGCCTTTCACCATCTCGCTCTCGCTCAGCACGGCGTCCGCCTTGCCCAGGTTAATGCTGATATTCTTGCCCATGTAACGCTGTACCACGCCGGTGACAACATCCTTTTCCTTTTCATAATATTGATTGTAGATCACGCTTCTCTCTTCCTCGCGGATCTTCTGTAAAATAACGTTCTTCGCGTTCTGTGTCGCGATCCGCCCGAAATCCTTGGATTGAATCTCCACGTTCAGGATGTCGCCCACATTTGCTTTCTGGGAAATTTCCCTGGCATCCTCCAGGGAAATCTGCAGACATTTGTCCGTCACATCCTCGGCGGTCTCCACCACTTCTTTCTCGGCATATACCAGATAGTCTCCTGTCTCACGGTCGATCTCCACCTTTACGTTATCGGCCTTGCCAAAGTGGTTCTTGCAGGCTGTGAGCAGCGAATTCTCGATCGCCTCAAACAGGGTTTCCTTGCTGATCTCTTTCTCTTTCTCCAGATTGTCAAGTGCTTCCATTAATTCCTTGTTCATCATATCCTCCATTCCGGCGTGCGCCAAACTTTATGTTATACACAATATTCCTTTTAAAAATCAAATACCAGACGTATCAGCGCCACATCCTGGCGTTCAAAGATCCTTGCCGTTTCCCCGTCCCTTATGACAACGACCTGGTTGTCAAAGCTTTCCAGCACGCCGGAAAATTCCCTGCATTTGTCGATGGGTTTAAACAGCTTGATTTCCACTTCCTGCCCGATGCTGGCCTGCAGGTGCTTATCCTTTTTCAGGGCGCGGCCCAGGCCGGGACTGCTTACCTCCAGGATGTAGGCGTCAGGGATGAAATCCTCCTCGTCCAGCGCATCCGAAAGGGCACGGCTTACATTCTCGCAATCCTGGATATTGACTCCCTCCGGCTTGTCAATATAGGCTCTCAGATAATAATCGCTGCCTTCCTTCACATACTCCACGTCATAGATGGAAACCTGGTTGGCCTCCGCTATGGGGATAAGCAGCTGCTCCGTTCTTATCTCATAATCTTCCCTGCGGGACATATGGCGCCTCCTGTTCTTGATTTCAGTTTTGATTCCGGTTCCTACAAGCAAGTAAGAGTGGCTTGCAAGCCACTCTTACCTTAATAATCATCATTCATCTATGAAAGAGTATAGACCCCTTCAGGGAAAAAGTCAATACATTTTCTGCCAAAACATTACTTTTCAAACACCATAAAGCAGATCCGCCAGCCGTCCCCTCCTTTTATCAGTCCCAGGGTAAGATGGTCGTTGGAATCCTCCTCGCTCTCATCCGTTGTGACCCGCATGGAGACAATGGCGTTGCCCAGGTCTCCTTTCACATAAACCGACACATGCATGTCTCCCTGTTCCCACGCCATGATCCTGTCGAGACAGTCCAGATCGACCTCATATCCCTCCGCGATATATGGGAGGATACTATCCCGGTCTTTCTCACCGGCTGTTTTCATAAAATCCCGTACCAGCTGTGTGACTGTGTCCGCTTCTTCTACTTCTTTCAGACGTCTGGCCAGTTCCGCTATGTCCGCATCCGATCGTTTTGTTCCACCCGCCATCCTCACATCACCATTGGAATCTGTCCCTGCCACCGTACCGGAACCGTCGCTGCTGTCCACGTCTCCGGAATATCCAGCCGGAGGATCCATAAGCATGACGGCGCTTTCCTCCGATAAATCCTGATCTGTCCCGGAGGGATCCTCTTTCGCCCTTGCCGTTGTGGCAAACACGCAGATCACCGCCAGAACCAGCGCTGCCGCAGCACCCACGGCCGCTTTCGTTTTCTTCTTATATTTCATGATCTCACCTATCCTCTCTTCCACCGCGTTCTTCCCGAACCCGCTGTACAGCGGCACAGGCAGCTGCCTGCGCTCTTCCATTCCGATCAGGGTCAGCGCATAATCCTTCCTCGCCCCCGCCCCCAAAACGCGCAATACCTCCTCATCACAGGACAATTCCAGATCGCGGTTCATGAGCACATACATCATCCACACCAGCGGATTGAACCAATGCAGGCACAGCGCTGCCGCCATGGCAAGCTTCCACGCCCCGTCAAAGCGGCGGATATGTACCATTTCATGCTGCAAAATATATCCCAGCTTTCGCCCGTCCTCCCGTTCCAGGTGTTTTGGCAGCAATATCACGGGGCGCACAAGGCCATAGGTCAGGGGCGAATGAATCCGGTCTGACTGCATCACCTTCACCTTTCTGCGCAGCCTGCACCCGTCCAGCCACTGTTCCACAAACGGATTTTCCACAGGCAGCGCCGTGCGGAATCTCCTCAGACAGTTAAGATACAGCAGGAAAAAGACCGCCGCGCATACAATATCGCCCGTTACTATAAATTTGCGAAGCAGGGACAGTTTCCAGAATCCCTGATAAAGACCGTTTTCCGCCAATCCGCCACCCTTTACCGGACTTCCCGCCGGAACCTTTTCCATGCCGACGGCACTCCCATACCTGACATTTCCGCCAATCTCACCGTCATATCCCGACGCTTTCCCGTCCGCAGTCCCATAACCCTGCCCTGCTGTAAACCGTTCCTGCAGCGCTTCTGTCCGATCCTGTATCACGGGCAGGATGCCGAACGGCGCATCCAACGAAAAAGGGCTCAACAGCCTCAACAAAGCCACACACCACAGGATGGAAAACGTCGCCTTGGGCAGCCTGTTTCTCAGCAGCATCCTGAGGCAGAACACTGTCAGGATCAGGATACCGCCGCAAACGCTCATATAAAGTAAACTTACCCTCACAAGACTCATTCCGATTCCTCCACCAGCTGTTTCAGTTTCTGGATCTGCTCCCCGGACAGTTTCTTCCTTCCGATCAGCGCCGCGAAAAGTTTATCCGCCGAGCCATCGTAGATCTTGTCGATCAGTTCGTCCGTCTCCGCCGCCTGGACCTCCTCCCGGGGAATCAGGGCATGGCACATGAAATTCGGCTCCCGCCGCTCAATGGCTCCCTTGCCGATACAGCGCTTGATCAGGGTGTAGGTAGTGTTCATGTTCCAGCCCACTTCCTCCTTTAAAATGTTGGAGATCTGCTTTGCGGTGGTGTCACCATTTTTCCACAGTACTCCCATTACTTTCAGTTCTGAATCAAACAGTTTAATGTCCATAGTGTTTCTCCTTTTCCGGCGTCGGGGTGTACCCCTTTAAACTACTGGAGTAGTTTGTATTTATACACTACCACAGTAGTTTGAAAGTGTCAAGAGGGGGTTGAAATTATTTTTGTAAAAGGTTTTTAGTTAAGGGAACGGCGGCATTCCAGCGCATCGTCACCCACCAGAATCATTGCAAAACCCTCTCCCAGATGATAAAATGAATCCATCCTACAATCCAGGGCCAATATTCCGCCAGCTTCCTGCGGATACCGCCCCCCCAAAAGAGAGGTTCCCTGCAACGACAACCATGAAAAAACGAATTCTGAAACTACTGAACTGCCTTTTATACACCGTCATCCTGTTCCTGGCCTGCAACCTGTATGCCGTCACCCGG
The DNA here is from genome assembly GCA_023667395.1 of Blautia sp. Classification (GTDB taxonomy): domain Bacteria; phylum Bacillota; class Clostridia; order Lachnospirales; family Lachnospiraceae; genus Acetatifactor. Next base: position 103,914 of record JAMPAC010000003.1, on the reverse strand, counting down.
ATCCTTGCAATATCCCGCCCCCCATGGATGCCCTCGCCGATTCTTCCAGGGCTGCTCCTGCTACTGCTGTACCTGTGGATACACATTTTCCCGGTCTTCTTTCCCCTGCGCCCGGAAACCGGCCGCCTGAAAGCCTGCTGTGACGGCAGCGGACTCCTGATCCTGTTTTTAAGCTCCACAGCCTGTTCCATAAGCTTCTTCCTCTGTGGGTGTTTCGACCTGCTGCCCATAGGCACTCCTGCGGCGGAGCCCGGATTATGGGTTGTCAATTCCCTGCTTGCCATTCTTCTGGAGGCGCTGATCTTCTGGAACGGCATCATCCGGGTGTACGCCTCCTCCCTGCAGCTGGGCATCCGCATCCGCGTGATCGGCATTGCCTGCGGCATGATCCCCATTGCTCATCTCATCGCGCTTGGCATCATCATCCGCACCGTGACGCGGGAAGTATCTTTTGAAAATGAGAAGATTTTACTGAATGAGAGCCGCCGGGAGGAGCAGATCTGTGCCACAAGGTATCCCATCCTGATGGTGCACGGGGTCTTTTTCAGGGATTTCCGCTATTTCAATTACTGGGGGCGCATACCGAAAGAACTGGAGACAAACGACGCCCGCATCTTTTACGGCAATCATCAGTCCGCCGCTTCCGTATCGGACAGCGGCAGGGAGATCGGGAACCGTATCCTGCAGATCATAAGGGAGACAGGCTGTGAAAAGGTCAATATCATCGCCCATTCCAAGGGAGGACTGGACGCCAGGGCAGCCCTGCAGCTTCCCGGCATCGCGGAGCATGTGGCTTCCCTGACCACTGTCAGCACACCCCACAGGGGCTGTGAGTTTGCCGACTACCTGCTCACCAGGATCCCGGCAAAGCAACAGGCAGCCGTGGCAAAGGCATATAACGCCGCCTTAAAAAAAGTGGGCGACCCCAACCCCGATTTCCTGGGCGCGGTGGGCGATCTCACTGCCTCCGCCTGCCTGGAATTTAATAAAAGAACGCCCGATATTCCAAGCGTTTATTACCAGAGCGTCGGTTCCCGGCTGAGCCGCGCCGTGGGCGGTCGGTTCCCGCTTAATTTCACCTATGCGCTGGCAAAGCATTTTGACGGCGCAAACGACGGGCTGGTAGGCTACAGATCGTTTCCGTGGGGCAGCGAATACAGGCTTTTGACGGTAAAAGGGACGCGCGGTATCTCCCACGGGGATATGATCGACTTAAACAGGGAAAATCTCCCGGAGTTTGACGTCCGGGAGTTCTATGTGCAGCTTGTGGCAGACTTAAGGGCCCGGGGATTCTGACCATGGGGCTCCTGCCCGCAGACTGCTCCCCGGCAGAGAACGTACAAATGCTTCAGATGAACTTCTTCCCCACGGCATTTCCGAAAGCGCCTTTGGAAAAGGGACGCTTATAGATCATCCTGGCTATCAGATACTGGATTCCGTTTCCCACAAAGAGGGCGGCAATGCAAAACAGGATCGCCACAGGCAGGGGCGCCCCGCCCAGGATACCGGACATATTATCCGCCCCCATAACGCTCCGATACCCCATGAAATTGGCGCCTCCCCCAACCACCACAGCCAACAGGATAACACTCAGGATATAGAATTTGTACATAAGCGCCCCCATAATGCTCAGACCCAGTCCCATGATCCCTATCACGGGCAGGGAAAACCAGATCCAGGCTGCCCTCTGGGGCATGAGGCACGCCCCCAGCGCACGGACCAACAGGATGATCGCCAGCATCACCAGATTACTGCACAGGGAGCAAAAGGACATTGCGCTGGTCTGTATCTTTCTTTTATAGGGCGAGGCCTGCACCATGCCGCTGATATCCAGTGTCATCAGGATCTGGGCAGGATACATCGCCGCAGCGTACAGGAATAACGCCCCGAAGTCCACCTGTAATCCGACATACCTTTCTCCCACGCCCCGTCCCAGCACAATCATCAGTTCAAATGCGATCCCTATAACCATGAACAGGAGCATTGTGCCGAAACACTGTTTTGCACTCATGCCGTACTTTATTAACCTGACACATGTTATCATATCTTTCCATTGATTCTTTTTCATACCTGATACCCGCTCCTCTCTTTCCCACGCTTCCCATCATTCCGTTGGATCCGGGCTGTCACACGCCGCACCATCCATCTGCTGAGCCACAGCGCCGCGACGCCGTATAATACCGCCAGTACAGCCATCATGATCCCCTCTCCCTCCCCTGCCAGATCCAGCAGGAACACATTTGCGACATTGACCAGGGTCATCCCGATCTGCGCCAGGATCGCGATCCCGGTATTCCTCTGCAGACCGTCGATATGCCTGCTTCCGTGCAATACCCCCACAATCACGCAGTACATGGCCAGTCCCAGGACAAGGGAAGTTTTCCATCCGGTAAACCAGAAGATGATCCCCGAATAGATCATACAGTAGAGAAATCTCCTGATCAGGTCCACCGAAACGATATTTCCCATGACCTCAACCCCGCTGTAGGAAATCATGAAATACCGCAACCCTTTCCCCGCATCCGAAAAGCATCCGCCCAGCACCCAGAAATCCGTGAAAATCTCATAGAGTACAATATAGACGCTGAATGCAAAATATAAGGCATATCCCCTCCCGACACTAAATCCTTCTCCTCCCCTGCCGTAATCCAGCCACAACAGAATCCCGCACAGAACCCAGAATGCGCAGGGGATCAGCGCCACTCCCAAAAGCCGGTAAAGGAACGTGGTATATGCCACGTAGCATTTTATTTTCCGCCTCATCCCATGTTCACCCCTTTACAATCTTTGAATAATGCTTCATCACCGCCACACTGATCTGGGTCAGGCTGGGCCGTTCCATGTTCACGCTGACGTCTGCCAGCCGGTTCAGATTCTCCGCCAGACAGATGCCCTCAAAACCGTATTGGTTTGCGCTGCAGGTGAAAAGCTTATCCTGCGCTTTCCCGGCATCCGCCGCATCGCCCTTGACCAGCACATATTTCTCTTTCAGATCCTCCACAAATCCCTGCTCCACGATCCTGCCCTGTTCCATGATGATGGCGTAATCGGTGACATTTTCCATATCCGCCACATTGTGGGTGGAAAAGAACACGCTCCTCTGTCCGTCACCCTCCGTCAGGTATTCGCGGATGATCTCACAAAGCCTGTCGCGCATGAGCGGATCCAGCGGGGAGGCCGGTTCATCCATCACCAAAAGCCTGGTGTCCCTTGCCAGCGCTCCGGCTATCATCAGTTTCATGCGATTGCCATCGGACAGGGCGCTGACTTTCTGCTTCGGATCCCATCCCCCTGCGCCTACCGCCAGGTCATCGCACCACTTTTCAAAGCGTTCCCTGTGGAACCCCTGGAACAGCATTTCGCTGATCTCCTCCACCTCCCGCAGCTTCCACTGCGCCACATAATAGCTGCCAGACGCGGTATAGCCCATCAATTCCTTCACATCGGGGATCTCCTCCCTGTCCTTATCCGTATATTTGTCAAAATAACGGATCTCACCCTGATACTGCAGCAGGATCCCCGACAGGATGTTCAGCAGTGTGGTCTTGCCTGCGCCGTTCTCCCCGATCAGCGCGGTGGCAAACCCCGTTGGGATCTTCAGTTCAGGAATATCCAGCGCAAACCCCTTATATTTTTTCTTTATGTCATGTGCCTCGATCACATATCCGTTTTCCATATCTCTCCTCCGTTTCTCTGCTGATGCAGCAGTTCTTTCATGTTCTGCGGCCTTTCCCGTCCGCATCGGTTCCGGCGTCGCCAGGAACCCTTTTGCCATGCCGCTCCTGCATGAAACCGCCCGATTCAGGCTATTCATTCTTCCTGATCGCCAGCAGCGTGGCCAGCGTTTCCATCAGTTCCTGATCGCCCATACCCGCGATCTCCGCAGCCGCCATGGCCTCCATCAGGGAATCCTCCACTTTCCGCAGGTGCTGTTCCCTCAGCATCTCGCTGTCCTGGGCATTGACATAAAATCCTTTTCCCTGAGCCGCCGTGACCAGCCCCTCCACCTCCAGCTGCTCGTACGCTTTCATGGTGGTGATCACGCTGATCTTCAATTCCTTTGCCAGTCCCCTGATACTGGGCAGATACTCGCCCTGCTTATATTTCCCCGCCAGGATATCCGTTTTGAACTGTTCCGCGATCTGCTGGTAAATTGGCTCCCCCGAATTCTGCAATATCCTCATTTGCTCACCTGCCTCTGTTTTACTGTTTATATGTTATATATACACCATAATCACTATTGTGTCAATATAATAATACAAAAAATTTTTAAAATGTAAAAAATCGCTTTATCCATCACATAAGCGACAGATAAAGCGATTTAAAAATTTCCTGACAGTTTTAAAATATCCTACAAAGTAAACTTATGCACGTTTTCAACCAGCACGCTGACCTTATCCTCCATCTCCGCCACGATCTGGGTGGAATCGTCCGCAACCTTGCTCAGTTCGGTGGACATGGCGGAAGTTTCCTCCGCAACCGCCGCATTATCCTGCGCCAGTCGGCTCAATACCTCCAGGGAATGGGTCACATTGCTCCGCTGTCCCTCCAGTTCCACAGTAATGCCGTCGATCATCTTTACGGAATCCAGACAGGCGTTCAACTCATGATGCAGTTTGGAGAATACGTCCTGTGTCTCCGTCAGCGACTCCACCTGCTGGTCCACGGCAACGTTGATCTCCTGCATTGCTTCCACCGACTTGGACGCGTTTTCCTGTAATTCCTCCACCACCCGGTTGATCTCCACCACGGACTCTGCGGACTGGTTTGCCAGCCTGCCGATCTCATCCGCAACCACCGCAAAGCCCCTGCCTGCCTCGCCTGCCCTTGCGGCCTCTATGCTGGCGTTCAGCGCAAGCAGCGCGGTCTGATCCGAGATCTCGTTGATCAGGTTTGCCGCCACATGGATCTGCTGGGCGGATTCATGGGTGTGCGCCGTCTGCTCTGTCATTTCCAGGATACTCTGCCTTGTCTTATTGTTCACCTCGATCAGCTGCTTCAGCGTATTCATGGAGCGCTCGCTGATCTGGCTCATTTCCTTAGCGTTCCGATCCAGATCCTCCACTTCCGTTCCGGTCTGGCTGATCTTGTCCGCCATCACGTTGACATCTCGGGAAGCGTCGTCCGTGGATCCCGCCTGGGTGGTCACATTCTCCGCGATGGACTCTGCGGCAAGGGATACCTGGGAGATGGATTCCTTCATATTGCGGAATGTGGAATCAAATTTCTCCAAAGCGTTGTTCACGCCCTGGGACACATCCGTGATATCCAGCAGAAGCTGACGCATATTTTCCTGCGCCACACGGAGGGAGTCAGCTGTCTGCCCGATCTCGCTCTTACTCTTTACGTCCACATTCGTCGTCAGGTTCCCCTCCGAGATTCGGGACGCGAATTCCTGTATCTTCTTCAAAGGCGCTACTATTGCCTTGCCCACGATAAATGCCGCGATCAGGGCAACCAGCATGGTAGAGGCGGAAGTGATAACCACCCTCATCAATACGGTCTGGTATGCGCTGTCCAGATACTCCCGCATGTCCGCCTTTTCTATATTCATGTCGTCTATGTAATTGCCAGTGGAAACCACCCAGCCCCAGGGCTCAAATATTTCGGAATAGGCAAGCTTGGGCGCTACGGTAACGCCGTCTGACTTGGTAAAATAAAACTCGTTAAAACCACCTTTTTCCGGGGTCTGGCAAACCTTCAGGATCTCCTGCACGATCATGACGCCGTTCTGGTCTTCCAACGTATAGCGGTTTGCCCCCTCGTTTTCCACAAGGATCGGATGCATAACCAGCGTATATTCCGTATCGTCGATCCAGAAGTAACCGCCCTGGTCATCCCGGTAACGCATGGCACGGATAATTTCCTTGGCATCGTATTTCGCCTCTTCCTCTGTCTTTTCCCCTGCCTGATACTTGTCATACTCGCTCTGCAGGATTGCCATGGTGCTCTGCACCTGCGACTTGATCTCCGTCTGATATCCCTCGTCCACCGTGGTCTCATAGGCCAGATATGACGACTGGGAAAGCGTATTGATCGACAATATCGCCACTCCTCCGACGACGATTGCCACCAGAAGCGCCACCCCGATGCACAGACGCATGATCGCAAAAACTAAACTTTTGGTTTTCTTTTTCACCCCTGAATTACCTCCTGTTACTTTTAGAATTATAAATATTTTACTACTATCTTTTTGCAAATTCAATCCCGAAAACTGTATCTGTAAAAACTTCTTGACGCCACAGCAAATATTTGTTATCATTTGTTTTATAAAAGATTTCCTGAATCTTTTCAAGGTGTGATTTTTGCACGTCAGGCAGTTTCTGCCACGATTTACCCTGATTAATTGAATGGCGGGAACTGTATGACACATTCCCGCGGAAAGGAATGCGTATGACAAAAGATAACACTTCCGTCAGCAGCCCCGATCCCGCACAGGAAAGTTCGACCGACAACAGGAAAATATCTGAGGAAGCGCCTGAACTAACCACTAATTTGAGTGATTTTGCCCTTTTCCTCACAATCATGAAAGACAAAACCGCTTATCGCAACACTTTGAGTATTATCCTGGACGAAAAGGATCTCCGGCTCAAAGAAGTTAAGGTGGAACAGGTGATCCTCAACAAAAGCGGCAAACGCGCCATCCGTCTCGACGCCTGGGCGCTCTCCGCAGACGAAAGACAGTTTGATATGGAAATGCAGAACGAGTCGAATCAGGATTCCCTCCCCAGGCGTTCCCGGTTTTACCAGGGACTGATGGATTCGCCCACACTGAAAGCGGGCAAACAGACAAAATACAGGGATCTGCCCTCAAGTACCATTATTTTTATCACTCGGGATGATATTTTTAAAAAGGATCTTGCCAAATATACTTTCACGGAACAGTGCGAAGAGGTAGCAGGGCTGAAACTGGAGGACGGAACCACAAAAATTTTCCTGAACATGACCAGCAAAAACGGTTCACAGGAACTGGTAAGTCTGCTACAATATATGAAGAACACGGATATCAATAATCCGGAAATAACCGTGAAAGATGAACGGTTGCTGATACTGGATAAAATAGTGACAAGCGTAAAACAATCAGAGGAATGGGAGGCGGTCAGTATGGATTTAATTGATATCGGATTTAACAGAGGGATTCAACAGGGGATATCTCAGGGAATCTCACAGGGCGAACTAAAGAACCTGATTTCTCAGATTTCCAAGAAAAGATCCAAAAACTGCTCCGTGGCAGAAACTGCTGATATGCTGGAAACCGAAGTTTCCCTTGTACAGAAAGTATATGATGCACTTGAACGCTATAACGTGGAGACGCAATGGCAAAAAATCATGAAACTGATAGAGTAACTCCTTTCACAAAAGGACCGCCGCATCCGCGACGGTCCTTTTCCTTTTCCAAATTTACAGGTAATTATGTGTCCCATAATACAGTTCATTCACATGCCCGGAGTGGAGCAGTTCATGTGCCTTATGGCCAAGAGGCTTTCCAAGGAATTCCTCATAGGCTTTCTTGATCTCAGGATTCTCATGGGAGAACCGCAGGGGCCTCTCGCTGTCGATCTGGTACAGCTTGCCGCCCCGGCTGCCAGCCATTTCGCAGCCGTCGTGGATGGGCTGTCCGCCTCCGCCCACGCAGCCGCCGGGACATGCCATGACCTCCACGAAGTCATATTTTACCTTGCCGTTGATGATATCCTGCATCAGCTTCTCCGCGTTGCCCAGTCCGCTGACGGTGCAGGTATGTAACGTCTTGTCGCCCAGGACGAAATCCGCTTCCCTCCTGCCGTCCTCGCCGCGCACCGCCCGGAAAGCGTCCGCGTCGGGGTTATGTCCCTCCACCACGGCGTAAGCGGTTCGCAGAGCCGCCTCCATGACGCCGCCGGTGACGCCGAAGATCACGCCCGCGCCGGTGCTCTCGCCCAGAGGGGAATCAAACTGCTGCTCCTTTAAGAACCTGGGATTGATATGCTCCGCGCGGATCATACGCACAAATTCCCTGGTGGTCAGCACCACATCCACATCCTGTCCCGCTCCCGCGCTCCTCATGTAGGAGAGAGCCGCCTCGCGCTTCTTGGATACGCAGGGCATGATGGAGATACAGCAGATATTGTGGGGATCGATCCCTTTCTTCTCCGCGAAATAAGTCTTTGCCATGGCGCCGAACATCTGCTGGGGCGACTTCGCCGTGGAGAGATTTCTCAGGTAGGCAGGATATCTCCTGGATACAAAACTCACCCAGCCGGGACAGCAGGAGGTAAACATGGGCCATGCGTACTTGCCGGGATTTCCCAGCCGCTCCAGCAGTTCATTTCCCTCCTCCATGATGGTAAGATCAGCTGCGAAGTTGGTGTCAAACACATAGTCGAATCCGATGCGCTTCAGCGCCGCCACCATACGTCCCTCGCTGGATTCCTCGGGACCGAGCCCCAGTTCCTCGCCCCATGCGGTACGGACTGCAGGCGCCACCTGAACCACGGTGATCTTCTCAGGATCCGCCAGCAGATCGAATACCTTAGGGATATCATTCCTCTCCCGCAGGGCCCCGGTAGGACAATGGGTGATACACTGTCCGCAGAGGGTACAGTCCGACGCGTCTATGGCCTTGTTGCAGGCCACATCCACCGTGGTGCGGGAGCCTGTGTTCTGCACATCCCACACATGCATATCCTGAACCTTGTCGCAGATCTGTACGCAGCGCATACATTTAATGCATTTTCTGGAATCACGGATCAGGGGGAAAGAAGCATCCCAGGGCGTCTCAGGAACTTCCTCCTTAAAAGGAATCTCCAGAATACCCAGATCGTTGGATATCTTCTGTAAATTACAGTTGCCGCTTCTCACGCAGGTCGCACAGTGGCAGTCATGCTGCGACAGCACCAGTTCCACATTGGAGCGGCGCACACGGCGCACCCTGGGGGAATTGGTGTAGATCACCATTCCCTCCTCCACGGGACTGTTGCAGGCGGTGATCAGTTTATCTTTGCCCTGCATTTCCACCACACAGACCTTACAGGCGCTTATCTCATTGATTCCCTCCAGGAAACAGAGATGCGGAACCTCGATTCCAAGTTCCATTGCCGCTTTCATAACGGTTGTTCCCTCGGGAACGGAAACGCTAAGACCATCTATCGTAAGATTTACCATATTGCCGCACGTCCTCCTTTCAGGCTTCCATAGCCAAACTTGTCACAGCGCAGGCAGCGTCCCGCCTCCTGGCAGGCCTCCTGCTCCGTCATGCCGCACTCGAAAGCGTCAAAGTTTTTCTTTCTCTCACCCGCTTCCTTCTCGGAAAGCTGGATCCTGCCGCAGGGTTCCTTATCCTCATAACTCACAGGGGGAATCTCCACATCACAGGGAACCACATGATGGTATCCCAGATACTCGTCAATATTCGCAGCTGCTACCTTGCCGGACGCAATGGCGCGGATCACGGTGGCCGGTCCGGTCACGCAATCGCCTCCCGCGAATACGCCGGGCACATCCTTTACCTCGCTGTCGCTCATGGCGGAGATGGTTCCCCGCTTCACGGAAAGACCTGCCTCCTGGAAGTGTCGTGTCTCAATGCCCTGGCCGATGGCAACCACCACGATGTCGCAGGGAATCCGCATCAGGGGCACATCCGCCTGAATGGGCCTTGCCCTGCCCCAGGCGTCGATGGGGCCGATGATCTGGGGTTCCACCCAGAGCGCCACAACATTGCCGTTTTCATCCGCTTCTATCTTATGAGGGGCCTTCAGCGCGTAAAGTTCCGCGCCCTCCGCGATAGCGCCCTCCACCTCCTCGGGAAGTGCGGTCATATCGTCCTGACGCCTTCTGTAGGCAATACCCACCTTCTTCGCGCCCAGACGGATGGCGGAACGGGTACAGTCCATGGCCACATTGCCGCCGCCTACCACCACCACGGTCTTATCCTTAAAATCAGGCATCTTGTCATCGCCGATGCTGCGAAGCATTTCCACTGCGGAGATCACGCCTTTGGAATCCTCTCCCTCAATACCGATCTTCTTGTCCGTATGTGCCCCGATGGCCACATGCACGGCATCAAACTCTTCCCTTAACTTTTCAAAGGGAATCTCACCCTCGCCGTTGCCGATCCTGGTATTCAGCCTGACCTCCACGCCGGTGGAAAGGATCACGTCAATATCCTCCTGCAGGCGCTCCCTGGGGAAACGATAATTGGGAATGCCGTAACGGAGCATACCGCCCAGCTTGCTCTTTTCCTCAAAAACCACCGCGTGATGCCCCATCAGTTCCAGATAATAAGCCGCAGAAAGTCCGCCGGGGCCGCCGCCCACGATGGCGATCCTCTTGCCTGTGCTCTCCGCCTTTTCGGGCACGGGAACCGTATTCGCCCTGGCATTGTCCACCGCCATGCGCTTCAGACCCCTGATATTGATGGAACTGTCGATCATATTACGACGGCATCTCGCCTCGCAGGGATGCTCGCAGATCAGGGCGCAGGCCGTGGGGAAAGGATTATCCTTGCGGATCAGCTTTACCGCGTCCGCATACCGTTTCTCCCTCACCAAAGCTATGTAACCGGGAATATCCACACCCGCAGGGCACAGCGCCACACAGGGCACGGGCTGGGTGATATGGCAGGAACACTTTCCATGCTCAATGTGATGCTTGTAATCCTCCATGAAACCGTCCATGCCGGTCAGCACCATATGGGCTGCCTCATAACCGATGGCGCAGTCGGCGGAATCCATGATGTTCCCCGCCGTCTCGCGGATCAGATCCAGCGTCTTTAAGTTTGCTCTTCCTTCCAGCACATCCTCCAGCAGATTCTGAAGCTGCCCCAGTCCTACCCGGCAGGGTGTGCACTTACCGCAGGTCTGGGCATGACACAGCTTCAGGAAAGACAGCTGCAGATCCACCGGGCAAAGCCCGGGAGGACTGGCAACGATGCGCCGTTCCAGGTCCTTGTACAGACGCTCTACCGTCAGCTGCGCCGTATTAGGTGTTGCGATGTTCAGTCGGCTCATTCTTTTCTCCTCTTTTCCTCACGAAGTCTGTAAAATGTATGAAAGCCCTTACATTTTCCTGTGACTTTCTCACAATTTTATACCCCATATTTTACAGTACTTGAGAAAAAGTATCAATAGCTTTTGCGAAAGTTAAATTTTTATCGATTTTTCTGAATGTAACCGCTTACATTGTTATTTTTTCAAATATTTTCCCAGATCCTCCTCCACAACCTCACGCACATTCTCCGCGATCTCTTTTGCTTTCCGCTTATCAAGCTTAATCCCCTCCGCGACCTGCATCAATTCACTCATTCCGGGATTCTGCCCGTTTCCGTCCACAGTGGTGGCATGCTCCCCGCCTATGGAACTGCTGTAGGTAAGATCGTATGCCGGAGATAAATACCACCCGTTATCATACAGGAATGAGAAGTTCTTTGAATGGTCATCCCTGTTATGCGCAAAAACATTAAAACACATCTGTCGGTATAATTTCTCAATTTCTACATAATCCCTCGTGAGTTTCATGGTAAGCCGCATCAGGATATGATAGTCCAGATTGGGAATACGGTGGGATGTTTCCAGCAATCCGCTGACAGAGATCATAAAAATCCGCCTGCTCCGGTCTCTGTCGAACCGCTTTACCGCAAAGTAACCCGAACCCAATTTCGACGGCAGCAGCCTCGTTTCCGGCATATCGATCCCGCATCTCTTCGCACACAGGGAATATTCATATTCCTGCTGCCCGATATCGGGTCTGTCCATGGATGCCGGAAACTTGACGATCCATTCCTCTCCGTCTATCTGATAGAATACTTTCGGCCTGGCTCCGCCGGACGAACCGCCCATCTGAAACAATACGTCCAGATTTTCTGAATCCTTGCTTTCAAATATCTTCCCGCACTCCTCCGCGATCTGATCCAGCGACATATCCTCCATGCCCGTATCTAATCTTGTTTCCGGCTGATAGGTCAGCGCTCCCATCCCTGTGGCTCCAACGATCGCCAGCCGGTTCAGGCTGTTGACCGTGGCCGGATCCACGCGTTCCCTCAACAACAGGCGATCCACCAGCAGCCTCCCCCATCCGTCAGGGAGACTGTCTGCAAACACGCCAAATAGCCCTCCAAAAGGTTCATAGCCTTTCGGAAGGAATACCCTCTTCTCCAGCGGCAGCGATAACGGGCTTATGGAAAAACCCGTATCCAGCCACCGGTCATCATACTCAAACGCAACAACGTGATTCTTTGCCGCCGCCAGCGTTCCGACCTTTTTGTCCCCCAAAAACACATGGATCACTTTATGATTGTTCATCAATTACCTCCTGGATAGACGCATAACCCTTTCTGGAAAACAACCCGTCAAAATCCTCTTCACAGCCCAGGGCAAAAGCGAGTTTGATCAGCGAGGATAATGATATCTCTCCCGTGCGTTCAAATCTTTTGAGCGACCCCAGGCTGACATCCGCCCGCTCACTCAACCGGGCCTGCGATAGCTTCCTCTCCTTTCTCCTCTCTCTCATTCTCGCCGCGATCTCCATGTTTATCTCATTGGGTGATTTTAGGAAAAAATTTTTATTCATAGATAATATTTTATCCCAAAACGAATTTTTTATCAAGTTCTGGCTAACATTTTATCTACACTTTAAATATACCGTATCTCTATTTCCCCAAAAGAAACCTCCGCCCTGACCTCCAGCGTTTCTGCACCCACCGGATTGCACTGGCCTTTTTCCCTGATGCTGCCAAAAGCTGTCTCTCCCTTAATGACCACATTCCATACGGCAGGTATATAGAGGGTCATTTTGCCGAAGTTGGACTCCGCACGCACACAGGCGGTATGGTCTTTCAGTTCGGCGCTGTCAAAATAGACCGACATGCAGCCAAAGTTGTTTTCCAGGCGCACTGATTCAAGCATCCCGCCGGTAAGATATTTTACGGTCTCCCCAAAATTATTTTCCAGGCGCACTTCCCCCGCCGGGCCGGCCTGTACAAATTCCTCCGTACTCCTCCCATGCCATGCCTTCCCATCGGTTCCGGCATCATTGCCGGAAATATGTCCATGTACCCTCCAGTGTCTCCCCCTGTGCGGAAAAAGCACATTCAGGCCGATGCTGCCCAAAAGCGCCGCCGCCAGAATGGACCATGGACTGATCCGGGAAATTCCCAAACGATCGCTATTTATAATCACCATGATCGCGAGGGGAAACAGGATCAGCACATACCTCCTGCGGATGATCCCCTCTGCCAGCAACACCACCATGGCAAGCGTAATCAATATATCCGACACGCGAATGTCGAAAAAATTTCCTGCTATGATCAGCGCCGCCGCCAGCAAAAACGCCAGTCCCCATAAGATCTTTTTTGTCTTTCTTGTCATAATAACCACTCTTTCCTGCATTCTGCAAATTTGTGTGAAAAGTCCCCTGTGTTTTGCGCGATTTGTTAAATCTCGTCTTAATTTTATCCTTTCAACCGTCTCTCCCTGAGGCGTTCCAGTACCGCCTTGTAATAGCTTCTGGACACCATGACGCTTTTGTTGCTTCCCTGAAACTCCGCCACGCTGGAGGCCGTCAGGTTCCTGGTAATGGAATAAATATAATCCAGATTTGCTATCGTGGACTTTGATATCCTCATAAACCCGCCCGGCAGTAGTTCTTCCAGTTCATACAGCTTGTAGGGACATACAAACAGCTGCTCCGCCGTGTGGGCGTATATCGCTTTTCCTTCGGTCTCAAAGAAATAGATCTGCTCTATGGGGACATAGTATTCCGTGTCTCCCCGGGCAAGGGGCAGACACCGCTTACCGTTTCCCTGCTCCATTATGTAGTTCTGCAGCATCACAATGCTCTCATCCAGCTGTCCGCATCGGATCAGCGCTTCTGATTCCTGCAGGCCGCTTACCACCTCGATCTTGACCCTCATGTGCATTCTCCCTTGAAAGCGTCAATATATAACCCATGTTATATTAACGCTTTCCTTTTCTGTAACAAATATACACACAAATCCCGGAAAGAGTAAACCGTTTTGTCGCAACAGGTAAAAAAAAGCCGCTAAGAGGTAAAAAAGTGGGCAATGCCCACTTTGAAGAATGCTTCGCATTCTTCCCCTGCTACGGCGAAGTTTCCTATAAGGAAAAAAGGAAGAGCCGCTAAGTCTCTTCCTTCCTGCGATACCTGATATATTCGTAATCACTGCTCTTACTTCGTTCCACCATGCACTGATACACCCGGTCACGCAGCTTCTGCCTTGCCTCCCTGGAATTCAGGGACTCATCCGCGAAGAAAGGGCCGTCGATGTAAGTGACGATCCGCACCTTTTCCCCGTTCTTTCCCCTCCTGTGATAAGTGTTCGTCAGGGCGAACACCGGACACTTCAACTTCACCGGATACTGGAAAGAAACCGCTTTAAAAGGCCGGATTCCAATATAATAAGGCCAGATGTGAGCCTCCGGATAGATGGTTACGGAGTAATTCCGTCCGATCTTATCTTCCACCGCTTCCATAAAATGCTTCATACCGCCCAGATCACAGGGAATGGGGATTGCTCCCAGCATTTCCACCAGCTTCCCCAGTCCCGGCATGGAAATATTCTCGGGGTTCACGATAAAAAAATTTCTCTTGGGGTAGTTTCCCAGGCTGGGGATAAAAGTATCCGCAAAAGGCTGGGTATGGTTCCCGTATATGAAATAACCACTGTTCTTATAACTTTTCAGCTTTTCCCGTCCCACATATCTTATATGGAACTTTAACTTCGCATACAGATATTTAATGGGCATGCTGAGTACATTCTGTACCGTCAGCGAACAGAGATCCCACAGCTTTCCATGAAAATAGCGGAAGTTACTGTCCACTGTCCTGGGCGTGATCTGCGCCTTAGAGAACTCCTCATTTAATTCGTCGCTGTAATAGATGACTTTTCTTTCGTTCGATGCCTGTTTCCCCAAAATACTTTACCTTTCCGCCTTTTCCGTAGTATATTCCAACGGGATACCATAGAACTCCTCATATACATTCTTCCAGACCTGATAATTGCGGTCGCGCATATCCGCCGCTTTCTCCCGTTCCGTCAGACCCGCTTTCGGATAGATCGGCTCATTGATAAAGATGGTGTACTCCTGGATCGGGAATCCGTCGTTTCCGATGCGCTCACTGTCCTCCATACAGATAAATATGGGGAGCACCGGCACATGATTCTTCTCCGCGAACTTGAAAGCGCCGTTCTTTAACGGCTTGGGCTTGCGGTAATTCCACCACAGGCTCTGTTCGGGATAGATCAGGATGAAATCCCCCCTCTGCAGGATCGTGTCCACCGCCATCAGGAAATTGTACATGGTCTTCTTATTGCCGCTGAGCGGCAGCGTGTCGCAGTTTCGGAACAGATAGCCATAAAATCCCGGAAAATTCGTATAGTTTCCCTCCCGTATCACCTTGAACAGCTTCTTTTTCCGATAATGGGCTGAGCGCTGGAATATTCTCTCCACGGTAAAGCAGTCGAATGGATTAAAATGGTTGCAGGTAATGACCGCGCCCGTGTCCAGCCGGTTCAGGTATTCCATGCCGTAAACTTTCCTGATGACCAGCTTTTTCTCCCTGATCAGCTTATCCACGAACCGATTGGCAATCAGATACGCCGTGTTCCGCTTTAGGATGCTGTCCGGCCTTACTTTCAGGTAATCCACCATATCGGGCAGCAAAGGAATGGTGGGAGGATCCTCCTCCGCATCCACATCAAATTTCCCCTCCCGCTCCAGCTGCTCGATCACCTGAAGCACCGCCAGCCTGTCCGACGCCTTGGGCGGAACCTGTCGTTTTCTTCTGCTTCTGCCTCTCATAGTCCCTCACATTCTACCGTCTGTACTTCCGGTCATCCCCCACACAATCCGATTCTTTCCTTGCCAGCCTGATCAGTTTAGCATGCTGCTGGCTGTCCTTAAAACGTTCTTCATCCGTATAGTTTTCCCGTATTTCCTGGATCACGTCAAAATATTCCGTCTCCTGGGCATACATCCAGAAAAACTCCTTATATAAAATGTCCTCGAAATGCCACGGTTTAAAAGCCAGGTTGTAATGGATCAGCTTTACATTCTCCGTCCTGATCTTCGGATCCGGTATGGGCATCCTGTCCCATACCCGGTCAAGAAGCTTCACCCTTCCCTTACACAGCCTGTTCAGATAATCCTGATCCTGGGCCACGGAGAAGCGGATCCTGTCCAGCAGATAGATGAATTTCTCCTGAAATTTGAATTTCCGCAGCTGATGCAGGTTCATCAGCAGCACGCCGGCATTAAAATAACGCCTGTAATCTGCCACACCCACCACTTTCTCCACATAGGTCTGGAACACCTCGTTAAACTGGATCACATCATCGGGGGCCGCAGCCACCAGATTATCCCCCATATCAATATGATACAGGTTGGCAATATCGTCCAATATGACAATATCGCTGTCCAGGTACAGCACCTTGTCATACTGAGGATAAAGGTTGGGCAGAAAAAGCCTGAAATATGTGGTTTTGGAATAATAATCCCTGGTGTACAGCTTATCCTTTACTTTCTGGATATAGTAATTCAAATCCACGAACTCGATATCCACGTTGTCCCGCTCATATTTTGCTATCTTCCTCTTATTTTCCCTGCTGATGTCCGTGTTCAGCACCTTGATCAGATATTTGTTCCCGGGGGAAGAATTATCGATCAAAGACTGGAGCGCCACCGCCAGAAAGGGACAGTAACTGTCGTCCACCGCGAAAAATATGGGAATCTCCCTGCTGATATTATTGTCTGCCATCTTAAACCTCTTTCCTGTACGGTCCTGTCACTTTACCAGTTCTCAGCAAAGCTTCTGCCCGCACAGTCACTTTCCGTATGTTATTTTTCTGTTCCCGCCTTACTGTCCACGGAATCAAATTTCCGGATCAGACCCAGATATTCCTCCAGATCCGCGTCAAAGGTATGACAGTTCAGGTACTTACGGATCTCCTCCACCTGCCACTGCTTATAATTCTCTGTATGGGGATAGGGCAAAAACATCAGACGCTTGCAGAAATGGCACACAACGGTGTCCTTTCTGTCAAACTTTGACTGTTCATTGAACCGCCTGGGAAGCAGCATCTTCTTCGTGGTGGACCTAAAAATGGCGCTTTGATCCGCAAAAAGCATCTTCTTAGTGCGGATCCGCTGTCTCGCCTTGTCCAGCAGTCCCGTCTGGCAGATCTTCTCTATATTAAAAAGCAGCATTCCCGCGTTGAAATAATCCGGCCTGATCAGCCAGCAGCCGTATTTTTCCTTTACCGCCGCGTATTCCACCCCGGAAACGTCGATCTCATAAAGTTCCCTGATGTCCCCCGCGATCATGATATCCATATCCAGATAAAGTATCTTGTCCGGAATTTCCGGCAGCATATCCGCCAAAAGGCGAAGCAGTGTGTATGGCGTGCAATAAGCGCCTTCATTGACGCATTGGCGGAACTCCTTTTCATAAAGTTTGGTCACATCCAGCCTGGTCACCCTGTTTTCCGGGTTCTTCCCCTGTACCACTTTCTCCAGGAAAGCTGTCTGCTCCTCCGTAATGCAGGCATACTCCGGTTTCAGGCGCTGCAGGTCCATGGTCATGATATAGGCGTGTACCGCCTCTTTCGTCCGGTTCGTCATGGAAAGCAGCAGTGTCAGCGCCCCGTCAAATACCTTTTTGTTGCCGCACAACAAGACATTGATCATAACATATGTTCTCCAATTTCTCCCGTATCATCCGGCTTTGCAATGCTTCAGACATTTATGCCCGAAACGGCTTATATCACCGAGTACTGCATCCACTCATAGAGCAGCCTGGTTCCCTCTGTGATCTCCGGCGGAAGCAGCGCCCTGGCCACCAGCTTCAGTTCCTCCGTCTCCACATCCGTGCGTTGCAGGTTTGCGTAATCCCCGTCAATACTCACAACAATATATTCAAAGCGATTCATAAAACTCCTTCCCGGCTTCCACACGCCGCTATCGCAGGTCTTCCACACCCATCGCGAAAAGGGCGGGCAGGAACATGAAATTTTCCCCCCTGCCCTGGGGCATATGGATAAAGTGCGATTCCGGATCCACCGCAAGCCAGTCGTTTATCACCCGGGATTCCCTGGAATCATCCCCCAGCACATTGACAAAGGTCTTCGGTTCTTCAAAATACGAAAATAAAATATTCTCATGAAGCGCGATGGACTGATACTTATCCCCAGCCATAAGTCCCTCGTCCACAATGGCTTTATGAAAGTATATGTAACTGAACAGCTTATCATCCCGCAAAAAAGCAATCCTTCCCCGGCGTTTCCCGGGAACCGCCGCCCGCTTCCACTGTTCGGGGCTCTCCGGCACGCTGTGGTAATAGATATGATACATATGTGCCCACAGCCTGTCCCCTTTCTGTCCCGGCCATGCCTGCAGGAAAGGAGACAAAGGCGCCAGCAGTTCCTCCAGCCTTGCGCAGGTAGTCTGCACATCCTCTCCGGATTCCTCCAGCATCCCCTGACTGCTGGAAGCCCTGGCGCGCCCTGGCGCGGTATGCCCTGTCAATGCGGCCTCCCCCGCATCCACGACATTTCCCGCCAGCGAGGACGGCTCCACCACCGCCAGCGGCTCACCCAAAGCTTCATAATAAAAGAACAGCATCCTCTCATGCCGGTACAGCGCAGCTGTCAGCACCTGACCGTCCGCCTGCGCCCTGCGGACATTTTCCATACATTTATGAACCGCATCCTCCAGCCCCTCAGAAGAGAGATCCTCCTTCAGCTGTCCCCTGTAATGCAGCCGGTATATTTTTCCTGCCATTCCTTGCCTCCGTCCCTTTATTCAAAACAGAGCCACGGAAACCCATTTCTTCCGTGGCTCTTCATTCACTTTACAGTTTCTTCACCTGAAATTCCCTACAGGCATTAGTACGCTCCCATCCCGGGGCCGCCTGCGGGCATTGCGGGCGCATCTTCCTTGATATTGGCCACAACGCTCTCCGTTGTGAGCAGGGTGCTTGCCACGCTGGTAGCGTTCTGCAGCGCGCTTCTGGTAACCTTTGCGGGATCCAGGATGCCTGCCTTGACCATATCCACATACTCCTCTTTCAGGACGTCGAAGCCCATGCCCATCTCGGCCTCGCACACCTTATTGATGATCACGTTGCCCTCAAGGCCTGCGTTAGCGGCAATATGATACAGAGGGGACTCCAGGGCTTTCAGCACGATATTCGCACCGGTCTTCTCATCACCCTCCAGGGTCTCAGCCAGCTTTGCCACATCCTTTGCGGCATGGATATACGCGGAACCGCCGCCGCAGATGATGCCTTCCTCCACAGCCGCCCTGGTTGCCGCCAAAGCGTCTTCCATACGAAGTTTTGCCTCTTTCATCTCGGTCTCGGTAGCTGCGCCCACACGGATCACAGCCACGCCGCCTGCCAGCTTGGCCAGTCTCTCCTGCAGCTTCTCCCTGTCGAAATCGGAAGTAGTCTCCTCGATCTGCATCTTAATCTGGGCGATCCTGGATTTGATGGCTTCCTTGTCGCCCTCGCCGTCCACGATAACGGTATTCTCTTTCTGGACTTTCACGGACTTCGCATGGCCCAGAAGATCCATGGTGGTGTCTTTCAGTTCATAACCAAGTTCGGAACTGATCACTGTACCACCGGTAAGGATAGCGATATCCTCCAGCATTGCCTTTCTTCTGTCGCCGTAACCGGGAGCCTTTACCGCCACTACGTTGAACGTACCGCGCAGCTTGTTCACAATCAGGGTGGTGAGAGCCTCGCCCTCCACATCCTCAGCAATGATCAGCAGCTTTGCGCCGGACTGAACCACCTGCTCCAGCAGGGGCAGGATCTCCTGGATATTGGAAATCTTCTTATCCGTGATCAGGATGCAGGGATTGTCGAGAACCGCCTCCATCTTATCCATATCGGTTGCCATATACGCAGAAATATATCCTCTGTCAAACTGCATACCCTCTACCAGGTCCAGTTCGGTCTGCATGGTCTTGGACTCCTCGATGGTGATAACGCCGTCCCCGCTGACTTTCTCCATCGCGTCGGCAACCAGCTGTCCCACTTCCTCGTCGCCTGCGGAAATAGCCGCTACCCTTGCGATGTGCTCCTTGCCGTTTACCTTCTGGCTCATCTTGGAAATGGACTCCACTGCGCAGTCGGTAGCTTTCTTCATACCTTTTCTCAGGATGATGGGGTTAGCGCCTGCTGCCAGGTTCTTCATGCCTGCGTTGACCATTGCCTGTGCCAGGACTGTTGCGGTGGTGGTGCCGTCGCCTGCCACATCGTTGGTCTTGGTGGCAACTTCCTTTACCAGCTGTGCGCCCATATTCTCGAACGCGTCCTCCAGTTCAATCTCCTTTGCGATGGTAACGCCGTCGTTGGTGATCAGGGGAGCGCCGAAAGACTTATCCAGTACTACGTTTCTTCCTTTGGGTCCAAGGGTTACCCTGACGGTATCCGCCAGCTGGTTCACGCCTGACTCTAATGCTGCACGGGCTTCCGCACCGTATTTGATCTCTTTTGCCATAATGATTGCCTCCATATAATGTTATAGTTGATTTGATGCCTGAAAATTCAATTCCGCACTACTCAATGATAGCCAGAATGTCGTTCTGCTTTACGACGATCAGTTCCTCGTCGTTATCCAGCGTCACGTTTGTTCCTGAATATTTGGAGAAGATAACCTTATCGCCGACCTTCACTTCCATCTTCACTTCCTTGCCGTCAACCACACCGCCGGGGCCTACCGCAATGACTTCCGCCTGCTGGGGCTTCTCCTTGTTCTGGCCGGGAAGGACGATACCGGACTTGGTAGTCTCCTCCGCTTCCAACTGCTTTAACACAACTCTGTCACCTAAAGGCACTAACTTCATGATGATTACCTCCTGAGTTTTACTTGATTTTCTATTTTATTAGCACTCGTAGATATTGAGTGCTAATCACTAAGACATATATTAATTTTATATGTAAAACTTGGCAAACATATTCACGGCAAAATATGTTTATTTATCTCCTGTTTTCTTTCATAATCTCCCGTTTTCTTCGGTTTTCTCATATGAAACACAAATACAAGATTTAATATTTACTTTATAAAATGTTCTGATTTATTTATTTTTTCCGGTTATTCCACCTGTTATCCTGAATATGAATGATGTAACAATTCTGTCCTGATGGTATCCGGCGGTTTGCGGATTTGCAGATCAGGGGACGGCGGATACCATCGGGACTGAACTGCTACTGAATGATTGCTACCCGGAAATATGAGTATGGCAATTTACAGAAATGTCTGCTATAATGTGCATACATCTTAAAGAAAGCGGCAGGCATAAAGTGGAAGCGAACTTCCAAATATTGAATCGTTGCCCACTGAAGCGGGCAGGGAGGTATACAGATGGATTTAAATTTACAGATAGTTGACATGGCAGGATCCAGGCCGGAACATTCAACAATCATTGTCAATTTCGTGGCGGCCGTAAGGAAACAATTATTAAACAGCATGTGCTATGTTTTTTCCGACAATATCCAATACCGCTTCAAAACAGATGCAGGCGAGGACAGGACCGTCATACCGGATGCTTCCATCAATTGTCGGATCAAGTCCAGGCGTGGCGGTACGTTTATTGACGCGCCCCGATTTGTAATGGAGGTTTTATCCGATTCCACGGAAAAGTACGATCGCGGCGAAAAAAAAGAATTATACAGACAACAGGAAGTGGATGAATACTGGATAGTGGATTGGCGAAAAAAGCTGGTTGAAATATATAATCTCGACTATGACGAAAACGGACAGCCGCAATACTATTTATGGAAGACAGTAACCCAGGATAATAAAGAGGAACTGCAAGTTGTTCATTTTCCCAATCTGAAAATTACTTTTGATGAATTATTCGCCGAAGTAGACATAAATTACGGCGGGTGATCACAGCGGCCTGCCCGGGAAAATATCTGTATTGTGAAAAGTCACCGGGAAAAACTGCCTCACGGTGACTTTTTTCCAATTGATACCTGATCGATCTATTCCATATTCCAAACAACCGTTACCGTATCCGACACCTCGATATCATCCGGCTCCAGGTTCAGGGCATAGTCGGCGCCTGCCTCCTCGGCGCACACTCCTGCCGCAGCATACGCATACATGGGGTTGACCTGAATATCCATTTCCCCCCAGGAATAATCGATGCTCCGGATCTCCCTTAATTTCACGCCTGCGGCGGCGGCAAGAACCGTGGCTTTATGGATGGCATCCGTGACCGCTTTCCCCAGCAGTTCGTTCTTGGCGGCTTCGGGGTCTTTCACCGTATAGCTGATCCGGAAGTCCGGTTTTGCGGGACAGTTGGCCAGGGCATACAATATCTTTCCCAGCTGGTCATTGTCCGATTCAAACTCCACCTTCATGACGTGCCTGAATTTGTAGCCTGTCAGTTTCTGTTGGTAGACCCCGTTCTTTTTATAACCCTCGTACTGCGGATCCACCTGGAAAGAAAGGGTCTTCAGATCTTCCCGCACAAAACCATAGGGCTCAAGAATGTCTTTCAGCTGCTCCGTGTCCTGCGCGGAATGGCGCAGTGTCTCGTCATACTCCGCATAAGCGTCCCCCAGCGTTATGGTGATGCGCGTCATATCCGGTCTCACCCTGATCTGCCCCTTGCCCGTCACGCGGATCGTCCTCATATCGTTCATAAGATAGTTCCTCCTGTTTCAAAGTCAATAACTCCGCTGCATCCGCCAGGCTGTCCAAGCCAACAGATAGTCGGCTTTCAGCATCAGCACAAAGTCAACTACGTTAACAAAGTCAACTACGTTAACAAAGTCAACTACGTTAA
>JAMPAC010000003.1:0-81018 GCA_023667395.1 Blautia sp. | reverse complement strand
TAACAAAGTCAACTACGTTAACAAAGTCAACTACGTTAACAAAGTCAACTACGTTAACAAAGTCAACTACGTTGACTTGGCTTATTGCTCGCGGGAATAAAACAAAAGCCGACAGCCAAAACACGGAAACTGTCTCGGCTGACGGCCGTTATTTTATTACCGGACTACTCCTTCACACAGGATGCTCAGCACTTGATCTCCAGATATCCCAGAAGCTTGCTCATATCATACTCCTCCAGCACGCCCAGGTTGGAATCATAGTACTTCCCGTCATAATGTACCAGGTAATGGCTGAAACGTCCCATTCTCTCCATCATGACACAGCATTTGGGCAGAACGGCGTCGCGTCCCTCCGTGTAGACAATGATGTCATTGTGGTCGATGCCGTAATAATTCAGCGCGGAAATGATGCGTCCCATGGTGGCCTGCCACTCACGGCAGTCCATGACGCTCATGACCTCCGCAATGGTAACGCCTGCCAGCATTGCCACGCATGCCTGTCCACAGAGTCCGTCCTCGGGCTGGATGATAACTTCCATGCTGTCGATCTTGCGGATAGGCTTCTCGAAGCTGAAAGGACTGTTCTGGTCCATGCGGATCAGGGAGCCGTTCACATGGAGCAGGATCTTATGAGAAACCCCCAGTTCCACATTCACCGCATCCTCATCGGTAATGTGGATCTCATAATTTCCTTTCTCCTTGGGATACAGTTCGCAGTCGATGATTTTGTTGTCCAGAACCACGTCTCCCTGGATCACATCGCGCTGCTTGCATACCTCCCACACATTAAACGGAATCTGGATTGTATAGCCCTTGTCCTGCTTCTCAACCTTGGATTCAAAAAAATACCTCATATCATATACCTCCATTCCGGTTTTTCCGGTCGATACTTATACATCTTATTGTATCAGATTCTGCCAGTCTTGCAAATAGTTTTTTGCAGTTGTCCGAAGGTATATGCAATGCATTTCCCATTCACAGTCCCTTTATCATCTTCGTCAGTTCCTCCCGGTCCGTCAGCGCCGTCTTCTCCAGGATATGGGTGATATGCTTCTTCACCGTGGTATCGGAAATATAGAGCATCTGCCCGATCTCACGGTTGGTCAGGCTGCAGCTTACCAGCCGCGCCACCTCGGCCTCCCGGTCCGTCAGCCCCATGGCGCGCAGCTTGAAATAAATGGTCTGAGCCTCCTCCACGGTGATCTCCGCCTCCGGCTCCTCCATGTAGGATACCAGCATATTATCCAGCTTTGCGATAAAAATGGTCAGCAGCACGGCTATGATGGACGCGTACATGATGCTTAACAGTATGATCGCAATGGAAGGGCCATACGTTATGATGGGCCACGCATCCGCATGATACATAAAGTCCACCAGGCCGACGCAGACCTGGGCCGCCGCTTCCAGGAAGATCAGCGTCCTGGTATATTTCATCACATTGCACGCCCTCTGCAGCTTGATCCTGGAACACTTCTCCTGCCTGGAAAACGCCAGCTGGAGCCCATTCAGGAAATCCTTTCCCATGCCCCCCAGCCACAGGACCACTGCGGTAAAAATCAGGACGGGACCTATAGAGGGGATATCGGCATACTCCTGAAGACCGGACAGGCTCGCCGTGGCCACCACATTAAACATGCAGAACAAAAAAAACGCAGCCAGTATCCCCAGCAGCTTCAGCGCTTCTTTTTCCTTTAACTTCATCCATAAACGTCTCATACACTCTCCTCCGTTCCCCGTTCCGGTTCCGAAACGGTTTTATTATTGGTTTTGTATTATTTATGGTAATATGGATCCTTTTGTTTTTTCAACACCATTCTATCAAAAAAGGGGTAGTATTTTTCTACTACCCCCGCATTTCAGGCTGTTGCGCCGACTTTCCGGCAAAGCATCATCCAATTATTACATTTCATATTCTTCAGACGGAATCCCCAGAGAAGCTAATTTGTTCTTTACAACCCTTAACTGATATTCCAATTCCGGATTATGCCCTGTATCAGCTTTTTTGATCCGCTGTAAATTCACATAATAATCAATGGTAATCTGTTTTAATTCATCCAAACTCATAATGTCCTGTACCATCCTTTCACCGCCTTTTATCTTTATTATAAACAATTTGCACAGAAGTGTAAAGTTTTTATTGGCTGAACTGTTGCATCAGTTCAGCACGCGCCATTCGTAAAGCCGCGCCTGTGGCGCTTTCCGCTGCTCCGCAGCTCTCTTTACTCATAAGGAACTCAACTTGTTGAGTTTGCGCTCCCTCAGCCAATACAAACAGCTGAAAATTCGTGCAAGCACGATTTTTCGTAATCTATATGGTCTGGCTGAACTGTTGCATCATATCCCAAGGATAACAGTTGCTACCCTAAAGTACACGATCAGCGACAGCGCGTCCACAATGGTGGTGATAAAGGGGCTTGCCATCACCGCCGGGTCGAAGCCCAGCTTCTTCGCGCCGATGGGCAGGAGGCATCCCACCAACATGGCCAGCAGCACCGCCGCCACCAGGGTCAGGCACACCACCGCCGCCACGCTGACGCCCACCCTGTCAAAGAGCATCAGCTTGGCAAAATTGGCCGCCGCCAGCGTCAGTCCGCACAGAACCGCCACACGCACTTCCTTCCACACCACCCGGAAGGCGTCCCGGTACTCGATCTCCCCCAGCGAAAGTCCGCGGATCACCGTCACGCTGGCCTGCCCGCCAGCGTTTCCCCCGGTGTCCATGAGCATGGGGATAAAGGCGATCAAAGCCGCGTATACGCTCAGCGCCTCCTCAAAGGAAGTGATGATGGCTCCTGTAAAGGTAGCGGAGACCATGAGCAGCAGCAGCCAGGGGATCCTCTTTTTATATGTCTCGAAGATCGTCGTCCTCATATAAGGCTTGTCGCTGGGCACGATAGCCGCCATCTTCTCCATATCCTCCGTGGTCTCCTCCTCGATGATATCCACGATATCATCCACGGTGATGATTCCCACAAGGCGGTTCTCATTGTCCACCACGGGCATGGCCGTAAAGTCATATTTCTTGAACTGTCTGGCTGCCTCCTCCTGGTCCGTCAGGGTATGGATGGAGATTACATTCTCATGCATGATGTCGCCGATGATCTCGTCCCCGTCGCTGAGCAGCAGATAGCGCAGGGCCACCGTGCCCACCAGCTTTCTCTGCTCGTCCAACACATAGCAGATATTGATGGTCTCGCTGTCCAGTCCCACCCTGCGGATCCTGGCGATGGCCTCATCCACGGTCAGGGTCTCTTTCAGATCCACATACTCCACGGTCATGATGCTGCCTGCGGAATCCTCGGGATAACGGAGCAGGTGGTTGATGTCCCGCCTGGTCTCCGGGCTGGCGATGGCAAGGATGCCCTTTACCACGTTGGCAGGCATCTCCTCCAGCATGTCCACCACATCATCGGCCATCAGATTGTCTATGATGCCCGCCGCTTCCTTGTCGGACAGGGAGTTCAGGATATACTGCTGATCATCGATATCCAGATAGGAAAAGACGTCCGCAGCCATATCCTTTGGCAGGATGCGGAATGTCTTCAACGTGGGGACGTCATCCATCTCTTCCAGCAATGCCGCCACGTCCGCGTGGTTCAATTCGGAAAGGTACTGTCGCAGCTTCGTATACTGTTTTGTGTCAAGGAGCTCCATTAATTTGTCCAGTTCCCTCAGTTGTTCCATAGTACCCTCCTATTCCAGTGCCATCTCTACACTTCAGCGCCCTTGGCGGGGCGCGGGGAAGAAATTTCCTGCCGTCCTATCTTACTTTCCCGGCAATTCCCTGTCAACAAAATAGTATTCCCGGCATTTCTCAAAGCGAACCCTGCCGCCTGTGGCTTCCACCATCTCTTTCCGCATCCTCTCCCCTTCCTCCGCAGGGATCAGGATCCGCAGGTTCACCACATCCGTGTAGCTGCTCTCCAGCGGCTCGATTCCGGCGTTTCCCAGAAGATACAGTATTTTCCCGATACCGTTATAGTCGGTGCCGATCTCCACCTCCCAGCCGTAACGCATTCTTCCCAGGGCGCAGTTTGCGAGACCTGCCTTGACCGCCCGGGTGTAGGCGCGAACCAGGCCTCCGGTGCCCAGGAGCACTCCGCCGAAATACCTTGTCACCACCACGGCAACATTGCGGATTTCCTCACCCAGCAGCACTTCCAGCATGGGCCTACCTGCGGTTCCGCCGGGCTCGCCGTCGTCGCTGCAGCGGGTCAGTTCCCCCCTGGCGCCGATCACAAAGGCGGAACAGTTATGCCTGGCGTCCCAGTATTTCTTTTTCATCTCCTCAATAAAAGCCGCTGCCTCCCCTTCACTCTCACATTTGCGGACGGTGGCAATAAAACGGGACTTCTTCTCCACATACTCTCCCTCGCCCCCTTCCAGCAGCACGCGGTAGGATTCGGTAATATTTCTATCCATAACAATTGTTATCCTTGTGTTTTTTATACAAATTACCCTTTAAGAATAGCATAATTTGTTAAAAATGTGAAACAATTCTTAAGTCTGGAAAAAAAACTTTAATTACATACCACTTTTTGTTATAATAAACCGTGTAGGATTTTCTCACAGAAAGGAATATTTCAATGAACTATGGAAGAAGAGGGGTCCGCGCCAAGCAGAAAGCGCTGAACTCCAAGACAATAAAATGGGAAAGGAAACTGATCCTGTCGCTGTTCGAACTGGCGCTCATCGCCATGGTGGGGCTGGGCATCTGCGGCGTGGCGGCGGGAATCGGCGCTTTTAAGGGGATACTGTCCTCCACTCCTTCCATCCATTTCAGTGACATCGTGGCTTCCGGACAGGCGACCATCGTATATGATATGGAAGGGAACGAGATCGACCAGTATGTCAACACGGACTCCAACCGGATCCGCGTGGAGATGGCCGCCATTCCGGAGCATCTGGGACAGGCCTTTATCGCCCTTGAGGACAGGCGTTTCTACCAGCACAACGGCATCGACTTTAAAGGTATGCTCCGTGCCGGATATACTTTCCTCCAGACCGGCGGCAGCCGCGCGGAGGGCGCCAGCACCATCACCCAGCAGCTTCTGAAGAATACGGTCTTTACGGAGTGGATGGAAGAGGGCGACAATATGATCAAGAAGATCAAGCGCAAGCTTCAGGAACAGTTCCTCGCCATAGAGATCAGCAAGGTCTACTCCAAGGATCAGATCCTGCTGGAATATATGAACGCCATCAACCTGGGACAGAATACCCTGGGCGTGGAATCCGCTTCCCAGCGGTATTTCGGCAAAACCTGCAGCGAACTTACCCTGTCGGAGTGTGCCGTCATCGCAAGCATCACCCAGAATCCCAGCAGGTATAATCCCATCAGCCATCCCGACAGGAACCGGGACCGCCGTCTGAAATGCCTGGATGACATGAAAGATCTGGGATTTATCACCCAGGCGGAATATGACGAGGCCATCGCCGACACGGATGCCGTCTATGAGCGGATCGGCCTGTTTGACACGGACTACCGCCTGAACAGCAACGCCACCGCCGGATCCTATTTTTCCGATGCGGTTTACGAGCAGGTCAAGGAGGATCTGATCAATATAGCGGGATACAGTGAAAGCATGACGGAACGTCTCCTGACCGCCGGGGGATTAAGGATCTATTCCACCATGGATCCCACGATCCAGGCCATTGCGGACGAGGAATTCGCCAATCCCGACAATTTCCCGCCCAATACGAAGTGGTACCTGAGTTATGCGCTGACCATCAGGGACGCCGACGACACCGCGCATAATTTCAGCAAGGAAAACATGATGACCTGGTTCAAGGAAAACATCGATAAGAAATTCAACCTGATCTTCTCCTCCCAGGACGAGGCCTATGAGGCCATCGAAGCCTATCGTACCGCCATGCTGGCGGAACTGGGAGTTGCGGATGATGAGGATAATTATGACGAGTCCATCTCCATGACGGCGCAGCCCCAGGCCGCTTTTGTCATCGAGGATCAGGAAACCGGCTATGTGGTAGCCCTGGTGGGCGGCCGCGGAACCAAGGAGGGCAGGCGTACCCTGAACCGGGCTACTTCCGCCATGCGTTCCCCCGGCTCCACTTTCAAGGTGCTGGCTTCCTTTGCCCCTGCCTTAGATAGCGCCGGCAAGACCCTTGCCACCGTATATAACGACGCGCCCTTTAACTATGACGACGGAAAGCCTGTAAGCAACTGGTACTCCACAGGCTACCGGGGCATCCAGTCCATCCGGGAAGCCACCAGGGAATCCCTGAATATCATTGCGGTGAAAAACCTGACCGTGATCACACCCCAGCTGGGATATGACTATCTGCTGAACTTCGGCTTCACGACCGTGACAGACCATTATGTGGCCAGCAACGGCGATATCCTGTCGGATGTCAACCAGTCCCTGGCCCTGGGCGGCCTGACCATCGGCGTCACTCCTTATGAAATCAATGCCGGGTATGCCACCATCGCCAATATGGGTACCTATGTGGAACCGAAGCTTTACACGAAAGTCACCGACTCCGAGGGCAATGTGATCCTGGACAACACCACTCCCACTACCAGACAGGTGATCAAGGAGACCACCGCTTTCCTGCTCACCGACGCCATGGTGGACGTGGTAAAGAACGGCGGTACCGGGGCAAGATGTAATTTCAGCCAGAGTATGGCGATCGCGGGAAAGACCGGAACCTCCACGGATACCCATGACGTATGGTTCTGCGGTTACACCCCTTATTACACCGCCTCCGTCTGGGCAGGCTATGACAACAATATTGGCATGAGCACTTCCAAATCAAACGATGAGTCCGCCGTGGCTAAAACGCTCTGGCGGGCCATCATGCAGCGGGTGCATGAGAACCTGCCCCCTGAATCTTTTGCCAGACCGGCGGAGGGCATCATCCAGGTGGACATCTGTACGCAGTCCGGCCAACTGCCCGTTCCCGGCCTGTGCGACGGCTGCATACGGTCGGAGCTTTTTGCGGAGGGCACGGAACCTACCACCACCTGTACCATACATTATCAGGGTGATATCTGCGCTTACCAGGGGATTCCCGCAAGTCCGGAATGTCCTTTCAAATATACTGGCGTAGCCACTTTCCCCCTGGCGGAGGATCCCGCGCTGATCAGCGGTTCCACCACCATCATAGAGAACCCTGACGGCACGCAGACTGTCAACACTCCTTCCCGTACCTCCGAGCGCTGCCAGCATGACGCCACGTTCTACGCGAATCCCGAGTGGGAGTCGATCATCGCCGGACAGCAGTGGGAACTGGAGCAACGGGGCTGGGCAGCCCAGAATGAAGAAGAAGATTGGGAAAACGACGAATAAGCAACATAAGAAAACGGTGGCGCCCTAAAAGCGTCACCGTTTCTGTTTCAGCCAGGGCCGTAGACCCTTGTCACAGACCCTTGATGTCGTCAATCTTCCGCTGCAGTTCCTCCACGCCGTGTCTGGCGTTTTTAATGGCACTGCACTGCTTCGCGAAAGTCTCCTCTGCCATCTCGCCATAAAGTTCATAATACTTTTTTCCGATCTCAAGGTAATTCTTTTTGATCACTTCCTCGCAGGTGGCGATCTGACTCTTTAAGTTCGCTATCTCGGCCAGTTCCTTTGCCTTATCCGCAGCCTCTTTTCCCTTTGCCGAAATCGTGTCGCCGATCTTTTCCAGTATATCCATAACATCCTCGCATTCCGCCGTCTCCACGGCTCTTTCCTTTTTCACAGTATATCTCAAAATGAAAGTCAAGTAAAGATGAAGTTAATGGAAATGGATGGAGTTTGTGTCAACTATTGGATTGCACATCACCCCGTAAATATGGTATACTACTTAAGGAACTTTTAGTATCATATGAATGAGGTGAGATTATGCAGCAGATATACACATCACTGAAAGTAAATAATGAGATCGAACTTTGCGAGATCACGGATATGGAATGCAAGCAGCTTATTGAGAGGGAACTTTTGAAAGACCGCATTTCCTACTACATCCGCTGGCAGAAGCCCTCTCTGTTCAACAGAAAAAAGAATATCTGCATCATCTGCGTCAACGACAATGTAAAAGACATTGCGGAAGAAGTTGTGCGGAATATCTGTGATGAAAAGGGATACTCCGTAAAATTCCTCATGCGCCGGACACAGAACCAGTTTCTTTAATTCTAAGGCTCCATTATACTCCATTTATAATGAAACTAAGGTGGAAATGATCAAATGAGAAAAGAATGGAAAGAGGGAATGCGGGACGGCATTCCCATTGGACTGGGATACCTTGCCGTGTCTTTTTCCCT
The DNA here is from genome assembly GCA_023667395.1 of Blautia sp. Classification (GTDB taxonomy): domain Bacteria; phylum Bacillota; class Clostridia; order Lachnospirales; family Lachnospiraceae; genus Acetatifactor. The sequence goes on along the minus strand of JAMPAC010000003.1, from coordinate 72,755 downwards.
CGGCGTGGCTGCCAGAAGCGCGGGCCTCACCGCTTTTCAGGGCTTTATCGCCAGCCTGCTGAACAACGCGTCCGCGGGCGAATACGCCGGTTTCACCGTGATCGCCGCCAATGCCTCCTATCTTGAAATGATTTTAATGACACTGGTTGCAAACGCACGTTATTTATTAATGAGTTGCGCCCTGAGCCAGAAATTCTCCCCTGATACGCCTTTAAGACACCGTCTGCTGGTGGGATATGACGTGACGGATGAAATATTCGGGATTACCATTGCCAGACCCGGGATCCTGGATCCTTATTATACATATGGCGCTATCGCGATCGCCGCCCCCTGCTGGGCCTGCGGCACCGCCCTGGGCGTCACTGCGGGCAACCTGTTGCCCTTAAGGGCAGTCAGCGCCCTCAGTGTGGCGCTATTCGGGATGTTCCTGGCAGTGATCATCCCGCCCGCCAGAAAAAACCGCATTGTGGCGGTCTTCGTACTGATCAGCTTCCTCTTAAGCTTTGCCGCCGCCAGCCTGCCCCATATCTCACAGCTTTCCAGCGGCACAAGGACGATCATCCTGACGGTGGTCATTTCGGCTGTGGCCGCCGCGCTGTTCCCTGTGCGGGAAGATGAGGAGGCAGCGGCATGACACACAATATTTACATTTACATCGGGATCATGGCGGCAATCACCTACACCATCCGCGTACTGCCCCTGACCCTGATCCGAAAACAGATCAAAAACCGTTTCCTGCGCTCTTTCCTGTATTATGTACCCTATGTCACGCTGGCGGTAATGACTTTCCCCGCCATCCTGGACGCAACCCAGTCTCCCATTGCCGGGGCGACGGCGCTGATCATCGGCATCATCGCCGCATGGTGCGGAGCAGGCCTGTTTCCCGTATCCGTCATCTGCTGCGTGGTGGTTTTCGTATTGGAACTGTTTTTATGCCGCTGAATCCTTACAGCTTTGCAATATCCACCAGGGTCAGCCGGTTGCTGGCATTTTCCAGGCTGGTCACCAGCGCCCTGGCCGTATCCATGGCCGTGATGCAGTTGATCCCCGTCTCAATGGAGGTACGGCGGATCAGGAAGCCGTCACGGCTCTTGTCACGTCCCTGGGTAGGAGTATCGATCACAAGGTCAATCTTGTGTCCCAGGATCAGGTCCATGACGGTGGGCGACTCCTGGGATATCTTGTTCACCTTTCTCGCCTTCACGCCCGCCTCGTTCAGGGCAGCCGCCGTGCTCCTGGTGGCGTAAATGGTATACCCCAGCTTCTCAAAGCGGCGTCCGATCTCAATGGCTTCCCCCTTATCGGCATCTTTTACCGTAATGATCATGTTCTTATATTTGGGCAGATTGACGCCCGCGCCCAGAAACGCCTTATACAGCGCCTCGTGGTATTCTTTCGCAATGCCGAGACATTCCCCGGTGGACTTCATCTCCGGCCCCAGGCTGACCTCCGCGCCCCGGATCTTCTCAAAGGAGAATACCGGCATCTTGATGGCGTAATAAGCCGCCTCCGGCTGCAATCCCAGCTCATACCCCAATTCCCGGATGGTCTTTCCCAGGATCACCTCCGTGGCCAAATCCACAATGGGGATTCCGGTCACCTTGCTGATATAGGGCACGGTACGGGAAGACCGGGGATTGACCTCGATCACATACACATCCTCGCCGATGGCGATGAACTGGATATTGATCAGCCCCTTTACATGCAGCGCTTTTGCCAATCTTCTGGTATACTCCGCTATCTTATCCTTGATCAGCTTACCGATGGTGGGGGCAGGGTACACGGAAATACTGTCCCCGGAATGGACGCCCGTCCGCTCGATATGCTCCATGATGCCGGGGATCAGGATATCCGTGCCGTCGCAGACCGCATCCACCTCTATCTCCTTGCCCTGCAGGTACTTGTCCACCAGGATCGGATGATCCTGGGCGATCCGGTTGATGATCTCCATGAATTCCTCGATCTCCTCATCGGAAATGGCAATCTGCATCCCCTGCCCGCCCAGCACATAGGAGGGGCGCACCAGCACGGGATAGCCCAGACGGTTGGCCACCGCCTTTGCTTCCTCCGCCGTGTATACCGTTCCGCCTGCGGCCCTGGGGATCTTCATCTCCTCCAGGATCCTGTCGAACAGTTCCCTGTCCTCCGCGGCGTCCACGTCCTCCGCTTTCGTCCCCAGGATGGGTACACCCATCTTCATCAGGCTCTCCGTCAGCTTGATGGCGGTCTGCCCGCCAAACTGCACCACCGCCCCGTCGGGATGCTCGATGCTGACCACGGCCTCCACATCCTCCGCCGTCAGGGGTTCAAAATACAGCTTGTCCGCTATGTCAAAGTCCGTGCTCACAGTCTCCGGGTTATTGTTGATGATGATGGTCTCGAAGCCCGCTTTGGAAAAAGCCCATGTGGCATGGACGGAGCAATAGTCGAACTCGATACCCTGCCCGATGCGGATGGGGCCGGAACCCAGCACCAGCACCTTTTTGCGGCAACTCTCCCCAGGGTTGGGAAGAACGCCGTCCCCGCGTTCTTCCGTGCGGATAGGTTCGCACAGCGAACCGTAGAAATTCTTTGCGAAACACCCGCTGGTGTGAGCATTAGAATTTCTATCCGCGCTGGCTTCACACTCGCCCCCATAGACGGAATAATAATAGGGCGTTGATGCCGCAAATTCCGCCGCGCAGGTATCCACCATCTTATAGACGGCTCTGATGCCATTTTCATAACGCATGTTCTTTATCTCATCTTCCGTCTTCCCTGTAAGCCTTGCGATCACATTGTCAGGGAACTCGATCCGCTTTGCCTCCTTTAACAGTTCCAACGTGAGCGGCCCCTTTTGCAGCGCCTGCTCCATCTCTGTCAGAACGGCGATCTTGTCGATGAACCAGGTGTCAATCATGGTGATCTCATGGATGGTATCGTAATCGATCCCCTTTCTCAGCGCCTCCGCGATCACCCAGATCCGCTGATCGTCCACCACCTCCAGGCGTTCCTTCAGTTCCTCAACCGACAGGGCGCTGAAATCATAGCTTAAGAGGCAGTCCACATGCTGCTCCAGGGAACGGATGGCTTTCATCAGCGCCCCCTCGAAATTATCACAGATGCTCATGACCTCGCCAGTGGCTTTCATCTGGGTGGTCAGTGTCCGTTTTGCCGTGATAAACTTATCGAAAGGAAGCCTGGGAATCTTTACCACGCAGTAATCCAGCGCAGGCTCGAAAGAAGCGTAAGTCTTCTCCGTGATGGCGTTCCTGATCTCGTCCAGGGTGTATCCCAGCGCGATCTTCGCCGCCACCTTGGCAATGGGATAGCCGGTTGCCTTGGAGGCCAGCGCGGAAGAACGGCTGACACGGGGATTGACCTCGATCACGCAGTACTCAAAGCTGGTGGGATGCAGCGCAAACTGCACGTTGCAGCCGCCGGTGATCCGCAGTTCGCTGATGATCTTCAGGGCGGAGGTGCGCAGCATCTGGTACTCTTTATCGCTCAGTGTCTGGGAGGGCGCGACCACAATGCTGTCGCCGGTATGCACGCCCACGGGGTCGATATTTTCCATGTTACATACGGTGATACAGTTGCCCGCGCTGTCGCGCATCACCTCATACTCGATCTCTTTCCAGCCTGCAATGCAGCGCTCCACCAATACCTGCCCCACCCGGGACAGACGCAGGCCGTTCTCCAAAATCTCCTCCAGTTCCACCTGGTTGTGGGCGATACCGCCGCCGGAGCCCCCCAGCGTGTACGCAGGCCGCAGCACCACGGGATAGCCGATGGAACCTGTGAACTCAATCCCCTCCTGCACGCTCTCCACCACCTTGGAGGCCGCGCAGGGCTCCCCGATGCGCTCCATCAGATCCTTGAACTCCTGGCGTCCCTCCGCATTGCGGATGGTGGCCGCCGTGGTCCCCAGAAGCGTCACCCCATGAGCCGCCAGGAAGCCCGATTCCTCCAGTTCCATGCCCAGGTTCAGGCCGGCCTGTCCGCCCAGGGTGGGCAGGATGCTGTCCGGCTTCTCCTGCTCAATGATCTGCTCCAGGACCTTTACGGTCAGGGGCTCGATATATACTTTGTCAGCAATGTCCTTGTCCGTCATGATGGTGGCAGGGTTGGAATTTACTAGGATGACCTCCACGCCTTCCTCTTTCAGGGAGCGGCATGCCTGCGTCCCCGCATAGTCAAATTCCGCCGCCTGCCCGATGACGATAGGGCCGGAACCGATCACCATAACACGTTTTACATTTGGATTCTTAGGCATTTACACTTCCTCCATTCCAGTCCCGTCTCTCCATTCCAGCGCCCTTTATCAGCGAAAGAATCTTCAGCCGCCCAGGCGTCTGAAATTCTTTCTGGGCGCTTTCATTTCGAGACTGTTTTTTATTCCAGTTCCTGCTTGCAGGAACTGGTTCTGATCTCTCCATTACTGCGTATTTTCTCCTTCATCATCTCTATGAACCTGTCGAACAGATACCCCGAATCCTGGGGGCCGCAGCACGCCTCGGGATGGAACTGCACCGTGAATATTTTCTTTCCGGTGTAGGAAAGTCCCTCGTTGGTTCCGTCGTTCACATTCACAAAAGCAGGCACCGCCACCCCGGGATCCAGCCTGTCCGTATCCACTACATAGCCGTGGTTCTGGGAGGAAATATAGACCCGCCCTGTCCCCAGGTCTTTCACGGGATGGTTCCCGCCCCTGTGGCCGTATTTCATCTTATAAGTATCCGCGCCGTTGGCAAGCGCCATCAGCTGATGCCCCAGGCAGATCGCGAAAATGGGGATGTCCGTGCGGTACAGCTTCTTCAGTTCCTCTATGATGGATGTGCACTCCTTGGGATCTCCCGGCCCGTTGCTGAGCATGATGCCGTCAGGTTCCGCGCCGATGATCTCCTCCGCAGGGGTCCAGGCAGGGTAAACCGTCACCTCGCAGCCCCTTGACGTCAGGGAGCGGGCGATATTGCTCTTTGCGCCAAAATCCATCAGCGCCACTCTCAGCCCCACGCCGTTCAGTTCCCTCACCAACGCAGGCCTTTGCTCCCTCTCCCCTCTCTCATAGGCCTCCCTGTCAAAACGGACGAAGCCGGACAGGGAACCGTTCCGGGAAAGTTCGGTGACTGCCTGCAAGGTATATTTCTCCTTACAGGAAACCTTTTCCACCACCTTTCCGGTGGTATAGGCTTTCAGCCGGGGCTGTATCCGGTCAAAATCATAATTTTCGTCAGTGGTGATCATGCCGTTCATGGTGCCCTTTTCACGCAGGATCCTGACCAGCGCCCTGGTGTCAATCCCCGCGATTCCGGGTATGTCGTTTTCCTCCAGGAACTGCTGGAGCGTACAATCGCTTCGGAAATTGCTGGAAATGCGGGAGAGTTCCCTTACAATGAAGCCATCGGGCCAGGCCTTTTCAGATTCCATATCGTCCCTGCAGACACCGTAATTGCCGATCAGGGGGTAAGTCATACACACTGCCTGTCCCGCGTAGGAAGGATCAGTCAGCACTTCAAGATATCCCGCCATGGAAGTATTAAACACGATCTCACTGATTATCTCCCTGTGGGCGCCAATATGCGTTCCCTCAAACACAGTGCCGTCCTCCAAAATCAAAAAAGCCTTCATCCTATCCCTCCTGGTTTTACACTTTTCGCTCCATTTTACCACAAAAGAAATAGACGGGCAATATGGAACCCCGTCTATTCCGTCATCATTTCTATATTATTTTATACATCCTTGCCCAGCATCAGCTTCTTGTACCACTGCAGGGATTTCATGTAGCAGTCGTTGACCACGGAAACATCCATGTTTGCCAGCAGCAGAAGCCGCGTGACCTCCTGCCAGTTGGCGTTTTCATACTGCCTGATCAGTTCCATCACGTTTGCCAGGGGACCCTCGCCCTTGGTCAGCGCCCTGCTTACATCCCCTGTCACCTTCACTTTCTCAAGCGCCTCCTCCATGGACGTCTCCAGGATTACATCCAGCACGGAGACAAGTCCCATCAGGAACAGTTCCTCCTGTCTGACAGCCATGTTAAAAGGCACTGCCAGACATTCGGCGAACTTGGCGCGCAACAGGGAAAGCCTGGTGATCTCGCTGGGTTTGTCCGCGTACATTTCCTTTACCACCGCCGTGTTGATCCACTGCCTCAGTTCCTTCTGACCCAACATGGCCGCCGCATGACGGATGGTGGTGATGCCGGAATTCACGGTCATACGGTTCACCATCTGCAGCAGGGAGATGGTCAGCGCGGGATCACGTCCGATGATATCCGCCGCCTCTTCCAAGTCAAAATCCGCGCTGTTGACCGAGTTCATCAACGCGATATAGTTCACTTTCAGGGGCGTGATCTCCGTATTGCCCCTGGTCACGGGCACACGGTAAAATTCCCCCTCATACAGCTGATATCCGCCGGACGCCTTCAGCTTCTCGAACGTCTCCATATCGCTGATATTGCCGGCAACCAGCTTGATGTTCGGATAAAGCTTACCAAAATAAATCTTCGCCTTGTCAATGGCGATCTTGCGGTTATTCAGCAGCACATAATCCATCAGCTTGAACACTTCGCTGTAATTCTCAAAATCCGCTACCGCCAGTTTGCGGATTGCCAGCTTATACCCCATGTTCTTCAGTTCCCGCAGGCGGTTTATGTACACGTCCACAGGCGGGATCGTATTATCGATCAGGAACACGATGCGCTCATGGGGCGCGCTGCACTGTTCCGCCACATCCGTAAAAATAGAGATATTGCTCACTGAGACAAACACCTCACTGTCATCGGAAATGGACTCAATCCCCATCTCTTCAATCATTTCCAGACCGTAAACAGCGGCAGCCCCGTCATTCTGCATGGTTCCCTGCATCATGGGATCCAGGAAGAAATTGTCCCTCTGGGCAAAGATCGAGTAGGCCCGGACGGCCATATTCTCGTCAAAAAGTGGTATCAATGCCAATAACATAATAACCTCCCCTTTCTTTCTTTGAGACCTACTCTCCCACATCATGAACAAACCGGCCTCAAACCTTGCACATTCATTATAACGTATCTGTCCGCCTTTTGCAAGTTTCGCGAAATGATTGCGTTAAAAATGTTCAGGTATCAGCCGGTTATTGCCGGTCAATAGAACCAGGTGACCAGCCCATACTGTCCCTCGGTCTTATCGCTCCAGTGTACGGGACCCCTGACTTCCTGGAGAATGACCGCACAATTGCCCTTTACATAAATATCGCCAAAGTTGGCGTTCGTTTCCCTGTATTCATAGCCCTGCATCTGCAGATAATCCTTATATTCCTTCCGCATTGCCTCCGCCTGTTCCTGATTCGTGCCCAGGCCGCAGCAGCTGTAATAGTAATTATCTTTCTGTTCGCCGCAGAGTTCCGATGCAGCTTTCCACACAGAGTCATTATCGTCTGCATCACGATAGTCCTCGGACGGTATACTGTCATACAGGATACTCTCCAGCACCACGTTATCCACTGCCTCCTCTACTCCGTCGATTCCCATAATGTTCAGGACTTCCTGGTATTTTTTGTCAGACAGCTCCATGGAACCATCGCCGCATGCCGCCAGGCTTATCATCATTGCCATTGTCATGACTGCCATGATCAGTTTCTTCATATCGTTCTTCATATCTTTTTTTTCACCTTTTCCTATCTTTTCACCTTAAAGTGCCGGTCATCCCATGTATTCGGCTCAGTCTCACCTTTCAGGTCCTGTTCCATGCGCTCGATGGCCGCTTCCTTCTCCATGGCGATGATGCGCTCCATTTGCTCTCCGTCCGCCATTCCCTTGTCGCGCAGGTCGTCCCTTTTTACTTCCATCCGAGCCTCGATGCTCTCCATGGCTGACTGCCTCGCGGAATTGATATCCCGCTTGGGCGCCAGCTTCTTGACATCCTCTGTGCCTGTACCGCCCCCGCCTCCCGGCGCGCTTCCGGAATACCCGGAAGACGGGTCTGTCAGTTTCCCAGATAACTGCCCGAATCCGGGTTGGTCCTGATATAATCCTCAATGGCATTTGCCACCTCATTCAGTTTCATTGGCAGCGCCAGCACCGGGGTCTGCGCCATCATCTGTGCATTCCTCAGCCGGTTCAGCATATCGGCGAAATGTGGTTCATGCACCCCCAGGGTTCCTTCCACCTGGGCGTACACAGCCATCAGCCTCTCCGTGGCGTCTTCGATCTGCTCGATGGCACGGGGCATCTGATCCGCCAGAACCCTCAATGCGTCTGCGGATTCCTGATTCAAAGATAATTTCATCCCTCTTTACCTCCTGTAATCCCAACTCCGGACGGGAACTTCTCCCGCACTTCCAAACATGCCGCCTCCGGCGGCACAAACCAATCCCACGGAACCATTCGGTTCCGAGAAGAATGCCTGCTCTTGGCATTCTTCTGTGTGCAACTTAGATTTTCTTAGTCCGCGTACTTTGCGGGCTTAGAAAATCTTTGCACACTTGTCACATGTTTCTGATTGCCTCCGCCTGCATAAGGCTTGTCTGCATATCCTGCGCTACTTCCTGCGCCGTGAGCGCCGCCACGCGGAGTCCTTCCAGCGCCTCATACATCCGGTTGATCTGTTTCATGGCGATCTCGTCGCTTCCCATGGCCATCTGGCAGACATTGGCGGCCTCCGCCAGAAAATTGTAACTCACCCCCAGTTCCTCCAGATAGTTACTCACCGCATTGATCAGAGTCTGCAGGGATTCAACTTCCAGAAACCTGTTTTCATCGCTCATACAATCATACCTCCTATTTCTATTCCAGTTCCTGCTTGCAGGAACTTATTCCGCTCTCTTCACTTCAATGCCCTTGTCCTGAAAGAAATTTTCATCTGCACACACCGCAGCTGGAAATTTCTTTCATGTGCCTTTGGGCACATTGCATTTGCCGTTCCGAGACTGTTTTTATAATAAATAATTTTCCTCTTCCAGCACTTCTTCCGCCACGGATCCGTCCTCATTGACTTTCCATCCGTCCAGGGACAGGCCTGCATGGAGGAATGGCCGGAAACTCAAGCTGTCCAGCCCGTTGGTATAGCGGAAAGAATGGTCTCCCAGGGCTGCCACGTCTTTCCCCTGGGCTCCCACCATTTCGAATACGTCCGCCTTGGGCGCACGGAACATGACCTTATGCTTGAACAGCCCGGCCGCAATCTTCATCTGCTTGAACTCGCCCATGGTGTGGAACACCATCAGGAAATGGTAGCCCAGCCTGGGACCCTGGGTCAGGATATATTTCAGATCCTCCCTCGCGTCATACAGGGGTGATTCCGGTTCATCGGCAGACTGTTTCGCCGCGCCTGCACCCGACGGCATACCTGCGCCTGCCTGCGCTCCTGTCATTCCGCCCGACTGCACATTTGCGGCAAAGACATTTCCGCCCTGTACCCCAGCTGTTTCGCCCGGCTGCATCCCTGCGACTGCAAAACGGCTTTCGTCCTGTACCCCGGCTGTCACGTCTGTCTGCCCTCCTGCGACAGCGGCGCTTCCGCCCTGCCCTTTCATGTTCATCTGGCTCAGAAGATCAAGTCCGCCTGCCCGTGGTGCGCCCGCAGGCTGGAACATACTGCTGAAATCTTTCAGCGGCTGTGCCTGCGTCTGTGTCTGCATCTGTCCCGGAGCCGCTTTCCTCTCCTGGAAACTCATATCCATCATCAGGGATTCAAAGCCCAGAAGAATGAAAAAGGTATTGCCCGGCTTCTTGTCCTCGATCTTCTTCCTGCAGTCTGCGATGGCCTGGCAGACCTGCTCCAGATCCAGACGCTTCACGGAAGACCAGCCGCAGTCGCCCACCAGCTGCTGATACATGCCGTGCTTCCTGGTGGTCCAGAGCTGCACGAACCTGCCCTGCATGTCAAGGGACTGTTTCATGGAAAGCAGGACGCTCAAAGCCGCCTCTTTCTCATGGATGGGGGCAAGCATGAAAACATTTTCCCCGTAACTGTCCGCAATCTGCGCCGGGAAGACGTGCATCATGCGTCTGGGCTCGCCCCAGAAAATGTCCCACAGCCCCTCCGACCGGAGCAGGGGCTTCCTTTTCTCCAGATACTCCATCATCTTATCTTTCTTATCGGAAAAAGGGTGATAACTGTTGCCGTCAATGATCATGGGCTGCTTGTATATGTACGCGGGAATATCCCCCACGTCGTACCTTGGCTTCTGCTGCATATTCGCATTGATCGTATCGATCAGGTGTTCCTGCTTCTTATAATCGGAAATATACAGGACGTCCGCCAAGCACAGATGATTGCCGTATTCATCCACAGGCATGCGGGTCAGCGTCTTGTGGACGGGCAGCTGTTCCATCATGGCGTAATCCTGTTCGCTTGCATTGAGCAGGTCAAGGGTGGCCTTGATCTCCGCCAGTTCCGTCTTCATGGCGATCCGCTGCTGGATCTGCTTCTTGGAGAAATCGTTCAGTCCCCTGGTACCGCTGGTAAAGCCCTGGCTGGCAAAGATGAAGTGCATCCCCAGCGCCGCGCCCTTGGCCAGGAGCGCCTGCAGCTTTTCGCTGTAATTTTCCCCGCTTGTGGCGGAATCCGCAATGATCTGGCTCATAATGGAAAACTCGTCGATGACGATGAACATGGCAGGCATATACTTTTCTTCAGGGACGTCGTACAGCTTCTGCCACATTCCCTTAAAAATACTCTGTCGTTTCTGTAGGATCTCCGTCAGACGGTCGATAATGTCATACACCAGTTCCGGCGACTCATCCAGGATGATATACCTTACATGGGGCGGCAGGTGTCCGATATAACGGGAAAATTCCGTCATCTTAAAATCGATCAGCCATACCTCCACGTCGTCAGGATGATTCTGCTGGAAAATGCCGGTCAAAATGGTATGCAGGAGCGTTGACTTTCCCGAACGCGCCGCGCCGCATATGAATGTGGCAAAATTACTGTTCTCAAAGTCAAGCGTCAGGAGCTGCCCGCTCTCGTCCACGCCGTAGGGGATGTCGGTAAGCCGCCGAACGCCCTTGCGGTATGCGGGCATTTCCTGTATCCCTACCTGGGCGTCATAATCATTTTTGCCTTGGTTCTTCTGTTCCTTTTTCTGTCTTGCCCTCTCCAGCAGATCCTCCGGCATCCTGGAGGGCGCCTGGTTCCACCAGAACGGGGCCTGATTGCCGTTCTTATCCCAGTCCGTGCTGTATTCGTTCCCTGCGACAGTGATGATCCTGCCAAATTCCCTCAGATAATTATAGGTCTCGTTCTGGGCCATGAACCTGTTCTCGTCCTCCGAGCAGTTGTGGGTCAGGAAAATGTTCATCCTGCCATGGGGCGCATTAACGCACAGCTGGCGCACCTTGGTCTGCATGGACGCGTCGTAGCCCTGGGGAAAATTGTGGAATACATAAAATTTCACGGCCCGCTCATATTTTTCATTCCTGGCCGCCAGCTGATCCTCCAGGTTGCCTTTATTGATGATATCGTCCAGCTTCCGCTGTAATTCCTCCTTGGATGTGGGCACCCTGTCGATAAGGCGGCTCTCCCCCAGCGCCAGGGGCTCCAGCGTCCCCAGCGCGGAATCATTATAACGCACGGGGTCAAACACACAGATGTACTGGGGCTCTCCCCCGGTGAAGCCGATCCCTTTCAGCAGGATGTCCCGGATACCGGACAGCACCTCGTTCTCCGTCTGGTTGGTATACTCCGCCACACAGACATTTCCTTCCTCCACGCCAATGGTCACCGGTATGGAAATGCTCTGCGTGTTCCTGTCCCATAAATCTCCCAGCGTCTCCGCCGCCACTTCCGTCAGTTCCTCGGGCACGGGGAAATCCGCCCGGCGCAGTCCCATGCTCAGCGTCTGCTCCGGTACGGTCTGTTCCTTGAGCATGCTCAGGGAATCCTGGCACTGGGGGCTCTGGAAATAAGCCCGGAAAGCCTCCACGGCTGCGTCTTTCCTCTCCACCGCCGCCTGCCTGTCAGGCATCACGCGCGCACGCAGGCTCTGTTTCTCCTGATCCCCCGCATTCTGCAGCGACGCTTTCTGTGCCACAAGGGTCTTCAACTGCCCGGTCGCCACCGTGAAAAGCCTGCGGGCATTCATATCGTCCGTGGCCGAATGCTCCACCAAGACCATCAGACGGTTCAGTTCGGTGGTATCATAGGCAATGGCCCCTGACGCCATCTCGCAGACGGAAGTATGCTCCCTGGCAAAATTGATGAATACGTTGACCCGGCTCATCTTCTCGGTAATGCCCTGCAGATCCGCGTTTATCCTCTCATCCAGTTCCTGGAACAGCTGCCTGTTCCTGACCGAAACCTCCTGCAGCTGCCTCTCCGCTTCCTCCCTTGCCTCCGCAAGTTCTCTCAACCTGTCATAAATTTCCGTGTAAATCGTTTCTATCTTCTTCATACTGACTCCCTGTCCATCTTTAATGGTTCAAACACCCGGTTCCCTGCGAAACAACCTGCGATTCTTCCGCGCGTATAGGTTCCGCAAAGCGGAACCGTAGATTTTCTTAGTCAGTGTACTTTACTGACTTAGAAAATCTTTACGCGCTGTTACCAGACGCTCATCGCATTATAATTTCCGTTCTTCGCGGTATAAGTCATGGTCTCCACAAGATAATTTTCACGGTAGGCCACCTCCGTAGAAACGGCTATGGGCGTGCCGGAAATATCCACGGGATATTTCTGCATGACCAATATCTTCACAGCCGCCGCGATGGCAATGGAAAGAGCCGTCTGGCAGACGGGATCGTCCACATCCCTCAGGCCGTGCCCCCTGAAATCGTAAGTACCATTGCCGCAAATGATCCTGTCCGTGTAGACACTGTAGGAATAAACCTCCCTGATCTCCGCAATCCTCTCCTCCCTGTTCGTCTGGCTGATCTGCCTGTCAAAGGGCTGGAAGATCCACTCGGCGATCCGGATGACAAACTCCGTTCCCACATACTCCTCGCTGAGTTTCTGGCTGGCTCTCAAAAATTCATCACAGTATGCCCTGTACTGTGCATCCTGCGCGTTGTTATACCTGACGATATCGTCTTCCGCGTCTGTCAGGACACGCTCTGCAGCCGCTTTTGCCTTTTTCATATATTTATCATAGCTTTTCTGGTTAACCCACAATACAATTCCCGCCGATATGGCAAGGACGAGCCAGGGTATGGGCGTTACTGTGAAAGCACAAGATGCCCAGCCCGCCAATTCCACCACACCAGCCACATACATGATCACTGCATACCTGAAATCCACTGCCGAACTGGGAATATTCTTCTTCATGGCCTCCGAATCTGCCTGAGCTTTCTTCCTCGCGTCCGACTCAAATTTCTGCTGGTCTTTCCTGTCCTGCTTCGCTTTCATCGGGGGGAACGCCATGTTATGCCTGGCAAACAGATGATCAATATCCCCCATATCCGGTTCGCGATATGTTTCGCTGCGGGACACTCTCTCCCCCTCCAACCGAAAATCCGCGCCTCCGCACACGGCGCATTCCCCAGGTCTTTCGTCACATTCATGCTTCTCTCCGCAAATATTACATATGTACGCTGCCATACTTCTTCCTCCTGTTTTTAATCCATTCCCTGCCGTTTCTACTCACGCTTTCCGCAGACGCTTCAACAAACCGACCAGCCATATCACAGCCAGCAGCATCCCGCACCCGGTCAGTAAAACGCCCATGGATACGACAACGGTCTCCGGATACACCCCCCGGATAATACGGCCTATGCCCAATGTGCCGTATAGAAAAGGGATAAGGCTGCGTTTGAAACACAGTACCAGGCTGCCCAGCGCGATCAGGATCACGGCCCACAGGGCGCCCCCTATTTTCACTCTGCCCTTGTCCCCCGGTTCTTCACGAACCGATTCCGGACTTCGCTCCGCCTGCACCTGTTTCTCTTTCACCGGTTCCGGACTCCATTCCGCCTGCACCTGGCTCTCCTGCACCGGTTCCGGTCTCCATTCCACCTGCACCGGATTCTCTTTCACTGGTTCAGGCCTCCAGTCCGCCTGCACCTGGCTCTCCTGCACCGGACTCCCTTTCACCGGTTCAGGCCTCCAGTCCGTCTGCACCCGGCTCTCCTGCACCGGCGGGGGCGTCATATCCTGCTTCACGGGCGGATGCCCGATATCCCCTGTGTCCGGTTCGCGGGATGTCCCGCCCTGGAATGTGGGCACAGTCTTCTCCTCCACCCGGAAATCCGTGTTTCCGCATACGGCGCATTCCCTGGGCTTCCCATCACATTCATACTTCTCCCCGCAAATAGTACATATGTACACTGCCATGTATCTTCCTCCTGTCATCCTAAGGGAACGTCCTTCATGCTCCCCTGTAATATACGTTCACTGCCTTATATGTCACGGTAACGGTGCGTGACGCCGCGTCATCCTCATTGTCGATCAGGATCTGGGGAACAGAGCCGCAGGGATCCCTGTCATACTTCTCCAACACATGTACCTCCAGGTATGTGGCTATGGCCTGCCCCAGGGCCGCCTGTTCCACAGGGCCTGCCAGGTTGGAACAGTGGTTCTGTGAAAAGCTGAAAATCCCACCCCCATATTGCACCTGATTGGCATATACCGAGTACTGGCATTTCACCACAATATCCATTCGCCGCGCATCCCTGGGCGCATTCCCGATTGCGGTCAGGAACCCCTCCAGGATACGGTTTCCAATGTCCTCCGTGGTTTTGCTGGAAATAAATCTCTGCACGGACTCCTTTACCGCCCTGTCAAAGGACTGCACATACTCACTGATACTCCTGCGGGCTGCCTCCTGGCTGCTTTTCTTTTCCTCCTCCGCAGAATCATTCTTTATGTCTATGACCTCATAATCTTTCTTTTTTGCTCCTGTAAGGGCGTCTCCCAGAAAAAGCATCCCCACACCCAGCACAATCCCAACAAACAAGGATGCATAAAGTACCTGGAGAAAACCTTGAAATCCTGGTGTATCAATAATATAACAGGATCCGCTGCAAGTTCCGACAAATCCAACAAGACCAAACACCAATCCAAATAATCCCCCGGAAGCACTATCGTTTTTCTTCTTGTTTTTTGCCTCCTGCCGCCCGATATACGCTGCCGCCTCCTCCTGGATTGCATTTATCTTTTCTTCCAGTTCTTTCTTCACCCGATCCCTCTGCACCGACGGGAACTCCCGAAACTGCACATAGCTGTTTCTCGGGACGGAGGGCGCAGGATTTGCTTCCCTGACAGGCCTGTCCGTCACAGTGCCCACAGGAACAGACGCCCTGGCGGATCTGTTCGCCGCAGCATCGGCCTGCGTGCTCCCACTCGCCGTAAATTCAGTCCCGCCGCAGAGGGGACAGCTTCCCGGCTGTGTCGCCTGCTCCACTATAAAGCCACAATTCTTACATTCAAATTTACTCATAGTTCCTCCTCATCCTCCGTTGTCCTATTTATAATAAAGAGCAGTCACCAAAGTCTGTTCTGCTCCTTATATTTCCATGCGTATATCCCTGTTCCCACCCCCGCCAGCACCATGATGATGCTGATGATCTGCGAAGTGGAAAGAAGCCCCCAGACTCCCCGGAGTTCGTCCCCCCTGAAAAACTCGATGCAGAACCGCAGGATGCCGTATCCGGTCAGGTAACCGCTGGCCACGCTTCCCCTTATTCTCCGTCCCCGCCTGTTCCAGAGCCAGCAAAACAGCGCCGCACAGCCAAGGGACTCCATGAACCAGGTGGGATAGACCCCGATCTTCACCCCGTTCACCGGGTACAGGACGGAGCCGAATCCGTCATAGGGCTTTCCGTAGCAGCATCCATTGCAGAAGCAGCCGATCCTGCCGATGGCCTGGCACATGGGCAGCAGGCTGCACATAATATCGCCCCAGTCCAGAAAATTCTGCCGGTATCTCGCGCAGAAAACCGCCAGTCCCACCGCGCCCCCCATGAGGCCTCCATAGAACACAAATCCGCCTCTCAGCAGGGCGTCCCAGAAATTCCTGCCCTGGGGTATCTGGGTGACTGCAAACAAAAGTTTTCCCCCTGCAACGGATACCAGCAGGCCATAAGTGATCGCTTTCACGAAATCCCTGAGAATATCATCACGGTATCTGGGACAGAAATAATAGACCATAAACGCCGTATCGCCCGCCAATATGTAACAAAGGGAAAACATGTATATAGGCAAACCAAAAACAGTAACCGTAGGGCACATCCCGTACTTTTCCTCCCGCAGCAGTCTTTATCGATCGAAATTTGGATAGCTGACGGGAAGCGGGCCTCCCACACGCTCCTTGTACAACATCACATGCTTCATCGTCTCCGCGCTCTCCGCCGAGATCCGCGTATTGTATTCGATCAGGCGCTGGTTCTCCGCCAGCTGGTACAGCTGCTCATCCGTCCTCTGGGCAATCCTGTTAATCCCGTCCAGGGTCTCAGAAGCCAGGAGATTGGACTGGTAGTACGCATCCCTGATCTCCGAATACAGCATCTCCTGATTCTGCCGGATCTGTTCCAGTTTATCCAGAACCTGATCCAGTTTGCTGATGATCTTATCCATCCTGCTCTCCATCTCGTAGGTGGCATAAGCCCCGTTGGGTCCCTCCAGGGAAGAGCATCTCCCCGTGTCAATGTAATCGTAAAAGGAAGCCGCCGCCGCAAAATTCCGATACTTCGGGTGCAGGATATTGCACGCATACAGATCACTCAGGGTGCGCGAACAGATACCCCTGTCTATCTCAAAATTGCTGATATCGCAGGCAAGGGACTGTCTCTGGAGGTTTTCGATCTCCAGACGCCGTTTCTCCCCCTGCAGGGCTTCCTCATAGTCCGCCTGCTCTTTGTCGTCCCGCTTCTGTATCTCCTTGTTTTTTGTCTTTCTCTCCGAGTCCAGTATTTTAAACGTAATCAGATACCATATCACATGTAACACAAAAAAGGCAGCCACGCCCACCGCTATGATTTGCGTAAGTACCATTAAGGCAAACGAGATGATCACGATAGGAATAAATCCCATGATGACACTGGTACGCAGGGCCAATGGCGCCTTGCTCCTGGTATCCTGCATTCCTTTCACAGGTTTCCGGATATGGTTGGAGACGCCCAGACCGGACATTTGTTCTTTTAACCGATCTATGGACAGGTTGATCATAAGCAGGTTCTTCTCATAATGGCACACTTCTCTCAAATACTGCCTGTATTCGTCCCTGCTTAAAACTTCCGTTGATAATTGAGTTGAGTCCATGAAAACCTACCTCCTTTGCCCCCTGATATTGTACCCCCCCCCCGACAAATTTTGTCAAGGAATTTCACCGGGAACGGGCGCGCAAAAAATGACAGCTTCCCTACCGGAAACTGTCATTTTATCCTGTCTGTATTAAATTGACTTTTCAGTCCATACGTTCCCCCTATCTGAAGTACGCCACCCCTGATTCAAATATCCTGATATCCTGTTCTCCGTAAATATTCATGGCCACGGCGTCGCCGCGTCTCTCGGAGTGGGCCATCTTGCCCAGACAACGCCCGTCAGGGGACGTGATGCCCTCGATGGCACAGTAGGAACCGTTGATATTGTACTCCTCGTCCATGGAGATATTTCCCTCCTGGTCGCAGTACTGGGTGGCCACCTGTCCGTTGGCAAACAGCTTATCCAGCCACTCTTTCGGAGCCACGAAACGCCCCTCGCCGTGGGAAGCGGGGTTGCAGTACACCTTTCCAAGCCCGGCCTGCTGCAGCCAGGGCGATTTATTGGAGACCACCTTTGTATACACCATTTTGGAAATGTGCCTGTTGATGGTGTTAAAGGTCAGCGTGGGCGAATCCTCTTTCTGTCCCGCAATCTCGCCGCAGGGCGCCAGTCCCAGCTTGATCAGCGCCTGGAAGCCGTTGCAGATCCCCAGCGCCAGGCCGTCCCTCTCGTTCAGCAGCTTCATGACCGCTTCTTTCAGCTTCTCGTTCTGGAAAGCGGTGGCGAAGAACTTGGCGCTGCCGTCGGGCTCGTCGCCTGCGGAAAAGCCGCCGGGGAACATGATGATCTGCGCCTGGGCAATGGCTTTCTCAAACTCCTCCACGGAAGCCCTGATATCCGCCTCGCTGAGGTTGCGGAATACTTTTGTCACCACGCTGGCTCCCGCGCGCTCAAAGGCTTTCGCACTGTCATACTCGCAGTTGGTTCCCGGGAAGACGGGGATGAATACCGTAGGTCTGGCCACCTTATGTTTACATATATAAATGCTGTCGGCCTGATAGAGCCTGCTCTCCACAGGCGCGGTATCCCTGACCGCCCTGGTGGGGAATACTTTCTCCAGCCTGGAAGTCCAGGAAGCAAGCGCCTCTTCCATGGTGATCTTCACATCACCGTATACAAATACGGGCGCCTCCGTCACGGTGCCGATCACTTTCACATTATGCTCCGAAGCCGTCAGCACATCAAGCTTCTCAGGAACCACCTCCGCCAGGATGTCTCCCAGCGCATTTTCAAAGAGCGTATCCACGGAAACGCCGTCCTCCACCTGCACGCCCAGCTTGTTGCCGAAAGCCATTTTGGACAGCGCCGCCACTGTGCCCCTGGCATCCAGCGCATAGGCGGAAACCACTATTTTCTCCTGGATCAGGTGGCTGATAAAGCGGTACAGTTCCGCCACATCCTCATACATGGGGATGTCAAAATCGTCTTTCTCTATCTTAAAGCGCACCAGCTTATTTCCCGCTTTTTTCAGTTCCGGGGTGATGATGTCTCCCTGCTTCGCGATATCCACCGCAAAGGAGACCAGCGTGGGAGGCACGTCGATATCGTTAAAGGTTCCCGACATACTGTCCTTGCCGCCGATGGAGGGCAATCCGAAACCCATCTGGGCGTCGTAAGCGCCCAGCAGTGCCGCGAAAGGCTGGCTCCAGCGGCCAGGGTCGCCGGTCATCCTGCGGAAATATTCCTGGAATGTAAACCGTATCTTCTCAAAATCCCCGCCGGAAGCCACGATCTTCGCCATGGACTCCGTTACTGCGTAAACCGCGCCGTGGTAAGGGCTCCAGGAGGACAGATAAGGATCGAATCCATGGCTCATCATGGTGACGGTATCCGTCTTCCCGCGGAGCACGGGCAGCTTCGCCACCATGGTCTGGGTCTCCGTCAGCTGGTGCTTTCCGCCGTAGGGCATGAATACGCTTCCCGCGCCGATGGAGGCATCGAACATCTCCACCAGCCCTTTCTGGGAACATACGTTCAGGTCGTTCAGCAGAGCCAGCCAGGCCTCTTTTATCTCGCCTGCCTCCAGCTTCTCGCCCACCGCAGGCGCCGCGTATTGATCAAAATAGTTCTCTTTCTCGTCAGGAATGTCCACCCTTACGGCGGTCTCCTGGTGGGCGCCGTTGGTGTCCAGAAAGGCTCTCTTTAAATTAACGATGGTCCTGCCCCTCCAGTTCAGGATCAGCCGGGGTTCCTCCGTGACCACTGCCACCGCCACCGCTTCCAGGTTCTCCTCTGCGGCATAGCCTAAAAATTTCTCCACATCTTTCGGACCCACCACCACAGCCATACGCTCCTGGGATTCGGAGATGGCCAGTTCCGTGCCGTCCAGGCCGGCGTATTTCTTGGGAACCTTGTCCAGATCCACGGTAAGGCCGTCCGCCAGTTCGCCGATGGCCACGGACACGCCGCCTGCGCCGAAATCGTTGCACTTTTTAATAATGCGGCTTACTTCCTCACGGCGGAACAGTCTCTGGATCTTCCGCTCCGTGGGCGCATTGCCTTTCTGCACCTCCGCGCCGCAGGTTTCGATGGACTGCTCCGTGTGCACCTTGGAGGAACCGGTAGCGCCGCCGCAGCCGTCCCGCCCGGTGCGTCCCCCCAGCAGGATGATGATGTCCCCGGGGTCGGAAGTCCCGCGAATCACGTTCTTCCTGGGAGCCACGCCCATGACCGCGCCAATCTCCATCCTCTTCGCCACATAGTCGGGATGATAGATCTCTTTTACAAAGCCGGTGGCAAGGCCGATCTGGTTCCCATAGGAGGAATAGCCGCTTGCCGCGCCGCGAACCAGCTTTTTCTGGGAAAGCTTTCCTTTTAAGGTATCTGCCACGGGCACGGTGGGATCCGCCGCCCCGGTGACACGCATGGCCTGATAGACATAGCCCCTGCCGGAAAGGGGATCCCGGATGGCGCCGCCCAGACAGGTGGCAGCACCGCCGAAAGGCTCTATTTCCGTGGGATGGTTATGGGTCTCATTCTTGAAAAATACCAGCCATTCCTCCGTCTCCCTGTGGTCGCCGTAGTCCATTTCCACGGGCACCACCACGGAGCAGGCATTGATCTCGTCGGATTCCTCCATATCCGCCAGCTTTCCGTCTTTCTTCAGCTTCCGCATGGCCATCAGCGCCAGATCCATGAGGCAGACAAACTTATCTTCCCTGCCCGCAAAGATTTCCTCCCGGGTGTCCAGGTAACTCTGATAAGTGGTCTCCATGGGGGTGCGGTAATAGCCCTCCCCGAACTCCACGTCCGTCAGTTCCGTGGAGAAAGTGGTGTGACGACAATGGTCGGACCAATAGGTATCCAGCACACGGATCTCCGTCATGGAAGGGTCGCGCTTCTCATCCTCCCTGAAATACTTCTGAATATGTAAAAAGTCCTTAAACGTCATGGCAAGGGACAGCGAATCGTAAAGGGCAAGCAGGTCTTTCTCCTCCATCTGCGCAAAGCCCTCCAGGATCTTCACGTCGGCGGGATCCTCAAAGGCCGTGATCAGCGTGTCCGGCTTGTCCATGCCCGTCTCCCTGGAGTCCACGGGGTTGATGCAGTACGCCTTGATCCGGTCGAATTCTTCTTCGGTGACGTCTCCCAGGATCATGTAAGTGACCGCCGTCCTGATCACGGGCTCCTCCGATTCTTTCAAAAACTGCACGCACTGTACGGCGGAATCCGCCCTCTGGTCGAACTGACCGGGCAGGAATTCCACGGAAAACACTTTCCCGTCCATCGGTACCTCGATGCTCTCCTCATACAGGTCATCCACCGGGGGTTCGGAAAAAACAGTCCTGCACGCCTTTTCAAACACATCATCCGAAATGTTCTCCACGTCATAGCGGATGAACTCCCGCACTCCTTTCACATCGATCCCAAGGTAATTCTTCAACTCCTCATGCAGTTCCTTTGCCTTTACCGCAAAAGGCTCTTTCTTCTCCACATAGATACGTCTTACGTTTCCCATACCGCTCCTCCAGGCACTGATTTATTTATATCTCTACATCCAGCGATCTTAATATGTAAGAAATCTCCCGGTCCACGGTGTCCGCCGTGATCCCGATGGTCTGCGCGGAAATCTTCAGGCCCTCCAGCACGAACATGATGTTGCGGGCCGTCCCCTCGCAGTCCTCACAGTAGAACTCCCCGTTGTCCACCCCGGTCTCGATCAGCTTCTCTATGATCTTCACTGCGGAATCGAACTGCTTCCGGAGTATATTATCTTTCCTGCCCGGCTGGTTTTCAAAGTAATATTCGTAGATCGCCTGGGTCAGGGTGTCCTCCTTCCGCAGCAGTTCTTTCTTCTGCTCCTGCAGGAACAGGATCAGGATATCCGCCGCCGTGGCATCCTCCGTGATGCTGTCGGAAAACACGTCGTCCGTCTCCTCGCTCTCCATCTTCAATACTTCAAGAAAGATCTGGCTTGTGCTCTCAAAATAGAGGTACAGGCCCCCCCGGCTGATCTCACAGGCCTCCACAATATCCTTCATGGTGACGCGTTTAAAGCCCTTCTCCACAAACACTCTTCTGGCAGTCTCCAATATGTATCGTCTCTTCTGTACTGATTTTTCGCCCATACATCCTCACATTCTGCCGCCGCGCGGCGGCTTTTGGGTTACTGCCCGTTGTCTTTGGATTTGTCCCAGTATTCGATGATCTCCTGCATCTTCTTCAGCACCAGGTAGAAGATATTCTCCTCCACGGCCTGGCTCCACAGCATACTCTTGGTCCTGCCGCCCAGCACATACTTGGACAGGATCCCCCTTAACAGGTCCCACTCCCTGACGCCCGCGTTCTTGATGACTTTCCTTTCGTCATCATGGGTTTTGATGCGGTTCCTGGTATAGACATACGGGTAGTTGCGATCCATCAGCCTGGAGTTAGATGCCTCTTTGACGAAACTCATGAGATTGGCGTCATACACCGGTATCGCCATGCTCCGTTCATTGAACTCGGATCCCTTATAATAAGAATTCCCTGCCTGTCCCGCGTTCCTCTCAAACCATGGCAGGTATTTCAGCAGGGGCGCCGTCATCTCCTTGTAATCTTCCATCAGCTGCTGCATATATTCCTGATTCTCTTCCATTTATGTAAACCGTACCTTTCTTAGTAATTGTCAAAACTGACACAGATGTATTTTTATTTTATCACATTTTTATTAAAAGTACAGTAGAAAATTGCACCCTGTTTGTTGTATAATAATACCGAACTTTAGAAAAAGCCGCATTGCGGCGGAAAAGAGATAAAAGATATGGCGGGTAGTATTTTGGAAAAAGGGAAAATCATCTATTCAGCCGGTCAGCCTGTAACCGCGCTGCACATCATCACCAAGGGGAAAGTACAGGCAACATACCCCGGCGGCACTTATACGCTGGGGGAAGGGGATGTGATCGGTATCTGCGAGATCTGTTCCGAAGTGCATTTTGTGGATTATGTCACGCTGGACAACATTACCATCATGACATATCCCCTGAACAACATCGACGTTCTGGAAAAAGTGCTGCGGTCCCATGCCGCAATGGCAAAGCTGATCCTGCTGTCGCTGTTCCGGCAGCTGAACAATGTCATGGGACAGATCATTCCGGCGGAAGCGGTCTGCGACAATCTTCATCAGGAACTGATGAACGACTATGGGCACTATACCACACTCTGCAACCGTTACCGCATCCAGCCGCGCGCCCTCAATCTGGGGGATGTCAGCGCTTACCTGAACGCCGAAACCCCGGACACATGGCTGGGCGACTATTACCTGGGACTGCAGAACGCCTATGCCGGGGAGGCCAGCCGCTATCTGTGCCAGGATATTGGACTTGCCATGGGCATCCTGCGCCGGGGAAGCCAGGATTTCCAACAGGTTTATGCCAGTCTGGAAGAGCAGTTCCAGTACCGGAAGCAGATCGCCTCTTTCTATTTTAACGAATCCGGGGACGACCTGTTCGAGATGCTGACCTCTTTGTATCTCCGGCTCGGTAAAAATTGCGAAGATACAGGCGCGCTCTATGACACGATTCTGCGGATCATCGAGAAATTTGAGAAAGACCCTGCTGTAGACCAGAAAACGGCTGCCCCCAGGATCAAAAGCTTCCTGGACAACGTTTCCACATCAGCAGACGAAGTCGCTTTACAGGCGGACGGACAAAAAGACCCGTCCGCAGCCGATCCGTCCATGATGGCGGAACTTTCCGGCTCCCTGACCACGATCCTGGGATTTGCCGGGCTGGAACTGGAGATCGGGCCTTCTTTCCGCAAACATGTCATCGCCTACAAAGCGCTGGAGGATAAAAATTCCTCGGAGGAGGAGGCAAGCAGGCTCCGCAGACAGCTTACCAATGAATTCAACTCGCTGTACGCCACCATATTTGAGCGTTCCCTGCAGACTGACGCCATCCCCGTCCCGGTACGCATGTTCCTGTACTTCGGCTACGTGGACGAGGAACTGACGGGAGCGGCCAACTGTGCCATCCTCTACGATCTGGCCACCCACATGGAAGATCATTCCGAGTTGGGCGTATATACCTTTTACGACTGGATCCGGGCCATCCATGACGGCCGCAAGAACCCCAGCCGTAATGAATTTGACGAGGACTTTTTTGACAATATCAACAAGCAGAAAGCCACCGGAAAGATTACCGAGGCACAGGCGACAGCCATGAAAAACGACGCCATGCTGAAAGTCCGGTTCGAACTGGAAAACCTGTTTGCCTCCGCCAACAAGATTACTTCCGGGCGCATCACCACGTTCTGCCCCCTCTTTGCGGCGGCCAATGTGATGAAAGACCTGAAAGAGTCCTATGTCACCATAAGCGGGATCAGCAAGACCCTGGAAATGATAAAGAGCGTGGATTATTCCGCATTTTACCGGGAAAGCCTGGACCTGGAAAATTCCGCCGTCATGGGCAAGGAAACCATCCATCTGGAATTCCTGCCCGATGTGATCCTGATGCCCAATGTGGGCGTCAGGGGCGTGATGTGGCAGGAAATCGAGGGCAAAAAGCGCAACTCCCCCGCCCGGATGCTCTTCTCCATTTTCCATATGGAGGATCTCAATACCACCATGGTGCGTCTCACCGGTGAATTCCGCTGGGAAATGTGCAAGCGCGTACAGGGCAGCCGCTGGAACGATCTGTCCGAGCGTTCCCTGACCAGCGAGTATTTCGATTATGTGCAGTTCTACCGCAAGAACCACGAACTGACCAACGAGGCAAAGGAGAAGATCAAGACCAGCCTGCAGAGGGCAAAGAACAGCTTCAAGGAAATGTTTGTGCGGGACTATATCGTCTGGGTATTTTTCGAGGGAACCGGTTCCCCCAGACTGAACAAGGTAGTAAGGAAGATCCTGCTCACCTACTGTCCTTTCCCAGCCGCGCTGAGCAAGAAACTGGAGCAGAACCCCATGTTTACGGAAATCATCGCCCACCGCAACGTACTCCTGAACCAGCGGCTGCACCACATCGATATGTTCATGCAGAAGCTGCGCAGCTGCAATACCGCCATCCCGCCGACGCTGGAGGCGGAACGGGCTTATACAAAAGGCGAAATCTGATACAGGCGTGCGCCGCCGGGCGCACCCAAAGAAAGCACGATACCCCCTCGGTATTGTGCTTTCTCTTTGTGCAAATCACGCTATGATGTCCGTCCCCGTCTCCCCCCGCATTTTTTCCACAAAAGGCGTCGGATCCCGTTCCATTTCCACCATTGCCTCAAAGGATTCAAGAAGTAACCTCTGCTGCCTGTAGCGGTTCATCTCATCAGGACGATCCATGTAAAGTTTGAAATGATCCACCTGCCATACCAGCACATCCGCCAGCGTATAGCCCGCCACGCGGTATTGGCAGAGGAATTTCCGGTAATCATGGTAATAGGCAAGTTCCTGCAGCAGACCCTGCGAGGCCCTGATCCCCTGCCATAATTTCTCCCCGTATTCCGGCTTCTCTCCCGCCTGCTCCGTCAGATCCAGCACAAACTGATGCAGGGTGGCGAGCGCCTGTTCCAATTGAGTGTTTTCTTCCATATGATTTCCTCCTATGACAAAAGCCTGAAAGCACACGCTCTCAGGCTTACAGCAGGGGAAGAGAGGATCGAACTCCCATCAACGGTTTTGGAGACCGCCGCACTACCATTGTACTATTCCCCTATGGCTTCGTCATCACTGACGAAAGCTATTATAACACAGGACACTGTATTTTAGCAAGCACTTTTTTCAGGTCAGCCTGCAGTTCGCAACAGTTCCCTGTCACGTCCTCACCAGGATGGCGGTCACATTGTCTCCCGCCCCATGGCGGTATACTTCCTGGAAACAGGTCTCCATCGCCTGCTGCAGGGAAGCCTCGCTTTTCACGCCCCGCAGTTTCTTTCTGAGCCATCCCTCATCGCAGAATTTGAAAAGCCCGTCGCTGCACAGCAGGAAGACCTGCCCCCGCTTCTGTTTATCCGTTCTCACATGGATATTGACCTGGGGCTGCGTCCCCACCGCCTGCACAAGCTTCCCGTGATTCTCGTGGAGAAGTATCTGTTCCGGAGTAAAAGCGCTTATGGTGGAGGGCAGTGTGTCCCAGATATCATCCACCGTCAGGATACTGCACCTGCCGCCTGCGCAGGTATATATCCGACTGTCGCCCACGGAGAATACCGCATAACAGCCGCCCGATATCAGCAATACCACTGCCGTGGCGCCGCATACCTGTCCCTGGTTATAATACTCCAGGATCTGACCGTTTAACAGGCATATCTGCTGCCGGATCTGCGTCACCAAGTCCTGAAAGTCCGGCAACGGCGCCATAAGCAGGTTATTCCAATACGCTTCAAATCCTTTGACGATCCACGCGCTTGCCAGTTCTCCCCTGCTATGCCCTCCCATACCGTCAGACAACACAAAGAGCCCCAGATCCCCCTGTACAAACGCAGCCGCTGCGTCCTGATTCACATTACGGCACAGTCCCCTGTCCGTTTTCGCACAATACAGAATTTCCCTTTTACCAGCCATCCTTCTTCCTGACCTTTTCCCATAATGCCCCGTTTACTCTATGGTCAGCCTGTACTCATGCCTCCCCAGCCGTAATATGGCGCCTGACTGCACTTCCACATTGTTGGCGCTGATCTGGATGCCATCCACATATGTGCCATTGGAAGATCCCAGATCCTTTATATAGACCTTACCGTTGAGCAGTTCTATTTCACAGTGTTTCTCGGAAACGGCATCATCTTCCAGCACCAAGTTACTGAAAAAGGAATTCCTGCCCACGATCACCTTATCCGCAATGCTGCACTGATACGTCTGGACGGCATCCCTTATATTTACCAGCAGGATCCTGTGCATTCCCGGAACGGATCCTGCCGGAGCCTGATTCCCAAACAACATATGCGTCTTATGCTGTCCTGTGGGAACCGCCGCAGGCGGCTGCCCTGTCAATGCCCCCGCGCCGATCACCGCCCCATTCCTGTCAGGTCCCTCCCCGGTTCCTGAGGGCACAGACGCGCCACTGCCACGCCTTTCATTCCTGATGGAGGAATCCAGCTTCGCATAGTCATTTCCTGCAGGCGGCTTCTGTTTCTTTCTTCGTGTCACCATCACAATGATCAGCAGGATCACCAGGAGAACCGCAGCGCCACCCGCGGCCAGCCATAATACCATCCTGTCCACCCCGGCGTTTTCTTCCTCCGGTTCCGGCTCCTCAACCGGAAGATCCGGCTCTGGGGAGGGTTCCTCCGCAGAGGGCTCCTCCGTCGGTTCGGGAACTTCTTCCGTCTCCGTCTTTGTGGCAAAAGGCAGCGTCACCTGGCTCTGGACAGTGACGTCGCTTCCCCCCACGCTTAAGACCAGCTGGGAATTCTGCACGCTGCCATCCTGTATTTCAGCAGGTATGGCAGCCTTGACCTGCCATACGGAATAATCCCTGCTCAGGGTCTGCACCACCGTCATATCATCCTCGATCTCATTCAAATAAAAGTATTCCACGCCCGTGGTCCGGGAGATCGCAAACATGTTCTGCAGTTCTTCCTGATGCTTCCCATCCAGGATACCGATCGTGTAGACCGGATAAGGCGTCTGGGAGATCAGCGTATCCAGTTCGCTTTTGGAATAACCGATCTCTGTGGCATCCATTCCGTCGGAGATCACAATGATCCGCTTATAACTCACATCCTCCATGGCATTCAGGCTTTCAATCGCCTGGTATAGATTTTCAATAATATATGCATCCTTATTTTCACCGGAGACATTCTCGATGACCTGCTTTAACGCGGCATAATCATCCGTATAATCGGACAGGCAGGTGATCTCCCTGTCAATGGTCGCAATGGAGAACTCTTCCCCTGCGGCGCGGTTTGCGACCACATCCGTCAGGATCGCTTTCACCCTGTCGCCGCACCTGTTCATCACGGACAGCGAATTGTCCCAGAGGATCAGGGTCTTAATCCCCTCCTCCGTCTCTTTCACGGGCGTCAGGCTGGTGATCTCGCAGGGTGTGGTTCCGATCTGGTAGGAACCGGCCCCGGCTTCCCCCTCTACCCCCCTGATATACAGTACGGCCTCATCCCCGGCCGTATAATGTTCCACCGCCACAGGACCTTCAGCCGCCTGCACTGCCATCGAACACAACAATAACAGACCGGCAACGCCGGTCATTATTTTTCTTATGTATTTTGTCATATCCTTACCCTTTCACGCGTTCGATCGCTTCCCGGAGTTTCGGCTCAAACTCAAACCGCTGCTGGTTCTGATACCCCAGCGCAAATATTTTATCAATCTGTTCATGGTTGAACAGCGCCGTCGTTTCCGGACTCATGAATCCCTCCGGATAAACGCATCCGGCATAATCATAAACCGTCTCATCATCACCGGCCTTGTATTTGCAATAGCCTATGATCATCAGACGCTTATTTGCGCCCTTTAACAAGACAACCGAACCTATGGGCAATGTCCTCTCAAACATAACAGATCCCTCCTCTATTCTTTCGACCCGGCGCCATTGTTTTCCGCAAATTGAGCCGCCGTTTTTTCTTTCACATCCATGATCGTTTCCTGCAGCGCTTCCATATAGCGGAAAGTCTCCCTGTCCTGATAGCCGATCGCCTGTACCAGCTCTATCTGCTCGTTATCGAACTGATACACTTCCAGGGTCTCCCCATATCCTTCCGGATAGAGGAACCCTGAATAATCATATACATAACCCGGTTTCGCCGGTCCGGTGGGAGCAAAGCCGCATATCATCATGGATCTGTCCACGTCTTTCAGCCTGACCACCGAACCGATCGGCAATAATTCTCTTCTCATAACAAACCTCCGTTTCTGCTGTTTCCCATTCTATCTAAACACACCTGGAGCCATATGTCCACAGGCAGACACTATTTAAACAATCCCGTAAAAGCGGAAAGGCCCGATTTGAATCCCTCGCCCACCGCGTTGGCTGCATCGGACAGATAACCCATGGTGGTGTCATATGCATCCACTACCGCATTTCCGATATCCTGGGCATGCTCTACCACTTTATCCACGGTTCCCGACACATCCACTTCCAGGGACACGCTGCCGCCTACACCCAGGCTGGCTCCCACGTCAAATTTAAATTTGCCATCGTTAAAACCGATATCCGCATGGGCTCCGATTCCGAAATTCAGGGATCCTTTCGCATTGATTTCCGTTCCCGCGATATCGACCCCGACCTTTCCGGAAACCTCCGCCGCGATTGCCTCCATTTTCGCCGAAACTCCCACCTGGGGATTGAAATCCCCGTTTTCATCCCAAACGCCAAACTCTCCGCCAACCGAAGCCTCTGCCTTGAGGACATCCACCTGGCCTTCCGCATGGGCGCCAAGCATGTCGCTTCCCAGCTGAACCCCTGCCCCCGCCGTGAATGCAGTCAGGGCAACTCCCACCTCGCCGCCAAACCCTCCCAGGTCTGCATGGCCGGAGGCCGTTGCTTCCGCTTTCATGATATCTGCAGAGTATGTGTAATTTCCCCATTCGGTCTCCACATCGCCGTCTTTCCCCAGATGCAGGAGACTTCCCTCCTTGGACAGGCTTCCCGACCAGATGTTAATGCTCTCCATCAAAGCTTTTCGATTCAGTTTCTTTTCTTCTTCCTTGGTCTTTTTCTTTTCGTCCTTTTTCTCTTCTTTCTTTACCCATTCACCTTTGTCTTTGTCATATTCCCACTTTTCGTCCGACAAAGACTTTTTCTTTTTTTCCAGAATCTTTTTCAGTTCACGATCCTTATAATCCATTTTCAACCATTCACTTTTTCCCGACCACTCCTCGTCTTTCAGGATCGTACCCGTCAGCCACGCCAGTCCGCCGCCCGGGAACATCGCGTTGATGGCCAGGCCTTTGCCTACGGTAGTGACTGCGTTCCATATATCGTCGATCGTAATCGGATGGTCATTGGCGTAACCGCAGATGCGGCGTTCCGTCTTTTCATAATTATTTTTCACATTGACCAGCACGGAGCGCATGGTTTTCAGATCCTGCTCATGACGGTTCACTCTATCCGCCAGTAGTCCCAGGCTGTGTCCCAGGCTTTCACGGTTGCCCACGCTGCCGGACAGCGCGCGTTTTACAGAGCGGATCTGGGATTCCAGAGAATTCAGTGTTCCCGCTATCCGCTGTTCTTCCGCTGCTCTTTGATCCATTCCGGAAATCTTTACTTTAAATTCAGACATATCCCACTCCCTCTGTCCGCTCCCGCATTCTTCACCGGGCGCTTTCGCGGCGCCCTTTCAGGGTATCCAGCAGCGCCCCGGCGCGTCATTGCAGCAATTTCTTTCGTATCAGCGCAAATAAGCGCCGGGCGCATGCCGGAAAACGATTCCTAAACGATAATGTCGCCCGCCAGGCTCTCCTCTTCGTTGATGATCTCCTGCTCGCCTGCCTCGTAATTCGCCGCCATCTCATTCAGGTCCGTAACATGCTCATTGATCATGTTCGCCATCTTCTGGATATCATCCTGCAGCATGTTGAACTTCTGGGAATATTTGGCGGATGCGTCCCCCTCCCATTTGCCGCTGAGGCCGTTTACCACATCACACATATAGCCGGTGATGGACTTTACCTGATTCATGATACCGTTAAACTCGTTCGCTGTGCTGACCAGCTTCTCGCTGCTCACATTCAATGTTCCTTCCATATCCTTATGTCTCCTTTACCTATTTTTCATGATTTTTCGATCATCAATACTTTCTCTGGGTTGCAATCTCCACGTTTGCCGCCTCTCTTGCATCATACTTGGCAGCGGCGGTCTCCAATGCCGCACAATACTTCTCGATCTCTGCGGCAAACTTATCCATGAATGCCTTGTCATTCATGAAAGCCTTGTGGAATGCGGTGTTCGCATCACCCTGCCACTGCCCGCCGAGGACAGCCTCCGAATTTACCAGCGCCTCCACCTGGGATTTGAAATTGGAATTGTACTCCTGAAGATTGGATGCTGCAGCACGCAGCTCCGAACTTGTTACTTTAATGTCTGCCATGATATTTCCTCCTTAAAATGAATTGTATTATATGTGATTTTTCATAATACACTTAAATAATGAGATACGGGCGTCCTGTCACCAGCCTCTTCCGCCCCCGCCGCCTCCACCGCCGCCGGAATAGGCTCTGGCACGGGCCTCTTCTGCTGCACGCTGTTCCTCTGCACGCTGACGTTCCTCTGCGATCCTGAGGTTTTCCATCTCCACATCGTATATCCGCTTCGCTATCGTGCGGATGGTGGAAGCAGCCTGGTGCAGCGACTTTGCCGTCCCGTTTATCTCCTCTTTCAGGGTAAAGCCTTTCCTGATATACTGATCCGCATTTTCTCCCCGCCAGTCATTCCCCAGCGCATTCAGGGTATCCGTCAGGCTCCGGTTGGCCTCCCGGTCTAAGCCGTTGGCAATATCATCCAGTTCATCCGCCTGCCTCTTTGCTTTGTCAAAATCCATCTGTATGGAAAATCTTGTCGCCATGGCTTCCTCCTTACACAATGATATCGTCCGGCAATGTCTCAATATCCTCTTCTATGGATAGTTCCACATCCGTATAATTTTTAGCGATCGCCAGAAGATCCACCGGATATTCTCCCAGCCGCTTCAGCATCTCTTCCACATTGTCCTCAATATCCTTATACATCTGCCGGTGCTTATCACCCGCTTCACCGATCCAGTAACCGGCGGTCTTCTCCATCAAATTCTTCAATTCCCCAAAATGTTCCCGCATCCGGCTCACAATGCGGGACACCTCCGCGCTCTTGCTTTTCAGCATTTCCGGCTCCACGTGAAAGCTGACCGAACCGCCAAAGCCCGTCATGGTATCCGTGTTCCACTCTGCCATCTTTACACCTCCTGCTATCCAAATCATCTCCAGGGCCTTCCTGTTAAAGCCGGATCCGCCCGATCTCCTGGCTAACCTCAGCCTCGCACCTGTTATAGGCATCCTTTGCGTTATCCATGCTTTCAATAATGCCCTCCGCCTCTTCACATAAGGACGCAAACAGTTCACTGTCCAGCTGAAACTGGCGGTTGAAAGCTTCGTTCGCCTGCCCGCTCCACATGCCGTTCAGTTCCATGACTGCGTCAAACATCCCCTTCATATCCTGACGCACACGGTTCAACGCCTCTTTCAGGCTGTCTACGTCCCGCTCCATCATGCCTGTATTTGTCTCAATATTATCCGCCATACCAATAACCATACCTTTCCGCTAAAAGATTATTTGTTCCGCCAGATTCCTCACTTCGCCGCTCAGGTTTACCATGTACCACGCAGACACGGCCGCCTGACGTCTTCCGCACTCCGCATAATCGATGATCCGCCGTTCACAATCCGCATAACAGCGCGCTGCCATTCTGAGCGCTGCAAGCAGCGAGAGAAGATTCCTTTGCTCCTGCTCCATGCCGGAAAGCTCGCTGTCCAGGTTCCGGCGAACATTGTCCATGCCGGACAACCCGTTCAGCCTGCTCCGTACATCCCGGACAGCCTCTGTTGCCTGCTTCAGCTTTCTCAGTTGTCGCTCCAATCCATCTGCGGCGCCATCCATCGCCCTGACATTCGTATGAAACATATCGGCTCCTTTCACTGTCCATACTTTACCATATTTTCCCGCTTTTTGTCCACTGATCTGACAGACGGCACTTTTTCATGGATGAACTGCACTTTTTACGGGCTGCACATCCATTCCGAATATCGGACCTGCAGGAAGCCGGCCTGTCATGGTCACAGCAGCAATAAACGGGTTCCGTCCGTTATTCCGCTGTCTTTCAGGGAGGAAAGCCTGTTCAGCACTACCTGCCCGTCATAGCGGCACAGCAGCACATCCTCCTTATCGCCTATCATCTCGCAATGTTCCCTGCGGCTGATCATTTCTGTGATCTCTTCCACCACCAGCGCGATCGGCGCATTTTCATCCAATTTAAAATCATATGTTTTGTCCACACTGGGCGCCACCACATCCACCAGGATCAAAGTCATCCCCTCCATTCTGCTTCCGTCTTTTCACTTTCTTAAGAAGCTATTTTATTACAAGTTTTTCATATAAACGCTGTCCGTCATAGCGGGAAATCTGCAATTCTTCCCCGCTCTTATGCACGATCCAATCGTTAAAAGGGCCCTCCACCAGATCATATTCCGCCTGCAGGCTCTTAAGGCTGTCAAAGATCCGATAACGGAACACATATGGCACACTGCCCCCTGCGGAAACGTTTTCCAGCCATTCCCCCGCCTCATCCTCGGTCTGCAGGACGGCCAGGTTCCCCTCCGGGCAAGGCTGCGGCAGAAACCCTTTCTCCTCCAGCACACTGCGGCATTTTCCCGGATCGTAAATCCCGATGCGTACCGCGTCCTCATCCTGCACGCTTTCCTCCAGGCAGACCAGCGCCCTGCCAAAATAAAAGACTGATGCGTATCCGTCCCTATCCTCCACCGCCAGGATCTGTTCCGCTTCCCTGATGGAACACAGGACGGAACGATAGGGTTCCTGCACCTCATATCTGGCGCCATCGAATTTCAAAATATTCTTCTGCGCCATTTCATGAACAATATACAGTAGGTCTGACCGTCCCAGACCGCTCATATCTTCCCTGGGACATACCCCGAATATTTCCCCGATTCCCCATGCCGCTGCAAGCACCTGGAACTCCCGCTGCGGCAGAATGATCAATTCTTCCATAACCGCTCCTGCCAAAATTGTTTGAAACACGGCTTATAACTGCGCGAAAGCGGTACCGTGATCCCATGGGAGAGATGAATCTCCCCCTGTGTAAGCAGTATCTTCTCCACGTACTGACGGTTTATCAGGAAACTCCTGTGGCAGCGCAAAAAGCTATCCGGAAGCCGTCGTTCCAGTTCATCCATGGTGCCGTAAAATGCATATTCCCTGTCGCACAGACGCAGATAAATCCGCTTGTCCCTGGCTTCCATGTAATAGATCCTGCGGTAAGGGATGGAGGTCACGCCCTCTTTCGTATCCAGCATGAAACATTCTGCGGAATCATCCTGCTCCAGCCTCTCCAGATATTTCAGGATCAGATCGCGCAGTTTGTCCCGCAGCAATCCTGACCCGAAGGGACGTATGATCAGGCTGGAAGCAAAAATATCCGGCCTGACATACTCCATGGGAGACATCTTCCCATCAGCGACCAACATCAGCAGCATATCAGCCTGTCCGCTCCGGATCCTGCTCAGGCAGTCCAGACTGCCAGCCTCCGTCACGTCATAGCAGGCCAGGTGAAGCAATGGATTCCCGGCGCAGAAAGCCTCCGTCTCCCTTAAGTCGGAAAAACAGGCCACATCCCACTTTTCATCTGTCAGGCATGCCGCCAGGTCATAAATCTGTCGTTTCACTTCCTGCAGTTCCGCCTTGCTGCTGTCATACACAAGCATAGATATCACGGCCTACCCCCTGACTAACGGAATAACCACTTTTTCCGCCATATCCTCATTACCCAGGGGAATCATGCCGATTCCCACTTTCTGCGTCTTGCTCTGCTCCATATAGGTCACATTGCTGAAATCAAAATAGCGGATATTGGTGACCGCACCTCCCAGGTGGATTCCGGTATGGTATCCGGTAAACGCATTATAAAGTCTGGTGCCCAATGCCCCTTCCAGGGCGTCAGGATTGATTCCGAAGAAGAAAAAGACATTATGAAGCTTGCCCTTTTCTGCAATATTTTCCACGAATCCCTTAATGTTCAGGACCCCTTCTTCTTTCTTCTGAACGGACCGCACAAAGGCGCCAAGGTCTGAAACCACGACAAAGTATGGCTTCTCCCCCTGCATTGCCTGATAGATCTCGGCTTCCTCCTTTCCCTGTTCTATCAGCGCACGTTTCTTCTGATTCCGCTGTTTAAAAGGTTCCACCAGTCCGGAGAAGAAATCCGCCTGGGTCTTCTGGCTGTCTATATATTCCGCGCTGGCGGCCTGGGCCGCAGACTTCAGATCCGCAGCCTCATGCTCTATGATCACGAGCCTGCCCTCTTTGGCAGCAGCGGAGCGGATCACCGCCTTCAGGAGATTTGTCTTGCCGGTACGCGATCTTCCGGAGATCAGATATGTAAATGTCCTGCCTAAGTCGATGCTGTATATATCCGCGCTGCCCATGTCATATCCGATGGGCAGATAACGGTTCTCCGCCTGCAGCCTGCGCACATCCGGCAGCTGCTCGAATTCCGCCCACACAGGCTTCTCGGGAATGACAGGGATGGTCTTCGCGCAGTCCCCTGTCCAGCCTGCCCGCATCTGCGCACAGACCTCGCTTACCGCTTCCATACGCTTAAAGTCATCCTCCGCCTCCAGAGCCAGCGCCGTATGGAATTCCAATGCGTTTTCGCCCACCAGGGCAAGACCCCTTCCTTTCACATTGCTCTCCGGAAGCACTTCCAGCCCGCTCACGCGCATTGCGTCCGTATAGGCGTATTTGTCATTCATCTGCAGGCAGATGACCGTCTTGATATTGTCCCCCATCTTCGTGGTGATCTCCGTGGAGGAAAAGCCTGTTGCAGACAATACCAGGTAAATCCCATAGCTTACGCCTTCTTTTGTCAGGCGCAGCAGTCTGTCGTCATACTTGTTTTCCGTCTTCTCCCGGAAAGCACCCACATTATCAATGGCTATCACCACTGCCGGAACTTTCACCCCGTTGGCCTGCACATACTGGGCATAATTGCCTCCCCGGAAGAGTTTCTTCCGCTCTTCAATGATGCCTTCCATGATATGGAAGAATTTGTCAATCTTCTCCCCGTCATCCTCATACATCACGCCGCCCACATGGGGAGCCTGTTCAAAACAGGAAAGCATCCTGCTGCTGAAATCGATGGCATAAATATTCAGCCAGTCCGGTCGATAGCGGCTGATCAGGGAAAACAGCAGCGTCTGCATGAAGCTGCTCTTGCCGCTTACGATCATGCCGCAGACAGCCACATTTCCGCCTTCCGTGAAATTGATGATCAAAGGCATCTGTGCCTGGTTCACCGGATCATCGCATAATCCCACGGGAACCGCAAGGTTCCATTTGCCGCTTCCTGCGGCATCCGGCCAGCTTTTCCCATCATAAACGCCTTTCTCATAGCCTTTCAGTTCTTTCAGATACATCATCTTAGGCAGCAGGGGCATCCACAGCTGCATCTGGTGGTCGTAGCCCTCTTTCTCCGCCACTTTCCCCAGGTAGGCAATAACCGCATCCAGCTGGGTCTTCCCCTTTGCCTCGGGAAGTTTCCTGTGCTGCCTGTCCGCCCTGTCTATGACTGCCTGGGCCTGTTCGTCCAGGGGACGGGCTTCCAGTTGTCCGTACTCCTCCGCATAGAGTTGGATCAGATCCTCCACCCTGCGGGCATTGTAATCCGAATACGGATAATCCAGTTTCCGCTGTTCCGCCTGCGCATAAAACAGATCGATTCGATCCGGCGCCGCCGCATAAGCCGGAACCGGAAGCTGCATTTCATCCGCTGCAGCCCTCACTGTCTGCAGCAGTTTCTGCACCCAGGCGTTACGCCTCTGGCTCTGCTGCCTGCTCTTCAGGCTGTTGCCCACCAATGCCGCCTTGCCGGGCAGGGAGATCATGGAAGCGATCTCCGTCTTCACATTCGCCCCGTTCTCCTCATATGTGGCTCCGCTGTAGCCGGACTGGAACAGTTCATAAACCTCGTCATTGCCCACCTGCAGATATCCGCGCCCTGCCTGCGTGATATAAGCGGCATCCGGCTTGTGCAGCATGTCATTGCTGTCCTGTCTGTCCTGTACCCGCAGGCAGAGACGGAATTTTGCATTGCTCCAGATATTATCGTCCACCGTGCCGCTGGGTTTCTGGGTGGCAAGGATCAGATGCACGCCCAGGCTTCGTCCCACCTGCGCCACGGAAATCAGTTCTTTCATGAACTCGGGCTCTTCCCGCTTCAATTCCGCAAACTCGTCTATGATAATGAACATATGGGGAATGGGTATGGTCGCCTCCCCGTTTTTATAAAGCTTCGTGTAAAGGTTGATGTTATTTACATTGTTCTCATTGAAGATCCTCTGCCGTCTGCGGTTTTCGCTCTTAATGGAGACCATCGCCCGGCGCACCTGGTTGCCGGACAGGTTGGAGATGGATCCGATCATATGGGGCAGCCCGTCAAACAGCCCCGCCATGCCGCCTCCCTTATAGTCGATGATGAAATATCCGATATCGTCAGGACTGAAATTAATGGCCATGGACAGCATATAAGTCTGCAGGGTCTCGGATTTTCCGGAACCTGTGGTACCCGCCACCAGCCCGTGGGGGCCGTGATATTTCTCATGCACGTCCAGGTAACAGGGAGCCCCGCCCCCCTTTACACCCAAAAGCGCCCTCATGTTCTCATAAGTACGGTTCTTGCGCCAGCGTTCCTCCACATCCAGTTCCTCGAGCCGCTGTACGTTGTGCATCTCGAAGAAAGTAAGGCTGTTGGGAATGTCACGCCCTTTTTCCATCTCCCGCACTTCAATGGGAAGCAGCCTTCTGGCAAAACATTCCATCTGCTCCGGGGACACGGTATCAAAGCGGACTTCCAGATGCTCCTCATCCGTCAGGTTATAGATACCGCAGAACTCCCCGTCTTTCTGCAGCAGGTATTCACACTCATTGGGAAGCTGTTCCCTGCTCTCGGCCAGGATCAGGGTCGTCAGTCCGCAGCACGCCTCCCCGCCGTAGATATATTTTGTGATCAGTTCGCCTTCCAGCAATGCCACGTCCGAAACCACCAGCACATAATAGGGCTTGGGCAGCGTGCATTTCTTCAGCTGCTCGTCCTCGGAACGCATACGCAATACGCCCGTCAGTTCAAACAACACGTCGCTGGCCTCTGACTTGTCGCTGGCCACAAAACGCGTCTTCTTGTCCTCGCTCCACACGTGGGGCAGCCAGCGGGCATATTCCCAGTCCTCCTCATCCTCATTCCTGTCATAAATATAAACCAGTTTCACATCCGTGTAACAGTTGTTTGCCGCGATCTGCGCCGTCAACAGCCTCACGATGTCGAAAGCGCCCTGCTTCTTGGAGCCGCCCACCACGCCGATCAGTTTATGGGAAAGCAGATCCACACCCACGGGCACATCGTAAAGGGTACTGTACTCCTCCTTAATCATCCGGGGCTTATCGGAAAGTTCATCGCTTTTCAGGGTAAAACGCTCTTTCGGTATATTGATCCCCATCTGAAAGGGGATATTGCCGACCCCCAGCCTCTGCAGCATGAAATCAGCATGCTTGGGATTCCTGTTCCATAATGCGGCGCTGCCCTCGCCGTAATTTGTCACCACACTCGCCGCAGGATACATGGTATGTAAAATATTACGGCTCTTTTCATACTTTTCCCTGATAAAATCCGCCCGCTTTATCAAATAGTCCCCATAGGCCTGGAACCTTGTCTCCTCACCCCGCTGGATCTCTTTCTTATTATAACGGAGATTGGTCAGCGCCCAGAAGATACCGATCAGCGCGCTTCCCGCTGCCGTAATGATACCGGTATACATATACAGGCCTGAATTGCTGCCGGAAGAACGCGCATTCAGGATCGCCATCATGCTGCCCAGCAGCATGGGGATCATCATGGTGAAGGAAGGCCCGATCACCATCCAGAGGGGACGCTTATTCTCCTCCCTGGGTGCAGGCGGCGCCTCGATCTCTATGGTCTCCGTCTCCAGGTTTAAATAATTTCTGGGAGCGCGATGGAAAAATTTCCTGTCCTTTTGGGGTTTGCCCGCCTCTTTCTGTACCGGAATGGCGGGCTGCACATATCCCGGGATAGCGGCCGACACCACGCACTCGTTTTCCGCAGGGGCATATATGGCGATCAGGCTGCCCAGATATACCAGCTTCAGCCCGAAAATATTGATGCAGTCCCCAATCCGCAGTTCCTGTGAGCCATTCACTTTCCTGCCGTTCACAAAGGTACCGTTGGAACTTTTATCCTGCACGCAGAATCCCTGGGGAGTGCGCTGCAGGACGGCATGGTGGCCGGAAACCAGTCCCTGGGACTGATAGATGATCTGATTGTCCGGCTCGTTTCCTATGGTCAGACCCTGCAAGGCCGTAATATCATACTTGCGGAATACGGAAAACGCCACTTCCGTTTCCCGCACGATCAGGGAGATCCTGTTGCCCCGCTTTTCAGAAACGTTGAAAATATCCCCATCCCTCAGCGGACCGCCCTGCTCCCCTTTCTGCCTGGAAAAAGTATATTGTTCCGTCTCCCGCAGGAACCATTGCTTTTCCACCACTTCCAGGCGCAGGATCACGTCCTCAGGCAGGGCGAAGATTCCTTTCTGTAATTCAATCTCCTCATCCGCGTTGTTTACCGCGGGCAGCAGGAACTCGCAAAATGCCGCCTGCGCATAGGCAGATATGACAATACTCATAACTCGCCCTCCTTCTGTATCCTGTTCAGCAGTCTGCGCCTGCTCTTTCCCGCCGTTGCCAGCACGATCACCAGCAGCAGCAGAAACAGGATACACCCCGCAATGCCTCCATAAAACATTAATGTTCCGCCCGTCATTTCATCCTCCGTTCCTAAGGCAGCCAATTGCCCGCTTCCAGTTCCTCATACGCCGTTTCCAACATCTGCATTTCCATGTCGGAATCCGCCTGTACGTTGCTGTCTGCAAACAGCTGGCGCGCTTTATCATAGTAATCCACAAACAGACTGTAGTCCCTGTCAGATTTTTCCCGTGCCATCTGGATCCTTGCCTCCAGGAAAGCCAACCTCTTATAAGTCCGATAATCTTCCCCATAAAACTCCAGCATATCGGAAAATTCCTGCAGCGCCAGTTCATAGTTTCCAACCGCCTGGTACAGGACGCCGATGTTACTGTGGGTCACATAGCTGTCCCATCCCCTGTCCGCAATTTCCTGCAGGCAGGAGATCGCCTGCATATTATAATCGTTGTTCATGGTCAATGTTCCCAGGTCGATATAACTCTGGGCCAGCTGCTCCAGAACCATGGCGCGGTCCGTGTCTTCTACTTTCTCCAGTCCCTCTGTGAGGATTGCCGCTTTCTGTAACAGTCCTGCTTCATCCGTATCGTCATACAATCTGCCCCACATGATATAAGCCCGGAGCATTACATAAGTATCTTTCGTTTCCGCAATACAATGGGCAAAGCATTCCGCTGCCTCCTCCCGGTTTCCCTGCCTGGAGGCAATCTCCCCCCGGGCAAGCAATATCCTGTCATTGGACACTCCCTTTTCTTCTGCGGATTCCAGGATCTCCCAGGCTTTCTCCAGATCGCCGGACCTGGCCAGTGCAATGGCATAATCGGAATAGTATGTGCTGTCATGGGCATTATATCTGACTGCCGTGCGGTAGTAGGTCAGCGCGTCATCCAGATCATCCAGTTCCAGGCAGGCATTAGCCAGCAGAAAATAGAATGCTGCCGTCTCCTCGTCAGAGAAACTTCCCGTATGATCCAGGACTTCCCTTTCGATAAAACGTTCCAGTCCCTCGTAATCACGGTTTTCATAGAGACTGGCAGCCTTTTGGTAATAGGCATCCGCCTGTTCCGGGAAAGCGGCAACTGCCTCCATGTAAAGATCCTCCAACTGTTCCTCCTGCCCGTCTTCCCCGCGCAGTTCCTCCATCCGGTCTATCAGCACATTGTAAGAAGCCGCCTGTTCCATCCCCATCTGCTGCCATCCCAGGATGGCGATGATGGAACAGACCGCCGCCCCCAAAATGCATCCCACGGCTGTCAGGTTCTGGCGCAGCACCAGATGTTTGTACCGTTTATCAACCTTGTCGATATCCGCCACTGCCTTAAGAAATTCCGCAGCGCTCTGGAACCGGTCGTCCAGGTAATACTGCATGCTGGTATCGATCAGCCGGGCAAGTCCCTCCGAACAATTGGGCATCAGGCGTTCAATTGGCATGATCTGGGAGAAATCCGCATTGGGGATCGTTCCACTGAAAATGGCATACAGGGTGGCTCCCGCACTGTAAATGTCCGAACGCACATCCATCTTCTCCGAAAGGGCAGGCATCACCCACTGCTGTCCGGGCTGCACGGGCACACTTTCCGCCCCCAGCAGCACCGTCCCGCTCCCGGCAGCTGCGTTCTGCACAGGCGCTCCGTCCGCCCCCAGCAACACAGTACCACTCCCGGCACTCACGTTCTGCACAGGCACTCCGTCCGCCCCCAGCAGCACCGTACCACTCCCGGCGGCTGCGTTCTGCACCGGCGCTCCGTCCGCCCCCAACAGCACAGTACCACTCCCGGCGTTTACATTCTGCGAAGATGCCATCCCCGCATAATACTGCTGCAGCATCAATACGATACGCACCTGCTCCGGGGAGGCATATCCGGGCGTATACCCCATATTTCGATTCAGGACACCATTCTGCAGCTGGGAAATATTGAAATCGATCAGGCAGATATTGTCTTCCGGCGTCAGCATGAGATTCGCCGGTTTGATATCGCCATGTACAATGGACGGGGTCTTGCCATGCAGATAAGCAAGCACCTTCCCCAGCTGTTCGGCATATTTTTTCACCTGCGCCTGGGTAAAACGTATTCCCCGGTTCAGGAGATTCTCAAACGATTCCCCGGGAATATAGTCCATTACCGTATAAACAGAACCCTCGTCCTGGATAAAATCCAACACCGTCGGCAGATATTCGTGACGCAGATTTTTCAGGATATTCAGTTCCCCCTGGATATCCACATTATCTTTGATATTGTCATGGATCTTCTTGAGAACCACATATTTCTCCATGCGCACATGGAATGCCCGGAAGACGGTACCGCCGCCGCCCGAACCGATCTCCACAATATCCGTATATGTTCCCTGCAAATTCATAGTGTATTTCCTTCCATGGCAGACCATTTTGCCGCCATCATCACTTCTTTGGCAAAACACGAAATCATGCCGATGATTTACGAATCAATCCCCACGATACCGCCCAGCAGGGCATCCACATCCATAAGCCGCCGGAAATCAAGGTAATACATCCCACCGTCATAGAGGACTTCCAGCACGATCGTCCCCTCAATGCCATTGCGTTCATAGCCTGTGATGGTCAGCCACTCCATGCTTCCCAGCGGGACTGAGGAACCGGACAGGTCGGAACTGTCAAACAACTCCACATTGCCGGCCAGACCCGTCTGCAGCATGACGGGGTAACCCCGTTCAATATCCTGGCAGATCCTCTGATAAATCTCTCCCTCCGAATATTCCCCAAAGGGCATGTAATAAGAGGTCATGATGCCACCCAGACAGAAAGACAGGCATTGTTCCATATTCCCGCCGCGGATACATCCGTTTTCTTCCACCCCGGCTTCACGATACAATTGCTTTATGATCTTCAGCAGCTTTTTGGATTTCTGGAACGTACTTTCCAGATCCGGTTCCGTTTCCATGACCAGCAAATCCTGTGACGCAAGGATATTTTCCAGATCATCCGCCATATCCCGGACCTCCGACAGCGCATAACTCTCCCTCGTCGGATCAAATCCCGTCAGCCAGAAATTTCCCGTATACTTTTGCAGGTATAACAGCATATTCTCCATCGCAGCCATTCCGGAATTCATGGCCGTCTCCCCTGTCACGCCATATGAGCTTCCTCCATCCGCAGTATCGACCATTAAATAGGTTCCGGGAACGCCCAGTGCGGACGCTTCCATATCACACTGCACCGGACGCGCGTCCACGTCATCCGCAAGGCCATCCCCATCAGAATCAGCAAGGGCAGGGTTGGACTGGAATGTGTATGCCTCAAAGGCAACCTCCTCCCCTGACAGGCTGCTCCGATAACTTACCGTGATCGTTTCCCCCAATTCCATCAGATCCGGGATACCGTCCCCGTCTGTGTCTATGGAAGTATTGTTGAGCGTAGGATCCTCGTTCAGACATACCACGGAGCCATTGGTCAGACGCACCCAAGTTCCCTCGTTCACCATAGTCCCCATCTTGTCCATCAATCCGCGAAGCGATGTAGCAAAATCCGTATCAATATCACACAGTTCTCCGTTCGTGCGGGATGTAAGCTTTCTGTACTCATCAAAATGATAATAATTCGTCACAACACTTGTACAAATATTCTGGGATTCCAATGTTCCGATCATCTGTTCCATGGTATAACCGGCATTGCTTTGTGTCCCTTCCTTATAAGCAGTATCCGACACCAGAATGGCAAATTTATTCACGCCGCTCCTAAAATCCATATCCGCCATGACATCCAGCGCATCCACTGCCGTCTCATACTCATCCCCGCCGCCATCGATCCTGAAATTTCCAAGCACCCTTCTAAATTCATCCAGATCATAGTAAAATCCATGGTCAACCGTACTGCCGCTGCCATCCTCGTAAATATCCTTGTACTCCACAATG
This sequence comes from Blautia sp., assembly GCA_023667395.1. Lineage (GTDB taxonomy): Bacteria > Bacillota > Clostridia > Lachnospirales > Lachnospiraceae > Acetatifactor. The sequence goes on along the minus strand of JAMPAC010000003.1, from coordinate 29,809 downwards.
CCCACGCGGACATCCACACCCAGGTCAGCCAGATATTGGGAAAAGTCCACAATGTTTTCTTCCACATTGCTGATCGGCCCACTCATGGAGCCGGTGGTATCGATCACGAAGACCACATCCGCCTTGCCTGATTCAACGATACTGGAAAATTCCGTCGCATCCGTATCCCTTTTCAGGCGTTCCCAGTCTACCAGCATGTATGTCCCCGCTTCCGCCGTATCCGATAAAACCAGGACGGAACCGTCATCAGCGCTCTCTATGGACGTATCATGGAGAACCAGCCTGTTCTGTTCATAATCATAACCTGCAACCTGGAGATTTCCGGAAGTATCCGATGCCAATGCCTCCGGGACACAGAAACCGATCCTGACCTGTTCCATATCGCTCTGCCCGCTGAATTCACAGGGAATGCCCCTGACGCTGCCGATTCCCCTGAGCGTAACATTATTCCGCAGATATACCGCATCAAAATCCCCATATGCCTCGCCCTGTCCTTCCGCCCAGACAACGGGATAGATCTGGTCTTCCTGCGGTATTGCGGAGGGCATGGACACAACACGCCCAAATTCTTCCCTGCCGTCCGGTACGCCGTCGCCGTCCGTATCCCGCAGATTGGGATCAAAACCGTTCTGCAGTTCCGTACCGTCAAAGAGCCCGTCTCCATCCGTATCCCGCTTCATGGGATCCAGACTGTTCAAAAGGATATCTTCCCGGGCGGCACGGTCCGTCCCCCGCTGTATCGCAGACCAGGCGCTGTCTGAATCACCGCTTTCCAGATAGATATCAGCCAGCGTCGCATAAAGTTCTTCCTGTTTTTTCCTGTAGTCATCCTGTTCCAGCGTCTCGATCAGGGAGAGCAGCACATTTTCCGCCTGCTCATAATCGTCCAGACCCGCATATGCGCGCGCCATACCGCAGGTCGCCTCTATGTTCTGGGGTTCGATCTCGATCGCCGCCGTATATGCCGCCAACGCCCTTTCGTAGTTCATCTCACTCAGGTATCTCTCACCCAGTTCCAACTGCCGCTGCAGCCTTTCCTCATCCGTCCTTCCAAAAACACTGAGCGCAACCACAAAAAACACCACTACCGCAACAGCTGCCACGGCTGATGCGATAATGATGAGAGGCTTCCTGCTTTTTTTCGGTTCACTATCCTCTTTGGGCAGCACGCTGCCGCAATACATGCAAAAGTTTACAGAACCCTCCTGCTCCTCGTGACAATATGGACATTTCATCTGTATTCTCCATCCCCATAAGATATCATAGATATTCTTTTAGCATTACCTTTATATATTACCATATGAATATCTTTTTTTCTACCATAAAGTATAAGATAATACAAATTCCGTAACAGTTCAGCCCTCGCATTCATAAAAGCAGCTACCGGGCAACGGGCAGACGATCCCCTTATATCCCCCCGATCAGCCGGTCCAGCATCTCCCCAAAGGACAGTCCGATCCCCTTCATCATATTGGGGTAGCGGCTGTGGGAGGTGAATCCCGGGATCGTGTTCACCTCATTAAACACGATCTCCCCGTCAGGCTTCAGGAACATATCCACCCGGGCAAATCCGGAGCAGCCCAGAGTCCTGTATATGACCGCCGCAGTCTCCTGAATCCGCCTCTCCGTCTGCGCGTCGATACGGGCGGGCATATGGATCCTGGATGTTTTCAACGTATATTTCTCCGTGTAATCAAAAAAGCCCGCCGACAGTTCGATCTCATCCACCCTGCCCACAGTCAGCGTTTCGCTGCCCAAAACGGCGCACCCCACCTCAAAGCCCTCCACGGCTTCCTCCACCGTCACCTCGTCGTCATGGTCAAAGGCTGCTTCTATGGCACGATCCAGTTCGGCCTCCCTGAGCACTTTCGTGATCCCAAAGGAAGACCCCGCCCGCACAGGCTTTACGAAAAGGGGATAGGAAAGCCTCCGGGATATCTCCCGCAGGGCAGCCTCCATCCCATACCGCTTAAATGTCACCGCTTTCGGCACTGCCACCCCGGTCGTGCGCACCAGCGCATGAGCCCTGCCCTTGTCCATACACAGGGCAGAGGAAAGCAGACCGCAGCCCACCACGGGAATCCCGGCCAGTTCAAACATTCCCTGCACCGTACCATCCTCCCCGTTCTTGCCATGCAATACGGGAAATACCATGTCCACCTCTGTCAATACATATGTGGAAAGTTCCAGAAGCCCTTTAGACGAAGGGCTTACGGATACTGTCACCGGAGTCATGTTACCCCTGTCCTCACACCATGTATTGTTCGGAATATTCTCAAACTTTCCCCTGTAGCGGTACCAGTCGCCCTCCCTGGTGATACCAACCATGACAACATCATATTTTTCTGTATTCAGATTCTCCAGCACCGAGAATGCCGACTGTAACGACACCTCATATTCCGCCGATTTTCCCCCAAAGATAACCGCTATTGTCTTCTTATGCATGGCAAACCTCCACAGTATACAATATTCACAACACATTCACACGAATGAGCAGGTTCGAAAGGCTCTGCCTTTCTCACTCGCGTTGCTCGCCAGGAGTCCCCTCTCCCTTCTGCCCATGCAAGCATGGCATCTGTCCGAGTGAACTTCTGGCTCTGCTCATTCGCGCAAATGAGCAGGTTCGAAAGGCTCTGCCTTTCTCACTCGCGTTGCTCGCCAGGAGTCCCCTCTCCCTTCTGCCCATGCAAGCATGGCATCTGTTCGAGTGAACTTCTGGCTCTGCTCATTCGCGCAAAAAATCCCGGCTGAGATACCCTTACTGTATCAGAGCCGGAAATTCTATTCTTTCATTTCCTATAAATATTTTCCTAATCTTTTATATTTAAAATCATACGAAATCCTAACCGCGCAAAACACTCTGTGCGCAGCCATCTTATATGACCACTTCAAATTCAATGATCTCATTCCCGCTTCTGGCCGTTATGACGCCGCCGTGGGATTCCACGATCTTCTTCGCTATGGCAAGCCCCAGCCCCGCGCCGCCGCTTCCGGAACTCCTGGCGCCGTCCAGGCGGTAAAACTGCTCAAAGATGCGCTCCAGCCTGTCCGGGGGAATGGTATTCCCATGATTGGAGAAAACAATATGCACATCCCTCTCCTCCTGCGTCACCCTGATCGTGATCTCCCCGTTTTCAAAACTGTAATTGACCGCATTCCGCAACAGGTTGTCAAACACACGCTGCATCTTATCCACATCACACTTGATCATGACGTCGGGCGCAGCCTCCAGCGTACAGACCAGATTTTTCTCCGCAAGCATGGGTTTGAACTCATAAGCAAGCTGTTCCAGCAGGCGCGTCAGGTTGACCCTGCTGCAATCCAGCGTAATATTGGTCAGATTAAACCGCGTGATCTCAAAGAATTCATTGATCAGGTCCTCCAGACGTTCCGCTTTCTCCAGGGAGATGGACAAGTATTTCTCCCGCAGTTCCTCAGGTATCTGCGCTTCGTCGCGCAGCAGGGTCAGATAGCCGATCACGGAGGTCAGCGGCGTCTTCAGGTCATGGGCAAGATATACCACAAGGTCGTTTTTCCGCTGCTCCGCCAGTTCCGCAGCCAGCCTGCGCTGCTCCAGGGTATGTATGATATGGTTGATCTTCTTCTCCGTGGCGGCCAGTTCCGCCGACAGGATGACGTCCTCCGCATTTTCCTGCATCAGGGCATCGATGGCCCCGTTGATCTCATTGAAATATTTTGTAAAGTTCTTTAAATAGATCCGCATGACGACAAAAAACAGAAACAGCGCGCCCAGCAGGAAATACAGGCTGATATTATCCCGGAATACGTTCCGGTACACATTCACGGCACGGTCATAATCATGGTATATGAATGTGTCCAGAACATCCACCACCGCATTGGCAAAATGTCCCCGTAGCAAAAAAACATATATCCCCCATATTCCCATCACGGCTGCGAACATCAAAAGCATGGTTTTCAGAAATAATTTCGTCTGAAGCGGGCGGTATGCATCCCTGCGGTTCCTTTGCCCTTGGAGCAGCGCATTCTGACCTGCCTTATTTTGAACTTCTGTTCCCGATTTTCGCCTACTCAACGGTATACCCCACTCCCCACACGGTTTTGATGAATTTCGGGTTCTTCGCGGGCTCTCCCAGCTTCTCCCTCAACTTGCCGATATGCGCCATCACGGTGTTATTGTTGTCCAGGAACTTCTCTCCCCAGACATTTTCAAACAATTCCTCCGAGGGGATCACCTTTCCCCTGTGCTCGCACAGATACCAGAGTATGGAGAACTCCCGGGGCGTCAGCGCGACTTCCTTTCCGTACAGGGTGCATTTATGGGTATCCCTGTTGATGATCAGGCCGCGGATATCATGCTCCGCCACCGGCTCACCTTTCCCCTCCATGACCGCCGCTTTATTATAATGGACGTACCGGCGCAGCTGCGTCTTCACCCTGGCCGTCACCTCCAAAGGATTAAAAGGCTTCGTGATATAATCGTCCGCCCCCATGGTAAGTCCCATGATCTTGTCGGTATCCTCCGTCTTCGCCGTCAGCATAATAATAGGGAAAAAATACCGCTCCCTGATCTTCTGACAGATACGGAAACCGTCCACGTCAGGAAGCATCAGATCCAGGATCGCCAGATCGAACTTCTCAACTTCAACGCATTTCAAAGCTTCCACGCCGTTGTAGCATTTGCGTACCGAATAACCGTCATTTTTCAGATAGACCTCCAACAGGTCCGCTATCTCCTTTTCATCATCAACGATCAAAATATTTGCATTCATGACAGATTTTCCGCTTTCTTTTCAATGGTGACATCTTTTTCATCTGGATAAACTACGATTCCAAATACAGTAGATCATGAATCCTCGATTCATGATCGCCATTCGCCGCTCGCCGGACATGCAAGCATGTTCTTCTCGCTAACGCTCATTATATCACACTTCCGCAAGTCACAGGGCAGAGACCCGAAAAATCAGGGATTTTTCGGGTTCGCTTCGCTCGTCAAATCCCTGAAAAAAACATCTGCTCGTGCCAGCACGGCATCTGTTTTTCGGGCACTTGACTCTGCCCTTTGCGGACATTATATCACATGAAACCGCATAATTCCACATAATTCACCACTATATCAACATTTCCGTAACAGTTCAGCAAAAAAAATGTTGACATAATTTTATTATATACATATAATAATATTATCAGACAGGCAACGGCGTGTGTCTGTCAAAACGTTGAAACGTGGCAGCGTACCGGAAAGCCTTGCCATGCGGAGTTTTCAGTAGGGGTTGCGCAATAACCTCAAACCGGAGTAGGCAGATTATCCATGGGTTTCTGTCGAAAGAAAATGCCCAAGGCCGCTTTGTGTTCGCAAGGCGGTCTTTTACATAACAGGAAGGATCATATTATGGATCGACTTAAAACTTGCGCCTGTGCATATGAAAAATTGCTGGACGTACAATATCGCATTGTCATTGGACGGAAGGGAAAAACCGCAGATCTTTGCATTCGCTTTTCAAAACTTGACTTTCACCACCTGATGGGGCTGGGAAAACTAAAGGATTTACGAATTGCCACCCAAAGCCGAAGCGCCGCTTTTGATGAAATCCTTGCAGGAAAAACTACTTACGAAACGATTTCCAAAAGCCGCTATTTACACCTGATTGAAAAGCGATTCCAGCCTCTCGCACGAATAGAATCACTTCTGGACCAGAATCGGTTGATTTTCCGTTATAACAAAAAACTGAATCACTTTTCCCTTATCGAAGCGGACTATCTGCTATCCACCCCCTTTGCCGAAAACGACATTTACATATTTCTCGCAAGGCAGGACGATACCGGACAATATTTCTGTCGTTCCTTTTTCCCAAAAGAGCAAATAGATTACACCAGGGGACAGGCTGTCCACACAATGCTCTACAAGGAAAAAACATACCTGTCAACAGGCATCTCCCAGGTTCAGTATGACAGGCTCACTCCGAAGTAACCTGCTCCTCCGGCTCAGCGCCCTCTGTCCTCTCCACGCTTTCCGTCCTTTCCACGTTTTCCGCCTTTTTCACCCTATGGATCACCAGCATAACGATCGTAAAGGATAACATTGCCGTCAGGATGTTGCTGGCCGCCATGACAATACCCACGCTCTCGCTGCCCAGGCGCGTAAAGTTCTGCAGCGCCCAGAGGATGGGAATGCGGAAGACAAATACCCGGCTGAAATTACATACCAGCGTCAGCTTCGTCTTGCCAAAGCCGAACAGCAGCGCCATACAGGCGGCGTTGATTCCCAAGGGGATGCAGCCTCCCAGCGCCTCATAGCGGAACACATGCATGATCAGCTGCTGGAACTCCTCGTTAAAGCCCTCGGTGCTGTTTGCAAAAAGCCATGTGATCGGCCCAAGGAACACGTTCAATATAATCAGTCCCACCGCGCCGATGGCAGCGTTGATGGCTGCCAGGCGCCAGAATGTTCCCAGCGCGCGCTTCGTATTCCCCGCCCCCAGATTCTGGCTGATGATGGAGGATCCGCCGTCCTGGAAACCGTTGTGGATGCCGGTCACCATACCGTTGATATTGTTGGAGATCCCCAACGCGCCCACCGTGGTAGAACCATAATTCTTGCTCATGGAATTCACCACCGTCTTGCCAAAGGAAAACGCCACTTTCTCCACGATCACCGGAAACGACAGATTCAGCATGGGAGCCACCACCTGCCGCTTAAAGGCAATGCTCGTGCGGTCAAAGGTAAAGGCGTCGTCCCCGGCGCACAGGTTCTTTATGGCCATCACGAACAGGAATACCTGGGAAATCACCGTAGCCACCGCTATCATGGTGATGTCCCCGTTCAGCCCGTAGATAAAGATTGCCGTCAGAACCAGCTTTAACGTAACCACGAACATGTTCAGTTTCAGGATCCGCCTGGAATTGCCCCTGGAACGTTCAATGGCGATATAGACATTATTAAAAAAACTCAACACCGTGGAAAACAGTGTGACGGAAAAGTACCTGGCCCCTACCGCGATAAAGTCCTCCGGCGTCCCAAACAGCCGGAGCAGCCCGGAGGAAAAAGGAATCAGGCAGAGGACAGCCAGCGAAATGCCGCCGCAGATCGCAAGCAGGGTGCTCAGCCGCTTCTTCACCATCCTGTAATCCCCCGCCCCGTATGCCTCGCTGATCTTCAGGGTGCTGCCCGCCGCCAGGCCGCCCCCCACCGCCGAGATCATGTTCTGCAGCTGGGACAGATATGCCACCGCCGACACTGCCAGCGCGCTGACATGGGAAGCCATCATGGTATCCAGGATATTAAAGAGATGATTGATAAATTGAAAAAAAGCCAGCGGCACGCAGACATAAAAAATGACCCGCCACAAATTTCCCGTCAATGCAAATTCCCTGAATTTCCTGTCTTTCTCAGAAAGAGATGCGCTTCCTGTTTTCGCCATAAGATATTTCTTCGCCTCTTACTGTCCCAATGGACAGTTTCTTTCCTTCGCTTTATCAGTGTTTTGCAAAACACTGTAAAAAATTTACCACTAAATAAAAGTTTTTTCTACTTAAGAATCAAGATATTTTGAACAAAACACTGTATATTTGCCATTCAACACATCAGGTCAAAAGATCCGGCTCATGGCGTCCTGCACCGTTCTCACCCCGATAATCCTGATCTTACTGCGTTTCCTGCAGTCCTCCGCGCACACAGCGGGCAGGATGCAGGTATCAAAACCCAGCTTCTCCGCCTCAGCCACACGTTGCGCCGCCTGACTGACGGCGCGCACCTCGCCGCTCAGCCCCACCTCTCCGAAAGCGATCAGTCTCGGATTCAAGGGCTGATTCTTAAAGCTGGAAAGAATGGCCAGGATGATTCCCAGGTCGATGGCCGGTTCCGCCACTTTCATACCCCCCGTGATGTTCACATAGGCGTCGCAGCTTCCCAGCTGCACGCCGGAACGCTTTTCCAGCACAGCCATCAGCAGGTTCACCCTGTTGAAATCCGTTCCGGTGGTCTGCCGTCTGGGGATCCCAAAATTACTGTGGCATACCAGCGCCTGGATCTCGATCAGGAGCGGCCTTGTCCCTTCCATGGTACATACCACCACCGACCCGCTGGCTCCCTCGGGCCGGCCGTTGAGCATATATTCGGAGGCATTCTGCACTTCCACAAGCCCCTGCTCCTGCATCTCAAAGACCCCAATCTCATTGGTGGAGCCGAAACGATTCTTCACCCCCCGCAGGATACGGTAGGAGGCGTGTCGGTCCCCTTCAAAATAGAGCACGGTGTCCACCATATGCTCCAGCACCCTGGGACCCGCCACGGTCCCCTCTTTCGTCACATGCCCCACTATCATCACGGAAACCCCCAACCCCTTTGCCAGCTGCAGCAGGATGCCGGTGGATTCCCTGACCTGGGACACGCTGCCGGGAGCCGCCGAAACCGCTTCGTTATACATGGTCTGGATGGAGTCGATGACCACCGCCTCCGGCTGCCTCTGGCGGATCACCTCCGCGATCTCGTCCAGGTTTGTCTCGCACAAAAGCAGCATATTGTCGGTAAATTCCCCGATCCTGTCCGCCCGCATCTTGATCTGGGCCAGGGATTCCTCCCCGGATATGTATAAGATCTTATGCCCGTCGGAAGAAAGGTTCCTGCACACCTGCAGCAGCAGCGTGGATTTGCCGATGCCGGGATCGCCGCCCACCAGGGTCAGCGAGCCACGCACGATCCCCCCGCCCAGAACCCGGTCCAGTTCCCCCATGCCGGTGGACAATTTATCCTCCTCCTTTATTTTGATCTCCGACAAGATACTGGGGGCGTTCTTCTGCGCCCGCCTCATCGACGGGGCCGCTGCCACCCCCATGTGGGGCGTCTTCGCCACCGTTTCCTCCACGAAAGAATTCCATTCCCTGCACCCCGGGCACTGCCCCATCCACTTGGATGACTCATAGCCGCAGTTCTGACAGAAAAATACGGATGATGGTTTTTTTGCCATAAAAATCTCCTATTCCAGTTCCGTCTCTGCACTTCAGCCCCCCTGCTCTGAAAGAAATTTCATCTGCAAAGAACGCAGCTGAAAATTTCTTTCGGGTGCTTCCGTTTCGAGACTGTTTTTCTATTCCAACATAAATTGACTGTGCGGGGTAAGCCGCTGCCCGCCCCGCACAGTCTATTTCGATTCCGGTATGTCTATTTTTACACACGCACAATCCTTACGGGTATCTCACCCACGGCTCCCAATTCCACGCTGAGAGAAAGCTTGCCGCCCAGACCCGTCTTCATGGTCCCGGTGCTCTTGCCCCCTACGAACACCTCGTACTCGGTATCGTCGTCCAGTCCGATGGTGATCTGTGCGTCCTCGTCGCCCTCCACCACAAACTCCACGCCGTCTTCCTTCTCCATAAAGTCCTGCACGCTGGTGCCGGGCACCGACTCGTAAAGGAACATCCCGTTCTTCTCAAGCTTGGTGATCTCATTGTAAGTCTTGACCTTCAGCAGGTCTCCTGCATGCTTGTAATCCTCCACCTTCGCTTTCCGGGGTAATTTGTGATTGCCAAAACTGATTGCGCCGCTCCCCTCACTGCGGAGCAATTCTTCCACAACTGCCATGTGTATATCCTCCTGTTATTTAGTAGCCGAAACACTCCGGCTATATCTACAGTATAATATAAAGTGCGGCATTAATCCACAAAATTTTTGTAAATTTTTACTTAACAGTAAAGCACACTTTCCCGTTCTTAAAGCCTGCGGACACCGCATCACCCGGCTGGACTTTCTTCATCAGGATCTCCTCCGCCAGGGCGTCCTCCACCACCGACTGGATGGCCCTCTTCAAAGGCCGCGCCCCCATCTTGTTGTCCGCGTACTTCTCCACCAGATGCTCTTTCAGGGAAGAAGTCAAGCTTAAATGAATATCCATCTGCGCCTCGCAGCGTTTCGTCAGGTTGACCGCCAGCAGATTCACAATGGATTTCATATCCTCGCCGCTCAGCTGGTGGAATACGATGATCTCATCGATCCTGTTGATAAACTCCGGCTTAAAGCTGCGCTTGACCTCTTCCATGACGCCTGATTTCATCTTCTCATAGTCCTTCTTCGCGTCACTGACGGAGGCAAAACCCAGATTCTTCGGATCCACGATCCGCTGCGCCCCCGCGTTGGAGGTCATGATCAGGATGGTATTCTTAAAGCTTACCTTCCTGCCCTTGGAATCCGTGATATGTCCGTCGTCCAGCACCTGGAGCAGGATATTGAACACATCGGGATGGGCTTTCTCGATCTCGTCAAAGAGCACCACGGAATAAGGGTTCCTGCGCACTTTCTCGCTAAGCTGTCCCCCTTCTTCAAAACCCACGTATCCAGGCGGCGAACCGATCATCTTGGACACCGAATGGCCTTCCATATACTCCGACATATCCACCCTGATGATGGCTTCCTCAGAGCCGAACATGGCTTCCGCCAGAGCCTTGGAAAGTTCCGTCTTGCCCACGCCGGTAGGCCCCAGGAATAAAAACGAACCAATGGGGCGTTTCGGATCTTTCAGCCCCACCCTGCCCCGGCGCATGGCCTTTGCCACCGCCGTCACGGCCTCCTCCTGTCCGATCACACGCTTATGCAGCACGCTTTCCAGCTTTAACAGCCGCTCGCTCTCTTTCTGCGCCAGCTTCTGCACAGGAATCTTCGTCCACATCGCCACGGCCTCGGCGATCTCGTTCTCGCCGATGGAATACTGCCGCAGGGTCTCTTTATTTTCATTGCGCTTTTTCATGCGCTCGTATTTTTTGACCAGTTCATCCTGGTTATGCTTGATCTCCGCCGCCTGGGTGAATGCCTCCATGCGGATGGAACGTTCGATCTGGAGATCCATCTTCTTGATCTGCTCCAGCAGTTCTTTCTGCTTATCCGGCATATCCATGACCTTAAGCCTTGCGCTGGCAGCCGCCTCGTCGATCAGGTCTATGGCCTTGTCGGGCAGGTTTCTGTCATTGATATAGCGGGCGGACAGCCTGACGGCCGCTTCCACCGCCTCCGAGGTGATGCTGACCTGATGGTGCTCCTCGTATCTTCCTTTCACACCCTCCAGGATCCGGATGGCCTCCTCCTCCGTGGGCTCCTCCACGTTCACCGGCTGGAAACGACGCTCCAGCGCCGCGTCTTTCTCGATATATTTGCGGTATTCCACAATGGTGGTGGCCCCGATCAGCTGCAGTTCCCCCCTGGCCAGGGAGGGTTTTAAAATATTGGAAGCGTCGATGGCCCCCTCCGCGCCGCCTGCCCCGATAAGGGTATGCAGTTCATCCAGAAACAGGATCACATTGCCATCCTCTATGACTTCCCGGATCAGCTTTTTGATCCTCTCCTCAAACTCGCCCCGGTATTTGCTGCCTGCCACCATACCGGAGAGATCCAGCGTCATCACCCGCTTATTCTTAACCGTGGCGGGAACTTTCCCCTCCACGATACGAAGCGCCAGCCCCTCCACCACGGCGGTCTTTCCCACGCCGGGCTCCCCGATGAGACAGGGATTGTTCTTGGTGCGGCGGCTTAAAATCTGGATCAGCCTGCGGATCTCGTCTTCCCTTCCGATCACCGGATCCAGCTTTCCCTCCCGCGCCATGGCAGTAAGATCCCGGCTGAACTGATTCAGGGCGGAAGCTTTTCCCTTTCCGGATGGCCTCCTTACCAGATCCTCCTTATAGAGATTCCCGTCCTGCCCTATGGCGATCAGGGTGTCGGAATAGATTTTCTGGATATTGGCGCCAAGGGTATTCAGGAGACGCACCGCCACGTTTTCGCCCTCCTTGATGATCGCCATCAAAAGGTGCTCCGTGCCCGTTTCCCTGTGGCCGAACCTGGCCGCCTGTCTGTGAGCCTCCTCTATGATCTTGCGGGCCCTGGGGGAATATCCCTCCCTTTCCTTTACGGGAGTACCGTTGTCAAAGGCGATCAGTTCCTGGATCATATCCAGTACGCCGGACACTTCTACCCCGTTATCCGTCAACACTCTGTAGGCCACGCCGGACTCCTCTTTCAGGAGCCCCACCAGGATGTGTTCCGTGCCCACATACCCCTGTTTCAGGCTCCTCGCGCATTTGGAAGCGTAGGACAGCGCTTCCTGTGCCTTGTCTGTAAACCGTGACTGCATATATCAAACCTCCGTCTGTTAAGTATAGTCCTGATAAATCTCTTCAATCAGTTCATGTATTTCTTCTTTGGAAATATTTTTGCAGGTGCTCTTTGCCAGAATGACCTGAAGTTCCTTTTTCAGTTCCGCAAGCGTCCGCATACGATCCGAATCAATGGCGATCACGGCGCCCCTGCGTCTGTCCACTTTGACATAACCCTCTTCCTTCAATACCGTATAGGCCTTGTTCACCGTATGCATATTAATGCCGATGGTATCCGCCATCTGCCGGACGCTGGGCAGGGAATCGCCCTCCTGGAACTGAGAGGTGGCAATCCCCATGATGATCTGATTGTACAGCTGCATATATAACGCTTCATCACTGTTGAAATCCACTTCTATTATCATACCGGTCCCCTTTCAACCATCGTACCCTGATCATTTGATATACTTATCATAGCACAGATATCACTTCTGTCAACCTTTGTTTCCGGAATCAACATATAACAGTTTAGCCTCAAAGTCCCCGCCATATGCGCGAACGGGAAACAGAAACTGTTCCAAAACCACAGAAAACCGGAGACGCCTGCATGCCAGCGTCTCCGGTTCCTCTGATCATCATAAAACTATTTCTGCTCGTCCCCGTCATAATTCAGGAATTCAAACTCAAACTCATCCTCATCCGCCATAAAATTCTTGGACTGCCACCCGGGCGACTGCTGTCCCTGGGCCGGTCTGTTGCCCTGGGGTCTCTGCCCCTGTGACGCGGGACGCTGCTGTCCCTGGGCTGTGCCGGAGGGTCTTGTTCCCTGTGACGCTGGATGCGGCTGCTGTCCCTGGGTCCCTGCCGGTCTCGTCCCCTGTGATGCCCCTGCCGGTCTGCTTCCCTGAGGTCTCTGCCCCTGTGACGCCCCTGCTGGTCTGCTTCCCTGGGGCTTCTGTCCCTGTGATGCCCCTGCCGGTCTGCTTCCCTGAGGTCTCTGTCCCTGGGCTCCTGCGGAACGTGTTCCCGCCGGTCTGCTGCCGCCCGCTGTCTGCGCTGTTTTCTGTCCGCTGCCCTGAGGCCTGGTACTGCGGCGTTTCATGGTATCTCTTTCCACTTCATTAAAATACTGTGCATCCGTCATATCTTTTACTTTAAAGATAAGCAATGTAATAGCTGCCGCTGCGCCTACCAGCAAAATCACCATAAGGACAAGGATGATCTTCTGCGTCTTCACAGTCTTCTCGCTCTCTTCCAGCAGCGTCTTATTCTGGCTTACGGCGTTAAACATTTCCTCAATCTCAAATCCCTGGCCGGGAGCATCCGCATGTTTCCCTTCATAATCGACCAGCCACCACTTATCGTTCTGAAACACAGCGCCATATCCCTCTGTTCCCGCAGGAGCCGGTTCCTCCGTATCCGCAGGCGGCTCTTCCGTATCCGTGGGCTCATCCGCGGACGGCTCTTCCGTATAAGGAGTCAGGTCTTCCGGTTTCACCGTGGTATAATCAGAACGGATAAAACCAGTCGTCTCCGTGCCGTTAGAAGAATATGTCACCTGATACCATACCTTTCCGTCCTTGCCATCGGCCGTGCCGGTAATCGTCAACGCCATGCCGCTCTTTACCTGGTCCAGGATCCGGCTGGTGGTGGAAGCATTCTGACGAACCCGCACGGAATCGCCGCCAGTCACAGACGCGCTGGCAGGATTCACTGCGGTCACATCCACCAAAGGCTCATCCGGTATGGGGGTAGCTGCAGAAGCCGGCGCCGGTGTGGAAGCTGCAGGCGCCGTGCCGGTGGGAGGCGTTGTGCCGTCCGTGATCTGTACCAGGTCGGAACGGATGTAGCCTAATGTGTCCGCATTTACATATACCTCGTACCAGGTATAGCCGTCAGCCCCCTGCACCTGGCTCTTAATGGATATTACTTTGTCCTTTTCCGTGCTGCCGATGGTTGCACTGGACGAACTGGGCTCTTTCCTGATATTCGCGCTGGTGGCGGTTACTTTTGCCGCACTCTCCGCATGGCTGACCATAGCAAATCTGTCTGACGATAATGCCAGCAGCAATATCATCCCTATCGTCACTGCGCCTGCCAGGAGATACCATCTCCATTGCAATTCTTTTGTTCTTCTCATAAGTTTTCCTCTCTATTCCCTTTATCTCTGCTGTCCCATGACAGATTCATGGCAATCTTATCAGAAACCGTCCTTTCTCATGAAACGACGCTGCCCCTCATCGCCCTTCTGCCCCATAGCCACAAATTTATCGCGCTTCTGGTTAAGGGCGCGCTGCTGTTCCTCAATCCTGTTATGTACCTTTTTCTCACACTCCGGACAGAACTGCCCTGACCGGATGCTTTTCCCGCACACTTCGCAGCGGAGAAAAGACTTGGATCCCTCCGCCACTTCTATCCTGCCGTCTTTCAGCAGACGCCGGATTATCTTCTGCGACACCCCCGTCTTTTCCTCCACCTGTGCCGCGTTGGCGCCGGGATGCTTTTCTATGTACAACCTGACTTTTCCATAATCATCATATTCCACCGCCCCGCATATTTCACAGCGGTATTCCCCTACGCCCTTAAATATCATTACCCCGCCGCACTCCTTGCAGACCTTGGGTATATGGTATTGCTCCAACATACCAAAATCTTCCATATCAGCACCATCCTCCCACTACAGCATCTGCCAAAACGCCTTCATGCCTCATCGATCGCCTTTCCGATGTCATGACGCATGTATTTATTTTCAAAGGAAACCCATTCCGTAGCGGCATATGCCTTTGCACGGGCTTCCTTAAGGCTATCCCCTTTAGCCGTTATCCCCAGCACGCGGCCGCCGTTGGTGACCACCCTGCCATTATCGTCAAACCTGCTTCCTGCGTGGAAACAGAAGTAGTCGTCTTTGCCGTCAAAGTTCTCAAGCCCGGTGATCTCATAGCCTTTCTGATAAGACTCCGGGTAGCCGTCAGACGCCAGCACCACACACACTGCCGCATTATCCTCAAACTGCAGATCCACCTGATCCAGGGTGCCGTCGATACAGGCGTCGATCACATCCATAATATCATTCTTCATGCGGCAAAGCACCACCTGGGTCTCCGGATCGCCAAATCGCGCGTTGTACTCCAGCACTCTGGGACCCTCCGCCGTCAGCATCAGCCCGAAGAAGATCACTCCCTTGAACTCCCTTCCCTCGGCTGCCATGGCGTCCACCGTGGCCTGATAAATATGCTCCTGACAGAACCGATCCATCTCTTCCGTATAAAAAGGGCTGGGGGAAAAGGTTCCCATACCTCCCGTATTCAGTCCCTGATCGCCGTCTTTCGCCCTCTTATGATCCTGGGCGGAGGTCATGGTCTTTATCGTCTTTCCGTCCACAAAGGACAGCACCGACACTTCCGGACCCGTGATAAATTCCTCAATGACCATCCTGTTCCCGGCGCTGCCGAAATGCTTATCCAGCATGATCTCCTTCACGCCCGCCCTGGCTTCCTCCAGAGTGCTGCAGATCAGCACGCCTTTCCCCAACGCAAGCCCGTCAGCCTTCAACACAATGGGCATCTTCGCCGTCTCCAGATATTCCAGGGCTTTGTCAGGATCGTCAAAATTCTGATAGTCCGCAGTGGGTATCCCATACTTTTTCATCAGATCCTTTGAAAAAGCCTTGCTGCCCTCCAGGATCGCCGCATTCTTCCTGGGACCGAAAGCCCGGATGCCCTCCGCCTCCAGCGCATCCACCAGACCGCCTGCCAAGGGATCGTCCGGCGCTACAAACACCAGATCCACCGCCTTTTCTTTCGCGTAGGCAATGATCCTGTCAAAATCCATCGCGCCGATGGAGGGTTCGCATTCCGCCAGCTGCGCGATTCCCGCGTTTCCGGGCACACAGTAAAGCTTTTCCACCCTGCTGCTCTTAGCCATGCTGGCCGCGATGGCATGTTCCCTGCCGCCGCCGCCTACAATCAGAACTTTCATGTACATACCCCCTTATATCCGCTGCACCCTGCCGTCCGCCACCCTGATCTTTCCGTTTGCAATATCGTTGATGGCTGCCGGTAAGAGAATCCATTCCGCCTGTTCCATGACACGCCGCTGCAGCATCTCGGGCGTATCGTCTTCCTCCACCGCCACCGCTTTCTGAGCGATGATGGGTCCCTCGTCCATTCCCTCATTGACAAAATGCACGGTAGCCCCCGTCACTTTTGCTCCCCGCTCCAGCACTTTCTCATGCACTTTCAGACCATAATAACCCACGCCGCAGAAAGCCGGAATCAGGGACGGATGGATATTGATGATCCTGTCGGGGAAACGCTTCACCATTTCCTCCGGGATCTTGACCAGGAAACCGGCAAGCACGATCAGGTCGGGCGCCAGTTCACACATTTTTTCCGTGAATGCACGGTTAAAACTTTCCCTGTCCCCATATGCTTTCGGGCTCATCAGGATGCCCCGGATCCCATGCTTTTCCGCCCGTTCCAGCGCTTTCGCCCCGGCATTGTTGCTGATCACCGCCACAATCTCCGTATTGGTGATCCTGCCGCTGTCAATGGCGTCCAGGATCGCCTGCAGGTTTGTGCCGCCTCCTGACACACAGACCACCGTTCTCAACATAAGATCACACCCTTTTCTCCCGCTTCGCACTTACCTACAATATAGGCTTTCTCATCTGCGCCGCAGAGAGCATCCACGGTCTTTTGGGCATCCGCCGGATCCACTGCAAGCACCATGCCAAGACCCATATTATATGTATTATACATCATCTGTTCCGCGATATTACCTGTCTTCTGCAGCAGCCTAAAGACAGCGGGAACCTGGTAACTGCCTTTTTCCACCCTTGCGGTAATCCCCTCGGGCAGCATCCTGGGAATATTCTCATAGAAGCCGCCGCCTGTGATATGGCTGCACCCCTTCACCGTCACCCCCGCGTCTTTCACCGCTTTTAAGGCTTTCACATAGATCCTGGTGGGGGTCAGCAGCGTCTCCCCCAGGGTGGAGCCCAGTTCCTCATAATAGGTATTCAGGCTTTCCTTTGTCATCTCAAAGACCTTGCGGATCAGGGAAAAGCCGTTGGAGTGCACGCCGGACGAAGCAATCCCCACAAGGACATCCCCCGCCTTGATATTTTCACCAGTGATCAGGTCTTTTTCATCCGCCACGCCCACCGTGAATCCCGCCAGATCGTATTCATCCTCCGGCATCAGTCCGGGATGCTCCGCAGTCTCGCCGCCTATCAGCGCCGCGCCCGCCTGTCTGCAGCCCTCCGCCACGCCTTTCACAATGGATGCGATCTTCTCGGGATAGTTTTTGCCGCAGGCAATATAATCCAGGAAGAACAAGGGCTCGCCGCCTGCACAGGCCACATCGTTGACGCACATGGCCACACAGTCAATGCCTACCGTATCATGCTTATCCAGCAGGAACGCCAGCTTGATCTTCGTACCCACACCATCCGTGCCGGACAGCAGAACGGGCTTCTCCATACCCTTCACCGCCTCCATGGAAAAGGCTCCTGAAAAGCCGCCCAGGCCGCCGATCACCTCGGGACGCATGGTTCCCTTTACAGATTCTTTCATCAGTTCCACTGACCTGTATCCGGCCTCAATATCTACTCCAGCTTTCTTGTAATCCATTGTTCTCCTCGCTTCTGTACCTGCCCCTGTGAGTTTCGTCTCATCTCATAAAACCGTCTATATGTATGTTATTTTTTCATATTCTCCAGATAATTCCTGTAACCCTGCTCCTGCAGTCTGGCATCCTTTGCCGCCACCTGGTCTTTCAGCCTGGCGCTGTAATCTTTCAGTTTCTGCAGCAGCGCACTGTCAGAGGTCGCCAGGATCTTAGCCGCCAGAAGCCCCGCGTTGGCGCCGCCGTTGATGGCCACCGTCGCCACCGGGATACCGGAAGGCATCTGCACGATGGAATAGAGGGAATCCCGACCGCCCAGGGAAGTGGTATGCATGGGGATGCCGATCACCGGCATGGGAAAGATCGCCGCGCACATGCCGGGCAGATGCGCCGCCATGCCCGCTCCCGCGATGATGACCTTAAAGCCTTTTTCCTCCGCGCTCTTCGCGTATTCGAAAAAAACGTCCGGCTCCCTGTGGGCGCTGATAATGGTCATCTCATAAGAGATTCCAAGTTCTTCCAGTATATCCGCCGCCTTTGCCATGATGGGCATATCGGAATCGCTGCCCATTACAATACCTACACTAGCCATGATATCCTCCTGTTTCAGTATCGGGACTGTTATGATCGTTTCAAAAACCTCACTACCTTTTAGTTTACTAAAATTAGGTGCTGTATGCAATAGTTTCTTCCTTAATTATTCGTAAACATATTACCGTTCAGGTTCCCTGCTTATTCCCGGAACGCCTCATTCAATACCTCGCAGCCCGGTAGCACAAACCTCCCTTTCTGAATAATGGGAATCCTGCTCCCGTCAGCCCTCACCGCCGCCAGCTCCTCCAGTTCGTCATAGGGGATGGTAATATCCGTATGGCAGTTGAAATACGCCTCCGAAGGCTTCTCCTTTCTCAGCAGGGTCACTTCATTATCCCGCGCCACGATCTCTTTTCCGTCAGGATTGTGAACCACAATATCCTCCACATGGGAATAGCAGGTATCCCCCACCGCAAAATGAGGCCCCATTTTCTCCGCAATGAGGATGGGAAGCTTGTCTTCCACCCCCAGGCGTCTTGCCGCCACATAAGCCGTGGTGTTGGTGCCGATGGCGAACTCCCCTATGGGAAGCGTGGGGTGGCGAAACAAAATATTCTCGCTGATAAACGCACGGTTCTCCTCCTCAGAGGCAAAATTATCACAACTGTAGTCACTGATCATGCCGTCCTGAAAGGTGATTGCAAGATCGCGGAATTCCAGTCCGTTCAGGTATACGCGGCTGACGTGGAGCACCCCGTTTGTCCCCTTTAATATGGGAGAAGTAAATACTTCCCCTACGGGAATATTCACGTCCGCCACACAGTTTTCAAATATGGTCTCTTTCTCAGGATTCTTTAATTTATGCAGATTCACCCTCAGATCCGTGCGGTTGCCGTTTCCGCCTTTGACCTCGCAGTAATCCGCAGTATCCAGCACGTCTATGATATTCTGCTGCACTTTCCGGTAAACCATATAATCCAGCGTATTAATACGTATGGTCTCCCGGAACAGTTCCCGGAATACAGGGCCGATCTCAGGGACGGGAAAGGCTATGATCGTAAAACTGCGCTCTTCCTCCAGGATGTACTCCCTCTGGATCTCGCCCGCCCGGGTGCGGTATTCCACCCATAGCCTGTTCTGCTCCTCGCTCAGTTTCAGGGCTTCTTTCTTTGCCACGGGGGTAAAAGGCTGCTCCCCGAATGTCTCCACCACTGCGGGACCCGCGTAGCCACCCGCCTGTTCCCTGTACTCCGTGTATGCGGTGCGGGTCACTTCCAGTTTACGGTTCACATAATTCCTATCCAGGAACAGAGCCTTGTCGTCCTTATGGTCATAGGCGTACTGCCTGTTAAGCGTCCCGCCATAAAATCCATGCGGGCTTAAAACCGGATTATCCAGCGCACTGGCAGCGTTGCGGAAGATCACGGGCTTCAACCCCATTTTCTCAAAATTCTCTATGGCACGCTTCATCATCCTCTCAAATCCGATCTGGTAATGCAGCGCCACCGTCTGCTTTTTGGACAGATCCTTATTGGTCACCTCAAATCCGATACGGTATCCCTCCGTGTAAGTGTCCGCCATGGCGGCAATGGTCTCCCGGGGCAGACTGTTCAGGAATTCCGCCATCTCCAGCACACTGTCGCTGACATACTCGCCGTAGGCATAGAGATACCGCAGATCCGTAAGGTCGCTGTCACGGATGATCTGCGCCGCAAAGCAGTCCTCCGGGCATACCTGCTCCCTGATCCTGCGTTCCGCCGCAACATCGGCGTAATCGCTGACAAACCAGTAAAGGATCTTCCGGATTTCCTCCCTGTCAGGAACCTTTTGACTTTCCTGCCATTCATAGGCCACCGCCGTATAGACCTCCGTAAAAAGTTCCATGCGGATCACCATTTCTTCCAGCTTTCCCTCATAACAGAATCCGATCATGCTGCGGAGTTCCACATAGAGGAAAGAAAGTTCCGCGCCCAGTTCCTCTCCCAGCTGTGATACCGCATATGCGGGATCCGCGTAGCTGGAGCCGTAATTTTCCGGCAGGATATCCCGATACAGGGCAAGATTCCTCTCTTTCAACTGCTCCAGGGAAGCGCCGGACAATCCATCCTCCTTTCCCAGAAATACCCTGTTCTCATCGACCAGCAGGATAAACTCCGCCATAGCGGCAAAATAGGATTCCAGAACCGGAACCCCGAAATGTTCTTCGGGAATCTCACGGATCCTATCCATTGCCAGTTCATATCTCTCTTCATATACATCTGTCATACACATCACATATTCGCTCCTACATATAAAATAAGACTGATTCCGCCCAAAGCCGCCAGATTCAGCAGTATTCCCAGCACGGGAAATAACCGGTAATAATTCTTGTCCTGAAAGGTCACTATCCCCAGTCCAAGCCCCACGGCGGAAAAGATCGTGGCAAGAAGCCCCGTGAAGCCAAAACCCACCGCCGCCTCTCCGGCGCTCCTGTACGTCATAAACAGCACTATCCCTAAGGAAACCAGGCTGATGATCCCCAGGATGGTAGCCATTATGGCCCGGTTTGAATGTTTCTTGTTGGTAAAAAGGTAACTTTTTCTCATAAAATTCTAAAGGGCATTCCCTACGGAAGCGTGAAACTTCCTCAGGAAATGCCCGGCCCGACTCCTCATATTAAAATAAAATCTTGGACTTTCCGGCAATCAGCCTGGCTCCGGTAACAATCATCAAGATACCGGTCACTATCCCGACTATCAGTGAGATCACCCCTAATGCGATATTGGCCGCCCCTGCGCCTTTCATGATCCTGTAAACCTTTTCTTCCATGGTTCTGCTCCCTTCACGTTTTTCTCCTGCCAACAGGATATCCCTCTCATCATGCTCCATATTTTCCATAGTATTCATCTATCGCCGCCTTCAATTCATCATCAATGTAAACCTGCCCTTTATAGGGTCTGTTGTATAAGTATTCAATAACTTCCTGCATGGTCACAATGGCATGGGCATCAAATCCATATTTCTCTTTGATCTCCGCCAGGGCGCTGACCCTGCCGCCAAGTCCTTTCTCCATGCGGTTCAGGGAAACCATCAACCCCCTGATCTCCACATTGCCCTGTGCCTGGATGATGGGAAATGTCTCCTCGATGGACTTGCCGGAAGTGGTCACATCCTCGATGATCACCACCCTGTCGCCGTCCCTGATACTGCTGCCAAGGAAAATGCCCACATCGCCATGATCCTTGACTTCCTTGCGGTTGGAACAGTAACGGATCTCTTTGCCGTAAAGCTCGCTGTAGGCGATGGTCGTCGCCACGCTTAAGGGGATTCCCTTGTACGCGGGGCCAAACAGCACGTCAAAGTCATCTCCGAAATTGTCATGGATCGCCTTCGCGTAATACCCGCCCAGCCTGCGCAGCTGCGCACCGGTGACATAGGCCCCCGCATTCATGAAAAAAGGAGATTTCCGCCCGCTCTTTAAAGTAAACTCGCCAAACTTCAGCACCTGGCTGTCCACCATGAACTCGATGAATTCCTGCTTGTACTGTTCCATTTTCGCATACCCCCTGTATGATTGGTTTGCTGGAAACCTCAACATTTAGTACATAGTACCACAAAACATTGTACTTTTCAATCATTTCGGTAAGATTGTTTTGGAATGATCCACTCCCCTGAACGTTTACTTCCGGTTCTTACCAAAAAACCCTGTTCCTGTAACCTAGGGAGAATCCTTTTGATCGTCCCCAGTGCGATGCCTGATTCCTCATGAAGTTTCTTCTGCGTGATTTTAGGATTGTTTTTTATCAGAAGTAAAATTGTTCTTTCATCATCATCCGACTTCCGCCTGGTTCTTTTTTTAGTCGCAATTTTAGTCTCGCTGGCCATATTTTTAGTCTCATTGACTGCATTTTTAGTCTCACTAACCATATTTTTAGTCTCATTATTCGCGATTTTAGTCTCACCAATCAAATTTTTAGTCTCATGAACCGCATTTTTAGTCTCACTAACCATAACTTCTTCAAAATCATAAGAATAGGAGTCTTCCAGCGGCACTGTGATCCGAAAAACATCCCCTTCCTTGAATTCCGGTTCTTTTCCGGAATAGAATTTTGCATATTTAAATAAATTCCGCACACCGGAACCCAGTTGATCCGCATAACCGATATTACGGAAAAAGGAAGCTATGATCGGATTTTTAGGATTTGGTTCCAGATTATCCGGCGTAATCACGCCTTCCCGGAATGCGCGGTTTGCATTTTCCACATACATCCTGCCTTTCTCGATCACAAACTTTGCTATATAGGAACTCGTAAATTCCCTGTGCATCAGGACATTGCTTACCATTTCCCTTACAATTGTCCCCCTGAGACTTTTTCGGTAAATGCCGTCCTCAAGATAAAATTTATCAGAAAGATGCTTTCTTCCAAATTCCAACAGCAATTCATAGCTTTCCAACAGATTCGTCTGTATGATTTCCCTGTCGTCATACCTGTCCACATTGATCCTGCGTACAAGGGCGTCCGTCATGTACGCAGGGCATGCATTAAGAATGATATCATCCTTGCCCAGTAACATGATCGCAGCAAGATTATAGCCTTTTCTTCCGGTTTCCAGGTCAATGCCATACAATCCGGCGCTTTTTAACAATTCAATATCATCCATATTTTCCCATGGGTGAATGCCTCCCGCATGATTGACAGCCATCTGACGGATTCTGGGAAGCAGATCCAGGCGCAGGTCGGCGTCCGTAACATATGGATATATTTTCTTTTCCGTAAATATATTCTGCTTACGGATATACATGGCTGCGATCTGGCCGGTGGATGTTACCCGCACATCCGCATCATCCACACGGTCATAAATAACCTTTTTATAACTATGGACCTCCGAACTCGGCGGCACATGAACGTGAATGATCATACACCCCTCATACGCCACAGTCTCAGGTTCCAGATAAACCGTCGGCGAAAAAACTCCCGGATTACTGATAACGCTGATAAAATTTCTGATCATATCCGGCGCCGCTTTTTCAGGAATGCCCAAAACAGTTCCATCATCCAGGACGCCCAGGAAGATATCCCCGCCGAAACGATTCAGGAAAGAACATACGCTCTCATACACATCATGCTCGATCCCACTGCCACAGCGTTTAAATTCCACCGCTACACTCTCTCCTACCCGTAAAACGGATTCCAGCGTCCTTTGGTTCATACGGTACTCCTTTCAGCAACCATAACCCGGGTTCCATAAATATATATTAGAGTAGTCTGAAGATAAAATCAACAATAATATTTCGCCTGGGCGTTCCACATCTCCGCGTACTGCCCTTTCTTTTCCAGCAGTTCCCCATGGCTGCCCCGCTCTATGATCCGCCCCTGGTCGAAGACAATGATATCATCGCAGAACCGACAGCTGCTCATCCGGTGGGAGATATAGATGCTGGTCTTCTCCTTTACCATCTCGTCAAATCCTGCATAAACCTGAGCCTCACTGATGGGATCCAGGGCGGCGGTGGGCTCATCCAGCACCACAAAGGGCGCGTCCTTATACAAAGCCCTGGCCAGCGCCAGCTTCTGGGCTTCCCCGCCGCTGATCTCCACGCCCCCGTCCTTCGTATCATACAGCAGCGTATCCACGCCTGCGGGCAGTTCCCTGACGAATCCCGCCGCCCCCGCCCGTTCCAGGCAGTCACGGAGTTTTGCGTCATTCCGTCCATAGCCCGCCGCCAGATTGCCGGAAACAGGGAAAGCAAACAATTTGAAATCCTGGAATACCACGCTGAACAGTTCCCTGTACTCCTCCTCCTTATATTTCCTGATATCCACGCCGTTTAAGGTGATGCTCCCCTCCGTGGGCTCATACAGGCGGCACAGCAGCTTGATGAAAGTGGTCTTGCCCGCGCCGTTCCTGCCCACCAGGGCCATCTTATTCTTCATGGTCAGCTTACAGTTGACGTGCTTTAAGATCATCTCCCCACTGCCCGGATAGCGGAAACTCACATCCTTAAACTCGATCTCATATTCCCCGTCCAGACGTTTCTCCACAGGGATGCTGCCCACCGCATGGCTGCTCTCCGTGTGCAGGAATGCCAGGAGATCCTCCATGTAAATGCAGTTCTTCCGCAGCGACGTGTTGCTTTCCACCAGATCCTGGAATCCTTTCGCCAGCTTCGTCAATGCCCCCGCATACTGGGTAAAGGTTCCTATGGTGATGGCTCCCGCCAGCGCCTTTACGGCCACAAACAGATACGCGCACACCACAAAGAGCCCGTTGACCGTATTCCTGAACAACGCTCCCTGATCATCCACAACGTGCCACTGGTTAAAAAACGACGATGACAATGCGTTAAATTCCCGACAATTTTCCAACAGCATTTCTTTCATATCATAAATGCGGATCACCTTTGCCGCCTTGCGGTCTCTCAGGATATGGTCGAGCAGGTAACTCAGTTTTATTTCCACATCCGTATGGCTGTTAAAGATCGCCTCATCTTTCCTGTTAAATACCCGATTCCCTTTCGCATAGACCACAAACGCCGCGCAGGTAAAGACTGCAGCCAGCGCCAGGGAAACCGCAGGCTTCGCCACCATGGCAAGGATGCCGCTTTCCGTCACCGGACGGGCAAAGCATAAAGCCACCGTCAGTCCCACCGCCATGACTATGGTCAGCAGGCTTTCCAGCAATTTCCCGTAAGCCGACAGGGTTCCGTTCAACCCACCATACATGGATGCAGTACGTTCGGAACGGGTAATCCGGTCCACCACTTCCGGCTGTTCCATGGTCTCATAATCCAGGGCAAACGCCTTATCCCGCACCATGATATAAAAGCCGATACAGAGCCGGTTCTCGGAATTATCCTGGGCCCCGTCCAGCAACAGGCCCGCCCCCTCAAGAAGCAGTTCCGTCAGGATCAGCGCCCCCGCATAGAGCAACGCCCGGGAAAAGGCCGCCGCCAGCAGGCTGTCGATCAGCCCTGCGGTAAAAAACAGTCCCAGATAGATATTGGCCACCTGGATCACCGCATCCAGGATCTTCAGGGGGATTGCGGAAGAATCGATCCTGTGGATGATCTTCAGCATTTCCAGCCCTTTCCCGTGGATGCCCGCCGCATCCCTGATTTGTTCCAAAAGCTTCTGCCGCCATTTATGCCGCTTATTCCGTGTCTTCATCACAGTGCCTCCTTTTCCGTCTGATAATACCTGGCCTGGGTGTGGAACATGTCGGCATAGGCGCCCTGCCTTGCCAGCAGTTCCTCGTGTCTGCCCTCCTCCGTGATCCTGCCGTTTTCCATAAACAGGATGCGGTCGCAAAACTTGGTGGAACTGAGCCTGTGGGAGATGAAAATGCTGGTCTTCTCCCTGGTCATCTCGTAATATTTCTCATAAAGCCTGCTCTCCGCGATCGGGTCCAGGGCGGCGGTGGGCTCATCCAGTATCAGCACCGGGGCATCCTTGTAAAGGGCCCGCGCCAGCATCAGCTTCTGCAGTTCCCCTCCCGACAGCTGCACGCCGGATGGGTCGATGTCCCTGTTCATGTAAGTCCGCTCCCCATTCTCCAGGGTCTGCACCTTGTCCCATAATTCCGCCTTTTGCAGGCTCGCCCGTAAACGCCCCTGATCCGCAGCTGCCTCGTCCTCACAGGTCACATTGTCCCCCAGACGGAAAGAGAACACGAACACATCCTGGAAGACCACCGCAAATTCCCTGTAATACTCTTTCGCGTTAAAATTTGAAATATCTTTTCCATCCAGATAGATCCTGCCCGAGGAGGGACGGTAAAGCCCGCAGATCAGCTTGATCAGGGTGGATTTCCCCGCGCCGTTCATGCCCACCAGCGCCACTTTCTCCCCGGGCGCGAAAGTCAGGGACAGATCGTGGATGGTGTCCTCCTGATTCCCCTCATAGCGGAACGAGACATGCTCCAGCCGGATCTCATGGGTCTTTCCCGCCTGCGGCACAGGCTGGCAGACTTCCTTTTTCCTGTCCTGTTCCGGCCGCTTCCGCGATCCCGCCGGGGAAACAGCGACCGCTTCCCCCGCCGCCAGCTGTTCTCCCATTGTCCTTTCCAGCCCTGCTTCCGCAAATTCCAGAAAGGCGCGGTAATCGTCCATATATCTGTTATTTTCCAATATGGCGGCGAAAGCGTCCATCAGCGGCGTCATCCAGCCGCCGAATCCTGCCGCCACCCCGACATAGACCAGAAACGCGCTGATCTCCATGTTTCCCTGCACCATCTGACCGATCAGGTAGCCGTATACCAGAAGATTCCTCGCAAAAGCAAGGCAATTTTCCGCCAAACCCGCATATCCCTGGCTGCATTTCCAGTATCTGTGCCCCCAATAGACAAACTTTTCTTTCATTTTGTCAAATTCTGCCAAGAACCACTTCCACATATGATACATGCGGATGTCCTTGCCATTGGCGGAAGCGAGCACTTCCTTTCCGAAACGGTTGTAATCCTGCCATACCTCTTCATATTCATCATCATACTTTACTGCACGCTTGTGGGCATACCCGTGGATCCAGGCCGCAGCGCCAGCCGTCAGCAGCGACAGCGCCAGGATCCCCAGGCTCTGCCTGCCGATCACCACGGAATAAAGGATCAGTCCCAGCAGATTGATCTGAAAATCCCCCAGCACCCTTAAATAAGCCTCAATTCCCCTGTGATTGCCCGTATAAATATTCACTTTCGCATCCCCCAGCAGCTTCTGCCCCGCCTCGCTCTCCAAAGCCTGATAATCCGCATCCATGCTGGCTCCAAAATACTGGGGACCCAGATCCAGCCGCAGCGTCATCTGCTTATTCTTACAATACCCCGACAGGTACCCCGCCGCCACATGCATCCCCTGCAGCACAAGCACATATCCCGCCAGGGCGGGAAATATCCTCCCCGGCTCCCAGCCGCTCCCCAGCAGATACACCACCGCCCCGGGCAGAGCCATGGCCAGAAAAGGCTGCGCCACCGCCAACGCCACATACACCCCCTGCCAGAAAAAATACCCCGCCCCCTCAAACTCTTTCATCCAGGAAAAAGCCACAAAATAATTACTCCAGATCGAGTGACGGGGTTGTCTTTTCTTTTTCACTCCAACATTTTCCATACTGCCCTCCCGCTATATAAAGTATTGTCTTACTAAACACAACAAACCATAACGCAAAAATCCCCTAATCGGGGATTTTTTGCGCGAAATGTTCTTTTTTCTACCTCAAATGCACAGGAAACAGGCGGTGGGGCGGCGGGGGCATTTCCTGTGACGTGAGCGAGATGCGGAGAGGAGACTCAGGCGATGCACGCCCTCTAAGAGGGTGTGCAAACACCCCTCTTTGGGCATCTGCCACGCATTGAGGCTCCTCGCAGCGCCCATCGAGCCGCCACAGGAAACGCCCCCGCCGCCCCACTGCCGTCCCTTGCGCCCACCCCTACCACACCGGCAAAGTCAGTTCCGCCGCAAAGATCCCCGGCTCATTTGCCAGCGTCAAATACCCCTCATACTTGTCCGTCAACGCTTTCACCCGCTTCATGCCCAGCCCGTGATTCCCCCGCTTCCTTGAAATATAATTCCTCTCGTCAAAATTCAGATCCTCCTTTGCGGAGTTCTGTATTGAGATATACAGCTGGGATCTGTTCACCACCATATAAATGCGCAGGAACCGCTGATCCGGAGGAATCTGCTCGCAGGCCTCCAGCGCATTGTCCAGCAGATTCCCCAGCAGCACGCACATGTCCACGTCCTCCACGGACAGCTTCTTTGGCAGGACCGCCCTGCAGTTGACCCTGACCTGCTTCTGCTCCGCCAGTGTCAGCTTGCTGTTCAAAATGGCATCCGCCATCAGATTTCCCGATTTCACATAAGTATCCACACTGTCCAGGCTCTGCTCCAGGTCGTCCAGGTACTGCTTCATCTCCTCCGCCTGGCCTGCGGCAAGCTGGGCTTTCATCACCTGCAGATGATTGTGATAATCATGCCGCCAGCTTCGCATATTCAGGTAGATCTCCCTGATCTCCTCATACTGATGCCCCAGGATCTCCCGCTGGAACTGCTCCGACTGAGCCTCAAAACCGCGCTGGTAGGCAAACAGCGTACCCTCCAGCGAGAAAAATAACAGCAGTTCCAACGCCAGGAACCCTGCCAAAAACCATGTTTCCGCAATCCCATCCCCGCCCCGGACGGAATATCCCGCATAATAGATCATCCCCAGGAGAACATAAACCGCCAGGTTTAACAGGCCGTTCCACACACGCAGATGTCCGCGCTCATGCCCCAGCAGCAGAAGCAGGGCAGCCGACACCGCCCCGGTACACAGGACAAGCGCCGGTTCCGCCCCCGCAAGCACAGCCAGCCGCTCCAGCGCCGCCGAACAGACCGCCATCAGCAATCCCGGCGTCAGCGCTTTCCACCACTGATATCTGAAAGGCTTCCCACCATAAAACAGCACATATAAAAAAAGAATCCCCGTGACCGCCAGCCAGCCCGCCAGATGATGCCATGGACTTCCCCACCCGGAAAAGGGCAGATTCGCGATCGCAAGACTCCCATACGACAATGCCAGGACGATAACCCGTTTGGCATATCCTTTTTCTATCTCTCCGATCTGCTCCGTATAATAGTGGTACAGCGCCAGCCATACCGCCTGAATCCCCGCCTGTAACATATTAACTCCTTTCGTCCCCGTTCTCCCTTTCCTGCGCTGTCATACCGCAAAACCGGGAAAACGCTGCTTCTGCGCTTCTTTCTGCCCAGTGCCATCCGTCCGGAAATAAGAGCCGGGAACCGCCGTTAAATTTTTTCATGAAAATACCGCATATACGCCCGGCTCAGTTCCTCATGCTTCCCCCGGGCAATGGGTATCTTGGTACCGCCCTCCATCTGCACGTCTTTTCTGGTGATCCGCTCCACATACCCCAGATTGATCATATAGGATCTGTGGGGCTTGAAAAAAACATCCGCCCCCTCCACCAGCTCCTGCTCCAGCTGCCGCATCGGCTCCTTGCAGACAATACGCCTGCCTCCCCGGAGCATAAGCGCCGTCTCGTGACCCTCGCTTTCCAGGAAACAAATCTCCGACACATACACTTTCTCCACCTCCCCGGCGGAAACCGCCACCAGAAGTGCCTCCCTGCTGCCTGACTGCCTGACCGCCCGGTCCAGCGCCGCGCGCAGCCGCTCCCTCTTCACCGGCTTCACAAGATAGGACACGGCTTCCAGGTCATATCCGTCCGGGGCAAAATCAGGATTTCCCGTGACAAAGATGATCCCCAGCCTTTCGCCCCTCCGCCGCAGCATCTTCGCCAGTTCCATCCCGTCCATGCCGGGCATCTCAATATCCAGGAGCAGTATGTCAATATCCTTCCTCTCCTCCCAGGCAAATAAAAAAGGCTCCGCAGCGGCGAAGAGTTCCACAGTGCATACCGCCTGTGCCTCCCGCGCCCAGAGTTCCACTTCCCTGCCCAGATCCTCCAGCAGGAATTTATCGTCGTCACATATCGCCACATGAAGCATGATACCCCTCCTGTTTCGATCTCATTCCCATTCTTCCGCACATGCCTATCAGCCGTTTTTATACGCCCAGAATTTATTGACCAGAAAATTCATGGGAACCGTGATAAACAG
>JAMPAC010000039.1:19655-23986 GCA_023667395.1 Blautia sp. | reverse complement strand
CTATATGGTTCCCGTCATAACGGTTGCAACGTCCGTTCTGGT
This sequence comes from Blautia sp., assembly GCA_023667395.1. Classification (GTDB taxonomy): domain Bacteria; phylum Bacillota; class Clostridia; order Lachnospirales; family Lachnospiraceae; genus Acetatifactor. The sequence goes on along the minus strand of JAMPAC010000039.1, from coordinate 23,944 downwards.
GCTGAAGGAGCCGATGACTTGGGTTTCGGCAGTGGGGACAGTTCTGGCGGTGGCGGGGCTTTTTCTTTCTGAATACAGCGGTAAGGAGGGGAAGATAGCATCTCCCCCACGATCTTAAAACCCCGTATCCACCTCAATCCGGCTTCCCGATTTTGTCTTTGTCACCCGGATCTGCTGGGGAATGTTTTCCGTCAGTTCCTCGCGGTGGCTGATGATGCCCACAAGCTTGTTTGTTCCGGACAGGTTGATCAGGATGTCCATGGCGTTTTCCATGGATTTCCTGTCCAGGGTGCCGAAGCCCTCATCCACAAAGAGGGCGTCCATCTGCACGCCGCCCAGGTGGGAGGATACGGTATCCGAAAGCCCCAGCGCCAGGCTTAGGGACGCCTTGAAGCTTTCGCCGCCGGACAGATTCCCCACAGGCCTCCTGTGGCCGGTGAAATTATCCTGCACCTCCAGATTCAGGATCGTCTTGCTCTTTTGGTCATTTGCCTCCTCTTTCCGGCAGAGTTCGTACTGTCCGTCGCTCATGGGAAAGAGCCGCCGGTTGGCCGCCGCAATGATATTGTCAAAGCCCGCCGCCTGTATGTACTGCTCCAGCGTGACCTTTGCCCTGTTCTTGATCTGGCCTGCGACAAGGTCGTAGAGGCGGCCGTACTGCTCGCTTTCCCTGCGGCAGGTCTCCAGGGGGCTCTCCTGATCGGATATATTTTGCTGTACCCGCTTGTTATTTTGAAGCCTGCGATCTGTGTTTTCGGCAGCTGTCCGAAGCGTTTCCACAATGCCGCCCTGTCTGGCGACTTCTTCCTGAAGCGCATCCTCGTCTATTCTTGTCTTGCCCTCCGCGTCTTTTTCGGCCTGTGCCAGCAGTTCCAGATTCGTTTTGACGGATTGCTGGTAATCCCTTACTTTTTTCTCGTTTTCCGATATTTCGCGTTCATCCACAAGAAAATCCTGGAATTCTTCCCGGGATGCCATTTCCTGGTCCAGCAGGGTCTTTTCAAAATCTTTCCTGCATTCTTCCGCCCTGTTTTCCTGAAGTTTTAGCGTTTCCGCCAGGGTATTGAGGGCGGAAGACAGGGAGGTTTTCTTCTCCTCCGCTTTCTGCTTTTTGGTTCTGGCGCTTTCAATCGACTCCAGGATCTGTTTGGCTTCCGTTTCGGCCTTTTCCTGTTCCGCGCGGGCGGTTTCCAGGTCAGTGTATTCCAGTTTCTCATATTCTTTCAGCGCCGTGCGGCTTTCAACCAGCTTTTCCTGATTCTGTTCTTTCTTTGCCTGATAAGCCTTTTTCTTTTCTTCCAGAGTGTCTGTCTCCGTTCCCCTGGCCTTTTCCAGATCCGAAACAGCCTGCTCGTATTGTCTGCATTCCTTTTTCAGGCGCTTGATCTCGGTATCCCCTGCAGTGATCATGTTTTGCACAGCTTCCTGCCTGGCGGCAATGAGGGGAAACAAGTCCTCTATGGGGGCGTCCTTTTCCGTGAGGGCAGCAGGTTCCGGATTTTCAGCGGCAGGCCTCTTTGTTTTTTCGAGGGCAGTCAGGATCCTTGCCCGAAGTTGTTCTTCTTCAGCGGAAGCCTTCGCTTTTGCGCCCTCGGCTTCCCCCAGCGCATTCTCTTTCCGATTTCTTGCCTGCTCCTCTGTTTCCTGCAATTGCTTTAATTCTTCTTCCGACACGGATTCCCCGGACAGGGCGGCAGGCTCCGGATGGTGGGTGGAACCGCAGACAGGACATTTTTTCCCCTCCTCAAGTCCCTGTGCCAGGATTCCGGCGCGGCAGTGGTCAAGGATGTCCTCGCAGCGTTTCCGCTCCTGTTCGGCATTATGATATTCCTCCTGGGCTTTCAGGAAAGCTTTCTGCTTTCTGGCAAGCGCCTTTGCCGCAGCCTGGCAGTCGGGGATCCCGTGCAGGATCAGGTCGTCCAGTTCCGTTTTCAGGGCTGCCAGTTCTTTTCCCTCGTTCAGGGCACTGACCAGTTCGGCGGGGCGCTCCCGGAGTTCCTTTGTGGTTTGCTCCAGCTGCAGGATATTCTCCTTTAAAGCGCTTTCTTCCTCCGACAGTGCATTTCCTTCCGCAGTCAGGTCTTCGGTTGCTTTTTCCAGGGAATTGACCATAACGGTCAATTCGTCCCTCTTTGCGTATTTCTCGATATCTCCTTTCAGTTTTTCCGCTTTCCGGTTCAGTTCCTCCGCCCTGGGAGCGTTTTCCAAGGACTTTTGCAGGTTTTCTTCCGCAGAAACGGCTTCCGCTTCTGCAACCGTCAGCTTTTGTGTTCTGTCGGCAATGCCTTTCCGGGTGGTTTCCAGTTCCTTTTCCTTTGCTTCCAGCAGGTCAAACACAGGTTTTACCCTATGGAGGGCGGCTTTCTGACGTCCCACAAGGATTTCCAGTTCCCGGATCCCGCCCTGCTTTGCCTCGAGTTGCTCTTTCTTTTCCTTTACTTCCTCATAACGGGTCAGGGACGCGTTTTTCATGTGCGCGGTATGCAGTTCCTTTGTCTTTTCTTCCAGGATTTTGTTTTCCGCCGTAATCTTTTCCTGACAGTCTTCCAGGGCGGTTTGATCCGTGGAAATGAGAGCGGATAACATGTCCAGCATTTCCCGGATGTTCCATGCGCTGCGGCTTTCCCTGGCTTTATCCTGCATGAAACGTAATTCCGCCCGATATTCGCCGTCTTCCGGCGCTGTGGCATCCTGAAAATACTGGATGATGCTGGATTCTATCTGTTTTTTTTGGTCGATGCTGGCATCTTTCCGGTCTTTGAGTCTATATTCCATGCTCTGATAGCCGGATGTCATAAAGATGGTGCGGAGGATCTTCGTCCGGTCATCTGTGGACGCATTCAGCAGGTTCCAGAATTCCCCCTGGGCGATCATGGCGATCTGCTTGAACTGCTGGAAATCCACCTTGAGTAGTTCCATTACGGCTTTATTGACATCTTTCGCGCCCTCCAGCGGCGGTTCCCCCTCACAATGAAATTCTGATTTTTCCTTTTCATCTTTAGTTCCTTCTCCCCGCAGTTTCCGCCGCTCATAGGCAGGCTGGCGGTACACATGGTAGGATTTCCCCTGGTGGGAAAAATAGAAATCCACAAAGCTTTTCGTCTCCGGCGCGGCATATTCGCTGCGGAGGTTTTTCGTGTCCCTGTAGATACCGCTGGTCTTACCGTACAATGCGAAACAGATGGCGTCAAAGATCGTGGTCTTTCCGGCTCCGGTGTCACCGGATATGAGGAACAGCCCCTTATTTTCAAAGAGTTCAAAATCGATTTCCGGCATTTGCTCCGCATAGGGGCCAAACGCGCTGATGATCAGTTTAATCGGCTTCATCTGATACACCCGCCTCCTTTGCAATTTCCTTCATGATCCGCAGTTCCTCTTCGCTGATCTCGCGGCCGTACATCATACGGTAAAAGTCGGAGATCAGCTGGGGGTAGGATCTCTCCCGGGTTATATTGGTGATGTCCACGGTCTGCACTTCCCTTGTGTGCGCGTTATCATAGACAATCTTCATGGTGTTTGGGTAATGCTGCTGGAAGATTCCCATTGCATTGTCAATGGGGGCGTCGTCCGTCAGCGTCACATAGATGTAATCCTCCGGCGATGTGATGTTCTTCGGATCCAGCAGCTGATCCATCCGGCCTTTTAAGTGCCTCATATCACGCAGGGGCTTCAGTTCAATCAAGTCAACGGATACCATGCCCTTTTCCTCCAAAGTAATGACGGGAACGGATTTCGTGTCGTCCGCCTCACTGAGGGAATATTTGAGGAGGGAGCCGGAATACCGGATCGTATCCCTGCCAATTGTCTGGGGGGAGTGGATATGCCCCAGCGCCACATAATCGAAATTGTCAAAACAGTCGTATCCGATCTTCTCGATCGTGCCCACATTAAGTGTGGCTGCGCCCTCCGAGCCGCCCAGCCGGGGTTCCTCGCTCCTCCCGGCGACGAACTGATGCGCTGCCAGGATATTTCGTTCCGATGGATCGATGTCCCCATGCGCCAGGGCGGTCTTTACCGCATCCTCATAAGACGCAATGTTCTCTCCGGGATGATAGTACCTGACCTGGGACGCCTTGACAAAGGGCAGCAGGTAAATGTTTACCCTGCCAAATGAGTCCTGGAGTGTCCTTTGATAGAGCGTACCGTCGTATCTGGCGCAGATATGTATCTTGTTCGCCTCGAACAGACTGCTGCCAAAGTGGAGCCGCTCGTCCGAATCATGGTTCCCACTGATCAGGAAAGTTTCCGCCTTAGTCTTTGAGAGTCGGCACAGGAACCAGTCCAGCAGT
>JAMPAC010000039.1:0-19555 GCA_023667395.1 Blautia sp. | reverse complement strand
CAGGAAAGTTTCCGCCTTAGTCTTTGAGAGTCGGCACAGGAACCAGTCCAGCAGTCTCACGGCTTCCTCGCTGGGAATGGATTTATCGTAGACATCCCCCGCTATGAGAACCGCGTCTATCTTCTGTGTTTCAATGAGATCCAGAATCTGTTCCAGCATGTATCTCTGATCTTCGATCATATGAAAATCACATACGGTTTTTCCGATATGGAGATCTCCCAGATGTAATAGTTTCATTTGTGTTTCACCTTTCCGTTTTGTATGGCCTGTTCTCAATAGTGATCTGCCACAGTCTGAATCGATTTGGATTGAATTTTATGTGATCATATGTTGCGTTCCTAATCATCTTATACTCAGTTGGAGAAAAATGCAATGAAAATCATGCAGCTTTCATGCCTGAATGAGGGCGGGGCTGCCTGAACGCCATATAAAGAAGCGTTTTGGGGCAGTTCCTTTTTTGTGTGGGCAGGGAAGCACGCGTATGCTTGAAGGGCGGTTTAAAAACAATTATAATAGAAATGATTTTCAAAAGGATGTGTTAAGTATGCTGAAGATAATATTGTGTGACGACGATCCGTTCATTTTAAGATTGGGCGCGGAAAAGATTGGCGATGTGATCGCATCACAGGGATTTGACGCGAAAGTGGTTAGCCTGGCCTCCGGCAGCCAGGAATTGTTTTCCTATGTGAAAAAGAATCCCTCGCAGTACCTGGTCTTCCTCGACCTGGACTTCGGGAACGGGAAGTTAAACGGCATCGACGTGGCGAAAGCGCTGCGCCGGACGGGGAGCGACTGCAAGGTGGTCTTTACCACCAACCATCAGGAGATGGCCATGGACGTGTTAAAAAGCGGGGTGGAGCCCTTTGGTTTTCTGGAGAAGACCAGCGACATCTCCAGGCTTGCCGACGGATACCGCAGGTATATCGCCATGCTGTCACGACAGGCGGGAACCATAGATCAGACAGGAGCGGAAGATTCCAGGGAGACCATTTCCCTGAATCCCGGCCTGGATGAGGAGATTTCTGTGTTCCTGGAGGATATCGTCTATCTGGAGACAGAGAAGAGTGTGTCCCATGGGATCACTTATCATACCGTCAACGGCTCCGTAATTACCATCATCGGCGCCCTGGACGAGGAACAGAAAAAGCTGGGCGGGGATTTTATCAGGGTGCACCGCTCCTATCTGGTGAACAAAAGGCACATCTTACGGATGAAAGACGGCTTCCTGAAATTATCCGACCAGCAGGAAGTCCCCTGTTCTTTCCGGATGCGCAGCGAGGTGAGGAAGTGGATCGTATAAATAAGAAAGCGCTTTTCGTGGAATTATTGTTTCTGGCGGCGGTACTGTTCCTGGAATGGAAAATGGAGCTCCGCAGCCTGGTCTTTGCCATGCGGCTCTGCGAATTCCTGATCCTGGCAGCAGTCCTGAAAAGCATGCCGTTACTGGAACTGTCCGTGAACGACCTGGCAGCGGCGGTATGCTGCATGTCTCTTGACTGGGTAATCATACAGTATGCTTATGCTATCTTAAACAGCGATATGGTTCCCTTTCTGCTTCTGCTTTCCCTGGAACTGCTGGCGCTGGTCAGGGGCGTCCATCACAGGAAACAGGGCTACGGCGTTGCCATCGGATACGCGGTATTATGCTGTATGGGCGTCATTTTTGCATATCAGAAGTGGAAAGATTTTATTTTAACCCCTTATTATGAGCGGGAGGGGGAATTTGGCTTTGCCGTGAAAGCGCTGTACCTGCTGCTGTGCATGGCGCTTTTTTCCGGCCTTGTTTTTGCAGTGATCCGCTGCCTGAATGCCCTTACGGGGAAGTGGCTGGCCAGGCTGCAGGAGTACAGCATGACCTATGGGGAGATCGACCGCTCCGTCATGCTGGTGGCAGTCATTACGTTGGCCACGCTGTCCATGAATGGGCTGATGTGGCGTTTGTGGCCTTTCTTTCCGAATGAGGGAGCCCTGCTGGGAAGTTCCTACGATCCCCCGCAGCTGAAACTGGCATTATGCGCCATCCTGATCGTTACCCAGATCATTTATATCCGCCTGCTGGTAAAGAGCATTTCGGTGAAAGAGGAAATGCGCCTGCAGGAAAAGGATCTGCTGCAGCTTGCGGAGTACAATCATGAACTGGAACAGAATATGGAAGATATGCGGGCAATCCGTCATGACATCAGGAATATGTTCCTTACCATGGGCGGGTTCGTGGACAGGAGCAGCGACGCGGAAATGAAAGCGTTTTATGGGGAAAATATCGTCCCCTTCGCGGAAAGGGAACTGCAGAAAAACGACCTGTACGCGAAGCTGTCCTGCATCCACAGCGAGGGGCTGAAGTCCTTTCTGTATTTTAAGGTCATGCAGGGAATCGAACAGGATGTGCCCGTGGATCTGCAGATACAGTTTGGGGATGCGGGCGGTATTTCCTGCATCGGGCAGGCGGATTTGATCCGTATCCTGGGAATCCTCATCGACAATGCGGTGGAGGAGGCGAAACTCTGTGATGGGAGAGTGGGGATTTCCATGCGGGAGAAAGAGCGGGAGTATCTTTTCATGGTCAGCAACACGGTGCGCCCACAGACCAGGGAAAAAGGGGTGGCCGCCGGAACCACGGACAAGGGCCTGAACCGGGGGAACGGGCTTTTGATCGTGGACAGGCTGGTGGGAAAATACGGGAATGTGCTTCTAAATTCCTTTTTCAGGGAGGAGGAATTTGTGCAGTGCCTGAGGGTTGGGAAGTGAGAGGATGGTAGAAGTGCAACAGTTCAGCCATAGGATACCGCGAAGTCAAAATTGCGTCTCAGGGCGATTGTAATCGCCCGGCAATTTTGCGAGAAAGAGGGTTGTATTTACCGTGATGATTGCCTATAATGGAATCAGAAATGGAGGTGCAGGGAATGGATGCATTAAGGAAAGAAGAAGAATATACCATTGAAGATATTTACGCTTTGCCGGAGGGGCGTCATGCGGAGTTGATCGACGGGCAGATTTATGATATGGCGCCGCCGAGTTGGAGGCATCAGAGTGTTTCCGGTTATTTGTATAATGAGATTTACAATTATATAAAAAGTAATCATGGACAATGCCAAGTCCTGGCGGCTCCCTTTGCCGTATTTCTAAATAAGGACAATATCAACTACTTTGAGCCGGATATTTCCGTGATCTGCGACCGGTCAAAGCTGGATGAAAAGGGCTGTCACGGCGCGCCCGACTGGATCATCGAGATCGTATCCCCCAGCAGCAAACAGAAGGATTATGTGAAAAAGACATTAAAATACGGCACGGCCGGGGTCAGGGAGTACTGGATCGTGGATCCGGGGAAGAAATGTGTCACAGCCTATGATTTTGAAAAGGAAACCATGGAGGAGTACCCCTTTGGTGAGGCGGTTCCGGTCGGAATTTATGAGGGATTCGCGATAAAAGTGGAAGAGCCGGTATAAGGGAATAGCGCCCGAATGAAAGCGGGGCTGCCTGAATGCAAATATTTCTTCCTTTGCATGTGACGATGTGCTATAATCGAAAGCAGGAAAGGATGTGATGCCATGGGTCTGGGCGAATTGGAACGCAGGAAAGACGAGAAGATCGGCGGCGTGGTCTATGATATGTCACCATCGCCGGGATACAGGCATGGGATCATTAACGGCAATATATACGCGGTCATCAGGCAGGGGCTGAAAGACAGCCTGTGTCTCGTTTTTATGGAGAACCTGGACTTTAAGTACCACCCGGAAGAAAATGACGATTACCTGTGCCCTGACATTATGGTGATCTGCGACCGGAAGCATTTAAAAGGCGGTTCCTACAGCGGTGTGCCCAAATTCATTGCAGAAACTTTGAGCCCCTCCACTGCGAAGCGGGACAAGTCAGAAAAAAAGGATATCTACGAGAAAGCCGGTGTGGAAGAGTACTGGATCGTTTCGCCGCAGGGTTCCGTGGAGATCTATTACCTGGAGGATGGCAGGTATGTCCTGGAGCAGAGCTACATGCTTCAGGATGATAAGGAAGATGAGGATTATAATGCTGACACGGAAATACGCCTGCGGGCGTTTCCACATATCAGGATGACTTTGGGCGGGATATTTGAGGGCATTTCAGAATAACATCATGGATAAGGAGAAAAATCATGGCATTTTGCATTATTACCGATTCAGCATCGGACGTTCCGGGCAGTGTGATTGAAAAGTATGGACTGTATGTCATGCCCACGCCGGTGGTGATCGACGAGAAAGAGTATCTGGACGGGAAGAACCTGAACGCGGACGAGTTTTATCGGATCCAGCAGTCGGGCGCGGATATTTCAACCTACCATATCAGCCAGTATATGTTCGAGGAGCATTTCCGAACTTTTGCGGAGAGAGGGGACGAGGTGTTATACATATGCTTTTCCACGGGAATCGCGGGAACCTATAATGCCGCGCGTCTTGCGTATCAGGAAGTGAAGGAAGAATTTCCTGACTTTGAGATGACCATCATCGATTCCAAATGCGCCTCCATCGGGTACGGGCTGGTGGTGGAGAGGCTGCTTCGTATGCAGGACAACAATGCCCCCAGGGAGTTGATCCTGGAGGCGGCGTATTTCTTCTGCGAACACATGGTCCATGTGATCACGGTGGCGGAATTGGATTACCTGTTCAAGGGCGGCAGGCTGAGCCGGACTTCTTTCCTCATGGGGAATGTGCTGAATATCAAGCCTATTATTATAGTCGATGAAAACGGATCGCTGAAGGCGGTGGGCAGGGTAAAAGGGTGGAAAAACGCCCAGAATAAAATGCTGGACATGGTGGGACAGCAGGGGAAAAGCCTGGAAAAGCAGATCGTCGGCGTCTGCTGCGGGACGGATCAGGAGGCGCTTTCCTATCTCAAATCACAGCTGCGTGAAAAGTACCATGTGAAAGGATTCCTGGAGACCCAGGTGGGGTGCGCCATAGGCGCGCATACCGGGGCGGGGATCCTGGGGATCGTCTTCTTGGACGAGGAAGTGGATGAAAAGTTTATGCGGTATCTTCCGGAGGAAGGCTGATCGATCGGCAGCCGGAGGGGAAGGCAGTTCCGGGATGCCGCACTGTAAATAGAACGATGCAAGACCGCTACGATGGAATTTCATACGGGGCGGTCTTTTTGCCTTACAGGAAACTTCGTCGCAGCCGGGAAAGAATGCGAAGCATTCTTCTAAGCGGACAACGTCCGCTTTTTTATATCCCGAAATATGACATTTTGACCCGGAAAATGTATCTTTCAAAAGTTTCCTGTTGGAAAGGAAAAGAACTGTGATAGAATGAAGTTGGTTTTGAAGGATATATACGGAGAAAAGAAAATGAATACGACGCTCTATTTTTGTCTGATCGTGGTGGTCATACTGATGCTCTGCCTGGTGTGGATGATGCTGCTGTATAACAGGCTTCGCAGGCGGTATGACAGCCTGCTGGAGAGCAGCGGGCAGATGCAGAGGATGAACGGTGAACTGAGGAGCCAGCGGCATGATTACCTCAACCATATGCAGGTGGTGTACGGGATGGTGGAACTGGAGGAATACGGGGAACTTCACGATTATCTGGAGCCTGTCCACAGGGATATGATGAAAGTGGGAAAGGCCATCCGTACCTCCGTTCCCGCCATAAACGCGCTGCTGATGGCAAAGATGGGAGAAGCCGAGGCGGCGCAGATCGACTTTTATGTGGAGGTGAAATCGGATCTGGGGCATCTGCCAATGGAGCCATGGGAATTATGCAAGGTGCTTTCCAATCTGATCGATAACGCCATCACCGCATTGTCGGTGAAGGGGGCGGATCGGAAGATCCTGCTGGAGATCAGTGAGGACAGGGAGCATTACCTGTTTTCCGTGGCGGATAACGGCGACCCGATTCCCGAGGACAGGCAGGCGGCTGTGTTCCGGCCGGGTTTTACCACGAAACAGGAGCCAGGGCACGGGATGGGGCTGTATATTGTATCAAATGTGCTCAAAAGAAATGGTGGAAGTATCCTGCTCAAATCTGACGAAAAGGAAACGGTCTTTACCGTCAGGTTGAAGAAAGCGGTTTTGGAACAGGAGGTGAGAAATTAAATGGATACGTTGGTATGGATCGGCATTGTATTGCTGGTGGCGGGATTTGTCCTGATCGGGATTGAAATGGCGGCGCCCGGATTCGGAGCCCCGGGGATCGCAGGTATTATCTGTCTGGTGGCGGGGGTATTTCTGGTAACGGATTCCCTGGAGGAGGGGATATTGGTGACCGTGGTGGTGATCGTGATCCTGGGCATACTGATGGCGGTCATCATGGGACTGATGCACTACCGGAAGTTCAGGTCGCCGATCATCCTGGACACGGCGCTGCATTCGGAGGGTGCTGCCCTGGGGGCGTCGGATCTGGATTATCTGCTGGACAGGGAAGGGATTGCAGCCACAAATCTCCGTCCTGCAGGGAAAGGTGATTTTGACGGGATCGAACTGGATGTGGTTTCCGAGGGAGTTTATATTGAAAAGGGAAGTCCGATCGTCATTCACAGGATCAGTTCAAACAGACTGGTCGTAAAAGGATTGAAAGAAAAAAGGGACAGAAAAGGATAGGGAGAGGCGGCGTTTTGCCGCAGGAAAGAGAGGGAGATCGTATGGTTATCAGGATCATTTTGCTTTGTATCGTGTTTCTGCTGATTGTCATGTTTTTTGTCTTTGTGCCTGTGGGACTGTGGATATCGGCTGTGGCGGCCAACGTGCGTGTGGGAATCTTCAACCTGGTGGGAATGAAGCTGCGCCGCGTGGCGCCCAGGAAGATCATCTTTCCGCTGATCAAGGCGACGAAAGCCGGGATACAGGTCACGGTGAACCAGCTGGAGGCGCATTATCTGGCGGGCGGCGATGTGGACAGCGTGGTCAACGCGCTGATCGCGGCGGAACGGGCGGGCATGAACCTGTCCTTCGAAAAGGCATCCGCCATAGACCTGGCGGGCCGCGACGTCTTTGAAGCCGTGACCATGAGCGTAACCCCCAAAGTGATAGAGACACCCCTGATATCAGCAGTGGCAAAGGATGGGATCGAACTGATGGTAAAAGCCAGGGTGACGGTGCGCACCAATCTGGAAAGACTGATCGGCGGCGCCGGAGAGGCGACCGTGCTTGCCAGGATCGGGGAGGGTATCGTCACCACGGTGGGCTCGTCTATTGACCACAGCAAGGTGCTGGAAAATCCCGACGATATCTCCAAGCTGGTGCTGGATAAGGGGCTGGATTCGGGAACCGCTTTTGAGATTATTTCCATCGACATTGCGGACATCGATATCGGCAGGAATATCGGGGCCCATCTCCAGAGCCTGCAGGCGGAGGCGGACAATAAGATCGCCCAGGCCAGGGCGGAGGAACGCCGCGCCATGGCGGTGGCCCTGGAGCAGGAGATGCGCGCGGCGGTGGTGCAGGCGGAGGCTGAAATCCCCAAAGCCATGGCCCAGGCGCTGCGGGAGGGAAATATCGGCGTGCTGGATTATTATAAGCTGCAGAATGTGCTGGCGGACACGGAGATGAAGAAAAATATTGGCACAGGCGCAAATGCCTATGCAGAGAGCAAAAAGGAATCCTGAGAATGATAAAGGTAATGTTGATCGACGATGAACAGGAAATCAGACGGCTTCTCCACAGGATGGTGGAGAAGCAGCCGGATTATCAGGTGGTGGCGGAGTGCGGCTGTTTCGCGGGAGCGGTGGCGGAATTTGCCAGGTACAGGCCGGACGTGGCGTTTGTGGATATTGACCTGGACGGGGAGGACGGACTGAACTGCGCCAGGGTGCTGACGGAACTGGATCCGAAGCTGAAAGTGATCTTTGCCACGGCCCACAGCGAATATATGGCGAATGCCTTTGAAATCTATGCCTTTGACTATCTGGTAAAACCTTTCAATATGGACAGGCTGACCAGAACGCTGGACCGCATCCGGGACACTTTGTCCGGGGACGGAAAGGGCGGCGGGAACGGCATATCGTGTGATGGGGAGAATCTGGAAAAGGAGACTCCGCAGGATAAGGTGTCCCGTTCCGAACATTACCGGGGCAAGCTTTTCATCAGGGGAAAGGATCAGACGTATCTTTTGGATGTGGAGGAGATCCTGTTCATCGAGCGGACGGAGGGCTGCACGAACATTGTGACGGCAAAGGAGCAGTACAGGACTTCCATTTCCCTGTCAGATCTGGAGGCGAAGCTGCCCCCGGATCAGTTTATGCGCTGCCATAAGTCCTATATCGTCAACCTCTCCAGGATCACGCGGATCGAGCCTTACGGGAGATGGACTTATGTGGTGAAATTCCGGGACTGCGGGATGTCGGCTCTGATGACAGCCCGCAGTTATGAGGAGGTCAAGAAGCTGTTTTCGTAACTTCGGGGCGTCCGCTGGCTGCACGCCGATCAAGGCAGGAACCGACAGAAGCGTTGATTACCCGCCGTTTCCCTAAAAAGGACTTGAAACAGGCGTCATTAAGTTGACCAGCTGATCCCGCTGAACGGCGTCGTCAGAACCTTTGGCCTTTGACGCCAGTTCTTCAAGTTCTATCTTGCTGGCGGCAGCGCGCATCAGCTTTTCCTGAAATTCCTTTTTGTCCCGTTCCGCCTCCTCGGCTCTCCTCTGGGCGCGGGCGCGGTTCTGAAGCTTCAGCGTGTTTTCCATAGAAGCCATAAGCTGTCTCATATCCGTCATCATATCGAAAGTCCTCCCTCTATCCGGTTTGAACCGATTTCATTTTATATCGGCGGATTTCCCGAAAATGATAATCTATCTGAAATAGAATCACACAACAGTTCAGTCCTAATGGGATCTGGTGGTGCTAAGGGGACGGCGGAGACGTGCTGCCCTGTTCTGTGCGGACGGAGCAACGCAGTGCTGAACTAACTGCCAACTACGACTACGGAACTGTCGCAAAGATATGCGCCAGTTCCTATGGCGCGAATTGCGTCTTCGCGCCATAGTCTCCGTAAGCAGTGGATTTCATCCCTGCTAAATGCGCTCCCCAAAGTCCGCCCAGAACAGGACAGCACGTCTCCGCCTGATTCCTGAAAGTTCTCCTACGGGAAGGGATTGGCATGTCCTGCAGGACTGGCGGCATATTGTCGGATGGCCTGAAGGATCCTGTTGCTCCGGTTCTTGTATCCTACAGGTTGTGAAAAAGTGTCGTATAGCTGCCTGAATAATTTGTTTCTATATAGACTATTGAAAGCGCCCTGTATTTCTTTCAAAAACCTGCGGATATCAGGCGGCGGCATGTAGTCCTGTTCTGAGCGGACTTTGGGGGACGCACTTAGCGGGGATGAAATCCACTGCCTACGGAGACTTGAACGCGAACGCCCTTTTCGCGTGCTAGTCGGAGTTGGCAGTTAGTTCAGCACCGCGTTGTCCCGTCCGCACAGAACAGGACTGCATGACGCCGCCGTCCCATCAGCCATAAACCACCAAATCATCAGATACCACCGGGCCTGAACTGTTATGGAATCACAATATTTTCCATTATTTATTCTTCCGTAGTGCGCTTGTTTATGATAAAATATCCCTATTCAGGAAAAACTATTGAAACCTTTTGGAGGGGAAACGATGGAAAAGAGTACATTGCTTTCCGGTGAATCTGTCAATGTGGAATATAAGGTCACTGTGCCGGGAAACAGTGAAAAATATATGAAGACAGTGGTTGCCTACGCCAATGGCCGGGGCGGCAGGATTATTTTTGGCGTGGACGATAAGACGCAGGAAGTTGTCGGAATGAACACAGACCATATTTTCCAGACGATAGATGCCATCACCAATGCGATCTCCGACAGCTGTGAACCGAAAATCATTCCGGATGTGACTTTGCAGGCCATCGATGATAAGACTGTGATCGTGGTGGAGATTGCACCGGGTAAAATGCGTCCCTACTACATTAAGTCCAAGGGGCTTGTGAATGGCACCTATATCCGTGCGTCCGGTACGTCAAGACCGGCGGCGGATTATATGCTGAAGGAACTGATCCTGGAAGGGCAGAACCGTTACTATGACTGCGAGATTTGCGAGGATCTGGCGGTTACGCAGGAAGATATTGAGCGTCTCTGTGCGGAAATGAAAGAGGCTGCGCTGCGGAATACACTGACGGAGAGTGAGAAACTGGCGGTCAAGGATGTGACCCGGAATGTACTGCTTTCATGGGGGATTCTGGCGGAAAAGAACGGCGCTGTCGTTCCCACCAACGCCTATGCGCTTCTTACCGGACAGGCCAGGTTCCAGCCCGTCATTCAATGTGCCGTTTTTAAAGGGAAAGACCGGGCATATTTTGTGGATCGGCGGGAATTTGACGGCTCTATCCAGAAGCAGATGGAAGCTGCCTTCCAGTATGTGATGGAGAAAATAAACCGCGGAATGAGAATCCAGGGCATGTACCGGCAGGATGTGTATGAACTGCCAGTGGACAGCGTGCGTGAGATGATCGCCAATTCGGTTGCCCATCGTTCCTATCTGGAGCCGGGAAACATTCAGGTGGCGCTGTACGATGACCGGCTGGAGGTTACTTCTCCGGGGATGCTGTTGAGCGGGGTTTCTGTCAAAAAGATGATGGAGGGCTATTCCAAGCCCCGCAACCGTGCCATTGCCTGTGCATTTTCTTATATGAGGATCATTGAAAGATGGGGAAGCGGTATTCCAAGGATGCTTCGGGAGTGCAGGGAATACGAACTTCCGGAACCGGAGTTTATTGATTTTGACGGCGATTTCAGGGTGAACATGTACAGGAGGGCTTTGGACGAGGAGGATAACACTACCCAAAGTCCTACCCAAACTACCCAAAGTCCCACCCAAACTACCCAAAGTCCTACCCAAACTACCCAAAGTCCCACCCAAACTACCCAAAGTCCTACCCAAACTACCCCAAATCCTACCCAAACTGATCAGGCGGATGCGTTTTGTTTTACGAAAGCAGACAGAACTCTCCTGGCGCTTCTTTGTGAGAAACCGGAACTGTCACAGAAAGAACTGGCCATGGAACTGGGCTGGACGGTGGACAGGGTAAAATATTACCTGAATAAGATGAAAAGGCGGCAGATCATCAGGCGGGTGGGAAGCAGCCATAAGGGACATTGGGAACTTTTAATTAAAGAGTTTCAGATAAATTTTCACTGACGGGAGATGCAGATTATGAGCACAGATTATAAGAACATGGGACTTACTCTTTTAAAGAAAGGACAGAAGGGCATCATACATGCCATATTCAGCCGTTTCGGGCTGGTGCTGCTGATGCTTGCCGCGCAGGTGCTGATATTGTTTGGCGTTTTCCGGTGGTTCGGGGAATTTCTGCCCCATATTTTCGGGGGCACGGTGCTGTTTACCTTTATCATTGTGATATGCCTTCTGAACAGTAAGATCAATCCCACCTCCAAGATCACGTGGCTGATCGTCATCATGCTCATGCCTGTGTTCGGAGTGCTCCTGTTCTGTTATACCCAGAGCGAATTGGGGCACAGGGCGTTGAAAGGATTTTTTCACAAGATCATCACGGACACGAAAGAGATCATACCCCAGTCGGAGGAGGCCATGGAGCATCTGACCAAAGAAAATCCGGGGGTGGCGGCGTTGGCGCATTATATGCACCGGAGCGGATGCCATCCGGTGTATGAGCATACATCCGTCACTTTCTTCCCCCTGGGGGAGGACAAGTTCGAGGAGATGCTGAAACAGCTGGAGGCGGCGGAGCATTTTATCTTCATGGAGTATTTTATTGTGGATGAGGGGCTTATGTGGGGCAGGATATTGGAGATCCTGGCGAAAAAGGCCGCTGCAGGGGTGGATGTGCGTGTGATGTATGACGGTACCTGTGAGTTTGCCCTGCTGCCCCGGGATTATCCGAAGCGTCTGCGGGCGCTGGGGATCAAGTGCAAGGTGTTTGCGCCTGTGTCGCCCTTTGTCTCCACCTGCTATAATTACCGGGATCACAGGAAGATCCTGGTGATCGACGGACATACGGCCTTTAACGGCGGGGTGAACCTGGCTGACGAGTATATCAACCAGAAAGTCAAATTCGGACATTGGAAAGATACTGCCGTTATGCTGAAGGGCGAGGCGGTGAGAAGCTTTACCCTGATGTTCCTGCAGACGTGGCGGATTGGCGAGAGGCAGGAGGAGTACGAACACTTTTTGTCCTATCCCTCATTGCCTGTGGAGAGCGCGAAAGGGTATGTGATCCCTTATGGGGACTGCCCGCTGGATGACGACAAGCTGGGGGAGAGGGTATACATGGATATCCTGAACCGCGCCCTGTCCTATGTACATATCATGACGCCGTACCTGATTCTAGACGGCGAGATGGAGACTGCCCTGAAATTTGCCGCCGAGCGCGGCGTGGAGGTGGTCCTGCTGCTGCCGGGGATACCGGACAAGGCCATTCCCTATGCGCTGGCTAAGACCCATTATGCGTCGCTGTTGGAATCGGGGGTAAAAATATACGAATATACGCCCGGCTTTGTCCATGCCAAAGTATTTGTCAGCGATTCGGCGGAAGCGGTGGTGGGAACCATCAACCTGGATTACCGCAGCCTGTATCATCATTTTGAATGTGCCACATATATGTACCAGGCGGACTGCATCCGGGAGATCGAAGCGGATTTCCAGTCCACCCTTGCAAAGTGCAGGCAGGTCACAATGGAGACCGTGCGCAGGGAAAAATGGACCGTTAAGCTGACGGGGAGGCTGATGAAAGCGGTTGCGCCGCTGCTGTGATCCATTCCCTTTTTCTAAGGAATAGGTCGCAACAACGGCGGCGCAGGATGCTTTCAGCAGGAATGATCGGCCTGACGGGGTTATTGACTCAGGGATTACAGATTTTGCAGGGGACATATCCTGCTGCAAGGATCTCGTCCCTTGACAGGGTGGTGTCTTCGCGGTTGGATTCCCTGATATCGTTAACGCTTTTACAGTCCGGTTCATGGAACTTGTGCGTATTGCGGTTCAGCACATAGGTTATGGCGTCGGTTTCCAGGGCGGGCGTGTCAGGGATAACTGTTTCAGAAACAGACGATTCCGGTTTAGACGAGGACATTGGTGAAGATGCGTCGGCTTCCGTCTGTCCGTTTGAGACAGAAAACGTGTCAGAGCCTGCGGCGCTCCCGGCAATCCAGTTCAGGGACGGCTCTGTGCTCCAGGAGACGGACTGGCCGTCGCTGACAGCCACGATGCTGTCCTGTTCGTCCGTTCGGAATATCTGCACCCCGTTCTCCCGCAGGGTTTTTAAAGTCTGTTCATGGGGATGCCCGTATGGATTATCCTTTCCGCAGCTGATCACGGCATAAGAGGGAGATACCCCGTTGATAAAATCCTGACTGCTGGACGTGCTGCTTCCATGGTGGCCCGCATGCAGGACATCCGCCTTTATGTCGATACCGTTCCGCAAAATATCTGCTTCGGCTTCCGCCCCGGCGTCTCCGGTGAACAGGAAGCTGTTCTTTCCATGCACAAGTTTAATCCCCACGGAACAGTTGTTGTCGTCAGCGTAGTCACCGTTTGGCGCAATCACAGTAAACTCCGCATCCCCCAAGACATAAACATCTCCCACCTGCGGGAGCGTGTTTTTGTAGTTCCGGTAGTCCATGGCAGCCATAACATCACGGTAGGATGCGGTATCTGAAGCGACTTCCGGCATGATGACTGTCCCGCAGTCAAATTTGGTAAGGATAACGTCCAGGCCGCCAATGTGGTCGGCATCAGGATGGGTGCCAATCACATAGGTCAGGTGATCGACGCCCTGCTTCTGCAAATACAGCTGAATGGAAGTTCCCTTATCATTATTCCCTGCATCGATAAGCAGGGATTCATTCCCGCATATGATCAGGGTGGAATCCCCCTGCCCCACATCAATAAAGTGTACCTGCAGTTCGGATAACGCAGAGGCGGGCTCCCTGTTTTCGGGGGCAGGCAGCAGGTTTACCGTCTCCGGATCCGCAATTTCCGAAACAGCGGAATTTTCCTGCGGTGCGGAATTGTTCTCTATTGCATGGCAGGACGTGAGCAGGAATATCACGGCCAGATATGGAATGATTTTCTTATGTATTATGTGGAAAGGTGTTTTCATTGCAGAGCCTCGCGTTGGTTTGGATGTTGCCTTTACAATAATTTACCATAGTACTTTCGGTGCGGTCAATTCATCTATATTAAAAAACTGAGCCATCAGCTATAAACTGACAAACCGCTTGCTGCGGTCGAGTTCGAACCATTGCCAGCCATAAGATGGTGATTGACAGAAACGCCTATGTGTAGTATACTAAAAAAAGAGTTAGCGGTCACTAACACCAAGCGACCGCATATATTGGCATTGTGAGTTAGATTAGACTAATATAAGTTAGTGCAAACAGTCGCCTGCTGACTATACATACGAGCAGAACGCCAGGGAAGGAGAAGTTATGTCAGAGACAGAGAGAAAATTTTTGGAGATCGTGGATCTCAGGAAAGGATTCGGCAGCGGTGATACCCGCCAGGAGGTGCTCCGGGGAATGAATTTCTCCGTTGCAAAAGGAGAATTCTGTGTGCTGCTGGGGCCGTCCGGCTCCGGAAAGTCCACGCTGTTGAATATCATCGGTGGGATAGACAGCGCTGATTCGGGATATATCTCCATCAATGGCGACAGGCTGGAAGATCTGAATGAAAAGAAATTGACGCAATACCGCAGAAAACATCTGGGATATGTCTTTCAGATGTACAATCTGATCGGGAATCTGAATGTGAAAGAAAATATCGAGGTGGGCGCGTATCTGTCGGACAATCCCCTTGATATCGACGAACTCCTGAATACGCTTGGTCTCTATGACCACAGATATAAACTGCCCAACCAGCTTTCCGGCGGGCAGCAGCAGAGGGTTTCCATTGGCCGGGCGATCGTCAAGAACCCTGATATCCTGCTCTGCGACGAGCCCACGGGGGCGCTGGATTATAACACGTCGAAGGAGATATTGAAACTCATCGAGGATGTCAACCGGAAGTATGGGAACACGGTCATTATGGTGACCCATAACGAGGCCATAAGAAACATGGCGGATCATGTGATCAAACTCCGCGACGGAGGCATCCGGCATAATGACAGGAATGAAAATAAAATATCCGCAGTGGATCTGGAGTGGTGACAGGATGCGGACGGATCATGGACAGGATGGGATAGAGATGGAAAAGGCAAACACAAAAAATCACGGAAAGAAAATAAGGAATCCACTGGTGAAGCGCATTCCAAGGGAATTGTTGGGAGACTGGAGAAAGTATCTGGTGGTAGGGCTGTTCCTGATCCTGACGATCGGGTTCGTGTCGGGAATGTACGTTGCCAACGAGAGCATGATGACAGCGGCGGATGAAAGCGTGTACAGGTACAGGCTGGAGAGCGGGCACTTTGAACTGGAGCATGAGGCGGACGGGGAACTGCTTACCGCCATCGCGTCAGGAGAGATGGCGGACGTAAAGCAGTATTATCTGGATAAGGCCAGGGAAGAACTGGATGAGAAGTTCGAGGATGAGTTTGAAAAGGAGTTCAATGAGAAATTTGAGGAAGAATTTGCATTGAAATTTACGGAAAAATTCGACCCTGAGTTTCAGGCTGGTTTTGACAGGGAATTTGACGCGGCATTTGAAATGCAGGTCATCTCCTCCCTGATGGCGCAGGGGCTTGGCGAGATGCAGGTACAGGCCATGGCTCCCAGGGCAGTTGCCCAGGCAAAACAGACGGCGGAATACCGGGCGGCATACGATACCGCGTATGAGGAAGCTTACCATGCGGCATATGAAGAGGCCTATGACGCCGCGTATGAGGAAGCATATCAACCGGCCTATGACGAGGCGTACCAGCAGGCTTACGGGGAAGCGTGGGAGAAGATCCGGGATGAGATCGAAGAAAAATATGCGGATGCGGAGGAGAAGTATGGATTAGACGATCCTGATTTTCAGGCCGTCCCGGTGGAAGTATATGAAAATTTTTACCGGAACGAGGAGGAGGATCACGACAATGACGGGACGGCTGACGGAACCATCCGCGTCTACGTGGAAACAGAGGACGTTAATCTGGCCTGCCTGATGGAGGGAAGCTTTCCCGCGACGGAAGAGGAGATTGCGATCGACCGTATGCATGCGGACAACGCCGGGATCAGGGTGGGGGATACGATCACGGTCAGCGGGCAGCCTTTCCGGGTTGTGGGACTGATCGCTTATGTGAATTATTCCACGCTTCATGAGAAGAATACGGATCTGATATTTGACGCCTTGAAATTTAATGTGGCGATGGTGACGGAGAGCGGCTTCGGGCGTCTGGATAAGACGGTTCATTATGCCTATGCGTGGCAGTATGCGGAGGAACCTGCGGACGAGAAAGCGGAAAAGGTCCTTTCGGACAATTTCCTGAAAGCGCTGCTGACCCAGGCCGTCGCGGCTGACAATGAGATCGAGGACTACATCCCCCGGTATGCGAATCAGGCGATCAATTTTGCCACCGATGATATGGGATCGGACGAAGCCATGGGAGGCGTCCTCCTGAATATCCTGATCGTGATCATCGCGTTTATCTTTGCGGTCACGATCAGCAACACCATCGCCAGGGAATCCCAGACCATCGGCACGCTCCGGGCTTCCGGTTACAGCCGGGGGGAACTGGTCAGGCATTACCTTTCCATGCCGGTCATTGTGACGCTGATCGCGGCGGTGATCGGAAATGTTCTGGGATATACGGCGTTCAAAAATGTAGTGGTATCCATGTATTATAACAGCTATAGCCTGCCCGCCTACGCAACCATATGGAATCCGGAAGCGTTTGTGAAGACGACCCTGATCCCTGTGGCGCTGATGTTTATAGTGAATCTGGCCGTGATCACGAAAATGATGAGGCATACGCCACTACAGTTCCTGCGCCGGGACCTGAAGAAAACAAAGCGTAAAAAGGCAATGCGCCTCCCGGCATGGAAGTTCTTCGGCAGGTTCCGCCTGCGCATCATGCTACAGAATATTCCCAATTATCTCATACTGTTCCTGGGGGTTGCTTTCATCATGGTCCTGCTTGCCATGGCGGTGGGAATGCCGGACACCCTTAAATTCTACAAGGACAACGCTGCAGATATGATGTTTGCCAGGTATCAGTACGTGTTAAAGTCCTATGAGGATGAGGACGGAGACCTGATCGAAACAAAAAGTACTGAAGCTGAAAAATTTGCGATGAAGTCCCTGCTGAGAAAGAGCGATATGCTGGATGAGGAGATATCGGTGTATGGCATTTCGGATGACAGCAGATATGTGGCCATTGACGGCCTGCAGCTGCTGAAGGAGGGGGAAGTATACATCTCCGCGTCTTTTGGGGATAAGTATGGCCTGGAAGCGGGGGATGTGTTTTCCCTGGATGAAAAGTATGAGAGCATGCAGTATCAGTTCACGGTGGCGGGGATTTATGACAAATGCCAGAGCCTTGCGGTTTTCATGCCGATACGGGATTACCGCACTGTTTTTGGCCTGGATGAGGATGCGTTTGGCGGTTATATGTCCGATACGGAGATCACGGATATTGAGGAGGAACATATCGCCACCGTCCTGACGGAGCGGGATATTACCAAGATGTGCGACCAGCTGGATCATTCCATGGGGGCTTATATGCAGTATTTCCAGTACCTGTGCATCCTGTTGTCGGCGGTGCTGATCTATCTGCTGACGAAGATCATCATTGAGAAAAATGAGAACGCCATATCCATGACCAAGATTCTGGGGTACGAGAACGGGGAGATTGCCAGTCTGTACCTGCTTTCCACCACCATGTTCCTGGTGGCGGCGGACGCCTTGGGGGTGGTATTGGGGAGACTTGTGATGGGGCAGGCGTGGAAAACGATTATGTTCGAGTACAGCGGCTGGTTCACCTTTGTGATAAAACCGGCGGGATATGTGAAGATGTTCGCGTTTGTGCTGATCGGGTACCTGATCGTGATGGTGTTTGATTTTAGGAGGATACGGAAGATCCCCATGGAGGAGGCGCTGAAAAATGTGGAGTGAGGGGACGGCTCCGGGGAGGCAGGGTCTTTTCCTGCGTCAGCTCGATGGGCGCTGCGAGGAGCCTCAGGCGCGGTGATGCCCGCAGGGGGCGTGCATCGCCGGAGTCTCCTCTCCGCATCTCGCCAATGCCGCAGGAAAAGACCCTGCCTCCCCGGCGCCTGTTTAGGGCGGGCTGTAGGAAGGGCAGGGGCGTTAGGGTGTGGGTTTCTTTCATGCAGAATGGAGTGTCACTTTTATGGATAAATTTTTTTCGTTTACTTCTGCACTGATGCTCCCGCCCATGGCTTCTATAAATTGCCTGCATAGATAAAGCCCGATGCCGCTTCCTTTGTTCCCTGGCCTGTCTGTCGTATAAAATCTGTCAAATATGTGTGTGACATCAACATGGTTGTATATGGGATTGGATACAACTATGGATACATGCTCATTTTTCTGAAACAGATGAAAGAAGATATCTCCGCTTGTATTTTTTATGCCGTTTGAAATCAGATTTTGGATTACCCTGTTCAGTAAGCGGACATCGGCAAAAGCCATAACCGGCTTATCTGAATCTTGAAAATACGGAGTGATGCGTTTCCCCTTAAAGATAGGATAATGGGCAAGTATCTGTTCACAAATCATTCCTGCCACATCTACATTTTCCAACCTGGAAATACAGCCCTGCGTTTCAAATACCGACAACTCAAAAAAGTCATTGATCAAAGAATTGCAATAATGCGCCCGCTCCAGACATATCTTTAGGAGTTCTTTTGTTTTTTCGTCATTGCATTCTCTTTCTGCCAACTGCAAATAACCAATGACTGACGTCAGCGGTGTTTTCATATCGTGGGATATGTCCGCTATGGAAGATTTCAATGCCGCAGAAGATGCATTGCTTTTCATAATTGTCTGGCGTATCTTTTCAAGCAGCCTGTTAATTTCTAATGCGACGGCTTCCATATCGCTGTCTATAAACGCAACCGTCACAAGCGAGTTTGCTTCATCCCTTAACTGTGCAAAAACAGCCTTTAACTGTTTCTTCAACCCATAATATTTTCCCGCCCAAAATACGACAGCGGCAAACAGTATGAAGATAATCAAATATTCCACCGCTGCATCCTCTCCCTATTTTATCTCGGCTTTTCTGAAAACAAAGTGCGTTGCTGTCAGCGAAATCACAATCACCGCTGCTGCAAAAGCCGTTGACAATGCAAGTGTTCTGCTATCGCTGGTTTGTGCAAGGCTGAAACAGGTCAGCCTGAAAACGCTCCCGCTTATAAAGTTTCTGAGAATATTGCAGGACACAAAGCTGAAAACAACCGTCACTGCTATTCCCGATGTGACTTTTTTGAAAGCAAAAACAATAAACATAATGACACAGATGTTGGCACATATCTGCAGCATGACTACCAGCATCCAGACAAAGTTTGTAATAGAAAATATACTGCTGTCAAACCTGTATTTAACAGCAAATCCGAGAACCGTTGCGAAAACATAGGTCAAATGAAGCAGCACCGCCATGATAACGGTAGTAATAGTTCTTGCCATGGATACGGAAAAACGGCTGTATCCTACTTTTATTTCAT
>JAMPAC010000038.1 GCA_023667395.1 Blautia sp. | reverse complement strand
TTTTATACGCCCAGAATTTATTGACCAGAAAATTCATGGGAACCGTGATAAACAGGTTGATCACCGCCGCCAGCGTCTGCCCCAGGAAATCGGCGTCAAACTTTGAAACGCCATGTTCCGCGAACCAGCCCGCAAACCCTCCCATGTACCTGGACAGCTGCACCAGATCGACCCATACCACCAGCAGGACCGAGCTGACTATAAATCCCCACAGGTACGCCACATACGTCTTAATGAGCACTTTCCACCAGACGCGCTCCCCCTGTCCGGGATCCGATTTGAACACATATTTATTGCTCCAGTAATAAGCGTTCAGCACACTCAGGACAAATCCGATAAAATACGCCAGCAGATACGGAACCTTAAAAAACACCAGCACACTGTAAATTCCCTGGCTGATCAGCGTGTTGGATACTCCCACAATGCCAAACTTGATAAACTGCCACAGATTCTTCATGATTTCGTATCTTCCTCATCACGATTGCTTTTCATCCTGCGGAGGCTCCTCCTGCTCCCGCACCTCATCAATGATAAAAGGAGGCCGGGTCCTCGCCGCGTCCAGCGCACGCCACACATATTCCCCCAGGATCCCCATCATCAAAAGAATCAATCCGGAAGAACATAAGACCACGCACATAAGGGAAGGCCAGCCCGCTATGGGCGTCCCCACCGTAAAATACTCCACGATCACGCTGATGAACAGCGCCACTGCCAGCAGGTCAAACAGGATTCCCACATAAGTCATCAACCGTATGGGCATATAGGAAAAACTCATCATGGAGTCCAGCACCAGCTTGAATTTCTTGGCAAAGGTCCAGCGGGAAACCCCTTTCTCCCTGTCCTTTCTGTCAAAGTAGACCATATCTGTCTGAAACCCCGCCCACAGCACCTGCAATGTGAGGCTGGAATTCTTCTCGTCCAGGCGTTCCAGGACTTCTATCACCTTGCGGTCGATCAGATAACAGTCACATCCTCCCACCGGCATGTTTTTGTTGACAAATTTACGCACCAACGAATAATACAGATTGGCAAAGAACACTTTTACCCTTGATTCATCCCGGGATCTGCGGACAGCCAGGACCACCTTATTTCCCTGTTTCCAACGCTCGTACATCTCCGGGATCAGGGTGGAATCCTCCTGCAGATCCGCCTGCTTCGTCACCGCGCAGTCGCCGGTGCAGACGGAGAGTCCCGCCAGAAGAGCCGCATGCTCGCCAAAATTGCGGGAAAGCTTCACCAGGCGCACATTCCCGTCAAGTTTCCGGATCTCGTTCATCACCTGCCAGGAGTTATCTCCGGAGCCGTCGTCCACAAATATGATCTCATAGTCGCCCAGGTCTCCCAGTATCTTTGCTTTCATATCCTTATACAGATCCATCAGCGTATCCTCGTTATAATACACCGGAACCACTATTGACAGCTTACTCACTTATCAAACGCTCCTTTTCCTTTTCTGCCCCCGCTTCCGGGCTGCCTTCCCCCAGCGCCTGAAGATAGGCGTCATAGTCACGGATGTACTCCTTTTCGTCATAATGTCTGCTGGCTAACACCAACAGCACGGAATCATCTGAAAAATCGTACATATCCTTCCACAGCATGGCGGACAGATAAAGCCCCATACGCGGCCTGTTAAGTTCAATGATCGCCGATTCCATTCCGTTGTCCACTTTCACCTTACTGGTACCGTTGACATTGACCAGCAGGAATTCCGTCTCCCTGTTGGCATGCTGGCCGCGGATCACCGTACTGTCGGAACCGTAGATATAAAACACCCGCTTGATATCAAAGGGGATGTCCATCCCATCCCCTTCAATGACCACCAGATTTCCCCTCTCGTCACCCAGATCCGCAAATTCAATGATTTTATACTGTTCTTCTAATCTCAACTTTACTCTCCATTCCCGGCTCCGTCCCCGCACTGTCCTAAAAATCATTCAGGCACTGAACCACTCTCATCTGTTCTTCCTGCGTCATCCCATTATACATGGGAAGCGAAAGAACCGTATCCGCATACTTTTCCGTGATCTCCAGATCCCCTTTCTGGCAGCCCAGATAAGCATAAGCCTCTGACAGATGGGGCGGCACCGGATAATGTATGATGGTTCCGATCCCCCGCTCTTCCAGATAAGCGATCAGATCCTGACGGTGTTCCGCACGGATCACATATTGGTGCCATACATGGGTCACGCCCTCCCGGACAGCGGGCAGGATCAGCTTCTCATTGCGGAGCAGTTCCGTGTAGCGGGCGGCAATCTCCCGGCGTTCCGCCGTGATCTCTTCCATATGGACCAGGCGCACCCGCAACATGGCCGCCTGCAGTTCGTCCAGCCTGGAATTGGCGCCCACAACTTTATTATAATACCGTTTCTCGCTTCCATAATTGCGGTACATCCTCATGGCGCGGGCAAGTTCCCCGTCATCCGTGACAATGGCTCCCGCATCGCCGAACGCCCCCAGGTTTTTGGAGGGATAGAATGAAAAACATCCTATGTCGCCAAAAGTCCCCGTCATCCGCCCGCCTGCCATGGCGCCGTGGGACTGGGCGCAGTCCTCCACCAGGCGCAGGCCGTATTTCCGGCAAAGCTTTACGATCTTGTCCATGTTGGAGGCCTGTCCATAGAGGTGCACCGCCAGGACAGCCTTTGTCCTCGCGGTGATCTTTTCCTCGATCTTATCCGCGTCGATATTATAAAATTCATCCGGCTCCACAAACACTGGTGTGGCTCCGTTGATGGTGATTCCCATGACGCTGGCAATATAAGTATTGCCCTGGACGATCACCTCGTCCCCGCTGCCGATCCCCAGCACCCGGAACGTCAGCCAGAGCGCGTCCAGCCCGCTGGCAAGGCCTACGCAATAGTCTGATCCCACATAGTTCGCAAATTCTTCCTCAAAAGCCGACACCTCCGGTCCCAGCACATACCAGCCGGAACGCAGAACCCTCAGGGCAGCCTCCTCTATCTCTTCCTGATATCTTTCAAACCCCCGATCCAGACGGTTCGGCATGATTTTATCGGACATATCGGCATCCTCCCAAACACAAAACTATACCCATTCTAACCTATTTGACATCATATTTCAAGGGATTTAGGCGAACCTCTCATTTCCGGTAGAACCGCACATATTCCCCATCCTGCATCCGGGTATAGCCGAAATCATTTTCAATATAGCGCATGATCCAGCTATCCTGCGGTTCATACAGATCCCCGAACCAGCAGTCCACCACGATCACATCCGGTTCTTTCCCAGGATACTGCTCCCAATATCCCGTAAGCCGTTCGTCATAATACGTGGGATCAATTATGGAATAATGGCACACCCCATAATCGTCAAACAGATATGCCGTCGTTCCCGCCGACATCACCGTGTTTACCACGATCAGCACATTATCCCCCGCATTCAGGTTTTCACGATAGAACCTGTAATTGGAATTATAGATATACGCGCCCATATAATCCGTTAAGATGCCGGCCGTCGGCCCGTCTTTCATGATCCCGCTGACTTTCAGGATCGTATTACTGCCCTTTCCGCCGCGCAGGGCATAGCCTTTTCCAAAGATACAGCAAAGGCACAGGCTTACCAGCAGAAGACAGACCCAGGGCTTAGCCGACTCACCCATCACCTTTTCCATGGCAAGGACGATGACTGCCGCCGCAAACACGATCCCCAGCGCTCCATGGGGCAGCGTGTAATAAAAAGTCAGGTCGCTGATGTACATCACACCCGCATATGCCGCAAGCGTTCCCAACACTCCCCAAAAAAGCGTTTTCCTGCGTCCGTCAGCCCATGTCCACACGACAGCAGCTGACAGCCAGATGAGCAGCAGGTGCATCTGCAGATACTCATACCCTATCCCCTGTACCGCCCAATAATAGACCTGCACACACTCCGCAGCCGTGACCGCCATGACCATCCAGACCAGGCATCCTGCTTTCATGCCCACAGCCCTGCCTCTCCGCTTTAAGAACCATCGCACGAAAAAGCTGGCCAGCCCGCTGACCGCCCCGGTGAAGGCAAGCCATCCTCCCCAGAGCACCAGATTGTCCGCGTAGGTATGGGTTTTCTCATCCGTGATCCCTGACACTTCATGAGTGGCATCATATGAGATCAGCCTGCTTATATTTTCCCCGAATTCCTGCAGGCTTACGTTCCGGAATACACACACAAGCCACATGGCGCCGCATACCGCACAGGCAGCAGTCAGGATCAGGCAGTTCCTCCAGCGCTTTTCCCCCGATTTCACAAAGAGCCAGACCATGAAAAAGGGAAACAGGATGATGCAGGTAGGGTAAGTCAATACCTCGCAGGACAGGGAAATTCCCGCCACCGCCAACAGATACCACTTGTGGACCCGCTTCTCCTCCAGGTCATAAAAATATTGCATCACCGATAAAATACAGATGGTGAGAAACCACAGCTGCATGTTTCCAAATTCCGGGATCTGGATATTCTTCGGAACAATATTGAAATACAGCGCTGCAAGCAGGAAAGCGTACTCTTTCCCTGTCAGCCCTGCCAGCGTCCTGTAGACCCACCAGGCGAGGGCAATCTGTATTCCCGCCGTGACAAACCGGAGGAACAGGACCACCCCCGTAAAAGTGCCCGTCACTGTCCTGTATATCCACATCAAACCTGCGCATAAAAAAGCGGAAGTCTGGTGCGGCTCCCACATTTCCTTAAACAGCATATCCCCATGTAAACGGCGGTATGCCATCACGATCTGATATTCCTCATCGAGGGTGTAATCCACGAAGATCAGTTTTAATGCCGCCAGGAAGCTTCCCAGCAGTATGATCCCTTTAACTGCTTTCCATCTTTTTTCTGACACGATCCGTTTCCGCTCCATTGCCTGTATATTTTCGGCTGACCACTGGTCTGCATTTCAGCCTTACCTGTTATCATATCATGAATCTCCGATTTATGATAGAATATTGTATGGAAAATATACTTTTTTCTGACGGCATAAACGGGACAACAGCGGTCACACCCTCCTGCACACCACAAGCATGGACAGACCCGGTATCCTGATCCCCGCCTTGCTTAACGTCCTGTTGCATTTGAAATCCAGCGTCAGGCAGGCTGCGGGAACAAAAGTAAAGAAATGGTTCCGGGGATACTGCCAGTATGCGGTAACCTTATGTTCCGGATCTATGGGCAGATGCAGAAGTTTCTGCGTGAGACGAACCATAAACAGGGATGTGTAGAAACGATGGTCTTCTATCTTCTCCAGTTCCGGCACTTTTTGTAAAAGCTCCGCAAAAGATTTTCTGCTGTATCTGCGCAGGTTATTCACATTTTTGTCATGGTCAGAAAACAGAAAAGGGTAAGCGGGCAGGGTAAGGAAGAAAAATCCGCCTTTTCTGATCTTCCTGGCTACGGACCGTACATATGCCGCGTCGTCCTCCATATATTCCAGGGAATCCATCATGACCGCGTAATCCACGGCATCCACATCCACTTCTTCCAGATAATGATGCTTGTGGATCCTGGCATCTTCAGAGTCCATATCCTTATATGCGGTGTCCACGGCATACACCTGATTCTGAGGATATTTCTCCAGAAGCGCCTGGTCAAAATACAGATCCCCGGCGCCCACATTGATAT
The DNA here is from genome assembly GCA_023667395.1 of Blautia sp. GTDB lineage: Bacteria > Bacillota > Clostridia > Lachnospirales > Lachnospiraceae > Acetatifactor. The sequence continues at coordinate 18,711 of JAMPAC010000038.1, read as the reverse complement.
AACTGGCGCATTTACTCCTTTCGCCCAGCTGGTCGATATATCGGGAGAGAACCTGTATTATGCACTGTGTCCTGCTCAATTCCCATGGGTGTCTGTACAATACCTCTTCTGTCGTTTCATTCAAATCCATCTTGTTTCTCCACTTCCTCTTCATGGTCAACGTAATTACATTCAGATATTACCCCCCCCCCGACAATATTTGTCAATAGCTTTCTTCCCGTTCCCTGTTTTTTGCACAAAAAAATTCCTGAGATATGCTGTAAATCCAGACATAGCTCAGGAATTTTTATGTATTATGCTTATTCGGCCATGATCCCCCTGATGGAAAGCCTGTCGATCATACGGGAATAGCAGTAGATCACCGCTTCATAGGCAATAAGAAAGAGCGCCAGGGAGAGGAGGCATCCTTTTACGTCAAAACCGTAGGCAGGCAGATCCTCATAGTCCGCAAACACCACCGAGACCATGATCTGCAGGAGCAGATACTGATACGCCGTTCCGATTACAAAGCCGATGTAGGACACCGGCCTGTATCCCTCCAAAAGGGATCTGCTGCATTCCCTCCGGGAATATCCGAAGACCTTCATCATGGCTATGGTCTTGGTGTTTGCTTTCATCACGCTGGACAACGACAACAACAGAGTCATAAAGGCCAGGACCAGGCCGATGGCCAGCATGATCCACGCCATCTCCTCACTGGCCAGGTCGTCCATGGACATGGACATCTGGGTCATGGCCGAAAAGCAGAACGCGGAGAATCCCACAAAGAATACAAGTATCTTCCTGCTCCTCAGCGTATTTTTCCTTAAATCCTGCAAAAAGGACAGGTCTTCTTTCGACTCTTTCCTGCCTGCGCTTTGCAGGAAGCCTTTTCCCATGCGGTACTCCCACACTTCCCGCAGCAGGTTCATCACAGGGGTCTTCATCTTAAAATAAGCGTACAGAACCGACAGTCCCATAAAGAACAGCGTGGGCAGCACAATAAAAAAGCATATCAGTCCCAGGTGCAGATGGGGCGTCATATCCGGGAAAAAATGACTGTCGTTCTGGACTTCATAAAATGCAGGCATATAGAGCCATGCCCCGCCATAACCAGCCACACTGCCGGCCAGCACGCTGAGCCCGAATACCCAGAAATGACCCGCCACCTTCCGATCCGAATGTCCCAAAGCTTTCAGGATGCCGAGTTCCTTTCCGTGGCTGTCTATGTAATTCTTGACATAGAAGATCAGCAGGACCACGGAGGTCAAAAGCAGGCTGCCCCCGGAAACAGCCGCCACCACTTTGCCCGTCAATACAACCGCGTCATACATGACGATCCCCTGGGGACTCGTGATCTCGTCCTTTATCCCGATTACATCGGCATTATAGTTGAGAAACAATGCGCAGACAAAGACCGCGCAGCCCACCACAACCGAGATCGCCAATAATTTTTTCAAATCTTTTATTCCGATTACCATATTGGTCTCCTTCCTGTCACTTTTCCATTACCGAAAGAATCGCTCCAACGATTCTTTCAGGCGAAACATAGCTTTTCTTAGACGGTGTATTTTACCGTCTTAGAAAAGCTTTTCGCCTTGTTACCAACCGATCTCGTAAGCGGTCTTCTGCGTCCCGTTTTTATAGATATCGGATATCCGTCCGCTGTTCATCCTGATCACCGTTTTGGCCATCTCCGCAATGTTCAGGTTATGGGTTACCATCACTATAGTGAAGCCATACTCTTCCTGCAACTTACATATGTAATCCAATACCTGCCTGCCCGTCTGCTCGTCCAGCGCGCCGGTGGGCTCGTCCAGGAACAGCACCCCCGGCTTCTTCGCAAGCGCCCTTGCCACGGAAACCCTCTGCTGCTGGCCGCCGGAAAGTTCGCCCGGATACTTCGTCAGCTTATCCTCCAGCCCTACCGCCCTGATGACCGTCTTATAATCCTTATTCCCCGCCAGATCGGCCCCCATCCTGACATTCTTATCCACATTCAGGTTGGGCAGCAGATAATACTGCTGGAAAATGAATCCCACATTCTTTCTTCGAAATTCGGTAAGCCTGCTGTCCGTCAGGGTCGTAATATCCTCCTCATCATAGAAGATATTGCCTCCATCCGGCCTCTCAAGTCCGGAGATCGTGTTCAGCAGGGTGGATTTCCCGGAACCGGATGCGCCCAGGATCACCGCAAAATCCCCCTCCTCTATCTGCAGGCTGATATCCTTTAACACCTGGAAACGGCTCTCCCCGCTTCCATAAAACTTTGTAATGTTCCTTACGTCTATCATTTTCATTCCTCTCCTTTTTTCCCTTTTATCCTGCCCACCAGGCTGGTACACACCTCCGCAAGCATCTCCTGTATCTCCCCGCTGCTGAAATGGCACATTTTCGTGGCGCACAGGGTCGCGATCCCATGGGAATAGATCCACATATGCCGGTAGATTCTTTCAGCATCGGCCCCATACAGCCCATAACTCGTTCCCACGGAGGCAAGGATCTTATCGTAGCTTTCCTCGATCAGCATCAACACTCCCGCCAGGTCGGGAATCTGCTCCTGCTCCGCCATGAACAGCAGCTGGAACAGTTTCGGCTCCTGTATGGCAAAGAGGATATACTGGGTTCCCACGCCCCGGAAAGCGATGGCGTCCGTCAGCCCCCTCTCCACATATTCCTTGTAAAGCGCTTTCGCCGCCTTTATCACCGCGTCCTGTACCTCTTCCATATTCTGGAACACGGTAAATATCGGTCTGGCTGAACTTCCCAGCTTCTCCCCCAGCGCCCGGGCCGTCAACGCCTGGATGCCATCCGCCCTGACAATGCTTAAGGCGGCGTCCACGATTTCCTCTTTCATGAATTTTGCTCTCGGCGGCATGCGTGACCCTCCTTTTTTATAAATCGTATGTTTTAAATCAAGTGTTCTAAAACGCACGTTTTAATTATAGGACTATTGTGCCTGAATGTCAATATAAAAATGCGATCTGAATCTTTGATTAAAACAGCCGGTGACGCTGATAACAGTTCAGCCGCCACTGTACAGTGGCGGCTGTTCAATCGATGTCAAACAATTCGTCAAACGATATATGCAGATTAGGAAACATCACTATCTGCAGGTCTTCCTTATTTTCTGCAGTAACTGTTTTATAAAGATACGAATAACCCGTTCCATCTTCTTTCCAGTCAAACATGTAAATTTCTATCTGCTTTTTCCGCCAGTCCACGATCCAGTATTCCGATACCCCGACCTTACAATATATCTGCATTTTTTCATTGCGGTCGTACTCTTCCGTTGCATCGGATAAAACTTCCATGACAAAACGTGGAATCCCGGTAAAGGAAATATTTTTCCTGTCTCGCATATTACAGATAATGGACACATCCGGAACCACTACTTTGTCGTCATTTTCACGCCACTGATATGGAACGCTGTCCCCAAACACACGACAGAGACTGTCTTTGATCTGACTTCCAACTTTGATCACAAAATTGTGGATGACCATTGAATGTTCAAGATATGTTTTACTCATATCCTCTATTGGAAATTCGTTCATACTGAATTCCTTTCTCTGTCACTGTAATCCCGGGCAGTGTAAAGCGGCTTGAATATGGATATATTATACCATATACAAAATGATAGAACCACCAAAATAATGAAAACTTGGGACAATGAACATATTGACTATAAATCACACAACAATTACAATAACATCAGAAACTGTTAATACAGCAATTCACAGAAAGGTCGTGATAAAATGAATATGACTGAAGTTGCAAGACTGTTATTGGGTTTACGCGCTGCCGGATGGACAGAAAAGGAAATCAATGATTTCGTACTTTACATTGAATCAGGAGAGGAGCAATATAAGCCCAAGCCGCGAGACGGGAAATAACGCCATGTTTGAACAGGATTACATCATGCGCCTCATCAAAGAAATGGTAAGGATGCTCTTAAAAATACTGTTCCATGTCGACACAGACGCACCCACAGCAGAATTACTAACCGAAACACAGGAAAAACAAACCCTGACTACGCTGCTGGACCTGATAGACCATGGCGACATCGACGAATCCGACCCTGCCGCCCCGATGCCGTCCCTTTCGCATCCCCCAAAACCATCAAAAAGGCGCCCCCATAGGAGGACGCCCTTTCTCTTTTACAACATTCTTAAACTCAACTACAGGTTCAATCAATACTTATCAAACCCGTCTCCCAGGGAAATGATCTGCTCATTGGCGCTTGCATTACCGCCCGCTGTGCCATCCCTGTAAGCGGAACCCTTCTTGCCGCCCAGATTGTAAACGGAAAGCAGTTCACGCATACGGGATGCCTGGTTGGACAGTTCCTCACTTGCAGCGGCACACTGCTCGCTGGTAGCGGAGTTGGTCTGAACCACCTGGGAAACCTGTGTGATCGCCTGCTCGATCTGCGCAATAGCGGTAGCCTGGTAATTGGAAGACTCCGCGATGTTGTTGATGATAACCTCGCTCTGCTGTACCACATCGGAGATCACGCTCAGAGCCTTTGCGGTCTCGTCGGCAATCTTGGAACCTGCTCCAACCTTGCTGATGGAATCCTCGATCAGTTCCGCTGTCTCAGCCGCAGCCGCACCGCTCTTTGCAGCCAGGCTTCTTACTTCTTCCGCAACAACCGCGAAGCCCTTGCCTGCCTCGCCTGCCCTTGCCGCCTCCACGGCCGCGTTCAGAGCCAGGATGTTGGTCTGGAATGCGATATTGTCAATGGTCTTAATAATGGTGGAAATGCTCTCGGAAGACTTGTTGATATCCTCCATTGCAGCCATCATATCGCGCATCTGCGCATTGCCCTGCTGTACGTCCTGGATAGCCTTGCTCACCAGTTCCGCTGCGGAGTTAGCCTGCTCTGCGTTCTCCTTTGTCTTGTCTGCGATCTCGTCGATGGAAGCTGTGATCTGCTCAACAGCGCTTGCCTGCTCTGTGGAACCCTGTGCCAGGGACTGGCTTGCATCCGCCACCTGGGAGGAACCGATGGTTACCTGGTATGCCGCGTCGTTGATGTTGCTCAGTGCGTGATGGTTGTCGTCCACCAGTTTCTTCAGGGACATGCCCAGCACATCTTCAGCAGACTTGGGATTCACGTCTATGGTCAGGTTACCGTTGGAAACTTCTTCCGCGATATTTGCCTGATACTTGATATTCTCGATCACCTGTGTATATTCGTCAACCAATTCACCGAACTCATCATTACCGGACTTCTTCAGTTCAATATTCACACGACCCATGGCGATATCCTTCGCTGCATCGGAAAGCTGTTTGATGGACACTGCGATCACCTTAACCAAAGCGGTACCAATCACAACCGTGATCACCACGGAAAGCACCAGAAGAATGATGCTGACAAGATTGGACAGGTTCATGATCCGCTGCAATTCAGTGGTTCTCGCGTCCATATCCTGGGCAACGAAAGCTTTCATCTGCTCATTGTTGCTTTCCATTGCAGCAACTTTGGTCACGTTATCATCTTCAATGATGTCAACCAACTCTTCACGATCCTCGGCACTGATACCGGACATTGTAGCAAGCTTATCTTCCAGTTCATCCACGCTTGCCCTGTCCATATCGCTGATGGAGGTTACCAGCGCATCCAATGCGCTGTCAATAGTCTGGGCGCTGGTTTCTTCCATGCCTTTGATGGTCTTAACCGCATAATTGGTAATAAATACCCCTACAAGGACATTGACAATTGTCAGTATGACCGGGATGGAGAATCCCAGGATCAATTTTGTTTTGATTTTCATGTTTTTCATAATTTTTATACCTCTCTTTCATCCTCTTCAACTATGTCACCAATCTGCTCCCCGGCAGCCTGGCTGTCATCATTCAATAATTTGTCAGGGTCTATCAGCAGCTTCACGGTATCCCCGACCCGTCCGATTCCATAGACATACTTGTTTTGAATTTTATCCCCTCGCATGATAGTCGGGGGTGGCAGGATATTATCAGCGGCAATCTCCACGACCTCCGCGATCTGTTCCACCACCAGGCCAACCATCGTTTCCCTGACCATAATGACAATGATACAGGTTCTGTCATTATACTCAAAGGGCGCCTGCTTGAACCTGAGCCGCACATCAATAACAGGAAGGATCTTTCCCCTGAGATTGATCAGACCCTTGATATAATCTTCCGTCTCCGGAATGGCGGTTATGGCCTGAAACGGTATGATCTCACTGACATACTGTATCTTCAGCGCATAATGCTCCTTACCGGACTTGAAAGTCATGTACTTATCTTTCTGGTCGTCATGCCCACGGGTGTTTTCTGTGATTTCAGTGATTTCTGCAGTTTCACTCATTTATGGCACCATTCCTTTCTTCCAGTTTAATCTATCAATCCTGCCGGATCCAGTATCAAGGCAATGCTGCCGTCTCCCAACTGGGTACAGCCGGAAATCCCCTTTACTTTTTTGATGTAGGAAGGAATGGGCTTTACCACGATCTCCTGTTTTCCGATCAATTTATCCACAAAGAGACAAATGGTTTTTCCCTCTACTTCAAACAGCAGCATCATTCCCTGTTCCACATCCGAATGGTAATCTTCCAGGCCATACCAGTCGCCGATTCGGAGTACGGGATAACACTCGTCTCTGATCATGACGTATTCCTCGCCTGTGGGCTCGTGGATCATCATATCCTTGGTCACCTGGACAAACTGCTTGATGAATCCTGTCTCCACCACAAAGGAAGTGGTTCCTGTTTCTATCACGACCCCGTCGATGATCGCCAGGGTCAGCGGAATCTTCAGGATCATGCTGCTTCCCTCGCCGGGCGTGCTCTCGATCTCCAGCGTCCCGCCGATGGACTGGATATTCTGTACCACAACATCCATTCCCACGCCTCTGCCGGAATATTCGGTCACCTGCTCGTTGGTGGAGAAGCCGGGAAGCGTGATGAACTGGTACACTTCCTTATCTTCATAGGAGGCCTCCGCCCTGTCAGGATCCAGAAGTCCCTGTTTCTTTGCTTTCGCCAGGATCTTCTCCCGGTCAAGCCCTGTTCCGTTGTCCGTCACAGTGATCCACACCTTGCCGGCCTCCGTCTTGGCGGACAGCGTAACCTTGCCTTTCTCTGTCTTGCCCTTTGCAGCACGTTCCGCATTTGGCTCTATCCCATGATCCACAGAGTTTCTTACCAGATGCATCAGGGGATCGGAAATCTTCTCGCTGATGTTCTTGTCCACCTCAGTGTGCTCGCCGACCATCTCGAACTCCACATCCTTGCCCAGCTTCCTGGACACATCGAAAACCAGACGGTTCATCTTCTGGAAGAGATTGGTAAGAGGCACCATTCTCATGGACATGATCACGTTCTGCAGGTCAGTGGCGATCTTCGCCATCTGCTGCGCCGCCTTGTTAAAGTTGGCCAGATTCAGTCCCGGCACTTTCAGGTCAGGATTCTGCAGCACTACCGACTCAGAAATCACCAGTTCCCCGATCAAATCCATCAGCTGATCCATCTTCTGGACATTGACGCTGATGAAAGCGGCTTTCTCGCCCTTGGGCTTATCCTTTGCCAGTTTCTTCGGCTTACCGGGAGACTTGGACTGGATAACGAAATCACCGGGCGCCATCTTGGGCTTCTCCGGTTTTTCAGGCTCTTTCTGCTCCCCGCCCTCCTGGGGCGCCTGTGCGGCCTGGACTTTGGCCTCGATCTCTTCCGCGCTGGATTCCAGGTCGATATGGTGCGCCGGATGATCCCCAAAGTCAAAGCCCTGCAGGAATTCCTCCGCCTTGCATTCATAAATATCTACTTTTTCAATGTCATAACCGGGCTTGACCAGATTCCTGATATCCGCCTCGGTACACTGCGCCTGAAGCAAGATCCTGAAACCGTCCTCCATCAGGGTCTTGATGCTGCTGTCGTCGGAGATCAGATCCTCCGGCTCATACAGCAGATCCTCCGCCAGTTCTTTCAGGGCATACACCGTTTTGTACGCGTGAACGTTTGCCATATCCGTTTCCGGAAAGAACGATATGTATATCTTGTAGAAGTGGCTGGCGCTGTTCGCTACGGGCGCGATATAAAAATGCATGGGCTCTTCGCTTACATTTTCTTTCGGCAGTTCCTTGCCTTCCTTTACCGTGCCGCTTTTGATCTCATCCAGGAAACGGTCCAGTTCGGCAATGATCGCTGACGGATCTCCATCCGCCGTGTTCCCGTCCTGAATCTTATCCATCTCGCCGGTAATGAAATCCACCACCTGCAGCACATGTTCCACCAATACTTCATGGACCATATTCTGGGGATGGGACTCTCTGATGTAATAGAACACATCCTCCAGCTTGTGTGAGATGGCTGTCACATTGTCAAACATCATAATGCCGGAAGAGCCCTTGATGGTATGCATCGTCCGGAAGATCTCATTGATGGTATCTTCGTCAAAACAGTCTGCATCTTTCTGTTCCAGAACCGTTTCCTGCAGCTGCTCCAGCAGCTGGCCGTTCTCGAACAGATACATATCAAGCATCCCTTCCACGTTAAATTCTTCAGCCATGTACTTCTCCTTTCCCTTTTATTTTTTGATATTTTCAAATCAGGTTGAGTTTTTTCATAGCCTGCTCAAACCTGGTCTGATCGATGGGTTTTCCGGAATAAATGGTACATCCCAGGTCAAATGCCATTTTTACATTCTGCTCATCGTTCAGGGCGGTGGTCATGATCACCTTGACTCCCTGCTCCTTTGGAATGTTCTTCTGCTTCTCCAGGTTACGGATTCCCTGCAGAGCCTGATACCCGTCCATGACCGGCATCATGATGTCCAGACACACCAGGTCGTAGGGCTCCTCATCCTCCAGCGCCATCAGAAAAGCGTCCACCGCTTCCATGCCGTCCACAGTCACGTCACACTCGCCGTATTTCGACAGGAAACCCGACATGAACTTTCTGGTTGCATAATCGTCTTCAGCCAATAAAATCTTCATACTCCCTCTCCTTTACATTGTGTTTAACACATAATATGTTTTGTCTGCAATATTTGACAGTTTCTCCTGAAACTCTACTGCACCTAAATCATACGCCACCTTGGGCATTCCGTATACCACGCAGGTGGATTCGTCCTGGCCGATGGTCCTGGCGCCCGCTTTCCGCATGGCCAGCAGTCCCTTTGCGCCGTCTCCGCCCATTCCGGTCAGTATGATTCCCAACGCGTTGGAACCTGCTACTTTGGCTACGGATTCAAACAATACATCCACCGACGGACAGTGGCCGTTTACTTTCGGCCCTGCCTTGATCTCCACCTGATATGCACCGTTTACTTTCACAAGGTGCATGTGCTTGTCGCCTCCCGGGGCGATCAGAACCGTTCCCGGCAGCACCCGGTCCCCGGTCCTTGCTTCCTTTACCCGCACCCGGCACTGGTTATCCAGTCTCTTTGCATACATATCCGTAAAGCCGGGGGGCATATGCTGCACCACCACGATCCCCGGCAGATCCGCGCCGTAATCCTTCATAACCGAGAAGATGGCCTCGGTTCCTCCGGTGGAAGCCCCGATGGCGATCACCAGGTTCTTCCCCTGGGCTTTGAACGTTTCCGGCTCATGAGGCTTTACCTGCTGTTTGATCCTGCTGATCTTGGCAGTGGAGGCAATCTTGATCTTCACCAGCAGCTCATTCCGAATAAAGCTTTCCAGCTGTCTCCGCTCCGACACCGCAGGCTTCGCCACGAAATCCACCGCGCCGGCGTTCATGGCATCGAATACCTTGTCTGAAAGGGAACTGATGACCACCACCGGAAGAGGATACTGAGGGATCAGTTTCCTCAAAAATTCAATCCCGTTCATCCGGGGAAGTTCCACGTCAAGGGTCATCACATCGGGATGCAATTTCAATATGGCATCCCTGGCCTCAAAGGGATCCTTTGCCACGCCCACGACCTGAATACTGGGGTCCTTGCTGAGACCCTGTACCAGCAGTTCCCTGAACACCAGGGAATCTTCCACAACCAAAACTTTAATCGGGTTCATAAATTAAGTCCTTCCTCTTATATCTCTGTCTCTGCTCTCATCATTGTTTTCTGAATATGGACGGCTGTATGATCTGGAAAGGCGTGCTGTCCCTGTCTATGGTCTCTGTCATCCCTATGAAGAAATAACCTCCCGGCTCCAGGGTGTCGTACACTTTCTGCACCACCTGACGCTTTGTCGCCTCGTCAAAATAGATCATTACATTCCTTAAAAAGATAGTATGCATCTTTTTCTTAAAAGGGAACGGATCCATCAGGTTAAACTTCCGGAAAATGACCTGCTGCTTGATCTCGTCCTCCACGGCATAATTTCCATCCTTTGTCTTATGGAAGAAATGGCGTCTCCAGTTCTCCGGAATCTTCGCCATGTGTTCCTGGTCATAAACGCCCCTGATCGCCTGGCTTAACGCTTTCGTGGAAATATCCGTGGCAAGGAGCCTGGCATCCCAGTGTTCATGATCCAGCCCCAGGAAATCCCTTATGGTCATGGCGATCATATAGGGCTCCTCCCCGCTGGAAGCCGCGCCGCACCAGACACGCAGGTCTTTGGTATGCATCTCTTTTTTCTGCGCCCAGGGAAGCACCTCTTTTTTAAAGAACTCGAAGTGCCCGAACTCCCGCATGAAATAAGTGTGGTTCGTGGTCAGATAATTGACCAGCGCCCTCTCCAGTTCGCCGGACTTATCTTTCTCCACATCGTTCATGAACGCCCCGAAATTACCCCATCCTCCTCTTTTCAGGTAATTTTCCAGTCTTCCGTTAATGATCGTTTTCTTACCGTTTAAGTCAATGCCGTATTTCTTTTTTACAAAAGATACAATTCTTATAAATTCCTCATCCGAAATCATAATACCACTTTTTTACCCCTTTTACAAAAACAATATCTTAATTTATACCCATCTCAAAAATGCCCTAACATAGCTGCCTTGCTATCTTGGAGAAGATCTGGAATATCTCCGGGTGGAATTTCCTGCCGGATTCCTCCTTCATGATCTGCAGTGCATCCTCCTTGCTGTACGCATCCCGGTAACTCCTCTTCTCCGTAAGCGCACAGTAGACATCCGCCACGGACACGATCCGGGCCGCCAGCGGAATGTCCTCCCCTTTCAGTCCCACAGGATACCCGCTGCCATCCCAGTTCTCGTGATGATAATTCACCACGTCCACGGAAATGCGGATGAAATCGTTGAAATCACTGGTCACATGCAGATCCCTGAGCAGCTTCGCGCCCACCTCCGCATGGCTCTGTACCAGCTTTCTCTCCTCCTCATCCAATGCCGCCGCCTTTTGCAGGATATACTGGGGAATACCGATATTCCCGATATCACAGAGGGCTGCCGCCGCCTCGATGGTGTCTATATAGGTATCGGAAATATGCTCCGCAAACAACGGCGAGAACTGCATGCTCTGTGCCAGCATCCGACAATTCTTCTGTAATCTCTCCCTGTGCGCAGGCGTATAAGATGACTTCTCCGCAGCCATATTCGCCAGGGCATACAATACGTTCTTCCGCTCCTGCTCGATCTGGCGCACCTGCTCCTGCACCGATTTCTGGAGCCGCCTGTTGTTTTCACTGATCTTCCGCGTGGCGGCATGGAGCGACAGGTGGAGCCTGACCCTGGCCTGCACCACCTCCGGGATGAACGGTTTGACAATATAATCGTTCCCTCCCAGCGTAAATCCCTTTACCACATCCTCGGACTCCCCGAAAGCGGAAATGAAGATTACCGGCACATCCCTTGTCTGTGCGTTTCCTTTCAGGACCCTGCACAGTTCATGCCCGTCCATCTCCGGCATGGAAACATCCGTCAGCACCAGGTCGGGATTGCAACGCCTGAATTCCTCCAGCGCCTGAACGCCGTTCTCCGCCAGCACAGGACGGCATTGCATGTCCTTTATGATCTCTTCCAGGATCACCCTGTTCATCTCAACGTCGTCAACGATCAGAATGACCGAATCACGGATTTCTTTTTCTTCAATGGCCATCCTCTGCATTCCTTTCTTCCGGTTTCTGTTCCATGTTCGCGCGCAGGTCTTCCAGACTCGCCATGGCCTTGTCATAGTTCTCTTTCTGAACCGCCATCTTCAGACGGAGCACGCTTCTGGCGGCGTCATGGGGCGCCCCCTCCGTCAGCTGTCTTACCGTCTCCATGAAGTCTTCCGCTTTCTGCCAGTTCTCCATCTCGATACACAGAACCATCTTCGACAGGGTCTTATCCAGCAGTTCCAGGTTCTCCGGCGTACCGAAAGTACGCATCGCGTCCCCGTTCTCCGTTTCCTGTATCTCTGCGGCTGTGATGGACAACCCCGCGTTGTTCCTGCGAGCTGCGGCATCCGGCAGGGTATATTCCTCCGTGCCCGAGTCGCCATCCCCCACCCATATGGAAAAGGCAAACGTGGTTCCTTTATTCTTCTGGCTTTCCACGCTGATGCTTCCGCCCATCATTTCCACAAACTGCTTTGTAATATTCAGACCCAGGCCTGTGCCCCCGTATTTCCGGGAAATGGAAGCGTCCACCTGGGAAAAGGCCTTGAACAATTTGTCCTGGTTCTCTTTCTCAACGCCGATGCCCGTGTCCATCACGAGGAAATACAGCTCAATGGTATTCTGTATCTGCGCCGTCTTGAGAACCTCCACGGAAATCCTGCCCACATGGGTAAACTTCTGGGCATTTGACAGCAGATTGTTCAAAATCTGTACGATCTTCAGTTCGTCTCCCACAATATACTCCGGCACCTCAGGAGACACTGTGACGAAGAAATCCAGTCCTTTTTCTGTAATTTTGTTCTGATGATTGCCCCTTACGTAGTCAATCATATTTCGAAAATGAAACCTGCGCGTTTCCAGTACAAACTTCCCGGCTTCAAGTTTAGAGAAGTCCAGAATATTATTGATCAGCCTGTTCATATCCCCGCAGCAGCGCTCGATCAGCTGCAGGGTTCTTTTCTTATGCTCATCATCCTCTTTCTCCGCCAGTTCCATCACGTTGCCCAGAATACCGTTTACAGGCGTCCTCAGTTCATGAGTCACATTTGCGACAAACTCGGACCTTACCTTAAGAGCCTGCGCCGCCTCCTGCTTCACACGTTCCATTTCCTGATTCAGATGCTCTTTTTCCAGGATATCATTCGCCATGCACAGATATCCGGCACACTCTTCCTGCCAGGCTATCCTCGCCTCCACGGGGAAGCAGGTGAGATTTTTCCGGTACGCGGTCAGATTCCGCGTCTGATTACCGAAAGGATATTCCGTGTCAAACCCCTTTTCCGTTCTCTTGAACTCATTTGGGAAAATATCGCCGATGTGGTTTCCACACATCCCATTTCCATATTCCAACCTGTCTCTTGCAGCGGCGTTCGCATAAAAAATAATCCCGTCCGTACCAAAAAGGAAGAACATTTCCAGACTGTTCTCAACAGGCAGCAGCTTTGTCCCATCCTGATTCATATCCATACCCCTTGCCCGCTTTACGCACTCTCATCCATGCCGTCTGCGGCAATACAGACACCCGTGCAAGTTTAGGGCTTCCCCGCAGAACAGCCCCTCTGCTGTAAGCGGTCGGAAACCCTTCTCGCACTTCCCGTTGTCTGTTTTATTCACATCAATACAAAATCTGCGCAGTGTGCTTTCTTTATACAAAACTGAATATCTTGTTTACTTCCACCATATCGTAAAAATCATGTTTCGCAAGCTGGAAGCATTCCATGATGTCCGGTGAGAACTGTCCGCACTCGCCGTTCTGGATCATTTCATATGCCTCCGCATGGGAATAGGCTCCCTTGTATACCCTGACGCTGATCAGCGCGTCATAAACGTCCGCGATGGATACGATCTGGGCGCTGATGGGGATCTCGTTCCCTTTCAGGTGATCCGGATACCCGTTGCCGTCCCATCTCTCATGGTGATGGCGGCATATCTCATAACAATACTTGTAAAATTCCGGTTCCATGCCCTTTTTGAAAGTCTCCAGCATCTCGCCGCCTATGACGGAGTGGGTCTTCATGATCTCAAACTCCTCCGCCGTCAGTTTACCCGGCTTCATCAGGATCGCGTCAGGGATCCCGATCTTGCCGATATCATGCATCGTCGAGGCTTTTGCGATCTCCTCGATCTGCACGGGCGTAAGGCCATACTCGGGGAAATACTTCGCCAGGTATTTCAAAAGCACTCTGGTGAAATACTTGATCCGGCGGATATGATCTCCCGACTCGGAGCTTCTGAACTCGACCACGGAACTGAGAGCCTCGATCAGGAACTCATTGTTCTCACGGATCTTCTTCTGCTGTGCCAGGATGGCAATTTCCTGCTCTTTCAGGCGTTTCTCCATGTTCGCCTTATTCTGGTACAGTTCGATCAGGTTCTTAGACCTTCTCTTTACGATATCGGGATAAAAAGGTTTATGTATCACATCTGCGATGCCGTACTTATACGCTTTGTCCTCGCTGTCCCTGACGGTCTCGCTGGTGATCAGGATCACCGGGATCTTCTCAATCAGGTCTTTCTGCTTCATATACTCCAGCACGGCAAACCCGTCCATGACCGGCATGATGATATCCAGAAGAACCAATACAAAATTCGGATTCTTCTCAAGCTGGTCAACCGCGTCCTGACCGTTCTCCCCCTGGATAACCTCGTATTGTTCGCCAAACATTACCTCCAGTATTGTCCTGTTGACTTCCTCGTCATCCACAATCAATATTCTCTCTTTATCCATGTCCTCCTCCATTCCAGTTCCGCTTCCGCGCTTTCGCTCCGAAAGCGTTTCCCTGGGTAACCGCTCCTTTATCAGTGGTTTATTACAAAATATCAGTTATAGAATATTATTTATTTGCCCAAATGTCAATATGAATCGCCTATTTTTTCACATGAAAATACCTCCATTTGACCATGAAATAATTACCAGAAACCGAAGTCTGCTCAAAAAAAGCCTTTTTTTATTAGACAAGCTTCCTGAAATGGAATATAATAGGGGGAGTAGTCCTGCATACAGATATATAGGAGGGTTAAAAATGGACGTAAACTTTAAAACGGCACTGGAAGAAATGGGGATGAACGTGGATAACACGGTAAAACGCTTTATGGGGAACGAGACGCTGTATCTCAAATTCCTGAACAAATATCAGGCAGACCAGAGCGTCGCCAGCATCCAGCAATACATAGCGGACCAGAACGCGGAGGAGATCTTCAAGAGCGCGCACACCCTGAAAGGCGTTGCCGCGAATCTGGGATTGGATCCCATCGCCCAGTACGCTTCCGATATCGTGGAGATCTTCCGCGGTAAGACCCAGTTCTCGGAAGTTGACACAGACAGGGTAAACGAGCTGAATGAAGGACTGAAAAGCAAGCATGAGGCGCTGCTGAAACTGCTGGCTGAACAGCAGTAAAAGGCACGTCAGGATATCCGCGCCATCAAAAACAGTGTGGGCGGCAGGAAAATCTTTCCTGTTCCCACACTGTTGTATTTCGCCGCATTACGTGCTTACAGCCTGAAATCGATGTGCTGTCCCCACTGCTTCTCCTCGTCGGTCCGCACCTGATCGCTCCATGCGGCATACAGCACATTGTCAACCTTTTTCTGTAATTCGTCTATGGAAGACGCGGTAACGGTCACATAATCGCCCTTTGTACCTTTCGCCTTATCCGAATCACGGCTCTCTTCCAGCGCTTCCGCCTGTTTTTTCTTCTCGGCCTTTTTTGCTTCCTTTTTAGCGTTTTCTTTCTTTTCGGCAGATTTTTTCGCAATGCGTTCTTTCTGCGCTGCCAGGGACTTATCCACTACCGCGAAGAAAGATGCGGTTCCGTCATCGTTTACCTGCATGCCAAAGCCTTTGACGCTGCTGTTGGAGCCCACGCTGCTCTTCAGCTGGCTCAGCTGCATCCCCGCGCTGCGGATGATTCCCTCATACTGCGCCCGGAACGCCTCGTCCTCCGCCATCTTTTCCAGCTTATCCTCGTCGATCAGCACCACCGTCTTAACCGGATTGGCATAACTTCCCGCCTGTGCCTGCGCGGCCGCTTTCTGATCCTCGCTGACCAGGATAAAGTCCATGTTGGAGAATTTCTTCTTTAATTCCTCATAGTACTCGGCCGCCTTGTCGCTGAGTTTGGGCTGTCCGATGGTCTTGCCGTAATTGCCTGCCTTTCTCGTATTGGCAGTCTTTTTGGCGTCGGCCGCCTTTTCCGCTTCCGCCCCATAGGCCCTCGCTACAGTTTCCTCCACACCTGATATAGTGCTCATAAAAATCCCTCCTTGGTCTTGTTCTTCCTGCGGAAATCCGTTCCCACAGGGTTTGAACCTGCTGTCAATATAATCTCCTGCATCTTATATCGGCAATAATGCAGTAAATGTTAAGAGGGACAGCTGTATTTTCAGGATATAGTCTGCAGCCCGTCAAGCTGTTCGATTTCTCCAACGTCCAGTCCCGTGCACTCCGCAATTTCCTCAATCGTCAGTTTCCCTGTTTTTAACATTCTGAGCGCCGTTTCCCTCTTGCCCTGATTAATTCCCTGGCTTATGCCCTGGCTGATTCCCTGGCTGATTCCCTGGCTGATTCCCTGGCTGATTCCCTGACGTATTCCCTGGTTCAGGATCCTCCTCGCCTCTGTCTCGATCATTGCTCCTCTCATCATATCACCTACACTTTTCTGCACATTCCCATACTTCTGTGCGATCTCATTGATAACATCCCCTGACAGGTCGATGATCGTCCGCTTGTCAAACGCACCGATTACTCCCTGCTGTTCCAGCCCGTCAAGCCTTTCCAGTATGGCCTGGTACTCCGCCTTTAATTCCTCCAGTTTCCGCTCATTATTATTATACTCCGGAAAACTTTTCTCATGTGAGAAGATGTAAAACGGGATCAGCATCAGCAGGCGCTTCTCAAAAATGTCATCCAGCGAATAGGCCTGCACCTTCATGACCGGTATGTCATACTGCACCGTTCCGCCCGGCGTGGCTATGACATATTTCATTTTATCCGGCGTCTTCTTGTATGTCCGCAGGTACAGGACCGCCGTGTTGGGGAATGTCACTGTCAGGGTCTCCTCGCTGACCTCCCCCTCGTCCAATGCTATCTGCGCGTCATACTCAAAAAGCCTTACCGTGATCTTGCCGTCCGGCAGGCTGCTCTCGCACTCAATATGGTACTTCTTCTGTACCTTCCCGATAATTGTGAAATTCGTGTCCGTTATGCGTTCCCTGTCCGCCCCGTCCTGCTGGTCCATGAAATGCTCGTTGGGGAAGAAGCGTATTTCTTCCTCGCCTGTATAGGATTCCCCGAAAATTTCGTTGATCACCGGGATGATCAGCTGCCTGCAGTCATTCAGGATCGTGCGAAACGCCCCGTCGTATATATTTGCCATATGGTGTCCCTTTCCTGCTTGTGACTCCATCATACCATCTTTTTTTCATAAATACAAGAACCGCAGGAAAGGCGTTTGCTCCTCCTGCGGTTTTCACACTGCTTATAAAATATTGATTCCCGTCGTGCCCATGCAGGGTTCTTTCAGAACATTGTCCGAAACCCTGCAGACTGTTCTATTTCCTCAACGCCCAGCCCCGTTGCCCCGCAATTTCCTCAACCGTCAATTTCCCTGTTTTTAACATTCTGAACGCTATTTCTTTCTTGCCCTGACTGATTCCTTGGTTCAGGATTCTCCTCGCCTCTGTCTCGATTATTGCTCCTCTCATCATATCGCCTGCCTGCGCTCAAGTCCGCACAGAACAAGGCAGCACGCCGCTGTCTCTTTGTCTGCAAATATGCTGACTTATCAGTATAATCCGTGCCTTTTACCTACATAAACTCTGTAAAAGTGATTGTAACCCTGTGGAAAGCAAACCGCTTAAAATATCTTTTACAAAACCATCTGCGTGTTCTTTCATAAAAGAAATCAGACCCTTTGTGTTTTTATTTTGTACACACGATAACGCTTCCGAAGCTGTTGTCCGATATTGGTCTGATATATCTTTTTTTTGAGATATAAAAACAAGTGCTGTGTTAAGTTCTTTCCAATGCTCCTCCGGCATATTGACCGGGACAATCGGCGCAGCCTCATTAATAATAATATTTCCATCTCCAAATTGTGATCCACTTACAACAGTATTATCCCCAAAATTTATGTTCATATTATTTTGCCTCCTTATCCTGCAAGATATTTCCTTCTCCAAATTGACATTTTTCTATTTTGCAATGCGCCATATTGACCGTATATTCCTTGCCCGAATTAAGGCAGTTAATAATCACATCCATTACTTCAATTGTAAATTCGTGGTCATTGCTACGTAGGTAAACATCCCTCCCGGAATTCAGGCCTAATACCAAAAACTCTTCTTTCCTCTGATTCGCCTCATATACCCTATATACAAGCCAGCCACCCAAAAATACCAACGTTATACCTATGGCGGCTCCATATGGTTCCCCGGAAAACAAAGCGACAATGCCAATCAATATCATCACAAAATGTATGATCGAATACGGCGTTTTTGCGCCTTCAACAATATTGATCCGAGATATATTGCATAACGGAATAACTGTCTCATTAAATATAAATACGTTTTTAGCAATTTTTAACTCCATCGTATAAAATTCTTCTCTTTGACTGTTTCCTATGTTGACTATATTGATCTTTGGTTGTTGCATGAGTATTCTCCTTTGAAAAAATCAAACTTATTATGAATCCAATGTCATAAATTTAGCAAACAATTTGGACAATTTAGCGTATGAAAATACCCT
>JAMPAC010000037.1:12225-26268 GCA_023667395.1 Blautia sp. | reverse complement strand
GCGCCGAAGAACTGCATTTCCTTACCGATTACCATGGAGGATACGCAGCATGCGATACCATAGTCGTCGCCGTGGGTCACTCTCATCAGGTCGTCATTCTCATACTGGATGGAAGAGGTCTGGATGGAAGTCTTTGCACAGAACTTCTTGAAGCCCTCAGGCAGTCTGGTGGACCAGAGTACAGTCAGGTTAGGCTCAGGTGAAGCGCCCAGGTTGTACAGGGTCTGCAGATAACGGAAACTCATCTTTGTTACCATATGACGTCCGTCAACGCCTACGCCGCCCAGGGACTCGGTTACCCATACGGGATCGCCTGCGAAGATCTGGTTGTACTCGGGAGTACGCGCGAACTTGATGCAGCGCAGCTTCATAATGAAGTGGTCAACAAACTCCTGGATCTGCTCCTCGGTGAAAGTACCGTTTGCAAGGTCTCTCTCAGCATAAACGTCAAGGAAAGTGGAGGTACGGCCAAGGGACATAGCGGCACCGTTCTGCTCCTTAACTGCGCACAGGTATCCGAAGTATACTGCCTGGATCGCTTCCTTAACGTTGGTTGCGGGATTGGAGATATCGCAGCCGTAGGAAGCAGCCATTTCTTTCATCATCTTCAGGGCAACCATCTGCTCGGAAAGTTCCTCGCGGAGACGGATTACGTCATCGGTCATAACACGTCCGGTGGATGCCTTCTGCGCTTCCTTGTCCTCGATCAGTCTGTCGATGCCGTACAGGGCAACACGTCTGTAGTCGCCGATGATACGTCCGCGGCCGTAAGCGTCAGGAAGACCGGTAATGATATGGGAAGAACGGCATGCTCTCATCTCGGGATTGTAAGCGTCAAAGCAGCCTGCATTGTGTGTTTTTCTGTGTGTGGAGAAGAACTCGGAAATCTCGGGATCAACCTCATAACCGTTGTCGGAGCAAGCCTTCTCTGCCATACGGATACCGCCGTAAGGCTGTAAGGATCTCTTAAAAGGCTTGTCAGTCTGGAAACCTACGATGGTCTCCTTGCTCTTGTCAAGGTATCCGGGACCATGGGAAGTAATGGTGGAAACAACCTTGGTATCCATGTCAAGAACACCGCCTGCTTCTCTCTCCTGCTTCTGCAGGTCAAGAACCATAGCCCACAAGTCCTTGGTGTTCTGGGTAGCTCCCGCCAGGAAAGAATCATCACCGTCGTAGGGATGATAGTTTCTCTGGATGAAGTCACGGACATTGACTTCCTTGTCCCATTTGCCACGCACGAAATCTGTCTCAATTGGTTTCATTTTTGAAATACCTCCTATTTAAAATTTGAATTAGTTAGAAAATTTTTTGTTACCCCTAATCCTTACGTTTATTATATGAAAAACAAGCCGCACAGTCAAGGAGTGAACGTGTACTTTTTGCAATACATAAGCCATGCGCCTGGGCAAAGATGTAAGCCCGTTGGGAGCTTGCTCACAAAAGGGTTTACATCTTTGTCCAGGCATACGGCGCAAGCCGACATCGAGATGGAGCCTCAGCGAGGCGGAATCGAGATGGGCATGGCGCGGATTGCGGTTCCCTCAAAAGAATAACTTGTCATATTTTGGGGAATAGCTTATACTTGTAAAGAAAAACATATCAATTCTATCATACCCGAAAGGAGAACAAAACATGACTGGAATAACAAAGGAAATGACAATCGGCGAGATCCTGCGGACCAGTCCCGACGTTGCCCCCGTACTTATGGACGCGGGGATGCACTGCCTGGGATGCCCCTCCGCCCAGGGAGAATCCCTGGAAGAGGCAGCCATGGTACATGGCATCGACATAGACGCGCTGATGTCCGCAATCGATGCCCTGTAAGCAGATGGCGGCATAAGGCAGGAAAGCAAAAAGCGGCTCTCCGGCAATTCTCATTACGAGAGGAACCGGGGCAGCCGCTTTTTTACATTACTTTACACAATTCCCAGGGACGCTACCGCGTTGTCCCTGATCAGCGTCTCATAATGCTCCGAGAGAAAAGTGCCGTTATAACGGGCAGGATGCTGCAGTGCCCCATATTCGGACACGATATTGCAGGAACGGTCAAAATCATCCTGCTCACCCCCGCCCTGGACAAGCTGTAACAGATACCTGCCGGAACCTTCCTCCTTATAGAGCGCGCTGGCGCCGCTGTAATGGGGAGCGATGATAGCGGCGGCTTCCATGATACGCGACAGGGAATCAAACAGGAAGACTCTTGTGTGATGCGCGGCACCATTGTCAGAAGCCGCATCCTTCACGTCATCCATCGGTGCGGCCGCATCCTCCTGGTCTGTTTGGAGCCTGCGGAACAGGTCCAGAACGTCATCCGCCGGTGAATTGAAATCATCACTATCATCAAGCTCTTCCGTCACCGACGGAGCAAAGCGGGAAAATCGCGTATCCAGTTCTTCGGGATCGTCCACCTTTGTGATGATCAGCACGATGCATTCCGCGTTGAGCGGGATCGCTTCGATCATCAGGGGGATATCTTCCGCCTCAAAACCAAATTCAAAATTGGCCTGACGCATCATATCGCGGAACAGGGTCTTTGCCTTTTCGGTTCCATAGGCCAGTTCGCTGATCTTTAGTTCACGGTTTGCCAAATCTTCTCGGGTCAAAGTACAGCGGATCTGATTTTCATTGACTTTTTCTATTTTCATTCGACAACCCTTCCTTTCTGTCCCTTTAGCTTATACTTTACCATGCTTGAAGTCAATAGCAGGATCGACAACTTTAAAAAATTTTTATAATTTTTTTTAAAACTACTGCTTGCCAAAGATGACAATGCATTGTATAATCATTTTGTAAGCACCTCCGGTACTCTGTACATGGAAGGGGGCGGCAGTCTTAAATTTTCAGTTGATTTAGGTATTTCCGGAGCATTTCGTTCCGATTCATCCTTTGATTTAGTATTATATTAAGGATGTCTTACAAGTATGAGTGCGGATTTTGTGATCGCGCCTGCTTGGTCATATGGTAATTCAACTAATATTTTCACACATATAATTCATTTTAAACAAACAGGTTATTGACAAATTTTGTCATTACCGTACTGCCGGAGATGTTTATATTTATATGAGAGAATCCGCTGTCTGCGACTTTTCTGGAAAATTCATCACGGGAACTTTTGGTCGGAAAAGCCGGAACGCGGATCCTGGGACAGTGTCAATGCTGTCAGTTAAACGGAAAAGCTGCTGCCATGGAACAGGACCGGGCTGCCTCTCATGCTGGAATGACGTGGCAGCAGCTGTCTCTTAATAAAATTTTAAGATATCAGGACATTTTGGTAATGATTTTGGGAACGGAATATGGTAAAATGTATCTGTTGTTCACAAATTGATACCATGGACTGTATACATATGTGCGAAGAGAGGTAAGATACATGAAGAAAATGATACCGGTCGTCGTGGCTCTGGCGCTGATACTGATCATCGGCGGAGCAGCTGTCGGAAGGGTACTGCTGGACAAGTATTCCTACAGCAAGGAAACCGTAGATCTGGAGGAATATTACGGGGCGGCGGGAGACAGGCTGGCGATCGTCCTGCAGGATGAGATCGTGCCGGAGCAGGCTGTCCGCAGGGACGGCGTCTGTTATTTCGATCTGGATACGGTGCATACTTATTTTAACGAAGGATTTTATGTGGATACGCAGGAGCAGCTGCTTTTGTACACCACGGCGACAGATACCTACAGGACGGCTATAGGTTCGGGCAGCTGGCAGAACAGTTTGGAGACGAAAGACCTGGGATATGCGCTCTGCTTTATCGAGGGTGATAAAATATATGTGGCGGCGGATTACCTGAAACTGTTTACTAATTATTCCTATGAAGTATTTAACGACCTCTGTATGCAGGTCTACACGGAATGGGGAACCAGGGAAGTGGCGGAGGTTGTCAGGGACACCCAGGTAAGAAGGCTGGGCGGGATCAAGAGCCCCATCCTGAGACAGGTCGCCGAAGGCGAGACAGTGGAGATCCTGAATCAGATGGAGACCTGGAGCGAGGTGAAAACCTCTGATTCCATCATAGGATATATTGAAAATAAAAGGTTGTCTGAAATCACCACTGAAACGGAAGCGCCTGTCATGGATTATGTTCCCGATGAATACACCTCCCTTCCCATGGCAGGCAAGGTAAGCCTGGGCTGGCATTCCATAGGGGGCGTGGGCGGAAATGACACGCTCAGCGCCATGGTGGCGGAGAGCAAGGGAATGAATGTGATTGCGCCCACATGGTTCAGCCTGAATGACAATGAGGGGAATTTCCGTTCCTTTGGCGCCACCCGGTATGTGGAGCAGGCACATGGCTACGGATTGCAGGTGTGGGGCGTCTGGGACAATTTTAATTATAAGAATGAAACGGGGGCGGATATCGACAGTTACGCGGTGCTTTCCTCCACTTCCAAACGGCAGCTGCTGGTACAGGGCATGATCAGTACGGCGCTGTCCATGGGGCTGGACGGCATCAATATCGACTTTGAGGGGTTGACGGAAGATGTTGGCGAGCACTATATCCAGTTTTTAAGGGAACTGTCCGTGGAGTGTCGGAAGAACAGCCTGGTGCTTTCCATAGATAATTATGTGCCTTTCCATTTTAATGAGTTCTACCGCCTGGATATCCAGGGCGAGATCGCGGATTATGTGATCATCATGGGATATGACGAGCATTGGCATGGCAGCAAGGAGCCCGGAAGCGTGGCCAGTATCGATTATGTATCCAACGGCATCACAAAGACACTGGAGCAGGTGCCTGCGGAAAAAGTAGTGAACGCGCTTCCGTTCTATACCATCCTGTGGAAGACGGAAGGGGCGCAGGTGAGCGATGAATATATTACCCTGAACAATATGGCCGATTTCCTGCAGCGCGTAAATATCACACCGGAGTGGGATGAGGAGACCTGCCAGAATTACGCGGAGTGGCAGAGCGGTTCCGCGACGTACCAGATCTGGGTGGAAGACCTGGAATCGCTGAAAGTAAAGCTGAGTGTGATGAGCGCCCAGAACATAGCGGGCGTGGCGGTATGGAGACTGGGATACGGAACATCGGGAGCGTGGGAACTGATCAATGCCTATGCCGGGTCATAAGATATGCACGATAAAAGCCTGTGTGGAATGACCGCACAGGCTTTGTTATACCGTTTTATAAAGATTCCGTCATTGATTGCCTGATTTCTTTAAGAGCAGGCTTGCGCAGGCACAGGAAACAGCGATCAGTGACAGCCATGTCACGGGAGATGCATCCCCCGTTTTGGGAACCTCGTCATATTCGTCCGCAGAAGAACCGGGAGCCGCAGGCTGCGCGGCAGGTTGTGCCGCAGGCGCCGCCGCAGATGCTACCGGACCGCCGGAGGCATCACGGGTATAATTGTATTCGGGTGTTTTCAGGCCGCCCTCTTCCATAAGAAAAGTCTTGGCGTCAAAATTAATGCCATAGGGCGAATTGTTCCGCCAGGTATCTTCGGACATATAATAGGCAACTGTTCCGGCCACTCCGATGGTGGGTCCCGAATCAGGTACGGTATTGTAGGAGTATAAGTTGGTGACATTGCTGTTGAAGTTCGCGGTAGCCGTATTATATACGTAACCATTGAAAACATCACCTGTGACAGCGCCGTGTGCATCGCTGAGGAAGTAGCAGCTGTCCATGCCTCCGGTCACGGAAACCACTGCAAATGAGTCCGCATTATTGGCAATCGTAAGATTGCCCAGGTGCACATTGAAAGTCAGGGGTTCATCCGCAGGACCGCCG
This sequence comes from Blautia sp., assembly GCA_023667395.1. Classification (GTDB taxonomy): domain Bacteria; phylum Bacillota; class Clostridia; order Lachnospirales; family Lachnospiraceae; genus Acetatifactor. Next base: position 20,533 of record JAMPAC010000037.1, on the reverse strand, counting down.
CTCCCTACAACAACGGCATCCCCGGCTTTCAGAACCTCTCCCAGATAATAGATCCTCCGGTAGTTGGTAGTGGTGTCATCCCATGTGGATCCCTCCTGATAGCACCAGCCCAGGTCGCCTCCCTGGTACATGACGTAATAGGTGGCGGGCTCTTCCGCAGAAGCGGTGAGCGCATTGGCATCAGGCAGGACGGCCAGCATCAACGCTGAAACGGTCAGAGCCAGAGCCTTTTTAAAAGCACTTAATCTTTTCATGAAATTACCTCCTGATATTTTAAATTATTCGTCTAGGGGCAGATAGTTATCCCCGCTGTCCACTTCTTTTGCGACAACCACGAAGCGTCCGTTTTCCACATGGTACACGCAGGTGGATAAAGTAATGAAATGATCGCCGAATTCTGCGGTGACACCCGTGTCATATAAAGACATCTCTTTGATGTTATCATAAAAATCATCAAATTCTTCCTGTGTATCGGCCTGAAAGAACTTGTAGAACTTAAACACATTGTCCGATTTCCGGAAAACCTGCGACCGGAACACGGCGATGACTTCATAATTGCGCTGGCATTCTTCCGTATATAATATGATGTCCCTGTGCTCCTGGTAGAAAGATTCCTGCTCATAATCGGTCAGGGTTCCGAACATGGCGCCGGATTTCATGTTGTGGCCATGGATGATGAGATTGGTGGTCAGGGGATCCAGGCAGCTGTCCGTGTCCAGGATCAGGCAGCCGTTATTGTTGGCGGAGCCGTCAAAATCGCGGCGCAGATAATATTCCTCATCCCTGGGGGTCCACATGACAGGATAATCGATGTCTGTTCCCGGAATCTGGAGCCATCCGCTCATATCCTCATTGGCAAGGAACGCGTCCCTGTAAGGATTGACCACCGCTTCCGGGGTGGGAACGGGCGTCGGATCCGGGGAGGGTGCGGCAGGTGTCGGCGTTGCCGTCGGGGAGGGCGTGGCAGGCGCCGGGGTCGGCGTGGACACGGTCTCCAAACCGGCGGAAGCCTGTTCCCGCAAGTCGTCAACGGTCTCCTGGGAGTGTCTGTCCTGTATCCGGCTCCGGACGAACAGGAAGCCGACGATAAGGAGGCAGACGATGGAGACGATCAACAGTATGCAGGATAATTTTTTCTTGCTCTCGTTATTCATATATCAACTCTTTCTGCCAGGGTCTTCTGACAGCCTTTTCGACTGTACCTATATAATAACGAAAAAAGCCGTGAAATGCAACCGCAATCTGTAAAAACATTTGCCGGACAATTGCCCCGAATGAAGGCCGGATATCCCTGCATATACTGGATATAAAGGCATATCAGGATACGATCATGAAAAAATTGGAAGAAGTTTTACGGTGGGTCAGAAAACGAAAGCTTGTGGCAGCGGCGGCAGGAACTCTTTTGCTGCTCTCCCTCGTCGTGCTTGAGGAAAAAGGCGCTTTCTCCACAGGCGGGGATAACGTGCAGGCGGAAGATCCAAAGATCCGTGTGGTGGTGGACGCCGGGCACGGCGGTATGGATCCGGGCAAGGTGGGCATCAACGGCGCAAATGAGAAAGATATCAACCTGGAGATCGCAGGATACTTAAGACAATATCTGGAGGCAAATGACATTGAGGTAGTCATGACCAGGGAAAACGACGAGGGGCTTAACGATGCCGACGCTTCCAACAAAAAGGTGCAGGATATGAAACGGCGCATTGAACTGATAGACGTGACCGCCCCGGCGATCACGGTAAGCATCCACCAGAACAGCTATCCGGAGGAATATGTCCACGGCGCTCAGGTCTTTTATTATACGGGGAGTAAAGAGGGTCAGGCGCTGGCGCAGAGTATCCAGGAGGAACTGGTGGCGAAGCTGGATCCGGAAAACAAGCGGCAGGTAAAGGCAAACGACAGCTATTACCTGCTGAAAAAGACAGGAATCCCCATCGTCATTGTGGAGTGCGGCTTCCTCTCCAACAGCGCCGAGGCTGAAAAACTCTGCACGGAGGCTTATCAGAAAAGGGTGGCCTGGGCGATACATATGGGGATCCTGCGGTATCTGAACACGCGGCAGTCAATCATCCCGCTGCAAGCAGCGGGGTATTGACCCTCGCGGCATTCGCCAATCTGCCCAAGCCAACCATGATTGGCTGCAAGCATGTCCGCCTGGCTCATTGCTCGCGGGAATAAAGATTGTGCAAGGGAAAAAAGTATGGTAAAATGTGTACAGGAAAATTGAGAAAGTCTGGAAAGCATCAGAAAAATGAACACAACAATCATAAAAATACAATCCCGGGAGGAACCCTTTTCCCCGGCGGAGGAGGAGGCTCTGCGGCAGGCGGGCGGGGTCATCCGGGCAGGCGGCCTGGTGGCATTCCCCACGGAAACCGTATACGGACTTGGGGGAGACGGGCTGAACCCGGAATCTTCCCGGAAAATATACGCCGCCAAGGGCAGGCCGTCGGACAATCCTCTGATCGTCCATATCTGTCGGCTGGAGGATATCGATCTCCTTGTGGAAGAGTTCCCTGAGACTGCCAGGAAAGCGGCGGATGCTTTCTGGCCGGGTCCCCTTACCATGATCCTGCCAAAGTCTGACAGGGTGCCTTATGAGACTACGGGAGGACTGGACACAGTGGCTGTCCGGTTTCCCTCTGACCCCATAGCGAGAAAAATGATCGATTACGGGGGCGGATACGTGGCGGCTCCCAGCGCCAACCTGTCGGGCAGACCCAGCCCTACGGCGGCCAAATATGTGATCGAGGATATGGAGGGCAGGATCGATATGATCCTGGACGGCGGCGAAGACGATATCGGTCTGGAGTCCACCGTGGTGGATATGACCGTTACGCCGCCCCAGATCCTGCGTCCGGGTTTCGTCACCAGGGAGATGCTGGAAAAGGCGCTGGGAGAAAAAGTTGACACGGATGTCACAACTATGGAACCGGAGAGTTCCCTGGCTCCCAGGGCTCCCGGCATGAAATACCGCCATTACGCACCCAGGGGAGAACTGACCATTGTGGAGGGATCGCCCGGGAAAGTGGCGGACTATGTGAACAGAGCCGCCGCGGCGGATAAGGCTGCAGGCGAAAAGACCGGGGTCATCGCCACCAGCGGTTCCCTGAAAGATTACCGGGCGGATGTGGTAAAATGCGCGGGCAGCAGGGAGCGGGAGGAAGAGATCGCGAAAAGCCTGTTTGCCATACTCCGGGAATTTGACGATGAAGGAGTGACTCGGATTTATTCGGAAAGCTTTGACAGCCAGGGCCTTGGGCAGGCCATCATGAACCGGCTGCTGAAAGCTGCGGGACACAGGGTGGTCAGGCTCTGACGGGACAGGCTTTCGGCGGGAAATGTGTGGCGGAGGGAACAGACGGCACAAACAGCAAAGAAGAAAAAATGTGGAATGATACAGGAGGCGGGATATGATAGCAATTGGGAGTGATCATGGCGGATATGGGTTGAAACAGAGAGTGATCCGGTATTTGGAGGAAAAGGGGATTGCTTATCAGGATATGGGATGTGACAGCGAAGCGAGTTGTGATTACCCCGTTTTCGGCCATGCCGTGGCGCATGCCGTGGCGGAAGGGAAATGTGAGAAAGGGATCGTGATCTGCACCACCGGGATCGGCATCAGCATTTCGGCGAACAAAGTCCCGGGCATCCGCTGTGCGCTTTGTTCGGATACGCTGTCCGCAAAGATGACCCGGCTCCACAATGATGCCAACGTACTGGCCGTGGGTGCGGGGATCGTGGGAGAGAATCTGGCGCTGGATATCGTCGAGACTTTCCTGGGCACGGACTTTTCCGGTGAGGAGCGCCATCAGAGGAGAATCGATCTGATCGAAAAGACGGAAGCATAGGCGGCGGGATTTGCCAAACGGGATAACGCATCCGTGAGGCGTTCGTTGTGTGGAGAAGGAGATATCAATGAACAAAAGACAGGACTATATCAGCTGGGACGAGTATTTCATGGGGGTGGCGCAGCTTTCCGGGATGCGTTCCAAGGATCCCAGCACGCAGGTAGGAGCCTGCATCGTCAGCATGGACAACAAAATATTGTCCATGGGATACAACGGTTTTCCCAGCGGCTGTGATGATGATGAATTCCCCTGGGACAGGGAGGGTGAGGAACTGGATACCAAGTACCCCTATGTGACCCACGGCGAGTTGAACGCCATCCTGAATTACAGGGGCGGGTCCCTGGAGGGGACGAAACTGTACGTATCCCTGTTCCCCTGCAATGAGTGCGCCAAGGCGATCATCCAGGCGGGGATCCGCACGGTAGTGTTCGACAGCGACAAATATGAGGGAACGCCCGCAAACAGGGCTTCCAAGAGGATGTTTGACGCGGCGGGAGTGACTTACATACCTTATTCCCGGACGGGTCGGCAGATACATATCCGAGTATAAGATAAAAGGGCAGGTGAGTGACAGAGTGAAAAGAGATAAGGGAATGGCAGTATTAATGGCGACAGCGCTTCTTACCGGAGTGGTATTGTCTGCTTTTGATGCCCTTTCCGTGTCTGCCACTTCCACTACCCAGCAGCAGATCGAGGCTGAGGAGAACGAGAGAGAGCAGCTGGAGCAGGAACTGAACGCCACCCAGAGCCAGCTTGAAGGCCTCAAGGGGGTCAGCAGCGAACTGAAGCAGGAACTGGGAAACCTGAATGACCAGCTGACCCAGGTGATGAACAATCTGGAAGAACTGGAACGCCGGATCGCCGAAAAGGAACAGGAAATCGCGGATACCCAGGAGGCGCTGGAAGAGGCCAGGGAGACGGAGAACTGGCAGTATGAATGTATGGTGATAAGAGCCCGCGTCATGTATGAAACGAGGGAAGAGAGCCACATTAACGCGCTGATCAGTTCGGGGAACTTTTCCGAAGTGCTCAATGCGGCGGATTACTATTCCAGGATCGCCAGGTACGATCAGGAAAAAATGGAGGAATACGAGAGCAACCGGCAGCTGATCGAAGAGCATGAGGCAATGCTGCAGGCGGAACGCGCCGAACTGGAGAACCTGAAAGTCCAGGTGGAGGCGGAGAAGAGCAAGGTTTCCGGACTGATCAGCCAGACCTCCACATCCATCTCCCGATATGCGGATCAGATATCCGACGCGGAGCAACGGGCTCTTGAGTACGAGCAGGAAATTAAGCAGAAAGAGGAGAACATAGAGGCGCTGAAAAAGAAACTGGCGGAGGAACTGGCTATGTCCCGGGCGGCGGCAAACGCTTCCTGGCGGGACATTTCCGAGGTCACGTTTGACGAGAACGACAGATACCTGCTGGCCAACCTGATCTATTGTGAGGCAGGCGCGGAGCCCTATGACGGCAAGGTGGCCGTGGGAAGCGTTGTCATCAACCGGGTGCTGAGTTCCAAATATCCGGATACCGTGCTGGGCGTGATCTATCAGAACAGGCAGTTTTCCCCCGTGGCCAGCGGCAGGCTTGCGCTGGCGCTGGAGGCCGGGAGAGCCAACGCGGACTGCTACCGTGCGGCGGACGAAGCCATGTCCGGCATTACCAACGTGGGCAACTGCGTTTATTTCCGAACCCCCATCGAGAGGCTGGAGGGCATCCAGATCGGAGGGCATATCTTCTATTAAAATCTATAACCCAAGATGGTTCAGACAGGACTGGAGCCGGTCAAATTTATCACGATAGATCAGGGTGAGCAGATGATCCAGACTGCGCAGGCAGGAGGTCATCTGTTCTTTTGTGATCAGATTTCTTTCCAGCGCTTCCGCCAGTTCATCCAGATCCGCCACTTCCATCCGTCCGTCGGGATAGAGGATGACGTCAGCCAACAGGTCGGTGACGGTCAGGGATTCCTCCTGCTCGTTGAATGCAAAGTCCACAATGTCGCAGTACCACCGCAGCAGGGAACCGTCCCTGCGGTACATTTTGCTCACCTTGATGCCGTCCTGGAGGAAATAGCAGGAGCATCCGTGGGAAAACTCCGTTTTGGGGTTCAGGGTTTCCCATCTGGTGATAATGCGCTCATCATTCTGTTCCACGATAATGTCATTTTTCAAATGGGTGCATTCAGAGGGGATGATCCTTTTTCGATAAAGTGTTCTGACGTTCATTTCGTTCCTCGCTTCTATGTATATTTTACGATCATGTGTTTTTCAGCCATGGGGCAGTTCGGGAAAGGGAATGAAAGGTTCGGGTGGAACCGTATGGGGGCGGAGTTCCTTTTCCATCCAGACCATATCGCTCCAGGCGTCCCGCTTGAAACCGGAAGCGTGGAAATGGGCCACAGTCCTGTAGCCGAAGCGCTCATGAAAGGCAATGCTGGCGGGGTTGGGATAAGCGATGCAGGCGCAGAGATTACAGATATTCTGCTTTGCCAGAACCTGTTCCAACGCCTGATACAGCGCCGTCCCGATCCCTTTGTGGTTCCGGTCTTCCCTGACGTAGATGGAGGTCTCCACGGACCAGGCATAGGCAGCCCTGTCCTTGAAAGCGGAAGCGTAGGCATAGCCCAGGATGTCATTGCCTTCCACCGCTGCCAGGTAGGGATATTTTTCCAGCGTATGGCGGATCCTGTGGGCGAAATCCTCCACGGAGGGCACTTCATATTCGAAAGTGACCGTCGTGTTCTCCACGTAAGGGGCATAAATATGCAGAAGTTCCCGGGCGTCTGCAGGGGTGACAGTGCGGATGTTCATTTGGATCTCCTTTAAGGTGTTTTGTACAAATACTACAGCGATAGAAAAAAGAAGTCAATCAAATTCTTGCTTAATTTGTAAAAGGCAAAAAAAATCGGAATCTGTCTATCAAAATCTGGACATTTTTTCCTAAATTAGGTATACTATTAGGGACGTACTGAAGCGGGGTATCAAAATGAAACGACGCAAAGGCATGGATAACAGTGTGGTTCAGTCCCTGGCGATGGTAATGCAGTTCGGCATCAATATGCTCGTGCCGATCTGCCTGATGTCGGCGCTGGGGGTCTGGCTGGACAGAAAGTTTGGTACTTCCTTTTGGATGATCCTCCTGTTTTTTGCAGGGGCGGCGGCGGGCGGCCAGAACGTTTATCGCATGGCAAAACAGGTGTACGGGGGAGATAAAAAGGAGTTGGACAAGGAGCGCGGTCGTTCCGGTGAAAATAGTGGAAATACTGAGAAAGAAAAATAGGACGCTTCTGGAGTTACAGGTTGGTATTGTGTTTGTTGGTGCTGTCTGTCAGTTCGCAGGCGCTTTTGTCGTGGAGCGACAGTGGTATTACGCGAAAAGCCTGTGGTTCGGCGTTTTGATGTCCCTTGTGGCCAGCATCCATATGTACCGTACCCTGGACAGGGGACTGGATTATGGGGCGGACGCCTCCAAGGTTATCTTCAGGGGGTATCTGTTCCGGTATGCCTTTCTGGTCTTTGTGCTGGCGGTGGCCATGGTCACTGAGGTGATGAATCCGCTGGTTCTGTTCATGGGGTATATGAGTTTGAAAGTAGCGGCATTTCTACAGCCGTTTACCCATAAATTATGCAATGGTTTTTTTCATGAGACCGATCCGATTCCGGAGCCATTGCCGGAGGATGAAGTCTCAGGAGGGGAGAAAGCTTCCGAAGAAGCTTCGAACTAGCTTAAAATATTAAAAGAGGAGGTGAAACTATGGAACATGGCATTTTGTTATCCGCCGATATTGACTTTATGATTCATGGAGTTGCCAAGTACTCTTTCTTAGGCCATGAGGTGTGGATAACAACAACACATGTGTGCGTCCTGATCGTCATGCTGATTCTGATTGGTTTTGCCATTGCGGCCAACCGGGCGATTGCCAAAGCGTCTGAAGTGCCCACGGGCTTTCAGAACGTAGTGGAATTGATAGTGGAGAAGCTGGATGGGGTGGTAGACGGCCCGATGGGCAAGGCGGCTCCGAAGTTTTACAACTACATCGGAACCATCTTCATATTTATCCTGTTCAGCAACATATCAGGCCTTTTGGGGTTAAGGCCACCCACGGCGGATTACGGCGTGACGCTGCCATTGGGTATTTTGACTTTTGCTTTGATCCATTATAACAAGATCAAGTACCAGAAGCCCATGACCATCTGGAAGGATTTATGTTCGCCGCTGCCGCCATGGCTGCCGATCTGGCTGCCCATCAATATCATCAGTAATATTGCGGTGCCCATATCCCTGTCCCTGCGTCTGTTCGCGAACGTATTGTCCGGCACGGTCATGATGGCGCTGATATACGGACTCCTGGGGTGGATCGCGACAATCTGGCCTGCTGCGCTCCATGCGTATTTTGACTTGTTCTCCGGAGCAATCCAGACATATGTGTTCTGTATGCTGACCATGACCTATATCTC
>JAMPAC010000037.1:0-12125 GCA_023667395.1 Blautia sp. | reverse complement strand
TCTCCGGAGCAATCCAGACATATGTGTTCTGTATGCTGACCATGACCTATATCTCCAACGAGATAGGGGATGGCACGCGCCGCTAGGCGAACTGAAAATTGAATAGTAAACTGACAAACTAAACAGTCTCGGAACGGGAGATGCAATGGGCATTGGAGTGAAGAGACGGAACTGGAAATCAAAAACAGTCTCGAAACGGAAATGCCCGGGAGAATTTTCAGATGCGGTTTATGCAGATGAAAATTGCTCCCCGATCAATGGGCATTGGAGTGAAGAGACGGAACTGGAAATCAAAAACAGTCTCGAAACGGAAATGCCCGGGAGAATTTTCAGATGCGGTTTATGCAGATGAAAATTGCTCCCCGATCAATGGGCATTGGAGTGAAGAGACGGAACTGGAATAGGAGGAAACATAATGAATTTTGACAGCAATTTTATCTTAGGTTGTTCTGCAATCGGAGCAGGTCTGGCAGTTATTGCCGGTATCGGACCTGGCGTAGGCCAGGGTATTGCAGCCGGACACGCGGCTGCTGCAGTTGGACGTAATCCCGGGGCAAAGGGCGACGTAATGTCCACCATGCTCCTTGGCCAGGCAGTTGCGGAGACCACAGGTCTGTACGGTCTGCTTATTGCCCTGCTGCTGTTGTTCGTAAAACCCCTTCTGCCCTGATCTATGAAAACAAAACGCTTAGATTTGTATAGGCAGAAAGGAGGCAAAGAATGATACTTTTAACAGGGGGCGAGTCCATGGAGAGAATGTTCGACCTGGACTGGCAGCTTCTGGCTGATTCCTGTCTGACCATTATTGCCATCTTTGTCCTGTTTCTGGCATTGAGTTACCTTCTGTTCAATCCTGCCAGAAAGCTTCTGAACAACCGTAAGGAAAAGATTCAGGGCGAACTGGAAACAGCCAGAAAAGATATGGAAGATGCCCAGCGTTTAAAAGCGGAATATGAGAGCAGGCTTCAGGAGATCGACAAGGAAGCGGAGAGCATTCTCAGTGAAGCACGCAAGAAAGCGCTGAAAAATGAGAACCAGATCATTGCCCAGGCAAAGGAAGAGGCTGCAGCCATTCTCGCGAGGGCCCGCACGGAAGCGGAACTTGAGAAACAGAAGATGTCCGACGACATAAAGAAAGAAATGATTTCCATTGCATCCCTTATGGCCGGCAAGGTAGTATCCGCATCCATCGATACCACCGTGCAGAATCAGTTGATTGATGAAACCTTGAAGGAAATGGGTGATAAAACATGGCTAAGTTAGTTTCAAAGACATACGGCGAGGCCTTGTTTGAGATCGCGATGGAATCAGGTGAGGACAAGGCACAGGAACTGATGGATGAGATCCTCGGTATAAGCGCCGTGCTTCAGCAGAATCCTGAATTTGACGAACTGATGAAGCATCCCGGCATCCCGAAGCAGGATAAGCTTCAGGTGCTGAAAGAGGTCTTCAAGGGACGTGTCAGTGAAGAATTGGAGAGTTTCCTGGAGGTCATCGTCTCCAAGGAACGATACAGGGACATGCCTGCTATCTTCAGTTACTTTGTGAACCGCGTTAAGGAGACCAGAAAGATCGGCGTGGCATATGTGACCACCGCTGTGGAACTGACAGCCGCGCAGAGATCGGCCGTTGAGAAGCGGATTCTGGAGACTACTGCATACAGGACGATGGAAATGCATTACATGACAGATGCGTCCATCATCGGCGGAATGATCATCAGGATCAACGACAGAGTAGTAGACAGCAGTATTCGGACAAAGCTGGACGGCCTGAAAAAACAATTATTACAAATCCAGCTGGGTTGACCGGTTGGAGGAAAGGTGAGACAGATCCATGAATTTAAGACCAGAAGAAATAAGTTCAGTTATCAAGGATCAGATTAAGAGATACGCGTCCAGCCTGGATGTATCCGATGTGGGTACCGTGATCCAGGTGGCGGACGGTATCGCTCGTGTACATGGACTGGAAAACGCCATGCAGGGTGAATTGTTGGAATTCCCCGGCGAAGTATACGGTATGGTGCTCAACCTGGAAGAAGATAACGTTGGTGTGGTACTGCTGGGCAGTGCTAAAAATATTAATGAAGGCGATACCGTCAAGACCACGGGACGAGTTGTGGAAGTGCCCGTGGGCGATGCCATGCTGGGGCGTGTGGTGAATGCCCTGGGACAGCCTATTGACGGCAAGGGACCCATCCAGACGAATTCTTTCCGTAAGATTGAGCGCGTTGCAAGCGGCGTTATTACCAGAAAGAGCGTAGATACTCCTTTGCAGACGGGTATCAAGGCGATCGACGCCATGGTTCCCATCGGAAGAGGCCAGCGCGAACTGATCATCGGCGACCGCCAGACCGGTAAGACGGCCATCGCCATCGACACGATCATTAACCAGAAAGGCCAGAATGTAAAATGTATCTATGTGGCGATCGGTCAGAAAGCTTCTACCATCGCGAACATTGTTAAGACCTTGGAGGAGTACGGCGCAATGGCGTATACCACCGTTGTGGTATCCACTGCCAGCGACCTGGCTCCCCTGCAGTATATCGCTCCCTATTCCGGATGTGCGATCGGTGAGGAGTGGATGGAGAAAGGACAGGATGTGCTGGTGATCTATGATGACCTGAGCAAACATGCTACCGCATACCGTACACTCTCCCTGCTGCTCCGTCGTCCGCCCGGGCGTGAGGCGTATCCCGGTGATGTATTCTATCTGCATTCCAGACTGCTGGAGCGTGCGGCGAGAATGAGCGAGGAGTACGGCGGAGGTTCCCTGACCGCGCTGCCTATCATTGAGACACAGGCAGGCGACGTGTCCGCGTACATCCCGACGAACGTGATTTCCATCACCGACGGACAGATCTATCTGGAGACTGAGATGTTCAACTCCGGTTTCCGTCCTGCGGTAAATGCGGGTCTTTCCGTGTCCCGTGTGGGCGGCGCGGCGCAGATCAAGGCCATGAAGAAGATAGCGGCGCCCATCCGTACGGAACTGGCGCAGTACAGGGAACTTGCCGCTTTCACACAGTTTGGCTCGGAACTGGATGCGGACACCAAGGAGAAGCTGGCACAGGGCGAACGGATCAAGGAGGTATTAAAGCAGCCTCAGTACAGGCCCATGCCCGTGCAGTATCAGGTTATCATCATCTATGCGGTAACGAACAAGTATCTGCTGGATGTGCCCGTGGAAGATATTACCAGATTCGAGACGGAGTTGTTTGAGTTCCTGGATACCAAGTATCCTGAGATCCCGGGCAGCATCGCGGAGGAAAAGGTGATCTCCGATCAGACGGATGAACTCCTGGGGAAAGCGATCAAAGAGTTTAAGGCACAGTTCTTAAAATAGAAATGAGGACAAATTATGGCATCAATGCGTGATATAAAGCGACGCAAGAGCAGTATCCAGGGTACCCAGCAGATCACCAAAGCCATGAAGCTGGTATCCACTGTAAAGCTGCAGCGTGCCAGAAGCAACGCGGAACGCTCCAAATCGTATTTTAACTGTATGTACGAGACGGTGAACAGTATTTTGAAGCGTGTGGGTCATATCGAGCACAGGTATCTTGTCCCCGGACAGTCACAGAAAAAGGCAGTGATCGTCATTACCTCCAACCGGGGGTTGGCAGGCGGTTACAACTCCAATGTGGTGAAGCTGGTGACCAGGCATCCCGAGTGGAAGAAAGAAGACCTGGTGGTCTATCCTATCGGAAGCAAGGGTCATGACGCCCTGGCGAGAAACGGCTATGATATCAGGGAGTGCGAGAACGCGATCGTGGATGCGCCCGCATATGCGGATGCAATGGCATTGTCAAAGCGGCTGTTACAGTCTTTTGCAGAGGGTGAGATCGGGGAAATCTATCTTGCTTACACCGCGTTCAAGAATACGGTCAGCCATGTGCCCACGCTGCTCAGGCTGCTTCCCATAAGCCCTGAGGCAGGGGAGCCGGAAGAGGCTCCCAAGGCGGAAGCAATCATGAATTTTGAGCCTGAGGATGTGGAGGCGCTGGATCTGATCGTGCCCAAATATGTCACCAGCCTGATCTATGGCGCCCTTGTGGAGGCCGTGGCCAGTGAGAATGGTGCGCGTATGCAGGCAATGGACAACGCGACCAGCAATGCAGAGGATATGATCAGCGATCTGTCGCTGAAGTATAACAGAGCAAGACAGGGCTCTATTACACAGGAATTAACAGAAATAATCGCAGGCGCTGAAGCGCTTGGTTAAAAGTGTGCAAAGATTTTCTAAGGCAGCAAAGTACGCTACCTAAGAAAATCTACGGTTCCACTTTGCGGAACCTATGCACACGGAAGGATGCCCTGACGGTCATTCTTCCCGGAAAGTGAATTGATTTTAAAATATGTCCGCGTATGCGGGCAGGAAAGAGGTAGAAATGGCAGGAGAAAACAGAGGTAAGATTACCCAGGTCGTCGGAGCGGTGCTGGATATCCGTTTCGACGAGGGTAAGCTTCCCGAGATCAACGAAGCGATTCGTATTCCTACCAGGGACGGCGGTGAACTTACCGTGGAGGTTTCCCAGCATCTGGGCGACGACACGGTTAGATGTATCGCAATGGGCAGCACCGATGGCCTGGTCAGGGGAATGGAAGCGATCGCTACAGGCGCTCCCATTTCTGTCCCGGTGGGTGAAAAGACGCTGGGACGTATTTTCAATGTTTTGGGTCAGCCTATAGATAACAAACCGGCTCCTGAGGGAGTATCCTACGAGCCCATCCACAGACCTGCGCCTCAGTTCGAAGAACAGTCTACCGAGACGGAACTTCTGGAGACAGGCATCAAGGTGGTCGACCTGCTCTGTCCTTACCAGAAGGGCGGTAAGATCGGTCTGTTCGGCGGCGCGGGGGTTGGCAAGACAGTATTGATCCAGGAACTGATCCGTAATATTGCTACCGAGCACGGCGGATATTCCGTATTTACCGGCGTAGGCGAGCGTACCCGTGAGGGCAACGACCTTTACCATGAGATGACGGAATCCGGGGTTATCGACAAGACCACCATGGTATTCGGACAGATGAACGAGCCCCCCGGGGCGAGAATGAGAGTGGGTCTGACCGGCCTGACCATGGCGGAGTATTTCCGTGATAAGGGCGGCAAGGACGTGCTGCTGTTCATCGATAATATTTTCCGTTTTACACAGGCAGGAAGCGAGGTGTCCGCACTGCTGGGACGTATGCCTTCCGCAGTGGGCTACCAGCCCACCCTGCAGACGGAGATGGGAGCCCTGCAGGAGAGGATTACTTCCACCCGGAACGGTTCCATTACCTCCGTTCAGGCGGTATATGTGCCTGCGGACGACCTGACCGACCCCGCTCCCGCGACCACGTTCGCCCATCTGGACGCCACCACCGTGTTGTCCCGTTCCATTGTGGAACTGGGTATTTATCCGGCGGTAGATCCGCTGGAGTCCACATCCCGTATTTTGGATCCCAGGATCGTGGGTGAGGAGCACTACAGGACGGCCCGGGGCGTGCAGGAAATCCTGCAGCGATACAAGGAACTGCAGGATATCATCGCCATTCTCGGCATGGACGAGTTGTCCGAGGAGGATAAGCTGGTGGTTTCCCGTGCCCGCAAGGTGCAGAGGTTCCTGTCCCAGCCTTTCTTCGTGGCAGGACAGTTCACGGGTCTGGAGGGAAAATATGTGCCCATTAACGAGACCATCCGTGGCTTCAAGGAGATCCTGGAAGGAAAGCATGACGATGTTCCCGAAAGTTATTTCCTGAATGTAGGCAGCATCGACGACGTGTTGGCGAAGATGAAATAGCGGAGGGTTGCAATATGGCAGAAAAAACTTTTAACCTGCGCATTATCACTCCTGACAGGGTATTCTATGAGGGTGAAGCGGAGATGGTGGAGTTTAACACCACCGAAGGTCAGGTTGGCGTGCTGCCGGGACATATTCCGCTCACCGTTATCGTTAAGCCGGGCATCTTAAATATCCATGAGACGGGGGGAGAGAAGACAGCTGCGCTTCATGCGGGATTTGCCGAAATCCTGCCCGAGGGTATCACCATCCTGGCCGAGATCATCGAGTGGCCCGGGGAGATTGACGAAAGTCGTGCCGAGGCTGCAAGGGAGCGTGCCGAGGAGAGACTGCGCAGCAGGACTCCGGAGACTGATATCGCAAGGGCTGAGACGGCATTGCAGAGAGCGATCGCCCGTATTCAGGTACTAAAGTAAGAAGTAAAATCAGGGCTGTAAGCAACAAAAGGGATAAATTTGCATATGTTGATAAAAATACTTTCGGAGATGCATATGGAAATGAACCCTAAGTTGCTGCAGCCCATTCCTTTTTATATGTCGTATCCGGGCTATTTCGGGCCGGGAAGGGAAGCCCAGATGCTGCAGGATATGGAATATCTGCAGCAGATGTATCCGGATACGGTTAAGAAATGCCAGCGCAGGGTCGCTGAAATTTTAGACAGGACAGACTATGAAGGCAGTGTGATCTATGACGAGTATCCGGACAGATTAAGCCTTTTATATCTGGCGGACACCATGAAGAGAACACTGGAGCAGGAGGGACTGGAACCCTCTGAAGACGTGGTACAGCTGCTTTTGTTGAACGAGGTATATAAGCGCAGGCATGGCGGTCGGCGCGGAAGGATTTTTTAGAGAGAGTTACGATGGAAAAAATGAAAGATGTGTTTCAGCAGATGCTGAACGTTGATCTGATACAGATGACATTGAGCAACAGCAGGGATGCGGACCGTGCCGGAAAGGTCAGGATCCGGCCGGTCCTGCTGAAAGAAAGACTGCTGTTCCAGGAGACCCTGTACTGTGGGACGCAGGTGTTTCATAAGAATTATACGGACGAGGAACTTTTGCCCCGGCTGGCGGAATATATGGAAACGCTGTTCAGGCAGGCCCAGCTGAAAAGCAAAACCCGGGAAGCCACCGTGCTGGTCAGTAAAAAGGGATCCGTCACGGTCAGGGAGAGGAAAGTATCGGCCAAAGAGCCTGAAACCGGACGGGAAGCGGACAACCTTTCCCATAACCGGACGAAACAGTATATTCTCCAGGAGGGGCAGCCGGTGGATTTTCTGGTGGGTCTGGGGGTGCAGACACCCGATGGCAGGATCGCCAAGGCAAAATATGATAAATTCCGCCAGATCAACCGCTATCTGGAGTATATTGAGGATGTGCTGGACAGGCTGCCTGAGGACCGGACGATCCGCATCATTGATTTTGGCTGCGGCAAATCCTACCTTACTTTTGCCATGTACTATTATCTGCACCGGCTTCAGGGGCGGGATATCCGGGTCACGGGACTGGACCTGAAAAAGGACGTGATAGAGCATTGCAATCAGCTGGCGGAGAAACTTCACTATGATCGGCTGCATTTTGAACAGGGCGATATCCAGAGTTATCAGGGAGACGATAAGGTGGATATGGTAGTATCCCTCCACGCCTGTGACAAGGCCACGGATTATGCCCTGGAAAAAGCGGTGAAATGGGGAGCCGGTGTGATTATGGCCGTGCCCTGTTGTCAGCATGAACTGAATGGGCAGATACATTGTGATATTTTGCAGCCTGTGTTAAAATATGGACTGATCAGGGAGCGTGTGTCGGCGCTGATCACTGACGCGCTCCGGGCGGATCTGCTGGAGAGGCAGGGATACCGTGTACAGATACTGGAATTTATCGATATGGAGCATACGCCCAAGAATCTGATGATCCGCGCCGTGAAAGAGAATAAGATGCGGAAACCTGCAAAGGAGGCTTTCTCCGTGGAGGAAGTTGCAGAATTTCTGCATGTAGACCCTGCGTTGATGAGGCTTTTGGAGAAATAGGATGAAAAAAGGTATCATAAAAATGGCGGTATTTACAGCAGCATTTATAGCCGCGTTGTTCATAGTGGGCAGGTTGATGAACAAGGGGCATGATAATCTGACCATGGAGATGGCGCCTGCCACTTTGCCGATCATTTCCATGGAGATGGATGGGGTGGCGTACAATCAGCTTCACGGATATAAGAACCCCATGGACGTTTCTTTTCAGCGGGATACCGTGACGGCGCTGGGCGAGAGGCGCAATACGGATTTCAGGATCGACACATATGGCAGGTACATCGACGGGATCACCATTGAAGTGCGGAGCGCGGATGGCAGCCGTTTGGTCGAGAACACGGAACTGACGGATTATACCCAGCGTGGTAATGTGGTCAGCGGTACCATCGCCTTAAAGGATCTGATAGACAAGGACACGGACTATTCCCTGTCCATCCAGCTTGACACGGAGGAAGAAAGAATCTATTATTACACCCGCGTGGTCTGGAGCGACAGCCTGTATGTGGCGGAGAAACTGGGCTATGTGCTGGATTTCCACAGCAGGCTTTACGACAGGGAAGCGGCCAGGGAACTGACGAAGTATCTGGAGTCAAATGCCAGGCTGGAGGATAACAGTTCTTTCCACAGGGTCAATATCCACAGCAGTTTCCGGCAGATCACATGGGGGGAACTGCCCGTGAAAGAAGTTTCGGAGCCAGTGGTGCAGCTGACGGACGTGGCGAATCAGACGGCGTCCTTTCTGATGGATTATATTGTGGCAACATCTCCTAACGGAAGAGACCAGACCTATTATCAGGTGCAGGAGCATTACCGGATCAGGTATACGGCGGAGAGGGTGTATCTGTTAAATTACGAGCGCACCATGACGCAGATTCCAGATACGGATGCCATGTGTGCAAATGACAAGATCCTTCTGGGCATTACGGCGGCGGATATCCCCATGGTGGAGAGCGAGGACGGAAATATTGTGGTCTTTGAGGTGGCGGATCAGTTGTTCAGTTACAATATCGTCACCAATAAGATGACAGTTCTTTTCAGCTTCTATGATGAAGAGAATGCGGATGAACGTACCCTGTACGCCCAGCACGATGTGAAGATCCTCGATGTGGACGAGGGCGGGAACGTGCAGTTTGCGGTTTATGGTTATATGAACCGCGGCCGCCATGAGGGAGAAGTGGGCGTCCAGCTGTACAGCTATGACAGCGATCTGAATACATTGGAGGAGATTGTCTATATTCCCTATGACAGGACTTATGCCGTGCTTGCAGCGGAGATGGAGAAGCTGTTGTACCTGAATCGTGAGCAGGAACTGTATCTGGAGATCGATCAGACGATTTATGGTATCGATCTGGCGGAAAAGACATACTATCCTTTGATACAGGTGAACCAGGATGGCAGCGTCCATGTGTCTGACAATCATAAGATTATAGTGTGGACCGACGCGGATGATATATACCGGAGCCGTGACCTGAATATCCGCAATCTCAGCAATGGCGTGGAAAACATGATCCAGGTCAGGGATGACGAGGTGGTCTGCCCGCTGGGATTTATGGAGGAGGATGTAATCTATGGCGTGGCGAAACGGGAGGATGTGGTGGAGGAGAGCCTGGGAGGCGCATTCCTGCCCATGTATAAGGTCTGTATCAGCAGTTCCGACGGCAAGCTGCTGAAAGAATACAGTCAGCCCGGTATTTACGTCACAGGCTGCCAGGTGGAAAACAACCAGCTGATCCTGGATCGTGTGGAGCGGCTGGAGTCGGGAGAATATCGGGAGGCGGTGCAGGATCATATCATGAATAACGCCGAAGCCGTCAACAACCGCAATGTCATCGTTACCGCTGATATTGATATTTATGAAAGATATGTGGAAATTCAGACAAGGGCGGAGATCGACAGTAAGTCATTAAAGATACTGACTCCCAAAGAAGTGGTGTTTGAGGGAGGAAGGGAACTGCATCTGCCGGAAGAGGAAGAGCGTGAAAGATACTATGTTTATGGCCCCTATGGCGTGGACGGTATTTTTGCCTCCCCGGCGGGAGCGGTGAACCTTGCTTATGAGATATCCGGCGTGGTGGTGGATGAGAGCGGCAAGTGTATCTGGCTGAGGGGCAACAGAGTCCTCAGAAACCAGATCATGGCCATCAAGGAAGCATCTGTCACGGAGACAAAGGACAGCCTGGCGGTATGCCTGGACACCATATTCAAGTTTGAGGGCCTGGTGAGGAATTCCGAATACCTGCTGGGACAGGGCTACTCGGTCATGGAGATATTGGAAAATAACCTGGAGAATGCCCGGATCCTGGACCTGCAAGGGTGCAACCTGGATGCGCTGCTGTATTACACCAACAGGGACATTCCTGTGCTTGCGCTGCTGGATAGCGGGGAAGCGGTGCTGGTGACGGGATTTAATGAGTACAATGTAGTGATCATGGAGCCATCCACGGGCGCTTTGTATAAGAAAGGCATGAATGACTCCACTGAATGGTTCGCGGAAAACGGCAACCGCTTTATTACGTATGTGCGGAAAGAGTAGGGAACATGTACTTCTGATACCGGCTCAATACGTTCAGTAAGATCATGCCCAGAATACCGCAGGAGATGATCTCGCCTGCGCCCACTGTGAGGAAAGAGAGCCACAGGGGCCTGATCCCGTAAGCGTAATAGAGAACAAAGGGCACGATCACCGTATTGGCTGCAATGGGAGGCAGGGGCGCCAGCCACCTGTTTTTCCTCAGCAGCCAGGTAAACACGGCCCCGGTCAGCGTGGCAAATGTGCCGAAAATAATGTCCGGCAGGGCGCATCCGGTGAGGATGTTGGACAGCAGGCAGCCCAGAGCCAGTCCCGGAATGGCAGCGGGGGTGAAAAAGGGTAAAACGGTGAGCGCTTCAGAGAAGCGTACCTGGACGGCATGGTTAGCCAGACCAAAGGCGTTGGCGACAAGAGTCAGCACAACGTAGAGCGCGGCAATGACGCCGGCGTGGACGATAAATAATACTTTCCTGTTCATTTTTTTCTCCTTTAGTTTTGTTTTACGTGAGGAAGGTCTCGAACTCACGGCGTTAATAGCCTGAAGATGCTGTGCATTTCAGCCTTTGTTACTATATCACAGTCGCAGGGGGAATGCAAGATGGGCAGGCGAATGTTTTTTAATATTATTCTTGCATTCTTTTTCGATTTGTGGTAATCTGAAAATGTAAAAAGACAGAAATATTTTCTATCTACCGATCAAAGTGCTTTTCAGGCGTTTCGCCAAGGATTCACTTTATGAAAATTGACAGGGCGAGAAACCGGAAAGCATGGGAATTATGTTGTTTCCCGTCCTGTTATAATTGTATACAGGAGGGAAGAATGGGAAACAGGGACAAGACGGAAAAGCTGTTTGTAGCTTGCAGTGATGTGTTTGTGGAGATTATTAACGGACTTGTATATCATGGGGAGGAGATCCTGTCAGAGAAAGATATGCTGCCAGGGCCTACGGAAAGCATTTATCCGAAGGCAGAGTTAGAACTATCCAGCCAGTTTCAGGACTGCAGCATGTATGATGTGCGAGGAGGCAGACCATGTGCCTTGTATACACTGGAGAATCAGAGCGATGTGGACAGCCGGATGCCCCTGCGTTGTGCAGGGTACGACGGAGCCGCTTACCGCAGGCAGTACAAACAGGGGAGCGGTCAGGGAATTTATCCGGTGATCAGCGTGGTTCTGAACTGGGGCGAGAAACCCTGGAATGCGGCCACATCGATCAGGGAACTGCTGGATTATCCCATCTCTCGGATGGCGGAAGATTATCTGGATAAAAACCGGATACATGTTTTTGACATGCGATTTCTAAGTCGCACGGTACGGGAACGTTTTGAGGGAGATGTCAGGGTGGTGCTGGATTATCTTTCGGATAATGAGAGCCTGATCAGAAGAAATCAGAAATTAAGAAATCCAGAGGAGGTCATGAGGATGTTACATGCGCTCTCCGGAGATGAGAGGTATCTGGACAATATAAAGTTTGTGGAAGAGGAAGGAGGAAGAAGAGTGTGCCCATTATTGGATTCTATGGTGAATAAGGGATTGCAGCAGGGAATACAACAAGGAATACAGACTCTGATAGCAACATACAAGGAATTTGGTGTTACATATGAGGCGGCGGCAGCCGGGGTGAAAGAAAAATATGGTCTGGAGGACGCGGAAGTACAACGGGATATGGCGATGTATTGGTAGACTGCTTTTTGCTTTGATGGTCATATAGGCTGATTATTGATTCGCATTATATTATTGACGATTTTTGTCGGAATTTGTATAATATTGGTATCCAGAACCAAATATCC
>JAMPAC010000036.1 GCA_023667395.1 Blautia sp. | reverse complement strand
CCATGAATAGACCCATAGCCCTACATAAATAGTATAACACAAACCAATAAAAAAAACAAGGGAAACCTTGCAAAACAAGGAAATTTTTTATGTTAGCTTTTCAAGGAAGTGGCAAACTCGGGAAATTTCAAAGAAATACTCGCAAAGTGTATATTTGCGATTTTTTCTTTGAAATTTCTGAATAATGTGCTATAATTGTCTTGGAAAGGGGGTAACAGTTATGGCGCAGACTTCCGCGATGGAAAAGATATATTATGGGATAGAACAGGAAATGGAGGGACAGATCACTTTTTACACGGATGATGTTCAAAAGATTTTTCCTGGAATGAAGCGAACAACCTTATATTGGTATCTCTCCAAGTTAGTGGAAAACGGATATTTGAAAAGGGTCAGAAACGGTGTGTATTCATTCAATGAATGGAAAGGCAGAAGTAACACGGTATTGTTTGCAGCCGCGCAGGATGCTGCGGTACTGCTTGATGAGGCCGGATTTAATTATTATATATCCGGTGTGGACATATTGTTAAAATATATGCAGCACGTGCCGGAGCAGTATCCTTTGATCGTATTTGCGGAGCGGGCAGCCAGGGAGGAGGTTGAAAGCGTTCTGGGAGAAGCCGGTTTTCAGGTTATGGAACCTGCCAGATTCAAAGAACAGTATGAAAACAGTGTTTTGACAGGCGATAAGAGAACCCAGGTCATATTGTACACTACGGAAAATTTTGAGTATGGCGGTGGTAATATTGCAACAATAGAAAAGGCATTCGTGGATCTGTATTTTTCAATCACCAGAAACGGATATCCGGTGGCATTACAGGAACTGGTGCGGATCTATCAGAATTTAGTGCGTTTGGGAGTGATCGATAAAAAGAAGATGATCAGGGCGGCGGAAAAGAGAAGTATCCAATACGACATCCGCTTTATAGCGGAGTCAAAATTTATCACAGAAGATGCAATGACATTTGTCGATATCTTACGGAAGGAGGAATAGTGTGGACTATACAAAATTATATCATGACAGGGAGGCGTTTCAGCGGGAAACGTACAGTGAAAGGATGAAACTTTATGGGTTTAAAAACATGGCCCGGCTGGAATTGTTCCTGTGGGATCTGGAATTGTTTTTACAGATACAGGAATTGCTGGGAACCCGGGTTGTGTTAAAAGGAGGCGCGGCGACACAGTTTTACCTGCCAAGAGAAGCACAGCGGACAAGCGTTGATATTGACATGATTTTTAGCGGAACAAAGGATGAAGTAGACACGGCGCTAAGAGAAATAGAAGAAAAGTTAAGTACGGAAAATCTGTTGAAATTCAGAGAGCATATCCCCAAAAATCCAAAAACAAATCTTCCGATGTACACCTTTTACACAGATATCCCCTCAGTACTGACAGATAAGGAACGAAATGTAACAGACACGGGATCAGGAGTTCAGGAATTAAAGATTGAATTCATCATGGAATCTGAAGCATGTGATTTCATTAGGAGAACAGGAGAAAATATCTTTGCGGTAAACAGCAAATGGGAATATCAGATCCTGCCAGTCAGCAGTCTGTTCGCGGACAAGCTTACAACCATAGGAAATGAAACCATTGGTGTCCAGAATGACCGCATGGATGAGCAGGTGAAGCAGTTCTATGACGTAATGATGCTCACAAAGTATTGTCTGGATGATCTGGATGCCGGAGTGGTCTGTGAGAAATACCGGAAGCGTGCGGAGCAGGAATGGCACGACAGGAGGCCGGGGGAAGAGTATCATATTGAAAATGTAGTCGCGGATGTGCGCAGGCAGCTTTACAGGTATTCCATGGCAGACAGCGGCGAAGATATGGAACTGAAAAAACATATCAATGACTTCAAGGGTCTGTATCTGAACAGTAAGGTGGAGTTCACTCCGCAGTCTGTTGCCTGCGGCGCTGCAATGCTCCGGTTAATGTATGAACTGTTGCTCCGGGAACAGGACTGGCACATGGTGAAAAGGGCGCTGGATATGGAGAAAAAGCTTGTGCTGGATCAGTATGAGGGCAGGGAAAAAGGTGATAAGATCAAGGAACTCCGCGCGAAACTGATTCAGGAATTTGGAAGCTATTCCGCAATTACTCCTGAAATTTTAAAGGGTAAGAATCTGAAAAGAGTATTCTGGGCAGTTGCGGACGCGGACAACCTGGATGAGATAGAAAAGATTCTTTCAAATCTGTAAGATTTTTCTTTGATCAGGAAAGACTCCTGAAAGATTGTCATGTAATAATAAGACTGAAAAGTCGGCGTTGGTTTTTGGAAAGCCTGGCAGCAGTCGAAGGAGGCATCATATGACAATTTTATCAACAGATCATCTCAGGAAAATATACGGAAAAGGCGAGAATGAGGTTCGTGCCCTGGACGGCGTGGATATCAGCGTTGAAAAAGGGGAGTTTGTGGCGGTGGTGGGAACCTCCGGCAGCGGGAAGTCCACGCTGCTCCATATGCTGGGAGGGCTCGACAGGCCCACGGACGGGAAAGTGTATGTGGACAGCAGGGACATTTTCTCCCTGAAAGATGAGGAACTGACCATATTCCGCCGCAGGAAGATCGGTTTTGTGTTCCAGAATTACAATCTGGTACCGGTGCTGAATGTATATGAAAACATTGTGCTTCCGGTGCAGTTGGACGGCAATGAACCGGATAAGGCGTACCTCGACAGTATCATTGATACCCTGGGCTTAAAAGAAAAACTTCGCAATCTGCCCAATAACCTTTCCGGAGGGCAGCAGCAGAGGGTGGCCATCGCCAGGGCGCTGGCATCGAAGCCTGCCATTATTCTGGCGGATGAGCCCACGGGAAATCTGGACTCCCGAACCAGCCAGGATGTGCTGGGACTGCTGAAAGTGACCAGCCGGAAATTTGCACAGACCATCGTGATGATCACCCATAATGAGGAGATCGCACAGCTGGCGGACCGGATCATCCGCATTGAGGACGGGCGGGTGCAGAACACAGCTTCATTGCAGATAAACACCCATCCGGAGTCACAGAATGCCTCCGGATCGTGGGAAAGGACTAATCGCGGGCAATCTGCCTCCACACTACAGGAGGAGGCAGTGAGATGATGAAAGTAATGAATAAAAGGGTGATCCGCAGGATCAGCTTCGCGGCAATGAAAGCAGGAAGATTAAAGAATCTGGTGTCGGTCATGGCAATCGCGCTGACAACCGTGCTTTTTACGGCGCTTTTTACCATCCTCCTGTCCGTGAACGACGGCTATGAGGCGCAGAATTTCCGTCAGGTGGGGACATATTCCCACGGCGCGTTGAAGTACCTGACAGAAGAACAGGTACAGGAATTTGCCGGGGACAGGGCTGTTAAGGAATACGGACTGCGCCGCTATGTGGGCATGGCAAAGGAGGCGCCTTTTCACAAGTATCAGGTGGAGATCAGCTACTGCGATGCCAACAGTGCGAAATGGATGTTCCTGGAGCCTGTGGAGGGAGATCTTCCCGGGGAAGGCACCAACGAAGCCGCCACGGATACTATGGTCCTGTCCCTGCTTGGAGTGGAGCCGGTGATCGGCGCGGAGTTTACCCTGCCTTTCGAGGTGGACGGTACGGAGGTCATGGAGACCTTTGTGCTTTCCGGCTACTGGGAATATGACCCTGTGAGCATGGCGGATCATGTGCTGATCCCGTCGAGCCGCGCGGAGGAGATATTTGAGGAGTATGACATCACGCCCACGGACGGGATGACGGGCGCATGGGTTATGGATGTGATGTTGAATAATTCTTTCCGCATTCCGGATAAAATGCTGGCGCTTCTGGAGCGCCACGGTTATCAGCAGGAGGACAGTAACGCAGGCCATTATATCCCCGTAGGTGTGAACTGGGGCTATACATCTTATGAACTGCTGGAAAATATGGATTTTTCCTTTGTGCTGGCGATGCTGGCAATGCTGTCACTGATCGTCTTTACGGGTTACCTGATCATTTACAATGTCTTCCGCATCTCCGTGGCGAATGATATCCGCTTCTACGGTATGCTGAAGACCATCGGCACCACCGGGCGGCAGCTGAAAAGGATGGTACGGCAGCAGGCTCTGTGTCTGTCCGCAGCGGGGATCCCGCTGGGACTTCTGCTGGGCTGGCTGGTGGGTTGCGGGCTTACGGGCATTGTGATAGAGCAGCTGGACGGGGTACAGAATCAGGTGTCCGCGAACGTCCTGATCTTTATCGGATCAGCCCTGTTTTCCCTGTTCACGGTCTTTGTATCCTGCAGGAAACCGGGGAAAATGGCGGCGTCGGTGTCCCCTGTGGAGGCTGTTCGGTACACGGAAAGCAATTCCTTTGGCAGAAAAGAGCGGTCCGGCAGTGCGGGAAAGGGCGCGTCCCTGCCTCGGATGGCCTGGGCGAATCTGGGCAGGAGCCGAGGGAAGACGGCGCTCACGGTGATTTCCCTCTCTCTGTCGCTGGTGCTCTTAACGGTCACGGTCACGCTGTCAAAGGGCTTTGATATGGATAAGTACCTGCGGAAAATGAATGCGGATTTCCTGGTGGCGGACGCCAGTTATTTCCGGGACGGATGGGATTACAATATGGGCGTCAGCGAGGAGTTGATCGCGGAATTGGAGGGGCAGGGGGGAATTGCCGATAGCGGCAGGACATACGGGATTAATTTCCCTTACGGCAATACCAGTAACGGCTTGGCATACCAGTATATCACGGAGGAGGCATTTCGCAGAAAATATAATTCTTGGAGCGAAGAGACGATGGAGTATGCCGTCGCGTATGCGAATAAGGAACAGGGGCTTTTGCAAGACAATGTGCAGCTTTACGGCATGGAGCCCTTTATCCTGGATCATCTGGAGGTGCTGGAGGGCGATATTTCCAGGCTTTACGGGGAAGGAAATTATGTGGCGGTCCGCACCCCGCAGACGGATCGGATCTCGTACAATCAGGTGCAGCCGGGGGATAAAGTGTTGATCTGTTATGCTGAGGGCATAGAGTATTATAATCCTGTCACAGGGGAGGTTTATCCCGACTATGAGTCCATCCGGGACGACCAGCCTTACAGGACCCGTCCCGTGGGAGGACGGCTGGTGGAATATGAAGTGGCGGCCATCGTGGAGGTGCCATCACAATTTGGTTATCGCTATTTTGCCGCCAGCGAATATATTATGAACGCGGATACTTTCAAGGAGCACTCGGGCATGGATTCCGTAATGTATTATGCCTTTGACATAAAAGAGGAAGATAATGGCAGTTATGAGAGCCGCATGGAAAGCTTTCTGGCGGATTATACGGAGAATGTGGACTCTCAGTATGATTATGAGAGCAAGGCGGTCTTTGCGGCGGAATTCGAATCCATGAGAAGCATGTATGCGATCTGCGGCGGCGTCCTGAGTTTTATCGTGGGGCTGGTGGGCGTGCTGAACTTTGTGAATGTGATCGTCACGGGGGTATTGTCGCGGAAACGGGAACTGGCGGTATTGCAGTCCGTGGGGATGACCGGAAGGCAGCTGAAGTCCATGCTGATCCTGGAGGGGCTGTATTATGGGCTGGGAGCCGTGGCCGTGGCGTTTCTTCTGACGCTGGTATCTGCGGTGCCAGTGTCCCGGTTGATGAGCGGGATGTTCTGGTTTTTTACCTATCATTTTACTGCTATGCCGATACTGGCAGTGGCGCCGGCCTTTGGCCTGCTGGGAGTGTTGGTTCCGTTATGGGCACATCGGTATATGGCAAAGAAATCGGTGGTGGAGAGATTGCGGGAGGCGGAGTAGATTTTTATGCATGCTGATGAAGCAGGAAAGAGTAAAAAGTTGAAAACCCATTGAAATGTAGAAAGCATGGATTGAAAGAAAATTGCTTATTGCTTTGCAGTCTTTGGAAAGATGTGCAACATGTATTGACAATGTGATATATTTATATTGCCAAAGCTGGGAAAGACATACAAATATCGTAAAAAATGATGCTTGAAGCATTACGCAGAGAAGTGGGAAAATTCGTGACAAAGTTTGGATTTTCTGAATGAATGGAACCTGGTGGTAAATATGCAGGGATGTTTACCAGGCAGGGAAGTATCTCCGTGAATAGGGGGTGGATAAAATTATGATAATTCCTACATTGCGAATAGCAAATAAAGAAACTTATGATAACATGATAAATACCCTGAACCAAGAAGATATCAAATGCTTACGCGTTAATATGACGAGATATTCATTAAATAAATACTGTGAAGATATTAAATATATTCGTGAAAAAGCGGGAAGAAAGCTGGACATTATGGCTGATATACCTATTCCGGGAAGAAAATATAGAATATTATCAGATAGAAGTATTACGGTAAAAAAAGGAGACAAGGTATCGTTTGTTCCACATCAGGTAAATGATGATGAACATTCTATTCAGGTATTAATTCCATCATTTACTGATTCAGACTATCCTGGGAAAATTATTATTGGCGATGGTGAATTATCTTTGACTGTAAATTCCATGCGAAAAGATAAAATAGTCGCAAGCGCGGATCATGATGGAACCTTTCAAGGGAAAAAAGCTTTTGTTTCTATGGATTGTGTTCAATATCAGTTGTACGATGAAGAGTTTTTGGAAGAATATTTGGAAGCATTGGTGAAAATATCTCCTGATAAAATTGTTTTGTCTTTTTCCGAAGATATAAATATATTATCGGTACTAAGAGAAAGAATCCTTGCATATATGCCTAATGTTGATGTTGTACCTAAAATAGAAACTCAAAAAGGCATTGATAATTGCAGTGAGATTATGAAAGCTTTTAAAGAAGTCATGCTAGGGCGCGGTGATTTGGCGTTGTTTAGTGATTTAGAGAAATTTGGTCAAAATCAAGAATATGTTTAAACCTCGGTAAACAGTACTCTTCAAATGTTATTGTAGCTACAGATATTTTAGTATCTTTATATGATAAAAATATCCCATCAAGAGGTGATCTGACAGATTTATACTATTTATATAGTAAGGAAGTGAAAGATATAGTTGTGTCAGCGGGTATATCAGTATGCCCAGAACTATTTATAAGGTTTTGTGAATTGACCAGAAGACATTTTGGTTAGATCATGAAAAGGGAAAGCTTATGAAGATTGTTTTCCAACAGCTGATGCGTAAACTGGAAAAGATATATAATTGAAAAATTAGTCATATCATGGTATCATAGATACACATAAACTAATTAATGAAGTCATTGTATCTATGGGGATGGTATTATGAAGATTGAACGAGTGGATGAAAGAACCGTAAAGTGTTTCCTGTCTAATGAAGAGCTGGAGGAGTATGATATTGATTATAAAGATTTTATCCTGCGCAGCGAGAAAGCCAGGGAAGTGGTACAGGAGATCATCGAGCAGGCGGAGGAGCAGGTGGGATATAAGCCGCCCAGGTTTGCTTTTGACCTGCAGATCATGATGCTTCCGGATCAGGGACTGCTGCTTACGTTTTCGGAAAAGGACGCTGAGTTCAGGGATGGGGAACAGCTGATCGAATGCCTGAAAGAGATGAGGCAGATTTTGGAGAGAACTAAAGAGAGGATTGGAATGGCTGAAAGCAGCGGGAATGCCGTTTCTGAGCAGGCGGAGCGCCAGCCGGTGCAGAAACCGGATTTTGCGGTGTTTGCTTTTTCTGCGCTGACCAATGTAATGAGTTATGCTGCGGCGATTCCGCCGAATCTGAGGATGGACAGCGAACTTTATGAGATGGACGGCAACTACTTTTTGTTCCTCAGGAAAGGGTATGCTTCTTATGAACGCTTCAGCAGGGCATGTGTGCAGGCCATGGAGTTTGGCAGCCTTTACACCGCTGATGAAGATAAGACCACGCCGATTAAAGAGCATGGAACCTGCCTGATCGAGACAAAGGCTTTGAAAAAGCTAAGAGGTTAGGGTAAAAAAGTCTGCTGTGCAGACTTTTTTACCCTGAAAAATATCCAGGCATGTTATGACAGGATCTTCACCGCAGTCCCGTAAGCGATGACTTCCGCAGCGCCGGACATGACGGACGAGGTGCCGTAGCGCATATTGACCACGGCGTCGGCGCCCATTTCCTGAGCCTCATCCACCATGCGTTTCACGGCAATCTGCCTTGCTTCGTTGAGCATCTGGGTATAACCCACCAGTTCGCCGCCCACAAGCGTTTTCATGGCCGCCATGAAGTCGCGTCCCACATTCTTCGTGTGTACGACGGTTCCCTTTACGATACCAAGGGCCTCAATCTCTTTTCCCGGAATATGATCAATATTTAGAAGCTTCATCCAATTCTCCTCCTTCAATTTCCCTGAAACGTTCTCTTAATGCGATCAACGTGCCAATAATACCGAGAACCGGTATGGCAAACAGCAGTATGAGGATCGGCAGCGGCGGAGACGTTGCGGGCTCGGTGATAGCTGCCCACAGGAGAATCCCCAGAAATATCATCATAAACAGGATTCCAAAAAACGCGCCTGTTAATGCCCCCTTTTTTCGCTGCTGTCTGTCTCTCTTTCGAATGTCCATGAATTTTGTACCTCCTTTCTCCAGGTGCTCCATTTCCGTAAGCAGTTCCTGCAGATTCAGGGTGTCCAAATGCGCGTTTTCCGATAGCAGCCTATGACAGAATTTTACGTTGGCGTCTAAATTCTTCTGTTTTCTGCCCAGCGCGATCAGGTGCCTGTGGAGGCAGTCGTCGAAAGACAGGTCGCCTGCCTGCAGCCGCCGGATCTCCTCCAGGGGAATATCCAGCTTTCGGAGCAGCTTGATCCGCCGCAGCGTTTCCAGGTCTTCTTCGGAGTAGTCCCTGTAGCCGTTGCTTAGATTGCGTGAAGGCTTCAGTAACCCCTCCTGCTCATAAAAGCGGATGTTTTTCTTGGTGATGCCTATGGCCTGTTCTACTTCGTTGATCTTCATAATAACCTTGTCTTTCCGCGCCTGTGACAATGAATCGCTGTCTGCTTACAATGCCACAGTACACCTTCCATAAGGTGGAAGGTCAAGAGGGATTTATTATTTTTTGATTATTCTGATATTTTTACCACCAACACCCCATCTATATAAGCGATGGAGCCCTCCGCCGGATAAACGGGCATCTGCAGGATCGCTTCATCCTGGGAATTGACCTGGGTCAGGTTCATGTTCACGTTTAACACATAAGAAAGAAGAGCATGGTCCGTTCCCGGATATGTCATGGTTGTTTTTCCCATGCCATACAGATAAAGCGAATTAAGGGGTTCCGCATCCGATATGCAGGGACTGTTTTCAAAGGTGCCCGCAAAAGCCACCGGCGTTATCCCCGGAACATAGTCTTCCCTGGACTCGATGCTGTATACAATCCGTGTCATAATGGACTGGGCGGCGTTTTCCTGCAGGTTTCCCCGGAGGTACGCCTGGTTGGAATACACAATGTTGGACCAGGACACTATGGCTACGGCGGAAAGCGCTATCATCCAGGGCACGCGTGTGCTTTTCGCCTGCTTTGTGCCGTCGGAACGGACAAAAACGTCTTCCGTCAATTTGATGGCCAAAATATAGACGAAATAAAAACCGTAGATCATCAATGCATGTTCCATCCCTTTGGAAATGACGCAGACAATATTGATCCCCAGGGGGAACAGCAGGACGATCAGCAGCTGGACTATTTTCTGCCACAGGCTTGTTTTGGCCGTTATATTTACTTTGATCAATGCAAGCAGTATCATGAGTACGACGGCAATATTGCAGAGACGGATCAGGACTGTCCAGAACAGGCTCATGGAGATACCGTGAAAGGTATTTGTGATAAATGGTTTCGGATAAATAAAATGCTCCAGGACATTTCGATAGGCTACGGCAATGATGGAGCCGATGCCTGCCTGCGAATAATCGCCGATGGAAGCCAGGCCGTTGTAGGAATCGGCGGTCCAGATATCAAATGCTTTCTGAAATATCCTCCAGGTCACATAATATACGACAGCCGCAGCCATGGAAGGGAGCAGGAATTGAACGGCTTTCCCAAAAAGCTTTTTAAAAGACGGGAATTCCGGCATTTTATAGAGAAAATAAATCATCACCAACGCTATGGAGACACAGATATAGGACTGGTAAATGCCCAGCGATATGCTGAGCGAAAGGCTGCCGGCGATCAGGTAAGACAGTTTTTTCATGCGGGTGTTTTGTCTGTCCGAATTTTTCATGAGCCATACAGCCAGTACGGACAAAAACAGAGCCAGCGTGTAGAAATCCATGTAGGATACAAAGGTGGCGTTCAGGGACGATATGGTCACATTACACGACATGACAGCAGCTACAAGGGCAATGGAGACGGTTTTCCTGATCTCAAGGAAATCTGCCACAAGGAAGACCGACAAACTGACCCAGAGAAAAGTCAGGGCAGAGATGAGAAAGGGAACTGTGACCGCTCCCCGTAAAAGCACGAGAAAAGGCTGGACGAACCTGCCCAGCGAAATCTCCCATGCGGCGTCGTTCTGGTAGACCATGTACAGCGAATCGCCCGCGTACAGAGTATGAAAGGAACGATATCCGTTTGCCAGGGTATAAAACAGAAACGTCAACAAGACCGATGTGGTAAATAATTTCTTTTTGGATGCATTCATCGTTACAATTCCTCCATGGCAATTTCCGTAAAGCATTATGTTCATCATAATATAAAAAGAGGATAATTTCAATTGTTTGCATTTTTTTCGTAACTTTTTGAAATATGGGAGGTCTATTATAATGAGAGTTCCGGATCCTGAACGATTAAAAAGGTAATATGCCGCCTGTGCGGCGGAATGGGAGTAAAAATGAAATTTGCAGCTGCTTATGAACAGTGCAGGGACTCCGTCTATGGATATCTGGTCTATATGACAAAGGATGTGACGCTGGCGGAGGATCTGAGTCAGGAGGTATTCCTGCGGATGTTCCTGCATCTGGACAAATTCAGGGGGGAGGCCAGTGTGCGTACCTGGGGACTTCGTATCGCCAGGAATGTGTTCTTAAACTATGCCAAAAAGAGGCAGCCCGTCCTGCTGGAGGAGCAGGAATGGGAGCGGCTGCCTGCGAACCATTGCAGCCAGCCGGAGGAAGAGACCCTGAAAAGGGAGAAGGCGGAGGAAATCCGCCGGTGCCTCATGTGCCTGGGTGAGCAGGAGAGGACGATCCTGCTGCTGCGGGATCTTCAGGAACTTTCTTACGAGGAGATTGGCAGAATCATGGACTTCACGCCGGAGGTGGTGAAAAGCCGCATTTACAGGGCGCGCCAGAAATTCCGTAAAATTTATGAGGGTTGACCTTAGGAAAGGATGTTATAAAATATGGAGGAACAAAACAGGATTGAGATCCCTGATGTGGTCTATCAGGGTGATGACAAAAAGTTAAAGGAGAGGGTGTCCAAATTTAAGGAAGGAAGTTTCCGCATCGCGGTATTTACCGTTATGGGGCTTATCATGGGGGCGTACAGCCATAAGTATATATATAGCGGCGTCGGTTTTCCCGTGAAGCTGATCCTGGCGGTTCCCTATAAGATCAGCGAGGCCATCTATGTTTCCGTCATAGGCACTGACGCAGCGTCGATGATGCATGTGGGGTCATCCCGCTGGTATTGGATCTTCACGGAATATTTCCCTCACAGTTCCGTGGCCACTTTCCTAGCGGAGGTAGTGACCACCGTACTGGTGGGCGGGGCGGTTTACGGGGCGCTGGCCTATTTTACGGGGGATAAGCGTGTCTTTACCATGCAGAGGTTCCTGAAGTTCGGGGCAGTCTGGTGCGGAATCATCCTGCTCACCGTGGGAGCCGCTTATCTGGTCAATGCAAAAGCGATTTATGACAATGAAAATCTGCGGGGAGAGCCCCGGTTCGTGGTGCATACTTCTAAGGAAAGAGGAAAAAGCATCACAGGAAGCGCGGAGCAGCTGGCTGCGGAGTACTTCCGCAGCGAACTGGAGGAAAGGGATATCATAAGGGATTATGAGGAAGAACTGATACTGGAGATCGTCTTTAATGATACGCGCATGTGTATCTGCCAGGTCAATTGTGAGAAGCAGTATGTGGTCACGGAACAGGGAAGGACTTATCACATTTCTGCGGAATTTGCGCAGATCGTGCGGCAGTATGCGGAAAACCTGACGCCGGAGGCGCAGGACGGCGAGCGGGCGGAGAGTGTGGAAGTGATGGGAGGAACGGTGCAATGAGACAACTGATACAGAAAATAGACTGGAATAAATTTCGGATTCGGAGAAAGCAGGACTGGGTGATCTTCTGGATATTTGCGGCGCTGGCCTGTTATGTCCTGGGGCTGGCAGATCATCGGCCAGACAGATGGCTGCTCCGGTTTGCGAATCCCTATATGTCGGACTTAAACCAGCCTCACACATGGGGGCAGCTAATCCCGTTTCTGGTGCTGTTTACGGTAGTGGTGGAGGTGGTGCTGTTTCTCTGTAAAAAACCGGTGAAAGCCAGGGTTCTGGTACTGGCGGGGGCGCTGTTGATGCCCATGGTCATCCTGGCGGGCTACCGTATCCATACGAACCTGATCGTGTCCTCCCTATGGAAAGAGAAACCTGCGGGGATCCGCCTCTGGAAAGAGAAAGGAATGGAACTGACCGGGGAAGAACAGCAGGAACTGTTGGAACTGTGCCGGAACCTGACGATCATATCGGATCGGGAAACACAGGAACAGCTGGAGCAGTGGTATCGGGAGAGTGACACGGCGTTTATGGACGCGGATGAAATCAGCATCTGGTTTTCAGAAAAATACGGACACAATTACAGTTTTAACCTCAGGGTATATGAGGGAAAGGTATTTCTCTGGCGCGGATATTCCGGTTCTGACGGGGAGGAGGAGATCACGTTTTTTGAGGATAACGGCATTGTGGAGTGGGTCGATGGGATAGATGCGCCCTGAACCAATAAATTCTGCTTGACAAAGGAAGCATACCTGCACTACAATCACATACATACAGATCGACTGGGAAGAGGGATAGTACATGCGGAAAGCATTACAGAGAGGGCGCGGCAAGGGTGGAAGCGCTTATGCGGAACGTATGGAACCTGCCTTGGAGTCCTGTATGAATCCTGTGATCACAGTGCATCAGGAAAAATACAGCGTACACCGGCGTTAACGGTATAATGAGGAGGATGCGAAGAGCATCAATCAGGGTGGTACCGCCGAACTTTCGGTCCCTATGCGGGAGCGGGAGTTCGGCGTTTGTGCGTGCAGGAACTGGAATCAAAAACAGTCTCGGAACGGAGATGCCCGGAAAGGAATTTACAGCTGCGTTTTTTGCAGATGGAAATTTCTTCCCCGCCAAGGGCATCGGAGTGAAGAGACGGAACTGGAAACAAAAACAGTCTCGGAACGGAAGCGCCCGGAAGGAATTTCAGACGTAGAAACGGCTGAAATTTCTTCCCCGCCAAGGGCGCTGAAGTGTAGAGACGGGACTGGAATAGGAGGAGAAAGAAATGGCAGAAAAGAAAATGGTGGAAGCGATCACGTCCATGGACGTGGATTTTGCGCAGTGGTACACGGACGTGGTGAAAAAGGCGGAACTGATCGACTACACATCCGTAAAGGGGTGCATGGTGATCAAACCTGCGGGTTACGCGATCTGGGAACTGATCCAGAAGCAGCTGGACGATATGTTCAAGGAGGTGGGCGTGGAGAATGTGTACCTGCCCATGTTCATTCCCGAATCGTTGCTCCAGAAAGAGAAAGATCATGTGGAAGGCTTTGCCCCTGAGGTGGCGTGGGTGACGCATGGCGGCCTGCAGCCCCTGCAGGAGAGGCTCTGCGTGCGTCCTACCTCGGAGACGCTGTTCTGTGATTTTTATAAAAACGATATCCATTCCTACAGGGATCTGCCCAGGGTCTACAATCAGTGGTGCTCCGTGGTGCGCTGGGAGAAAGAGACCCGTCCTTTCCTGCGCTCCAGGGAATTCCTGTGGCAGGAGGGACACACCGCCCATGCCACCGCGGAGGAAGCGGAGGCAAGAACCATCCAGATGCTGAATGTGTACGCCGATTTCTGCGAGCAGGTACTGGCGATCCCTGTGATCAAGGGACAGAAGACGGACAAGGAAAAATTTGCTGGAGCGGTGTCCACCTACACCATCGAGGCGCTGATGCATGACGGCAAGGCGCTGCAGTCCGGCACCAGCCATAATTTTGGCGACGGTTTTGCAAAAGCATTCGGCATCCAGTTTGCGGATAAGGACAATACGTTAAAATATGTTTACCAGACCTCCTGGGGTATGTCTACCCGCCTGATCGGCGGCCTCATCATGGCGCACGGGGACAATGAAGGTCTGGTGCTGCCTCCCAGGGTTGCGCCCGTGCAGGTGTGCATCGTGCCCGTCCAGCAGAAGAAAGAGGGTGTGCTTGATAAGGCCTATGAACTGCGTGACCGCCTGAAAGGCAGTTTCCGTGTGAAAGTGGACGATACGGACAAGTCCCCCGGATTCAAGTTTGCCGAGGCTGAGATGCGGGGCTACCCCATCCGCGTGGAAATCGGCCCCAGGGATCTGGAGGCAGGTAAGTGCGTCATCTGCCGCCGGGACACCAGGGAGAAACTGGAAGTGTCCCTGGAGGAACTGGAGGCAAAGGTGGGAGAACTTTTGGAGACCATTCAGAGGGAGATGCTGGAGAGAGCCAGGGCCCATAGGGAGGAGCATACCTACACTGCGGCGGATATGGCGGAGTTTGAGAGACTTTTCACCGAAAAGTCCGGTTTCGTAAAGGCCATGTGGTGCGGTGAGCAGGATTGTGAGGACAAGATTAAGGAAAGCTTAAGTGTGACCAGCCGCTGTATGCCTTTTGAGCAGGAACATATCGCGGATACCTGCGTATGCTGTGGAAAACCTGCGAAAAAGATGGTATACTGGGGTAGAGCCTACTAAGGCGGGAGAAACAGCATCTGCCTGAGAAGCGCCCAGAGCATTTGCGGACGCCTCTGCGACCGGAAATGACTCTGCTGGTCATGGCGCTGACGGGCGGATGCGGGACAGGAATGGAGGTTAAATCATGATCAATGAAACATTTCCCATACAGTTGGAGGGTTCTCTGCCGGATGCCAGGTTGGTGACATATATCCAGGATACCTATCAGGAGGTGGGGATTCCCAAGAGGCCGCTGGTGCTGGTCTGTCCCGGCGGGGCTTATGCCTACACGTCAAACCGCGAGGCGGAGGCGTTTGCCATGCAGTTCCTGGCCATGGGGTGCCATGCCGCAGTGCTGCGATATTCCTGCGCGCCTGCCTGTTATCCCACATCCCTCCTGGAACTGGCATACAGCATGGCTTTGCTCCGTGAGAAGTCGGCGCAGTGGCATATTGACAAAATCCTGGTGCTGGGCTGTTCCGCAGGCGGCCATCTGGCGGCTTCCCTGGGAGTGTTCTGGCAGGAGAAGTTCCTGGCGGACAGGCTGGGCAAGGATAACAGCTGCTTCCGGCCTGACGGCATGATCCTGTGCTACCCTGTGATCACCACGGGAGAGTTTGCCCACAGGGGCTCTGTGGAAAACCTGTTGAAGGATATGGCGGGCGATCCTGCCTGGATCGCGAAAATGTCCCTGGAAAACCAGGTGACAAAAGATACGCCGCCTGCATTTATCTGGCATACTTACACGGACGGCTCCGTGCCGGTGGAAAATTCGCTGATGTTTGTCAGCGCCCTGCGCCGGGCGGGTGTGAACACGGAGTTCCATATGTATCCCGTGGGCGGACACGGCCTGGGACTGGCCAACCGTCTGACCCGGACAGGAGCGGGGGAAGCGGTGCAGGAGGAATGTACCAGCTGGATTCCCCTGGTGCGTACCTGGATCGAGAGCCAGTTCATCAACACGGAGAAGAAAGAAACCGTCGATTCCCTCAGTTGAGCGTCTGTGAATGTTCCGGGCAGATGAGATCCCTATCAGGAAGGGAGGCGTTGAAATGGACTATATCGTATTGGATTTGGAATGGAATCAAAGCAATACCGGGCGGGAAGAGGAGACCGTAAAGCTTCCCTTTGAGATCATAGAGATCGGAGCCATTCACCTGAACGACACCTGTAGGATGGTGGGCGAGTTCAGCCAGCTGATAAGACCCCAGGTCTATACGGAGATGCATCTGATTACCAGCAGGCTGATCCATCTGCAGATGCAGGAACTGGAGAGGGGAAAACCTTTTACGGAAGTGATGGAACGTTTTCAGCAGTGGTGCGGGGAGGATTATATCTTCTGTACCTGGGGAGATCAGGATCTGAAAGAATTGCAGCGCAATATGAAATTTTACCGGATGAAACCGCTGTCGGACGGCCCCATTGCCTTTCTGGATATCCAGAAGCTGTTCAGCATTGCCTATGAGGACGGAAAATCCCGGAAAGCGCTGGAACATGCGGTGGACTTCCTCGGCATGGAAAAAGACATCCCTTTCCACAGGGCGTTCAGCGACGCGTATTATACGGCGAAAGTGCTGGGCAGGATTGCTTCGGAATTTCCGGAGGCGTTGAAGAAAGTTTCCTATGATATCTTTCATCCGCCGGTCAGCCGTGAGAAAGAGATCAAGGTTCAGTTCGATACCTATATGAAATATATTTCCAGGGAGTTTGACAGCAAGAGTGAAGCCATGGCGGACAGGGAAGTGATTTCCAGCAGATGTTATCTCTGCCATAAGAACCTGCGGAAAAAGCTGCGTTGGTTCACTTCCAATAACAGGCATTATTATTGTCTGGCATACTGCGATAAACACGGATACCTGAAAGGGAAGATTCGTCTGCGCAGATCGGAAGAAGGCGGGGTCTATGTGGTCAAGACAACGAAACTTGTCACAGAGCAGGAGGCTGCGGCGCTGATGGAGCGGCATGCCCACGCCAGGGAACTGCG
Source organism: Blautia sp. (assembly GCA_023667395.1). Lineage (GTDB taxonomy): Bacteria > Bacillota > Clostridia > Lachnospirales > Lachnospiraceae > Acetatifactor. The sequence goes on along the minus strand of JAMPAC010000036.1, from coordinate 9,534 downwards.
GAGACGCCATAATCGTTGAAAACAGGGGCTGCGACTAGAAATCGTAGTCCCTGAATCTGTTTGCCCGCTTTGCTTTCCTGCGGCGTCTGCGGTTTTCTTTTTTCCAGACCCGTCTGCCATGCCCCCCAAAAGAAAAGTTTTTCAGGAAGATTTTGACCAGAAAGGCAATGAATCCGATGACGCAGAGGGCGAGCAGGACGCCGAACACTTTTATGACATTGATAAAGACAAACGAGGCATTCTTTTTTTCTTCGGTCTCCTCCGGAGTGTTGAACAGGTAGGAGTTGTCTGTCTGGTCTCCCGCGAAATTCAGGGAAACGGAGCCGATGTAAACATCATGATAGGTGTAAGTGATCACAGCCGCCTGGTTTTCATTCTGTGTTTCATAGGAGATCGCAGAGTCCAGTTCGTTAAAGCTGGTGGTTTTGGGCAGGATCACATAATCATTCTTATTCAGGGAAAGGATGGGCTGGGAATTGCCGAAAATATCGTTTCCGCTGTAGAACAAACCGGTATTGTCAATATTGTACTTTGTTTCTGTCTGGGACACATTGACTTTTTCAAAATTGCTGAATCCGTAGTTAAAGAGGGCAATGGTATCCTCGTACTGATAGGGAGCCTCATCTTTCATGACCACGCAGATCAGCTTCATGCCATCCTTTTCCGCACAGGATACCAGACAGCTGCGGGCGGAATCGGTGTAGCCGGTCTTGCAGCCGATCAGATATTCATAGGCATATTTGCCGCCGGGAATGATCTGCATGAGGTTTACCTCCAGCTTGCCCAGGGGAAGCTTATCCGTGACAGGGAATTCCATGCGCCTGGTCATGGTGATCTTGCAGAGCATTTCATTGGAAAAAAAGGATCTTCCGATCATGGCAAGGTCATAGGCCGTGGTGTAATGATTCTCATCCGGAAGACCGTTGGGGTTTGCAAAGTGTGAATTTAAGCAGCCCAGCTCCGCCGCACGCTCATTCATCATTTCCGCGAATACCGACCAGTCGGTGGTATCCGTGATGTGTTCCGCCACGGCAAAGGATACCTCGTTGGCGGAGCGGATGAGGATGGCGTTCAGACACTGTTCCATGGTCAGTTCCTGCCCCACATCCATGGCAATGTGGCTGCTGTCCCTGGGAGTGTCGAACACGGCGTCGTGGGAAAAGGTTACGATCTCATCCATGGAACACTGCTCGGAGGCGATCAATGTGGTCAGGATCTTGGTGGTGCTGGCAGGGTATTCCTGCATATGGATATTTTTTTCATAGAGAATGGCGCCCGTCTCCAGTTCCATCAAAATAGCGGACTCCGCGCCCACTACCGGCCCGGTGGGCCAGTTGGCCACCTCGTTGGACTGTATGGGCATGGCGCGGTTGGCTTCCAGAGCCAGTTCTGTTTTGGAAGCGGCCAGAGCCGTCATCCCGGAAAGAGAAAAAAGGGCGGCGGCGCAGATCAGGGCGGTAAATATGGAAAGATGTCTATTTAAAAAAAGTTTGCGGTTCAGCATGGTTGTATCCTCATAAAGTGGTATTTTTCATTATACACTATTTTTTAGGAAAACCATAGAAAGAATTGTAAAATGTTTGCGCTGTTGTCATTGACAATTGTTGGGAGATAAAGTAAATTGAATCATAGGATCTGCAGGCGGATACGAAGTGATCTTTATGGGTGATGCGTCTGTGCGAAAGGAAAAGATATAAATATGCGGCTGCGCAATATCACAGGTTCCCGGGAAGTCATTGCCGCCAGTCCCTATGTGGTGCAGGAGGCCGTGCAGCTGAAATGTCCCGGCAGGTGGAATGAGATTTTTGGGAATGGCAATCCTGTCCACATTGAGATTGGAATGGGAAAGGGCAAATTCATACATACTATGGCTAAGGAGCATCCGGAGATCAATTATGTGGGGATTGAAAAATATTCCAGCGTATTGCTCCGGGCCATTCAGAAGATGCAGCGGGAGGAACTGCCCAACTTAAGATTCCTGCGTATGGAAGCGGAAAATATCACTGCTGTGTTCGGCCCGGGGGAGGTGGACAGGATCTACCTTAATTTTTCCGATCCCTGGCCTAAGGACAGGCATGCGAAGAGGCGGCTGCCCTCCCGTGAGTTCCTGGCGCGTTACAATGTGATCCTGAAAAAGGAGGGGCGCCTGGAGTTTAAGACGGATAACAGGGAATTGTTTGATTTCGCGGTAGGGGAACTGGAGCCTGCGGGCTGGAAAGCGGAGATTATTACCTATGACCTGCACAATGACGAGGCATTGGTGAGGGGAAATGTGATGACGGAATATGAAGAAAAATTTTCCGCCATGGGCAATCCCATCTGTAAGTATGTCATATCCGCAGGGGATGGGGCGCGCACATCGTAAGCGCCCGGTCTTCCGGCGGAAGTTTCAGTATAAGATTCAGGCGCCGTCAGGCGGCGCGGAAAAGGAGAAGCAAGATGGAATATGGATTTACAACGGACAATTTTGAGACGGAGGTCTTACAGTCGTCCCTCCCGGTATTTGTGGACTTCTACGCGGACTGGTGCAATCCCTGTAAGGTGATGGCCCCCGTTGTGGAGAAACTGGCGGAGGAATTTGACGGCAGGGTAAAGGTGGGGAAATGCAATATTGACGAAAACATGCAGATCGCCCAGAGATACCGGGTAGCGAACATTCCCACTTTCATGATATTTAAGGAGGGAAAACCCTGTGCGACACAGATGGGTGTGCAGCCCGCATCAGAATTAAAGAATATGATAGAACAGGCGCTGAATTGATATGAACAGAAAATTTTTATTTGACGAAGGAAAAAAGATACTGGTATGTATCGTTGGGGCATTTCTGTATGCGGCGGGGATCAATCTCTTTGTAGTGCCGTCAGGGCTCTATACGGGCGGGGTCATGGGTATCTGTCAGGTGATCCGTACCCTGCTGGCGGAGTACCTGCATTTGGAGTTTACCGCTTTTGATATTGCCGGTGTGATTTATTACATGATCAATATCCCCATCTTTATCGTGGCCTTTACGAAGATCGGGCGCAGGTTCCTGACCAAGACGGTCATCTCCGTCACCGCCATGACATTGTTCCTCTCCCTGATCCCCGTTACGGTGGTGGTGGAGGACGCCATGGCGGCCTGCGTGGTGGGCGGCATCATTTCGGGATCCGGAACCGGTATTCTGCTTCGCATGGGCGCGTCGGGAGGCGGCATGGATGTGATCGGGGTGCTGCTGGCAAGGTGGAAGCAGGATTTCAGTGTGGGAAAGGTAGGCCTTCTGGTAAATCTTGTCCTTTATGGTACCTGTGCCTTTCTGTTTGACATAGAGATCGTGGTGTATTCCGTGATCTATGCCGCAGTGTATTCCGTGGCGATGGACAAGGTGCATACCCAGAATATCAATGTGGAGGTGCATGTGATCACCAAGGCGGATACCACCGCGCTGGAGAAAGAAGTGTTCCAGGAACTGGGCAGGGGCGTCACCAAATGGTCCACCCTGGGCGCTTATACCTATGACCGCTCCCATATCCTGTACATCATGCTGTCCAAATATGAAGTGGGACGGCTCAGGAATATTGTCCATAAATACGATCCCCAGGCTTTTATCGTGCTGAATGAAGGAGTCAGCGTGATAGGACATTACCTGAAGAAGCTGTAGGGATTCATGAAAGGCGTCTCCGAGTATATCGTGGAGGCGCCTTTTTGGTCATCTGTTTCAGTTTTTGTCCATTTTATCTTTCAGCGCGGCTGCAATGAATCCTTTAAAAAGCGGGTGCGGCCTGTTGGGACGGGACTTCAGTTCGGGATGTCCCTGGGTTGCTATGTAGAAAGGATGTTCCGTCAGTTCGCACATTTCAACAATGCGTCCGTCAGGAGAAGTGCCGGAAAGGCGCAGGCCTTTTTCGGTCAGGGCAGCGCGGTAATCGTTGTTTACTTCATAGCGATGGCGGTGCCTTTCGTGGATGGTCTCCTCGCCGTACAGCTGGAATGCCCTGGAGTTTTTGTCCAGCATGCAGGGGTAAGAGCCCAGTCTCAGGGTGCCCCCGATGTCTTCCACGCCGTTCTGGTCGGGCATCAGGGCGATCACCGGATGGGTGGTGCCGGGATCCAGTTCGATGCTGTGGGCGTCATTGTAGCCCACCACATTCCTGGCATATTCCACGATGGTCAGCTGCATGCCCAGACACAGCCCCAGCATGGGTTTACTATGGGTGCGGGCATACTGGATGGCAAGGATCTTGCCCTCGATTCCCCGGGAACCGAAGCCGCCGGGAATCAGGATGCCGTTGACATCATCCAGCAGTTCTTCCACATTGTCTTTTGTCACCGTCTCAGAATCGATCCACTTGATATGGACGGTGGTGTGGTTGGTGATGCCCCCATGCTTCAGGGCTTCCACCACACTGATATAAGCGTCATGGAGGGACACATACTTTCCCACCAGGGCAATGGTGACTTCATTGGTAGGATGCTTCAGGTCTTCCACCATCTTTTCCCAGTCCCTTAAGTCCGGTTCCGGGCAGTCCAGATGGAGGCATTCGCATACCGCCTGGGCCAGATGTTCTTTCTCCATGGCCAGGGGCGCCTCATACAGATATTCCACATCCAGATTCTGCAGGACGCGGCTGCTGGGCACATTACAGAACAGTGCGATCTTATCTTTGATGCTCTGATCAAGGGGATGTTCACTCCGACACACGATGATATCCGGCTGGATGCCCATTCCCTGTAAATCCTTGACACTGGCCTGGGTGGGCTTGGTCTTCAGTTCCTGGGAGGCGTTCAGGTACGGGATCAGGGTCACATGGATCAAAATGGCATTCTCATGCCCTACGTCATGCTGGAACTGTCGGATGGATTCCAGGAAAGGCTGGCTCTCGATATCGCCCACCGTTCCCCCTACCTCGATGATGGCGATACGGGTGTCAGGGTCGGTAAAATTGCGGTAAAAACGGCTTTTGATCTCGTTTGTGATATGAGGGATGACCTGTACCGTGCCGCCGCCGTAATCTCCCCGGCGTTCTTTCTGCAATACGGCCCAGTATACCTTGCCTGTGGTCACGTTGGAGTTCTTGTCCAGGCTCTCGTCGATGAAACGCTCATAATGCCCCAGATCCAGGTCGGTCTCGGCTCCGTCGTCGGTGACGAACACTTCACCGTGCTGGATCGGGTTCATGGTGCCGGGATCGATGTTGATGTAAGGATCAAACTTCTGCATGGTCACCTTATAGCCCCTTGCTTTCAGCAGCCTGCCCAATGATGCTGCGGTGATGCCCTTGCCCAGACCGGAGACAACGCCGCCCGTTACGAAAACATATTTTACTGCCATAAGTCCCTCTTTTCTGTGCCGTTTTTATGAAACACTAATATTTTTTCCTGGAAGTCTGCACGGGTTCGCTTGTAAGATCCACTCCCAGTTTTTTGAAGATTTTGACGTCCACCTCGGAGAGCATGACGGAGGTATGTACCTGGCAGCCCTTTAAGTTGGGCAGCTGTTCCATGGCCAGCCTGGCCTTGTTGTCGCTGCACGCCGCCAGGGACAGGGCGATCAGCGCTTCGTCCGTGTGCAGCCTAGGATTTTTCCCGCCCAGATAACGGACCTTCAGATCCTGTATCGGCGCGATGGCCTCCGGTTTGATCAGCTTTACGTCATGGTCGATCCCTGCCATATATTTTAAGGCGTTCAGCAGCAGGGCAGCGGACGCTCCCAGGAAATCGGTGGTCTTGGAGGTGATGATCTGCTGTCCCGGAAGTTCGATGGCGGCGGTGGGAACGCCCAGTTTTTCCGCGCGCTGTCTGCACGCCACCGTTACTTTCCTGTCGTCTGTAGAGATCTTTTCCTGTTTCATCAGCAGTTCGATCTTATACAGTTCATTTTCCGAAGCGCCGTCCTGTACGATCTTGTTCAAAGCAGCGTAATAACGGCGGATGATCTCCATGCGGGACGCCTCACGGCAGACTTCATCATTGATGATGCAGTTTCCCGCCATATTGACCCCCATGTCAGTGGGGGATTTATAGGGATTTTCACCGTAGATACCCTCGAAAATAGCGTTCAGGACGGGGAATATCTCGATATCCCGGTTATAATTTACCGTGGTCACCCCATAGGCATCCAGATGAAAAGGATCGATCATGTTCACATCGTTCAGATCCGCAGTAGCAGCCTCATAGGCCAAGTTAATGGGATGCTTCAGGGGAATGTTCCATATGGGAAATGTCTCAAATTTTGCATAACCAGCCTTGATTCCGCGCAGATTATCATGGTAAAGCTGGGAGAGGCAGGTGGCCATTTTTCCGCTTCCGGGTCCGGGAGCGGTGACCACTACCAACGGCCGGGAAGTTTCAATATAGTCGTTTTTCCCATAACCGTCCTTACTGACGATCAGGGGGATATTGGAGGGATAACCCTCGATGGTATAGTGCAGGTAGACACGGATGTTTTTCTTCTCCAGCTTGGTCTTGAACTGATTGGCGCTGTGCTGGCCGGAGTAATGGGTAATGACCACGCTGCCCACATACAGTCCTTTTTGCTGGAATTCGTCACGCAGGCGCAGCACATCCACGTCATAGGTGATGCCCAGATTGCCATTGATCTTATTTTTTTCAATATCCGCCGCATTGATGACAATGACGATCTCCGCATAGTCCGAAAGCTGTAGCAGCATTCGCAGCTTGGAGTCGGGAGCGAAACCGGGCAGCACACGGGAGGCGTGATAGTCGTCGAAAAGTTTGCCGCCAAACTCCAGATAAAGCTTGTCCCCAAACTGGTCGATCCGCTCCTTGATGTGTTCCGACTGCATTTTCAGATATTTTTCATTGTCAAAACCTGTTTTCATGTGCCCCTCGTTTCTTATCGGATGGAAAAGCTGAATAGTTACCCTATCCTCCTATTTTATCATAGTTTTTTTCATATTGGAATGGTCAAAAGTTTAGAAATCTTTAAGAGTTGGAATGTTTTTTTCATACTTATGCTATTGATTTATCAAATCATAGTCTCTATAATAAAATAGGTTTAGTTTCTTTAGCGAAAAAAACAGAAATGGAGTTACTATGGACAATCAAATGAACCAATTCGATAACGGCGGGGGATATAACAACGGCGGCCGAGGCCCCGGCGGCGGTTCCGGCGGGAACGGGAACCAGCCGCCCCGTAAGCCGAATATCACCATGCTGGTACTGGCGGCGCTGAGCACCATACTGCTTGCCTTTATGCTCTGGAACATGGTGTTTGGCGGCAACACGACAGGTCAGGTGGTGAGTTATACTCAATTCCTGCAGTATATCAGCGAGGGTAAGGTGGAAGCCGTAGAGGTACAGAGTACAGGCCAGGTTCTCTTTACCCTGAAGAAAGGGGTGGATACCCCTGCGGGGATTGCCGGCGGCACGGAAGGTTATCTGTTCTATCCCACCGCCACGACAAGGACTTATTCCACGATCCTGATGGAAGATCTGGATACCCTGACCGCCAGGCTGGAGGAACAGGGGGATATTGACGGAAGCCGTGTGCTCAGCGATAATTCAGGGAAACTGCTGGATATTTTCCTGTATGTGGTCCTGCCAGTGCTTCTGATGTGGGTGTTGCTGGGCTTTGTGTTCCGCAAGATGGGCGGCAGCGGCGGTCCCATGGGCGTGGGCAAGAGCAATGCCAAAGTGTATGTTCAAAAAGAAACAGGTGTTACTTTTAAGGATGTGGCAGGCGAGGACGAGGCCAAGGAATCCCTGGTGGAGGTGGTGGATTTCCTGCATAATCCGGGAAAATATTCCAAGATCGGCGCAAGGCTGCCCAAGGGAGCGCTGCTGGTAGGCCCTCCCGGTACAGGTAAGACCCTGCTTGCCAGGGCGGTGGCAGGCGAGGCCCATGTGCCGTTCTTTTCCCTGACGGGGTCGGATTTTATTGAGTTGTATGTGGGCGTGGGCGCAAGCCGTGTCCGCGATTTGTTCAAGGAAGCCAACAAGAACGCGCCCTGTATCATTTTCATTGACGAGATCGACGCCATCGGGCGCAGCCGTGATTCCAAGTACGGCGGCGGGAACGAGGAGCGGGAGCAGACGCTGAACCAGCTGCTGTCCGAGATGGATGGTTTTGACAGTTCCAAGGGTATCCTGATCCTGGGCGCCACCAACCGCCCCGAAATCCTGGATAAGGCGCTGCTGCGTCCCGGCCGTTTCGACAGGCGCATCATTGTGGATAAACCCGACCTGAAAGGCCGTGTGGAGATCCTGAAAGTGCATTCCAAGGACGTAAAGATGGATGAGACGGTGGATCTGGACGCAATCGCCCTCGCCACCAGCGGCGCGGTGGGTTCCGATCTGGCCAATATGATCAACGAGGCTGCCATCAATGCCGTGAAAGAAAACAGGGAGTATGTGTGTCAGAAAGACCTTTTTGATGCGGTGGAAGTGGTTTTGGTAGGTAAGGAGAAAAAAGACCGCATCATGAGCAAGGAGGAACGAAAGATCGTCTCTTATCATGAGGTGGGTCACGCATTGATCAGCGCTCTGCAGAAAAATTCCGAGCCGGTCCAGAAGATCACCATTGTGCCCCGTACCATGGGTGCGCTGGGGTATGTGATGCATGTGCCGGAGGAGGAGAAATACCTGAATACGGAAGCGGAACTGAGGGACATGCTTGTCAGCCTGGTGGGCGGCCGCGCGGCGGAGGAGATTGTGTTTGAGACGGTGACCACCGGCGCGGCGAACGATATTGAGAAAGCGACGGATATCGCCCGGAATATGGTGACCCGCTACGGTATGAGCAAGAAATTCGGCCTGATGGGGCTGGCTACCATAGAGAGCCAGTATCTGGAGGGCAGGACTGCGCTGAACTGCAGCGATTCCACAGCGGCGGAGATCGACGCCGAGGTGGTGGAGATTTTAAAAGAGAGTTATGAGAAAGCGCTGGCGCTGCTCCGTGAGAACAGGGAACTGATGGATAAACTGGCGGATTTCCTGATCGAGAAGGAAACCATTACGGGCAAGGAGTTCATGCAGATATTCCGCAGGGAAAAAGGGCTGCCTGATCCGAAAGAGGAGGAGCAGGACGGCAACAAGGCTGATGCGGAAAAAGGCGGCAAGGCGGAATCAACTGATGAAAAGAAAGAAACCGATAACGGGAATAGCTTTCCCAGGCCCATAGAAATGCCGGACCCCATCAGTTTTCCGGATTCGGAGAAAGCAGAGACGGTTGTGGGGCAGGCGGTGGGAAATGAGACTTCTGCAGAGCAGGCTGCAGGCACGACAGGCGACAGTGAAGTATCGGCGGAGCCGACGGAAAGCACGGTCAGCATGCCTGAGTCGTCGCAGGAACAGGCGAATCAGGGGACGCGGTTATTTCAGACGGAACGATCAGCCCACCCCGATCAGGCAGCTGATTCCACCCGGTCGGCTCAGCCATCTGAATCATCCCAGCCCTCAGAGGGTTCCGTGGGAAGATTTTCCAATCACTGGCTGGATGAATAATTGAGGTATGATTTGTAAAAATAACGCCTGTCCTGTATAAATTTCAGGGCGGGCGCTTTGTATTGAGTATAGTTTATATTTTCAGGAGGCATA
>JAMPAC010000035.1:22051-27017 GCA_023667395.1 Blautia sp. | reverse complement strand
GCTCCTTAGGTATCTGTGGATTTACACTGATTTTTTGTTGGACTTTGAGATAAAATTGCATTATGGTGTATTATGATGTACCATTGCAAAAAAATTTGTTGTACTTTTGTTGGACTTCCGGTCTCTTCGTTGTACTGAAAGCCCACACTATACTCAACAATTCAGATCAAATTTTGATTGTTTAATCATTCAGCAATACACGCTTTCTTTCTATCATTTCCTCGATTCTCTCAATATATTGGGCCACTTCCTTCACATTCTCGCACCGCTCGATCCGCCCGTCGGGGTACACCCTTTTCGTGATCGAACCTGCGCCGCAGGCTACTATGGTCTGCACTTCCTCCATGATCAAAATGTTATACAGCCCAAACCTGCCCTCCCTGGCATAGCCCACGTTCTCGAAATTGCCCGACATATTTTTCTGACGGTACAGGTAATAGGGCTCGAGCCCCAGCTTTTTCGCGCCCTCCGCCGCGATCCGCATGGTCTCGTCCGTATTGCGCAGGGCGGACACGCCGTTCTCCTGTATCCACTGGTTCAGCCTGGAAGCCCGCTTGATGGCCAGGGAATGGACTGTCAGGCTGTCCGGTGCAAGGCACGCCACCCTGTCGATGGTATGCTGCACATCCGCCTCCTGTTCCCCGGGAAGTCCCAGGATCAGATCCATGTTGATATTGTCAAATCCCACCCTGCGGGCCAGACCGTAAGCTTCTTCCACCTGCTTTACGGACGCTTTCCTGCCTATGATGTCCAGCGTTTCCTGATTCATGGTCTGGGGATTCACGGAAATCCTGGTGACGCCGTGCCGGTAAAGAACCTGCAGCTTCTCCTCCGTGATGCTGTCCGCGCGCCCTGCCTCCACCGTGAACTCTTTCACCGTCCGGAAATCAAACAGACCTTTCAGCTTTCCAAGCAGCCGCTCCAGCTGCCTCGGCTCCAGCGTGGTGGGGGTTCCGCCGCCGATATATACGGTATCCAGGATTTTGTCCCTATAGCGTTCCGCCACATATTCCATATCCCTGATCACACAGTCCACATAGGCATCCACCACTTCCCTGTAACCGCCTATGGGAAAAGAGGTAAAGGAACAGTACAGACAGGTGGTGGGACAGAAAGGAATCCCTATGTACAGGCTGTAGCCGTCCTGACCATGAACGTCCGCAAGCAGCTTCCTCTCCCGCTCCGCAATGTCCACGGCAAGTTCCGCTTTCTCCGCGCTTGTGTAATGCTCCCTGAAATAATGCTCCACAATCTCCTGACGGCTCTTTCCCTCCTCCAGAAGACCATAAGCGATCTTGGTAGGACGGATGCCAACGAGATTGCCCCAGGGCAGGCTCCTGCCCGTAGCCCTGCTCAACGCCTCATAGAGGAACCGCTTAAAACTGCCCTTTGACTCCTCCCCCTGAGGTCTTGTCCAGCAATAGCTTTCACCGTCCACCGTCAGTTCCGCGCCATCCTCCTGCACATTGAGCCGGATCCGCACCTTATCCTCCAGTTCCCGCCGCTTCTGATCCCTGCTCTCAGGCAGCAGCACGGCAACCTGCTCCTCCGGATAAAAGGATTTCACCAGCGCCTGGATATCATATTCGTATTTTTCTTTGTTGACTTCTATTGCAAACATTCGGTTCTCCTGCTCTACAAAAAAACGACAGTCTGCCCAGGCATCTGCCGCCTTTCTTCAACATGAGGCTTAGAACTTCTTCATACACAAAAAGGATTATACTTCATCTCATGCCCGATGGTGGTACTGTCCCCATGCCCCGGATACACTTTCGTATCCTCCGGCAATACGAACAGCTTCTCCCGGATGGACCGAACCAGAGTGCCCATGCTGCCTGTCGGGAAATCCGTCCGTCCCACAGATTCGGCAAACAGTGTATCCCCTGCCACCAGCATCCCTGCCTCTTCAAAATAATAACAGCATCCTCCCGCCGTATGCCCCGGCGTGGCAATCACCTTACAGGTCATCCCCGCTATCATGATCTCCTGGCCATCCTTCACATACACATCCGCATAGGTGGAACACGCCCTGCCCGCCTGCTCCGACACATTCATATTCACATCCCGCAACAACACCCGCTCGTCCTCATGGGCATAAGCCTTCACGGCCTCCAGCCCGTCCGCTTCCGCCGCCGCGTTGGCCGCATCCCTTAATGCATCCAGCCCCCAGATATGGTCAAAATGCCCGTGGGTCAGCAAAATCCCCGCCACACGGAACCCATTCTTCTGCAGCGCCCCATAAATGCGCTGCCCCTGATCCGCCGGATCCACCACAATCGCCTCATGCTCCCCATCCCGATACAAAAAATAACAGTTCGTCTGACAAACACTCAACACCATCCTGCCAATCTTAATCTCACCCATACGTTTATTCCCTTTCTATTCCCATTCCGTCTCTCCACTCCAACGTTTCCATTTCGAACCTGTTTCCCCTTTTACCTTTTGTGTTGCTGAAAGTGCGATTTCTTAATTCTTTGTCAAAAGCAACAATGAAAGTAGATATCCATGATGGATAACTGCCCGATAACAGGAATTTATTTTCTCTGTTTACTTACAAATATTGTGATAAAACAAAATATAACAAAAAACATAAATCCAATTTTCACGATGTTTAGCCTCCAGTCCGATCCAAACCACAAACCCTCGTCCCTATCCCGTCGTCCTCTCAATATCCACCACACTCTCAATCCCCCGGATCTTCTCGATCACCCGGTTCAATTCCTCCCTGCTGCCAACCTCAAACGTAGTCTGCATGGTCGCCAGACCCTGCCTGCTGGTCCTGGTGTTCATGGAAAGGATGTCGATATTCCGCTCCGTCAGCGTCTTGGAGATATCCGCCAGAAGCCCTGCCCTGTTGTTGGCATAAATCTTGATCTCAGCCACATACTTCTCGCTCCCGTCCTCAGGCGCCTGCCACTCCGCATCCATCAGCCTGACACGCTCCATCTCGGGCAGATTTATGATATTGACGCAGTCGGTACGGTGAATGGACACCCCCCGTCCCCTGGTGATGAATCCCACGATCTCATCCCCGGGCACAGGGGAACAACATTTGGAAAACCTCACTGACAGGTCGGCAATGCCCTTTACCACAATGCCGCTTTTGGTCTTCATGGCAACAGGCCTGTTGGAATTCCCCAACTCCACGATATTCTGCAGGATCTCCTCATTGGACAGGACTTTTTTATGATCCCTGTCGTAAAGTTCCTGCATCTTGTTCACGATCTGTCCCTCTTTCAGGGCGCCGTGACCCATGGCCGCCAATACCGCATCCCACTCGCGGAAGCCGTATTTGCGCATGACCGCATCCATGTATTCCTGCTTCAGCAGTTCGGAAAGATTGATATTCTTGGTCTTACAGTAAGTGGAAAGAAGTTCCTTTCCCTTTATGATATTGTCTTCTTTCAGTTCATGCTTGAACCACTGATTGATCTTACTTTTGGCCTGGGTGCTCTTCACGATGTTCAGCCAGTCGCGGCTGGGTCCCTTGGAATTCTGGGAAGTGATGATCTCAATCCGGTCGCCGTTCCTGATCTCATAATCGATGGTCACCAGCTTGCCGTTGACCCTGGCACCAACCATCTTATTCCCCACTGCGGAATGGATATTATAGGCAAAATCAATGGGCGTGGAACCAGCCGGAAGATTCTTCACATCCCCGGTGGGGGTAAAACAGTATACACTGTCCGAAAACAGATCCAAGTCGTTTTTCAGCAGGTTCATGAACTCCCTGTTATCGGACATATCCTGCTGCCACTCCAGGATCTGCCGCAGCCACACCAGCTTCTCCTCCTCCTGGCCGTCCACCTTCTTACCGTCGGAAGCCTCCTTATATTTCCAATGCGCCGCAATGCCGTACTCCGCCGCCTTGTGCATCTCGAAAGTACGAATCTGGATCTCGAAAGGCTGCCCCGTGCTGCCGATCAGGGTGGTATGCAGGGACTGATACCTGTTCGGCTTGGGCATGGCGATATAGTCCTTGAAACGGCCCGGAATGGGCTTATACATCTCGTGTATCACGCCCAGCGCCGCATAACAGTCCTTTACCGTGTCCACGATGATACGCACCGCGAACAGATCGTAAATCTGATCCAGTGTCTTGTTCTGGTTCACCATTTTCTTGTAGATACTGAAAAAATGCTTGATGCGTCCGTCTATTTTCGCCTTGATGCCCGCGTGGGCAATATGCTCGCTTACTTCGTCCACAATGCTCTGGATATACTTCTCCCGGACGCTCTTGCGCACCGCTATTTTTTCCACAAGGTCATAGTAGGCCTCCGGCTCCAGATATTTTAAAGCCAGGTCGTCCAGTTCCGTCTTTAAACGGCTGATGCCCAGCCTCTGGGCGATGGGACAGTAGATTTCCAGCGTTTCCTTGGCGATCCGCTGCTGGCTCTCCGGGCTCTTGTATTTCAGCGTCCTCATATTGTGGAGGCGGTCGGCCAGCTTGATCAGGATGACGCGGATATCCTTTGCCATGGCAAGGAACATCTTGCGCAGATTCTCCGCCTGCATCTCCAGCTTTTCATCCGACTGGCTGAGGGTGGAGGAGAAAGGAATCTTCTCCAGCTTCGTGACGCCGTCCACGAGCAGCGCCACATCCTCCCCGAATTCCCGTTTCAGGTCGTCGTCGGTCATCACCGTATCTTCCACCACATCATGGAGCAGACCCGCTATGATGGTCTCCTTGTCCAGTTCCAGTTCCGCCAGAATGATGGCCACGTTCAAGGGATGGATGATATAGGGCTCCCCGGATTTGCGGGTCTGATCCTTGTGCGCCTCTTTTGCAACATTATAGGCCTTTTCGATCATGGAAACATCATCGCTGGGATGATATTTGTGCACATGATTAATAAGCTCCTGATACAGCTGCTCCGGATCCACAAAATCATGATATGCGCTTATCTTGCCATCATCGATGACAACTTCATTCTTTTCCTCTGCCATAGGTTATCTATCGCCTTCT
>JAMPAC010000035.1:0-21951 GCA_023667395.1 Blautia sp. | reverse complement strand
ATCATCGATGACAACTTCATTCTTTTCCTCTGCCATAGGTTATCTATCGCCTTCTTACTGTGTATTACTTAGGAACCATCCTGAAATAAATTACACTTTTTTCATTGCGTTGTTTAGGAAAGTTCCGGCGAATTCGCGTCCTTTGCGAATTTGCAGGAATCATCTGTAAATGCTCTTTATTTACGGATGATTCCTTACTTCCCGGGATAACAGATTGCGGATTCCAGACGGTATTTGGCAAGCCTTTCCCGTCCCTTCAATCCTGCCAGTTCCATCAGGACCACAATCCCCACTACTTCCCCGCCGAGATTCTCTATCATCCTGATCATCGCCTCGGTGGTTCCGCCGGTGGCGATCAGGTCGTCCACGATCAGAACCTTCTGCCCGGGCTTGATGCTGTCCTTATGCATTTCAATGGTAGCGCTTCCGTATTCCAGGGCGTAGGAAACGGATACGGTCTCCCTGGGAAGCTTGCCCACCTTGCGGATCAGCACAAAAGGCTTTTTATTATTATAGGCAATGGGCGTTCCAAATATAAATCCCCTGGATTCGGGACCCACCACCACGTCATAATCCAGATCCTTGATCTTCTCCTGCATGGTATCGACCGCCAGCTGCAGTCCATCCGCATCCTGCAACACGCTGGTCACATCCCGGAAAATAATGCCCGGTTTCGGGAAGTCAGGGATACTAACTACATATTCTTCCAGTTTTTTCATATCAGCTTACCTCGCTTTTGTAATGATTTGTATAAGTATAACATTATTTCTTATTATGTGCCATGAAATATTGCAACTGCCTCGAACCAGCCTCGAAAACACTGCGTGTTTCCTCGGTGTTTGGCTTACGCGGCATTCGCCAAATGCTCGTGCAAGCACGCACTTGGCTCATTGCCCGCGAAAATTGCCCTGAAAATATGCTCCCGAATGCAAGCATTCATCGCATATTTCCTGTTCAATTTGCCTGGTTCTGAGAGGTTACAAAGTATTTTATGATGTCGCTTCGGGTAACGATACCGATAAATACGTTCCTATCGTCCACAACCGGCACAAAATTCTGTTTCATCGCCTGCTCGATCAGGGTCTCCATGGCAGTGTCGATACAGGCCGCCTGCACTTTCCCGCCCTGCAGGATATCCCGTACCGCCATGTGTTCCAGATTCTTCATGGTCATGTCCGCCAGATTTTCATTTCTCTCCAGGATATTCCAGAGGAAATCGCCCTCGCTGCACACGCCCACGTACCGATCCTCCGCATCGATCACCGGGACAGCCGTAAATCCGCTCCTGTGCAGCTTTTCCAGTCCCTGCCGCAGCGTCATGTGGTCTCTTAAGTATGTAACTTCCGCCTTGGGCTGTAAAAATAACGCAATGTTCACCAGTCTACTCCTTTGCCGCCGTACTCTCTGCCTGATTATCGCCTGCAGCCGTCTCCGCTGCCCCTGTGTCCTCTTCTTTCCATTGATCGGTTCTGTCCTTTGACTTTGCGGATTCTCCCTTTGCCATGCCGCCTTTGTCCTCGTCCACGATCTCCACGAAAGTACTGTCAACCGCATTCAGATCCGCAAAATAGTTCTTTATCTTTCCCGCGAAATAGATGGTGGTAACACAGTCCGTGATCCCGCTGAAGATCAGCCCCACGCCCAACAGCCGGAACAGCAGCGTGGCCACGGCCATGGGATTGAAGATCAGCACCAGCCCCAGCACAATGTTGATCACTGCCAGCACCAGCATGAAGATCCAGTTCCCATACTCCAGCCTCTTCAGGTCGATCACATCCTGCAGCTTGCTCAGTCCGCTGACCAGCACCAGCACCCCAAGGAGAAGCGGCACCAGGGAAATGACGATATCGATCCTGTACAGAACCACTATACCCAGCAGGATCCCAAGCAGCCCGTGCAGGAAATCATTGTGGTAATAATTCTGATGCGCGTCCCGCAGCAGATAACTGATCATGGATACCGCTCCCGCAACGATCAGCACCCCGCCGATCAGAAAACCCAGCAGCCTCTCCATGGTTTCCGGGATTACCAGCGCCACAATGCCCAACAAAATATAGAGTGCTCCCATAAGCAGCGCATCCCATTTTAATTGTTTCAACAGTTTCATAAGTATCGCACCTCCTGTAAAAATCTGAAAAGGACCCTTTCGCATGAAAAGAGTCCTTTGCGTTCCATCAGCCTATTTTCTGCCGCAGCATTTCTTATATTTCTTGCCGCTTCCGCAAGGACAGGGATCGTTGGGATATACCTTGGCGTCCTTTACAATTGTGGTGGAGGATTTCTGCTCCTTATACAGAGCCTTTCTGGTATCCTCGTCGAAAATATCATTCCACTCCTCCAGATTATATAGCCAGTCTGCCTCCGCGGCCACCATACCCTTATACAGCAGCGCCTTGTCAAAACCCAGGTTCACCTGTGTGTCCTCATCCATCTCCTCGATGGGGTTCTTCTCTTTCAGGCAGTCGTTGATGCCGTCCAGAAAACCGGTCATGGTCATGACCGTCACACCGTACCTGTCAGCCAGTTCTTTCACGGTTCCCGTCACCACTTCATCGGGGTTCTTCAGCAGCTGGGCATAAATGTCTTTCTCCTCCTGGAAATACGCCGCCCACAGTTTCTGCAACTCGTTCTGCGACGTGTTCTCGTTATACGCGGCCGCTCTCCACTCTTCCAATAATGTCATGTTTACTCTACCATCCTTATACTCATAATACTTACTGCTTCCTACGGCGGATCGCTCCTCCTGTAATCCATTCCAGTATATAACAGATTGTTTGAACAGGCAATCACTTTTTCAGGAAAACTTTTTTGAAAAAAATTCATCCCGATATGTATAAACCATGAATTACGGGTCAGACTATGTAATGTCAAGGAACCCCCTCCTTTGATGATGCAAAAGATAAAAATAATACTTATCCTCCCCTTTTATAAAGGTCTCCGGGCTTGCCTGCTGCAGGTCCGGGGGCTTTTTTGCCGTATGGCTGCCGTATGCGGCTGCTTCCCGCAAAAAAGCGCCGTTGTAAAAATCCGCCAGAAATGATATGATAGTATTGTAGCCGATATCGAAAAAGATGAAAACAACTTTCCAAAGAAAGGGCATTTACTATTATGGATACAACGCAGAAAAAAAAATCTACCTCCAAAAAAGTCACTTCCAGGCAGATTGTCGCCATGGCGGGCGTTATCCTGCTGGTGCTGCTTTACATCATTACGCTGGTGGTGTCCATCGTGGACAGTTCCGCTTCGGGCCGCCTGCTCTGGATGTGCCTTTTTGCAACCATAGCCATCCCCATCCTGATCTGGATCTATACATGGATGTACGGAAAACTGACGGGCAGAAAGACCATGACTGACGCAGAGGATGACAAAGGAATAAGTTTGTGATAAGGGGACGGTCATCCCGCCCCTTTATCACCTGCATTGCCAACAGCCGGTGACAGTCCGGTCTGTTACAGGTTACAATGTTTTCTTAAGCAGATGCCGGTAGATCACGCTGCCCATGACGCCCTGAAATGCCAGGTATCCTCCCAGATACAGGACGATCAGCCGTGAATCGCCGACGATCTCCAGTTTCCCCAATATGGAAAATACCACGATGGAAACACAGATGACGCCAGATCCCAATATATAGGCATACCGCCCGGATCTGTCCCGCAGTTTTACTTTCAGTTCGTCGTGCAGTTCAATCCTCTCCCTGGCCAGTCTTTCCTCGTACCGTCCCGTGTTTGCGGGCGCTTTCCAGTAAAAATACCTGAATGTATTCACAATTCCCGCGCAGAGTGCGCCGCTGGCAAGGCCGATCAGCAGGCTGTCCAGAACCGTGTCCGTAAGCAGTGCCACTCCCAGAAGAAACAGCCCCCCAAATAAAAACGCCATGCTTTCAACCAGATAACTCTTTTTCATTTCCGCCTCTCCTCACTTTCATGGATAAATATTTCCTCAATGGTTTTTCCGAAAAAATCCGCGATCTCAAACGCCAGCTCCAGGGACGGATTGTATTTTCCGTTTTCAATGGAACTGACCGTCTGCCTGGAAACGCGGATGGCTTTCGCGAAATCCTCCTGATTCATGTTCCGTTCTTTCCTCAGCGCTTCCACTCTGTTTTTCACATAAGCCCTCCTCTCCGTCCCGCCCTGGGACTGTATGGTGTTCTCTTTTCCTGTTTTCCGCCGACTTTTTTGTAAAGTTTCCTTTACATTTTTGATTATACTTATCCTACCCTGTTTTGTCAAGTTTCCTTTACAAAAAAAAATGCAACAGTTCATCCGTGCAGAAATGTTACGATAATCTACAGCAGCTTCGCCAGTTCCGCTTCCGCCTGCTCCCTGGCCTGGAAACAGATCCCGTAAAACCCAAGCTTCCGCGCCGCTTCCACATTCCGCGGGGTATCGTCCAGGAAGACGCACTCCTCCGCCTTCAGGCCGAACCGGGACAGCAGCAGTTGGTATATCTTCTCATCCGGCTTGATCACCTTATCCTGATAGGACAGAATGCCGCCGTCCGTGTAAGGGATAAAATCCAGTGCATCCCCGCAGTCCTCATAGGCCTTTTCCGAAAAATTGGACAGGTAATAGACTTGATAGCCCCTTGCTTTCAGGTCTTTTATCCAGGGAATGGCGTAATCACGTTTTGTCACAATGCCGTTTACATTGTCATAGGCGGTGTGCAGTTGCGCCTCGATCTCCGGATCCAGCTTGACAAATTCAGCCATCAGCCGCTCCATATCCCATTCTCCCCGGTCCAGTTCGTTCCACACGGGACTCTCCACGGACGCTTTGGCAATCCTGCCAATCATCACGTCATCAAATCCCTTGTCCCGCAGGAAGTCCCGCCACCGGAAGTCCGTGAGCACATTTCCGATATCAAAAATAATATTACAGATCATAATTTTTCCTCACATTCCAGTTCCGTCTCTGCACTTCAGCGCCCACGCAGCGGAAAGGATCTTCAGCCGCCGTGCGTCTGAAATCCTTTCCGGGCGCTTCCGTTTCGAGACTGTTATTATAGTTCCAGTTCCGTCTCTGCACTTCAGCGCCCACGCAGCGGAAAGGATCTTCAGCCGCCGTGCGTCTGAAATCCTTTCCGGGCGCTTCCGTTTCGAGACTGTTAGCTGCCATACATGGCAGCTTGTTCCGGTCTCTGCACTTCACACATTCATGATCCCCAACAGCTTCCGCGCCGCTGCGGACGGCACGCTCCTCCTGTTCCGGGTCACGCAGAAGCTTCGCTTGGGTATCATTTTATTGAATCTCAGTTCAAAAAGCAATCCCGATTCCAGATATTCCGCCGCGAAATCCCGGACCACACAGCCCACTCCCAGGCTCCGCAGCGCAAACTGGACGATCATGCCGCTGGTAGCCAGTTCGAATTCAGGCTGCAGGACGATCCCGTTCTGCGCCAGGTACTCGTCCATATAAGTCCGGGTGCTGGTATTGCCTTCCAGAAAGATCATGGGGAGTCCCTCCAGGTCTTTCAGATCCAGCATTTTGTTTTTATAGGAAATGAACCGCCTGCCTGCCACAAAAACGTCCTCTATCTCCCTGACCTCCGCCGCCAGGATATCCTCCGACCGCACAAAAGGGGTGCTGACCACGCCGAAATCGATCTTTCCGGAACGCAGCAGCTGCAGGGTCTCCGGCGTGGGCGCATTGGTCACGATGACCTTGATGTCGGGGTATTGTTCATGGAATTTTTCCAGATAGGGAAGCAGGTAAAACTGTAATGTCATGTCGCTGGCGCCGATGCGCACCTCTCCCAGCTCCAGGTTCTGCATCTGTCTGAGTTTTTCCACCCCCAGGCTGATCTGCTCATAGCCTTTTTCCACATAGGAGTATAGAAGCTGTCCCTCGGCGGTCAGCCTGACGCCCCTTGCGGCTCGCTGGAACAGGGGTACGCCCAGGCTTTTTTCCAGCTGCTTCAGGGACTGGCTCACGGCGGGCTGGGAGATGGCCAGTTCGGCGGCGGCTTTGGTCACGCTGCCAAGTCTGGCGGTGTGGTAGAAGACTTTAAAATATTCCAGGTTTTCTGTCATGGATTTGCTCCTAGGGACGGCGGCGGAGCGCCAGGGGGTTCTTTGCGGGGCAGCTCGATATGCGTTCCGAGGAGCCTCAATGCGTGGCAATACTCGCCAGCGGGCTCGTCTTGCCTGAGTCTCCTCTCCACATCTCGCCAATGTCCCGCAAAGAACCCCCTGGCGCTCCGCCGCCTGCTTACTGCTGGTTGTAGGAAACGGCGTATCGTACGATACGCCGTGCTTTATTTTGTGGGGAAATATGACATCTACTTTCTCAATGGGCTGTCCCTGTAGATGATGTCATCCCTGCTGGGGCCGTTGCTGATCATGGTGATGGGATAGCCGATCTGCTGCTCGATGAACTCGATGTAATTGCGGCAGTTCTCGGGCAGTTCCCCGTAGTTTTTGATACCCCGGATCTCGCACTTCCAGCCGGGCAGTTTCTGGAATACAGGCTTTGCTTTTTCCAATTTTGCAGTGACGGGGAAGTCTGTGGTGACCTGGCCGTCGATCTCATAGCCTGTGCAGACGGGGATCTCGTCCAGGTAGCCCAGCACATCCAGCACGGTAAACGCCACATCCGTGGTTCCCTGGAGGCGGCAGCCGTATTTGGAGGCCACACAGTCGAACCAGCCCACGCGTCTGGGACGGCCTGTAGTAGCGCCGTATTCGCCGCCGTCGCCGCCCCTGCGCCTCAGTTCCTCCGCCTGGTCGCCGGACAGTTCGGAGACGAACGCGCCCGCCCCCACTGCGGAAGAATATGCCTTGCAGACGGTGACGATCTGTTTGATTTCATAGGGAGGAAGCCCTGCACCGATGGCGCCGTAAGCCGCCAGGGTGGAGGAGGACGTTACCATAGGGTAAATGCCATGATCGGGGTCTTTCAAAGTACCCAGCTGACCCTCCAGCAGGACGGTCTTCCCCTCTTTCAACGCCCTGTCCAAAAAAGCGGACACATCGCACACATAGGGCTCCACCATATCCTTGTATTCATGAAGCGTGGCAAGCAGTTCCGCCGGGGCGATGAGGGGCTTATGGTACAGATGCTCCAGAAGCACGTTCTTTACCTCGCAGATCCGCTCCACCTTTTCCTTCAGAAGTTCCTCGTCAAAAAGTTCGCTCACCTGGAACCCGATCTTCGCGTACTTATCGGAATAAAAGGGGGCAATGCCGGACTTGGTGGAACCAAAGGACTTGCCGCCCAGCCTCTCCTCCTCATACTGATCAAATAAAATGTGATAGGGCATGACGATCTGCGCCCGGTTCGACACCAGGATCTTGGGCTTGGGCACATTCCTTTCCACGATGGACTGGATCTCCTTGAACAACAGCGGGATATTCAGCGCCACGCCATTGCCGATGATGCTGGTGATGTGCTCATAAAATACGCCTGAGGGCAGCGTATGCAGCGCAAACTTGCCGTAATTATTTACAATGGTGTGACCGGCATTGGCTCCGCCCTGAAAGCGGACAACAATATCCGCCTCCTGCGCCATCATATCCGTGATCTTTCCCTTGCCCTCATCGCCCCAGTTAGCACCTACAATTGCCTTAACCATGATTTTCCTCCATTCCAGTCCCGTCTCTTCACTTCAACGCCCTTGATGGGGAAAGAATTTCCGTCTGCACAAATCGCAGCCATAAATTCTTTCCGGGCGTTTACGTTCCCATATAATTCGCAGTTCCCAGCGGGGAACCTGCAAATACTTTTATGTGATGCCTTTCTCACAAAGGTATCTTTCACGGATAAGTATACTATACTTGTTCTTATAAGTAAAATCAATAGTTTTTATATGTATTATAATACATATTTATGAGTTATCAAAAAAGGCATCAACGTCCACATTCGCTGATGCCTTCTGGTTTATCATGCTTCTTCGCAACGATTCATTTTCTTCAGATATTTCGCCTTACGCCAAGCGTATTCATCAACGCCTCCTGCAAAACTCTTGACACATTGATACCGGCATGCTCCGCCTCGTAATTTAACCAGCTGGGAATGGTAACATTCTTCCTGACCATCTTTGTATCAATCTTTTTCCTGTATTCCCCCGAATCAATATCAACCAAAGATATGATCGTTTCTCCATCTTCCGCAAAAGTTCCGCTGCTCACATTCAAAGCGCTGGTCTCGGATGGCAAAGGGATCTCCAGCCCATCATCTTCCATCGATACACATTTCAATTCAATTGCGTCTCTCGCCATTTCCACGGCATCCATCATATCTTTTCCTTCTGTCAGGATTTCCAGATCGGGGACTTCTACCAATACTACCGTATCAGTCCGGGTAAAATATACAGGATATATATTTTTCATTGTAATCTCTCCATAGATTGTGTTAAGTGTATGTAAACAGAATATCATAAAATAATCTGTTTATTCGTAGATTAAAGCTTTCTTCTCTTCAAAATTGCTTTCGCCAATCGTTCGTCAATTTCCTTGTGCCTCGGAATCTCCTCCTTTTCTGTACCTCTGGCATACACATCATGACTGCTTCCGTGTCTTTCAAAGACAAAACCCGCCTTTTCGAGTTTCCTGATCAAATCTCTCTGTTTCATCGTTTTGCCTCCATACAGCTGCCTGCTTACATTGTATCATTTCCTCCTTTCGCATAAAATTATACACATCAAATGCGCATTTGTCAATGCCTTTTGTGCGCATTTGATGTGTATTCATAATAGTTCGGCCCAGATGGTGTCCGATGGTTTGTCAGCAAAGAGACGGCGGAGTCGCACTGAACTGTTACATGTATCCGTCAACCCCATTATGATTCACTCCGCTATTTTTGCCCATCAAACGACTTCCCCTGCAGGCATCTTACCAAGTTTCTGCAGCAATATACAGACGGCTATGCCGGCCAACGCCAGTGCGGCCTGGACGATCGTCAGTTCACTGACCCACTGCGTAAAGGTATCGGGGGCGTCCATATGGTACAGCCCGTCATTGGCATACACAATATAAACGATCGTCGTGATGTTCAGGGTGGTGGCGTAAGCATTCTTATATTTTCCAAAGGTATTCCATAAAAGCGCTGCCACCGATACCAAAGCCGCAACTCTCAGGACATTTGCCATGAACGGTCCGACCTGATAAGGGGGCATCATGCCAACCGGAAATATCTGTAACAGCACTTCCCCATCCGCATTCTGTGACAATCCGCCAAGCGCCAGCGTAAAATGAACATAATATGCCACCACAAAAACAAATATCGCACCGGAAACGGCAATCTCCGCCACCCTGGCCTTTCCGCCGGAAAACCGATAATTTTCCGCAAGGATCGCGGCGCAGAAGAACACTGCGCTGACCGCCAGGGAGGGGATCCAGGCATAATTCAGCAGACCTCCGACGCCCACAAACAGTCCCACATACGCGATACTGACCAGAATCAGCAAGAGCAGCTTCCCCACTCCTTCTTTCCGGGCGAAAATACCGCGTATCTTTTTCAGGTGGTCCACCTGCTTTTTGGACACCTTTTCCGCCACGATCTCCGTATTTTTCATCTGTTCCAGCTTTTCCCTGCACTGCTCACATTCCGCCACATGCTCCCCCACCAGCTCCCTGGTATCCTCCGAACAGATATTGTCCACATAGGACGGCAGTAAATCCTGAATTACACTACATTTCATCTTCATATCCATATTCTTCCTCTCCATTCCAGTTCCGTCTCTCCACTGCAATGCCCCTGTTCTGAAAGAGATTTTCATCTGCACAGGTCGCAGCTGGAAATCTCTTTCATGTGCCGCACTCTGGCACATTGCGTTTACCGTTCCGAGACTGTTTTGATTCAATTGCCGCCTGCGGCAATTTGTTCCGGTCGCTTCACTTCAACACCAACTTGTTCCCTTACTCTCTTCCTTTCAGCAGGCGTTCCTTTCCCCGGTAAAAGGTCACCCTTGCCCAGTTTTCGCTTTTCCCCAGTATCTCCCCGATTTCCTTAAAGGACAATTCCGCCATGGTTCTCAGGTAAATCACCTCGCGCATCTGTTCCGGCAGGTTCTGCATATCTTTCAGCACGTCAAGAAGTTCGTAGCGCCTGACCACCTGTTCCTCGATCCCTTTTTCCCCGGTATTGCCCCCTGCCTCTTCTAAAGTAATCTCTTCGGAGGGAATCTCCTTTCCCCGTTTCGCCAAGTATTGCAGATAAATATGTTTGGCGATCTGGCAGAGCCAGACGCTGATCTTGCAGCTGTAGTCATAGCGCGCTATGGAATCCATTGCCCGCAGGAAAGTCTCCTGCGTCAGTTCCTCCGCCAGCTGCGGATCATGGCAGTACTTTAAGAGAAAACGATATACCAGTTTCGCGTTTTCCTGATATATTTCCTCCATTGTTTTCCCCCTTTCTGCCTATATATCCGTCCGGCGGCCCATTCGTTACAGTCTGCGGTAAAATTTCCTTAAAAATAGTATAACAGAAGAAACCGTTCCACGCAAAAAAAGGCAGTTCGCACCATAAAGTACCAACCGTCCGAAATTTCTGTTGACAGACACAAGACCGCGCTATATAATGAATTCATCAGGAGTAATCGATATAACGTGTACGTCATTTATGCACATTCCGGCGTTTTCTGCCACCTTACTCATGAACATCAACTGAACAGTGGCGGGGAATGCGATCCATGGATTCTCTGCCGGAAAAGGAGGAAACATGGAACAACCGATCAGAAAAGGAGCAATGTTCATCATGGCATCACCCACAGAACGTATTTACACCACCGCAGATATTGAGGCCCTGCCGGAGGGAATCTGGGCGGAACTGATCGACGGTATAATGTATCTGATGGCGTCGCCAACCCTGACACATCAGGATATCTTGGTATGGCTCACTGCCTGTATCTTTAACTACATTGTCGGGAACCAGGGAAAATGTAAGGTTCTCCCCGCTCCTTTCGGTGTCTTTATCAAAAAGGATGACAAAAATTACTTTGAACCGGATATCTCTGTCGTCTGCAACAGGGACAGGCTGGATCAAAAGGGCTGCCACGGCGCGCCGGACTGGGTGATCGAAATCGTTTCTCCCTCCAGCCGGAAAATGGACTATATTCGCAAGCTTCCCGTGTACAGGGATACCGGTGTCAGGGAATACTGGATCGTAGACCATGACAGGCTGACTGTCTCCGTATACCGCTTCCGGGAATCAGGGGAACCTGAAATTTACTCATTTACCGACAAGATCCGTACCGCAGTTTATGATGACCTCACCATTGACTTTGCGCAATTGCTGGAACACTTACAGTAAAAAGTGATTTATTCCCGCGAGCAATGAGCCAAGTCAGCAAGCTGACTTGGCGAATGCCGCGAGGGTCAATACCCCGCTGCTTGCAGCGGGGTTATTGACTCATCGGCGGTCTCCCGCCGGGCATTCTGCCGTTGCCGAAACCGCCCATTCCAAAACCGAAGCCGTAGATCAGGCTGTCGCTCAGCGTCACTTCCGTGGACTCCTCCCCCGCCGCAATAATATAAGTTCCGCCCAATACCATTTCAGGGCTGCTGACCACAAGGGAATTGTACGCGCATTCCGGGGTATAGGATATCAGTTCTTTCCCCTCGGAATCCCGCAGGGTTACTGCCGTCCCCGAGGCATGATTGGCGATTGTGACCATGATGGATCCCTGTGTGGATGCATTGCCAAAGTTCATGGCCATGCCGGAGTTTCCTGCCGCCACCACGATCCCGCCGGTGATCTGGCCGTTTCTCTCATAGTCGATGGCGCCGTTTGCGCCGTTTTCAGGACCTGAGATATAGACTTCCCCGCCGGAAACCAGCAGGTTACCGTTGGAATCCACGCCGTCCCCGTCAGCCCGGACGTAAATCACGCCGCCGGAGATCCAGATGTGGGAAATATCGCTGTCCAAATCTACGCTGTCATTTCCGTTTGCTGTATTCCCTGTGTTCCCACCGCCGTTTCCGGGTTCCATGTTTCCGATGCCATCAGGTCTCTGGTCGTCGCCACCTGCGATTCCGGGGTTCCAGCCGCCGCTTCCTACGTCTGCGGGATTCCAGCCACCGTTTCCTCCGTTTCCAAAGTTCTCGCCACCGTTTCCGATGCCATCAG
Source organism: Blautia sp. (assembly GCA_023667395.1). Taxonomy (GTDB): domain Bacteria; phylum Bacillota; class Clostridia; order Lachnospirales; family Lachnospiraceae; genus Acetatifactor. Next base: position 9,886 of record JAMPAC010000035.1, on the reverse strand, counting down.
GTCTCCGGTTTTCGCCTGCTGCGTCTCCGGGGTTCCAGCCGCCGTTCTCTCCGTTTCCAAGGTTCCCGCCGTTTCCGATGTCATCAGGTCTCTGGTTTTCGCCTCCTGCCTCTCCGGGATTCCAGCCGCCGTTCTCTCCGTTCCCAAAGTTCCCGCCGTTTCCGATGTCACCAGGTCTCCAGTTTTCATTCCCTGCATTTCCAGGATTCCATCCACCGTTTCCGCCATCATCAGATCCCTGGTTTTCACCTTCTGCATCTCCGGGATTCCAGCCGTCATTCTCTCCATTCCCAAAGTTCCCGCCGGTTCCAATATCATCAGGTCTCAGATTTTCACCTCCTGCGCTTCCGGGGTTCCAGCCGCCGCTTCCGTCATTCCCAAATCCCCAGCCGCCATTTCCTCTATTCCCGGGCTCCCAGCCGCCGCTTTCCATATTCCCGAATCTCTCGCCTCCGCCGAACATGCCGCCGAAGCCGCTCTGGTCATTCCCTCCGGCCGCGTTCAGTCCGTCGTCCCTTGCATACAGGCGGATCGTTCCGCCGGAAATTTCCACATTATTTCCCTCAATCCCCTCATAACTCTCAGAAATATAAATCGTTCCCCCCGTGACCGTGGCCGTCTCGTTGGCATGAATGCCGTCGTCCCCTGTGGCAAGGGACAGTTCGCCGCCGTTTATGATCACATTCAGGTCGGAATGGATGGCGTCATCCTGCGAATCTATGGACAAAACCACCTGATTGACTGCCAGTTCCGCTGCCGCCTTGATCCCCTTGGCGCTGACAGCATCCCCGCTTTCATCCACCACCACAGTCCGGTTTGCGCTGCCGCCGCCCGCCGTCACATCCACCGTGCCGCCATCCATCTGGATCACGCTGCCCGCGCTGATGCCGTCGCCTCCGGAAGCAACCTGTATCGTTCCGTCCGAAATATACACATAACCTTTTTCCGCATCCTCGTCATTCTCCGCATGGACACCGTCTTTTCCCGAGGTAATCTGTATCGTTCCACCGCCAATCCGCACACTGTCCTTGCCGGATAATCCCTGCTTTTCCGCAGTCACGGTGACTACGCCGCCTGTAATCTTCAGGTCGTCCTTGGAAACGATCCCATGCCCCTGTTCCGCATTGACAGTAAGGCTTCCTGTCCCATTTATGACCAGATCGCTTTTGGCGTAGATCACCCCGTCAATATTGTTGCCGTCCAGGGAAGCGTATCCCCTGCTGGTAAGGATGTTCTCGGAACCCTCTGCCAAAGTGACGAATACCTTGTCCGCCTCTTTCACATAAATCGCCGCACCGGCGTCATTGTCAATGTCCACGCCGTCAAGCACCAGCTGTACCTTGTCATTCTTATCCGCATCCACAATAACCGTGCCGTCCGCCATGGTTCCACTAAGAAGATACACCCCTTCTTTCGTAATGGTCACATCCTCCCCGGACAGCACCACCTCTTTCGCCTCCGCCGCGTCATACGCACCGCTTAAATCCCTGTCCGTAAACATTTCCGAGGCCACAATGATCCCCCCTGCGGAAGTATAAGCTGCCTGCCCGTCTCCCGCGCCCGACTGCCCCGACGCAGAACTGCCAGCCGTCAGACCGCTCCCGTCCACTCCCGCAAGCGATTCCGACACCCCTTCCATACCGTCATCGCCGCATCCCGCCAAAGAAACCGCCGCCAGGCACCCAGCCATCACCACGGAACAAAACCGCGCCGTTCTCCTCTTACTCCCATATAAATTCATACCCATACCACTAACCACGCCTTTCCATACCTGCACACTCCGCCGCAGGCACAAATCCAGGATCAAAAAATCCCCGATCTTCCAATCCACTTTCCGTCCAAAAAATCCATAATCTCCAATTCCTCAAAGTCCTCACCTTTTCCCCTGCCCTTCCCTACTACACGATACCGTCCCCTGAAGTTCCCCAGCACACTCACCAATCTGCTCCCAGGACATCTCTGTCGCCCCCAACTTACCTCCTGCCCTTCCCTACTACACCACGCAGTAAAACAGGCACCGGGGCGACTGGGGTGTACTGGGAGACATTGGCGAGATGTGGAGATGAGACTCCGGCAAAGCGAGCCCGCTGGCGAGTTTTGCCGTGCATGAGGCTCATCGCAACGACCATCGAGCTGCTCCCAGTACACCCCTGTCACCCCGATGCCGTCCCTTACTTGCCCCCCTGCCCTTCCCTACTACACCACGCAGTAAAACAGGCATCGTGGCGACAGGGTTGGCCTGGGAGACATTGGCGAGATGTGGAGATGGGACTCCGGCAAAGCGAGCCAGCTGGCGAGTTTTGCCGCGCCTGAGGCTCATCGCAACGCCCTTCGAGCTGCTCCCAGGACAACCCTGTCACCCCGATGCCGTCCCTTACCGCCACCCACCTCACAACTCGCAGGAAACCGTCTCCCTCCGCGAAACCGAAATCTCCAGATTCCCATTCCTGCACCGCAGCTTATCGATCAACTCTTTCTCCGCCTCCGCATTCTTCAGCGTGATATTATAAGTCAGCTTAAACAGACTCCCCATATTGGCGGTCTTCACCTGCTCCAGTTCATGGGATGAAGTATACTCCTCCAATATTTTATCAAAAACCCCGGTATAATCAAGATCCTCCGGAATCACAATATGCAGCACCTTATACAGCGCCCCCTTCTTTTGACTGCCAAAGTCAAACCTGTTGTACAACACCGTGACTGCGCTTAAAATGACTGCAAAAAGCACCGCGAACCCCAGATACCCCATGCCTGTTATCAATCCTGTGCACATCGCCAGAAAGATAGCCCCTATCTCCTTTGCCGTACCGGGAACGGAGCGGAACCGCACCAGGCTGAAAGTTCCCGCCACCGCCACGCCGGTTCCCACATTCCCATTGACCATCATGATCACCACGCACACCACTGCGGGAAGCATGGCCAGCGTCACAAGAAAGCTTTTCGTATAACGGTTCCGATAAGTATATACCCCCGCCAGCAGCAGCCCGATGACAAGCGCCACCGCAAGACACAGCAGGAAATCAGAAACAGGGATCACATCCACCAGCTGAGAATCAAAGATCCCCCGAAACATATTGTCAAGCATAAACAGCCACTCCTTTCTCTCTCATGAATATTGTCTGATAGGCGCTGCCATATTTGGAAAAAGAGGTCTTATGCAGCTTCTCCTCTGTCAGCGCCCTCACCAGCCAAAGAGGGATGCCTCCCGGCGTCTTGATCTCCATCAGCGTCTGTTCCGGCGCCAGAAGCGCCTCCCCATATACTCCGCTTTCCAGGGACAGATCTTCTTCCCTGAACAGGATATCCTCGTCAAAGGTCACCCGGAATTCGCTGGGCTCCCTGGTATAATAGGCTTCCCTCTCATAAGAAAGAAATACCCTGGGCGCCAGCGTCCGGTAAAATTCCAGGAAATAGTCGATTTCTTCCGTAATGTGCGTATGGACAGGTGCGGATATCGCCCCGGACAGATATTCCATGGCCTGTGCCTCCGCCATACGAACCCTGCGTTTATAGACCACGGAATCATACTTCTTTTTCAGTTCCACAAACACCCTGTCCTCAGGCTCCGCCGCCTGATAGCTTCTGACCCGCAGTTTTTCCTTATACACAGGCTTCTCCAGGGAAGTGCGGACCAGCCGGTAATTATCCGTGTCATAATAGATGTTGCGGATAGTGCTCCTGCCGTATCCATCCAGTTCCATATAAGGCTCCATCGCCTGAAGCACCCGCTCTTTCTGCTTCCTGTCCAGCAGATATTTTATCTCATACCGCTTGAAAACCATCTGTGTATCCATTGTCTGCCTCCATCCTTTTCATCTTCTGACAAAAGCATTATAACAACCCAACCTTAAATCAACCTAAATGATTTGTGAAAGATGTGTGTCCACGGTTCCTTTTTTATGTTATACTGATACATCATATAGACAGGAGGCTCCCATGAGATTATTGATCGCGGAAGACGACGCCGACATTGCCCGGGCGCTGACGGCGCTCTTTGAACATAACAACTACACGGTGGACGCCGTTGCCAACGGCAATGACGCCTACGACTATTGCATGTCCGGCAATTATGACGGCGTGATCCTGGACATCATGATGCCCGGAATGGACGGCATTGAGGTGCTGAAAGCCCTGCGTGCCAACGCCGTGACCACCCCTGTGCTGCTCCTCACCGCCAAAAGCGACATCGAGGACCGGGTGGACGGCCTGGACGCAGGCGCGGACGACTATCTGACAAAACCCTTTGCCGCCAGCGAACTGCTGGCAAGGGTCCGCGCCATGCTGCGCAGGAAAGATTCCTGGCAGGGCGAGGTTCTGGAATTCGAGGGACTGCGGCTGGATCTGTCCACCTTTGAACTGACCTTCGGACAGGCGGGCATACGGCTGGTCAGCAGGGAATTCCAGATGCTGCAGCTTCTGATGCAGTCCCCCGGCGCCGTCATTTCCACGGATCAGTTCATGGAAAAGATCTGGGGCTGGGACTCCGAGGTGGAAGTCAGCGTCGTCTGGGTCTACATATCCAACCTCCGCAAAAAATTTGAAAAGCTGAAAGCCCCCGTCAATATCAAAGCGGTAAGGGGCGTGGGCTACTGCCTGGAAAAAAGAGGTTCCCTATGATCAGAAAATTACAGAGAAAATTTATTTCCATCACTGCCGCCGCGCTGTTTATCATGATCCTCTCCGTCATGGCGGCGGTCAACGGCATCTTCATCTACCAGACCAACCGGATGCTGGACTCCCGCCTGGAGCTGCTCATGGCCGACCATGACATCTTTTTCCCGACGGCGGAAAATCCATTGACTGAATCAACTCCCTTCAACGAACCAACGCTGCCCGTCGGCCGCCGCATTCCCGACCCGAAACCCGGCGGCTTCCTGCCCCGCTTTGAGGGCAGGCTCAATATCCGCTTTGACGGCTGCCTGGTCCGGCTGGATGCGGACGGTGGGATCGCGGAAATCCGCCAGGACGGCGCGGGACACTATTCCGAAGCGGAACTGGCGGAAGTCATTTCCGAAATCGTATCCGATAAAAGGGAGCAGGGATGGCGCCAGTATTACAAATTTCATAGAACCGCCGTCCCCCTCCCTGACGGCACGTCGGAAACCCTGATCGGCCTGGTCAACGCTTCCTCCAGCCTGTACTCCATCTTTACCATGCTGCTGATCTCCGTCGTGATCGGCGTTGTAAGCTTCCTGCTGGTGCTGCTCATTATCATCCTGGCATCGAGACGTGCCGTGAGACCCATCGCGGAAAGCTACGCCCGGCAAAAGCAGTTTGTCACCGATGCGGGGCACGAGTTGAAAACGCCCCTCACCGTGATTTCCGCCAACAATGAACTGCTGCGGATGCTTTACGGGGAAAGCGAGTGGATGGACGGCATCGATAAACAGGTGGCGAAAATGAACGGCCTGGTCCAGAGCATGATCACCCTTGCCAGGATGGATGAGGAACAACAGCCTGTGTTTTCCGCCTTCAACTTAAGCGACGCTGTCTATGACACTGCCAAATCTTTCGAAAACCTGATCCACTCCCAGGACCGCATTGTGACTTTTGACATTGCGGATAACATCAATTACCTGGGAGACGAATCCAAAATACGCCAGGTAGTGTCCATCCTTATGGACAATGCCGCGAAATATTGTGATGAAAAGGGAAAAATTGCAGTACGGCTGAGATGCGACAGGCAGATACGCCTGCAGGTAATCAATGATTTCCATAACGCCGCCGACTGCGACTTTGAGAAAGTATTTGAACGGTTCTACCGCGCCGACAAGGCCAGAACCTCCGACGGAAGCTATGGGCTGGGGCTTTCCATCGCCAGATCCATCGTGGAACTCCACAAGGGGGATATCCATGCGAAAGCGCTGGAACACAACCGGGTGATGTTTGAGGTCGTCCTGCCCCGCTGATGCCGGAAGATAACAGGGGACGGAAAACCGTCCCCTGTCATTTTCAATCTGTTCTTTTATCTATCATTCCGCTAATTTGAACTGTCCCACAAGTTCATCCAGTATGATAGCCTGTGCGGACAACTCCTGGCTGGTAGCGGACGCTTCCTGGGCGGTTGCCGCGTTGCTCTGTACTACCTCGGAGATCTGGTTTACGCCGATCTCCGCCTGGCGCATGGCCTCGGACTGATCCTGTACCATGACTTTCAGGTCTTTCGAGAATTCCGCGATCTCCTTGATGCCGACCACAACGGCTTCGATGGAGTTCGCCGCGCGCTCCGCCGCGTTGTTGCCCTCCGAAACCTCTTTGATGGAGCCCTCAATCAAACGTCTGGTATCCACTGCCGCCTTGGCACTCTGATCCGCCAGTTCCCTGATCTGGTCAGCCACAACCGCGAAACCGCGTCCCGCTTCTCCTGCCCTTGCCGCCTCAATGGACGCATTCAGGGACAACAGGTTGGTCTGTGACGCAATGGATTCGATCTCGGATATGATATTCCCGATCTTCGTGGAAGCGTCATTGATCCGCTCCATAGCCGCCATCATGGTATTCATCTCTTCGCGGCTGCCGTCCGCCTGATCCGCATAGTGCTGCGCTTTCATATAAGATTCGTCCGAACGCTCCGCGCTTCTCTCCATTGCCTCCGTGATATCGGAAATGGTAGCGTGCAGTTCCTGAACCGCCTGCGCCTGATCCGTAGCGCCCTCCGCCAGGCACTGTGACGCCGTTGCCAGATCGCCGGAACCGGAATTTACCTGGCTGGAAGCCTCGCCGATGGAGATCAGCGTCTTCTGCATCTGATCCCTCAATCCGCGCATGGACTCGTATAACTTCGCAAAATCTCCCGTATATCTTTCAGAGGCCTTGGATCTGACCGCATAGTTGCCGGATGCCATCTCGCCCAGCACCTCGCCAATATCATGGATGATAAGGTTCAGGTTGTTTGCCATCTCCCTGGCATCCTGCTCCATCTCCTCCACTTCATCCCCTGTGTCCGCATAAGGGAAAGGTGAGGTAAGGTCACCCGTGGAAAAAGTCTTGAGACGCTCGCCCAGATTGACCAGGGGTTCTGCGATCCCTCTTGCGATCTTTCTTCCTACCCTGACGGACAGGAGCAGCACACACACGATAGCAACCCCTATCACTGCCGCCAGAATCCCGTTTATGACCGATAATGTATTGGACAGGCTGGTTCCTTCATTTACCTTTACCTCCAAAAGACTTTCCAGCTTGCCGTAGATGCTGGTGTACATGGGTGTCAGTTGATTGATCGCCATGTCCTGTGCCTGTGCGCAGAGTGCTCTGTCCGTGGTGGCGCCCAGTTCCATGATCTGCTGGTCCAGCGCCCAGTATGCAGGCAGTTCGGACTTGATCTGATCATATGTAACCCTGCCCGACTCCGCCACGATGGTATTCTCCACTATGGCGAAATATTCTTCAAACTGCATCTTGTTCTCCTCGTGCTGCTGGACTACCAGGTCGATGGCGGACTGCTCGTCATAACCGATGGCCGCACGCATGGATGACCGGGCGTCAGCAAACTCGAACATTGCCTTGCCGATATCACCCTGTGCAAAACCGAAATTTTTCAACGCATAGGAATATCTTGCAGAAATGACGATCAGCGCGATCAGTCCCACGACTGCAGCAACCGCAGCCATGCATGCGACTTTGAAAATAGACATACTCAGATTCTTTTCAATGCCTTCACGACTACCTTTGTTTCCGTTCTCCTTCATAATAAGTTTCTCCTTTTACCGCTTCACAGCTATTCTCGACACAAGCCCGGACACTGGAACAAACTTCACCGTTATCATCATATCGGCACGTTGATTTTCCCCTTATTTTACTCCCCTTAATGCAATGACAATAACTACGCGATGTCCCTAAAATTCTGTGTCTCTGGCTACTGTGAAAATCGTACAAGGATTGCTTAAATGAAAAATCACGTGGATATATCAGAGTTCAATAAAGCCTACCCCCTGGCGAACTCCGAACCATAGAGAAATATCTCCCCGCATGGCAATGTATCTATAGTAGATTATATACCTTTTAAATGAAAATACAAGTCCAATTTTCTCAAAATTATCACATATTTTTCACATTATTATTCTATTATCACAAAAGCCCCCGGAAATCATGATTTCCGGGGGGGGGGTAAATTTTTATCGCCCTATTGTAAAGTTTGGCCTGTCAGGAGTTCGTAACCCTGCAAGTACTTCGCGATGGTCTTATCCACGATCTCCCGGGGCAGCGTCCAGTCATTGCCGGGATTTGCCTTCAGCCAGTCCCTGGCAAACTGCTTGTCAAAGGAGGGCTGGCCGTGGCCCGGCTCGTACCCCTGCGCAGGCCAGAAGCGGGAACTGTCAGGGGTCAGCATCTCGTCGCCCACAACCATGTTGCCGTCCTCGTCCAGGCCGAACTCGAACTTGGTGTCCGCAATGATGATGCCCCTGCCCAGGGCGTATTCCGCACACTTTTTATACAGTGCGATGGTATAGTCGCGGAGTTTGGAGGCGTACTCCGCCCCTTTCCCCGGGAAACGCTCCTCCAGGTACTCCACGCTCTGCTCATAGGAGATATTCTCGTCGTGATCCCCGATCTCCGCCTTGGTGGAGGGGGTATAAATGGGCTCGGGCAACCTGTCGGACTCTTTTAACCCCTCGGGCAGCCTGATGCCGCACACCGTACCGTCCTTCTGGTAACTTGCCCAGCCGCTTCCGGTAATGTAGCCCCGGACAATGCACTCGATGGGAAGCATGTTCAGCTTGCGGCACATCATACTGTTGCCGTCAAACCTTTCCTGGCGGAAGAACTCCGGCATATCCTTTACATCCACGGAGATCATATGGTTGGGAACGATATCCTCCGTCATATCAAACCAGAACCTGGACATCTGGGTCAGCACCGTGCCCTTTTTGTCCACCTTGTTGTGCAGGATCACATCGAAGCAGCTGATCCTGTCGGTGGCCACCATGATCAGGCTGTCGCCGTTATCGTAAATCTCGCGCACCTTGCCCTCTTTGATGGGTTTCAGTTCCTGAACGCTCATGTTGTCATCTCCTTTTCTTATTCCAGTCTTATTCCAGTCTTATCCCGGTTCCGCATCCGCGCTCCCGGGGTCTTTTACCCACGGAACAAATTCCGCCCTGTTCCATGGTCTGCATTGATTCCACGCCCTGTACGCGCCGATGCTGTCATGACAGCTGCATCTTAATCTTCTCTGCGATCCTGGACTTCACCAGTTCCGCGATCTGGCGGGTGTTCATCTGGGCGTATTCCTCGAAGAAGATGGGCGCCAGGAAATGCACCTGGGTCTTCACTTTCCGCAGGGAATTCATCCCGAAAGGCTTGTAGGAATCGATGATCGCCACCGGCACAATGGGCGCTTTGGACTTCGTGGCGCACTTGAAAGAGCCGGGCAGGAAATCCTGCAGGTCATTCTTCTTGTCCCGCTCGTAGCCGCCCTCGGGAAAGATGATATACCTGCGCCCATTCTTCACTTCTTCCGCGATCTCCAGGATGGTCTTTAACTGGCTCTTCATATCGGTCTTGTCCAGCCGCTGGCCATGGACCAGATCGATAAAGGAATTGGTGATGGGCAGGGTGGAACGCCCCGCGTCTATGACGATGGTGCAGGGCTTCGGGTGGGAGATCATGATCCCCAGGGTGTCAAACTTGCCCTGGTGGTTGGAGTACATGACATAGCCTCCCTCCTCAGGCAGGTGCTCCTGTCCGGTGCTCTCCGTCCTGATGCGGCCGTTGCGCATCATGATGGAGATGCACTTGCGGGCCATCTTATACCGTCTCTCCTCGGAGAAACTTCCCTCATGCCTCTCTATATACCGCGCCTTACAGATATAGTACATCACAAATGGCAGTGAGATCACCACCACATAGCATAACCTCAACACAAATCTTCACCTCTCAACGATAC
>JAMPAC010000034.1:21801-28340 GCA_023667395.1 Blautia sp. | reverse complement strand
TTATACTATAACTTGAATATATAGTCCAGTTATTTTAAAAACGTTATACTAGTAGAAGTTTCAACAAGGTTTCAGGGGAAAGCCTAATGTGCAAAATATCTTGTAAATTCAATATTTTTCAAGCGACAATAGTAATCTGAACACCGCAAAGATGCTTAAGATTTAAGAATCCCTTAAGATTTCCCTAAAGACAGTTAAGGATTCATTCCATAAGATAAGACGTACAGACTGCAGATGGCATCACTTCAGCCATGCAGCGGATGGAGGAAGCGTATTTGTGAAAAAGACACTGTTAAAAACCGAGAATCTGAGCAAATCCTTTTCCAACGGAGGGATTTTGCAGCATGTCCTGAAAAATATCGACCTGGAACTGTATCAGGGGGATTTTACCGTGATCATGGGAGCCAGCGGGGCGGGGAAGTCCACGCTTCTGTACGCCCTTTCCGGGATGGATACGCCCTCCCTGGGCACGATCACATTTGGGGATAAGGTCATTTCCAGCCTGGACCAGGATGGGCTTGCCGTGTTCAGGCGGCAGTACTGCGGCTATGTTTTCCAGCAGGTCTATCTCATCGACAGTATGTCCGTCATGGATAATGTACTGGCGGCGGGGCTGCTGGTGAACCGGGATAAAAAGGTGCTGACGGCAAAAGCAGGGGAATTGTTTGCGGCAGTGGACATTCCGGAGGAAATACAGCGGAAATTTCCCACCCAGCTTTCCGGCGGCGAGGCGCAGCGAGTGGGTATTGTCCGGGGGCTGATCAATTCCCCGGAGATCCTTTTTGCCGACGAGCCCACGGGCGCGCTCAATTCCCAGACGGGACTTGACGTTCTGGACACCCTGACCAGGTTTAACGAGCAAGGGCAAAGTATCGTTATGGTGACCCATGATATGCGTTCCGCCAGGCGGGGCAACAGGATCCTGTATTTAAAAGACGGCACCATCATGAGCGAGTGTGATCTGGGAAAGTATACCCACGGCGATACCGCAAGGCGGGAAAAGCTGGCGGACTTTCTTGCGGAAATGGGGTGGTAAGTATGCAAAGATTTTCTAAGCGGTCAAAAGACGCCCGCTAAGAAAATCTACGGTTCCGCTTTGCGGAACCTATGCACAAACTGCTAAAGCAGTTAGAAGAATCCGCTTTGCGGATTCTTCCAGACTTGCACCGATTATTTGTGCCGCTGAAGCGGCATGACTGGAAGCGTGAAAAGAATTTCTAATACTCACGCCAGAGGGGCATAATGCGGATAGATCCGCATGGCAAAGAAATTCTAAGTCTGCCTTGCAGACTTTTTCACCCCGAAGAATGCCCAAGAGGGGGCGTAGCCCACCTCTTTGTGCGGGCATTCTTCATCTGGGATTTGTAGGAGGTAAGAATGAGAAAAACAATACTGCTTGCACAGGCTCATTTACGCAAGGCGAAAGGGCAGACTGCGGCCATCGTCGCGTTGGCGCTTCTGGCCTCGCTGATGCTGAATCTCTGGCTGATGCTGGCCATGGACTATAAACAGAATTTTGACCGTTACCACGATAAGCTTAACGCGGAGCATGTGACACTTGCCATAACCGGGAATGACAGCGGGCTGCGTGACGATATTGCGGAAATCCTGGAGGAGGATGACCGCACTGCGGATTATTGCATGGAGGACGCCATTCTGTTGGCAGGCGCTTTTTCCTATAACGGCGGCGAGGTCAATCCGGGTATCGTGTTTCTGGAGAAACAGGCCGCGCTGTCCCGCAGGATAGGGCAGATCGAGATTGTGGAGGACGGAGAGTATGACAGCGGGATCTATCTGCCCATGATTTATGGCGGCAGCGGGGAATATGGCATAGGCGACACGTTTCAGATAACGGCGGGGAGCGAACAGGTGAGTTATACGGTCTGCGGGTTCCTCAACAGTGTCATGACAGGTTCCCACAACTGCAGCATGGCGGCATTCCTGCTGACGCCTGACTGTTATCAGGAACTGCAGGAGGACGGCATGGGCTGGGGATCGACGCTGGTTTCCATACGGCTGCATGACAAGCGGGAGAGCGAAAGTTATCAAACAATGCTGAACAGGATATCGGAAAAGCATCCGAACCTGTATTCCCTGAGTAACTGCTATGCGCTGGTGTCACAGTCCCGCTACATTTCGCAGATGATCTGTTCCGGCGTATTGAATGCAATGGCATTTTTTGTGCTGCTGATCGCCCTGGTCATGATCGCGTCAAACCTGACCAATTATATCCAGGAAAATATGAAAAATTTCGGGGCGCTGAAAGCGCTGGGCTATACCGGCAGTCAGCTGGTGGGATCGCTTTTGCTGCAGTTCATGGGGCTTTGCCTGTTGGCCGCCATGGCGGGAGAGGGGCTTTCATATTGTGTCTTCCCGGCGATAAATACCATGATGGTGGCACAGACGGGAATTCCCTATGAAATCCGGTTCCTGCCATTGCCGTTTGCGTATACCCTTTTCATCCTGGAGGGCACAGTGGCGCTGGTGGTGTGGGCTTCTTCCCGCAGGATGAGGAAGATCGAACCCATTGCGGCCCTCCGACAGGGTGTGCAGACACACAATTTTAAACGCAACCACACCCCATTGGCGACGACCCGGGCGCCGCTTCATCTTGCGCTGGCCCTGAAGACGGCCTTTTCGGGCATGAAGCAGAATTTTGTGGTCTGCCTTACCATGCTGGTGCTTTCCCTTGTGGTGGTATTCTCAGGGGTGATGGTGGAAAATTTCATTGCCGATATGGATCCCTTTGTGGACATGGTGGTGGGTGAAACGGCGGATGCCTGCATTGCCGTAAATGCAGAAACAGAAGATGAGTTTGCGCGGGAAATGGGAAGTGATGGGCGCGTGGAGAAAGTTTATCTGTTCCACTCCGTGGGGGTGGAGCATGTAGGCGGGCTGCAGTTGTTTGCTACGCTGACGGAGGATTACACGGACCTGAACAATCAGGAAATGGTATTTGAGGGAAGATTTCCGAAGTATGACAATGAGATAGCCGTTGGGGCCAAATATGCCAATGAAAAGGGGCTTAGGATCGGCAGCGAGGTTACCTTGGGCGCGGAGGGAAAGGAAGCGTCATATATCATCTGCGGGCTTACCCAGATTTCCAATTATCTTGGAAAAGACTGTCTGCTGACCCGGAGCGGTTATGAGCGGATCGGCACGATGCAGGATGCCACTTATTACCTGAATCTGCAGGAGGGAACGGATATCGATGCATTCATTGAGGAGATGCGGAAGAAATACAGCGGGAATGTCACCGCTGCGATCAACATACAGTCCGTCATAGGAGCCACAGCCGGCATTTATGTTTCCCTGATGACCATAATCGTTGCGGCGGTTCTCATTTTAAGCGTGGTCATTATTGTGTTTGTGTTATATCTGCTGGTACGCGCCATGTTGAACAGTAAGAAAGAGTATTATGGAATTTTAAAAGCGCTGGGTTATACCACAGGGCAGCTGATTCTCCAGACGGCGTTGAGTTTTATGCCTGCGATGATCCTTTCAACGATAGCGGGCTTGATCCTGTGCAGTTTGGTCATCAATCCGCTGATAGCGCTGTTTTTGAGGGGTATCGGCATGGTTAGGTGCACTTATGCCATTCCGGCTGACCTGATTACCCTGGCAGGGGCGGGGCTGGTGCTGTTTGCTTTCACGGCGGTCTGTCTGCTGTCGCTGAAGATCAGGAAGATATCCCCGGAAAGACTGCTCACGGGGGAATAGAAAATAATAAATATATAGTGGCGTTTGTCCTGCCAAAGTGGTAAAATAGGAAATCAGTCGGGATGGTTTGCAATTGGATCAAAAGAGAGAACAGCAGGACAACCAATGAAAAATAAACGGATCAATCTTATTTTAACAGGAATCATGACAGCCATACTGTGCACGGGTGGGGGAGCAGTCTGTCCGCTGCGGGCGGAGGCGGCCGGAGAGACTGCTCCGGCACAGCATGTGGAGACGGATGGAACAATCTCCCGGGGCAGTGTACTGATGAGCGGCGGGATTCAGACGTATCTGAACGGAATCGGAACTGCTGCAGCCATGGAAGGGTACGCCGATCTGGCAGCGGCTGCTATCCTGTCAGAGGAACAGGGACTGGAGAAAACGTCATCGGAGAACGAGTATGCCGACCTTGCCATTGCCAACGTCACCAATTATGTAAATGTGCGCACGGAGGCCAATACCGGCAGCGCCATTGTGGGAAAGATTTATGACGGCGCCGTGGCGCAGATCCTGGAGACTGTGGACGGGGAGGACGGACAGTGGTTCCGGATCATCTCCGGAAACGTGGAGGGGTATATCAAGTCGGAATTTTTCCTGTATGGGGACGCCGCAGCAGAGGTGATAGATCAGTATGTGACCAGGTATGCCATGGTGCTGGCGGACAGGCTGAATGTGAGGGAGAATCCCGACATAGGGGCAAAGCGGATTGGATTTATTGACAACGGCGAACGGGTGAAGCTTCTGGAGACCGGCAGCGAGTGGCTGAAGGTGCAGTACACGGAAAGTAAGTCCGGATATGTGGCCGCAGAGTATGTGACCATTGTGGAAGAATTTGTTTACGCAAAGACGCTGGAGGAGGAAGCGGCGGAACTGGCGGCAAGGCGCGCCCTGGAGGAACGGCAGCATGTGTCCGAATCCCAGGCGGCGGAAAATACCGCCATCACGGCAGCGCCTCCCTCCGGGGAATATACGGATACAGGGGAACTGCGCAGCGGGATCATCGAATACGCGAAACAGTTTCTGGGAAACCGGTATGTCCATGGCGGGCAGTCCCTGGAATCGGGAACCGACTGCTCCGGGTTTACCAGCCTGATCTATGCGCAGTTTGGCTATTCCGTCAGCAGGACGCCCTCGGGACAGCTTGCCAACGACGGCAGGAGCATTGCCTACAGCGAGGCCAGACCCGGCGATATCATATGCTACGGTTCCGGCGGGAAATGTACCCATGTAGCCCTTTATATGGGGGACGGCCAGATCATCCATTCCGCCAATTCCCGAAAGGGAGTGGTCATTTATCAGGCGGATTATGACACTATCATAGGCGTGAAGAGTATCATTGATTAAAGTTGTCTGTGTTATCTGACAGGATATCGCTTTTTTGCAGTATAAAGCTGCCAAAGATATCCGTGCTCCAGTCCTGCAGGTCTTCCAGACGCAGGATTACGCCGGCATAGTTCCGGATGCCGTGGGCGGCGGCCAGTTCCTCCGTGTAGTCTTCCAGAAGATATACTTTTTCCAGGCGGAGGGGGCCGCTGCGGTAATGGCATACCAGCGGCAGTACGCCGGTTTTTTCTTCTGAGAGGAACACATCGTCCTCCGTTACGTGGAAAGTGACCCAGGCCATTTCTTCCAGCATACAGAGAGCCTGCTTCTGGGTGGAGACATAATTGCCCAGGGAATAGTAGCAGAGGGCGGTGTTGCCGTTTTCGGAAGCGATCCATTCCACGGGCTGGGGAACATGGGGGTGGGTCCCGATGATCAGGTCGGCGCCCGCTTCCGTCATCTGTTCGGCAAAGGTTTCCTGGTAGGAGGACGGTTTGGTCTGGTATTCCGTGCCCCAGTGGGGGCAGACGATAACGATGTCCGCCAGTTCCCTGGCGCTTCTGATATCCTCCAGCACCTGGGGATTCAGGGAAGTAAAATCAATGGCTCCGGTCTTTTCATTGTAAGCGCAGAGCATGTTCAGATGCCCCCGAAGTTCGGACGGGAGCGTTCCCAGGTTGGGACCGTAGGTATAATTCAGTATGGCAAAGGTGACATCCCTGACATTGAGCAGGGGAATCCCCTCTTCCGGCGTTTCGCCGCTGATACCCGTCATGAGGATTTCGGGATGAGTTTCCCAGTAAGAGACACAATTATAAATGCCGTCTATGCCCTGATCGGCGGCGTGGTTGGTGGCGTGAAGCACCACGTTAAAGCCTGCGTCGGCAATGGCGTCGCCGACCTGGGAAGGAGAATTGAAATGGGGATAGCCGGAAAATCCCAGCTGGTTCCCGCCGAAGATGGTTTCCTGATTGATGATTCTGATATCCGCCGCAGCAAGATATTCTTCCATACCCTGAAACAGGAAAGAATAGTCGTAAGTCCCGTCCTCCATCTGTCCCGTGCGGACAATCCCCATGTGCATCAGGTTGTCGCCAAGGGCCATCAGTGTGATGTCATATTCCTCGAACACGGGTTCCGGTTCCGGAGTCGGGACAGGGGTGCTTTCTTCCGCCTGGACGGATTCGGGAGCGGTCAGTTCCTCTGCGTCTGGATTTTCACTGGTTCTGCTGGAGAGGACAGGTGTCTGGTCACTGTTTTCCGATATCAGGATGGGGACGGAGAGCACGCAGGCCACTGTAAGCGGCAGCAGCAGAAAGGTACGTATAAAAGTTCCGGTCTTCATTTGCACAGCCTTTCCGATCAAGGGCGTGGAAGCGTTTACGATACGTCCTTATCATATGGTATGGGAAAATTACCGGATGCCGGTTTAGTTAAGCAGTTCGGAAAGCTGTATGGACAGGTCGTCGTAAATGCACACCGGTATGGTGTCGTCA
>JAMPAC010000034.1:0-21701 GCA_023667395.1 Blautia sp. | reverse complement strand
TTCGGAAAGCTGTATGGACAGGTCGTCGTAAATGCACACCGGTATGGTGTCGTCAAAAATGTATTGGTTCGAGCGTTCGTCTTTTTCCAGATCATATACCATGACAGTCTTTTTCTGGGGATTGACAACCCAGTATTCGCGCACTCCGGCGGAGCGGTATTTGAAAAGCTTTATGCCATAGTCCATCCGGCTTGTGCCGGGAGACGTGACCTCGATCACCCAGTCAGGCGCGCCGCTGCATCCCTTGTCAGTGAGTTTATCTTTCTCACATATGACACTGATGTCAGGTTCCACATAGTTTCGTTCATCTTTGTTCAGGAACACCGCAAAGGGGGCGGGAAGAACTTCACAGTTCCCACCGTGAGTTTTAATATAATGGTGGATAAACGCTGATAACTCCATAATGATTTTCTGGTGCATGTAGTTAGGCGGAGCCTCCATATACATCTTTCCATCGATCAGTTCAGCCCTCTGGCCGTCCGGCAGGGCGTAGATATCTTCGACAGTGTGGAAGCTTTCCTGTGGCAGGGGCATGATAGGATCCTCGCTTTCGGTTTTGTCTTGAACAGAGCGGAGATGATGGGATTTGAACCCATGCGCCGGCAATGCCGACCTACCGGATTTCGAATCCGGACCCTTCAGCCGCTTGGGTACATCTCCATGACTGGATTCATTTTATAATATTGCGGTTCTTTTTGCAAGAGCGGAATAATTTTTTCTGTAAGAACTTTCTGTAACAGTTGCAAATTTATTCCAGAAAGGGTAATATTTTATATAGAACCAGCGCTGACGGGGTCAGGCTGGCGCTGAACGGTTAAGACGCAATCAGGAAAAGACAGGAGGAATTGAGTATGAAACGAATCGGTATGTTGACCAGCGGCGGAGATTGTCAGGCTTTGAACGCAGCCATGAGAGGCGTTGTAAAGTCCCTGGACCACAGTAAGGAAAATGTTGAGATCTACGGGTTCCTGGACGGTTATAAAGGATTGATCTACAGCAAATTCCAGATGCTGACCGGAAGAGACTTTTCCGGTATCCTGACAAAGGGCGGAACCATTCTCGGCACCTCCCGGACGCCTTTTAAGACCATACAGGATCCGGACGAGAACGGACTGAATAAAGTGGAGGCGATGAAGCAGAATTATTATAAGCTGCAGCTTGACTGTCTGGTGATCCTGGGCGGAAACGGTACCCACAAGACGGCAAACCTGTTACGGCAGGAAGGGCTGAATGTCATCACCCTGCCTAAGACCATTGACAACGACCTCTGGGGCACGGATATGACCTTCGGTTTCCAGAGTGCGGTGAATATTGCCACGGACGCCATCGACTGCATCCACACCACGGCGGCTTCCCACGGACGCGTGTTTATCGTGGAGGTCATGGGACATAAGGTAGGCTGGCTGACCCTGAATGCCGGCATGGCAGGCGGCGCGGATATCATCCTGCTTCCTGAGATCCCTTATGACATTGATAAAGTGATCGATAAGATTGAGGAACGCGACAGGAAAGGCAGCCGTTTTACCATTATCGCGGTGGCGGAGGGCGCTATCTCCAAGGCGGATGCAAAGCTGTCCAAGAAAGAGTATAAGAAAAAGCTGGAAAAGAGAACATACCCTTCCGTATCCTACGAGGTGGCGGCAGCCATCCAGCAGAAGACGGGCAGGGAAGTCCGCGTGACGGTTCCCGGCCATACCCAGAGAGGCGGAAGCCCCTGCCCTTACGACAGGGTGTTCGCAAGCCGCCTGGGCGCGGAGGCAGGCAAGCTGATCCTGGACGGCCAGTACGGATTCATGGTGGGCTACAAAAACCGCGAGGTTGTCCGCGTGCCCCTGGAGGATGTGGCGGGCAAGCTGAAGATGATCGAGCCTGACGCCACCATTGTGCAGGAAGCGAAGCTGCTGGGAATCTCTTTTGGAGACTAGGAAGCGAAAATAATTTAAAAAGGTGACACAAATGTCATATACAGCGTTATACCGGAAGTTCCGTCCGGATACTTTTGAGGATGTGAAAGGGCAGGATCATATTGTAACCACCCTGAAAAACCAGTTGAAAGCCAACCGGATCGGACATGCCTATCTGTTTACCGGCACAAGGGGAACAGGGAAAACAACGGTGGCAAAGATTTTTGCCCGCACGGTGAACTGTGAAAATCCCTCCGGGAACGGTCCCTGCGGGGAATGCCGCATCTGTAGGGCAATCGCCGCAGGGGCAAGCATGAACGTGATCGAGATCGACGCCGCCTCCAACAATGGCGTGGACAATATCCGCGAGATTGTGGAGGAGGTGTCCTACTCCCCTGCGGAGGGAAAATATAAGGTTTATATCATAGACGAGGTGCATATGCTCTCCATAGGGGCGTTCAACGCGCTGCTGAAAACCCTGGAAGAGCCGCCCTCCTATGTGATCTTTATCCTGGCGACCACGGAAGTGCATAAGCTGCCCGTGACCATTCTTTCCAGATGCCAGAGATATGATTTTAAGAGGATATCCATTGACACCATCACCGGGCGGATGCAGGAACTGATCGACACCGAAAATGTGCAGGTGGAAGAGAAGGCGCTGCGGTATATCGCCAAGACGGCTGACGGTTCCATGCGCGACGCCCTGAGCCTGTTGGATCAGTGCATTGCTTTCCATCTGGGGCAGGAACTGACTTATGATAAGGTGTTGGATGTGCTGGGGGCGGTGGACACGGAAGTGTTCAGCCGCCTGCTGCGGCATGTCCTGGACAGGGATGTGCTGGGCTGCGTGGAACTATTGGAAGAGATTGTCATGCAGGGACGGGAACTGACCCAGTTTGTCACCGATTTCACATGGTATCTGCGGAATCTGATGCTGGTGCAGGCCTCGGATAATCTGGAGGACGTGATCGATATGTCCACGGAGAACCTGAAGCGCCTGAAAGAGGAATCCGCCATGCTGGATATGGACCGGATCGTCCGTTACATCAGGATTTTTTCGGAATTGTCCGGGCAGATCCGTTATGCGGCACAGAAGCGCATCCTGGTGGAGATCGCGCTGATCAAGCTTTGTAAGCCGCAGATGGAGACAGACCAGGAGGCGATCCTGGACCGCATCCGTCAGGTGGAGGACAAGGTGGAAAACGGGGTTGTGGTCGCATCCGCCGCCGAAGCGGTGACACGGGTGTCAGGTACGGCAAAAAAGCCCAGTCCCCAGCTGCCCAAGGCAATCCCGGAGGATGTGCAGCAGATCGTGGGCAGGTGGCCGGTGATCGTGGGCAGCGTGGATAATCCCATGAGGATCTACCTGAAAGAGGCAAAACTCAGCCTTGGCGGCGACAACAGGCTGCTGGTCGTGCTGGAGGACGGCGTGGCATCGGATTACTTTACGCAGCACGCTGAAAATAAGCGGCAGCTGGAAGTTCTGCTGTCCGATTTCGCCGGTAAGGAGATCGAAGTGAACATCCAGACGGTCAAAGGGCAGGACGAATTTGAAGAAAACTATGTGGATCTTTCCAGACTTGTCAATATGGAAATTGAGGAAGAAGAGGAATGAGAACAGTCTCGGCGCAGGAGTGAAGAGACCGGAACAAATTGCTGCAAGCGGCAATTGAATAAATAACAGTCTCGGAGTGGAAGTGCCCGAAAGAAATTCTCAGCTGCGGTTTTTGCAGATGAAATTTCTTTCAGAGCAGGGGCACTGAAACGCAGAGACGGAACTGGAATAGGAGGAATAGGAATGGCAAAGCGAGGCGGATTTCCCGGAGGCGGAATGCCCGGAAATATGACCAACCTGATGAAGCAGGCACAGCGGATGCAACGTCAGATGGAAGAGGGACAGAAAGAACTTGAGACCAAAGAATTTGTGGCGGCGGCAGGCGGCGGAGCCGTGGAGGTAACGGTAAGCGGCAAAAAGGAGGTTCTGCGTATCAAACTGTCCGAGGAAGTGGTGGATCCCGAGGATATTGAAATGCTGCAGGATCTGATCATGGCAGCCACCAACGAAGCCCTGCGCCAGGCGGAGGATGCCAGCGCGGAACTGATGGGCAAGATGACAGGCGGGCTCGGGGGAGGCTTTCCTTTCTGATGGATCTCTACAGCGGACATATCAACAAATTAATAGAGGAACTGGCGGCGCTTCCCGGGATTGGGAACAAGTCGGCGCAGCGCCTGGCGTTTCACCTGATCAATATGCCAAAGGACAGGGTGCAGCGCCTGACGTCTTCCATTCTGGAGGCGAAAGAAAATGTCAGGTACTGTAAGGAGTGCTATACGCTGACAGACCGCGATATCTGTCCCGTCTGTTCCAATCAAAACCGCAACCACGGGATGATCATGGTGGTGGAGAACACGCGCGACCTGGCGGCTTACGAAAAAACGGGCAGATATGAGGGCGTTTATCATGTGCTCCACGGAGCCATTTCCCCCATGCTGGGAATCGGCCCCGGCGATATCAAGCTGAAAGAACTGGTGGAACGCCTGCAGGGAGAGGTGGAGGAGGTCATCATTGCCACCAATTCCAGCCTGGAGGGCGAGACCACGGCAATGTACATCAGTAAGATGATCAAGCCCATCGGCGTCAAGGTGACCCGCATCGCCAGCGGCGTGCCTGTGGGCGGCGACCTGGAATATATTGACGAAGTGACGCTGCTTCGGGCACTGGAGGGCAGAACCGCGATGTGATAGAGTTTGCCGGAAAAAGTCAAAAACGACACCCGGCCGGCAGTGTCCGGGCGAATGACCGGATGCAGAGCGGAGGGATTGCCTGTATCCGGAAGATGGACACGTATCGGAACGAAAAGGATGGGAATAAAAATTATGAAGATGGAAGAAACCTTATTTGGAACCTGCCCTGACGGAACGCAGGCAAAATTATTTACCCTGACCAACCAGAACGGAATGAGCATCTCTGTGTCGAACCTGGGCGCGGCGCTGGTAAAGGCGCTGGTTCCGGATGGCGGCGGCAATGTGGCGGACGTGGTGCTGGGCTTTGACAGGGCGGCGGATTACCTGCGCAATCCCAGCTTTTTCGGGGTGGTGATCGGCCCCAGCACAAACCGGATCGGGGGCGCTTCTTTTGAGATAGACGGGCAGTCCTTTCAGGTGGATGTCAATGATGGAGCCAACAATCTGCACAGCCATAAGGAAGAGGGATACCACAAGCGTATCTGGGCGGCAGCCGTGGAAGAAAACAGCGTGACTTTCACACTGCAGGACGACAACAGTATGGGATTCCCCGGGAAGAAAGAAGTGAGCGTGCGTTACACCCTGACGGAGGATAACGAACTGAAGCTTCATTATCACGGAACCAGCGACAGGAAAACCATACTGAACCTGACAAACCATACTTATTTTAATCTGGACGGGCATGACAGCGGCAGCATGGAGGAACATGAACTCTGGCTGGGGGCTTCCTGTTATACGCCCGTTGTGCAGGGTGCGATCCCCACAGGGGAGATTGCGGCGGTGAAAGGGACGCCCATGGATTTCACAACGCCGAAAAAGGTGGGCAGGGATATCAGCCAGCCTTTCGAGCAGCTGGAACTTGTGGGCGGCTATGACCATAACTGGGTCATCGACGGCTGGGACGGCAGTCTGCGCCATATCGCCACAGTGAAAGCGCCCGGAAGCGGCAGGGTCATGAAAGCTTACACCACGCTTCCCGGCGTGCAGTTTTACGCAGGCAATTTTATTGAGGAGCAGAAAGGAAAAGGCGGCGCGGTCTACAGCGCCCGCATGGGTCTCTGCCTGGAGACGCAGTATTTCCCCGATGCCATTCATCATGCTGATTTCCCCTCCTGTGTGTTTGGGGAGGGAAAGGAATACGATTCGGAGACGGTTTATCGGTTTGAAAGCTGACGATAGTGACGCTCACGGCGTGCCCTTGGCAGGTTGACGTGTGAGCTGGAGTTGAAAAAAATGTCGAGCACTTTTTTGGGCAACGCGACAAAGAACGCTAAAATACCTCGCATACCGGATGTTATGATTAACAAAAACGGTGTGGGAGGTGTTTTTTATGGAGTTACCGAAAAATATCACGCAGATTGGGGAGTCGGATAAATTCTGCAAGGTTTATGCGGAGGATTATGTCGTTTCCTATTTAAAGCAGCTGAACAGAGTGGCGGGGGATAAAAATCTGGCGGTGGCCCTGTATGGGATACGGAAGGAAGAGGCCGGGGTCAGCTACCTGTTCCTGTATGGTGCGGCAAAACTGAATTTCCTGCAGCGGGAGAGCAGGCATTTGTCCCAGGCGGTACAGCAGGAAACGGAAAAACTGAGGCAGCGTTATTTCAGGGAATACAATTTTCTGGGATACAAGATCCTGAACGGGGAAATGATCGAAGGCTTCCAGATCTGCGAACAGGGCGTGTGCAGGTACATATCGGGATATGCGCAGTTTTATGAAAAGAACGACAGTATGCTGGCATATATGCTGGAGCAACGCCAGGAAGACGCGGCACCGGAGCAGGTGGAGCAGGAAAAGTATGACATGGTCAAAAAGCGCCAGGAGGAGAGACGGCTGCAGGCGGAACTGGAAAAAAGACAGGGAAGCCGCCGTGAAAAGCAGACAAAGGACAAGCTTTCGGGAAGCAGCCTGCGCAGGATGAAATATTCCGCGGCCGTTGTCTTTGCCTTTTTATGTGTGGCGGGGCTGGCCACTGTCAATAACGGCAATGGACTGAATGATTTGCAGGCAGCCGCAAGACGTATGATTGAGAACGTTTCACAGCAGCAGATCCCGGACGCGGTGGAGGTGGGGAATTTTTCAGCGCAGGCTGGAACGGTGGTAGCGGAAGAGAAACTGGCGGAAGCCATAAAGATGGAGAATGATGCGGCGGCGGAGCCCTCGGTGGTTCCAACTCCGGAGCCTGCAGCTTCCGCCGGTTCGGAACCTGCGGCCGCTGTGACTCCTGAGCCGGTGGCAGCGGCAACCCCTGAACCGGAATCGACCCTTTCCCCGGCGCCGACGCCTGAACCCTCCGCCGAACCTACCGCGTATGTGATCAAAAGGGGGGACACCCTGATCGGTATCTGCGTGGCAGTCTATGGAAGCGACGACCGACTGCGGGAGGTGTGCGAACTGAATGATATCGGCAACCCGGATGACATTAAGGTGGGGCAGAAAATTTTATTACCATAAAGGCAGACATATGTGGTATACTTGTGTCTATGGATAAAAGCGTCACGTTAAATAATGGCATGCGGAGGCACCATGGCGGATATCAGGAATTTCATGAAGGAAAAAGAAAAGCGGGAGCAAAAACAGGCGGACTATCAGAAGAAGATCAGGAAGCATAAGCTGACGTCGATGTACAGGCTCCTTTTGATCGTGATCGTGGCTATTGCGCTGATCGTGCTGGTCGTGGTGCAGTATAAGCGTCATGTGTACACGGATTATGATACGATCACATCCGTGGAAAGGGATGCGGTCACGGGCGCCACGGATGTCAGGCTGGGAAACGCCATCCTCACGTACAGTAAGGACGGGGCGCACTGTACTGATGCAAAAGGAAATGTGAACTGGAACCAGACATATCAGATCCAGGACATCAGGACAGCCATCTGCGGAAATGTTGCCGCCATTGCCAGCTATAATGGCAGAAACATTTATGTGGAGGATACGGAAAAAAGTATTAAGGAGATCACGACCAATCTGCCCATCAGGGATATCGCGGTAGCGGCGGACGGCACTGTGACAGCGGTGCTTGCGGATACGGACGTGACCTGGGTCAATACATATCCGGTCAGCGGCGACCGGACCTATGACGGGCGGACCCGCATGAACGACTCGGGGTATCCGATCTCGGTCAGCCTGTCGCCCGGGGGCGAACTGTTGGGCGTGGCCTATGTTTATGTGGATGCGGGTGTGTTGAAAACCAATATTGTATTTTACAATTTTGGGCCTGTTGGAGAGAATAACAGCGACTTTATCGTGAGCGTTTTCCCGTATACGGATCTGTTGGTGCCATATATTCAGTTCATGAACGACAGGACGGCTTTCGCCGTGGGGGATAACCGCCTGATCATATATGGCGGCGACGGTCAGAAACCGGTGGCAATGGCGAATTATCTGTTTGACGAGGAAGTGCAGTCCGTATTTTACAATGACAAGTATATCGGTCTGGTCTTCCTGGCGGAAGAGGGTGATAAAAAATACCGTATGGATGTATATAACGCCGATGCCGGCAGAACGGGAAGTTATTATTTTAATACGGAATACATGGATATTTTTTTTGGACAGGACAATTTTGTGGTGTATAATGAAACGGAATGTGTTATCATGACCATGGATGGGATAGAGAAGTTCAACGGCAATTTTTCCAAGACCGTACGGCTGATGCTGCCTACGAACAATGCGTATCGCTATGTGATCGTAACCGATAGTTCCATTGATACCATTCAGTTAAAGTAAAGACAAAAGAGTAAAGGGGAGAAAAAATGAACCTGTTATTGATCATTGTGGCGGTGGCTGCACTGTGCAAGCTTGTGGACGGATATAAAAAGGGAATGGTCAGGGAGATCATTTCCCTGGTTTCCATGGTAGTGCTCTGTATCGTGGCAGGGCTGCTTGCTTTCGGCGCTAAAAACTATATGTCGGGAAAGACCATGGGAGTGGTGGTCGCCGTTGTCTTGCTGGTGCTGATCGGAATAGCGCATCACCTGTTGGGACTTGTATTTTTTTCCGCGAAAGTGATTTCCGGGCTTCCGGTGATACATTTTGTTAATAAACTGCTGGGTGCGGTATTCGGCGTCTGCGAGGTGGCGCTGATCCTCTGGACGATCTATACTTTTATCATGATGGGTGATCCGGGCAGTTTGAGCGTGGTGGCCGGGATCATATCCGAATACACGGGGGAAAGCCGGATATTGACATGGCTTTACCAACACAATCTGATAGCGGTGGGGGTGGAAAAGATCATCGGAGGTTCCTGGCAGATCCCATGGATCATGTAGCGTGTGCATTGCTCGTAAACATTCGTGTTTGCGGGCTTTTTTTATTGCCTTTTTTTCTGATGGCGGTTTGGAGGAGAAATGAAAGAACAAGTATTGTACGGATACATAAGAGTATCCACCAGAGAACAGAATGAGGACAGGCAGAGGCTGGCGCTCCTGGAGATGGGGGTGCCGGAAAAAAATATTTTCATGGACAAGCTGTCAGGGGAAAATTTTGACAGACCGCAATACAAACGGCTGTTAAAGAAATTGAACGGCAATTCCGTCCTGTATATCAAATCGATCGACCGGTTGGGCAGGAATTACGCGGACCTGAACGAGCAGTGGCATATCATTACAAAGGAAAAATGCGCGGACATCGTGGTGATCGATATGCCGATCCTGGATACCAGGAGGGATAAAAACCTTCTGGGCACGTTCATCAGCGACCTGGTTCTGGCCCTGTTAAGTTATGTGGCGGAAAATGAGCGAATCACTATCAGGCAGAGACAGATGGAGGGGATTGCGGCAGCCAAGGCAAGGGGCGTAAGGTTCGGCAGGCCGCCGATGCCCCTGCCCGATAATTTTCATGAGGTTCGCAAACTCTGGCGGGACAGGAAAATAACGTTGAAAGAAGCGGCGCGTATCTGTAATATGGCGGAAAGCACGTTCCTGGACAGGGTCAGAAAATGTGAGAAGCCGGATGATTTTTAAACGGCGGACGCAAAAAAGTATACTTTTCCGTGTCAAGATGTTTTTATGCAAACACGTATATTATAACACATACCGGATATTATGCAAGAAAAAGATGAAAAAACTGACGGAAGTATGGATTATAATGATGATAATCAAAAAAAATTCCGTTAATCCGGGAACTCGGAAAAGTATACTTTTTAAAGGGAGATACCGGATATGCAGAACCATATCTTAAGCGATCTGTACAGGGCGGCGGAAGAAAAGCCGGATAAGGTCGCGTATTCTGACGGGAAGAGCGGGCTGACTTTCCGGGAGGTCTATGACCAGAGTCAGAGCATTGGAAGTTATATGCATAAAAAAGGGATTTACAAAAAGCCCATAGTCATTTTCATGAGAAAATCACCGCAGGAGGTCACGGCATTTTTCGGGACGGTTGCAGGTGGTAATTTTTATGTCCCCGTGGACGAGGAAATGTCAGGGGGCAGGATCCAGATGATCCTGGATCAGGTGAAGCCGCCAATGATCATCTGTGATGAGGACACGGAGGCTCTCGTTCAAAAATTCCAGGTAGAAAACTGCGAGGTCAGGCGGTACAGCGACCTGATCCGGACGGAAGCGGACAGGGACGCCCTGGAACATATTTACGACAGCGCCATAGATACGGATCCCGTTTATATCGTATTCACGTCAGGTTCCACGGGAGTGCCGAAAGGGGTTGCCGCGTGCCATCGGTCGGTGCGGGATTATATCGAGCAGCTGTCGGAGACATTGGGATTCCATGAGGATACTGTTTTCGGAAATCAGGCGCCGCTCTATTTTGACGCCTGCCTGAAAGAGATCTATCCCACCCTGAAATTCGGCGCAACCACCTATCTGATACCGAAGTATTGTTTCTCCTATCCGGTTGCGCTGGTGGAATACTTAAATACCCATAGGATCAACACCATCTGCTGGGTGGTATCGGCGCTTACCATGATCAGCGCCTTTGATACTTTCAAGACGGTGAAGCCGGAATATATTCATACCATTGCTTTTGGTGGGGAGGTCTTTCCTGTAAAGCAGCTGCGGCTGTGGAGGGAGGCGCTTCCGGAAGCTTCTTTCGTGAATCTTTACGGGCCTACGGAATGCACGGGGATGTGCTGCTTTTTCCGGGTGGAGAGGGAATTTGCGGAGGATGAGGTCATTCCCATCGGACGTCCTTTTCCCAACCGGGAGCTCCTTCTTCTCACGGAGGACGGAAAGGCGGCGGCTGCAGGGGAGCAGGGCGAGATCTGCGTGCGCGGGTCGGCGCTGACCCTGGGATACTATCAGGACTGGGAACGGACGCAGGAGGCGTTTGTCCAGAATCCCCTGAACGCGGCCTATCCCGAACTGATCTACAGGACGGGCGATATCGGCAGGTACAATGAGCGGGGGGAACTGTGTTTTGTGTCCAGGCAGGACGCCCAGATCAAGCACATGGGACACCGCATAGAACTGGGTGAGATCGAGGTGAATGCCAATGAGATCCAGGGAGTGAAGATGGCGGTATGCGTTTACAACAAGGAAAAGCAGAAGATTATACTGTGTTACCTGGGCGATATTGCGGAAAAGGAACTGATGACGGAATTGAAGTGGAAGCTGCCCCGATATATGCTGCCCAATCAGGTGGTCAGGCTGGAGAAAATGCCTTTTACGGCCAACGGAAAGGTTGACCGCGTTGGCTTGAAAAATACCATACAGTAAAGAGAGGAAAGAAAAAATGGAAGAAGTACTGAATATTTTAAAGGGACTGCACCCGGAGGTGGATTTTGGGGCGGAGGAGCATCTGGTGGACGGCATGATCCTGGATTCCTTTGACATTGTGGCGCTGATATCGGAACTCCATGAGACATTCGACATCACCATCGATGCCAGCCATATCATCCCGGAGAACTTCAATTCTGCAAAGGCGATATACGCGCTGGTTCAGGAACTGGAAGACGAGGATTGAGGGGCTGATGTATGTTATTTACCTCCTATGAGTTTATCGGGTTTTTCATCCTGCTGCTGATCCTGTATTACATAATCCCCATGAAGCGGCGGTGGATATCGCTGCTGCTGGGAAGCTATCTGTTCTATTATGCCGCAGGTCCGGGTTATCTTTATTACATCCTGGCGGTCACTGTGCTGACTTACCTGACAGCCCTGGCAATAGAGCGGGATCTTGCGCGCCAGAAAGCTTACCTGAAAGAGCATAAGGCGGAACTGGGGCGGGAGGAAAAGAAAGCCTATAAGGATGCCCGGAAGAAAAAGCGCCGGATATGGCTGGCGCTGTGTCTGGCATTGGTTCTGGGGATTCTGGCGCAGGCCAAGTATACCAACTTTTTTATTTCCATATGGAATGGCATGGCGGGAACGTTTGGCGGCTCGCGCCAGCTTTCTTTTGTGAAGCTTGCCCTCCCCCTGGGGATATCCTTTTATACCTTTCAGGCCATCGGGTATCTGGTGGACGTGTCAAGGGAGAGCGTTCCGGCGGAAAAGAATTTTTTCCGGTACGCCTTATTCATTTCCTTTTTCCCGCAGCTGATTCAGGGTCCCATCAGCCGGTTCGGCGACCTGTCGCAGACCTTATGGGCGGGCAGCCGTTTCAGCAGGGACAATCTGTGGGGCGGGTTGTCCCGCATGCTCTGGGGATATTTTAAAAAACTGGTGGTGGCGGACCGGATCGCGGCGGCGGTGAATCTGATGATCGGCAGCCCGGATACGTACCGCGGCGCGTATACGCTGGTGTTGATGGTTTTCTACACCATAGAACTTTACGCGGACTTTACCGGCGGGATCGATATTACCATCGGGATCGCGCAGACATTCGGCATCCGTGTGAAAGAAAATTTCATGCGCCCGTATTTTTCCAAATCCTTAAAGGAATACTGGCGCAGGTGGCATATTTCCATGAGCACATGGTTCAAGGATTATGTGCTCTATCCGGTCTCCACGTCCGCGGTCATGCAGCGTTTCTCCAAAGCTGTGAGAAAGCGCCTGGGAGAGAGGGCGGGAAAGCGCCTGCCCGTTTATCTGTCTTCTTTTGCGGTCTGGCTGGCAACCGGCATCTGGCACGGAGCCAGCTGGAATTTTGTGGTATGGGGGCTGCTGAACTGGGCGGTTCTTATGATATCGGAGGAATTACAGCCTCTGTACCAGCGGTTTCACGAACGGTTTTCCATAGGCGGAAAACGGGGCTACCAGTTTTTTCAGGTGGGCAGGACTTTTGCGCTGGTCTGTGTGCTGAATCTGTTTGACTGTTACGCGGCGGTGAGGGTTACGCTGGGGATGCTGGGATCCCTTTTTGGCGCAGGAAATTGGAGCATACTGACAGATGGTTCGCTGCTTGCGCTGGGGCTTGGCCCGGCGGACTACGGTGTGCTGTTTACGGGTATCCTGCTGATGCTTGTGGTCAGCCTGGTACAGCGCAGGGGCAGCGTGCGGGAGCGGATCGGAGCCATGCCCTGGCCGCTGCGGACGGCGGTCTGGTTTGGCCTGTTTTTGATGGTATTGCTGTGGGGAGCCTACGGCATCGGGTATGACGCCAGCCAGTTTATTTACAACCAATTTTAAGCGCTTGGAAAGGCAGAAGATATGTGCGGAATATGCGGCATCTATAATCTGGAAAACAAAGAGGCAGTGGATGGAAAAATATTGAACGGTATGCTGGATGCCATCCGGCACCGGGGGCCGGACGGAAGCGGTAGCCTGGTGCTGGAGCATGTGGCGCTGGGATTCGTCCGACTGAGTTTTCTGGATCTGGAAGGCGGTATGCAGCCCATCTGGAATGAAAACAGGACCATTGCCATGGTCTGCAACGGAGAGATATTTAACTATCAGGAATTGCGCAGGCAGCTGATGGAAAAGGGGCACTCTTTTTCCACCAAAACGGATGTGGAAGTCATTCTCCATTTGTACGAGGAGGAGGGATTGGAATTCCCCAGGCTGCTGAACGGGCAGTTTGCCATCGCCCTCTATGACGGGGAGAGGCGGCAGCTGCTCCTGGTGCGGGACCAGATTGGCATCTGTCCGCTGTATTATACGCATTCCCAGGGCAGGCTGCTGTTTGCCTCGGAGGTCAAGTCGATCCTGGAATATCCGGGGGTGGAACGCAGGCTGAACCTGAAAGCGGTGGATCAGCTGATGAATTTCCCGGGGATCGTGGCGCCCCAGACATTTTTCAAAAATATATATTCCCTGGAACCGGGACATATGCTGAAGATCAGCGAAGCCTCCGGGGTGCAGGATATGGAATACTGGGATCTGTCCTATCCGGAGGCGGACGACCTGGGGGAGGCCTATTACACGGAGCGTCTTCGCGAATTGTTAAAAAAGGCCATCAGCAGGAGGCTGACGGCGGATGTGCCCATAGGTTTCTATATTTCCGGCGGCTTGGACAGTTCCGTGGTGGCATGCTATATCGGCAAGTATCTGTTGAACAGCACCTATTCCTTTTCCGCAGAGATCGGGGAGGGCGAATTAAATGAAAGCCGCTTCCAGCAGCTGGTGAGGGAGCGCGTGCAGTCCAGGCATTACAGCGTCAGCGTGGCGGAAGCGGAGATCTGGAGCCATCTGGAACAGGTTGTCTATCACGCCGAAGCGGCGGTAAAGGAAAGTTATGACGTGGCCGCTTTCCTGTTGTCCCGGCTGGTGCAGGATTCTCCCGCAAAGGCAGTTCTCACGGGTCAGGGTTCGGACGAATTCTTTTACGGATATGTGGGATATATGGTGGACTTGTTCCGGGAAATGCAGAAAGGGAAAATGTCCCGAGAAGAGTGCGCCTGCAATGAGAGATTATGGGGTGATCCCTTTTTCCGTTTCGAGCGGGATCATCCTAAGATCAGGGAGATACATCACCAGGTATACAGCGCCAATATCAGGGGAGAACTGAAACATTTTTCCGCCATTGCGGAGAGCCCCGTCAGGGTGGAGAAGCTGAAAGGCATGAGCGCCCAGCAGAGACGATCCTATATCGATCACAAGCTGCGCCTGTCGGAGCATCTGCTGGGGGAACATGGGGACAGGATGTTCTTCTCCCATTCCGTGGAGGGGAGGCATCCGTTCCTGGATCGGGAACTGTTGGATTTTGTCGTCACCATACCGGATCGATATAAGCTGAACGGAGTCAATGAGAAATACATCCTGAAAAAGGCGGCGGAGGGGATCGTGCCGGACGAGATCGTCAAACGCAGGAAGTTCCCTTTTCAGGCGCCGGGCATGTCCGCCATGATCAAGAACTCTGCGGAGATTCCCTATCTGGAAGAGGGCCTGTTAAAGAAATATGATGTGTTTGATACGGACTATGTGAATCACATGAAGCAGGTATACAGGCAGGACGGATTTAAGCTGATGGGCGCATATGAAATCGACTACCTGCTGATTGTCATGACCGTGACCATGCTGTGCGAGCGCTATTCCCTGTCCGTATGACGGATGCGGGATAACAGAAAAGTCTGAGGTGAATGTCCATGAATCGAAAAGTGAGGTCAAACGGCCGGAATGTCCGGGCAGTGCACATAAAGGGAAGCATCAGGGATCCCTGGGTGCAGGGCGTAAAGGGAAGCGCGCGGAAACGTCAGTTCACAGGCACGAATGATGCCGTCCGCAGAAATTACGTGTCTCCGAGGGCATATACGGGCTATAAATACCGAGCCGTAAATGAGCGGAGGTATTATGATCGTATCCGGAAGTGGGGATATGGGAGCGCGGAACCGGGATCGGGGTATGCGGAGGCTGGGCGGAGCCTGGCAGGCATGGACGAATACCCGGAAACAGGGTGGATTCCTGCCACAACGGAGGAATA
Source organism: Blautia sp. (assembly GCA_023667395.1). Taxonomy (GTDB): domain Bacteria; phylum Bacillota; class Clostridia; order Lachnospirales; family Lachnospiraceae; genus Acetatifactor. Next base: position 6,302 of record JAMPAC010000034.1, on the reverse strand, counting down.
TGCGGAGGCAGCATGGGATTCCGGCGAAACAGACGGATATTCTGAAACCGTGGAAATACCTGCAGCAGAGGAGTCCCCGGAGGAACAGGCGGCTGTCCTGTCTGAAAGATCCCGGAAAAGAAAACTTCTTCCCGTGCTGGCGGCGTGCTTTGTTTTTGTTCTGATGCTGGCGGGGGGATACGGATATTATCAACTGCCTCACCGCTGCGTCAGGGAAAGCGTGGCTATAGAAGCGGGGGAGGAGTGTCCCTCCGTGGCGGATTTCCTGGAATGGGAATGTGAGTCGGCGGCAATCGTGTCGGGCATCGATGAAAATATGGAATTCAACCATGTGGGAGATCATGAGGTGACCATCCATCTGTACCATCAGGATATTGCCACGATCCTGCATGTGACGGATACCACTCCGCCGGAGATCCGAACCAGGGATAAGACCATCATGCTGGGAGATGATTTTGCCCTGGAGGATTTCGTGACGGATGTCACCGACAACACGGACTGGGAGATCGCTTATAAGGAAGAACCGGATATCCGACACGGGGGAATCTATACGCTCATCCTGGAAGCGAAAGATGAAGGCGGGAACGTCGCGGAGGCGGAGGCCCGGCTGGAGGTCATCGAGGACGTGACGCCGCCGGTGATAGAAGGGGTGCAGGAACTGCGAATCACGCTGGGCGAGGGCGTGTCGTATAAAAAGGGCGTGACCGTTACGGACGATTATGACGACGCAGTGGCCCTGGTGGTGGACAATTCCGCCGTGGATCTGGACACTCCCGGAGACTATGAGGTGATCTATCGGGCCACGGATAAATATGGGAACGAGGCGGAGGTTTCCACTGTCCTCCATGTGCGGGAAGTGCCAAAAGATATTCCTGCTGCGGTAAGCATACCCATGACAGAGGAGGCGGTGAACGCGGAGGCAGACAAGATTCTGGCTTCGATCACTAATTCCTCCATGAGCCAGTATGAGGTGATCAGGGCAATCTATGACTGGGTGAATAAAAAGATTGCCTATAAAAACGGAACGCCCAAAACAGACTGGGTGGAAGGCGCTTACTATGGAATTGTCCTGCAGCGGGGAGATTGTTTTGCGTTTGCAATGGCGTCAAAATGCCTGCTGACCAGGGCGGGGATTACCAATATGGATATTGAGCGGATCCGGGTGGGAAACGGAATGCATTTCTGGAACCTGGTTGATATCGGGGAAGGCTGGCATCATTTTGATACCTGCAGGAGAGGGGACGGTGCTACGTTCTTTTACCTGACGGACGCGGAACTGATGGCTTATTCTGATACGCACACTGCCACGGACTATCCGAATGGTTCCCATTATTACGACAGGTCGCTGTATCCGGAGATCCCATAGGGACATACAGGCAGGAAATTCTAAGTTTCCCATTCAGACTATGGAGGTTAGCGTGAAAAAATTAGGCGTGATAGGCGGACTTGGCCCCATGGCGACGGCGCTTTTTATGAAGATGGTCATTGAGATGACGGACGCCGAAAGGGATCAGGATCATATTGAAATGATTGTATATAACTGTCCCCGGATACCGGACCGCACCGGCTATATTCTGGGGGAAACCGCGCAGAGCCCTGTGCCGGAAATGCTCCGGATCGGGCGGAAACTGGAGGCGGAGGGAGCGGAAGTGATTGCGGTTCCCTGCATTACGGCAAGCTATTTTTACAAAGAACTGGCTGCAGGCATCAGCGTTCCTGTCATTGACATTCTCCAGGAGGTCTGCGGCTGCCTGGAAAAGCGGCATATCCGGCGCGCGGGTCTGATGGCGACTTCCGGTACAATTGCCGGAGGCATGTTCCAGAGGGCGTTCGCGGAAGCCGGATTGGAGTTGGTTTTGCCAGAGACCGGGGCGCAGGAGGACATTATGCACATCATATATGAAAATGTGAAAGCCAACCGTCCCGTGGAGATGGAACGTTTCAACAGGGCGGCGCAGCAGTTGAAAGACAGGGGGGCGGAGGTCATTCTCCTGGGCTGTACGGAGTTGTCCGTAGTGGAGGAAAACTGTGATATTGGCCCGGGATACCTGGATGTGATGCGGCTGCTGGCAAAGGGGGCGGTGGAACGCTGCGGCAGGCTTCGGAAAGAATACAGGGAGGTGTCCGGATAATGCATGGAAAGAGAATCCGCAATCTTATCAGGATCGCAGGCATATTCCTGTTGCTGGCGGCGCTCCTGGCGGGCATACAGCGGCTGTTGATGCCCAAGTATATGGATGATGTGCTGGAAGGAGGAATGATCGAAGAATATTATGCCGGGGAAAAAGATCACGACGTCATCTTTTTCGGGGACTGCGAGGTATATACGAATTTCTCCCCTGTGACGCTGTGGCAGGAATATGGAATCAACAGCTATATACGGGGGAGCGCGGAACAGCTGATGTGGCAGTCCTATTACCTGATGGAGGAGACCTTTACCTATGAGAAGCCGAAAGTGGCCGTATTCAATGTTTTGGCGATGATGTTCAATGAGCCCCAGAAAGAGAGTTATAACCGTATGACGTTGGACGGCATGAGATGGTCGGCTGCAAAAGTAAAAAGCATTCAGGCTTCCATGACGGAGGAGGAACATTTTATCGAATATGTATTCCCGATCCTGCGGTATCACAGCAGATGGAACCAGCTGCTGGAGGAGGATTTCCGGTACTTCTGGGGGAAGGATCCAGTGACGTTTAACGGATATTATATGCGTGTGGACGTCCTGCCTGCGGAAAATGTGCCGGAGGGGAGACCCCTGGCGGATTATCGGTTCGGGGAACGGGCATACGATTACCTGGACCGGATGGTGGAACTCTGTGAGAAAAATGATGTGGAACTGGTGCTGGTAAAAGCGCCAAGCTTATATCCCTATTGGTATGAGGAGTGGGAGGAGCAGATTGTGGCATACGCAGAGGAGCATCGGCTGAAATATTATAATCTTCTTGAGGCGGCGGAGGAGATCGGGCTGGATTACAGAGAGGATACCTATGACGCAGGCCTGCATCTCAATCTGTCCGGCGCGGAAAAGCTATCCCGCTATTTTGGCGGGATCCTGGCGGAGGACTGCGGGCTGGCGGATCGAAGGGACGAACAGGAACTTGCATTGCAGTGGCAGGAAACGCTGGAGGCTTACCAGAGGGAACAACAACGGCAGCAGGAGGAAATATACGCTGGTTTGCAGTGAATGAAAATGGATATCGCACAAGAAGAACTTCGAAAGGGAAACGCTCTGGAAGGACTTTCAGATGCAAATGTTGAGGAACAATTTTTTTCAGAGGCGTTGCAATGCAGAGAAAACAGGAGGCATAGTTATGAAAAAGAACTTGATACGAAAGAAAAACGGATTATTACAGATGGCTGCAGCGCTTGGCCTGGCAATATGTATGTCAGGCTGCGGCGCTTCCGGCGGGGCGGATCCGGCGGAAGCCGAGAATGTGGAGATCCTGGCGGGAACAGGGCAGCAGGATGCAGGCAGCGAGGCGTCCGGAGAGCCCTCGGCCGAGGCGGGTCAGGCTGCGCAGCCTGCGCCTGGGGAATCCGGAAGCGGCCAGGAGGAGAGTACGGCGGCAGGGTACTGTTTTATCGTAAACGGGGTGACAGTTTCCGTGGATGCGGATATGGATGAACTGGCGGAGCAGCTGGGGGAGAGCAAGAGCATATTTACAGCGCCCAGCTGTGCGGGAGAAGGTATCACCTATGTATATGATTTTGTATCCTATGAAATAGAAACCTACCCGGCGGAGGACGGAAAGAACCGGATCGGCTACATCATTTTCAAGGACGATATGGTAGCTACCGAGGAAGGAATCGATCTGTCCATGACCAGGGAAGATGTGATCCGCGTATATGGCGGGGATGGGGAAGAGACCGAAAACAGGATCACATATGAAAAAGACGGAATGAAGCTGAACTTCCTGTTTGAGGGAGAGAATATGATCTCCATCGAATATGCGTCTGCGGTAATAGCGTGAGAAGAGTTTCTAATTGTCTTTGACAATTTTGGCTCGCAGCAAAGGCTGCTTCGCGGAGAAACTCTAAGTCTCACGCTGAAGAATGCCCAGAATTCGGGCATTCTTCTCATTCATATTTATGGTACAATAAACTGGAGTGTTGGGTGAGCGGAAGAAAAGGCAGAAGAAAAAGATATCGCAGGCTCCGCCGGAGGCTGAGGATTCATGTTTTTTTACAGCTGTCGATCATTGTATGCGTCGCGCTCTATGTGAGATATGGGGATTCGCTTCGCTATTATATTGCCACAGTACGGGAACTTCACGACGAGGCCGAGGCGATTGTATCGGAAGCTGCTTATGAGGACTTCGGTGCGGGGGAACACAATGCGGCGTATCCGAGCGCGGCGTATGCGGCGGACGGAACGCTTATTTCCCTGTGGAAAGGAGACAGAGGCGTCTTCTATGTGCCTTTGTCCGAAATGCCCCAGGCAGTGATCGACGCCGTGGTGTGCGTGGAGGATAAGCGGTTCTATGAGCACCAGGGAGTGGATTACAAGGGGCTTCTGCGCGCCTTTTTCTCGTTGGTGAAGAACCGGGGGAAAGTCACACAGGGGGGAAGTACCGTTACCATGCAGCTGGCGCGGACAATGTACCTGACTCCGGAGGTCAGCTGGCGGAGAAAGGTGAAAGAGATTTTTATTGCCTGGGAACTGGAAGAAAAATTTTCCAAGGAAGAAATCATGGAATTCTACCTGAACAATATTTATTTTGGCAACGGGTATTATGGGATCGGCAATGCCAGCATGGGCTATTTTGGAAAAGAGGTTTCGGAACTGGAACTGTCCCAGCTGATCTACCTGTGCGCCATTCCCAACAATCCCACGCTCTATGACCCGCTCACAAACAGCGCCAACACAAACAAGAGAAAGACGCGCATCCTGAAACAGTTATGGGAGGGAGGATATCTCTCGGAAGACGATTTCATGGCGGCGGATTCCGGGTCAATCGCGCCGGAGGAACCGGAGACGGAAACGGCGGAAGAGGTAGAAAAGAATGATTACGTGCAGACTTACACGGCATATTGCACGGTTCGTGCGCTGATGGAGTTTTCCGGTTTCACGTTCTGCCATGAATTTATGGATGAGACCCAGCGGGAAGCCTATGAAAAAGAGTACGTGGAACGCTATGCGGAATGTCTGGAGTCATTATATACGGAAGGATATAGGATAGAAACCTCTTTTGACCTTGAACTGCAGGAACTACTGCAGGGGACCCTGGATGCGGAATTAAGTGTTTCCACAGAAACAAACAGCGAGGGCGTTTACGCGTTTCAGGGCGCTGCGGTCTGTATTGACAACGCCACTGGCCATGTCAGCGCGATGGTGGGAGGACGCCGCCAGGAATTTGATTTTTACCCGCTGAACCGCGCTTATCAGAGTTTTCGCCAGCCGGGAAGTTCCATAAAACCCCTGATTGTGTATACGCCCATATTTGAAAGGGGATATACGCCGGAAATGGTGGTGGCGGACGAGCCCATCAGGGACGGCCCCAGGAACGCTACCGGCAATTATGAGGGAATGGTAACGGTGCGGCATGCGGTAGAACAGTCCATAAACACGGTGGCATGGAAATTATTTCAGGAACTGACGCCGGAAACAGGTCTTTCTTATTTAAAGGAAATGGATTTTTCCAGAATTATGGAGGAAGATTATGACCTCCCTGCCGCCTTGGGAGGACTTACTGTAGGGGTATCGCCCCTGGAGATGGCATCCGCGTATGCCGCCATTGAAAACGGCGGCATATTCAGAAACCCTACCTGCATTGTGCGCATCCTGGATAAGGACGGAAATGTTCTGTATGAGCCGGATCGTTCCGGGAAGCAGGTCTATACCCGGGAGGCGGCCGGGCTTATGGAGGATGTGTTGGAAGGGGTCATGGAAAATGGAACGGGAAAACCGGTAAATTTGAGCGACCGTTTCTGTGCGGGCAAGACAGGGACAACGAATGACTGTAAGGACAGCTGGTTCGTAGGATATACGAGAGAGTATACAACCAGCGTCTGGGTCGGATATGACCAGCCCAGAGAGATGGAGGGATTAAGCGGACCGGCGTATTCGGGGTATATATGGAAAGATTTTATGGAGAATATGGCGGTAGAGCAGATGAGTCCATAGGGACTGGCAAATTTCAGAAATATTTTTGAAAAAAATAGAAAAAGTTGTTGACACAGCTGTTAGCTTATGGTATCCTAAATAAGCTGTCACGGAAGCGGAAATAATCTTCTGTAAGACAGGAGAATGAACCTTGACAAACAAACAGTGATGCAACCCTGAAAATTCCGAACAGAAAAGA
>JAMPAC010000033.1 GCA_023667395.1 Blautia sp. | reverse complement strand
GTGATTTTACCATCTCTAATATCCCCTTTTGGCAAGCAGGATGAACAACAAGAAAACTAAACATTTTCAGTCATATGATAGAACTTTTTTCGTTTCATATCAAAAAGGACATAAAATATACACCCACATACCGTAATTCAAAAGTTCTTCAAGCTCGTACTCACCATTTATACATTTGTTTACACTTCTCTTTTCACACCTGATACCCCTGTAAGCTTTCTTCTTCATTATCCATCCTCTATAAATGATTCGCCAAAAATTCCGCCAAAAATTTCCCAAATCCGCCAAAAACATAATTTTTGGCATTTTTAGGAGTGTTTTTGGCGAGAAAAAACCTGTTTTTGGCATAATTCTCTTGATTTTTGGCATTTTTTCGCCAAATTCAGAGTAACACTTTTCGCCAAAAACAGGTTTTTGCAAAAATACTATGTGATCGCAGAACCTCTTTTTCCTGAATGCAGATTTTAATTTTTCCTCTTCCTCCCCTCCATTCTACCACATCCTCTCCCCCATTTCCACTCTCTTTTTCCCTCTTCCTCTCCCAGCTATCTTCCCTCAGAAAAAAGCTGGGAAAACTCCAGAACCCCCGAAAACACAGCGAACATCGTCTTCCTCCCCACCCTCTACACTCCCAGAAAGTCCTCCCAGAAGACCCTTCCCGAAAACCACAGCGGGCTTCCTCCTCCCCCGCCATCCTCCACACTCCCCGAAAAGAAGAAGGAAGAAGATGCCTGAAAACACCGTATTTATGGGCTTTTAGAGAAGTTGAGGGGAGGAAGAAAATACCCGAAAGAGAAAAGGAAAATGGATTAGAATTATTGGCTGGCGGAGCTTTAGGGTGGAGGGGAGGAGGACAGAAACCACAGTCTTTAAGCGGGCATAGCCGATATAGAGCGGCTGTCTGGAAGCGGGGAGGAGGAAGGTGGGGAAAGGGGAGGGGAGGAGGGGGAAAAGAGCCTCACTGGGGATATCCAGCAAGGCTCTCGTTACTGCTTATCTTCTCTTCCTCTCAGGAAAAATTAAAATTTGCATTCAGGAAAATCTGGTTCTGCAAGAACAATTTTCCTCAGTGTACTACTGTTGGCTAATAGCCGCCTGTGCCGCCGCCAGCCGCGCAATAGGCACCCGGAACGGGGAACAGGACACATAGTCCAGTCCAATCTTATGGCAGAACTCCACGGAGGAAGGATCTCCGCCGTGCTCGCCGCAGATTCCGATGTGCAGACCGGGATTGACGGGCTTGCCCAGCTTGATGGACATTTCCATCAGTCTGCCGACGCCAGTCTGATCCAGCTTCGCAAAAGGATCGTTCTCTAAAATCTTTGCGTCATAGTACGCGTTCAGGAACTTGCCTGCATCGTCGCGGGAGAAACCAAATGTCATCTGGGTCAGGTCGTTGGTGCCAAAGCAGAAGAAATCAGCCTCTTTCGCGATCTCGTCAGCGGTCAGCGCCGCCCTGGGGATCTCAATCATGGTTCCTACGGCATATTCCAGGTCGATGCCCGCTGCCTTGATCTCCGCGTCAGCGGTCTCCAGCACAATCTTCTTCACAACCTTTAATTCTTTCACCTCACAGATCAGGGGAATCATGATCTCAGGCTTCACGTTCCAGTCGGGATGCGCTTTTTTCACATTGATGGCCGCCCGGATGACCGCTTTGGTCTGCATCTTCGCGATCTCAGGATAAGTCACCGCAAGCCGGCATCCCCTGTGACCCATCATGGGGTTGAACTCATGCAGGGAAGCAATCAGGGTCTTAATGGTCTCCACGGACTTGCCCTGTGCCTCGGCCAGTTTTTCAATGTCGGCTTCCTCGGTAGGGACAAACTCATGGAGAGGGGGATCCAGGAAACGGATGGTAACAGGGTTGCCCTCCAGGGCCTCATACAGCGCCTCAAAATCACCCTGCTGGTAAGGCAGTATCTTTTCCAGCGCCGCCTCTCTCTCCTCCACGGTATCGGAACAGATCATTTCACGGAACGCCTCGATCCTGCTCTCCTCAAAGAACATATGCTCAGTACGGCAAAGACCGATACCTTCGGCGCCCAGTTCGCGGGCTTTCCTTGCGTCAGCGGGAGTGTCTGCATTGGTACGCACTTTCAGGGTTCTGAACTTGTCCGCCCAGGCCATGACACGGCCGAACTCACCCGCAATCGTAGCGTCCACCGTCTTGATCTGTCCGGCATAGATATTGCCTGTGGTTCCGTCGATGGAAATATAGTCTCCCTCATGGAACTCCTGTCCTGCCAGGGTAAATTTCTTATCTGCCTCGTCCATGGTCATATCGCCGCAGCCGGACACACAGCAGGTACCCATACCCCTGGCAACCACCGCCGCATGGGAAGTCATGCCGCCGCGAACGGTCAGGATACCCTGGGAAACTTTCATGCCGGTGATATCCTCAGGGGAAGTCTCCAGGCGCACCAGAACCACTTTCTCGCCCTTTGCCGCCCAGCTTTCCGCGTCTTCCGCAGTAAATACGATCTTGCCGCAGGCTGCCCCGGGGGAGGCTCCCAGACCCTTTCCGATGGGGGCTGCTTCTTTCAGCGCCGCAGCGTCGAACTGGGGATGCAGCAGGGTATCCAGGTTGCGGGGATCGATCATGGCAACCGCTTCCGCCTCGGTCTTATGTCCCTCGTCCACCAGGTCGCAGGCAATCTTCAACGCGGCCTGTGCGGTCCTCTTGCCGTTACGGCACTGAAGCATGTACAGCTTCTTATTTTCAACGGTGAATTCCATATCCTGCATGTCATGGTAATGATTCTCCAGGATCTCGCACACTTTGATGAATTCCTCATATGCCTCGGGGAACTCTTTCTCCATCTGGGCAATGGGCATGGGGGTGCGCACGCCTGCCACCACATCCTCGCCCTGGGCGTTCTTCAGGAATTCACCCATCAGTTTCTTCTCGCCGGTGGCAGGATCTCGGGTAAATGCAACGCCTGTTCCGGACTCATCGTTCAGGTTGCCGAATACCATGGGCATTACGTTGACTGCGGTGCCCCAGGAGTAAGGGATGTCATTATCCCGGCGGTATACGTTGGCGCGGGGGTTGTCCCAGGAGCGGAACACCGCCTCGATGGCCAGCTTCAGCTGCTCCACGGGATCGGAGGGGAAATCCGTTCCCAGCTGGTTCTTATACTCCGCCTTAAACTGCTCCGCCAGGGTCTTCAGGTCAGCTGCGGTCAGTTCCACGTCATACTTGACGCCCTTTTCCTCTTTCATCTTATCGATCAGCTGCTCGAAATATTTCTTGCCCACTTCCATGACCACATCCGAGAACATCTGGATGAAGCGTCTGTAGGAATCGTATACAAATCGCTCAAAAGCGGGATCCGGGTTGCCTGCGATCATGGCGGCCACCACTTCATCGTTCAGACCCAGGTTCAGGATGGTATCCATCATGCCGGGCATGGAAGCGCGTGCGCCGGAACGCACGGAAACAAGCAGGGGATTCTGCAGGTCGCCGAACTTCTTGCCGTTGATCTTCTCCATCTCGGCCACATACTCCATGGTCTGCGCCATGATCTCGTCATTGATCCTGCGGCCATCCTCATAATACTGGGTGCAGGCCTCCGTAGTGATGGTGAAACCCTGGGGAACAGGCAGGCCGATGCCGGTCATCTCAGCCAGGTTTGCGCCCTTTCCACCGAGAAGATTCCGCATGCTCATGTCACCTTCACTGAATAAATAAACCCATTTTTTCATCTAGTTTCTCCCTTTCAAAGATGATTGCAGCTATCCTGAAGCGGACAGCGGGAAGCACACAATATTCCCCTGTCGTTCCTGAACAGTCAGCGTGATTTTAGACAGCCGAAAAACGGCTGTCCCGGAACAAATGAAATACAAAAACCAGTTCATTATATGCATATTCTATCAATTTGTCGGAAGAATATCAAGCCGAATGTGACAACCCTTTGCGAAAGATTTGATTTTCGTGCAATATGCCCACATTCCATTTTTTACCTGCTACAGTTTGCACAATGGCAGAGAATATCCAACTGTCCGCGCCATAAAATACCATGTGTTACTTTTCAGGCACGAAACTGTCAAAAATGCAGATATCAAAATATTTCCTGGCCGTCTCCAGTTCCCCCGGCGTTTTGATCGTCCACGCCACAGCCGTATTGTGATAAAACCTGCGGCAGAACCTGCGGGAAAATCCTTTCGGATACTCGTGGTTATATGCCACAAAGTCCGGCTTTCCCATCCAGTTGAACAAGAGATTCTGCAACAGGAAACACAGCGGCCTGTTAAATTCTCCTTTTTTCAAAAAGGCGTCCGACAGCTGTCCCCGCACGATCTCCCTGCGGTTCTTCCTATACCAGCGCACCGCCAGGGGATGAAAGGATTCGATACAGTACATTCCCTTATATTCCGACAACAGCCTGTCCGCAGCCGGACATACGGAAGTGTCCATGGCGGGCAGCTTCAGTTCCACGATCAGGGGCACCCTGCCATCCACCAGTTCCAGCGCCTCCTGAAAACGGGGAATCCGCTGCCCAGAACCACAGAGCCTGAATTTCTGTAATTCATCACAGGTGTAATCATATACCTTTCCTTCCGCGCCGCAGATTCTTTTCAGTGTAAAATCGTGGAACACCATCGGGATGCCGTCCTTTGACAGCTGCACGTCCATTTCGATGCCAAATCCGCCCTCCGCCGCCCTGCGGAACGCCTCCAGGGAATTTTCCGGCGCGTCGGAATTATTGTCAAAAAGCCCTCTGTGGGCATAGAGCCATTTCCGGTAGGAAGATGTATCCGGTTTGTTGAATATCCTTGGCATGATCATATATAAATATAAAGCTACCAATAGCAGCAGACATATTAATGCCAATATCAAGGTTCTCATTCCTGCCTTTCCATGTTGCGAACGGTGTAATCCCACTCATCTGAAGACCTTACCGCCTGCTCTGTCTTGGGACCGTTCCCATACATTAATTTTTTGCAGCCACTTACAGCCTACTCCATTTGTCAGGAAATTTCAAGAACCCAAAACAATATTTAGACTCCCTTAGGTAAATCTTCAGCATTTCTTAATGAGATTCTCTGCGGCTGGCGATTTTTCTTGAAATATCAATGGTTTTATGTATAATAGAGGTTGACTGCATAAAAATAGTATAAGAAAAAAGAGGTATTACAATGATACAGGCAAGCAATGTAACTTACAGGGTAGGCAAGAAAGCCTTATTCGAGGACGTGAACATCAAATTTACGGAGGGAAACTGCTACGGTGTCATCGGCGCCAACGGCGCGGGTAAATCCACTTTCCTGAAAATCCTTTCCGGCCAGCTGGAAACCACCAACGGTGACATTATCATCACCCCCGGCCAGCGTCTCTCCGTGCTGGAGCAGGACCATTTCAAATATGACGATCACACGGTAATGGATACCGTCATCATGGGCAACGAGCGGCTCTATCAGATCATGAAAGAAAAGGAAGCGCTCTATGCCAAGGATAATTTCTCTGACGAGGACGGCATCCGCGTCAGCGAACTGGAGACGGAATTCGGGGAAATGGACGGCTGGGAGGCGGAATCCAACGCCGCCACGCTGTTGAACGGCCTGGGGATTGACACGGCGCTGCACTATTCCATGATGAAAGATCTGGACAGCAATATCAAGGTAAAGGTACTGCTGGCGAAAGCCCTGTTCGGCAACCCTGATATCCTGCTCCTGGACGAGCCTACCAACCACCTGGACCTGGATGCCATCTCCTGGCTGGAAGAGTTCCTGATCAATTTTGAGAACACGGTCATCGTGGTCTCACACGACCGTTATTTTTTAAATAAGGTATGTACCCATACCGCGGATATCGACTATGGCAAGATCCAGCTATACGCAGGCAACTATGATTTCTGGTATGAATCCAGCCAGCTGCTGATCCGCCAGATGAAAGAGGCCAATAAGAAAAAGGAAGAGAAGATCAAAGAGTTACAGGAATTCATCTCCCGCTTCTCCGCCAACGCTTCCAAGTCCAAGCAGGCGACTTCCAGGAAACGCGCCCTGGAAAAGATCGAACTGGATGAGATCAAGCCCTCCAGCAGGAAGTACCCTTATATCGACTTCCGTCCCGAGCGTGAGATCGGCAACGAAGTCCTGACCGTGGAACACCTTTCCAAGACCGTGAACGGGGAAAAGATACTGGATGACATTTCCTTTATCGTGGGACATAACGACAAGATCGCCTTTGTGGGAGGCCAGGAACTTGCCAAGACCACGCTGTTTCGGATCCTGATGGACGAACTGGAACCGGACGAGGGCACCGTGAAATGGGGCGTTACCACTTCCCAGGCTTACTTCCCCAAGGATAATACGGCGGAATTTGACAATGACCTGACCATCGTGGACTGGCTTACCAGCTACTCCCCGGTAAAGGACGTGACCTATGTGCGCGGCTTCCTGGGGCGTATGCTGTTCGCGGGGGAGGACGGCGTAAAGAAAGTGAAGGTGCTGTCGGGAGGCGAAAAGGTGCGCTGCCTGCTCTCCAAAATGATGATCAGCGGCTCCAACTGCCTGATCCTGGACGAGCCCACCAACCACCTGGACATGGAGTCCATCACCGCCCTGAACAACGGCCTGATCAAGTTCCCCGGCGTGGCACTGTTCTCCTGCCATGATCATCAGTTTGTGGAGACCACCGCCAACCGTATCATGGAGATCCTGCCTGACGGGAAGCTGATCGACAAGATCACAACTTATGACGAATACCTTGCCAGCGATGAGATGGCGAGAAAGCGCACCGTCTTTACCGCTCATAAGGATGAGGATGAGAACTGAGTATTTTTCCTGCCGGACAATGCATTTTGACGCGGAATAGGAACAATTTTCATCTGCCTGAAGTTTTCAGGATTTACAGGCTGTTGAAAGGAGGCGGGAAGTTATGACGAAAGAAACAAGACCCATAGACCTGCATGTACATTCCAACCGCTCCGACGGCACTTTTTCTCCCACGCAGCTGGTGGATTATGCCATGGACAAAGGGCTGGCTGCCTTTGCCCTTACCGACCATGACACCGTTGACGGGCTGGAGGAGGCTCTTGGATATGCGGAACAGCTTCGGAAAACGCTTCCGCCGGACAAGGCCGGGAATGTCCCCGAGGTGATCCCCGGCATTGAGTTTTCCACCGAGTACCAGGGCAGGGATGTGCATATAGTAGGATTGTATATCAATTATAATAACACACGTTTTCAAAAGTATCTGCAGGACTTTGTAGATTCCCGGATCAACAGAAACCGGAAAATGTGCGCCCTGCTCCAGGAGGCAGGCATTGATATCAGCTATGAATCACTGCTGTCTGAATTCCCTGATGCAGTGATCACCAGGGCGCATTATGCCAAATTTTTATTAAACCATAATTATACAAACAGCATGAAAGATGCGTTCGACCGCTATATCGGGGATCACTGCCCTTATTATGTGCCCAGGGAAAAAGTCACGCCCGAGCAGGCGGTGGAACTGATCCGGGAGGCCGACGGCATTCCCATCCTGGCCCATCCCATCCTGTACCATATGAGCGATGAACGGCTGGAAACGCTTGTCTCTCAGCTGAAAGAAGCGGGACTTGTGGGTATCGAGGCCATCTACAGTACTTACAACGCGGCGGAAGAACGCCAGATCCGCAGGCTTGCCGAAGCTTACGGGCTCGCGGTCAGCGGTGGTTCCGACTTCCATGGAGAAAACAAGCCGGGACTTGACCTGGCCGTGGGTTACGGTAAACTGTTTATTCCTTATTCCGTACTGGATGCGTTAAAGGAGTTGCTTACATGAAGAAGAATTTATTCTGGATCAGAACCGGATTACTGTTGTTCATCCTCATCTTTGCTGTCCTTGGCGGCAATTTTCTCTATTCGGGGATGGAAAGCGCCTCGCCTTTGAACATGTTGGAAGACTCCGTCCCGCTGAGCGAGGACTCTGTCCTGATCCAGGTTTTCTCCCCTGCGCACAACAGGGTTACCTCCATTGGCCTGGCATTGGATGCACCCGATCCCCTGACGCCGGATTCCATGACGTCAGGTCTTCCCAGCCGCATGACGGCCGAGTCCGGAAATCTCACGGTAACCTTGTCCAACCACGCGGACGGCACGCATATCTACACAAGTACCGTCTCACTGGCAGGCGTGCCGGAGGGCTGGTATCTTGATTTTCCTGTAAACTGCCGTCTGGATACGGATGCGCAGTACGATCTCTGCGTCTCTGTGGAGAACTATCAGGAAAACGGAAACCCTTCCCTCTTTTTTGTGCCCCAGTCTGCACAGATTCCTGAAATAACAGGGGAATTGACCGCAACTGTCCATTCCGCCGATAACGTCAACATACCAGGGATGCCGTCAGACTTTTCCTCCGGTGCGGCGGCGATACGCCTGACTTACGACGTGCTTGTGCCCACCCGGCTGGCTGTATTTATAGCGATCCTTGTAATCGTCCTGTTATGCGTGGCAGCCACAGTAGTTTCTTCCCGGAAAAAGAAAGAAACTGACGCAAAAGACATTACCCTGGGGAAATTTTTATCTGTACGGATCCGTAAGATACCATTGATTCATATTTTGTTCTTTGCCGCAATTACAATAACTGCCGTTATACTTAGGGTCGCTTTCTTTCCGGTCAAAAGCAACGACTACTATATTGCCTATGAGGTCTGGATCGACGAGATTCGGAGCAATGGCGGACTTGCCTCCCTTGGAATGGATATCGGGGATAATCCGCCTTTATACATGACCCTTATCACGCTGACAAGCTATCTGCCTTTTGCCCCTGTTGTCATCGTAAAACTACCCTCTGTTATCTTTGACTTTATCCTGGCGCTCGTCTGCGTCAAATTATGCGGGCAGCTGGGCGTCACCGGGCTTCATAAGAAGCTGCTGCTGTACGCCGTAATCCTGCTGAATCCCCTGACACTGCTGGATTCGGCGGCATGGGGACAGTGTGACAGCCTCTATGGTTCCATGATCCTGCTGACCTTACTTGCCCTATGCGGCGCAAAACTCTGGAGCACGGAAGCCCTCCCCGCAGAGGGCCGATATCGCTTCTGGAAATCCGGTGATGGCATCTGTCTGCTGTTCGCCGTGGCGATCTCACTTAAATTGCAGGCGATATTCTTTCTCCCCATCCTGTGCCTCCTGTGGATCATGCAGAAGCGGAACGTGTTAAAACCTGTGCAGCTGCTGTGGACGCCTATTGTGTATACGATTAGCTGCATCCCCATGTACCTGGCCGGGCGCAGCCTGAAAGTCATGTACAAGATCTATCTGGGACAGGCAAACCGCAACTATGGCACCCTGACGCTGAATTACCCGAATCTCTATAACCTGATCGGAACCTGGTCGGAAGAACTTTACGACAGTTATTTCATCTATGGACTGCTGCTGGCTTTCCTGCTGCTGCTCGTACTGTTTTACCAACTGTACTGCCGCAAGGTGAAGCTGGATGGCCTGACCCTCTGCAAGGTAACTGCCCTTTCCATCCTGACGATCTGTTTCTGCCTGCCCCTGGTGCATGAGCGGTATGCCTATGTGGCGGAGATGCTGCTGTTCGTGATCATGATAAAAGATGCAAAACATATAAAAACGGCGCTGGTCACGATGCTGTGTACCCTGTTTACCTACTGCACCTACCTGATGCAGCTGGAGCAAAGCTTCTCGGTACTGCCGGAGCCGGTCATCGCGCTGATTCGGCTGGGCGTCATCTGCTATCTGGCAGGGGATATTTTTCAGAAAAAACAGCAGAAAACAGAATGAGACAGGTGATTCGCAGTTCACCTGTCCCGCTTAACCAAATCAATAATTTGACGTCATGTTTATCCCTCGACAATCAAATAACGCCCGTCACCCACATCGAAGACTTCGTCAGCCTCCAGGATCGCATCGTCCATAACGCCCTCCGTGTCGATCCCTTCCTCCTCGAAATATTCAATGACTTCATCCACGGAGTTGACCACCACGGCCATACACTCCTCCAGGAATCCTTCCGCTTCCTCCAAAGTCTCCGCTACCTCCTGAGGAAAAAGCTGCAGCTGATTCTCCAGAAAACACTCCAATACCGCATCATCAAATTCGCGCATACCCACACCTCCTATTCCAGTTCCGAGACTGTTCATAATTTTATCATAGTATGCCTGTATGCTTCCGTCAAGCCCCTATAGAAACTTTAATATGTCCAGCGGGTGGGCGATGATCGCGTCCGCATGGTTCTCCTCCAGTTCCCGACGTTCCCGGAACCCCCAGAGAGCTCCCAGGGTAAAGGCTCCGGCGCTTTTCCCGGTCTTCATATCTGTAGAGGTATCCCCCAGGTACAACACATCTTCCGCCTCCAGGCCAAACTGCTCCAGAATCTGAAATACGCCCTCGGGGCTTGGCTTGATGGCCACATTCTCCTTTTGCCCCTGGATCACATCGAAATAACCTTTCCCAAAGAGCGTCTCGATCACATTCACGGTCTCCGCGTGGGGCTTGTTGGAAAGCACCGCGATCTTCACTCCCCGTTCTTTCAATGCCGCCAGCAGTTCCCTGATGCCGTCATAGGGCGTCACTTTATACATGCAGTTTTCCCGGAAGATTTCCTTATATCTGGCAAAGGCTTCCTCAAAATGGATGCCCTCCGTGTCACCGCCCGCGGCAAGGGCGCGTCTGACCAGATTGGCCGCTCCGTCGCCCACAAAGTATTTATACTGCTGTTCCGTGAACGGCCCGTAACCGAATCCTGCCACCGCCCGATCCCCGCAGTATTTAATGCTGTGGATGGAATCGGAAAGGGTTCCGTCCAGGTCGAAGATCACAGCTTTTTTCATGTTTGCAGCCACTCCTTTATCTCCTGATAGAGCCGTCCCACCGGAAGCCCCACCACATTATCATAGTCTCCCTCAATCCCCCTGACATACCTGGCGCAGAATCCCTGGATCCCGTATGCGCCCGCCTTGTCCAGGGGATCTCCAGTGCTGACATATTCTGAAATTTCCCGCTCCGTCATGGGATAAAAATGTACCCTGGTCTGCTCGTGGAAGCGCTTCTTTGTCCACTCCGACGCGCCCATCGGCCTGTACAGAAGTGTGATGCCTGTATAAACATGGTGCTCCCGCCCCTGGAGGCGCTCCAGCATGTGGCAGGCGTCCTCCTGACCCAGGGGCTTGCCCAGAATGGCGCCGTCCAGCGCCACCACGGTATCCGCCCCGATGATGAGAAGCGCTTCTTCCGCCGCATTTGCCTCCTGACAGCATGGTTTCTCACCTGCAAGATCTTCGTTCTGACAAATGACTCTTCTCACTGCCTCCACTTTCTGGCAGGACAGTTCCTCTACCACCTCATCCGGCCTGGTGGAGGTTATCCGCTCCTCCACATGGCTGGTCAGCACTTCAAAATGAAGCCCAATCTGCCCCAGCAGTTCCTTTCTTCTGGGAGAGGCGGAAGCCAATATGATTCTCATCCGCACATCATTCCTTTCCACACTCATTTGTGATGCGTTTCCGGTATAAACGTCCTGGTCGCCAGGGGATTTTCCTTGGAAGCCGCCCTGGCCGCCTCGATGGCCTCCCTGCAGAACACCTCCTGGGACTGGAACAGGGACTTCCCTCTCTTGTCCACTTTCACATAGGCGCCGTCCTCCTGCAGCACGGAGGCTTTCACATTATCTTTCAGCTGGCATTGTAAAATATGCATCAGTTTATTTTTCAATTCCGACCTGTCAATGGGGAAAAGGATTTCCACCCGGCGTTCCAGGTTCCGGGGCATCCAGTCCGCGCTGCCGCAGTAGATCTCATAATCCCCACCGTTTTCAAAGTAAAAGATCCTGCTGTGCTCCAGGAAGTTACCCACAATGGAACGCACCGTGATATTTTCGCTGACGCCCTTAATGCCCACTTTCAGGCAGCAGATCCCCCTGACGATCAGCTCGATCTTCACTCCGGCGGAACTGGCTTCATACAGCGCGGCAATGATATCCCGGTCACAGAGGGAATTCATCTTCGCGATAATGTGGGCAGTCCTGCCCTCCTGGGCAAACTGCTTCTCCCGCTGGATCAGCGTCAAGAATTTATCCTTCAGCCACAGCGGCGCCAAGGAAAGCTTATTCCAGAACAAGGGCTCGGAATATCCTGACAGCATGTTAAAGACCGCCGTGGCGTCCTCACCGATGGATTCGGAGCAGGTCAGCAGCCCGATATCCGTGTACAGCTTCGCCGTGGCATCATTATAATTTCCCGTGCCCAGATGAACGTATCTGCGGATGCCGTCGCTCTCCCTGCGAACCACCAGCGTGATCTTGCTGTGGGTCTTTAAGCCCACCAGGCCGTAGATGACGTGACAGCCCGCTTTCTCCAGCATCTTCGCCCAGACAATGTTGTTTTCTTCGTCAAAACGGGCTTTCAGTTCCACCAGCACCGTCACCTGCTTGCCGTTTTCCGCCGCCTGCGCAAGCGCCGCGATAATAGGCGAGTTGCCGCTGACACGGTACAGGGTCTGCTTGATGGCGAGTACCTCCGGATCCTTTGCCGCCTGGCGGATAAAGTTCACCACCGGCTCAAAAGTCTGATAAGGATGGTGCAGCAGAATGTCTTTCTTGCGGATCTCCTCAAAGAGATTGCAGCCTGCGGGAAGTTCCGGCACCGCCTGGGGGATGTATTTCGGGGTCTTTAAGTGCTCGAAGCCCTCCAGTCCGTATATCTTCATCAGTACAGTCAAATCCAGGGGGCCGTCGATCTCATAGATATTCTGCTCCTGCATACGCAGTTCTTCCGTCAGGAAACGCAGCAGACGCCTGTCACAGCCGTGCTCCACCTCCAGTCGGATGGCCGCGCCCCACTGGCGCTTTTTCAGCTGCTTTTCTATCTCCTTTAACAGGTCCGCCGCCTCGTCCTCCTCGATGGTAAGATCCGCGTTGCGCATGATGCGGAAAGGATGGGCGCAGATGATATCATAATTCAAAAACAACCTATCTATATTTCGTTCGATAATCTCCTCCAATAAAATGATGCGCTTCGCCTTGCCCTCCGTAGGCAGCACCACAACCCGATCCAGCACGCTGGGCACCTGCACCATGGCGAACTCCATCTCCTCCTTGCTGCTCTTCTTATGCACCATGGCGCCGATATTCAGCGTCTTATTGCGGACCAGGGGAAAAGGCCTGGAGGAATCCACCGCCATGGGCGTCAGCACGGGATAAATGTTCTCCTCAAAATAACGGTCGATATAGATTGCTTCCTCCTTTGTCAGTTCCTCATGCTGGCGGACAATCTGCAGTCCGTTCTGGGCAAGCTTCGGCACCAGGGAACGATTGTATGTGGAATACTGGCGCTCCACCAGCGCATGGATCGCCTGGCTGAGCAGTTCCAGCTGCTGCACCGGCGTCAGCCCCGAAATATCCTGTTTCCCATACCCCAGGTCGGCCATATCTTTCAGGGAAGCGACACGGATCATGAAAAACTCGTCCAGATTGGAAGCCGTGATGCTCAAAAACTTCAACCGTTCAAACAGCGGGATTGTTTTATCCCTGGCCTCATTTAACACACGGTGGTCGAACAGGATCCAACTCAGTTCCCTGTTGGTATAATACTTTGGATTGCTGAAATCTTTCTTGGACATAACCCTTACCCCTCCTGACCCATAAGATAATCCACAAACTGCTGCGCGCTCCTGCCGGACAGCCCGCCGTGGGACAGTTCCCACCGGTTCGCCTCCATAAGCAGTTCCTCCTCCGGCATGGAAATCCCGTGCCGCTGCGCCAATACTTTCACGATATTCTGATACTGCTTTTTATCCGGCGCGCCGAAATAGATGGTAACGCCGAAGCGGGACACCAGCGAAAGCTTTTCCTGCACCGTGTCCCCGGTATGCATGTCCTCCCTGATCTCCGCCCTGTCGCCATAATTTTCCCGGATCAGGTGGCGTCTGTTGGAGGTGGCGTAGATCAGCACGTTTTCCGGCTTCTTCTCCAGACCGCCCTCGATCACCGCCTTCAGGTATTTATATTCTATCTCAAAATCCTCAAAACTCAGATCGTCCATGTAGATGATAAATTTGTAATTGCGGTTCTTGATCTGGCTGATCACGTCATTGAGATCCTGGAACTGATGTTTATAGATTTCTATGATACGGAGCCCTTTCGCATAATATTCGTTGGCAATGGCCTTGATGCAGGAGGATTTCCCGGTTCCGGCGTCCCCGAACAGCAGGCAGTTATTGGCCTTTCTCCCCGCCACAAAGGCGTCCGTGTTATCCGTCAGCTTTTTCTTGGGAATCTCATAGCCCACCAGTTCGTCCAGCGTTACATGTGTTATGTTTAAAATGGGATCGATATGCACCCCCGCCTCGTCATGGGACACGCGGAACGATTTGTGAAGCCCGAATTTACCCACGCCGTACTCCTTATAAAACTCCGTCAGCGTGGCCTTCATCTCCTCCGGCGTATGATCCCGGCAGAATTTCTCCGCCAGTTCGCAGATGCGGGCACAGATCCTGGTATTGTAGACCTTGCTCTCCCGGCTGCTGCTGGCGTAATCCCGTATCAGGGAAAACTCGGGAACCTGCAGCGCCTGCGCCATCTCCGTGAAATCATAGTCGAAAAACTCCTTGAAAATCACGATATCGTGCAGCGCCGCCTCATTGATGGTGCCCTCGATCTCCCCCCTGATCTCACAGCCGCAGCTGTAGCTGTTTTCATTGTTCACCAGCAGGTTGGTGAGATAGCAGTGCCAGAGATTGCCGTGGAAGCCGTATCTTCCCGCCAGTTCGATGAGGCGGTGGATGCAGTCGTAGAAAAGTTCCGTCATCCCTTCCCTGGTTCGCGGCCTTTCTTTATCCTCTGTCCGGCAAGCGATCCCATCCGACATTTCGCGGGCGGGCACATTATAATTGGTCATCAGCCACGCCATATCACGGAGCAGTTCACCGTCCTCCATGTTTCTGTATACGATCAGTTCATTCTGTCGCATTTCCCTTATTCCTCCCCGATTCTTCCAAATTATTCCCCAAAGCAAATAATTCCATCCGTTATTTATTCCCGCAGGCAACAAGCCAAACGACGGCTTGCAGCAGGGTCTTTGATTCCCCTGCCCTAACCCGTTCCCAAAATGGAACCATCAGTAATTCCCCAGAATCTTCATGTTCCGGGCCTCGTCCCGCAGTCCCCTGAGGGCGTTCTTTACGGCGCTGTCCGCCAGGTTCCCCTCAAAGTCAATGAAAAAGCGGTATTCCCAGTTGCGTCCCTCGATGGGACGGCTCTCGATCTTGGTCATGTTCAGGTTATTATAGATAAAGTGGGACAGCATATGGTACAGGGAGCCGCTCTCATGGGGCACCTCAAAGCAGATGCTGACCTTTTTCGCGTCTTTGCGGAAAATCTTCTGGTTGGTCACTATGATGAACCTGGTGGAGTTGGTGCCGGAATGGTTCACCCCTTTCCGGAGCACCTCCAGGCCGTATACCTGCCCCGCATACTCGCTGGCGATGGCCGCCTGGGTCTTTTGCTGCTCCTGCGCCACTTTCTTTGCCGCGAAAGCATTGTTCTGCATACTGATCTGCTGCCAGTCATAATTGGCCAGGAAACGGGCGCTCTGCATCAGCGACTGGGGGTGGGAATACACCGTCCTGATATCGGACAATTCCGTGCCTGGAACCGCCAACAGGCAATGCTCGATACGGATGATCTGCTCCCCCACGATATAATTTTCATATTCCTGCAGCAGGTCGTAGATCTCGTTGACGATCCCCGCAGTGGAATTTTCGATGGGAAGCACCGCGAAATCGGCGCTGCCCTCATCGATGGCGCTCATGGCGTCCCGGAACGTGTCCACATGGAAGCTGTTGACCCCATTTCCAAAATACCGGGTCATGGCCGCCTGGGAATAAGCCCCCTCCGCCCCTTGGAAGACCACCCTGGCTTTCTCCGTCTCCAGCTCGTCCACACCGATGAAAGGGAGTTTCCCCAGACTGCCCTTTTCCGCCAGAAGCTGGTATTGAAGCTTCCTGCTCATGGACATGATCTGTTCAAAGAGTTCCACAATGCCATGGCTGTTGAAATCGTTGTGGGTCAGGGCTTTCACTTTGGCCAGCTTCTCCGCCTCCCGCTGTTTGTCAAAGACCTTTTTCCCAACTTCTATCTTATATTCTGCCACCTGCTTACAGATGTCCATACGTTTCTCATACAGTTCCACGATCTGCTGATCGATCCCGTCCAGTTGATCCCGTAATTCCAGTAAATCCATGACGCCCCGCTCCTTTATGATAACAGTTCAACGGCCTGTCTGAACTGTCACTATTTATTTAATCTTATACCAAAACAAACTTGATAGCAAGTAAAAAGAGTTGTATACTTAAGTTGTAAGGTGAATATGATTCAGAAAGAGTTGAGGCATGATTTATGAGAACAAAACAAAAACGGATCTTAATCGGTGTTGTAGTCGCATTACTGCTGGTCACGCTGTTTGTGGTGATGTTCTTTTTAAACCGCATGACCATGAACCCGGAGGGCACGGTGGGCAACACCGCCGGTAACCTGAACAACAGCGGGCTATTCTGCGAGCACAATGATACCGTATATTTTGCCAATTCATACGACGGCAGCAGCCTGTATGCCATGAGCCCCGACGAGACAGACATCCGCAGGCTGAGTTCCGTGGAAGTACAGAATATTCTTGCGGGAGGGAAATATGTCTATTATTTCCAGACGGGCTCCACGTCCACTTCCGGTTTCGGACAGGTACAGGGCAGACGGTCCCTTAACCGCTGCAGCCTGAAAGGAAAGGATACCGCTACCCTGACCACGGATGTGGTGGTTTCGGCACAGTTAGTGGACAATTACCTGTATATCCTGACCTCCACCAGCGCCGGTCCCTCTTTTTACAAAATGAAGATCGACAAGACAGACAAAAAAGTGCTGGGATCGTTTGCCATCAATCCTGCCTGCGCCCGGGACGGCGTAATCTATTATAACGGTACGGAAGGCGACCACTATCTGTATGCCCTGGATACCGCCACTGACACTCCGACCGAAGTATGGGCAGGCAATCTCTGGTATCCCGTTCTATCGGATGACTATGTTTACTACATGGATGTGGCTGAAAATTACAGGCTTTGCCGCTATTCCCTGTCCCAAGATATCGTGGAGGTGCTGACCAATGACAGGGTGGATTGCTTTAATGTGGGAAGCGGGTATATTTATTATCAGAAGAACGACAGCATGCCGCAGCTGATCTGCATGAGAACGGACGGCTCCAATGCGTTTGTTGTCGCAGAGGGCACTTATACCGATATCAATATGACTTCACAATATGTATACTTCAAGGCATTTGACGACCAGTACACCACATACCACGCTTTCCTTGGAAGCGGCGGATACACTGAATTCACGGCTGCCATGGAAGCGATACCGGAAAAATGATATTTAAAAAGCAGCTGTTATGGCTGCTTTTTTATGATTGATGCTTACTCTTCAATGTGATCCAATCCCTGGCTGAGGATTGTCACAACATGGTCGTCCGCCAGGGAATAGAAGATGGTTTTGCCATCCCTGCGGTTTTTCACCAGATCCATCTGTTTCAATACCCTAAGCTGGTGGGAGATCGCGGACTGGGACATTCCCAGCACGGACGCGATATCATAGACGCACATTTCCGAGCATAAGAGGACATACAGGATTTTCAGCCTGGTGCCGTCCCCGAAAACCTTAAAAAGTTCCGCCAGATCCTGCAATTCCTCTTCTGGCGGCATTTTTTCGTCTATGGTTTTTACGGTCTGTTCTTTTACATGGATGTAGGTGGGTGTTTCCATTGGTGTCTTCCTTTCGTTGATTCTATATTAGCACAAATGGGGAGGGAATCGCAAGTGAGAGTTTTTGGAGGGGTGGGGAAGCGGCAGCTTGTTGGGGGGATTGGCGGGAGGGACGGAACCGGGGAGGCGGGGGTATTTTTGCGACGCTCGATGGGCGTTCCGATGAGCCTCAGGCGCGGTGATGCCCGCATGTGGGCGGGCATCGCCGGAGTCTCCTCTCCACATCTCGCTCACGCCGCAAAAATACCCCCGCCTCCCCGATTCCTGGTTTACTGCAGGTTATTGAAAGGCTGTCGCTTTGTTTATGCACAGCTGTTTTCTTTTAAAAAGGCTTTTACTCTTTCAAAATAGTTTAAGCCGTAATCGCTATAAGTAACTGCAATCTCAAATGGCTTTGAAAGGCTGACCCTGGCATATCCTCCCATGCGGGTTAAAAACATGATGCAGGTATACTCGTTTTCAACCAGATAATCATTTTGAAACGCTGCTTTGAAGCGATCTATGAAATCATATATATATTTGCCTGTATAATGCAGAAATAAACAGTCGTTTCCTACTGGTTCGAAATAATCTTCCGGGTCCTCATTATATAGGAAACGGGCTATATTTTTTAGGATACAGAAGAAATTTTCATCACAATCCGGGAATAACCCTATCTGATCGGAATGTCTGGGCAACAGTATGTAACCGTCCGCGTCAGGATGAACAGCAATATAATCACCGTCAATGCTATTCCCAATGACAGCACATTCTTTCATTTGCTCCCACCTGATCGGACTGTTATCATATTTCCAAAAATCATATTCCGCATATTTTTCTAGCAAATTAAAATCAGGACGGTTAATGCAAATTGCGCCGCCATATGTGCCGCTGCCATAAACTTTCATAAAACTGCGGTACGACTGCGGCAATTTTAACAGCCCCCGGCGCTCCAGGGAAATAAGTTCACCTTCATTTAATAATCGATAATGTGTGGATGTACAGTACATTGTAAAATCCTCCATATTGGTCTTTTGCTATCCCGATTTCCTGCTTCTGGCATTTCCGTCCGGGTTGTGGTATTCCTTTAGATTCAAACTAAAACTCTCTCTTCATTTTCAACTTTCTATCTGCTATACTGAAAACATCGGTAACAGTTCAGTGCCCTGTCTAAACTGTTACAAACATCGAAAGCATTACAGGAGTTTCAGGTTGAAAGCGTATGGAAATTATAGGATAACAATAGTTATAATTGTAGTCATTCTCTGCCTGGTTCTCAGCGTCAGCCTGGCAGTCATATTATTTCCCGCATCCCGGGATGTAGACTGCGTTGCGGAGATCTACCAGGATGGGGAATTACTGACAAGTATCCCCCTGGACGGTACGGACGCGCCCTGGCGCTTTACCGTGACCGGGGAAAACGGATGTTTCAATGAAATTGAAGTACGCACTGACAGCATCGGTATTGTTTCCGCCGACTGCCCGGATAAACTCTGCGTGCATCAGGGCTTTATCAGCCGCCCCGGCCTGCCCATTGTGTGCCTGCCTAACAGGCTGGTGATCCGGCTCCGGGATGCGGATTCTGAAAGCATTGACACGATCACTTATTAAGAGGTGAAGTATGACTATACGAAAATTAACCACTTTAGCCTTATACACCACGCTATCCCTGGCCGTCTATGCCATAGAAAGCGCCATCCCGCCGCTGGTGCCCCTGCCGGGTATCAAGCTGGGGCTGGCTAATATTATTACATTGGTTCTGTTACAACACGATACCGCCAGGGACGCCTTTCTGGTGCTGGTCGCCCGGCTGTTGCTGTCCACGCTGTTGTTCGGGCAATTTCTGAGTCTGCTCTATAGTCTGGCAGGGGGTGTTCTCAGCTTTGCCGTCATGTATATAGTCAACCGCCTGTTATTAAAAAAATTACCCTTTCTTACAGGAGCCCTGGGAGGGTTATCCCATAATTTCGGACAGCTTCTTGCCGCTTTTGCCATCACTGCCACTGCGGGCGTGTTCGCTTATCTTCCATATCTTGCCATAAGCGGCATCCTGACCGGGCTGTTTACGGGGCTGTGCGCCCACTTCGCAGGGCGGTACCTGCTTCCGCATTTAAAATCTGCAGGCAGCGCATGACAATTGCGAAAATTTACTTCTGATCCGTCTGTTCACACAAAAGCTGCGCCACTGTCTTTCCCAGGACGGGATGCCGGTAGTTGGGAGCCAGCGCGCTCAGCGGCTCCAGCACAAAGCTGCGGTTCTCCATATCCTGATGGGGAATCACCAGATCGTCGTCGTCATATGCCAGCTTATCATAAAAAATAATATCCAGATCCAGCGTTCTTGGCCCCCAGCGCAGTTCCCTCACCCTCTCCGCCGCCGCTTCAATCTCATGCAACGCATCCAGCAGTTCATGGGGCGTAAGCAGTGTCTCAATCTCCAGGGCTCCATTCAGGAAATCATCCTGCTCCACCCCGCCGTAAGGTTTGGTCTCGATCAGATCAGATACCCTGCGCACAACAATCAGGGGATGCTCTTTCAGCGCCTGTACGCCGTTCAGGATATACTGTCTCCTGTCCCCCATGTTAGAACCCACGCTTAAAAATGCCCTGTGCCATTCCCTGTGTATCTTCACGGAGACACATCCGAAAGGCTGCTCGATGGGCGCTTCCGGTTTTCGAACCTCCAAATCAATGGCGCATATCAAATCATACTTTAATAAAATAGCCTGTGCAAGGCTTTCCGCCACGGTTTCTATCAAATTACATTTGTTATTTATCATCCATTCCTCAATAAAATGGCACACATCACCATAATCCGTTGACTGTTCCAGTCGATCTGACTGTCCGGCCTTTCTCGTGTCAGTGTAAAGTACCGCATTAATCACAAAAGGCTGCCCTTTCTTCTTCTCCTTAGGAAATACCCCATGATAGGCGTATACCTCCAGCGATTCAATACGTATTTCATCTTTTGCGTTTTCCAGATACATAATACCCTGTCTCCTTTCAGGCGTATGCTTCACATTCGACGCCACTTTGCAGCGTGCGCATGATTCCATAACCAAACTGCCCTGTTACGCACCGTCATATTACAGTAACAGTTCAGCCATATAAAATAGCTTCTGTCATTTTAATCGCCCGGACGTTCTCCTTTATATCATGCACCCGGACAAACATGCACCCTTTCATCACTCCCACCACCGTAGCCGCCAGAGTCCCCTCCAGCCGCTGGTCAGTCGGCAGATCCAGCGTGATACCCACCACGGACTTACGGCTGCATCCCAGCAGGAGCGGACATCCCAACCTATGCAGGCTCTCCAGATGGCGGATGACCTCCAGATTCTGTTCATAGCTTTTGGCAAATCCCACCCCCGGATCCAAAAGGATCTTTCCTTTGTCAATGCCCGCCTGCTCTGCCAATTGCAGGGACTCCCGCAGATCCGCCGCCACATCTTCCAGAAAGGATTCATAATCGGCATTCTCCCTGTTGTGCATCAGACAACAGGGCAGGTTGCTTTTTGATATAACACTCGCAATTTTATCATCACGCTTCAATCCCCGGATGTCATTGATCAGATCCGCTCCTGCAGCTATCCCTGCCTCCGCCACATTCCCTTTATAAGTATCCAGGGAAACGGGCACATCAAAATTCGCTTTCACCGCCTGAATTACCGGCGCTGTCCTGGCGATCTCCTCCTCTGCGGATATGGGCGTATACCCGGGTCTGGTGGATTCGCCGCCAATATCGATGATGTCAGCGCCCTCCTGAACCATCTCCTCCACCCGCTTTAACGCCCTGTCCCTGCCATTCCATCTCCCGCCGTCGGAAAAGGAATCCGGCGTCACATTCAGGATTCCCATGACATAGGTATGCCCTTTCGCCTCAAATTCCCTGTTTCCAATCCTCATATCAGCCACCAGCCTTCCTTTCTTCGCAAACATCCTCTGTTGTGAACCAACATGGCCAGTCAATACTCCTACGGCATCCGCCAACCTGTCCAAGCCACCCCTGGTTGGCTGCAAGCATTTTCACAAAGTCAACTGCGTCGACTTGGCTCATTGCCCGCAGGAATAACAGACGGAAATCTTGCTTACGCCTTGATCGTAAGGTTCTTCCTGTCGCCTTTCCAGTTACATTCCTTCTCCGCCTGGCAGGCAAAGCAGGGGCGGCTTGCCTTGTCCGCACGGTACAGGATCCCCGTCAGGCCTTTCACCGAAGCTGACCTGCTGTCCCTGTGGGCAAGGATCGCCTTTATTATAACATCCGTTTCTTTTTCATTAAATCCACAGTCACGGAGGATAGACGGAGCCAACTTTGCACTTGCCTGTTCATGGGGGATTCCATGGCTGTACTGCAGGTGCTTCCCAATATCATGCAGAAGTCCCGCGGCATAGATCATTTCCTCATCAATGCCCTGCTGTTCTTTCAGGTTCAATATCATTCCGATCCTCGCCACATCCAGAAAATGCGCCATATTATGATGGCAGAAGCAACGTTCTGCTTCTGCCGCCCTGTTTTTGTCTAAACACTCATTAAATAAATCATGATTTAATATTCTATCTATTCTGTCCATGGTTTCCATCTTCCTGTCATACACAGTTCCTACATTCTCTCATGTAAGTCTTACATTTATCTTCCGGTCAACGATCCTACCGTATGCAGAGGGCCCTCTATTTTCAACACCTTAACTCATTGCCCGCAGCAGTCAACAACCCTGCGGTTTACAGTGGGATTATTGACCTTTGCGGCATTGATCCATCTGCCCCGACAAACCCCTGGTTGGCTTTATGCGTGGCTGTTTAGTTCATTGCCCGCAGAAGTCAATACCCCACTGCATGCAACGGGGCATGGGATTTGAAACGCTGCAAGCATCGGGGTATGACCCTCGCTGCATTCGCCAACCTTTCCAAGCCAACCCTCGGCTGACTTTAAGCATGACCGCTTAACTCATTGTCCGCAAGAATAAATATCGCATGTGATTTCATTGCATCCGCAACATCTGCAGAAACCGATCCTGCAGGTTCACATCCTGCTCAAACGCGCCCCTGACCGCGATACTCACCGTCCTGCTCCCGGGTTTCTTCACTCCCCGCATGGTCATGCACATATGCTCAGCCTCCAGCACTACCATCACACCCTGGGGGGAGAGTTCCTCCATGATGGCATCCGCGATCTGGCCCGTCATCCGCTCCTGTATCTGCAGCCGTCTGGCATATACCTCCACCGTTCTCGCCAGCTTGCTCAGCCCCACCACACGGCCGTCAGGAATATACGCCACATGGGCTTTTCCGTAAAACGGCATCATATGGTGCTCGCACATGGAGTAGAAAACAATATCTTTTTCCAGCACCATTTCATTTTTCTCTACCGTGAATGTTTTGGAAAGGTGCTCTCCCGCGTTTTCCTCCATCCCGGAAAAGATCTCGCTGTACATTCTGGCAATCCTGTCCGGGGTCTCCAGCAGTCCTTCCCGGCTGACGTCCTCGCCGATTCCCTCTAACAGCAGCTTCACTGCCTCCCTGATTTTCTCCTGATCTACCATTTTCTTACTGCCTTTCCGGTTTTGCTATTATTCCTGTCGCTGCCTTTTCTGTCGGCCGTTCTTCCAATGCCCGCTTCCCTACAGCCTTCCTCTCATGCCCGGCTTTTCACTGCCTTTTCATGGCTTTCTTTTTACGGATGGCTTTCCTGCCGTCTTCCCCGTGTTTCTCTTCTCCACAATCCCCATCAGCCTGCCCAGATAGGACAGGGAACCAAATGCTATGATCACATCCTCTTTCCCGGCCAGAAGCGTGCCCATCTCCACCGCCTCCTCCAGACTGTCCACCGCCGTCACCTGGGGATGTACCAGGGCTGCCTCTTTCGCCAGTTCGTAGGCAGGCAGCGCCCTTGGGTTATCCGGCGGCGTCACGGTGATGATCTGCGCCGCATAGCGGGCGGTTAGACGGATGATCTTCTCATACTCCTTATCTTTCAACACCCCTATTATATAGATAATTCTCTTATTTGTAAAATAGAATTCAATGGACTCCGCAAGCCTTTCTGCCGCGTCCTCATTATGTGCGCCATCCACCACAAAGCAGGGATTCTTCCCAATCACGGTAAAACGCCCCGGCCATCTGGTCTCCGCCAATCCCCGGCGAATCGCCTGCTCCGGCACGGAAATCCCTGTTTCCGCCAGGGCATCTATCACATCCAGCGCCAACGCTGCATTCTCCGGCTGAAATTTCCCTGCCAGTGATATTTCCAGCTTTTTCCTGTCCCTGTAGTCAAATCGCTGCTTATCCAACCCATAACGCACGTTTTTTATATATTCTGGATCCATCACAGTCAGCGGACACCCTAGGCTTTCCGCCCTGTGGGCAATGACTTTCGCCGCCTCTTCCGCCTGCCTCATGCTCACCACTACGCCGCCTCTTTTGATAATCCCCGCTTTCTGGGCGGCAATCTCCGCCAGCGTGTTTCCCAGAAACTTCATATGATCCATGCTGACGGACGCGATTACCGACACAAGCGTATTCTCCACTATATTGGTGGCGTCCGTAAGCCCGCCCATGCCGGTCTCCAGAACCACGATATCGCACTGCTTCTCCTTAAAATAGAGGAAACCCATGACAGTCTTGATCTCAAAGAGCGTAGGATGAGGCAGTCCCTCCGCCGTCATCCCGTCACACACATCCCTGATCCGTTCCATCCCCTGACCAAGCGCCTTAATGGTAATATTCCTGTCATTGACCTGGATCTCTTCCCGATATGTAAAAATAGCAGGTGAAATGTATTTCCCCACCCGATACCCCGCCGCTTTCAGTATGGAAGCAAGATACGCGCAGACGGAGCCTTTCCCGTTGGTTCCTGCAACATGAATCAATTTCAGTTCTTTCTGCGGATCGCCCAGACGCCTGCAAAGTTCGCGGATGCTGTCCAGTCCCGGCACGATTCCGTACCCGGCGGCCTCCTCCATAAATGCCAGAACCTCTTTCTCATTCATCCGGCTCCACCTCCTGCAACGATATAGCAAAACTAAATCACCTCCACTACAAAACAGCGGGGGCATTGACCCTCATGGCATCTGCCAAACCATGAAACATGACTTTACGCCCATGCAGACGCGCGTTTAACTCATTGCACGCAGGAATAAAAACCAGGCATGCGTAACATACTAACCCCATGATCCCGCAGGCCATTCCTGCGGCGGAATGGGAGGAACCATGAAAAAATCCCTGCTGACCTTTTTCCACAATTTTATCAAATGCGGCCTTACCGGCTGGTGCATGGAAGTCATATTTACCGCCCTGAATTCCCTCCGCCGCCGGGATATGACGCTGAAAGGGATCACTTCCATCTGGATGTTCCCCATCTACGGCTGCGCCGCCGTCCTTGCTCCCCTCAGCCGCCTGTTGGGGAAAAAGCCTTTCTGGATCCGGGGAATGGCTTACACGGGCCTGATCTTCTCTGCGGAATATCTCTCGGGACGCCTCCTGGAAAAGCGGCGGCTCTGCCCCTGGGACTACAGCCGCAGCCGCTGGAATGTCAGACGCCTGATCCGCCTGGACTTCGCCCCTCTCTGGTTCGGCGCAGGGCTCCTGTTTGAAAAGATACTGCAAAATAAGGATCCCAACCATCAAAATGCCCTACAGTAAGGACACTGCCCTACTGTAGAGCCATATACTTTCCGACCGTATCAATCCGCATCATCCAGGTCTGAAATGTCGCCGGAACCGATATCCAGCATATTCACGGTACGTCTCTTTAAACGCGCCTCCTCCGACTTCTGCAGGATAAAATCCTTGACCGCCCTGGAATTCTTGATATGGGACAACACCAGGGTAGGATGCGTGGTATCACCGGTATAGCAGGTCACCGTGCCCAGCCCCGCCAGCTTCTCCATAACAGTGGCGCTGTGCTCCACATCCTGCACCTTATACATATAACAGTCGTTCTCCACAGTCTTCAACAGCCCCTCGTCTATCGTGATCATATCTTCTTTGACAGTATACTTGGTAAAAGTAAAGGGCAGTCCTAAAAATAACCATCGTTTTCTTTCCACAAATTCCATATAAGCAACCATACCTTTCCGTGACCTGCAGGCACACTGTTCTGTCCGTTCCTCTCTATTATATCCTAATCCCGACAATATTCAAGCATGGATTTGCGCACATTAAAACATCTATTATGCAGATTCCCCTATTTATCTTTGCCATCCCCCATGATACAATCAAAATATGGTCATGACATAAAATATTCGGATAGGGAGGAATACGCAATGAGTTGTCTTGGCAATCTTTTATGGTTCATCTTCGGCGGGTTCATCAGCGGCATCAGCTGGTGCCTGGCGGGAGTCCTCTGGTGCATCACCATCGTGGGCATACCGGTGGGCACGCAGTGTTTTAAATTTGCAGGCTTAAGCTTTTTCCCATTCGGCAAGGAAGTGAATTACGGAGGCGGCGCAGGCTCGCTGATCCTGAACATTATCTGGCTTGCCGTATCAGGGCTGCCCCTGGCAATAGAACACCTTGCCATAGGACTGGTTCTCTGCATCACCATCATCGGCATTCCGTTCGGGCTGCAGCAGTTCAAACTGGCCAAACTGGCGCTCATGCCTTTCGGCGCGACGGTGAACTGAAAACGCGCCTCGCAAACGACACATATATTAATCCAGCAATTCCTCCACTTCCACGAAGCAGGCTTCCGTCCTGTCCTCGCTGACGGGATGATTGAAGTAGATCCGCTTCCCGTCACGGGAGAAAGTGGGATTGGGATGTACTTTCTTTTTCCAGGTAATATCCTGAAAATCCTGTCCCCCAAAGACAGCCACAGGTTCAACCCGTCCTCTCCTGTACAGGAAAATGTCCGCCGGATAACCGGGATACGCCCTGTCCCCGGTAAAATATTCCCTGTCAGGAGAGCCGTCGATATGATTGCCGATCCCGCCCAGTGTCTCAAGGCATTCCCCATCCACCGTGAAACGCTGGATGCGGCTGGTCTCCATCTGGATCTTTGTGCCGTCATAATACTGCCTGGTGGCCATATAAGTGTCATCATCAAACCAAAGCTGATGCACGGGTTTGTCCGGGATCACATGGGTCGCCCCCGTCTCCAGGTCAATACAGCCCAATGCGCCGAAAACAGGACAATTCTCCACACTCAGGCGCATCATCACCCTGGTGGCGGAGGGATTCAGCTGCACATGGCTCATGGAAGTGGTGTGCTCGTTGGGCACACAGCCGTGCTCCACCACCATATCATACACCATCTCCTTGTCCGCCACCCGCTTCACCTCTCCCGTGGCCAGATTCAGCAGATAAATGCCGCATCTGTCAATCTGGGGATAATCCGGGTTCTTCCCCAGAAATTCTTCCGAAATAGAAAAAGGATACCAGCCGTTCTCCGCACAATGGCTCTCTTTGGCGAAAACGGGGCCATATTTTACCTCTCCCGTATGGATGTTCAGGATCCGGAAAGCCGACAGGCCATTGATATTGTCCCGAAATACAATACAGTCGTTATCGATAAAGGTAGCCGAAAGGCCGTTATGGTTGCCGCAGGACACGGTAAATACCTTTCTCTGATCTCCCAGCGTATTCCGGTCACAGATCCAGATTTCCGTGAGTTCCTCCGACAGATCCGGCTTTCTGGCATACACCAGCAGCTGACCGTCCGGGCTTTCCGGCTGCCCGCCGTTCATGCCCAGAAGCGTGGAGCCCTCATAATTACAGATGTTCTTTAATTTGTTTTCCATAAAATGTCCTTTCTGCGTTTTATTTTCAGCGTTTATGTCTCCTATTGATTTTATCACAGATCCATTAGAACAGAAACCTTTCCGCCCTGAAAAGTTACAAATTTTCTTTTGCACTTACCCTTGCAGGTATTTTACAAGGGCAAACTTTGTTCATATATGTTTGCACAACGCAAAACATTGTATGCAAAACTGCTTTATCTGATTGACAATGTTTGCACTCTTACATATAATAGAATCAAAATAAAATGAGGAGCGATATGAAATATGGCCACTACAAATATTAATGTTCGTGTTGATTCTGTGTTAAAACAGGAAGCAGAAGCTCTTTTTAATGATCTTGGGTTAAATATGTCTTCTGCAATTAATATGTTCCTGCGTTCTGCCATTAACTATAATGGCATACCGTTTGAAATCAAACGTCTTACACCAAATGCGGAAACAAGGGCTGCGTTGGATGAATATGAAGAAATGAAAAAGAATCCCGGTAATTACAAGCGTTATGAATCATTTGACGA
Organism: Blautia sp.; assembly: GCA_023667395.1. Lineage (GTDB taxonomy): Bacteria > Bacillota > Clostridia > Lachnospirales > Lachnospiraceae > Acetatifactor. The sequence continues at coordinate 393 of JAMPAC010000033.1, read as the reverse complement.
AATGTTAGACGAGGTATATGCCGATGCTTAAAATTGTTCCGTCTAATCAATTTAAGAAAGATTTGAAACTTGCAAGAAAACGAGGATGCAAAATAGAACGTTTGCGGAGTGTTATTAATGCATTGGCAAATGGTCAAAAGTTAGACGAAAAATACTGCGACCATGGGTTAGCAGGTAATTATAACGGATTTCGGGAGTGTCATATTGAACCGGATTGGCTCCTTATTTACCGCATCAATCAAGATGCTCTGGAATTATTCTTATTCCGTACAGGAACACATTCTGATTTGTTTTAACAAATTTCATAGAGCGAAATATAGGACCGCCCCCCTTACCCCACCTTAATCATTTCTTAAACATTTCCCCAGTTTATATTTAATATCCCCTTTGCTA
>JAMPAC010000032.1 GCA_023667395.1 Blautia sp. | reverse complement strand
AAATTTCAGGGCGGGCGCTTTGTATTGAGTATAGTTTATATTTTCAGGAGGCATAAAAATGGACAAGAGTGCGCAGCAGAAATTTTCACAGGGGTTGTTACAGTATCTGAACAACAGCCCCACCGCGTATCATGCCGTGGAAAACGCGGCAGGGATTCTCAGGGAAAACGGTTTCCGGGAACTGAAAGAGACGGAGGAGTGGTCTCTGGAGCGGGGAGGCAGGTACTTTGTGACGAAAAACGGATCCTGCATCATTGCTTTTACAACAGGGGACGGCAGCCTGGCGGAGAATGGTTTCCGTATTATAGGAGCGCACACGGACTCCCCCGGACTCAAAGTCAAACCAGGAGCCTGCACCGTGACACCTGACGGTTATGTGAAGATCAATGTGGAGGTCTATGGCGGCGTTATTTTGAACACCTGGTTTGACAGGCCCCTGGCGATGGCGGGGCGGGTGATCGTAAAAGAGGATGGGGCGCTGCGAGCGAAAACTGTCAGGATCCACAAGCCCGTTTTGATGATTCCAAATCTCTGTATCCATTTCCACAGGGATGTGAATGATAAAGGTTCCTATAATAGACAGACGGATATGCTTCCTCTGCTGTCCATGAAAGAGGAAAATGTGGCGAAGGGAGACTATCTGCTGAATATGCTGGAGGAAGAAACGGGGATTGACAGAGGGGATGTCCTGGACTATGAACTGTTTTTGTACGAATATCAGGAGGGGATCTTTACGGGCAGGAAAGAGGAGTTCATCTCAGCATCCCGGATTGATGACCTTGCCCTGGTCTATACGGGGTTGACGGCATTGACGGAATCGAAAGATACAGGGAATTCGTATAAAGTATTTGCCGCTTTCGACAATGAGGAGGTGGGCAGCGCTTCCGCCCAGGGCGCGCATTCCGGACTTCTGCTTCATATTTTGAACCGGATCTGTAAAAATTTTGGATTGACGGAGGACGCCTGCTTTCAGACCCTTGCCAATTCAACAGCCATTTCCGCAGATACAGCCCATGCGGTTCATCCCAATTACAGCGATAAGCACGACCCGGAATGTCGTCCCATATTAGGCGGAGGCCCTGTGGTCAAATACTCCGCATCCCAGCGGTACAGCACCACGGCGTTCACGGCGGCTTATTTCATGGAAGCCTGCAGGCGGGCGGGAGTTCCCTGCCAGAAGTTTGTAAACCGGAATGACATTGCAGGCGGCTCCACCATAGGACCGGCCATGTCCAGCCGAACCACGATATCCACAGTGGATATAGGGATTCCGGTTCTGGCAATGCACTCTGTCCGGGAATTTGGCGCAGTTGCGGATAATGTCTATACGGAGATGGCTTTTCAGGCATATTATGAAGAAACGGCGGAATGAACACATTTCCCTTTGGCTCATAGAATAAGATAAGCGACTAAAAGGAGAATTTTCAGTCTATGGCTATCGGTTATTTAAAGATACAGGCTCGTACCGCTGACGATGCTGTGCCCTTGCAGGGAGCGCAGATCGCTGTGCTGGATGACCAGGGGCGCAGCGTGTACGACCTGTTTACGGATGAGAATGGGGAAACGCCCACGGTTCCGCTGGAAACGGTGAGCAGGGATTTCTCCCTGGAGCCCTCTTTTACCGGCATGCCGTATGTAAGCTACAATGTGTTTGCGCAGGCGTCGGGTTTTAACTCGGTCTACATTTCAGGAGTGCCAGTCTTTGAAAATGAAACGGCCATTCAGCCCCTTACTCTTGTGCCCATGCAGGAAATGCAGCGCAGTCCCACGGTGGAGGATATCGTCATTGACAGGCCCGCGGTGTCCATGCAGGCGGCGCGGTATCAGGAGGGCTCCGGAGAGGAACTGCGGGTGCTGCGGCAGGTGGTGGTCCCTGACCCAATCACGGTACACCTTGGCAGTCCCGCTTCTTCCGCCGCCAATGTGCAGGTATCCTTTCCTGATTATGTGAAAAACGTGGCCAGCAGCGAGATTTATCCCACGTGGCCGGAGGCGGCGCTGCGGGCGAATATTTACGCTATCATTACGTTTGCGTTGAACCGTGTTTTTACGGAGTGGTAGGGGGATCACTACTAATTCCCTGTTGGTTCCCGCCAAACTCCTCCATGCTTATCCTGAACTTTATCCTGATGTCATTCTCCTTTATGTCTATCCTCTCAATCAGCTTTGACAGCATGACCTTCTGCTCTGGAATACTGCATTTCATGAATAATTCCCCCCAGTTGGAGATGAGGCTGCCCATGTTTTTCAGGTCTTTCCTTTTCAGCTGGGTGTCCTGGTATTCCCTGTCCCTGGCGGCTATCTGCTTCTGCAACCCCACAATCTTTTCCTCTTTCCCCTGGATCATGGAAGACAGCCTTTCCACACTGAAAGCACTCTCCCCACGCAGGGCGGCTGGTATGTTCTCCTGTAAGGTGGCTATGTCATCCTGGGCTGATTTTAATGCTTTCACCAGGGAATTTTTCTCTTTTTCCAGCCTTGCCCTCTGTTCCTCCTGCAGCCTCATGAGGTCATCATGGGTGTCTGATTCCCTTAAACTGTCCAGGTAGGAGGTCACGACAGAATATATGATGGGTTCTATCTCCTCTGACCTGTAGTAGGCCTTTCCCTGGCACTCCAGGCTGCCATTTGCCATGTTGGTACAGCGGTACCTGCCCACAAACTTCTTCCTCTTCTCCCCATCCTTTGTTGTCCAGTAGTCATATTTGCTGCCATTGGTGAGCCTGCACCCGCAATACCCGCAGTATGCCAGCCCCATGAGCACGAGCCTGCCGCTGGAGGATGCGGGGTATTTCCCATTCCCTGTGTCCCTGCCCCTCTTGATGCCTGCCTTCCTGTTCTCCCTCATGGCCTGCGCCCTGTACCAGGTTTCCTTTGGAATGATCACAAGTTCCGGGTTCTGCTCCCCTGACAGGATCCAGTCCTCCATGGGCATGCGCTCAAAATTGCCGCCGCATTTGCTGTGCTGCCTGCGGTTGTATGCAATGTACCCCATGTAGACAGGGTTTTTCAGTATCTCCGCGACCGTGCAGGCTTTCCATGTGGTGTTGGGGGCTGGGATGCCTTTTTCATTCAATACCTTTGCTATCTTCAGGGCTCCATAGTTATAATTGACCGCATAATCAAATATTTCCCTGATGATGGGGGCTTTTTCTGCATCCATGGCCAGCTTTTTCAGGAGCCTCCCATGGCTGCTGGTCTCCCCTGAGGGCACAAGCCTGTAACCCAGTGGGGCATAGCCCCCTATGAACTTTCCTGCCCTGGCAAAGGTCTCCTGTGCGTCCCTGACCCTTGCCCCTGTCTTCCTGCTCTCACCCTCCGCCTGCCAGAAGCGGATGTAGTTCAGCAGTTTGTCAATGTGCTGGTCTGTCTTCAGCTGGCCTTCCCTGACTGTCCATATCTCTATACCTAAGTTGTTCAGGGTGCTCACGAAGACAGGGCTTTCATCCTCCTTCCTCCCTATCCTGTCTGACATGTAAACCACCAGCACGTCAAAGGTTTTCTGCCTGGCATCCTCCAGGATCTCCTGCAGTATCTCCCTGTCCTTCACGGATGTCTTGAAGCCTGACACGGCCTTCTCCACATACTCCCTCTGGAATGCCCAGTCATTGTGTTTCCCTATGAAGTCCATGCACTCGCTGCGCTGGACAGGGATGTCATCATCATGCAGCTGCTGCTGTGAGGATACCCTCAATAAGATGTTTACCCTTTTCATGTGTCCTGTACCTCCCTTTCTCCCTCTTGGGATGGGGATTGTAACGCATCCTGGGCTGTTTGTAAAGACCCTGATCCCCATTGCTGGCGGATATATTTTTCCTTTAAGGTTTCCCTGATTTCCTCCCCCATGCCTGTGGGCTCCCCTGTAAACTCCAGATGGATGGAATATGTCCTGCCACTGATTTTTGATTTGACCTCCATAATGTTTGTGCCATCACTGCCTGTTGCTGATGTTATTATAACTTTATGGGGATTCTTTTCCTTGTATTCTGGGTGGGGCTGCTGGGTGCCTTGTTTTGGTGACCGGGTGTTTTGCTGCTTTAGTGTATTAACGCATTGCATTGTTGAAGTTACCTCCATTCCATTAAAGATAACTTCCATATCCATACGCCTCTTGTATTAGACCCTGTGGTATCCAGGCACGGGGATTGCTTGACCATGATGTGTCTGATGTTTTTGGATTTTTCCTGATGTTTTTTTGAAATTCCCTGCTGCTTTTGGGATTCCCTGTTGGTTTTGGGATTCTTTGCTGCTTTTTTTGGGATTCCCTGGTGATTTTTTAAAATTCTTTGCTGCTTTTTTGAAATTCCCTGTTGCTTTGGGGAATCTCCTGTTGGGTATAAACAATGGGGCTGTCATTTTATGGACGCCCTGCATGTCAAAGGCTTTTCCTGATGCGCTTTTTGAGGATGCTGCATATGTCATTGGCTGCCTCCACGTTGTCGGCAAGCTGCCTGTCTGCTGGCAGGAGTATCTGTGCAATGGCCATTGCATCCCCATTCCTTTCATACAGGATGACCAGATGGTTTCCCTCAAACTTTGGCACTAACCTGAAATTTGTACCCATGTTCCTGGCACCTCCTTATATGTTTCCACAGGCTGCTGGGGGTTGGGGGTTCCCTCCCCCTGTCCCTTTATCTCCCCGATCTTTTTTTGAAGCTGCTCCATCCTTTCCTGCCTGGCCAGGGATGCCTGCCTCAGCTGGTCATACTGTTTCCCCAGTGCATCCACGACGGCCTGGTGCTTTTCTGGCAGGTTCCCGCCCTTCTGGTGGTATATCTGCCCCACCTTGCCCATGATGTCCATGCGGGTCTGCTTCTCCCTTTCTGCCTCCTCCCTTAACCGTGATAACTGCACCTGGTATTCATGCAGTGGGGAACCAGGCTGTGGGGGCTGGCCTTGGGGTTCCCCCTGTGGCTGCCTGCTGTCGGACAGGGACAGGATGATGTCCCTCCTGGCCAGGTCAGTCCCATTGAGGGAGTTTTCCATGTTGGCTTTCATGATGTAGTTCAGGTAGCCTGCACCCCTTTTCATGCTGTTCAGCCTTGCCTGTGCGGCTGCCTTCTGGCTGCTGAAGTATGGCCTGATGACCTCAATGAGCTGTGTGAACTCCTGCTCTGTCAGTTCCCTGTTAAACTCCCTTGAGGGGATGTTGAGCCAGAAGGTCTCCCTGCTGATCAGCCTCCCATTCAATACGGCCTTCAGGCGTTCCAGCGCCTTGTCCGCCCCGTCCCATGCGGTACTGCTGGGTTCCTGCTGGTACAGTACCATTGTGAAAAAATCCCCCTGTGGGTATCCTGTATCATGCCTATGGCAGCCCAGGATGTCCGTCAGTTTCCTGTTGGTGTAATGGATGTCTGCCTTCACAAGTCCTGGGGTCTTGGGGCGGTGCGGCCTGCCTGGACCTGCTGCTCCTGCAATCCCCTGTCCATGCAGGCTGTTGTAATACCTTGCTGTCTCTGCATGGGATTTCCTTGTCCTGATCAGGATTTTGCTTGTCTCATTGATTTTTGGTGATGAAAGTATTGTCTCATAGGTTTCCCTGGTGTAGGCTGCATGCCTTTCCCCGTCAGCATATTTCTCAAAGAACCTCATGGCTTTCTCCATGCTGAATGCTTCACCATCATAAAAGTCATAAAAGAAATTGGATAAACTGTTTACTATCGTTCCCATTCCACATCCCTCCCTTTCCTGGGAATTTCCCCTGTCATCCGGAATTCCTTAAAATCCGCTGGGAAAATCACTCATACACCTTTTGGCTCCTGGTTTTCTGACTTATTGTCATGATGAAAAAATGCCACTTCCTTACTTTTATCCTGTTCTGGTTTTTGCTTTTCCAACCTGTTGTTTTTTGTGGTTCCCTTTGTTCCTGACTTTTGGTGTCTCCTTGTGGGAATCATGGGACTTTCTTTTCTGTCAGTCTTTTTTTGGTATCACCCTGTTATTTTTTTGGATATATTATTTTTGTACCTGGTGCCCCTGGGCACTGCCATCCCCCCTGGGTTTCCCCTGCCTCGGCGTGGCGGACACCAGCGGCGTGAACTTGTCCGAAAAGTCCGCATGGCTTGTGAGGTGGGTGTAGATGGTGTCCCAGCTTTCATAGCCTGCCCTCTCCAGGAGGGGGTTGAGTTCCATGCCCGGGATGGTGACCTCAAACTCCCTGCCTGTTTCCGTATTGACCTGTTTCCCCCTTATCCCCAGGTGGTTCCTGGTTTCATATAATATTTTCCTTGGCGCATTGTTTATCCTTTCAAATGCCTCATCAAAATCCTTGTCATGCTCCGCCCGCCATGAGGTTACCACCTTGTCCTTTTCCAGTGATTTTGAGGCAAGGTACCCATGCTTTCCCTTTAATTCGCCTGATGCCCCATCCATGTTTTTGGCAAGGTATCCCACCACATTTTTGAACAGGGAGGCATCCCCCACATATGTGGTATGGGTAATGCCATTTTTCCATAACTGGGTGATCCCTGCATTTTTTACCTGGCTGCCAAGGTTGCAGAGCACATGGTAATGCCAGTTGCCATTGGACTGTCTGCTGAATGTCGCCACATATCTGAAATTGTCATAATGGCCATTCATGCGCTGGATGAACTTCTTGAACTCACGGTGCGCCGCTGTTATGTCCGTGAAGGATTTCCCTGGTGTGGTGGATGCAAATGTGAGGGTGAGCATCACTGCCCCTGTCCCTGAAAAATTATTGTGGCAGAGTTCCCTTAATGCCTTCCTGCGCTGCTTCGTCCTGTTATGGTAATTGTATGCTGCGTAGCTGCTTGGGATGTTTGGCCTTATCTTCCTGGGCTTCCCCTCCCTGGCTGGCTGTGTGGTCTGCAGTTTCATGTTCTCATAGGTGGTGATCTGTGTCCTGTGCCTGCCTATCCTGAACTTGTACCCATTCTTTATGATCTCTGTCCCCATGGTTCCTGCCTCCATCCATGATATATCATGAGGGGAGTATACCATATAAAAAACTGCCTGGAAATTGGCAGGTCTGCTAAAAAATCCGGGGGAATTTTCTGGGTGGGTCATGCCTGGTTGGAAGGCGTTGTGGAAAGCTGGGGGGGCGTTGTGGAAAAAGTGGAGGGGCGTTGCCCTTAAAATGATATGGTGATTTTGACGGATGGGCTGGGGGAAAGATTTCTAAAATTTTTATAAACTGTTGTCCAGGGGATGGGTGTGTTTTCTTGATTCTTGAATAATATGTTTCTGACGGTTAAAAGATGCTGCTGGTATCCGTGGGGTGGTTGGGGGAGTCCCAGGTGTGGGTGGAATTCTCGGTTGCCCTTATGGCTATCATCCCATAGCCCAGGCTGCTGGAGATGAGGGTGCTGGGGAGGTAGGTGGAGGGGTTGCTGGCATCCACTGATAACTGGGTGGGGGAGAGGGGTAAACCTGGCCAGTTCCTGTCAAGGTAGGCTGTGACCTGGATGGCCCCGTTATCCATCCAGCCTGTGTGTGCATCCCCCTGGGGATCCATGGCTGAATCCTGTCCAAGCCTAGCCCAGCCACTGGCTGATGCCACTGCATAATTTCCCTGGTAGGAGCCGGTGAAGATTTTATGCCAGGCACAGGATTCAAGGATGAGGTAGTAGTCACTGCTGGATTTGAAGAGGTTGAGGGATTGTTCTCCCAGATACTTCTTGATTACATACAGTCCATTGGGGTCTACACCATTGTAGTTGGTGCCTGTGACTAATTCTTGCTTGATTTCTGCTCCCCTCCCTATTCCTCCCTCCAGGAATGGGGCTCCCCATTCTGCGTTGGTATATGTCTTTCCTGATGTTACATAAGCCTTACCTATTCTGGTTGTTAGGTAATCTGTATAATATTCAGATGTGGGGATGGTGTCATTGGAGGAGACAAAGGCTACCTCGGAGCAGAGTTGACCTGAGATGTTGGTGAGGTAAACCAGCCAGCCTGTTTTGGCCCAGGAGGGGTAGCCCTGGCCATTGTTCTCTGCCAGGTTATCTGTGGTTACATCTTCCTGATCCCCATTTCCTGCGGCTCCACCCTCTGTTGCATGGGCTGTGAGGGTGAGGGATGGGGTGGTGAGGGTGATGAAGATGAATAGCAGCATCAGGATTAATGGGGATATTGGTATGTGGGGTGGTTTTATTTTTTGCTGATTTGGTGTCTGCATTCTATTTCCTCCTACTCTACATAATTTTGTTATAAAATTAAAAATTTCTTTCTTTTACTGATTTTAGGGCATTAAAAAAGGATACCACTTGTATGATAAGGGTATCCAGTATTGGGTGGTTAAACTGTATCATGTTGAAATTACTTTTGTAATGCTGCATTGATTGATGTACCTGTTTTAAACAGTCTTTCCAATTCAAGCAGATAAGCACCATTTATTTGATCCCTGGGACAACCCAAAAAGATGGTCTGCCCATATTCAGGTAATGTGGGGGTGTCTATGGTTCCTATATGTATATCCCAGTCTTTCAGGATGTCCATGCCTATAAGAATGTTGCCTGTCCTATCATAGCTAAGCCTCACACTATTGGTATTTATATCAACATCCATGAGTTTCAGCAAAAGATCATCATGTTCAAATGTTATGGATGTAAGTTCCATATATTTTTTGTTTGCATATAACTGCTTGTCTTTATCCCGTTTCTCTTTTGAATCATTCACCCCAAAAGATATCTTTTTTATGATGGAATTGTTATCCGAATCATTCTGCTTGCAGACCTGTGCATTTTCATATGATATGCCAAGTCTTTGAACAGGGATAGATGTATATGCACACCCTGTATCTATTTTTACAAAAACATCATTAACATCCATTATATTTAAACTCGGTATTGATATGCTTGCATTAACCCTGAATTCACTGTTCCCATTTAAGGCAATTTTTATATATTTATTCCTCATAGTAAACATCCCCACTGATGTCAATGCTGTCATTGTATACAGGGCATATGGTATAGCCTTTATCATATAGTGCATCTGACCTGCTGTTCGTTTCAGTACCTATGAATCCTATGATGTATTCGGTATCCCCTGGATTTTTATACATAATGATCCATGTGTCATATATGTTATCAAGCTGGCTCCTGTCCTGAATCTTCATTCCCTCTCTTATTTCTTCCAGTGAATACTTTTTATTGCTGGCTGGTGCTGACATATTATCACCCTTTCTGTTTTACAAGAAGTTGCTGTATTGCCCTGTATGATATATTATACCAAAGGACTGGGGGAAATACAAATTATTGTTACTTAAATTGCTTTGTTTATTGCTGAAAAAAAGGAACCTGCCCACTTCCATTGTGTCTTCTGGGGAAGTGGGCAGGCTGCCTGGGTGATGATGGAAAATTTATTTAAAGTTTATGGCGGCCAGGTTAACGCTTGAATCCGTTGAATAAACCTTTCTGCTGGATGCCTTTCTGTGCCTGCTGCGCCTGTGATGCTTTCTGCTGCGTTGCCTGGGCTGGGCTGGCAGGGGTGAAGTAGGTGTCCACAATGTCCGGTGATTCCAACTTCCTCACATCCACCTTGATGTTGGGGTTGTTTACATTGACCCCATCCATGACACCCGGATTGGACAGTCTGTACCTATTGGCATCTCCTGCATTTACCTGCATCCTCTCAAATAAGAAGTAATATCCCACAAGATAGTCATATAAGGATGTCGCCCTTTTCCTGGAACCGCATACCAATTTACCATTGGCAAATGTACATCCAATCTCTGGTCTGCCTGCCAGGAGAGCCATCTCTGCCCTGTTCAGGCACATTGACTGTCCGGGGTTCAGTGCTGCCTGGGATGTGGAATGGTCTGGTGTGGCTGTCATCCTTACGATGGGGATTACCTGGGAACTGATGTTCCTTATCCTGTATCCTATGATTGCCTGGGTGACCATGAGACCTTGTGGGTTTGCATCCGCTTTCATTCCATCAAGCAGATCATCCAATTCATCCAGCATATCCCTGGTGATCGTGCCAGTCGTGCCAGCCGCCGGATTATTTTCATTTACCAGCTTCACCAGTTCATTGACGCCTTTGGCAAGTGTTTTTGCATTCCCACCCTGTTGCTTGAATGCCATGACTGATCCCAGCTTATTGGCTGCCTCGGGATTGCCCAAAAATGAGCGTAAATCATCCAGTGTAAGGACATTTGCATTGTTTAGGTTCATGATATCTTTCATGATGTCTGCAATAAGTCTTAGTCTGGAATACAGGGGTGCAATTTTTTTGATTTCTTTCCTGTCATCCTCTGTCAGCTGGTGGCCTACGGCTATGCTGCCACCCCTGACAGTGCTGTCATAAAGGGTATTCTCCACCAGGATGGAGGAACTTAAGGTCCTGCAATTCTGTGCAGATATTACCCCATTGCTTACATCAGTTTTCAACACTTCCTTTACCATCTCTTTATTGTCGAGATGGTAAACATCATTGTTGATTGCATTCCTTATTACTGCTGCGGCCATATCCTGTGTTGTGAAGTTTAATTTCTGGGATGTCTTGACGGACTGGGGCTCCTTCCATTTGATCTCTGGCAGCCTCTTCAACTCGAAGCCATTTGTCCCTGACAGGCCTGGGTTGGCTGCATCCCCTGTGGCCACCACATTAATGAGCTGCCTGTTCTTGGCAAAAAGCCATGCCTGTTGTCTGGTGAATAACTGGGTCTGTGAACCATCCGTGATCTGATAACCCACCAATTGGTTATTATCAAATACCCTTGCTGTTACTTGTAACATAATTTTTACCTCTTTCCTTAAATAAATTTTTTCTTCTTCTCATAAACATGCAAAAAAAAAGACCTTTTCATGGCTTTTATGCTGTCAATATTTTAATTGGGTGATGGGGTGGGGTTGGGGATGTGGTGATAGATGAAAAATTGTATTGGGTTTTATGATTAAATGCAATACCCACGGTGATATGTATTATGTGATCACCGTGGGTATGGTTGAAAGTATTGGGTGGGAGTGGGTTATTCCAGAGATCCCGTCCAACCAGCACCAGCACCATCACCTGTGCCTGTTCCTGTTGGAGTACCATTGAATGTAGGTGTATTACCTAGTCCTGCTGGGGGATTGCTGGGTTGTGACACTGGCTGTTCAACTCCTACTGGCTGCTGCTCTGGTTGTTGCTGTGATTGTTCTACACTTTCCTGCTGTTGCTGCTGTGATTCTCCTGCTGGCTCTGTTCTATCTACGTATGGAAAATCACTTGGTATCGAAATGTTGACAGAACCACCATTACCCTCAGGGGTTGTAGGGGATTCATCTTTTATGGTTTCATCTGGAATCTCTACTGTATAATTATCTATGGTTCCCAGCTTTGCTGTGTAGGTGTTAATGCCTGGCTCATTCATTAATGCTTTTACCAGGAGTTCCAGGGATTCGGAGAGGGTGATGGCTTCATCCCAGCGGGTTTCGGTGCTGATCAGACCATTCTGCTGGGCAACTACCAGGGCTTTGTAGAGTTCAGTGGGTAAACCATCATCCGCATTCTGGAGTGCATGGGTGAGTTCGTAGGTCTTCCAGCAGTCCTTTGGTTGGCCATCCTCTATGAATTTCTGGGCTGTGGCTATGTCACCGCCATCTTTCGCATCCGTGAATGTGATGTTGGTATCTGCCAGGTTGACTGATTGCAACTCGTCGCTGTAGTAGCGGCTCACCAGGATGTGGATGGCCTCTGCCCTGGTGATGTTGCCATTGTAGGTCTTGCTGTTCAGGCTTTTGGATTCCAGGTCAAGGTAGCTGTTGGCTGTTACCCCCTGTGCGTAGGGGTTGTACTCACTATTGCCTACTGCATCTGTCAGGATTCCATCACTTGCCAGTTCTTTCACCGGGGTGTCTGCACGGAAGACCATGGTCATGAATTCTGCCCTGGTGAGGGTGCTGTCTGCATTGCAGTAGTTGGGTGTGTTGTCAGGCAGGAGGTTGAAGTAGGCATTGATGCCCATGTAAACTGCCTTTAAGATTTCATTTCTGTTGTTGGGGTCTGTGATCTCAAGGTCTGCATAGTTAGCTTCCACTGAATCTGCTAAACTTCTCAAGGTGCTGTCACTTTCAAATAATTTTTGGACTTCCCTGTTATGTAATGCCACCCGCAGGGTGTTGTTGTTTTCATTCTCACCTGCTTCATTTACATAAAATATTCCATTTTTGCCTGTGTCCGTCCTGGTGACCAGGAGGGTGTCATCCCAGCTGCTTCTAATGGTGGGGCTGGTTTCCAGCTGCGCCAGTTCCACCCAGACAAGGGGACTTTCCTCACCCTGCTCGGTTTCATGGAAGGCTGGCACTGCAACCTCGATCTCTATCTGCTCGCCCCGGTTTATCATTTTGAGCAATTCACTCTGGCCCATGGCGCCACAGCCCATAAGCTGGGATGCCATGATGGCCAGGGTGATGGTGGGTATCAGGATTTTTTTGACTCTCATGAATTTTCCACTCATAAACTCTTTCCTCCAATACTGAAATAATGAGTGGGGGCATTGCTGAAAATGCCCCCGGGATTAATGAATTAATTTATTTACCTGTTATGGATATGCTTCATTTTATGCTTAAGAGTGTTGGATGGATGCCATCAATTTGATCAATGGTGTTTTTCACCATATTATGGTTTCCAGGGAAACCTAGTGTAAAATTATGGGCAGTATGATCGTGCTGATCAGCTTTACCATTCCATTTTCACTGATTTTCCCACATATTTCACTGACTGTGTTAAAACGGGCAATGAATTTTTCCTTCACCGTGGGCTCCCACTGCTCTATGCTTTGCCTTGTGTCCTGCCCCATATCCTGCTCCAGGTACTGCCCTATGTATTTTTCCCCGGCAGATGTCAGGCCTGCAATGTCATATCCTGCGGCCTCTGACATTTCAATGTCCCCTTCTTCCCTGAGGTCACTATTTACAAACCCCAACTGTGTCAACTCCATTATGCTGTGCAGGTATCCGTCCCTGTCAACAGCCCCATTTTCAAAGACTTCATCAATCACGGCATTCAGGCTGTCCCAGCGCCCAGTGCTTCCCACACTGTCTGCCATTGCCTTTGTCAGCAATAAGTCCGCCACCTGTCCATTGGTTAAATTTTCCATTTGTTTTTCCTCCATGCACTTTTTTTGTCATTTTTTGGAACCTACGATTACATTGTACTACTTTGAGTTGTTATATGCAACCCATTGTTTATTTTTGCCCTGTAAAATAACTGTAGAATGGAGGGAACAGTATGCTTGAAAACCTGGGGGATAAACTTAAGGCTGCACGTGTGAACTGCGGGCTCACAAGGAAACAGGTGGCTGAACTGATGGGGGTGAGCACGGCGTCCATCGGCCTGTATGAGACAGGGGAACGCCTGCCCTCCCTCCCTGCCATTGTGAAGCTTGCCACCCAGTACAGGGTATCCGTTGACTACCTGCCTGGCTGTGATGCCAGGCAGGCTGATGCCCTGCCACTGGATGGCCTGGCTGATGATCAGGTCAAAGCCTTGAAATTGACTGCTGATTGTTTCCGCAATCTCAACAGGTGATCCCTGCCAGTGCTGCCTGCAATATCTTTACAGCCACATTGACACTCCTTATAATGTGGGGGTCATCCTGATTTACAGCCAGTTCCTGCACCAGAAGCTGCAGGATGTTCACTGCATCCCTGATGTGTTCCACGGTGTCCTCCCATTTCCTGTTTTCCTGTTCCATTTCCTTTTCCCTCGCTTCCTTTGTTTTCCTGGCTGGATATGGCACTTTCCCCCTTTCCATCCACATTTGCCAGGGTGGGATGGTACCGCCGGGATGCCGGGAAGTCAAGCGGGAAATGTCTGGTAATATTTGGTATCCTTACCACAGAAAACAGGCCATTAAACACTCCCAAAATTTTCGGGAAATTTTTAACCCCCAGTGATACCATAAATTTTTGCCCCACTGCATACCATCAGGGAAGCATCATGCCCCTGTGAATCATTCTGCTGCCGGGGAGGAAAAAATCACCCATCCCCCAATTTCCTGTCCTGGTTTCCCCATTCCCACATAATGCAGGGAAACATTGAATGCCCCCGGAATGCCTCCTGGAATTTCCCCCATGCATAAGCTGTGGGGTATCACTTTTCCTTTTCCTGTGCCTCATACTCCTTTATCCTACGGTAGAATGTGTTGGGTTTCAGGCCTAACTCCTGCATTGCCTGTACTGCCGGGATATCACCTGACTTATATTTCCCATACACTGTGATGAACTTTTCCCTGTCAATCTTAATGGGGATCCTGCCTTTATATTTTCCCGCTGCCCTGGCCACCTCTATGCCCTCCCTCTGCCTCTTGACGCGCTTTTCCATTTCCTGCTCCGCCAATGATGCATATACCTCGACCAGGATTTTGTTCACCATGTCCAGCACCCAGTCATTCCGGGGGTCTATGTCCATCAGGGTTGTGGGGATCTCCAGTATCCTCATCCTGATATGGTTATTTGCAAACCATCTCAACTCCTCCAGTATCCCCTGCTTTGTCCTCCCCAGCCTGTCCAGTTCTTCCATGATTACTTCTATTGTGGCCTGGTTTCCTGGACTGCCATAAGCATTTTTTACATTTAAAATCAACTGTTTCATGGCATTATACTGCGGCCTGTCAAATGTCCTGCCCGTTGCCTTGTCCGAAAAGATGTTTTCCTGTGGGATGTCCGGGCAGTATGCCCTGATTGCCTGTACCTGCCTTTCCTCATTCTGTTCCCTTGTTGATACCCTGACATAACCATATTTCACACCCATGCCTTACACCTCCCATTTCAATAGGGTCATGAACCATCCTGAAATTTCAATGGGGCTGCTTCCATACCCATGTGAAATGGATTTTCCAAAAAACCACCTGTTCCACATGGCCCTACCCTATTGAAACCATTTCAGAACCAATATTTACACCCTATTGAAACATGGGCGTCCGGGCAGGAAAACAGCACCCCTTAGGATGCTGTTTTCTCTTTCTTCCCTGCTTTTTCTGCTTTCCTTTTTTCTGTTTCCCCTGCTTCCGGTTTCTCCAGCGGGGCTGCAATGATTTCCCCATTGTCCCCCAGCCTTGCCCCTGCGCTGATGATGCCCATTTCCAGCAGTGTCTTTATCTTTTCTTCTGAAAATGAAGTCCTTTCATACCTTGATGATACCACGTCATAAACTATGTTGTTTTTCTCTTTATGGCTGCCTGTCACTATGTAGAACAGGTTGACCAGCCCCTCACTTTCAAATTTGGGTACCAGCGAGTTGATGTGGCTCTTTACCATCCAGTTGTTGCAGAAGAAATTTTCATCAGGTATCAGTTCCCCTGTTTCCCCGGAAATTTCCAGACCATATACCTCATCCTTTCCCGACTTGATCAGGTCTTTCAACTGCCTGTTGGTAAACTCTAAAATTTCTCCTTTCGGCAATGACAGGACTTCAAAGCCTAAGTTACGGTTTCCCAGTGCCAGTTCATTCACGACTACAAGTTTCCTACACATATCAGTGTCCTCCCATGGATTAAAATTTTGTTTCGCAGTTCCTGACTGCTCCTTACATTATTACTATAACGCTGATATCCTGTTTTGCCTGTGGTGGGAATAGCCAAAGAAAAATTTGATTTTTAGGGGATATGCTGGAAAGGATTGTAACGCTGTCCATGATCCATGGCCATGGGGATTACAACGGAATGTTTCCCCATGGTTTGGTGGTTTTGACAATGGAAAGACCGGCCAGCTTTTTATGGCTGGCCGGCCTGAACCCACATACAACCCCTTTCCCCTACATTGCCATGATATCAAATTCCCTCCGCAGCCACCTTATTTTCCTGGCCTTTATGGTCACCAGGAGTTCCTGGGACAGCACCTTATTCCTACCACGGATTGCTGCTGATTCCTTCGTACCGGAACCAGGGCTACAGCTTTGACATCACTAACAGCACAGCCTACGATCAGGCTTTCGTGTATGGCAGGACAATATATGAGTCCATCAGCCGTATCGTGGATGAAATCTTTAACGAGTATGTGCGCAGGCAGGGGCAGAACGCGCCTTACTTTACTTCTTTCTGCAACGGAACCACCACTACCTGCGCCGGGTTGTCCCAGTGGGGCACGGTTTCCCTGGCAGACAGGGGGCTGACGCCGATCCAGATCCTGCGCACCTATTATCCGGATGATATTGAGATTGCGGAGACGGATATCATTACCGGTTCCCTGACCTCCTATCCCGGTACGGCGCTGCGGCTTGGGAGCACGGGTCTGGATGTGCAGACCATACAGACTTACCTGGACAGGATCAGGAGAAATTATCCTGCCATTCCCGCGATAACGGATGAGGCGGGTGTGTTCGGAAACAGCACCCAGGCGGCGGTGACAAAATTCCAGAGTATTTTTAATCTGAGTGCCGACGGCATTGTGGGGAAAGCCACCTGGTACAGGATATCCAAGCTGTATGCCGCAGTCACAAGGCTGGCGGAATTGGACAGCGAGGGAACCACGCTTGGGATAGGGACGGTTCCGCCCTCCTCAGTGTTGAGACAGGGCTCCAAGGGATCGGATGTGATCACGCTGCAATATCTGCTGAATGTGTCGGCGGAATTTTATCCCTATGTCCCCAGTGTGGATCAGGACGGCATTTTCGGCAGTGGAACCAGGCAGGCGGTACTGGATTTCCAGAGTGCCATGGGGCTTAACGCAGATGGTATTGTGGGGGCAAATACATGGAGAGCCCTTTATGATGTTTACCTGGGAGCCCAGGGGAATATGCCGTCTCCCGGACCGGGAACAGATGTTATTGAATATGTCGTCCGATCCGGGGATACCCTGTGGCTGCTTGCCCAGAGATATGGGACCACAGTGGATGCCATTAAGAATCTGAACGGCCTGACCAGCAATATGCTGAATATCGGACAGGTGCTGAGAATTCCTGCTGCGACAGGCGGCTCTTATTTTGATTATGCCGTCCGTGCAGGGGATACGTTATGGCTGTTATCACGCAGATATGGAACCACGGTGGAGACGCTCAAGAATCTGAACGGGCTTACCAGTGACAGGCTGGAAGTGGGGCAGATCCTGCGGATTCCGCGGAACGGATGACCCTCGCGGCATTCGCCAAGCTGTCCAAGTCAACCGATGATTGGCTCTAAGCATTGGCACAAATTCAACTGCGTTAACAAAGTCAACTACATTGACTTGCGCATTGCCGCGGGAATAATTTACCCTGGAGATATGTTCTTGAATGTGGGCATTCATCGCATATTTCCAGGGTAATCTGTCTGTTCCAGAACTGTTGTCGCGTTATTTGATAAAAATGGAAACCGTACTGAAAAATTTCTTTCTGTTGGCAATCAGATTTCCACCGTAAAATTCTTCCGAATCCTCCGCCGCAGTTACTATCTCGGGCGTCTTTTTCCAGTTAAAGGGCTGATCGCTGAGCTGCTGTCCGGATTGAGTGCTTTTCTTTTTGGAGTTAGGAGTCTTTGTGACACTGTCTTCCGTTATGGTTATTTTCCTGCCGATATTTCTTGCTGCATTATTGATCTTCTTTTGGATGTCGGCTTTTTCCTCTTCCGTGGCTGCAGTGCCCTGTTTTCGCTTCAGGATGTTCAATGTCCGGCTCATGCCCCGGATCTGCTTTTTGGTAGCAGAAAGAGAGATCAGCACGCCGGATTCCTCGTTGCCGAATATGGTCGCTGCCGGGATCTGTTCTTCTTCAGCAGCCTGCTCCCCGGCTTCCCTGTCTTTGGCGGCCTCTTTCAGCGCTTCCTGCTTTTTGGCGGCTTCTTCCTGTCGCTTCTGTATCTGGTACTGCCTTAATTCACTGCTTAAGGACTGTATCTCTTCCTGTACCGCTTGCTTTTCTTTTTTCTTCTCTTCGTTGGTCTTGTTTTTATCGTTGGAAATGCTTTTCTTTTCTTCCCGCAGATTCGTGATCTGTTTGCGGAGTTCGCTCTCATGAGTATCCAACGAAAGCTGTTTAGAGGATCTGATTTCCTGTGATGATGGCTGTGTGCCCGCTATTTTCATCCTTTCCCTCCTCGCATCGATACATGACATTATCGCTTTCTTATTGACTTTATGGTAGCACAAAACCGCTGTTTTATCAACAGGGCGATTGGGTAATTTTAACAGGTTTCGTTACAAGTCGGTTTGCCCGCACTAATTTGCTATGGCGGAAGAAGCTAAAATGTGGTACTCTTACAGTAGTGTTTTTATAAAAGATATGAGCGGAGGCACAGGAATCAGGATATGAAAAGACATATTTGGATCACTGCAGCGATAGTATGCTGTATGGCAGGCATTGCAGCGCTTTTGACGCTGGTGATCTTCAGGAAAAGTAATGGCGGCGGTTCCGATGCTGTCCCGTCTTCGGAGGCAGTCCTGGCAGTGGAACCGACGATGCTGCCCACGGTGGAGCCGACAGCAATTCCCACAGCGGAACCGACGGCAATCCCCACAGCGGAGCCAACGGCGCTTCCCGCGTCGGAGCCTGCAGCAGCATCCGCAGCGGAACCGACAACGGCTCCTGCAGAGGCTTCCCAGCCGGAACCCGCCGCCTCCAACGGATATCTGGTGGTGATCGACGCGGGGCACCAGCAGAAAGGCAACAGCGAGAAAGAGCCCGTGGGGCCGGGAGCCACGGAAATGAAAGCCAAAGTGTCGGGAGGAACCCATGGGGACACCAGCGGCCTGAAAGAATATGAACTGACGCTGATGGTGGCGGAGAAGCTGGAGGACGAACTGATCGGCCGGGGCTATGAGGTGATCATGGTGCGCACTTCCCATGACGTGGATATCAGCAACTCGGAGCGCGCCCAGGTGGCTAACGACGCCGGGGCGGACGCTTTCATCCGCGTCCATGCCAACGGTTCGGAGAATACTTCCGTCCAAGGCGCGATGACCATATGCCAGACGGCGTCCAACCCGTATAACGGTGAGTTATACGAGCAGAGTAAAGACCTGTCCGCCCAGGTGCTGGATGCGCTGGTGGCGGCCACGGACTGTAAGAAGCAATATGTCTGGGAGACGGACACCATGAGCGGCATCAACTGGTGTCAGGTGCCCGTGACCATCGTGGAGATGGGGTATATGACGAATCCGGAGGAGGATGCGCTGATGGCGACGGAGGAATACCAGCAGAAGATCGCGGAGGGGATCGCCAACGGTATTGATGGATTTCTGGGAAGCCAATAACACATGTAATTGAAACGAGGAAATAACGGATGACATTTAACTTTGAAGAAGAATTAAAAAAGCTTCCCAAGGAGCCGGGCGTCTATATCATGCGGGACAACAGGGATACGATCCTGTATGTGGGCAAGGCGGTCAATCTCCACAATCGCGTCCGCTCTTATTTCCGGGAAAATATCGGCAGGGGACCCATGATCGACAAGATGGTATCCCTGATTGCCAGATTTGAATATATTGTGACGGATTCCGAACTGGAAGCGCTGGTACTGGAAAATAATCTCATCAAGGAAAATTCCCCGAAATATAATACTTTGCTGAAAGATGATAAAACATATCCTTATATTAAGGTAACGGTTGGCGAGGCGTATCCCAGGATCCTGTTTTCCCGCACCATGAAAAAGGATAAGTCCAAATATTTCGGGCCTTACAACAGCGCGGGCGCGGTCAAGGATACCATTGAACTCCTGAACAAGTTGTACTGTCTGCGCACCTGCAACCGCAGCCTGCCCAGGGATATTGGCCTGGAGCGTCCCTGCCTGAACTATCATATCAAGCAGTGCATGGCGCCCTGCCAGGGCTATATCGACCAGAAACAGTACAGGGAGCAGGTGGATCAGGCGCTGGAGTTTTTGAACGGCAATTATAATGCAATACTGAAAGACTTGGAGACGAAAATGAAAAATGCGGCGGAAACGTTGGATTTCGAGGCCGCTGCAGGCTACCGCGACCTGTACAACAGTGTGAAGCAGGTGGCTCAGAAGCAGAAGATCACGGACAGCGTGGGCGAGGATAAGGATGTGATCGCCCTGTATCAGGATGAAAACGAGGCGGTGGTGCAGGTGTTCTTCGTCAGGGATGGGAAACTGATCGGCAGGGAACACTATTACATGACACATGTTTCCGAAAACAGGGCGGAGATTCTGGAGAATTTTGTCAAGCAGTTTTACGCCGGGACGCCCTTTATCCCCAGGGAACTGATGCTCCAGTATGAGATAGAAGACAGCCAGTTAATCGAGAAGTGGCTGACCGGGCGGAAAGGCGGCAGGGTGTACCTCCGGGTGCCCAAAATTGGTTCCAAGGAGAAGCTGGTGGAACTGGCGGCGCAGAACGCCAGGCATATCCTGGAACAGGACAGGGAGCGTCTGAAGCGGGAGGAGGGCAGGACCATCGGCGCGGTCAAGGAGATTGCCGCCATCCTGGGTCTGTCCCATATTGAGCGGATGGAGGCCTTTGACATTTCCAATATCAACGGCTTTGAAAATGTGGGCTCCATGATCGTCTTTGAAAAAGGAAAGCCGAAGCCCAGCGACTATCGGAAGTTCCGCATCAAGACCGTGTCCGGTCCCGATGATTACGCCTGCATGAGGGAAGTGCTGACCAGACGTTTCCGGCATGGGATGGAGGAGAGCAGGGAACTGGAGGAAAAGGAACTGGATCAGGAGTACGGCAGTTTCACGAAATTTCCCGATCTGCTGATGATGGACGGCGGCAGGGGACAGGTGAATATCGCGCTGTCCGTGCTGAGCGAGTTACACATCGATATTCCTGTCTGCG
The DNA here is from genome assembly GCA_023667395.1 of Blautia sp. Lineage (GTDB taxonomy): Bacteria > Bacillota > Clostridia > Lachnospirales > Lachnospiraceae > Acetatifactor. The sequence goes on along the minus strand of JAMPAC010000032.1, from coordinate 8,124 downwards.
GCATGGTGAAGGATGATAACCACCGCACCAGGGGACTGTATTATCATAATATTGAACTGCCCATCGACACCCACTCCGAGGGGTTCAAGCTGATCACCAGGGTGCAGGACGAGGCGCACCGCTTCGCCATCGAATACCACCGTTCCTTAAGGAGCAAGGCACAGGTGAGATCTGTGCTGGATGACATTCCCGGCGTGGGTCCCGCCAGGAGGAAGGCGCTGATGCGGCATTTTAAGTCCATTGACGAAATTAAGGCGGCGTCCGTGGAGGAACTGGCATCCATCCCGGAACTGAATATAAGGGCGGCGGAGGAAATCTATCAATTTTTCCGTAAAAACACTTCTTCACAGGAACAAAACCATGTGTTACAATCTAAATAATGAAGCGGGACAGGGGGCGTGATCATGGAAAGTATAGCTTTGAAAAAAGTCGTGGAAAAAATGGAACTGGAAAATCTGACGCCTGATATTGAGATCAGGGGGATCCGAGTCACCCAGTCGGATGTCAACCGTCCAGCACTGCAGATGACGGGATTTTTCGAGCATTTTGACGCTACCAGGCTGCAGGTGATCGGCTTTGTGGAATACACTTATATGGAAGGCCTCTCGGAGGAACGGCAGCGGGAAGTTTATGACGAACTGATGTCGTACGATATCCCCGCTTTCGTGTTTTGCCGGGAACTGAAGCCCAATCCCATTTTCATGGAGTCGGCGCTGGCTCATAAGATTCCCATTTTTTCCAGTAAGAAAGCCACTTCCGGGTTTATGGCGGAGACCATCCGGTGGCTGAACGTAAAGCTTGCTCCCTGTATCTCCGTCCATGGCGTGCTGGTGGACGTCTACGGTGAGGGTGTGCTGATCACTGGCGAGAGTGGCATCGGCAAGTCCGAGGCGGCACTGGAACTGATCAAGAGAGGCCACCGCCTGGTGACGGATGACGTGGTGGAACTCCGCAAGGTCAGCGACGAAACCCTGATCGGATCGGCGCCCGACGTGACCAAGCATCTGATTGAACTGCGGGGTATCGGCATTGTGGACGTGAAATCCCTTTACGGCGCTTCTTCCGTAAAGGACACCGCCAATATCGACCTGGTGATCCGGCTGGAGGAGTGGGATAAGGATAAGGAATACGACAGGCTGGGCCTGGAGGAAAATTATACGGAATATCTGGGAAATAAGATCATCTGCCACAACATACCCATCCGCCCCGGGCGGAATCTGGCAGTGATCTGTGAGACGGCGGCGGTCAACCACCGTCAGAAGAAGATGGGGTATAACGCAGCGCAGGAACTGTACACCCGTGTACAGAGATCCCTGGCGAGAAAACGCAACGACGATGAAGACGAGGATGACGAATAATGGGAAAATATGCATTTGGAGTGGATATCGGGGGTACTACCGTCAAAATAGGCCTGTTCGACGAGGCGGGCAGCGTGTTGGATAAATGGGAGATCCCCACAGTGAAAGAGAATGAGGGAGCCGCTATTTTACCGGATATAGCCCGCAGCCTTATGGATAAAATGGAAGAAAAGGGCATCCGGAGCGGGGAACTGGCAGGCATCGGCGTGGGAGCGCCCGGCGCGGTGGACGGGAACGGCAATCTGGTGAGCGAGGCAGTGAACCTTGGCTGGAAGCCTTTTAACATACCGGAAGCTTTGGGCGCATATATTGATGTACCGATAAAGGCCGCCAATGACGCTAACGTCGCCGCATTCGGCGAGATGTGGCAGGGCGGTGGCAGGGGCTATGCGAACCTGGTGGCGGTGACCCTGGGAACCGGCGTGGGCGGCGGTATCATCGTGGATGGAAATATCCTCACGGGAGCGACCGGAGGCGGCGGTGAGATCGGGCATATCCATATCAATGACGGGGAGACGGAAAGCTGCGGCTGTCAGAAGAAAGGCTGCCTGGAGCAGTATGCTTCCGCTACTGGCATCGTCCGGCTGGCAAGAAGACGTCTGGAAAGGGACGACGCTCCCAGCGTCCTGCGGGAGGGAGAGGTTTCCGCCAAGACGGTCTTTGACGCGGTGAAAGCGGGAGACCGGGTGGCGGTGGAGATCGCGGAGCAGTTTGGGGAGTACCTGGGAAAAGGACTGGCAAACGTGGCCAATGTGGTCAATCCGGAGATATTTGTCATCGGCGGCGGCGTGTCCAGGGCAGGTGGGATCCTGCTTACTTTTGTGGAGCCTGCGTTTCGGAAATACGCGTTCCAGGCGTGCAGGAACGCGAAATTCGTCCTGGCGAAGCTGGGAAACGATGCCGGGATCTATGGGGCGGCGGGATTGATATTATCGTAAATGACAAAATAAAACTGGAAGTAGGAAGTAAGTAAAATGATCAGTGAAGCGGTGATGGAAGCCTTAAAGGGATATGTCCCCGAAGAAAATATCAGATTACAGGAAAAGATGGCAGGTCACACCACCTTTCGAATCGGTGGACCTGCTGATTGCTTTTTGCAGTTGGAAAGCGAGGAACAGCTGCGGAAAGTGCAGAGATACCTGAACCTCATAGAAGAATCTTACTTTATCCTGGGCAATGGCAGTAATTTACTGGTCAGCGACAGCGGATACCGGGGCATCATATTACAGATCGGGCAGAAGATGGGCCGGATCCGTGTGAACGGCCATACCATAGTGGCTCAGGCGGGCGCGCCCCTGTCCCTGGTGTCGAAAGCGGCTTATGAGTGCAGCCTTACGGGGCTGGAATTTGCCGCCGGGATTCCCGGTACTGTGGGAGGCGGCGTGGTCATGAACGCAGGCGCTTACGGCGGCGAGATGAGCCAGGTGGTGACCCTGGTAAGGGTGATCGATAAGAACGGCGAGGTCATGGAACTGGACAACAGTACCATGGAGTTTGGTTATCGCTACAGCGCCATCAAAAAGTATCCCTTTACCGTAACAGAAGTTACTTTTAAATTGGCGGAGGGAAATAAGGACGCGATCCGCGCCAGGATAAAGGAACTTTATTTGAAGAGAAAGGAAAAGCAGCCCCTGGAATATCCCAGCGCCGGGAGCACTTTCAAGAGGCCGGAGGGGTATTTTGCAGGAAAACTGATCATGGATGCCGGTATGCGGGGCTTTCAGATCGGCGGCGCAAGGGTGTCGGATAAACATTGCGGCTTTATCATCAATACGGGGAATGCCACGGCGGAAGACGTGAAAGATGTGATAAAAGAAGTACAGGCGCAGGTGAAAGAACGCTTTCATGTGGATCTGGAACCGGAAATCGTCTTTTTATGACCTTACGGAGTAACCATACTCTATATCAGGAGATAAATAACAGATGAGATTTGTCATAGTGACGGGAATGAGCGGCGGCGGAAAGAGCACCGCCCTGAAGATGCTGGAGGATGCGGGCTATTACTGTGTGGACAACCTGCCCGTGTCCCTGATCGAAAAGTTTGTGGAGCTGGTGTCCGTGCCAGGCAGCGAGATCAGCAAGGTAGCGCTGGGGCTGGACGTCCGTGCGGATCAGTCTTTTGAAGAGACCACAAAGACATTGGATCATCTCAGGGAAAGCGGTTATAATTTTGAGATCCTGTTCATGGACGCCAGCGAGACTTCGCTGATCAAGCGGTATAAGGAAACCAGGCGCGTCCATCCCCTTGCGGCGGATGGCAGGGTGGAAGACGGCGTCAAAAGGGAGCGGAAAGTGTTGGAGAATGTCCGGAAAAACGCGGATTATGTCCTGGATACCTCCAAGCTTCTGACCAGGGAATTAAAAGAGGAACTTGACCGCATCTTTGTGAAAAACGAGGAATATAATAGTCTCATGGTGACGGTGATGTCCTTTGGTTTTAAACACGGTATTCCCGTGGATGCGGATCTTGTATTCGACGTGCGCTTCCTGCCTAATCCTTTTTATATAGACGAACTGAAGAAAAAGACGGGAGATGACAGGGAAGTGCAGGACTATGTGATGAGTTTTCCGGAGGCGGAGACCTTTATGCAAAAGCTGACCGACCTGATACGGTTCCTGATCCCCAATTATGTGAAAGAGGGGAAATACCAGCTTGTGGTGGCCATCGGATGCACCGGGGGAAAGCACAGGAGCGTCACCCTTGCCAATGAATTGTACAAGCGTATGAAAGACAGGGGAAAATACGGCATGAAGCTGTACCACAGGGATATCATGAATCAGGGGACTTAAAGGATGTCATTTTCTGGAGAAGTGAAAAAAGAACTGATCAGGCGCGTCAGCCCCGCAAGGCATTGTCAGCTGGCGGAATTCGCGGCGCTTGTAAGCTTTTGCGGACAGTTCGGGCGGGACGCGGATGGAAAGTATACCATCGGGTTTCAGACCGAAAATGAAGCATTAGTTAAAAAAGGCTTTACATTATTAAAAAAATTGTATAATATAGAATCTGGTGTTTCGTTGACGGAACAGGAAGTACAGGATATCATGCAGAAAGCGGGCGGCGTGGAGCAGCCGGTAAATCCGCTGACCATACAGAACACCTGTTGCAAAAGGGCATTCTTAAGGGGAGCATTCCTGGGCGCGGGTTCCATGAGCGATCCCCGGAAAGGCTACCACTTGGAGTTTGTCTGCAGCAATGAGGAGCAGGCGGCGCAGCTGCAGCAGGTGATTTATAAGTTTGAAATTGAGGCGAAGATCATCCTGCGCAAGAAGTATTATGTGGTCTACCTGAAAGAGGGTTCCGCCATTGTGGATCTGCTGAATGTCTGCGAGGCGCCGGTTTCTTTGATGAACCTGGAGAATATGCGGATCATCAAGGAGATGCGCAATTCCGTGAACAGACGCGTAAACTGCGAAACGGCAAATATATCCAAGACCGTCAATGCTTCCGCACGGCAGATCGAGGACATTGAATATATCAGAGAACATTATGGATTTGAGAAGCTTTCCGAGGCTTTGCGGGAGATGGCAGAGGTGAGGCTGGAAAATCCGGATGCCCCCCTGAAGGAATTGGGGGAGTACCTGACTCCAACCGTGGGAAAATCTGGCGTCAATCATCGCTTGCGTAAGCTGAGTGAACTTGCTGACAGATTACGGTCAAAAGAAATATAAAACGCGCTGTGGGTTAGAGGCGCAAGGAGGAGTATGGTATGACGAAGAGGAATATTCAGGTAAAACTGGAGCATGGGCTGGAAGCAAGACCCATAGCGCATCTGGTGCAGGAGGCCAGCAAGTATGACAGCACCATCTACATTATTTCCGAGGGAAAAAGGATCAATGCCAAGAGTATCATGGGAATGATGAGCCTGGCGCTGGACAGCGGCGAGGATCTGGAGGTATCCGCGGACGGACAGGACGAGCAGGCAGCGGTGGAAGGGATTGAGAGTTTCCTCAGCGGCAGGGCGGTCGCGGTAAAATAGGGACGATAGGAGATCAGGCTCGAAAGGCGGCGCTTTTCGGGCCTGAACGTTTTCAAGGGAGGTAAAGGCATGGCTAAGAAATTACTGTTTGTCTATAATCCCAAGGCGGGCAAAGCGCAGATCAGGACGAAGCTTGCGGACATTCTGGACGTGTTTGCAGGGGACGGCTATGAAATGACGGTCTGCCCCACCCGGAAGAGGGATGACGCCCGCAGGATCGTGGCGGAGCGCTCAGAAGATTATGCAATGGTGGTGTGCAGCGGCGGGGACGGCACCCTGGACGAGACGGTCACAGGTATGATGCAGAGCGGTTTCCGAACGCCTATCGGATACATTCCCGCAGGCAGCACCAACGATTTCGGGGGAAGCCTTGCCCTGCCCAAAAAAATGGTGAAAGCGGCGGAAACCATTGTCGCGGGTAAAGATTTTCCCTGTGATATCGGTTCTTTTAATGATGACGTATTCGTGTATATCGCGGCTTTCGGGCTGTTTACGGACGTATCCTACGAGACCGGACAGGATATGAAAAATGTGTTGGGGCATATGGCGTATATCCTGGAGGGTATGAAACGCCTGCCCGCCATTAAGTCCTATCCCATGCGCGTCTCTTATGAAGATAACACCATTGTGGATGATTTCATTTTCGGCATGATCACCAATTCCGTTTCCGTGGGAGGCTTTAAGAACATTACGGGCAGATATGTAAAACTGGACGACGGCGTATTTGAGGTGACGCTGATCCGGAAGCCGAAGAACCCGGTGGAACTGAATAATATCATGCTGTCGCTGCTGAACCGGGACATCGACGCCAAATCCATGTACTGTTTCCGGACGGCGGAACTGGAACTGGAATCAACGGATCCCGTGGCATGGACCCTGGACGGGGAAAACGGCGGCTCCCATAAAAGCGTCCACATCAAAAATCTCCATCAGGCCATAGAGATCAGGGTAAAGAACAGTTAATAAAGTATTCCATTTTTATGCAGGATATGGTATATTTAAGAAAATAAATCTGATAAAACGGAGGTAAATATTATGTTAGTTTCTGCAACAGACATGCTGAAGAAAGCGAAAGCCGGCCATTACGCGGTAGGCCAGTTCAACATCAACAATCTGGAGTGGACAAAGTCCATCCTGCTTACCGCGAAAGAATGCAGATCACCTGTTATTCTTGGCGTATCCGAGGGAGCGGGCAAGTACATGGGCGGTTATCACGCGGTAGTGGGCATGGTGAACGGCCTGCTGAAAGACCTGGATATCGACGTACCCGTGGCGCTGCATCTGGATCATGGTTCCTTTGAGGGCTGCTATAAGTGCATCGAGGCAGGTTTCTCTTCCATCATGTTTGACGGTTCCCATTACCCCATCGACGAGAACGTGACAAAGACCACCGAATTGGTTAAGGCCGCTCACGGCAAGGGATTGTCCATCGAGGCTGAGGTTGGTTCCATCGGCGGCGAGGAAGACGGTGTGATCGGCATGGGCGAGTGCGCCGATCCCAAGGAGTGCAAGGCCATCGCTGACCTGGGCGTTGATTTCCTGGCGGCGGGCATTGGCAATATCCACGGCAAATATCCCGCAAACTGGAAAGGTTTAAGCTTTGAGACGCTGGACGCGGTACAGCAGCTGACCGGCGAACTTCCCCTGGTGCTTCACGGCGGCACAGGCATCCCTGCGGATATGATCAAGAAAGCCATCAACCTGGGCGTGGCGAAGATCAACGTAAATACCGAGTGCCAGCTGTCCTTTGCTGACGCGACCCGCAAGTACATCGAGGCAGGCAAGGATCTGGAAGGAAAGGGCTTCGATCCCCGCAAGCTTCTGGCTCCCGGCGCGGAAGCCATCAAGGCTACCGTTAAGGAGAAAATGGAACTGTTCGGATCCGTTGGCAAGGCGGACTGATATTGACATAAGAAGATAAGAAAAGGATTGCGGTCTTGAAATGGGGAACGACTCTCATTTTGAGGCCGTTTTTCTGAATATTTTATGAAGATTCTGAAATAAAATATTAAGCCTTTTGAAGAACTGCTTAAATCTGCGGCGAAAGGATTTAAGGTTCTCTTAACCCCATTGAATTTAAGAAAAAATTCCTCTATACTGTGTCCCATGAGGGTAAGATGCCCATAAAACAGGAAATGGGGGTACTACATATGACGGAATTAACTTTGTCCAGGGTTAAAAAAATACAGCTGTTACTTTTGGCAGTGGTGATCATCATGCTTTTCTTCGGCGGTTGTGGGGAGCAGGGATCGGACAGCGGCGCGGGACTGGAGGATATGGCGGTGTCACTGTCGGGCGGCGTGGACATCAGCACCATGGGAACCGAGGCGTGGCAGGAATCCCAGGCCATGAGCAGGGCGGAGGATATCAATGGTGCAGGAGGAGCAGGCAGCGCGGGGGAACCAGGCACAGCCGGAAGCCCGGGGGAAGCTGCAGCCGTGACAATCCCGGAGATGACACTGAATCCGGATGAGGCGGTTGTGACTTATCAGGGTATGACGTATCTGTCCTCCTGCAGGGCCATCGGCGGCGACAGCATATATACTACGGGATTTGAGGGAAATGTACCGGAGGAGGGCCGCTATTTCGCAGGCAGGATTGGGATTGAGGAGGACGAGATACAGCAGTTTTCACTGGAGATCCCGAAGAATATGTTTGTTTACAGAAGCTGTACGGACGCCCAGGGCAGATGGCATCTGCTGCTCTCCCAGAGGAACGGCAATACAGCTGAACCGGACAAGAAGACAGAAGTGTGGGTCATAAACAGAAATGGGGAACTGGAACAGTCC
>JAMPAC010000031.1 GCA_023667395.1 Blautia sp. | reverse complement strand
GGACGGAGCAACGCAGTGCTGAACTAACTGCCAACTACGACTACGGAACTGTCGCGAAAACATGCGCCAGTTCCTATGGCGCGAATTGCGTCTTCGCGCCATAGTCTCCGTAGGCAGTGGATTTCATCCCTGCTAAATGCGCTCCCCAAAGTCCGCTCAGAACAGGGTAGCACGCCTCCGCCTGATTTCCTGCAGCTTAAATATTCAAGGATCAGTTTAGTCCACCGTACGTTGTGCATTCAATATAATTGTATCTTATTTGTTGTACACTTTTAACGAGGTGACACGAAAATGGGATATTATCCGAGACTCAGGGATTTAAGGGAAGATAAAGATTTATCCATTCGAAAACTTGCCGATTTGCTTCATATGCAAAAAACCACTTATTACAATTACGAAACAGGAAAGAGGGAACTGCCTTTTGAATTGGCTGTCACTCTTGCCAGGTTTTATGATGTATCGTTAGATTACATCGGCGGTCTGACCAATGACACGACCCCGCCACACAAAAGATAAAATGCGGCAGAAAGATTTTCGTTATCCTCTGTCGCATTTTTACTTCCATATCTAATTTCATATAATTCCCTGAAATAATATGCTGTCCACTATTTCTCCACGATCACAAAATAATCGTCATAAAAGGAAGCAATATCATAACGCCCTTCATCAAACAAAGGACGGGAGTCCCCATTTATCATATAAACCACCGGCTTCCCCGCATTTTCCGCCAGGATATCCTCCGTCACATCCGTGAAACGATACCGCTCCTGATATGGCAGACGCTCCCTGCCATCCTGCACGTTGCTGACCCCCTGATAATACAGGGCGTCGATTTCATGGCAGTACATGGTCAGGATCTCTCCCACCGCATTGACGCCTTCCCCCTGGGGATCCGGCGTGATATAATAAATATCGCATTCCAGGGTTTCCGCATACTCCAGCGCCTGCACATAGGAATCATAATAATAGATCCTGCTGATATCAGTCCATGCGCCAAAATAGGCGGCGGCAAACAGTAACGCGCTGATGCCATAGTACGCGCCGACCGGCAGGATCGACCATACACATTTATCCAGACACCATTGGATCCCCACCGCCGCGATCGCCAGCACCGCATAAAAGATCACGTTAATACGATTGATGGTCACTTCCCTCGTAATGACTCCCACCCAGATTCCCATAAAAAGCCAGAGCAGCAGAATAACATGGGCGCTTTTTTCCTCTGCCCATTCTTGTTTCCTTTTTCCAAACAGCCGGACTGCCATCACTGCCAGGCCAATGCAGAAAAACGCCACGGTCAGGTAATAGACCGGCCCAAAACGGACAATGGTATTTGTGGCGCTCTTGTCGCCGCTGCCCCAGACTACCGTCACGGTTGAAACGATATTTCTCCACAGCTGTCCCCAGGAAAAGTTCGTGAGCAGGATATCATTTCCCCGGAAGCTTAAGGGGAAAGAGGGGATTGTGAACAGAGGCGTTTCCATGGACTCCCTGCCCAATACGGTAAGCAGCATGGACAGGTACTCCGGCAGCGCCAACGCCGTAAAAACGCAGAAACATACCGCCAGTTCCTTTATGCGGATCATTTTTCTTTTCCACAGATAAATGGCCGCCGCCAACAGAAACAGCGGCACGGAATAGTCCGCCACCCCGTAACTGTAACAACAGAGCGCAAAAAAAACCATGGACACGTAAAGCATCCACTTTTTTTTCAAGCCCGCCAACAGAAAGCATACGCCGAAAAGAAACATATGGGGAAACATATTACAGTCAAAGGACCATCTGCTCTGCATATAATGCCATGGACAGATGATCCCCATTATCATAAGAAGCAATCCCATCCTGACGCTTCCCAGATGTTTTCCCAGAAAATAAAGTGCCAGAAGTCCCAGACCGCTCACCGCCAGCATGGGAAACCGAACCGTCACCGTGGAAAAACCAAAAAGCTTGATAAGGGGCACCATGCAGTAAGCCAGCAGAACACTCTGCTGACCGCCTACCCACGCCGTGAAATGCACCGGCAGACGCATACCATACCGGTCTGTGCCATGTTCGGACAGCGCCAGCGCATCCACCGCGATCATGGCCTCATCCTGATGGACTCCCACCGGCGACATGCCGAAATGAAACGCCCGTATAAAGATGCCGATGGCTAACAGGAACAAAACCAGAAGTATTTCCTGCTTTTTTGACAGTTCCAGCTTCCCTTTACCGAATTTTTTCATAAACTACGGTTTCCTTAATCCTTTTTCCCAAAAGTCACTTTGCTGAAATATTCCAGTACGCAACCCCGCATCAGGGACAGCGCCGCAGACACGGCGGATTCCCTGATCTTGCCCCGGTTCCCGCTGAACTGATATCTCTTCACCGTCACCTTGCCCTTGACACAGCAGGCGATATACACCAGACCCACAGGCTTGTCCTCGGTGCCGCCGTCAGGTCCCGCGATGCCGGTCACCGCCACCGCCACGTCCGCCTTGGCAAACAGGGCGGCTCCCTTTGCCATCTCCTCCGCCACCTGTTCGCTGACCGCGCCGTATTTCTGCAGCGTGGTCTTCTTCACTCCCAGCAGCTTCCGCTTTGCCTTGTTCGAGTATGTGACATAACCCGACTTATAGACCTCCGACACGCCGGGGACATTGATGATCCTGCCTGACAGCAGACCGCCGGTACAGGATTCCGCGCAGGTCAGCGACAGATCGTTGGCGATCAGCAGATCCGCCACCGCCTTTTCCAGGGTGGTATCTTCCTCCGTGGTATAAATATGGTTGCCAAAGCGTGCCTTTAACTCCTTGACCGCAGGTTTGATCAGTTTATTGGCCGCTTTCTGGTCGTCCGCAGCGGCTGTGACACGTATATGAACCTCCCCCGTCTTTGCATAGGTGGCGATGGTGGGATTGGTCTGCGTGTCGATCAGGTCTTTCACCATGGTCTCCACCTTGCTCTCCCCCAGGCCGCATATCTTCACCGTCTGGGAGCAGATGACCTGATCCGTCAGGCTTCTCAGGTAAGGTTCCACACTCTCTTCAAATAAAGGATGCAGTTCATTGGGCGGCCCTGGCAGGAGCACCACTTTCGCCTGTTCCGTCTCAATGATGGCGCCGGGCGCCGTACCGTTGGGATTGTCCAGTATCATGGCATCCGCAGGCATCATGGCCTGTTTCCAGTTATTTTCCGTGGGGACGATTCCCCGCTTCTCAAAAAATTCAGCAATGCTTTTCCGGCTGGGCTCATGCATGATCAATTCCCTGCCGCAGACCTGCGCCGCCACTTCTTTCGTCAGGTCGTCCTCCGTGGGACCCAGGCCGCCGGAGAGGATCACAATATCAGAACGCTCCATGGCCATCCTCAATACCATGGCAAGCCGCTCCGCATTGTCTCCCACCACGGTCTGAAAATAACAGGAAAGCCCCAGCCCCGCGCATTTCTCGGCGAGATAGGCGGCATTGGTGTTTACAATGTTTCCAAGCAGCAGTTCCGTGCCCACGCAGATCAATTCTACCGTCATATTTTCCTCACTTCCTCACAAAGCCCCTATTTCTGTTCTTTCATGACATCCTTATTCTTCACCAGGTAATCCGCCAGGGAGATCACCGTCAGCGCCAGCGCGATCCACATGACGATATTGGTCAGGATCCCCCACCAGGGCAGGAATCCCGATAAGTCAAGCAGCATCAGGCACACCATGACCATCTGGAATGTGGTCTTGAACTTCCCCCAGTAGCTGGCTGCGATCACCACATTGTTGTCCGACGCGATCAGGCGGAAACCGCTGATGATGAACTCGCGGCTGATAATAAGGATCACCACCCAGGCGGGGATCCTGCCCAGCTCCACCAGGCCGATCATGGCGGCGCTGACCAGCAGCTTATCCGCCAGTGGATCCATAAATTTTCCAAAATTGGTGACCAGGTTGTATTTCCTGGCGATCTTCCCGTCGATCAGATCCGTCAGGCTGGCAATGATAAAGATTGCCAGCGCCATGATGTCAGGGAGAAGACGGTTATTTCCAAACCACCCCGCCTCACCCCCCAAAAGCAGGATCACAAAGGGAACGATCAGGATCACCCTGAAAATAGTCAGTTTATTTGGCAGATTCATTTTACTCCTCATTTCCGCGCTGCCCTGCAGCGACTCAAATTCTGATGAAAAACGCATGTTTTACAGACTTCTCACCTTTCCCGTCATGCCGCCTCCGGCGGCACAAACAATTGGTGCAAGACCGGAAGAATCCGCCCTGCGGATTCTTCCCGGAATGACTTAGATTTTCTTAGGTCGTGTACAAAGAGGTGGGTACACCCCCTCTTTACGACCTTAGAAAATCTTCATTCCGTGTACACTTCCCCCATCAGATCATATTCGTTGGAATCCGTGACCAGGACTTTCACAAAGTCGCCGGTCATCAGGTTCGCAGTCGTATTTAAGAACAGATAACCGTCCACATTAGGCGCATCACGATAAGTCCGCGTGACATACACATCCTCATCCGCCACCTTGCCCTCCACCATGACGGTCAGCACCCTGCCGATCATATCCTCCGCCTTTTCAAAGGCAATGGCCTGCTGCAGTTCCATCAGTTCGTTCCGGCGGGCTTCTTTTACGTCCTCTTCGATCTGATCCGGCATCTCCGCCGCCGCCGTGTCCTCCTCCTGGGAATAGGGAAACACGCCCAGCCTGTCAAATTCCATCTCATTGACGAACCGGTACAGTTCCTCGAAATCTTCCTGTGTCTCGCCCGGAAATCCGCTGATCAGCGTGGTCCGCAGACAGATATCGGGGATCCGCTCCCGCAGCTGACGGATCTGCTCCCGCAGTTCCTCCTCCGTGGTACGCCTGCCCATGCGTTTCAGCACCGGATCGGAGGCATGCTGGATGGGAATATCCAGATAATGGCACACTTTGGGTTCCGCGGCAACAGTCTCGATCAGTTCCTCCGTGATCTCCTCAGGATAACAGTACAGAAGCCGTATCCAGCGGATGCCGTCCACCTGCGCCAGCCTGCGGAGCAGTTCAGGCAGACGTTTTTCCCCATACAGATCCACGCCGTAAAGCGTGGTTTCCTGGGCCACCAGAATCAGTTCTTTCACACCCTGCTGTGCCAGGACCTTTGCCTGGGCTTCCAGTTCTTCCATGGGGATGCTTCTGTAATCCCCCCTGACCTTGGGAATGATGCAATAAGTACAGCGTTTGTTACAGCCTTCCGCGATCTTCAGGTAAGCAAAATGACCGCCTGTGGTCAACATCCGATCCCGGTATGTGGGCGGCGCAATGTTCAGATCCCGGTAATGGTTCCTGGCTTTTCCGCCCAGCGCTTCTTCCAGGGCATCCCCGATCTCCTCGATGGCCATGGTTCCCACGATGGCATCCACCTGGGGAATTTCCTCCTGGATCTCCTCCCGGTAACGCTGCGCCAGGCAGCCTGCAGCAATCAGCGCTTTCAGCTGTCCGCTTTCCTTTCGCTCCGCCATCTCCAACAGTGTATCGATGCTCTCCTCCTTGGCATCCCCTATGAAACAGCAGGTGTTGACGATCACCGCCTCCGCCTCCGTCTCATCATCCGTAAAGGAATATCCCCTGTCCCGGAGCATTCCCAGCATCATTTCCGTATCCGCCAGGTTCTTGTCACAGCCCAGCGATACAAACAGTATTTTCATACAAAGTCCTTCCGTAAGATAAGGTAGCTGAAAACAGCTACCCCTCTATTTTACTCCTCATCGCTTAAAATCTTGATGGCTCCCTGATTTAATTCATCTATCGCAACAGACAGGGGTTTCTTTCCCGCTTTGCCCGGCACCAGGGAATCTTCTCCCGCGATGATCTGCCTCGCTCTCTTGGAGGTGGCCATAACGATGGAATAACGGCTGTTCACCACAGGCGCCTCCCCGGGCTCCACCTCGCTGTTCACTACCTTTATCAAATCGGAATAAGACGGATGTAACATTTTTATTCTCCTTTCGCAAACGTTTTTAACTCATTTCTGATCTCTTTCATAAATGCCGCTCTCCTGACCGGCGCCCTGCGGGAGGCTTCCACCATCTGATGTACCTCCTCCACACACACATCCAAGTCGTCGTTTACCACAATATAATCATAGGCTTCCATGCCTTCTGATTCCTCTGCCGCCCGGGCAAGGCGTTTTGCGATCACATCGCTGCTCTCCGTCCCCCGGTTCACCAGCCTGCGCTTTAATTCCGCCCCGCTTGGCGGTGTGATGAAGATCAGCAGGCTTTCGGGAAACTGTTCCTTTATCTTCAGCGCGCCCTGGATCTCGATCTCCAGGATCACGTTGTTGCCCGCCTCCATCTGCTGTTCCACATATGCCCTGGGCGTACCGTAATAATTGTCGCAATACCGCGCGTACTCGATCAGCCCGTTCTGCCGGATGGTTTCCTCAAAACGCTCCCTATCCGTAAAAAAGTATTCCACGCCGTCCCGCTCCCCTTCCCGGGGAGCCCTGGTAGTCATGGAAATGGACAGGGCGTAATTATCATATTTTTTTAAAAGCGCTCTCACAAGGGTGCCCTTACCGGCTCCTGAAAAGCCTGATATCACGATCAGTATTCCCTTTTTTTCCATTAATAGCCTCATTCCAGTTCCTGCTTTGCAGGAACTTATTCCGATCTCTACACCTCATCGCCGGCTTCCGCATTTTCCGGATCCTGCCCCATGTGGACGCGGCCGGCGATGGTCTCAGGCAGCAGCGCGGACAGCACCACCTGGCTGTTTTCCATGACCAGCACGGACTTGGTCTTGCGCCCCTGGGTGGCGTCTATGGCCATGCCTTTCTCCCTGGCGCCCTGTACCAGGCGCTTGATGGGCGCGGACTCAGGGCTGACAATGGCGATGATCTTCGACGTATTTACAATATTTCCAAACCCAATATGGATCAGCATGGGGATACCTCTATCATCTATTCAATATTCTGTATCTGCTCTCGTACCTTTTCTATCTCAGTCTTTAACTCAATGGCACAGTTGGAGGTCTCCAGGTCATTGGCCTTGGATAAGATGGTGTTGGCCTCCCGGTTCATCTCCTGGGCAATGAAATCAAGCTTCCTGCCGATGGAACCGCCCTCCAGCAGCGTACTCTTTGTGGTTTCAATATGGCTGCGGAGCCTTACGATCTCCTCATCCACACACACCTTATCCGCAAAGATGGTGACTTCCGTCAGCAGCCTTCCCTCGTCCACCGCAGCGTCCGCCAGGAGTTCTTTCACCTTATCCTCCAACTTCCGTCGGTATTCCGCGATCAGTTCCGGCGACCTCTCCGCGATAAAGTCCACCAGTTTCAGCATCCCGTCCAGCTTCTCGACAAGATCGTCCCGCAGGCGCTCACCCTCCGCAATGCGGGTGTCCACAAACTGCCTCGCCGCCCCGGCAACCGCTTTCCGCAGTTCCTGCCAGAGTTCCTCCTCGTCCACATCGGCCTCCTCCATGGTAAGCACTTCGGGATATTTGGACAGGGTGGAAACACGGATATCGTTATCCAGCCCGAAATCCTCCGCCATCCGGTTCAGGTATTTCAAATATTCTTCCGCCACATCCTTATTGTAACGCACTGCGGAACGGCTCTCCGAAAAATCTTCGTAGGTGATGAAAACGTCCACCTTGCCCCGGGAAATATCATTCTTCAACTCCGTGCGGATCGCCGCCTCGAAAATCCCCAGCGCCTTCGGCATCTTGATATTCACATCCAGATACCGGTGATTGACCGCTTTCATTTCCACCGTAAATTTCCTGTTGTTTTCGACAATCTCACACCTGCCGAAACCCGTCATGCTTTTTATCATAGGTGCTCCAATCCGGATAAGAATTTTATCACGTATAACATTTTACCACAAAGATTATTTTACATCAACAAAATATTATTTCTTTTCTTCATGAATTCTGGTATACTTGGTTCTGAACGACAATTGTGATCTTTACAGAATCGAGGAATCAACATGGCTTTTGACGGCGTAACCATAGCAAATGTAGTATCGGAAATGAAAAGGGAACTCATCGGCGGGCGGCTTTACAAGATCGCCCAGCCGGAGGAGGACGAACTGCTCCTTACCATCAAACAGCCCGCCGGGCAGAAAAGGCTGTATCTTTCGGCGGGAGCGTCCCTCCCATTGATCTACCTGACAGAACAGAACAAACCAAGCCCCATGACGGCGCCAAACTTCTGCATGCTGCTCAGAAAGCACCTGCAGAACGGGCGGATCACGGAGATCTCACAGCCGGGCCTGGAGCGCATCGTCCATATCAAGGTGGAACACCTGGACGAGATGGGCGACCTGCGCCATAAAACCCTGATCGTGGAGATCATGGGCAAACACAGCAATATTATCTTCTGTAATGACGACAATGTAATCATTGACAGCATCAAACATGTGTCCGCCGCCGTCAGCTCTGTCCGGGAGGTTCTCCCCGGGAAGCCCTATTTCGTGGTACAGACCCAGGACAAGCTGGACGCCCTGGCCACGGATTACGACACGTTCCGCAGCGTCCTTGCGTCAAAGCCCCAGCCCGCTTTCAAGGCGCTCTATGGCAGCTTTACCGGCATTTCCCCCATCCTGGCACAGGAACTGTGCTTTGAGGCAGGAATCGATGGGGAGCGGCCCACCGCCGCCATGGGGGAAACGGACTACCGCTCCCTGTTCGATGCGTTTACCAAAATGGTCAACGCCGTCCGCAGCGAACGCTTCTCTCCCTGTATTGCTTACGCGCAGGGCAGACCGGCGGAATTCTGCGCGCTGCCGCTGACCATATACGGCCATCCCCTGGCCCCGGACCACATCCTCTCTCCCCTGGGGCAGCAAAACCCGGGCAGTTACACCGTCCCCTATGATTCCATGTCCGAACTGCTGGAACATTATTATGCGGAAAAGAACACCCTCACCCGCATCCGCCAGAAATCCTCAGACCTGCGCCGCATCGTGCAGACCGCCCTGGAACGCAATGTGAAAAAATATGACCTGCAGCTGCGCCAGATACAGGACACGGAAAAGCGGGAAACCTACCGGATCTACGGCGAACTGCTGAACACCTACGGCTATGGCGCCGAACCCGGCGCAAGATCGCTGCAGGCTCTGAATTATTATACCAACGAGACCATTGCCATCCCTTTGGATCCCACCCTCACCGCCACGGAGAACGCAAAAAAATATTTTGACAAATACAACAAACTGAAGCGCACCAACGAAGCGCTGTCCAAGTTGACCGAGGAAGTCAAATCAGAGATCGACCACCTGGAATCCATCTCCGCCGCCCTTGACATCGCCCTCCATGAGGAAGACCTTGCCGAGATCAGGGAGGAATTGACCGAAAGCGGCTACATCCGCAGGAAAGGCGGCAATAAAAAGCAGAAGATCACCAGCAGGCCTTTCCACTATATCAGCAGCGACGGCTTCCATATGTATGTGGGGAAAAATAATTACCAGAACGATAACCTGACTTTCAAGTTTGCCACGGGAAACGACTGGTGGTTCCATGCCAAGAAGATCCCCGGTTCCCATGTGGTGGTGAAGCTGGGGGGCGCGGAGGAACTGCCCGACCGCACTTTTGAGGAAGCGGCGCGGCTTGCGGCCTACTATTCCAAGGGCAGGGATCAGGAAAAAGTGGAGATCGACTATATCCAGAAAAAGCATGTGAAGAAGCCCGCCGGGGCAAAGCCGGGCTTTGTGGTCTATTACACCAACTTTTCCATGGCAATCGACAGCGATATCTCGGGGATACAGCAGGCGTCGGAGTAATTCCGCGCCTGTTTTTATCCACAATGGAATATTGACACAGATTTACAGGCTTGTTAAAATACAAATACAGACATATTTTTCATGTATGGAGGAAAGATAGCATGTACAACTGTCGTCTGCATATCGTTCTGGCAGGCCACCCATGCCGTGCGTTTGAAGTGATCAGGGAGATGTCCCCGTTGGAACATTTTACCCACGAATTCTCTGAAAGCAACGATTTTAAAACAGCTCTTGCGGCAAGAGCAGATGTAATGATAGCCCATCTGTCAGATCCGGATATGGAAGAAGCCCTGCAGATCCTGACATCGGACAACGGCGGCGAAACACAGATCATCCTGCTGGCGGACAGCGGACAGATGCGGATTTTGACCGGAGATCCCGCGTTTGCAGGCTGCGTGGCTATTCAGGACGTATGGATCAGTCCCATGCCGGACGAGGAGATCCGGTTCCGCTTTTCCAGATGGCAGCGGACATATAAGATGAGCAGGGATTACTGGCAGACCAGCCAGTATCTCGAGGCCACCATCGATCATATCCCCAATCTGGTCTGGTATAAGGACAAAAACGGCATTCACGAGAAAGTAAACGACAGCTTCTGTCGGGCGGTAAATAAGACAAAACAGCAGGTGGAGGGCCGCGGCCACGCCTATATCTGGGATGTGGAACAGGACGATCCTGCCTGTATCGAATCGGAACGCGAGGTCATGGACAAAAAGCAGACCTGCGTGTCCGAGGAGATCATCAAAGCCGGGGACGGCATGAGAACGCTCACTACCTACAAATCCCCCCTCTACGACCTTGACGGCAGCGTCATGGGCACCGTGGGCGTCGCCATCGACGTGACGCAGGAGCGGGCTTACGAGGAGGAGATCATCCAGAAAAACCAGACGCTGGAAACCATTTTTACCAACATAGACTGCGGCGTCATATGCCACACGCTGGACGGTTCCCGCATCCTGAACATCAACAGGGCCGCCCTGAAGATCCTGGGATATGAGACCCAGGAGGAACTGCTGGACGACGGCTTCGACCTGGTGTCCGCGACCACAATGAAAGAAGACAGGGACAAACTGCTGGAACGGATCAGGACCCTGAAAAACGAGGGCGACAGCGTAAGCGTGGAATACCGCGTACAGCATAAGGACGGCGAGATCCTGCATATCATGGCCAACATCAAGCTGATCAGGGAAAACGGCGAACTGCTCTACCAGCGCTTCCTTCTGGACTGCACCGCCCAGAAACTCCAGGAAAGAAAGAACGCAAGACAGCAGATGGAACTGGTCCAGGCGCTGAGTATGGATTTCAACCTGGTCTGCTTCCTGGATCCCGACACAGGCATGGTCACTCCCATCCGAAGCGACAAGAGCGGAGCGTTCAGCATTTTCAGCGAGAAAATCCCTCTGCGGGAAAGCATGGAACAATACATACGGGAATATGTGTACGAGGACGACAGAGAAATGCTGCGACAGGCCGTTTCCCTGGAGACACTGAAAGAAGAGCTGGCAAAAAAAGAGCAATATTATGTCAATTACCGCAAATACAGCGATGACAGCCTGGTATATTTCCAGATGAAGGCCGTAGGAGCGGGAACCGGCGAGGGCAGCCTGGGGATTGTCCTGGGATTCCGCAGCATGGACGATGAAATCCGCCGGGAGATGGAACAGAACAGCCTGCTGGAGGCCGCGCTTTCACAGGCAAACAAGGCCAGCAAGGCAAAAAGCGTGTTCCTGTCCAATATGTCCCATGACATACGCACCCCCATGAACGCCATTGTGGGATTTACCAACCTGGCCATCACCCATATCGACCAGAAAGAGCAGGTTGTGGAATACCTTAAGAAGATCATGACCTCCGGCAACCATCTGCTGAACCTGATCAACGATGTGCTGGATATGAGTCACATCGAAAGCGGGAAGATTCATCTGGAGGAGAAACCCTGCAGCCTGCCGGATATTTTGAGCGGACTGCGCAATATCTTACAGGCGGACGTCAACGCGAAACAGCTTGATCTGCAGATTGATACCGTAAATGTAACAGATGAAAATATTTACTGCGACCAGCTGCGGCTGAACCAGGTTCTTTTAAACCTTCTCAGCAATGCCGTGAAATATACGGGTGCAGGCGGCTCGATCAATATGCGTGTGACAGAAACATCCGGGACATCCACAGGCTATGCAGGTTATGAATTCCGTATCAGGGACAATGGCATCGGCATGAGCCGGGAATTTGTGAATCATATCTTTGAGCCCTTTGAAAGGGAACAGAATTCCACCATCAGCAAGATACAGGGCACCGGTCTTGGAATGGCGATCACGAAAAATATCGTGGATATGATGGGGGGCTCCATTGAAGTAAAAAGCGAACAGGGTGCAGGCACGGAATTTACGGTCTCCTTTACTTTCCGGCTTGTTTCCGGACCAGAAGATTCCCAGGCCGCGCCGGGATCAGAAAACGACCCGCAGGCGGCGTCCCAGCCGGACGACCTGGATCATGCCGTGAACGCCATGAAACATCACACCGGACGCATCCTGCTGGTGGAAGACGTGGAACTGAACCAGGAGATTGCGGTAGCCATACTGGAAGATGCCGGATTTGCCACAGAAGTGGCCGGAAACGGCAAGGAAGCCGTGGATATGGTAAGTCAGTCCGATCCGGGATATTATCAGGTGGTGCTGATGGATGTCCAGATGCCGGTCATGGACGGCTATGAGGCCACCCGGGAGATCCGCAGCCTGGAGGATCACGAACTGGCCTCCATCCCCATCATCGCCATGACAGCCAACGCTTTCGAGGAAGACAGACAGGACGCCTTAAGATGCGGCATGAACGGCCATATCGCCAAACCCATCGATCTTCGGACACTGTTTGAGACTTTGGATAGTGTGTTATGAGAAAAAGCGCCTGTGATACCATGTCACAGGCGCTTTTAACATAGGAATCACTTTATTCACATTCCAGTATAGTCATCCTCCATTGGATCTTTTCTCAACACACTGTAGATTTTTTCTATACCTGCATTTAAACCGCACTGCTCCACTACGGCGCATATCTGCCTGATCGGCTCAATATCTTCCTCAAGTTCTTCCGCGATCACAGCCGCGTCTTTCCCTTTCTGAATCTTACGGCAGACCAATTGAATTAATTGTAACATTTTTCCTTTTTCTTCCCCGTCCTCAAAACCTTCCTCATAATTCGCCTTTAACGCATCTTCCATATTGAACTGTGTAAACAACATATTTGACACCTCCGACCCATGTTCGCGCATGAACTTTGTCATAATACCATTTTCCTCACAGTCTTTCACAGTACGTTGGATGGCCGTATCCCTGTCATTGCCCCGTCTGATATATTCCTTAATCCGCTCTATAAACCATGAATATTCATACAAAGGCCTGCACTGCCCCAGAACGCCGTGATTCACTGGTAAGTTAATATTGATAACTTTTGTACTTAATTCTAACATAGGTTCAGGGATACTTTCAAGATAGGAATCGGATAATTTCAGAATTTTTTCCGGTGGGAACCGTTCATCTCCGTTATAGAAGATATAGAATTCCGGCGTAGGAATCAGTATTTTTCTACGCTGGTACAGCCTATTGTTCTCCACCAGCTTCTCCATAGTCCTGCCATAGTAGATCGCAGATCTCAGCGGCATATTAAAATTGATCGTTGACTGATGCTCGCTGATCACCAACACCTTATTCTGTACCGTAAAAGCAAGATCATTTTTCCTTGCAACGAACAGAACGCTTTCTAAAGTCATAAACCGAATCTCTTCCGGATTTACTTCCACCCCGTCCAACGCGGCGTACAGCTGCGCCGCATTTTGGGGATCACTGAAATAAGTAGTAAAAGCGCCTGATTTCACCTCCCTGTTGGATAATACACTGTTTTTGCTTTCTTCCATAAGCAATTCCTCCGTTATGCTTTTGTTGTGTCATTGAAAAATGCCGCAGAATTGCGTAGAAAGTAGAAATTTCATCTTACCTCTGATTTTCACTGACCTGTTATCACAATAGCATAGTTTGTTTGAAATGTCCATATGCAAAAACCACTTTTATACCGTGCCAATGCATCAAAATTGCAAAAATGTAATGGTATTGCAGACGCACCTGTGATAAAATGAAAAACAGAAGCACCATATAAAGGAGAATGAGATTTTATGAAACGTATCTTATTGAGCGCGGACAGTGAGATCAGCGTATTCACCGTTCCTGACACAGTGGCCGATCATCTGGAGCAGTACTGCCTGGACTTCAGCGGCCGCTGGCTGCACCAAAGCCCTGATGCGGCAAGATACCGTGTCCAGATGGGCGATACCATCGGTGTACGTTATTGCGAAAAAGATTTTATCGATTACCTGAACCAATATGTCTGCGGCGGGCAGTCCTCCCTGGTCACAACCCTGGAATGCGTGTATGCGTGGGATGAACTGCCCGGGGAATATGCGGGACTGCCATATTTCAATTTTTGAGAAATTTGCAGTTTACCATCCATGAAAGGGCAGGGACACTGAAATGAACATCAACTGGGACGGACAAAAATATACCTCCGATTTTTCATTTGTACATCAATACGGAAACAGCGTGACGGAATTGATCGAAGCCGGGAACAGCAGCGCCATATTGGATCTGGGATGCGGCAACGGAGTGCTGTCCGGGGTTCTGCGCGATAAAGGTTATGTTGTAACGGGAATTGACGCATCGCCGGATTTTCTGTCCATTGCCAGGAAGTACTATCCTGACATAAATTTCATACAGGCGGATGCCACGGATTTCTCACTGCCGGAACCTGTGGATGTGGTTTTCTCCAACGCCGTATTCCACTGGATCGACCGGGAAAAGCAGCCTGCCATGCTGAAATGCGTGCATAACGCCCTCAAAAAGAACGGCGAATTTGTATTTGAATTTGGCGGATACGGGAACAACCGGCTGATCCATGAAGCCCTTGAAAGGGCTTTTTGCGAACACGGATACGCTTACAAAATGCCTTTCTATTTCCCTGCCATCGGCGAATACGCATCCCTTTTGGAACACATGGGATTCCGGGTAAAATACGCCGTCCTTTTTGACAGGCTGACGGAATTGAAAGGTGAAAACGGGTTAAAGGACTGGATCCATATGTTCCTGCAGACTCCCTTTTCCGCCGTGGAAAGTGAACCGGAAAAAGAAGCCATCACAGATAACGCCGTCAAGGCCCTGCGGGATGTCCTGTATCAGGATGATAAATGGTACGCCGATTATGTCCGGATCAGGATGCGAGCCATAAAAGAATAACCCAGACAGAAAGGCAGATGTAGACATGATACTATACAGACCCGTTGGAACAAAGGAACTGGAACTGATCAAAGCAAGCGGTTATACAAAATACCCGCCCAGGCTGCCGGAGCAGCCCATCTTCTATCCCGTCCTGAACGAAAAATACGCCACTGAGATCGCCGCAAACTGGAACGTAAAATATAACGACGACCACAGGGGTTATGTGACAAGATTTGAGATCGACGACGCCTATGCCGGGCAGTTTGAGATCCACACCGTGGGAGCCGGTTATCACCAGGAATTGTGGGTTCCCGCAGAGGAACTGGAAGTTTTCAATCAACACATTCTCGGTCAGATACAGGTGATCAGCGAATTCACCTGATCAGCCTGCACTTCCTGGCCACCCTCACCAGCAGATGCCCCTTGGGAAAGCCCCGCAGTTCTTTCTCCGTCACTCCCCTCATCAGGATCAGCATCACAAAATACACCACCACAGCGACCAGGATAGCCGGGATCACTGCTATCCGGGGAGAGCCTGCCAGAAGCAGCAGCCCTTCATACACCGCCCATGCGGCGGCGCCCATAAATCCGGCGGCGATGCCGGGGATCAGGAAACTCCTCACGATCTCCTGCCTGTATCCCACCGCCCTGCGGACCGCCCTCTGGTTCAGCAGGCACATGAGAAAGGAATAGGCTGTATTGGCAATGGCAATGCTGTACAGATCCAGCTTTGTCCAGTACAGCAGCCCCATGGCAAGCCCCGTCTGCACCGCCAGCGCAATGGCGGCATTGATGATGGGCGTATTCACCTTTCCCAATCCCTGCAAGATAGAACTGTTCAGGGTGGACAGCGCATAGAAGATCACGGACAGCGCCAGCGACATCAGGAGGCTGGTTGCCAGATCCTCCGCCGACGGCTCATTGCCGGGGAACAGCAGCCCGGTGATGGGTCGTGCCAGGACAAACAGTCCCACCGCGCAGGGAATGGAAATGATCATGGTGGTCTTCACGGACAGGCCAATCTTCTCCCTGGCCCCATAGATATCCCTTGCCGCCGCCAGCTGCGCCACGGAGGGGATCATGGCGGAGGCCATGGCGGAGGCAAATGCAATGGGAATATTGGAAATGGTCAGCGCCTGGGCGGAGAAAATGCCCCATCTGGAAAAAATATCCACCGAGCCCAGCTCCCGGACATTCAAATACCATTTCGTATAAATTGCGTTGTTCACCGTGCTGCTGAGATTATAGACAGCAGTGCTGAGGATAAAGGGCAGCACCACAAAAGTGATCGTCCGGAACATCTCCCCGTAAGAATCCACATTCCTGTGCCTGTCCCTGGCAATCCGCCGCATGATCATGCCCCTGTTCAGGCCATACATTCCCAACATGAACAGAAGCGCCGCCAGGACGCCCGCGCCCGTTCCCAGGGCGCTTCCCACCGCGCCGTTGGTGGCCCGGACGACCTGATCCGCCTCCGCCGCCGGGATCTCCATGGTGCCCATGGCGGACCTGATCAGCAGGTACGCCGCTCCCACACTGACCACCGCGTTGGCGATCTGCTCCAGAACCTGGGACACAGATGTCTGCGCCATGCTCTTATGCGCCTGAAAATACCCTCTCAGCACTCCCAGGATACCGTAGACAAAGATCGTGGGTGCAAAAGTCCGAAGCACGGGCACAACCTCCTCATCCAGGAACCATCCCGCCCCAAAGAACAAAAGCAGGCTGGCGGCGCCTCCCACCGCCAGCACATAGGCCAGGGCGCAGAGGAACAGCCGGTGGGCGTTCCTGAATTCTTTTGCCGCCAGCTTCTGGGCGATCACCTTGGAAATGGCGGAAGGAATGCTATAGGAAGAAACCAGCAGGATGATGGTATAGTAATTGTAAGCGGTCTGGTAATACCCAAGCCCCAGGTTTCCGATGACACGCTGTAAAGGGCTCCTGTAAAGGAGCCCTATGATCCTGCTGATAATACCGGCCGCAGCCAGTATTCCCGCCTGCATGATGAAGCTGTCTTTCCTGCTTCCGTTGTCTGCCATACAATCCCTATCCTATGAGCCAGTCGTACATTTCCTGATATTTCAGCGCGGATACATGCCATGAGAAATCTGCTGCCATGGCGCGGTCAACGATCTTGTTCCACTCGCGCTTCTTATCATAATAGATATGCTCCGCATAGCGGATCGTATTCAGCATTTCATGCGCATTATAATTGACAAAGCTGAATCCGGTTCCGGTATTCTCAAATTCGTTGTAAGGCTGTACGGTATCTTTCAGGCCGCCTGTCTCACGCACAATGGGAAGCGTGCCGTAACGCAGCGCCATCAGCTGGCTCAGCCCGCAGGGCTCAAACATGGACGGCATCAGGAACGCGTCACAGGAAGCGTATATCTTGTGGGACAGATCCTCGGAATAATAAATATTGGCGGAAATCTTGTCCCCATACTTCCAGTCAAAATGGCGGAACATATTCTCATAGCGCTCCTCGCCGGTTCCCAGAACCACCAGCTGGACGTCATCCTGACATAACTCATCCATGATATAGGCGATCAGGTCAAATCCTTTCTGATCCGTCAGACGGGACACAATGCCGATCATCATCTTCCTGTCATCCTGGCACAGCCCCAGTTCCTGCTGCAGCGCGCGCTTATTCTTCACCTTTTCCTTGCGGAAATTACTGGCGTCATACTGGCGCACGATACGCTTGTCTGACTCAGGGTTGAAATCCGTATAATCGATGCCGTTCACAATGCCCCTCAGGCTGTTGCTCCTGGCGCGCAGCAGGCCGTCCAGACCCTCCCCGTAGAAAGGCGTCTTGATCTCCTCCGCATAAGTATTGCTCACGGTGGTAACCGCGTCCGCAAATACGATGCCGCCCTTTAACAGGTTGGCATCCTTGTAGGCCTCCAGCTTGTCGGGCGTAAAATAGTGGGCGGGAAGACCGGTGATCCCCTGAACCGTCTTCGTGTCCCATTTTCCCTGGAATTTCAGGTTATGGATGGTGATCACCGACTTCATGTCCCGGAAGAAATCCCCTTCATGGAAACGTTCCTTTAAGTACACAGGCACCAGTCCTGTCTGCCAGTCATGGCAATGGATCAGATCCGGCTGGAATCCCACAGCGGGAAGCGCGGACAGCAGGGCCTTGGAGAAAAATGCGTATCTCTCGATCTCCCATCTGGGATCATCGGTATACACTTTCATGCCGCTGAAGTAATATTCGTTGTCGATAAAATAATAGTGGACGCCGTCCTCAACAACTTCCATCACTCCCACGTACTCATTCTTCCAGTTGAAATCCATGTAAAAATGAGTCACATACTGCATCTTGTCTTTCCATTCCTGTTTCATACAGGCATACTTGGGGATAATGACCCTCACATCAAAGAATTCCTTATCAATGCACTTGGGCAGCGACCCCACTACGTCCGCCAGACCGCCCGTCTTGATAAAAGGTACACCTTCTGATGCTGCAAATAATATTTTTTTCATCGTAACCCTCCACCGAAATATATATATGTCTATTATACATCATTCCCCATTCGGTGGAAAGTATTTCTTTTTTAATTTCGGTAAGATAATCTGATCCTGTCGGCGATCAGGGCTATAAACTCCGAATTGGTGGGTTTTCCTTTCCCCGTATCGATGGTATAGCCGAACAGTGCGTCCAGCGTCTCCATCCTCCCCCTGCTCCAGGCCACCTCGATGGCATGCCTGATGGCCCGCTCCACCCGGCTGGGTGTGGTCTGAAACCTTTTCGCTATGGTGGGATAAAGAATTTTCGTAATGGAACTGATCATGCCGGGATCCTCCACCGACATCATGATGGCCTCCCGCAGGTACTGATATCCTTTAATATGGGCCGGGACGCCGATCTCGTGGATCATGTTGGTAACGTCCTTTTCCAGGTCACGGACGGTCTGCCCGGTCTTTTCCGCACTCTGTATGGCAGCCCTGGCGGATTTATTCCTGGCGGAAGGAACCGTGATCATGATTTGAAATTCCTTGTCAGCATCCATCAGATCTCCCAGAATCTTGTATATTTTTTCGTTATCCTTCGTAGCGGTAATGTTCAATTGTTCCATAATGCTACCTCCAAGAATAAAAACATCTAAAATTCGTGCTTTCCTTATTATAAAAGATAAAAGATTGCCGAATCAACTCAAAGATATCGCGGAAAAATCTGATATTCGTCCCAAAATATGGTTTTTTTATAAATTTTGGCTGCATTTTCCTTTATTTACGGAATAATGCTATCATTTTATGTCGGATTATGAGGTAATTTTATTGCCGTGACGGTTCGACTTCTGGCGATATTTGGCAGCTTGTATTCTTTGGGCGAAAGGGACGGAGCCCCCAACACTTGCGCTGCGGAAAATAATAGGGTAAAATAAGACCAACAAAACACCAGGAAACGGAGCAAACATGAAGCAGATCAACGAGGACATCAAACAGGGAAATTTCAAACGGGCTTACCTGCTGTACGGGGAGGAACGGTATCTGCGCAGGCAGTACAGGGACAGGCTGCGGAAAGCCCTGTGCATCGAAGATGACACCATGAACACCCACTTTTACGAAGGGAAAAACATCCCTGTGGGCGAGATCATCGACCTGGCGGAAACACTGCCATTCCTGGCCGAACGGCGTGTCATATTCATCAGCAACAGCGGCCTTTTCAAGTCCGGCGGCGAGAAGATGGCGGAATACCTTGCAGCGCCTAACGAGACCACTTATTTCGTGTTCACGGAAAGCGAGGTTGACAAACACAGCAAACTGTTTAAGGCGGTTCAGTCAAAGGGGTATGCCGCAGACTTTACCATACAGGACGAAAAGACGCTGAAGCGCTGGATTGCGGGCTCGCTGGGCAGGGACGGGAAGAAGATCACCGAGAACACGGTTCAGCTGCTGCTTGCCAAAACCGGTTCCGACATGGAGAATATCCAGATGGAACTGGAAAAACTGGTGTGCTACTGCATGGACAGGGATGTGGTCACGGACGAGGACGTGGAAGCCATCTGCACCACCCGCGTCAGCAGCCATATCTTTGATATGATCAATGCCATCGCCGATAAGAAGCAGAAAGAGGCCCTGGACCTGTATTACGACCTTCTGGCGCTGAAAGAACCCCCCATGCGGATTCTTTTCCTGATCGCCAGACAATGTAATATGCTGCTGCAGACAAAGGAATTAAAGTCCAGGGGCAACGACCAGCGCACCATTGCTTCCAAGATCGGTGTGCCGCCTTTTGCTGCCGGGAAATATCTGGCCCAGGCGTCGCGCTTTAAATCCGAGAAACTCCGTGATGCCGTTGCCAGATGCGTGGAGGCGGAGGAGGCCGTCAAGAGCGGACGCATGAATGATGTGATGAGTGTGGAAATCCTGATTTTGTCGGTGTTATAGCAAAAATGATTGCAAACAGTCCCCATATATGTTATTATAGGGATGAAAAAGGAGCAACCGCCCACAAAGTGGTTAGCCTCCAGATAGTGTTAAAGCCTACCTGTACTGGCTAAGTGACAAGGTAGGCTTATTTATTTTCGCTTGTTATTCCCATTTATGTAGGCAAGCAGTGTAATTAAAAACGTCGCAAACAGGATCAGATCCTGAAACGAAAACATTTCCATCCGCACCACCTCCTTTCTCAATGAATCTCGCGATCCATGCAAATGAAGGAGGCTACCACCCTGCAACACGATTGCTCCATGGACAAATCATATCATACATTATGGAGATTGGCAATAGTGCCATCCGATCAGTCTGGCAGCATGTTATTTATTTTGCTTTTGTCTGCAATATTTCACCAGAATGTCTCCACCCTTATCTTCCCTTTCTCTGCGCCGACGCAGACAGCGCCCCTCTCGCTTGTGGTCAGGATAACGCATTCCGTATTTTCCAACCGCTCCAGCAGTTCCTGATGGGGGTGCCCATAACGGTTATTCCTGCCGCAGGATATGACGGAAAGCGCGGGATTGACCTGCTCCAGCAGCCTCTCTGAAGTAGAATTCTTAGAGCCATGGTGCGCCACTTTCAATACATCCACGCCCTGTATCCCCCTGCCGCGCAGTTCCGTAAGCAGCGCCTCCTCTCCCCTGTCTTCCACATCTCCCGTCAGCAGGAAGTCAAACTCCTCTCCCCCCTTTTTATCGGTAAACAGGCCGTAGATACAGATGGAATACGCATTTGGCTCCGCCCCGTCCCATCCGCTTTCGGGATGCAGGCAGAGGAATTCCGCCCGGTCGCAATGAAAGCTTTCCCCTGCCGACAGGTAACCTATGGGAATCTGGCTGCTCCAGTCCTCCTGCTCCGTGAACTGCCCCAGCTGTTCCAACATTTCCGCCTTTCCTGTTTCCGATAATTCCGGCAAAACAAGCTGCTTTACTGTAACGCCGCTGTCCTGCCCCATGAACAGTAATTCCATGACGCCGTTTACATGGTCGGCGTCAGGATGGGATAAAATGACCGCATCCAGCGTCTGGATACCATAATACCGCAGGCAGGGGAGCAGCACATATTTTCCCAGCTGGCTCCGGCTGCTGCTTCCGCCGTCAAAAAGGTAGTTCTCCCCTGAGGCAGTCCGCACCAATATGCCGTCCCCCTGCCCCACATCCAGGAACAGCAGACGGTTTTCTGCAGGCGGTTTCCAGGCGAAGATGACCGGATCCAGGAGCAGCGCCAGGACACAGGCAATGACCCCCATCTCGCATCCCCTGCCCATCCATGCATCCGGAATCCTTTCTTTGATCATTTCCAGGCACCCTTTCCGGCTGCCACGATGCATTTGCGACTCTTTCGCCCCGTGCCTTTTCCAGCCCTTTTCCTGTTGCTCCCCCGCTGCTTTCACCGGTGACTTTCCGGACATTTGTCCCTGTTCCCCTCGTTTTCCCCGTAAATTCCTGCCCTTATCCGCCAGAAACCTCCGTCCCCACACCGCTGCCGCCAGCGCCAGATAATAGGCGATCACCTGCCAGAGCCGGGGCTTTCCGGGGTTCCATGTGTGGAAAGGGAACCTGTCGAACACCCCGCACAGCATCTCATATCCCCGCAGGATCAGCAGGTCCGCCCAGCCACAGATGCCAAACCCCGGGATCAGGGTCAGGAAGCCTGCCGTCATCAGTACTTTCATAAAGGGAAGCACCAGCATATTCAGCAGCACGGAGTAACTGGGTACCTGATAATAAAACCAAAGCTGCACCGGAAGTGTGGCAAGGGTAATGGACAGCCCCGACAGGACAGGTTCCAGGAGTCTCTCCCGCAGCGTCTTTTTCCTGCCGCCCTTTTCCATGGCGGGGTACACTGCGCCGATCCCGATCATGGAGGTAAAGGACAGCAGAAAGCCCGCGTGGCGCAGATAACAGGGATTCTTCACCACCAACGCCGCCGCAGTGACGCCCATGGCGGTAGGCATGTCATAAGTCCTGCCCGCCATCTCCGCCATCATCCGCAGCAGATACATCCCGATGGCGCGGCATGCGGATACGCTGAATCCCGTCATCATGCCATACAGGATCAGCAGACCGCATCCCCCGACCGCCGCAGGGCATACCGGCATCCGGCACCTGCGAAGCAGCCGGTATACCGACATGCCGATCATGGTGATATGCAGCGAGGAAATACTGAGGATATGCAGGATTCCGTTCCTCTGATACAGTTCCTTCAGTTCAGGGTCCAGATCCTCCTTATCCCCCAGCAGCAGGGCGCACATCACCGCCGCCTCTTTCTCCGGAAAGACCTTTTCCAGACGCTGTTTCAGCAGGTTCCTTACCTGGTACAGCGCCTCCCTGAACCGCCAGCAGGATTCCCCTTTCGCCAGCACAACGGCGTCTTTCACCCTGCCCCCGATGCCCAGCGTCCCATAGTACTCCCGGGCGTCAAACTCCCCGGGATTGGTGGCGGTGGCAAAAGGCTGGAAAGTCCCTTTCATCATCACGACACTTCCCAGAGGGATGTCCGTTCCCTGTTGTGGGATACATATGAAATTGTCTTTACATGGAATGTCCAGCTGTGAAATTTCAGCCGAAGAAATAATATGAACCGCTTGAAAATAAAGCTTTTCGGAATCTTTCTGGTATACCTGTCCCGTAAAGGTCACGGATTCTCCCACAGTCAGCGCCTCCGCGCCAACCTGCCCATCGGGCGTCCGGTCGAATACGCCCAGATGCAGCAGAAAACCCATGACCGAAACCAGACATATGGCAGCCAGCAGTAAAGGTCGCCGCATATATAATGTCCTTTCGTTATTTTTGTCTTTAGTTTTTCAGGGAAGTGACCACATCCAGATTTCTCTCAAATGTGGAATTCTGGAAGATTGCGGATGTGGTGGGCACTTCGCCGTTGACCATGATCTGAACCTTGTTGATATTGCTCAGTTCCACCAGCGAATTTACTATGGAATAAACGGCGGCTTCCATGGAAACGTTATCCGGCACCGTGAGGAAATTCTCGTCCAGGTTCACGTAACAGATCCCATCCTTGGTAGTCACATTGATCACTTTTGTATTGGAATTCAGCGTAGGATTCAACCCTTCCACCTGTCCGCTGGGACCGGCGATCAGTTCCTCCACGATAAAACGTTCTATGGGCGTGTTGGTGGAATAATGTTTCTCCCGGTACGCCGCTATCAGCTGTGTACCGCTGTCACTGGCAAAGAACAGCTTCACCCTGGCAAGTTCATAGGTATTGATCTCATTGCCGTCATTGTCAATAAACTGATCGGCGCTCATCCTGCCCACCACGTTATTCATGCTGTCCACCAGCGGCTCTCCCTCCACGGTGATCTCCACATAACTGATCTCCGGAAGCTGGGTCAGCGTCCGCACGATAGCCGCCCGCACCAGCACTTCCGTGGTCACTGGCAGGCTCTTATACGCCTGATCCACATTGATAGACATTTTTTCTTCCTCCAGGTCGATTCCCAGGATCTCGAATCCCATGGCAAAAGGCGCATGATACTCCAGCTTCTCCGGAATGGTGGAAAGACACTGCATCAATTCCCTCAGGACAGCCTGCAGACTCTCTGTCTGTGTCCAATAAGAATGCATCTCCACTTTCGTCTCAGATTTGCTGATATAATAAACCTGATATTCCGTCCCCTCCGGGACTTCTTCCCTGCCGCAGGCCGATGCGCCAAGCAGAAAAAGAATCCCGGCTATCAGACATAACATTTTTTTCACAATCAAACCTCCGTACGGATATGGATCATCCCGAGATATAAGTCAGAGGAATCCTGACCGTAAAGCAGGAGCCCTCTCCCTCCACGCTGGTGGCGGTGATGGAGCCGCGGTGCATCAGCACGGCGCTCCGGGTGATCGCAAGTCCCAGCCCTGTGCCGCCGATCTCTCTGGAATGGGACTTATCCACCCTGTAAAACCTTTCATAGATGTGGGGCAGTTCCTCCTCCGGAATCCCCAGCCCCGAATCGCTGACCCGGAACGTAAAGAACTGATGGTCAGCATCCAGTTCCACTTTCACCCACCCATGTTCCTTATTATATTTGATGGAATTTTCCACCAGGTTTGTCATCACCAGGGTGATCTTGACCTCATCCACCTCCGCCACCACGGGGCGCATACTCTCAAAGACCACCTCCACGTCTTTCTTTCGCGCAAGGGGACGCAGACGTTTCAGGATCAGTTCCGTCAGGTCATTGATATTCAGGGATACAATATTGAGTTCCTGCACCTTTTTATCCATCTTGACCAATGCCAGCAGGTCGGTAATGATCCTGTTCTCCCTGTCAATTTCGGACACAATATCCTCCATGAATTCCCTGTAAAGTTCCGCAGGTACATTTTCCTGCATCAGCAGGGAATCCGCCAGCACTTTGACGGAAGCCATGGGAGTCTTTAATTCATGGGATACATTTGCCACAAATTCCTGTCTGGAATCATCCAGAACTTTCATCTGTTTCAGCAGCTGGTTAAAAGCGTCCACAATATGGACCGTCTCCGTATAATCAGACACGGAAATCGCCTCGTCACGGTAACCCGCCTTGATCTCGTTGATGGCGTCCGTGACCCGTGCAAAAGGCCTGGCCAGCATAACCGACAGGACAAGGGCAAGGGACACAATCACCACAATCATCAGTTCTTCTATTACCATCGATTTGCGATTTAGACTCTCCATGGTCTCCACAATGGAGCCGTTGGAAATACTGGTCAGCATGACGCCCACAATCTTGCCGCTGCTCTTTCCCTCCTCGTCCACGGAGGAAGTATCCACGATGGGCGTGGTCATTTCAATATAACCATGTTCCTGGTCGTAATTGTAAGTATTTTGTCCACGAAAACACTGGATCACTTCCTCTGAAATAATCGTTTTGCCTTCGCTGATCTCATAAGTATCCTTTACCACTTTCAGACTGGAATCTATGATCATGACACGGCCTTCATACAGGTTGGAGATCATCTCCAGTTCCGCATCGACCACCGCCCTGGAATTCCGATAACTCAATTCGTCAGAATGATACGCAGCCAGATAATTATTGTTGAGAAGGTGGTTGCCTACCACCAGCAGCTGGTTCTGGACGGTGGAGATTCTGTTATCCACCGCATGCTCCTCATAGTTATCCACAATGGCGCTGCGCATGAAAACACTGGGGACGATTCCCACGATCAGGATGATCACAAAGATGCGTACCTTTAAACTGCGCAGAGACAAAAGATCCTTTAATTCACCGAATAATTTCGCAAACATCTTCTCTCCCATAGCCTGCAGATCATTTCACGGCTGAACTGTTACAAAAGTAGTAGCCCACGCCCCATTTTGTATGTACGTACCTGGGCTCGCTGGGATTCTGCTCCACTTTCTCACGCAGGCGGCGGATGTGCACGTCAACGGTGCGGACGTCCCCGGGATAATCGGCGCCCCAGACGATCTGGAGCAGGCTCTCCCTGCTGTACACCTTGTTGGGATTCAGCATCAGAAGTTCCAGTACCTCGAACTCTTTTGCCGTCAGACCGATCTCTTTCCCGGATATATAAGCCCTCCTGCCCTCGCAGTCCAGGCGCATCTCACCGCTCTCGATGATCTTCGGTGATTCGCCGGTGACACGCTTCGGTTCTATCCGGCGCATGATCGCCTTGATCCGCGCCTTTACCTCCAGGATATTAAAGGGTTTGGTAATATAATCGTCCGCCCCGTATTCCAGACCCAGGATCTTATCCATATCGTCGCCCTTTGCCGTCAGCATGATAATGGGCACATTGGAAAACTCCCTGATCTGCTGGCAGACCTCAAAACCTGTCAGTTTGGGCAGCATCACATCCAGCAGGATGATGTCATATTGATTGTTGCGCGCAAATTCCAGCGCCTCCTCGCCGTCATAAGCGCAGTCCACCTGCATGTCATCCTGTTCCAGACTGAAACGGATCCCCTTTACGATCAGTTTCTCATCATCCACCACCAACGCCCTCTTTCCTGCCATTACGCTCTCCCTCTCATTCACTCTTTATGCTGTTATCATTATTCAGTTTACTGTTATCTTACCGCTTATTTTATTATACACGCTCTCTTTGATGCCTGACACCCGCATGATGTCCTCGCAGGCGGCAAAGTTCCCATGGGCTTCCCTGTACGCGATGATGTCCGCTGCCCTGGATTCCCCGATGCCGGGAAGCGTGCACAGCTGCGCCGCGTCAGCGGTATTAATGTTTACCAGACCTGATGCGGCGGCTTTTTCCTGCTCTGCCTGGATCACATATTCCCTCTGGACAGGGAAATACAGCTTTTCCCCGTCGGAAACCTTTGCCGCCAGGTTCACCGCTTCCTCCGCCGCGTCCGGGGCAAAACCTCCCGCCGCCTCCAGGGCGTCCGCCGCCCTGCTGCCAGCAGGCAGGAACACCACGCCGGGGGCTTCCACCGCCCCGCAGACATAGACGCAGATCTGCTGCTCCGCCTCAGCCTGGGGCGCCTGTGCCGATTCCCGGACGAAGCCGGAATATCCCGCTTCCTGCCCTTCGGTCTGCATGTTCTCCCGGTCAGTCCCCTGCTGCCCGGCCTGTCCGGTTCCCTGCGGTTCGTTCGACGCGGTTTCCCGCTCCGCCTCCTGCTGCCCGATCAGTAAAATCTCCCGCTCCGCCCCATTGCAGGCGGAACAGTTCATCACGAAAACAAGACTGCACACAGCAGCCAAAATTCTGTTTTTTCTCATCATAGCCCCTTTCCGATGAACCGGCTCCATGCCGCGCCTCCATCCAAAAGGGCTGCCTCTCTATGCTGATGTATTTTATTGTAAAGGAATCAGGCGCGTTTTACAAGTGCTATTTCCACTTAAAAATTATAATTCCCGCAATGGCCACCGCCATGCCCACAGCCTTTCTCCACTCCCAGGGCTGCTTCTCCACATTGAACCAGCCAAGCAGTTCGATCACGTAGGCCACGATCAGCTGCGCCACCACGATCAGCATCACCGCCTTCGCCGGTCCCAGCAGATCCATGCTCTTGATGACCGTGTAGGTGATAAATGCACCAATGGCTCCTCCCAGGAGCATGTATTTGGGCTGCACCGCAAACACCTTCATCAGATTACTCCTGTCCGTGCACACCCATGCCCCCAGGCAGACCATCAGCGCCGTCAGCTGCACGAACGCGCTTGCCGCCCAGATGCTGGACGCCTTCGTCACCTGGGTGTTAAACACACCCTGCACGCTCATCAGCGCGCCGGATATCAACGCAATAAAAAAACCAATCATAAGATGACACCTCCGTTCCAGTTCCGTTCCGAAACTGTTTTTATACAAAGTGTATCCCATGACTGGCTGTTTATTCATTTTATCAGATTACTGACTACTGTGACGCGTTCACCTGGGTAACGATCCGGTTGTCCAGTTCTTCCACCATGGCGGTGACGTCCGCGCCGTTCCATACGCTGGAAAACAGCCGCTCAAGCTGCAGCCAGAAGTTCCCGGTCTCCATCATCTTCGGCAGGGAGACGCTCTCGCCGTACTCCAGCATGAATATCTGCAGCGCGCCGTTCTGCGTTTCGGCGTTGATATTGGCGGACGCCTTGCCGCTTCTCTCGTACAGGGAATCCGCACACTCCGTCACCAGATAAGAGGCAAAACGGTTGGCCAACTCCTTATTGTTCGAATAACCGTTTACCGCCACCGTCTTCGTGACGGACATGGAACGGCTCCGCAGCTCCTCGCTGACATCGGGCATCATGGCAATGCCATAATCGAAAGCCAGTTCCCCGTTTTCCTTTGCCTCCGCCAGACGGGCCGCCGCGTCGGTAGTCACAATGGTGAATACCGTCTTTCCGTCTATGAAATCCTGTAATACGGAATCATATGTCACCGTATCGGATTCGATGAAAAAGAACTGGTTCAGCGCCTTATAAACCTCCAGGCACTGGACGGTCTCCAGGTTATTGATATCAATCCGTGCCTTGTCATCCCCGGCATCCCCGCCTACAATCATATAATTTCCCACGATCCAGTAATTATAGAAAATATCCGTCACATCCCACTTCAGAACGTCCACGCCCTGTGGCACGTCAAAAGTATTTGCGATATTCAGGATATCGTCTACCGTGGAGGGAATCGCTTCCTGGAAATACTCCTCCGTGAGAGCCGCAAGTTCCGCCTCATCCACGGGAATCCCGCTGTCATACTCGGCGGAAGCCAGATCCTCCCCCTCGTTCAGCAGGTCTTTCTGGGCGATCTGCGCCGCCCATTCGGCCAGATAAGTCTCGTTGTAGGCCAGGGCGCTGGTCTCATAGGAAAGCGGGTACGCCACCCTCTTCCCCTGATACTCCACCGCCGACAGAGCCGCCGCCGGAAAATTGGCCGCACTGCAGACGGCTCCCTCATCCCTGATCTCTTCCGCCAGCCCCGCCAGATACGCTTTCTCCAGGGAATCATTATTGATAATATAGGCATCCGGCACCTGGTCGGAGTGGAGCGACGCCTGGTTCAGGGCTTCCAGATATTCGCTGTCCGCAGTCAGCATGGGAATGACCCTGACATCCTCACGTTCCCCGAACGTAACGGCTGCGCTGTTGATAAAATCCGTCATGGAGTCGTCCGTGTAATAAAAGTAAATGGTCTCTGTCTTCTCGAACCACCTGTGATGGCTCCCCGTATCCTCTTCCTCCGCCGTGCGCATCTCCAGGGTACTTCCGTAAAAAAGCGCGGCAGCCATAGCCACTACAGCTGCCACAGAAATGAATCTTCTATTTAATTGCATAAACTACCTCAACCGTTCCCGAAAACCAATCCTGAACCAAGTGATCTATGGTCAATTCCCTGCGGCGAGAATCCGATCCAATATGGAAATCATCTCGTCCACATTTTCCTTCGTAATGATGAGAGGAGGCACAAAACGGATAATATTCACTCCCGCGTTGATCAGGATCAGTCCATTGTCCATGGCCGCCGCGATAATATCCCTGACAGGCCCGTCAAATACAAGTCCCTGCATAAGCCCCGTCCCACGGCGTTCCGTGATACAGGGATACCTGTCCTTCAGTTCCTCCAGACGCTGCTCCAGATAAGGCGC
>JAMPAC010000030.1 GCA_023667395.1 Blautia sp. | reverse complement strand
CCGTGATGTTCCTCTCCAGCACGGTGCTCCTGACGATGTTCTTGTCCTTTGGGGCATCCACCATGATCCTCAGGTGCTTTCCCGTCCCGCCGAGGAACACCAGCTTGATGTCCTCGCCGATCATCAGATATTCTTCCGTGCTAACCGTAAGTCTTAACATGCCAACCTCCTTGTCGCTTCCAGCGATCCCTGCCTGTTCTGAATACAACTCTTTATAGTAAAGTGTTTCACTGGGATAGGGGTGACAGTCGAAAATCAGGCCATGAAAACCATGAAAAAAGACTTTCCAAGGGAAAAAAGGGGAAGAAAAAGGGCTCAAACTTGTCATTGAGGAAGAAAAATGAGCCAAAAAAGACCAAAAATTAATTTAAAAGAATTTCAAATCAGCCCTAAAGTATTTCCAACGCTGTCCGATAAATAAAATAACAGGCACGAATGCAACACTTTACTATAAAGTGTTGCATTCGTGCCTGTATTTAAGCACTAAAAATATTGCACAGATTGACGTATTCCTTCAACGAGCATCGTTGATACAATGACCGAAAACAACTTTAAAACATTCTTTCATCTTCCAGCAGACGCTTGCTAAGACCGGAAGCACTATAAAGCACTCTGGCAACAATCACTCGTTCTTCTTTTACAACATAAAGCACAGAATAATTGTCTACAGGCAATTGCCTTAAGCCCATTGCATGCTCTGGTTCAGATTCCATAATCCTGATACGTTCCGGAAACACATTCAAATTCTCAATAGCTTCAGCAATCCGATTGTACTGCCCCATGGCATTTTCAGGCACCTGAAGCTTTATGACAATATATTCATAAATCCTTTCCATATCTGCCAGTGCCTTATCTGTAATCTGCACGGTGTAATGTTTCATCTCAATGCCTCTCCCTGAACTTTGCAAATGCAGATGCCGCTTCCTGTACTTTGCCCGCTTCTATATCCTCGTAACTTTCCTGCAATTTGGCGCGAATCTCAGCCGTATTCATTAAATCCGCATTGACTGCAGGGGGAACTTTCGGTAAAGATACCGCAAAGGGGATTCCTCCGGTTAAAGATATCTGATTGAGATACATATCGATAGCAGTTGACATAGGTATTCCTAATTGTGCCAGTACACTCTCTGCCCGTTGTTTTACAATTGGGTTTACTCTTAAATTTAATGTAGCTGTTTTTTCCATAGCAATCATCTCCTTTGCGCCCATTGTAACGCATTTGTTGTTACATTTCAATCCTTTTCTGTGCTACAATTTCTTTTTATTTCTTGGGATGAGGTAAAAAGTAACCATGTATTTAAGCGCTAAAAATATTGCACAGATTGACATATTCCTTGTTTTATATTATGGTAAGCATAAGAAAATCCTTAATCCCAATGAATATGGA
Organism: Blautia sp.; assembly: GCA_023667395.1. Classification (GTDB taxonomy): domain Bacteria; phylum Bacillota; class Clostridia; order Lachnospirales; family Lachnospiraceae; genus Acetatifactor. The sequence continues at coordinate 29,261 of JAMPAC010000030.1, read as the reverse complement.
GGAGCACCATGTCCTTAACAGAGGTCAAACTTTACACTGAAACCGATTATTATAATTTACCGGAAGATGTAAGAGCCGAATTGATAGACGGAAATCTGGTTTATAATCAGGCTGCGCCTGCCCGGATTCATCAGGCCATTTTAAGCGAACTGCATACAGTCATAAACAACTACATTAAATCAAAAAAGGGATCCTGCCGTGTTTATCCCGCTCCTTTCGCTGTTAAGCTGAAAGAGAACCGGGATACCATCGTTGAACCGGATATCAGTGTCATCTGCGACCGAAATAAACTCACAGACCAAGGCTGTACCGGCGCACCCGACTGGATCATTGAAATCATCTCCCCCAGCACTTCCAGCCGTGATTATGTCCTAAAGCTGAATCTGTACGCAAATGCCGGAGTAAGGGAATATTGGATCGTGGATCCCATTCAAAAAAGCATATTTGTGTATTATTTTGAGCAGAAAAGTTTCAAAGCGGAAGCTTACACTTTCCATGACAAAATCAAGGTAAACATCTATGAGGATCTGGAAATTGATTTCGCCGCTCTGGAATGGTAACCTTTCTTTCCATTACGGGACGTCAGCTATCAGCAGATACTGATAGGCCAGGAACTGCACCCTGTCTTTTTCCAACATGAACTCCGCCATTTGATCGATCAGCCGCTCCGTATTTTTGTCCACTGCCCCCAGTGTGGTACAGCTGATTCGCCGTACTGCCAGGCCTGCGCCCCGGAACAGCCGGAGAATCTCCGCCTTGGTGTACATGCGCAGATGGGACCGGTCGAGGATCCCTGCATCCGTGTATGTGAACAGCCCCCTCTGCAGCAGGGGCAGCATAACGCTGTAATGCATCACGTTGGGCAGGCTGGCCGCGATGTATCCGCCCGGTTTCAACGCTTTCCTGACCTCCCCCAGCACTTTCTCCGGCTGGCGCAGATGTTCCAGCACATCCCCCAGGATAATGCAGTCATAGCCCTCCGTCTTCCCCAGCGACAGAAGATCCTGTGCCGAGAGCGATTCCGCGTCCGCACAAAGCACCTCTGCAAAGCATCCCGCCAGTCTGGCTGCGGAGGCTTCATACTCTATCCCGTATACCCTGATCCCCGGAAGCATGCTCTTCAGCCTTGCCAGGGTTGCGCCAGCCCCACAGCCCACCTCCAGGATCCGCATGCCCGGCGTCATCCGGTAGTTCCCCATCATGGAAATGATATCCGTCCTGACATGCGTATAATACGAAAAGTCGATGGAAAACTCTTTCCATTTCTCCTGAAACTTCCTGCGGTTTTGCTGCAGCACATCGGCAAATCCTTTTCCTCTTTTGCGGAAAGACCTGCTGCCCCAATGGATGATGAAGCTGTTTCTGCAGAGCAGATTCCGGTAGCCTGCCAGCAGGATCCGCAGGCCGATGTCATTGTCTTCATAATTGCCGGGACTGAACCTCTCGTCCAGCATTCCCACTTCATTTAAAACCGTCCTTTTCAGGAGCAGCGCAAAGCCCACCAGATACATTTTCTCCTCATAGGCCTGTTCCATGGGCACATTCGTCCGTCCGGCATATTCCAGATATCCGGCCAGGTTGGGGGAAACATCCGCTGCCACCGCCTGGTAATTGGACACATAATTTGACACGCTTCCGGCGCTGCCCACATCCTCTCCCTCATACAGTCCCATGCGCAGCCAGAACAGGGCATTGTCAGGCAGCACCGTATCATTGTTCAGCAGAAAAATGTCGGAATCCGGCTCCGCCAGTTCGATCCCCTGGTTACAGCCCCGGGGAAAGCCTGCGTTCTCCCGGTTACAGCGCAGCTTAATGTCCCCCTGGGCTTTCAGCCAGGCCGCGCTGCCGTCCGTGGAAGCATTATCCACCACGATGATCTCCCGCGCTGTTTCCGGTACCGTTTGGCGGATACTTTTCACACAGTCCCGGGTCATATCCAGCAGATTATAAGACAATACCACCACTGCCACCCGGGGCACACTGACGCCGTATTCCTCCGACAACTGCTGAATCAGCTGTCCGATCTGCTCCCTGTCCCCGGGCTCATTGCAGTAGAACAGGGCATTCTCATAACAGAGCCATGCCTGCCGCAGGTTCCGCTCCAGGTAATAATTTCCCAGCATGACATACAATTCGTAATTCCTGCCGTTGGCAGTCAGCCCCCGGCGAATGGCCTCATACATCCCCGGGCGATCTCCCAGTCCCTCCCTGACGGAAGCTTCCAGGATCGCCAGGCGATCCGCCGCAAGCGCATCCCTATCCAGACCTGCCAGCAGTTCCTCAGCCGCAGGAAAATCTCCGGCATTCAGCGCTTCCAGCAGCAGGGCTTCTTCCTGTCCCCCGTCTGGCTGCCGCATCTCCAAAGACGGAGCCCCGGCCTGCTGTGATTGATATTCCAACGAATGGTATGTATCTGCTTTCATGGCAATCTTTCCTCCGAAACAATACAGCGCCTCTCCAACATCTCCAGTTCCCGGTCTCCCGGGAGGAACTGCTTCAGCTGGTGCAGGGCTTCTTTTGCCTCCGCGTTCATCCCCTGTTCCATCAGGAAACGGATCCGCTTCTTCATCTCCCGGCCAAGTTCCTCCATCTCAGGGTTCAGCTGCCCATGCCCCGCTTCCTCCGTCTCCGCTTTGCGCCGAAGCCAGCGGGAGAAGCATTTCAGTGCGCCGGAAAGTTCCGGGGTCAGTTCCAGAAGTTCCCGCGCCACGGCGGTTGCGCCCTGATACTGCCCTGCCTCCGCTTCCCGGAGCATCCCGGATATCTTCAATGCTGCCTGACATTCCAGGGGGAGTAACTCTGGGCTGCCCGTAAAAAGTTCGTCCCGGTAAAAACGTCGGTACAGCTGTTCTGCGGAAACGGCATAGTCTTGCAGTAGCGAAATGACCTTTTCGTCAAATGCTTCTTTTTGTAAGGCGTTTTCGGGATCATTTTTCTGTGTGTTTTTCTGCAGGGCATTCTCGGCGGTTTCCTGTGCCTCTTTTTTCAGGGTATTCTCGGCGGCTTTATGATCATCGTTCTGCAAGGTATTCCCTGCTTCCTCTCCCTGCTCGTCTCTCGGCAGGGCATTCCCAGATTCTTTTTCCTGCGCATCTTCCCGCAGGGTATTCCCGGTTTCTTCTTCCTGCACGTCCTTTCGCAGGGCATCACGGGTTTCTTCGTCCGGTACACTCTCCATCAGTTCTCTCAGTCGATAAAGTGTTTCCCAGTACTGAAAGTGCAGGGAATCCCCGTCCAGGCGGAGGGCGGTCAAACGCTGGTGAATCTTCCGCAGGGTACGCCAGCCGCATTCCGCCATGGCGACATCCGTCCCCTGTTTCCAGCGGCGCCAGGGGATCTCCCCAATCACCTCCTCCATGGCGTAACCCACATGTTCTCCCAATTCCCAGATTCTCAGCTTTGGGGAGAGGGGAAGCACCCTGGCGGTATCGCACCAGAAACGGACATAATCCGGGCGCAGTTTTGCCGCAGCTTCCGGACTGATCTGTTCCCCCGACAGGTTCGCCCAAAGCTTCAGGTATGAGAACTGCCACCCCTTGTCCCGGAAGATATCCCAGCCCTGTTTCTTCCCCCGAAGAAATTCCGGCTCCTTTTTCCGCAGGGAATCCATGTATGCCCCCGCCGCGCCCAGCCATTCCTCCTCGTCCATCAGGGCGCGGAGCATTCTCTCGTATACGCCGTCCTCCCCCGTTTCCCTGATCCATGCCCGGACGATGTCCTGCACCAGGTTCCGCATCGTCCGATTCCCATGCAGAAGCTTTGATCCGGGTTCCAGCGTACCGAACCATTCCAACGCCCTCTCGCCGTCCTCCATGGCAATGGCCGCCTGGATGCCCGCCACCGTCACCTCAAGGCAGTATCTTTCCGTCAGACAGTATTTCAGCAGGGACACTTCCTGCAGGGCAAACACATCCGGGTCTTTCTGCAGCCTTTCCCATTCTGCCAGATAGGCTTCCGCCGCCCGGGCAGCTTTCTCCCAGTTCTCCAGTTCCCGGTGGGCAAGGGCGAGATGGGCGTGGATTGTCATGGCAGCATAGTCATTCACGCCTTTTCCAAGGTATTCTTCCCCGCGCTCCACCGTTTCTCCATACTCCCCTTTTACATAGAAACAGCGAACCAGATTCCCATAGAACGAGGACACGTAGCGCAAATCTTTCTTTCCCGAGTTTTCCATCTCCTGAATGCCGCGCTCGCATATTTCCATGGATTTGTCGTATTCCTTATCCACCATGTACTCCTGGGCAAGCTGATAGAAATTTCGGATTTCCTCAGGCTCTTTCTCTAATGCCTCTAAAAGCAGCTTTACATTCCGCTCCGTATGCGCCCTGCGGGCCGCCTCGTTCGGGAAAGCATAGCCGTAATGATGGACATAGCACTGGAAAAACATGGTCGGCTCTTTCAGGAGCAGCGATTCGTGAACCGCGTGTCTGAACTCCACGCCCTCCTCCAGCAGGCACATCCTTCCCACTCGGTCATCCGTGTAGGCGGTTCCTTTCAGATTCAGATAATTGCGGACATAGTAGACGCCGCTCTTATACTTTTTGTATTTCCCGCTGAGAAAAAAGTCCTGGATTTCACCGGTATCCTCGAACCATTCGTCGTCATCCAGAAAGAGGAACCACTGCCCCTTTGCAAGCTTCAGCCCTGCGTTCCTTGCCCTGGCAAAGTCATTGCACCACTCGAAATCCACGATGCAGTCCGCATACTTCTCTATGATCCCCCGAACCTCTTTCCCACAGCCGGTATCCACCAGAATCAGTTCCGATGGCACCCTCTCCCGCAGGGTGTCCAGGGATTGCAGACATTTTTCCACCGTTTCCGGGCGGTTTGAGATCAATATGGATATGGACAACAGAGGATGTCCTGCTTTCATACCGTTTCCTCCCGTATAAATGGGGCTGCCATAAGGCAGCCCCTGTAATCTTTGAATTTCCCGTATTGCTATCCGGTTCCTTAGCCGAGCAGGGACAGAACGCCCTGGTTCGCCTGATTCGCCTGTGCCAGCATTGCCTGGCCAGCCTGTGCCAGAATGTTGTTGTTAGCATACTTAACCATCTCGGTAGCCATATCCGTATCGCGGATCTGGGACTCAGCAGATGTGGTATTCTCAACTACATTGTCCAGGTTGTTGATGGTGTGCTCCAGACGGTTCTGGATTGCACCAAGGTCGGAACGCTGCTTGGATACCTGCTTGATCGCCTCAGAGATGGTATCGATTGCCGCAGTGGCAGCATCCTCCGTGGAAACATCCAGACCATTGACGCCGATGCCTGCCGCACTCATGCTTGCGATGGCAACCTCGATCTTGTTATCAGTGGTGGAGTCAGCGCCCACATGGAGACTGAGAACCAGATCTGCATTGACGGTAACATTGGTGGTATAATCGCCGATATTCGCATTAACTTCGGTTCCATCCACATGTTTGTCATCTGCATAAAGGTTTTCACCGTCGTTCAGCATCTTCTCAATATTGGCTGCGTCCACTGCCTTGCCATCCTTATCATACAGCTGGGCTTTCGCCGTGGTAGCCTCGGTGTAGGTATAGTCGTCACCCTTGGTCGCTACCTTGACTTCAGCGGAGAAAAGATCCTTGCCAGCCGCTACAGCTGCGGTTAAAGCAGTAGCATCAGTATCATCCACTTTACCGTCCACTGTATAAACTTCTTTACCAGCTGCAACCTCATATGCAGTTCCTTTGACATAATCCGCATCTGTGCCCGCCACTGCCGCTACAGGCTTCTCAGTATACAATGCCGCAACTTGTGCTCCATTCAAACCGCTTGCGTCAGCACCTTTAGCATATGCCTCTGTTCCGTCTGCATTATATAAGGTTGTCGGACAGCCATTTACATTATCCGTTCCATTAGCGCCTACTTTGTCGTGCACATCATTTGTGAACACACCTGTTCCTGCCAGAGCACCACCAATAGTAGACGCATCCAACTCAGTTCCGTCCAAAGCATACAAAGTTGTATTTAAGGTATAGACATCCTTTGCCGCATAGTCAGTTCCTGACGTTGCTGCAACAGGTGCCTCTGTGAAAAGCTGCAGATTTTCGTCTGCTTCTATCTCGCCTGCCAGATCCTCTTCCGCAACTTGTGTACCATCCGCCTTGAACAGATCAACGTTTTCCTTAATCGTCGCACTTGCAGGCACATCTACTTCCTTATAGGAATAAATCGTCTTCTGTCCTGCTGTCTCGTCACCCTTCAACAGATAGGTCTCATTGAACTTGGTGGTGGTGGATACACGGTCGATCTCCTCGATCAGGGCTTCAACCTCGCTCTGGATATAGCTTCTGTCGTTCGCGCTGTTGGTTCCGTTAGCGGACTTTACTGCCAGTTCATTCATTCTCTGGAGCATATCATGAACTTCTGTCAATGCGCCCTCTGCGGTCTGCACTGCGCTGATGCCGTCCTGTGCGTTTGAGGATGCCTGGGTAAGACCCCTTACCTGACGTCTCATCTTCTCGCTGATTGCCAGACCTGCCGCATCGTCAGCCGCGCGGTTGATCTTGTAACCGGATGATAACTTCTCAGTGGACTTTGCCTGTGACTTTGTTGTCACGCCGAGCATTCTGTTAGAGTTCATTGCTGTTAAGTTGTGCTGTACTACCATAATTTACCTCCTTGGTCTCTGGAACTGTGCCTATTCTCTTATGACAGTTCCTTTACATGGTGTAAATCCGTTTACACCCGTGTTGATTGGTTTACCTGTTACTTATATAATGACCGGATGGTCCTGCCCCGCTGCCGGGCCCTGACAGCAGCGCCGGGCCGTCCGGTTATTACCCTGATTGTTTCCCGCCATTTGGACGGGATGGATTACCTGCTCCCCGCATTCCCGCGGGTGATGACGATCCTGGGATTTTTCAGCGCCCCGGGCTCTTTCCCTGCAGGCTCCATTTTCCCTGTCTCCGCCTTTTCCATGGGAACCCCCGCTTTCCCCGTTCCTGCCGGTTCCGCTTTTTCCGTGAAAGTTTCCGCTTTAGCGGGTCTTGCTTTCCTGGCGTCTTTCCTCACATATTTCTCCGGATGCTCCTCCTCCGCATAATATTTTGGAAGCCTTGCCCTCTCCTCCGGATCCGTGATGTTCCTCTCCAGCACGGTGCTCCTGACGATGTTCTTATCCTTTGGGGCATCCACCATGATCCTCAGGTGCTTCCCCGTCCCGCCGAGGAACACCAGCTTGATGTCCTCGCCGATCATCAGATATTCTTCCGTGCTAACCGTAAGTCTTAACATGCCAACCTCCTTGTCGCTCCCAGCGATCCCTGCCTGTTCTGAATACAACACTTTGTAAGATTGTGTTGCATCGAAATAGGGGAAACAGCCGGAAATCAGGCCATGAAGACCATAAAAAAGAATTCTGAAAGGCAAAAAGGGGACAGGCTTATCATTAACGAAGAAAAAAGACCTTAAAAAGGCAGAAAAAGTTTTAAAAAAAATTTCAGATCAGCCCTAAAGTATTTCCGGCGTCATCCGATAAATAAAATAACAGGCACGAATGCAACATTTTCTTACAAAGTGTTGCATTCGTGCCTGTATTTAAGCACTAAAAACACCGCAAAGCCGCAAGCACCTTTGTATTTTTGCCACTTTTCACTTCAGCGCAAAAAAGTTTACATTTAGCTTTGCATAGTTCTCTTGTATTTTGCACATAATTCCGCTATAATTATGTGCAGGAAAGGAGGCGTGTAAAATGCCACAGATCAGACCGATCACAGACCTTAGAAACACCACAGAGATCTCCGAACTTTGCCATGCAAGGCGGGAGCCACTTTTCATCACAAAGAACGGCTACGGCGATCTGGTTGTTATGAGCATTGAAGCATACGAGGAAATGATAGAAACCGCATGGACAGACGCAGCGATCAGCGAAGCCGAAAAGGAATATGCTGCCGAGGGCATTCTGTATGACGCAAGGGAAGCCCTTTCCTCTTTACGGAGGAAGCATTTTGGATAAATACGTCGTAAAGATCTATGCCCGTGCCTATCGTGACTTGGACGGTATCTATACCTATATCGCGGAAAACCTCATGGAGCCGGGGACAGCCCTAAACATGATCGATGAACTGGAAAAAGCGATCTTTAGCTTAGAGCAATTCCCGGAACGCGGCGCAGTACGCCGCATTGGGGCGTATGCTAACGGAGATTACCGCCAGCTATTTGTAAAGAATTACGCTATCATCTACCGTGTGCATAAGAACAAAAAAGAGGTGCATATCGTCACAGTGCGTTATACACCGAGCAACTTCTAAAACTGAATAAGTAAAAGTGGCGTTATGAGAGCCTACCCATCCTGCCGGAAGAATGGCAGTACGCCGCATCAGCGAACAAGGGAAAACAGTTTGTCACCTTAAAGGGCTTGTGCACCGTCCCGACGTTTCCGAGGTTATCAAGGCCATTGACTTTTCTGCCAGACGCCTCGGACTGTACCATCTGGCAGCTTTCAACATGCACCATAAGATCCTCATGGCATTGCAGGAACTCCCTGAAACCACGGTCTGCCTGGGGGATGTGTCTGAGCAGGCAGATATATCAACAGGTACAATACCCTATTTTCCGCCACCTACCGAAATGCGGAATTGGTGCTCAGGCGATTGTCAGGAACCAGTACGAACTATTACCACAGCAATCGGGATGTAAGAGCAGTTGGGATGTTAGTTATATAAAACCTTACCAACACATTTAACTTGTTTCTTACCTGTAATATTTTATTACGGTATGTAGGTTTTAATTTGATAAGCCATTGTTCAATTTTGTCCAATGCAGTTTTTACAGAATCTATCCTAACACTATAACTTAAACTGTACCTGCTTTCTGCTTCCCATGTAGAATATGTTTTTGCATTTTTGGCAATTTTCTTTGGTACATCTATGCCAAGGGGCACACAATATTGTGTAATAAGCCTATTTATGTCATGTGTCCTCAGTTGTTGAATATTACTACTATTTTTATTATACCCTGCATTATTGTATATACAGAATTTAAGCATTAACTCAATAGCATGTTGTGCATGATAAGATGCACCATTTTTTAAGTCTTTCTGGTGTATAATTTCAAATCCATATATTGCCTGTCTGGATATTATCACATTGCTTAATGCTCTTGCCAAATAATCTTCATACATTTTATGCACCTTTTCTACGGTATATCAATTTTCCCTGCGTTAATATATCCTTACAAACAAAATCTTTACTGTTTTTAAACGAGTCTACGGAGTTGAATTGCAGTATGTCGTAATCCTGCTCTATGTCAATATCATACAATTTATTGGTAAATTCTGTATATTCTTTGTTACGGAATAATTTTGACCGTGTTATATTGCTTACTACTACTATATCTATGTCTGAGTTTGGTGTGCATCTTTCTTCTACAGAGGATCCGAATATATAAATATAATCTATTTTGGAACAAATCGGTGCTATCTCCAAAATTTTTTTTATTGTTTCTGCTTTGATATCTGCCACTTTAACAGTTTGTCCTGTGTTTGTCTGGATAGATATGAGTTTGCACATTTAATTCACCCCCAATTATTGCTGGTATTTTCTTGACTTATATTATGCCATAAATTATTGAAAATTACAAATACAGGATGACTAAGGTGAATTGATAGAAGTGCATTTATCCATTCCACTATGCCAGGGGGTTCGCCGTATGCGGCTATTCTTTTTGTATTCTCCTGTCATTCTATGGGAATCATTTTTAGGGCTTCTTTCTCTACACCACTACACCATTTTTACACCAAATTTTATTGGGTTACATTGAAATATAAGCATTTACATTTTTCTGGAAACCGTGAAATCCTTATTCTATGCGGCTTTATGGGGATATATGCCAATATATGGATTTACATATTTTGGCGAAATTCCTATCTATGTAGATAAGCAGCGCGATCAGGAACGAACCACCCAGGAAAAGCAGGGCAGCTAAAAACTGCGGGAAAGACTTTCGCCTCTCCCGCAGTTGTGTGTTGCTTATGAAACCGTGTTTCCGTTATAACGTTATCCCGCTATTAGCCAAGCAGGGACAGAACGCCCTGGTTTGCCTGGTTAGCCTGTGCAAGGATGTTGTTGTTCGCGTACTTAACCATCTCGGTAGCCATGTCGGTATCGCGAATAGCAGACTCAGCGGACTGCGTATTCTCAACGATATTGTCAAGGTTGTTGATGGTGTGCTCCAGACGGTTCTGGACTGCACCAAGGTCGGAACGCTGCTGGGAAACTTTCTTGATTGCTTCCTTGATGGTCTCGATACTCTTGGTAGCCGCTTCCTCGGTTCTTACGCCGCCGGACTTATCATCGTCCTCAACTGATCTCAGGCCGTCAACTCCGATACCTGCTGCACTCATGGCTTCGATCTTAACGGTGATCTTGTTGGCGATAGCCTTCTTATCGTCCATCGCGCCGCCTTCTGCACCTACATGGAGGTTGAACTCCAGAGCCTCAGCCGCACCGCTGTTCTTGTCGTCAGCAGCTGCTGCAGGTTTCTTGATGTCAAAGTAATTCTCAATCTGCTCTGCACCAATCTCTGTGCCTTCCAGGTAAAGACCTCCCTTATATACACCGTTTTCGAAATAAGCAGACAAATCGGTATCTTCCGTTACTGCAGGATCAGTGTCATTCGCGCCTGTACGGATGGGGGTTCCTTTCAGTTCAAAGTATGTGTCCAGATTAGCTTCAGCAATCTGTGCAGCCTTTAACTGATCGCCATACGGGTCAGTCTTATCAGCCTGCGCCGTGTACAGCATCTGGCCTTCCTTATATTTCAGCTTGCCGTCTTCGCCTACTTCTACACACTTGTCGAGGGAGCCTTCTACGGCAGCAACTGCTGCGGTACCTGCTACATATCCCGCTGCCGCAGTAGCAGTCGCAGCACTTCCCATGCCTGCAGTTGCACCGGTGTTGAAATGTTTACTTGGTTACTTATATAATGATCGGATGGGCCTGCCCCGCTGCCGGGCCCTGACAGCAGAGCCGGGCGTCCGGTTATTACCTTGATTGTTTCCCGCCATTTTGCCGGAATGGCTTACCTGTTCCCCGCGTTTCCGTGGGTGATGACGATCCTGGGATTTTTCAGCGCCCCGGAGGATTTCCCTTTCCCTGCAGGCTCCGTTTTCCCTGTCTCCGCCTTTTCCATGGGAACCCCTGCTTTCCCCATTCCTGCCGGTTCCGCTTTTTCCGTGAAAGTTTCCGCTTTAGCGGGTCTTGCTTTCCTGGCGTCTTTCCTCACATATTTCTCCGGGTGTTCTTCCTCCGCGTAATATTTGGGAAGCCTTGCCCTTTCCTCCGGATCCGTGATGTTCCTCTCCAGCACGGTGCTCCTGACAATGTTCTTGTCTTTCGGGGCATCCACCATGATCCTCAGGTGCTTCCCCGTCCCGCCGGGGAACACCAGCTTGATGTCCTCGCCGATCATCAGATATTCTTCCGTGCTAACCGTAAGTCTTAACATGCCAACCTCCTTGTCGCTTCCAGCGATCCCTGCCTGTTTTGAATACAACACTTTGTTAACAAAATGTTGCATTCGCGTTTTTTGTGTATATTATTTTGGCGGCAACTAAAAATAGTTGCATATTTTCTGGGAAAATAGTATTCTGAATACACAGGAGAATAATTTACAAGCAAGAAAGAAAAATTAGTGGACAGACTACTAAAGAAACCTCAAGACTTTACATTTGATGAAATGAAGACGTTGCTGTCATATTTTGGATATGATTTAAAACAAGGCGGAACCGGGTCAGGAGTAAAGTTTATAAAATCTGGAAGCAATGAAGTAATTAATTTTCACAAACCACATCCAAACGGGATATTAAAAAGATATGTATTGGATCAGGTTGTAGAAAAATTAAGAAAGGATGGCTTGCTATGAGTAATTTACTATCTTATAAAAATTACAACGGCACTGTGGAATATTCAAGGGAAGATGGCTGCCTTTTCGGGAAAGTGGTCGGAATCAAATCTTTGTTATCTTATGAGGGAAACTCCGTTATTGAATTGGAACAGGATTTTCAGAATGTGATCGACGAATATTTAGAAGATTGCAGGGAACGAAATATGGAACCGGAACAGCCTTATAAAGGTACATTTAACGTCAGGATCAGTCCGGAACTGCATCGAAATATTGCCATATATGCGCTTGAACATGGAAAGAGCCTGAATTCCGCCGTGGAAGAGGCTATTGGAAATATGGTTGGGTGAGGCATAAATTTTCACCCCAGCCTCCCCATCCTCATCACCTGGTCGCAGACCGCCTCGATATCCTCCCCATGGTGGGAGGTCAGGAGAATCAGCTTCCCTGCAGCCCTGCGCTCCAGCAGCAGTTCCCGCAGCAGCAGGACGGACTCCTCGTCCAGGGCGTTAAAGGGCTCGTCCAGGACCAGCACGTCAGGGTCTTCCATCAGCGCCTGAATGATACCGATCTTCTGCTTCATGCCCAGGGAATACTGGCGCATGGTCTGGCGGGAATCGGGATCCAGCAGGAAGAGGCGCATATAGTCCTTTATCGTCTCCTCAGAAACGGTCTTTTTGACCTCCGCCAACAGCTTCAGATTTTCCAGCCCGGTCATATAGCCCAGGAATTCCGGCTTCTCAATGATCAACCCCATGGATGGCGGAAAGGATATGTCCTTGTGCAGTCTTTTCCCGTCAAAGGCCACCGTCCCGGCCGTGGGTATGATCAGACCCGAAACGGTGCGCAGGAGCATGGTCTTGCCGCTGCCATTGGGACCCACGATACCGTAGATGTGCCCGCCGGAGAACCGACAGCTGATATGATCGAGAACCTTATTATGTTTGATGGTCTTTGTGACCGCATCCAGAATGATTTCCATATTTCCTCCCATATCTCTCCGCAATGAATGAAACTCCCGCCTCAAAACATATCATACCTCTCATTCCTGCCCAGGAGCAGGACAAAGGTCAAAACGATCCATCCCGCCAGTATGGCATAAGAATATCCCTTTTCAGAAAAGACCCAGGCAAACCCCAGGTACACCGTCGGCCCAAAGGGAAACCGGTTCGTCAGGGACGGTATCATCAGCACGTCCAGAAGCAGCCACAGGTAAGCCGCCCCGAAAGGAAACGCCGAAGCAGTCATCTTTCCCCATCTCTGGAACAATTCACAGCAGTTCGCCAGCAATATCAGCCCCATCAAATCATGCGCATATCTCCCCGGAAAACGGAACACATCCTCCCCTCCCGCAAACAAGGCTGCCAGCGCAAACCACGCCGCCAGGTATACCGCCGCAAACAGGTATTGCCTGACCAGCAGGCGAAGCAGTGCCAGGCGGCGGCTCCCGATGCGGATGACCATGGGCTTTTCCATACTCTCATCCAGGAAAAATATCCCCAAGAGAAAGGGCGGCGCAAGCAGATAACAATAGGTTTTATCCGCAAACGCCTGCGTCAGGAACAAACCGTCCAGCCGGACGCGGGCAGACTGCCCTGTCATCCACAGAACTGCCGCCATGTATGCGATATAGGCCGGTGCCAGGCGCAGGAACTTTCTATGCAGCAAACTCATAAGATATCCCGATTCCTCCCCATTGCAATGAAAAAGAGTATAATATCCGCCAGGATCAAGGTTCCGAAGACCTGGACATAACATCCGCTGTCCAGAATGACCGTCATCGCGCTGGCCGCCACAGGCTGTAAAAGAATCGTAAGGCTGTACCGTTCCATCTGGCAATTCTGCACGATATAATCCAGCGCCTCCATGAGCAGGAAAGGCGCAAGGAGCGCCACATATTTATTTTTCGGCCTCAGGATCATATGAATCTGCTGATACAGCACGGTCAGGAGCGCCATGGCAAGAGCCGCCATCAGGTTATAGCACAGCGCCATCACAAAAGGACTTCCGGCAAACAGCCCTGCTGCCAGGGTGCCCGCTTTCGGGATGTCCCATTCCGGGATTTCCGCACTGGCAGGGCAGATCAGGTACACCAGCCCCAGGTTCAGCAGAAACAACGCCAGCGTGCTGAAAATCGCCACGGTAAAGGCGGACAGCGTTTTGGAGAAAAGGTAGCTTCCCCGCCTCCGCTTTGTCAGCAGGATCCCGCAGACCGCCGTATTCTTCTCATCCACAAACACCGCTCCGGTCAGCAGCGCCGGAAAGACCCAGAAAAACGTATGGAAAATACCTGCGCCGATCCCCCTGCCCATAAACATCCACCATCGGAACGGATTTTCCTGCCTCCGGGACGAGAAACACATGAGAACCGGATCCATGACCGCCGCCACAAGCAGCATGAGGAGCGCCGCCTGCACCAGCCTGCTCTTATATAGCTTTTTCATATCCAGCATAATATTGCTCCTCCGTATCTAATCCCAGTTACGCCAATACTCGGTGGAATCCAGATCCTCCCGGGGTTCAAACAGCCCCATTTCCCGCATGGAGTAGACAACCGTAGTGTCCTTAAAGATAACAGTGATAGTGAAATCAAAATCTTCATCCGGCGCCGTGTCCCCCCTATAGCTGTAGCCCAGCGTATAATTATTCGGGTTTACATTTGACAGGGGACTCTCCCGAACCAGGATCTCATACCCGCATAAGATCTTATGCCCGTACTCGTCATAAATCAGTTCCCCGTTTTCATCCCTCAGATAGACATTCCTTGTAAATTCACAGAGAGGTTTATCTTTCATCTGATATATATGAAGCATAAAGTGTTGATTCTGATAGGATCTCAGATCATACCGGATCTCCGGCTCCAGCCTGATATCCTCCGAATCCGACGCAAATCCCACGACACAGAGCATAAACGCAGTGCCGCCCAAAAACGTCACCGCCGCCAGGAAAGACAACAGCACCGTCCGTATCTTCCTCCGCCGCATTTTCTTTTTCAATGTTTTCAGGGGTTCCGCTTCCTCTTCCTGCGTTCCTGCTCCTTTACAGGCTCTCTCTATCTTCCCGGCCGCTTTCGCCGCTTCCAGTTCTTCCCGGCATTTTTCGCAGCCCTCCAGATGCTCTTCCACAAAGGAGGCTGTGTCTTTACTGACCATCTTTTCAACATAGAGAGGAAGAATATCCCGGATAATGTTGCATTCATTTCTCATGTTCCTGTGCCTCCAGTCTCTCTTTGATCATGCCCCGCGCACGGTGATAGGTGACGCAGGCCCAATTTTCCGATTTATGAAATATCTGGCCGATGTCCTTAAAACTCAGGTCTGCGAACACCCGCCACATGAAGACTTCCCTGTAAGGCTCCTGTATGCTGTGGAGTATCTTCCGTATCCGCCCTGCCTCGTCATGCCGGATCAGTTTTTCTTCGAACCCCTCGCCTGGGTCAGGCACATCGGGAACCCCCGCATCCGGCAGGCTGTCGGTTCTTTTCGCTTTCTTCAGGTAGGAGTAGTAGCAGTTTTTGGCAATCTGGCAGAGCCACACGCGGATATGGCATTCCCCGCGAAACCTGTCAATGTCGCGCATGGCCTTGAAAAAGGTTTCGCTGGTAATCTCCTCGGCTATGTGCGCGTCGTTGGAAAGCCTGCGGATATACAGGAAAACATCATTGAAATATGTCTTGTATATTTCCTCAAAATCTGCCACGCTTCCACCTCCTCACTACTTATAAGACGCTGGGGAAGCGAAAATCTTACAAATTATTTTATAATTCTTTCCTGTATCTGTAATGTTCCTTACCCTCGATCTTTTCCGTTCCCACCGCATGAAACCCCAGTTTATCGCACAGATTCACGGAAGCAATGTTCCCCGGGCGCACGAAAGCCTGCACCGTCCCGAATCCCAGCGCATCCCGCCCATAGTCCAGGACGGCGCGGCAGACTTCCTCCGCGTATCCCCTCCGCTGCCAGGGGACGCCTATGATAAATCCCAGTTCCGGCTCCTCGAATCCCTCCCTGTAGGAAAATCCCGCCCTGCCAATGACCGCGCCGCTTTCCTTCTCCACCACGGTCCAGACGCCGAATTCCCAGAATGTGTAGACCTGTTCAATATACTGGCGGACATATTCCCTCTCCTGCTCTTTCTCCGGGTACAAATCTTCCATAAATTCAGTGATGGCAGGATGTCTGTAGATTTCGTAAAATTCATCCACATCCTCCACAGTGGTCTCCCGAACCAGGCATCGCTGTGTCTCCAGGATTTTCCAGGGCAGCCCCAGCAGCCTGCAGCAGGCCTTTTCCATATAATCCGCATCGATGTCCTCCGGATCCTCCACCGCGTAGAGGAAACCGGATAGGTCCTGATCCTCATTGCCCGGATGGAGATAAACCGCCACAGGCACGCCTGCATCCCGCAGCTTCCGCGCCTGTTCTTCGCAGTCCGTAATCACAAAGGCATGCTCTGTTCTTTCTATATTAAGACGATATTCTTTATAATAATACACTGTTTTCATTCTCCTCTTTAAAATTTTCTCTCCGGAGATTATAATTATACTATATTCCATCTTTCTTTTACAGACCGGAAAAGGGCATTCATATTTTGTTCATAATTCATTCAATTTTTTTTAATTTGTTCCTCATTCTTTAGACATTTCTTTCGCGTATACTATGTTTATACAAAGGAAAGACAAAAACGCCAATAACAGGTAACTGTTTACTAAATAACTTTTTCATAATAAATGCCAGGGAACCCAGTTCCCTGGCATCCTCCCTTTTCAGGGGTTATTTTATTTCCGCAAATCGTCCTGTGATGCTTCCGCTGACATAGATCCCGGCGGTCGCCCCGGTAAACCGTTTTCCCTTTTTCAATCCCTCGCTGCTCAAGTATGATGTATCCTCAAAGGCCGCCGTCTGTGTCCACACGCCGTCCCGCTTATAATACAGCGTGCGTCTTAAGTGTTCCGTGACAATCCTGAACTCGGCTTCCCCGGTCTCTTTTTCCAGCGGGATAAATTCCTCCGTCACATAGCTGTCGCCCACATACTCCGCCGAAAGAATGCCGTACTGTCCGCTGCGGTATGCCAGCGCCAGTTTCAGGTAGCTGTTCTCATCGTAATAGCAGGTCAGACCTGCATCCCAGTCCTGTCCCGCCGGCTCCTGTCCGCCGACACTGTTCGCCGTCATTTCTTCCGCTTCGCTTTCCTCCACATTCCGCGCCTGTTCCACACGGACTTTTCCACGGAATTCAAAACAGAATTCCTGCTGCGGCTTTACCAGGATCGTGTTGTACTCCAGGTTGTTCAAATCCATGCCGTTTCCATGGATAATCAGTTCTTCTCCCTGCTTCTCATATCTGCCCTGCTCTGTTCCCCGGACAGTCATCCATTCGCCCCAGATGCCCGTATCAGGATCCATGGCGTCTGCGGTCCCACAGGATGCCTCAACCGTCCCGGCGTCATGACACGCCTCCTTACTTACTCCACAGGCAAGCTTCGGCTTCCTCTGCAGTTCGGAGGGTCCCTGCAGGGCATTCACCAGGGGCCAGCCGTCCGCCGTCCATGTGATGGGATCCAGGCTGGTCTCCCTGCCCAGCGTCGCGTATCCCGATGTACCGATGCGGTTGCAGAGATAGACCATGTACCAATCCCCGTCCTGGGTCTCCACCGGCATACCGTGGCCGCTGCACTGGATCAGCCTCTTGTCGTCCCACTGGCGCAGGATGGGATTGTAGGGGCAGGATTCGTACACGCCCATCAGTTCCCTGGAGCGGGCCACGGTGATGCGGTGTCCCATGCCCGTGCCGCCCTCCGCCATGAACAGGTAATAATACCCGTCCTTGTACAGCAGATGAGGCCCCTCGGAAGCTTTCTTGTTCTGGCCGTACCAAAGCAGCCTGGGCTCCGACAGGATCTCTTTTCCGTCCTTACTGATCTCAAAGATCCTGGCTCCCCGGTTCAGCAGCATATACCGCCTGCCGTCCAGGTCGGTGAAAATGGACGGGTCGATCCCCTCTTCCTCCAGGAACACGGGCTCGCAGTAAGGCCCCTCCGGTTTCTCGGAGGACGTCACCATCTGCATGCGCTGGGGCATACCGCCGTCGTTCAGGCGGTAGGTGGCGGTGATGTAAAATTTTCCCTCATTATAAGAGATATCAGGCGCCCAGTATCCCCTGCCGCCCTCCAGTCCTTTCAGCCTTGCCCAGTCGGGGTTGGTGATGGCATGGCCGATCACCGTCCAGTGGATCAGGTCCCTGGAATGGGAGATGGGGATGCAGGGAAAGAACATAAAGGAGGAATTAACCATATAGTAATCCTCCCCCACACGCACAATGGAAGGATCGGGATGCATCCCGCGACAGATGGGATTATGGTAAAATTCCTCCGCCGGGGCGCCCAGCTGTTCTTCAAAATATGTCTGTATCTCCTTAAGCCCCATGGAGATCGCCAGATCCAGGGGCGTCACGCCGTGAAGGTTTGCCTGGCCAATGGGGGAATCCACCCGTTCCACCAGGTATTTTACCAATTCCAGGTTTCCCGACTTTACGCCGTGGTGGAGCACCGTATTGCCCTGACGATCGATCAGGTTCATGTTGACAATGGCATATTCCGTGACATACTTCGCCATCTCCAGCCCGCCCTGTGCCATCACCTGGTGAAGCGCCCAGACGCCGTCCTCCGTCTCCACGTCCAGCCCCCTGGGGTACTCCGCCAGGAATTCTTTCAGGGCATCTAAATCCTGAGTTCTAATCATTTCAAATAAATCTTTCATATTGATCTCCTTTTTATTCCAATCCCATTTCTTCTCTTCAATGTCTCTTGCGGGGATGAAATTGGCATTTGCCGTTCCGAAACTGTTTTATATGCTCTTCTCTCTCTGTTCCTTGGGGCTTACCCCTTTCACACGCTTGAACGCCCTCCGGAAAGACTGCACGCTGTTATAGCCCACCTCCTCCGCCACCTCATTCACCGTGATGGTTCTGTCCTGGAGCAGTTCACAGGCCTTCTCAATGCGCAGGGTTTCCAGGAAATCGCCGAAATTTCCGCCTGACTGTTCCTTGAACAGGGTGGACAGGTAACTCTCGGAGACGCGGAACTCGCTGCCCACCCTGGTCAGTCCCATATCGGACTCGCAGTAGTGCGCCCTGATGTAATCCTTAATCTCCTCCACCATCCGGCTCTTCTGTTCCTGTTTCTTTTCCACATTATCATTGCATACCTTCCGATACAGCTGCCGCAGCCTTTGGAAGTATTCCTGCCCGGAAATATCGGGCTGCATCAACACCTCATTGATCCAGAATGCTTTCTCCTGCAGTTCTTCCCGGCTGCACGCCATGCCCAGTATTTCCATAAACTTCTGGTTCAGCTTGATGAACTGATTGCGGCGCAGCTTCCTGCTGACGCAGTTTTCCGTCTCCAGCAGCGTCAGGATATCCTTGGTCTCCTGCCACTGGCCGGAACGGATGCTCTCCGCCAGCTTATCCTCCGCAATGGCGGGGAAATAATATTCGTCGCTCTTGATCAGTTCCGCCCTGTAGGAGACCACCGGATTCTCACGGGTACAGTTTTCAAGGGCGATCCGCGCCTCCTCCATGGAACGCCAGATCAGCAGCAGGTTATTACAGGTCCCGCCGATGCCGCTGGTGATCTCGATATGGCATTCCTGCATGACCCATTCCTTGGTCTGCCGGATGATGTCGAAGACGTCCTCCTCCATATTGTCAATGGCGAAGATTGCGATCTCCGAGTTAAAATTCTTTTTATGGAACCAGACGTTATTATCGCCGCTGATCTCACGGAGATGGTTTTTCATCAGCTGTGACAGCACCCTGATCTCATTCATGGTCTGTTCGTCCACCGTAGAGAAATCGTTTTCCGCAAACAGCTGGATAAACGCGGTCTGGTAGAACTGATTGTCTATATCCACGCCCACCTTTGCCGCCCCGCTTCGCAGCTGCGCCTCCGTGCTGAATTCTGCTTTCAGCAGTTCGTCGAAGAAACTCTTTTTCATCGCGACCTTATTCTGCTCGATCTCCTGCAGCACATCCGCATGCTTCTTTACAATCTCGGACACTGCCGTGCCCAGGTGCGTATATGGCTCCGGTTTCTCTCCCTCCGGCGTCAACGCCTGCAGCGCTTCATCCACAGGCTTACCTTTTCTCACTGCCTGGATCAGCGCCAAAATAACGCCTATCGCAATGGCCGCCATCATCAAGAGCAGTACGATATTTTTCAGCGCTTCCAACTGCGACAGGCTTTCTTTTACCGGCAATACCAGTACATAATACAGATCCACTTTGTCAGATTTCGCCACGATAATGCTCATGCCGTCCTTTTCCAGGTAGCTGTTCTCCAGATCCTCAAAGGTCAGTTCCGGGAATTCTTCCGTCGAATGGGACGCCCAAAGCTGTTCTCCCGTCTCGTTCAGAATCTCCACCATGTACATTTCCCTGCTCTCCAGGTCGTTGATGAACTCCATCTTCCGGGCGATCACATCCCCGTCTATCCGCAGCACGATCACGCCCTCTTTCTCACCAAACATCTGTCTGGAAAAGGGAAATACATATTCGAAGCCGTCGCCGTTCCTGCGAAAATTTGTTGTCAGGGAATCCGCCTGCGCCATCTCCTCCCGCCACTCGTCATAATCGATTCCCCAGTTTTTCAGATAAATCCGAAAGATATCAGGCTTATAATAACTTTTCTCATAGAGCACCAGATTCGTATTTTTCAGATAAATATATGCTTTGTCCGAATCCAGCAGGTCAATGTCCTTATAATTGAGATAAAGGGTAAACTTCTCCAGGGCATCCATCATGGGCAATATATAATTGCTGTCGCCCTTGCTCTTGGATACCATTTCCAGGATTGTATTGTCGCTGGCTATCTGCAGCGCCACGCTCTCCACGTCCACCAATTCATTCTCAATGATGTCCGCGCTTCTCTGCAGCATATTGATGTGCGTCACTTTCAGATTCTCCTCCACAAGGTTAAAAGCGATCTGAAAACCTATTGTAGTGATCATCAGCGGCACCACGAGCACCATTATGTAGGATAATAAAAATGTGGATATGGAATTCCTAACCAGCTTTTTCATGTGATTCTCTCGTCTTTCTGCTTATTCATGACATTTTCTGTCCGGCAGCCTTTTCCGCCCTGCGGCGTTTTCCGAAACTTCCTACCACAGTTTCAGGCGCTCTCCCGCTTTCAGCGTAATCTCCCTGGTCTGTCCCTGGTACACAACCGCAGTATGGTAATCGGAGTCCGCCGTGATCTCGGCGGCTGTTATCCTGCCCCTCTCCCATGTCATGGAAAGTCCGGCGTTTCCCACCAGACGAAGCCCCCTCACGGCTCCGCTCTCCCACTGCGCGGGCAGGGCGGGCAGCAAAACGACCCTTTCTTCACTGCTCTGCGCCAGCATACGGCACATGGCGGCACAGATACCGAAGTTTCCGTCTATCTGGAAAGGCGGATGTCTGTCGAAAAGGTTCGGGTAGGTGGAGCGCTCCAGCATCCTCATGATGCTTTCACAGGCTTTCTCCCCATTCCAGAGGCTGGCGTAATGGTTGGTGATCCACGCCCTGCTCCAGCCCGTGTGGCCGCCGCCGTTGGCCAGCCGCCTCTCCAGCGTCTTTTTCGCCGCCTGCGCCAGTTCGGGCGTACCGTCCACGGTGATCTGCTCCCCGGGATACAGGCCGTACAGGTGTGAAATATGGCGGTGTCCCGGATCCACTTCTTCATAGTCCTCCATCCATTCCATGATGGCTCCCGTTTTGGGACTGATCCTGGTTGGCATCAGCCTGCTCCCGCATTCGGCAATCCGCTCCATCAGCCCTGCCATATCTTCCATGCCCTCTATATCGCAATGGGCAGGCGCTTCTTCCCCCAGGGCTTTCCACGCGTCAGCGCAGCCCTGGAACAGGTCTCTCAGAATCTGGTTGTCCATGGTGGCTCCCACGCAGCATGCCCCCGCTTCCCCATTGGGCAGCCGGTAACTGTTCTCCGGGGAGACCGACGGATTTGTGACCAGATAGCCTCCCTCCTCCGTCAGGAAATCCACAAAGAACAACGCCGCCTCCGCCATGACGGGAAAGGCTCTCCTCAGGAATTCCCGATCCCGGGTATATTGGTAATGCCGCCACAGGTGGGTGCTCAGCCATGCGCCGCCCAGCGTCCAGTAAGTCCCGGGATACCAGATGTCCTGGGGCGCCGTATCCCCGTGGATGTCCGTGTTGTGATGTGCCACGAAACCTCTGCAGCCGTACATTTCCCGGGCTGTGCGCCGGCCGTTTATCCGTACTTTTTCCAATAATCGGAATAAAGGCAGGTGGCACTCCGACAGGTTACAGCTTTCCACATGCCAGTAGTTCATCTCCGTGTTGATGTTGATGGTGTACTTGCTGTCCCAGGGCGGGAAAAATTCCCGATTCCACAGTCCCTGCAGGGTGGATGGCAGACCGCCCTCCCTGCTGCAGGCTATGGTCAGGTACCTGCCATAGTCAAACAGCAGTTTCATCAGCCCCGCGTCCGTTTTCCCCTGCTGAACCTGCTGCAGGCGGACATCCGTGGGCTGGTTATCATATTCCCCCGCGCCTCTGAGGTCAAAGGCAAAGCGGTCATAGAATGCCCTGTGATCCCTAATATGTTCCTCCCGCAGCGCGGCATATGACATATCCTTTATCTTCTCAAAACGCGCCTCTATCTTTTCCGTTAAAAATGCCCGCAGAGCCTCCTGGTATCCGTATTCTTCCTGTTCCAGCCGGGACAGTTTCCCGTTCATTTCTGACATTAATGTCATATCATTGTCCGCACACCTGCTCAGGCAGGCCTCCACATAGGCATCACGTTCTTCGCCGCCGTAATGATATGTAGTGTCTGCGGTAAACATCAGCGTCACTTCTTTTGCACCTTCCACCTGGAGACACTCTCCCACAGTCCTGACGGTTCCGCCCTCCGCTTTTGCCCGGAGCGCCATGGCGAATTCATAGCCGCCCCTGCCCAGGTTCCCATACAGCAGGATGCCGTCGTTTCCCAGCTTTTTCACACCGTCAAAGCATTTCCCCCGGCGCAGTCTGGCCAGGAAATCCACGGTTCCCTCCCCTTGGGCGGCAAAGCGCATCAGGATGCAGTCCGCCGGATGGGACGCAAAGTATTCTCTTCGATATAAAGTATTGCCGCTGCGGAAGCTGCACTCCGTCACCGCCGTATCCAGGGAAAGGCTGCGCTCATATTCCGTCATGCCCTGGCACAGCGCCATGGTTCCCACTTTTCCGCTCTTGCGCTCCCTGGCGTTTGGGATGTGGTCAAAATAAAACTGTATCTCGCCCAGCGTCTGGTAGGCGTGCATACTGTCGGGGCATCCTGACAGCGCCGTCTCCATCAGCCTTTCCGCCTGACTGATCCGGCCTTCTTTCAAAAGTTCCCTGATCCGGGGGAGATTTTCTTTCGCGTCGGGGTTCAGGCGGTCAACCCTGCCGCCGTACCACATGCTTTCCTCATTTACCTGGATCAGTTCCCTGTCCGTTCCACCGTAAACCATTGCTCCCAGCCTGCCGTTCCCGATGGGAAGGGCTTCCTCCCATTCCGCCGCCGGAGCCTGATACCATAATCTGCTCATTTGAAATCCTGCCTTTTGTAACATAGTTTGAACAAAAACAGTATAGCATATTTATCATTTTTATGTAACCGTTCAGAACCATCCTCAAAAACACGATATGTTTTTGAATACAGGAAATTCCCTGTGGCGGAAAACCACAGGGAACACCTGAAATTATTTATAAAGCATATTTTGCTCAGGAGGCTTATTTGCCGTTCAGTTCGTCCAGAACCTTCTGTACGTTCAGTTCATCCGCTACTTCCGCGTATGCTGCAACGCCCTGCTCCACAGTCATCTCGCCCATAACTACCTTAGCCAGGATATCAGCCTTCTCCAGTTCCAGATCGGAAGTGATCTTGTTCAGGGTCTCGGATACGGGAGTGATGGGGGTCTGTACTGCAACTGCGTCAGTGATCGCAAGGGAGTTCACAACTGCGTCAGCCTGCTCAACCTTCTTGTCGGTCAACTCCATGGGAGTGAGGGACAGCCAGGGAGTGATCCACACGCTGGTGGTAACTGCGCTGGAATCCGCCAGGTTGGGCAGAGGCTTAACCTTGTCGCCGTCCTGCTCCCAGTGAACGCCTTCCACGCCACTCTGGAACAATAACTGGCCTTCACCGCCGTCGTGCATATACTCGATGAAGTACTTGAATATCTGCTCTGCTTTCTCATCGCTTACTTCTGCAGAAATGCACAGACCGCTCAGGGTTGCAAAGGAGTAAACAGCGCCGTCAATAGGCTGGATTGCAAGCGCAATAGCGCCTTCGTTATTTGCTTCCAGTCTCTCCTGCAGGGTTCCGCCCCACTTGCCGGACCAGTAGTTGAACACGCCAACCTTGCCTTCATACCATGCGTCACGGCAGGTAGAGGTGGTGTTGGTGATGATTTCCATATCCAGCAGGCCTTCTTTGTAAGCATCCTGCATTCTCTGCATTGCTTCCGCCATGTTGGGCTGTGCGAAGCCGTCTTTCCACTCGCCGTTCTCTCTGTAGAAGCCGTACTGCGCTCCCTGATAGAATTCAGGCAGGTTCTGGGGACTCTTTACGCCAGGCGCGGTGAGACCGATCTCACACTCGGGAATCTCAGCCTTGAAGCGGCGGATCATCTCAAGGAACTCGTCGTAGGTCTTGGGCGCCTCCATATTCAGCTGCTCCAGCCAGTCGCCACGCACATAAGTACATGCTGCGGAAGGAACTTCCTTGGGAACCGCATAAACCTTGCCGTCGATAGCGATAGCGTCCCAGATGGCAGGGTCAACCTTATCCCAAAGGCCGGAAGACTGCAGCATAGGGGTCAGATCCTTGATCGCGCCCTGGGAAGCATACAGTGCCAGGTTGGCGCCGTTTAAGTCAAATACTTCAGGAACTTCATGGGAAGCAAATGCCAGCTTCAGCTTGTCATAGTACTCATTGTTAGGAATAAACTGATGATCCAGGTGGATGCCGGTGAATTTCTCAAACTCTGCAAACCACTGCTCAGCGCCGTTTTCCTCATTCAGGCCATCATGGGTCCACCATGAAATGGTATCGGGTTTCTCAATCTCCTTGGGAGCCTCGCTGCTCGCTGCATCAGATGCAGGAGTGCTGGCTGCGGTACTGCCTGCATCTGATGCAGGGGTACTGCTGTTGTTTGCGGCTGCGTCGTCTCCGCTGCCGCAGCCTGCGGCTGTCATAGCCATGGCAGATGCCAGGGCAACTGCCACCAGTTTCTTGGTTACACTTTTTCTCATATTGATCCTCCTTCTAATTGCCGCTTGCGGCAATTTGTTCCGGTCTCTCCATTCCATGCCCCTTGCTCTGAAAGAAATTTCATCTGCACAAACCGCATCTGAAAATTTCTTTCGGGCATGTCATTTCGAGACTGTTAAAAAAATATATCAACCCTTCACAGCGCCAACGGTTACACCTTTGGTAAAGTACTTCTGTACGAAGGGATAGATAATGAGAAATGGAAATACTACAACGACGACTACGGCGCTCTTCAGCATATCATCCGAGGCGGAAATCGCCGTTCCGGACAGGGCATCCTGCAGGATCAGTTCCCTTACCTTTACCTGGAAATTCATCTTGGTATTATCCTGCATGTACAGGATGAAAGGCATATACTCGTTCCAGGTTCCCACTGCGATGAACAGTCCCACGGACGCCAGCGCCGGTTTGGAAAGGGGGAGCACGATCTTCCAGAAAGTTCTTAAGGGAGTACAGCCGTCCAACTCCGCCGCCTCATACAGCGTGCTTGGTATGCTCTCGAAAAAGCTTCGCATCAACACGATGTTATAGGTGCTCACGCCCGCCGGAAGTATGATGACAAGCAGGTTGTTCATCAGTCCCAGCTTCTGGATATTCAGGTAGGCAGGGATCATACCGCCGCTGAACAGCATGGTGAACATGATGTAAGTGATCATCAGCTTTCTTCCGGGTATCTCCTGCTGCAGGATCAC
Organism: Blautia sp.; assembly: GCA_023667395.1. Taxonomy (GTDB): domain Bacteria; phylum Bacillota; class Clostridia; order Lachnospirales; family Lachnospiraceae; genus Acetatifactor. Next base: position 3,390 of record JAMPAC010000030.1, on the reverse strand, counting down.
GTATGCCGCCAGTGTGGTCATCAGCAGACCTACCACGGTAGCGCCGATGGTGGTGTATACGGATACCATGAAAGGCAGGTACAGTGATTTTTTTGACAGGATGGTCTTATAGGCATAGAAGCTGATCTGCTTCGGCCAGAGCCTGATACCTACGGATGTAGGATCCAGTGAATCCACGATGACTTTCCACAGGGGAATGACCATAACCAGCATCAGGAGACACAGGAATACTGTATTTAATATAATGAAAGCAGCTCTTCCGCGTTTGCCCTTCTGAAAGGACAATTTTTCTGTCATCATCCTAAGATTCCCTCCCCCTTGATTTTCTTGTTCAACTTATTGGCAACTGTGATCAGCACAACGGATATCACCGATTTAAACAGACCAGACGCAGTTGACACGCCATAATCCGCGCTGACGATACCCATTCGGTATACATAAGTTCCGATTACATCGGAGGACTTGATAACGCTGTCGTTCTGCAATACGAATACGGAATCGAACAGGTTCAGAACCTTTGCTAGGTTCAGGATGAACACTGTCAGGATTGTCACGCTGATGGCAGGGATGGAAACATGCCTTACCCTCTGCCAGTGGGTCGCGCCGTCGATGGCCGCCGCCTCGTACATTTCCTGATCCACACCAGCCAGAGCCGCTATGTAGATTATGGTTCCCCATCCTGTCTCTTTCCACAGGTTCAGGATGTAGAATACCACCCTCCACCATCCGTCGCTTGCCAGGAAGTAAATGGGCTCGCCGCCGAAAGCGGTGATGATCGCGTTTACCATACCGGACTGGGGCGACAGGAACAGGGTAAAGATAGAGGCTACAACCACCCATGAAATAAAGTGGGGGATGTAGACGATGGTCTGCGTCACCTTGCGGAACGTCACGCTTCTGATCTCGTCGATCAACAGCGCCAGACCAACGCTGAACACCATGCCCAGCACCAGCTTGATCAGGCTGAGTTCTATGGTATTTCTAAACGCCCGCCAGAACCTTGCGCTGGAAAACAGGTAACTGAAATTCTCCCAGCCCACCCAGGTAGGCTCCTTGAACGGTGTGTAATCGTAGAACGCATACTTGATACCATATATAGGGAAGTAATGGAATACCAGCAGCGAAAGAAACACCGGCAGGAACATGAGATAGAACCATCTGTAATGGTAGATGTCTATCATTTTCTGTTTGAAATTTTTCTTAGGTGGTACATATTTTGTTGGTTTTTCTTTGTTTGACTTCATGTGCACCCTGACCTCCTTCTGGTATCTACGATAGCATTGGTCAGGCCTGCGCAACAAGGTACAATTCTTCCATCAAAAAGATTGGTTCATGTAAAATCTCACAGGGAACATTTTTTCAAAATGGGGGTACAATTTTTTAAAAGCCGCATATTTTCAGGGTTTTTTAAGAATTTTTTAGAAAGATTTTAGAAATGCCGCAATGCCGGACAGCTTCTGTTCTTATTGCACTTCCACACCGCCATGGGATGTGCCTTGATCCTGTCTATAATGACGCTTTCTCCGAAAAGCAGTTCCGGTCGGTAATCCCCTTCTGAAAATAACTTCCAGAAAAGCAGTTCCTCCTCTGTCGGCCGTAAGATGCCGGACAGGTATTCCTTTACCTGCTTCCGTGCTGTTTCAAGGTCAAACCGCTCTCCTCTGCGCAGGACAGGTGTCAGATCTGTCTTGATCTTCTGTGCGGAAATCTCCCCGATTCCCTTAAGATCGATCTCCATTGGCGCCCTCTCTGATGCAATAGCGGCGTAAAACATGATGCATTTACGGAATTTCTGTCCTTCCGATTCATCAAACAATCCAAACTTCTGCATATTAAACATATCGTACAGATCTCTTGGCGCCGCCCGGTTTAATAACGCCACCGACTTGGCGGAAAAGATTTCCATGGGCTCCACGCTGAGCACAGTCAGCCTGTCTTCATTCCAGGGCAGATTTACTGTCCTTCTCGAAATTGGCATCACATGACAGCGGAGCATATAATTGATTTCAATCTTCAGATTATCCTTCACTCCGCCAGCATTCGTATACTCATACACCAGGGAATCCAACGCATGATAATCCTTAGATTTCGAGCTGAACGTATATCCTGAAGCTTCCATATACTTCTGGATATGAGTTTTGATCAGTACCCGTTCTTCGAGCATATCCTCCCTCGGTACGTCCCTGGAATAATCCAGGTCAATATCCACGGAAAGCCTCGGAAGATCAAAAATAGTCAAATTTATTGCCGTGCCACCTTTCAGCGCAAGACTGTCCTTAAGAACCGGATCCCCTTCCATGAATTTAAGCACATCTGCCAGGCGGCATACTTTTTCAAAGGTATCCCGGACAAATCCCAATTTCTTCGCCTGTCTTCCAAGCGAAATACGATCAAACTGCGTCATGGTCAGCAACCCCCTTATCTATAATTGTCCGTAAATCTTCCGGTGCAAACAATTTCCACCGCTCATGCAGCGCAAAGCCTTCCTGTCTCCCATACAGATATGTTTTGCTGACAGAAGATTTTCTTTCGCACTCTGCGAAAAATGTATCTGGAATCGAAAGTTCATCTTGAAAGGTTTCCAGGATGAACCCCGCCTTTTGATATAGCTGCCCAAAGCCATAAGCTTCCAATACCTCCAGAAGCTTATCGCCATCAAGCGCCGGAACAAGAAGAAGGCAGCGCAATAATTCCTCAAGTCCTCCAATTTTTTCAAACGCAGCGATACAATCAACCACTGTACGCTCCAGGGTAGTAACCCGCACGCCTGCTCCTGTCTCAGTAACACCCGCATCGAATCTAGAAATGATCGGACAGTAATTCATGCCGTCGTAATAAAATGGGCGTACCCTTTTTCCAGTAGTGAAATAGACATCATAAAAGACCTGGTTTCCGTAACCGTAAAACTCAAAAGCGCTATGATGAGATACACATGCATCGTCCGCCGCCCTGGAAGCAATCTGAAACCGGTTCGGGATAGCCTGTTCCGTCTCCAGGCTGACCACCGCATACAAATCCCTGCGTACCCGTTCTATATAACCTTTTTTTAGATAATTTTTTATCTGCCATGCTGCGCTGCTTTCTGAACCGGTAAGCTTCACCATATCATTGTGAGTAAAGCAGCGCAGCGCAGCCAATTCCTTATACAATTCCATAGCAAGTCTCCAGCATTTTTAATATAGCGCAAAACGATTGTATATTCAACTGTTTTGTGTGTTTTTAAAAACAAAAATTATTTCCCTCACTCCATCCGTTCGCTGACATAGATGCTGACCCGGTTCTGGATGATATCAGCCACCTCGACGGCATCCCTGTCTTTTTCAAAATACACCCCGGCCTCCTCCCTGATGATCTCCATCATACCGGCGTCGTTGCTGTAGCTGCGGCGGG
>JAMPAC010000002.1 GCA_023667395.1 Blautia sp. | reverse complement strand
ACTAAGAAAATGTAAATATGTATTCATTATTATTTAAGCAATGTTGTACTAGTGTTGTCTCATATGCCATATATCCTGCACTCCAAATTGCATCCGGACGCCATAATTGATAATCTTTCCCAGTGAACGTTTCCTGTCCAATACTGCGAATCCAAGCTTCCAAGACTACGAGGAGGCGGGAGCCAAAAAGGGATGTAGGGCGCAAGACTTATCGGCTTTATGGGCGTATGCAACCTTTCTCCGGCGAAAATCTTCCTTGTTGCTTGATTTCCGCCTTTGTGCGCCATAATATTGGTGCCAGTTCGGAGGTGCAGCACTTCACTGGCTACTGCCCTTTCCTGAGGCGACATTTTATCCAGTAAATCTTTCAGCATTTCCACTTGGCCTGTGATGCCCAGCTTTCCGTAACGCCAAAAACTCTACAGCGCTTCTCTGACGTCATTCGATCCATGACCTTTCCCGTTTCCATGATGCTGTTTATATTTATAAGCATAACATACATTTGCAGCCAATGTCAATGCCAAAAGAAAATACCATAAAAACAGAGCAGATATTTCCACTCTGAAATCTGAAATATCTGCCCTCATACATCATGATCCAAATCATCCCGATCGCTTACAGGAATCATCCCAGCAACTCCAACAAATCCTCCCTGCTCATATTGACGATGCCGCCGTTTTCCCCGCTCAGGATTTTCTCCGCCAGGTCCCTCTTCTGCTCCTGCATGCGAAGTATTTTTTCCTCTATGGAACCTTTCATGATCAGTTTATATACGGAAACCGCCCTGGTCTGCCCGATGCGGTGCGCCCTGTCGGTGGCCTGGTTCTGCACCGCCAGGTTCCACCATGGATCGTAATGGATGACAATATCCGCGCCAGTCAGGTTCAGACCCGTCCCGCCCGCTTTCAGGGAAATCAGGAACAACGGCGTGGAATCCGCGTTAAAACTCCGTACCAACTCCAGCCGTTTCTCTTTCGTTGTTTCCCCGGTAATTTTGTAATAGGGTATCTGCCGTTCCACAAGATCCCGCTCCAGAAGTTCCAGCATGGACACAAACTGGGAAAACAGCAGAATCTTATGCTCCCCCTCGATGGCGCTCCGGATCAGATCCATGCAGGCAGCCCGTTTTGCCGACTCACCGCTGTAATTTTCATAAAGCAAAGAGGGATCGCAGCAGATCTGCCGAAGCTTTGTGAGTTCCGCAAGCACCTGTATCTTATTCTTCCTGTAATTCTCTTCCGTCTGCTTTTCCAGCATCTTACGCATATGGATGACCTGCCCGTCATATAACTGCTGCTGTTTTTCCTCCATTTTCGCGTAATATGTCTCTTCCAGTTTCTCAGGCAGGTCTTTCAGCACATCCCCTTTCAACCTGCGGAGAATGAAAGGCGAAACCATTCTTTTCAGACGCTTCGCGGCATCCGCGTCCTGGTTTTTGACGATGGGCGTTTCCAGTTCCTTTTTAAAGGTTTCATACCCATACAAAAAACCCGGCATCAGGTAATCAAATATGCTCCATAACTCGCTCAGCCGGTTTTCGATGGGCGTTCCCGTCAATGCGTATTTTACCCTGCTTTTGACAATCTTAACGGACTTGGCCGCAGCGGTGGAGTGGTTCTTGATAAACTGCGCCTCATCGATGACCTGATAGGAAAACGACATGCCCTCATAGTCGGCAATATCCCTTTTCAGCAGATCATAGGAAGTCACCAGAACGTCCCAGCTTCCGTACCGTTCCAGCATGTCACGCCGCTGCGCCTGATTTCCAACGATCACGCCCACGGACAGCTCCGGCGCAAACCGCGTAAATTCCTCCTGCCAGTTATATACCAGCGAGGCAGGCGTGACGACCAGGGCGGGTTCTTCCAGCTTTCCCTCATTCTTCGCCGCCAGCAGCACCGCTATCACCTGCAGCGTTTTCCCAAGTCCCATATCATCCGCCAGAATGCCGCCAAACCCGCTGCTCTCCAAGGTGCGGAGCCACCTGTAGCCATGCTTCTGGTATTTGCGCATGACGGAACGCAGCGTTTCGGGGATTTCATAGTCGGAATCCTCCACGGTCTTAAAATTTTTGATCAGCTTTTTAAAATGAGAGTCACGGTTGGTATAGATCCCGTCGCACTGCTCCAGCATCTTGTCCAGATACAGGGCGCGGTAAAGGGGCAGCTGCATCTTTCCTTTCACAAATTCCTTTGGGGATACATGCAGCGCCTCCAGCATTGCCGCCAATTCCTCCAGGCTCTGCTCCTCCAGGTTCAGGAAATCGCCGTTTTTCAGGCGGTAATATTTTTTCTTCCTGCGGTAATGGTTCAGGATATCCAGCAGTTCCTCCTGGCTCAGTTCCTCCGAACGGATCTCCAGATCCATCAGGCCGCTCCCCAGGGAAACGCCCACTGTCACCGGCACTGCCTTGCGGATCCGCAACCTGCGGAAACTGTCCGTGGTCTGCACCTCGCCAAACCGCATCAGTTCCCCGATGCCGCTTTCCAGCACGGTATAGATCCTGTCCACATCCTCACCGCAGTGGAACAATCCCTTTTCTATATCTTCTTCCGGGAATAACTTCTGTACACAGCCCAACGCCCCCGTTTCGCGCTCCACATCGCGGAAACGCTCCTTTCGGGCCGTGCCCTTAAGCCAGTCCATTATGTCACATTCCACATCACCGTACCTGGCAGCGGCACGGCAAACAATATTTTTCTGCTCCGCGTCCAGATAGAACACAAACTCCACTTCCGGCGGAAGATACTTCTGAACCGTCTCACCGTCCTGCTCCGTGACTGTGGCATATTCTTGCAATATGGGAAGCACCCTGTAATAAAATTCCGAGAGATACCTGCGGCCGACCTGCATGGAGATCTCACCGTCCACAGCCATTTCCAGGAGCGGCTGCAGATTTTCCAGCTTCTCCGGGGCGATGCGGTTCAGGGAATCTCCCGCGAAATAATACTGATGGTTCAGCCCCTTAAACAGTTCCGGCGCGTTCCCCCGGATGCGCACCCCCTGGAAAACACCCTTTTCGTCCGTCTCCTGGGTCAGCACAAGTTCAATCTCCGGATCCGCCTCCTGAAACTGCAGCATGGTCTTACGCGTTTTCCCGCTGCTTTTGTCTGCGAACTGGAGTTTCTCGCCTTTTACCATTTCAAAAAAATCATCCAGACGTTTCCCATACAAAAAAAGTTTCCCCTTGATCGTCTCCGCGATATTTTCATACGTGCGGAAATTTCTCTGGGAATGCATTTCTCTCCTGCGTTCTTCCGTAACGACCTGCCTTATGAATTGATAAAATTTCTCCGAGCGGTCGTCAAACCGCGCTGCGGAAAAATCGATCTCCGTCTTCGTCCCCAGCGCCAGCCGCTCCTTTGTCTCCACACCGGATACCAGCATGGGCAGGCTTTTCACCTGATAAAGCTTGTCCTTTCCCACCCTGGCTCCCAGCTTCAGGCCATCATAATCCAGTTCCAACACCGGTTCCAGCATAACGCGGGATACCTTATCCGGCTCCTCCTCCGCGCTGCTCCAGGCTCTCAGGTTGCGAAAACCATAAAGCATTCTCTGCGCATAACTGTCCGTGGCATCCCCCACCGCTCCTTCGCGCAGCCTTTTCTGCAGCAAAAGAAGCAGCCCGATCACATGGACGCAGGGACGCGTTTCTCTCTTCCTGACGGAAAACCTGTAATCGTATGGATTCCGGACATTGTTATAGTCGTAATAACATTTCCTTACCCCGCACTCCGCGTACTGGATATTTTCTTTATCAAAACAGATGGTGACCCATTCCTCCGTCTCCGGCTTTTTCCCGGTCCGAACGACTCCTTCAGCGATCCCGACCAGTTCATTGGCCCCGATCTTATTCGGATAACCCATCTGCAGTTGCTCCAGGACGATCCGCCCATCCCTGATCATTTTCAGGGCTTCCTGGCAGGAATCCTCGTAAAAGACAAAATCTTTTGTCATTTCCTTTAAGTCAAAATACTCATATTCCTCCTGACCGCTGCTGCCAGACGCCGCCTCTTCGTCGTCCAGAAGCGTCCACCTGTGGGAAAAGGGATATATCCTCTTTGGCACATCCTTTTCCGGTTTCCTGACGCTGTCCACAGTCTGCGGCAGACTGCGGCTTTCCTCCTCCGCGATCGCATACAGGACGGCGGCCATATGGCTGCAGTGCCTGCCACCTGACGCATCCCTGCAGTCGCAGTAAAGGCGCGGATGCACCCTGTCTGTCAGGTATACCTCCACATCATGCTTTTTTGAGTCGACGACTTTCGCCTGATAAGTACCGCCCCTGTGCAGCAGTTCTCCCACACAGCCGCTCTGATAATACTCTTTTCCCTGCGCCAATACCTGTTCATTAAATAGGTAGTCCCATCTCATGTGCTTCGTCTCCATTAAAATTGTTGTGATGTGTATTCGGGGTGATTCCACAGTCTTATCATAGCACAAGATTGAGCGGGGAGCAAATTCTGGCAGATTTTTATTTCTTTTTTCCAAACAACTCTTTAAAATCCGCCGCTGCAAGGATACCGCATATGATCACTATGACTGCGCATAAAATCGTCACCGGCGTCAGGACACTGGTATCTCGCAGGATCAAAACCGTAAATATGATTGCCCATGCTGAATAAGAAACATTCAGGGCCATTGCCTTTGAAGCCCCGATCGTTGCAATTGCTTTATAGTAAAACAAATAGGAAACGGTTGCAAAAAGAGCCGCCAAAACAATTGTAGGCAACAACCAGCCCGTTCCACTGCTGAACAGGCTGGCTGTAAATTTCCATCCTCTCAGAACAGGCAGGATAATGACCCCATAAACCAACGCCGAGGTTGCCTGGCGGATCTGAAGCGCATACTCGTCTTTCACTTCCGGATCCTGCAGGCATTTTGCAAGGATCACAGCTTCTATGCCCCACCCGAAAGCACACATTAATGCGCCTGTAACACCAACAACAAAATTTGACATATCCAGTTCAGGAGAATAGCTGAGTCCATATACGCCAAACAGTGTTACCAACAGCAATATCCATCGATACCACTGCATTTTTTCTTTCAGGAAAATATACGCTAACACTGCGCCGATCGCCGGAAAAATCGCACTTGCCACAGCGCCGATGGATGCCCCCATATAGTTGACAGCCAGAACATATCCCGTCATGCCTACAGGTCCCCCTATCACCGCCGCGATAACGACGAATTTCCCGCTTTTGGTCTTTGCCAGCGCATACCAGACGTCTTTCAGATTGCCGCGAATACCATTGTAAGCCGTTGCCCAGACCGTGGAAAACGCATCATGTAAAAAGGTACTGACAAACGGCGCCAGGAAAACCGCCTGTTCCGTTGACACAAACGGCGTCATTGCGAGTGCAATTCCCAGAACGACCGTCTCCAATGCCCATGTGATTCCCGCTATAATACCATATATCATTTTTCTTATCCTCCACACGCCTTTTCACAACTGTTTTATATTTTTTGTCCCATAAACATATTCATACCGATCCCGCCCTGCAAAAAATGTAAATCCTGCGGCTTCATTATTGGAATCCCTGAATGCGCGGATATCAGTGATATCAGCTTCCCTGCACCGCAATTCCTGCGCTGCCGCTTTCAGTATTTCTGAACGTGTATCCCCTATATAACTGTTGTCAAACATCCTGAGTTCGTCCAGCGTATCGAACTCAAATATATCATTTTCAGGATACCTGCGGATCTTCAGTTTCAGTTCACCCAAATGCTGCATATAAATGCTTTCCCACAAAAGGGCTCGCGTCTCAGGCAGTTCGTATACCTTTTCAAGGATTTCCGTAAATTTTCTGCTGAACTTCCCATCCCAAAAGGCGTGCCCCAGCATATACCATGCATTCCGTCCGCCCACCGTCACCTGATTGATATATCCCGCCGGATCTTCCTGCAGGCACCATTCGGCTGTGTCACCGTCAGCATATACAGCGGCATAATACGCGTCAGAGACCTCGCTTTCAAACGGGTTTTCGGAAAAATAATTATCAGAGGAACAGATATATGTGTTGCCCAAATATTGTCTCACCGCGTAAATGCTTGCATTATTGTTCCTTGATAAGTAATCCTTATTTTCAACCATGATCACTCCGAACTTATCCTTAAGATACTCAAATTGTTCTTTCCTATAACCGACAACGAGTATGACCTGGTTTATTCCTGCTTCGTGCAGCTGCCTGATCTGCCGTTCTATCAGAATCTCGCCCTTTACTTCTATGAGCGCCTTGGGCATCTCATAAGATAGCGGCGCGAACCTGCTTGACGTACCAGCCGCCATTATGACCGCATTATCAACCTTGTATGACATTCTGCATCTCCATTTCCGCTCTTGCCAGCTTATAATACTCTTTCGCATATCTGTACTGACGCAGGGAATATTCCCCGAACTCCACTCCCAGATTCCTTTTATACTCACACCAATTGCTCCAGAGAAGACCACAGGCTGCTATGTAGCAATATATCTTTGTATGAACATCGAACGGACAGCTGCCATCAAAATAGAGATCGATCAGCCTGTCAATCTGCTCCCTGTCATATAAAGAATAAATACAGAACATGGCAATATCCACATGCGGATCCTGCATTCCCGCATATTCCCAATCTGTCAGCTGGAGATGCAGTTCTCCCTCCACGCTATCATCAAACAGGAAATTGTCCGGCACCGCATCAATATGCGTAAGAACCCTGTCCGTCACATGAGCTTCTATAAATTTCCTCAGTGAGAAAACATTCTTTTTTGTCTGTACATAGTCTTTATATATGGATGGCTGGCCAGCCCATAAAGACTCATAAAAATCAATCTTCCCGAAAATATCAAACTCGTGCCCTACTGACAGTCTGCGATCATGAAACATTTTCAGTTTCCGCATACAGGCCTTAAGATCGTCCATGTTCAAAGGATCGCAACACCGTACCCCTTCAATATACCGCATGATCTTATACCCGTTTGCGGGATTCACATACACAGGATCATCACAAAAACCCATACCCGATATTGTATTGTAAACCATTGCCTCTTCCCGCCTGTTGATCAGCTGATCCGTACCCTCTCCGGGAATCCTCATGATATACTTATTCTCTTTGGCGGTAAAAAGAAAAGATCTGTTGGTCATCCCTTTCTTCAGCACTTCAATATTGCTTATCTCATCCGTTCTTACATTCAGGACTTCCGCAATCACAGAAATGGCATCTGATTTTAATTGGTTTGACTCCTCGTCCAGTTCACGCAATTGCTCATAGGTGTTAATCTCCACCACATCGGCTGCGTGCACCACCCGCGCCTGGACGATCATCCGGTCCTTTTCATACAGAGCCTCTTCCCAGAATGAACCGTCATATCTGCCGCTGGAACATAATTGTCTGATTCTTTCCCTTACCACGCATGCCGTTTCTTCTGTAAGGTAGGATATTCCGATCATGGCATTGCCACCGCTCCGGTCAGACACAGAAACAAGTTCCATTTTACGATTCACACGTACCTCACTGTCATTATCCACAAGATCGGATACCATGTACCATGAATACAACTCGTTTTGTCTGAATGGATTCCTGTCACACCATACATCACAGGGGATAATATATGAATTTGATAAATGCTCCAACGCAAGTTTCATGGAATAAAGGTTGTTCTTCACGGCATAGGCGTCATTCACTATCAGTTCCACATTAAATTCATCTATCAAATACTCAAACTGCTCTTTCATAAATCCGACTACAATATATATCTCCCTGATGCCAACCTCATGAAGATGTCGGATCGTTCTTTCTATCAACGGTTCCCCATTCACTTCCATCAGCGCCTTGGGACACTGGGTGTTGATTGGCACCATCCGCATCCCAAACCCGGCCGCAAGGATAATGGCATTCCTTGGCGCCTTATCCTGAAACTCTTTGCGCGCTTTATCGGTAAGCCGGATACTGTCATCGAGGTATCCCTCTTTAATCAGATTCCTGAGCGAGCGGTTCACAACGCCCAGTGAATGCCCGCTGGATTCCGACAGCATCCGTTGATTGATAAATGGTTCCTGTAATAGCTTTGATAAAATGTCCTGTTCTTGTTTGTTCATATATTTCCTTTCTTGGTTTTTCACGAATTAATATTTTCTTGATTTCATGAACACAATGTTATCACAAACTGCCCCATTATGCAAGCAATTTGTTATCAGGATAAACCAGACCCACCAATATTCCTGTCAACATCCATAGGCCACAGGTGCATGGCTTCACACATCCATTATGATATGCAAAGCCTCCTTGCAAAGGAATCAAAACAGATCAGGTCATTCGTTCCTTTATCTATTCCAACAAAAAATTTCCCCTACTTTTTATAATACGCCACCACTTTCCTAACCGCATGGATCACATCCTCCACATCCTGATCCGTCATGGAATAGTACAGCGGGATACTCATGACCTCGTTATAGTACTTCTCCGCATTAGGACAGATTCCTTTCCCATACCCCAGCTTCTCATAATAGGAATGCCAGTATACCGGGAGATAATGCACCTGCGGGCAGGTGTTCTCCGCGTATAACGCGTCAAAGAACTGGCGCCTGTCGCAGTCCAGCTGCTCCAGGTTTAACCGCAGGATATACAGGTGCCTGGTGGTATCGGACTCTGCGATCTCTTTCTGGACCGTAATTTCCGGCATCCCTGCAAATGCCGCATCATATTTTTCCACAATTTCGCGTCTTCTTGCAGAAAACCTGGGCAGCTTATGAAGCTGGCTGGTCAGCAGAGCCGCCTGGAAATCCGTCATACGGTAATTATAGCCCAGTTCCACCTGCTCATTGTACCAGAGCGCATCCGTTGGATGCACCATCTCCGACTGGACACGTGTGATCCCATGGGTACGCACCCTCATCAGCCTACGGTACAGCGCCTCGTCATTTGTGGTGATGGCTCCGCCCTCCCCTCCGGTCACCGTCTTCACCGGATGGAAACTGAAGCAGGTCATATCGGCAATGCTGCCTATGGGCTGCCCTTTATATTTTGTGCCAATGGCATGAGCCGCATCCTCGATCAGGGTCAGGTCATGTTCCCTGCAAATGGCACGCAGTTCATCATGCTTCACTGACTGACCCGTGAAATCCACAGCCACGATCCCTTTCGTCCTGGGCGTGATCAGGCGGCGGACGGAATCAGGATCGATGTTATATGTCTCCGGATCGATATCCGCAAACACAGGCTTCGCACCGCAATATAAGATACAGTTGGAAGAAGCCGCAAACGTGATGGAACTGACGATCACCTCATCGCCTGCCTGAAATCCTGCTGCCATTGCCGCTAAATGCAATGCCGCAGTGCCATTGCATACGACAACCGCGTATTTTGCCCTGGTAATCTCACAGAGAAGTTTTTCCAACGCGTCAACCCTGGGTCCGCAGGTGATCAGGTCGCTTTTCAGCGACTCTGCCACTGCCGCCACATCATCATCTTCTATACACTGGCGGCCGTAGAAAATCTTGTCTTCCCTCACCGGCCTGCCGCCAAAAATCGCCAATTCTTCCATAATCCGTCCTCCATACACTGCACAGTCACCCTGCCGCCATATCGCCTAACCGCTTCTTGACGCAATCAGCTTTTTCTCCATACCATCCTGTTTACGATCCCGGTATAACTTTGTATGATCTTAACCACTTTCGTGCTGACATTTTCATCCACATAATCGGGTACGGCAACCCCCAGTTCACCATCCCCATTCATCCGTACAGCCATATCCACCGCCTGCAATACCTGTTCTGAAGTAATGCTCCCAAGGATGAAATTCCCCTTGTCAATGGCTTCCGGCCGCTCAGTGGACGTCCGGATGCAGACGGCGGGAAAAGGACATCCCTGCGCATTGAAATAAGATGCCTCTTCCGGCAATGTCCCACTGTCAGACACCACGCAGAACGCATTGACCTGCAGATGGTTGTAATCCGAAAACCCAAAAGGCTGCATGCTCCTTACCAACGGATGGAACTGAAAACCACGTTCTTCGATCTTCTTCTTACTGCGCGGATGGGTGCTGTAAATGACCGGCATCTGATATGTCTCCGCCATACTATTGACCGCTTCCATCAATGCGAAGAAATTTTTTTCATCATCGATGTTCTCTTCCCTGTGGGCTGACAACAGGATATATTTTCCCCTCTCCAGTCCCAGAGTATCCAGCACATTGCTTGCCTGGATTTTCTCCATGTTTGCGGATAGCACCTCCGCCATGGGCGAACCTGTCACATAAGTCCTCTCCCTCGCCGTCCCCTCCGCATTCAGATACCTTCTGGCATGTTCGCTGTAACACAGGTTCACATCCGCTATATGATCCACAATACGCCGGTTCGTCTCCTCCGGGAGGTTTTCATCAAAACAGCGGTTCCCCGCCTCCATGTGGAAAATGGGAATCTTCAACCGTTTGGCGGAAATCGCCGCAAGAGCGGAGTTGGTGTCCCCCAGCACCAGAAAGGCATCCGGATTCAGTTCCGTCATCAGCTTATAACTCTTCGCTATGATATTCCCGATGGTCTCCCCCAGGTCGCTTCCCACCGCATCCAGATAATAGTCCGGCTTCCTCAGGCCCAGGTCTTCAAAAAAAATCTGGTTCAGGGTATAATCATAGTTCTGTCCGGTATGTACCAGGATCTGGTCAAAATACTTATCGCACTTCTTGATAACCTCTGACAGTCGGATAATCTCCGGCCTTGTGCCTATTACCGTCATCAATTTCAGTCTGCCCATATTTATATCCGCGCCTTTCATTCAATCTTCAATGCCGCTTATCCGTCCACAGCTTCCTGGATGGTATCCGTGTTACCGGGATCAAAACACTCGTTACACCACATCAATGTTACAAGATCCGTGTCTCCCGTATTGACGATACTGTGAATATAACCGGTAGGAATATCCACTACCTCCAGTTTCTCACCGCTGACGGGATATTCTATTATCTCATCAGAGCCATGCCTGCGGAAGCAGATCAGCCCCTTGCCGCTGACCACCACAAATTTCTCATTCTTCGTGTGATGCCAGTGATTTCCCCTTGTAATACCAGGTTTGGAAATATTGACTGACACCTGTCCCCTGTCAGCGCTTCTTAGGATTTCGGTAAAACTGCCCCTCATATCCTCATGCATCAAAAGCGGATATGAAAATTGATCCTCCGGCAGATAACTCAGGTAAGTACTGTATAATTTCTTGGAAAAACTGTCCTCCGTCATATCGGGAACCATCCTGTTTACACGACTCTCCCTAAAGCTGTACAGCAGATCCACGATCTCACCCAATGACGCTTCATGCACCCTGGGTACGAAACAATAGCCCTCCCCATTGATATGGGGGCGACCTTCCAATGCCAGGAGCAGTTCCTCCACCACATCGTCAATATAGACCAGATGCAGAACCGTATTCCTGTCATTCACCTGGATGGGCAGGCCATGGGCAATATGGTGGCAGAAAGTCGCCACCGCACTGTTATAATCAGGCCTGCACCACTTCCCGAATACATTGGGGAAACGATAAATATAAACAGGCGCCCCAGTCTTCTTTCCATAAGCAAACAACATATCCTCACCGGCACGCTTGCTCCGGCCATAAGGATTATCCAATTCCGCCTGTACGGAAGAAGCGTTCATGACAGGGCAGGCATTCCCATGCCTGCGCAAGGCCTCTGTCAGGGTAGTGGCAAATCCGAAATTTCCCGCCATGAACTCTTCCACATGCTCCGGCCTGTTGATTCCCGCCAGATTAAAGACAAAACCGCATTCCTCACAGTACTTGTCCAAAAGTCCAGGCTCCGTATCTTTCTCAAAAGGCAGTATTTCTATCCCATCCCGCCTTTCCAGTTCCGCTATCAGATTTTTTCCGATAAAACCACCCGCACCGGTCACCAGTACTTTCATTTTCTAACGATTCTCCCATTTTGCAATTTCATCACGGATATAGGCGAGAGTCAACAGTTTTTCTTTTACCTGCCCCACATCCATGAGCGTCGTATTGTTTGAATTAAATTCAGAAAGTTCATTTCTCTTCAAGTTGCCATCGGTAAAATACTTGTCGTAATTCAGTCCACGCTTATCCGCGGGCACACGATAAAAATTGCCCATATCGATCGCATGGGCGCACTCCTCATTGGTCAGCAGCGTCTCATACATCTTCTCACCGTGGCGGATACCGATCACCTTGACCTCACTGTCCACATGGAACAATTCCTTTACCGCCTGAGCCAGCACCCCGATGGTACACGCAGGCGCTTTCTGCACCATGATATCCCCGCTCTCCGCATTCTGGAACGCGTAAACCACCAGTTCCACGGCCTCCTCCAGGCTCATGACGAATCGGGTCATGGATGGCTCTGTCACAGTCAATGGCTTACCCTCTTTGATCTGGCTGATAAACAAAGGCACCACAGATCCCCTCGAACAGAGCACGTTCCCATACCTGGTACAGCAGATGCTTGTCTTATCCGACGATATGGTTCTTGCTTTTGCAACAATCACTTTCTCCATCATCGCTTTGGAAGTCCCCATGGCATTGACAGGATATGCCGCCTTATCGGTGGACAGGCAGATCACTTTCTTCACCCCTGCATCAACAGCGCACTGCAGCACATTTTCCGTTCCCAGCACGTTGGTCTTCACCGCCTCAATGGGAAAAAACTCGCAGGATGGCACCTGTTTCAGCGCCGCCGCGTGAAAAATGTAGTCCACGCCATGCATCGCTTTCGCTATGCTCTGCGGGTCGCGCACGTCGCCGATATAAAAGTTCAACTTATTGCTGTATTCAGGATATTCCCGCTGATAAAGATGCCGCATGTCGTCCTGTTTCAGTTCATCCCGGGAAAAGATGCGGATCTCCCCGATATCCGTGGCAAGGAAGCGGTTGAGTACCGCATTTCCAAATGAACCGGTTCCGCCGGTGATAAGTAGTGTTTTTCCTGCGAACATGATCTTCCTCTTTCCATTTTCCATCAAAAACGTATCATTTGCACTGCGAAAATTATTATAGCCTATTTCCTGCAATTTTACAATAACTCCCTAAATATACTTTTCCAACTTAAAAACTTTTCATTGCTATGTATGCATAGCAAGTTGGCCATTGTTTGCAGTTACAATAGATACGTAATGTTAACCGTACACCATTAACTCTCCGGGAGGATACCATGAAAATAAAACAGGACAGAAATAAATATAACCTCGGCAGGAACATACGGGAATTTCGCTTGGAACATGATTGGACTCAGGAAGAAACCATCGCAAAGCTGGAACTGTTGGGAATCAACATGTCGCGTGGGACTTATTCGCATATAGAGTGCGGGATTGACAATATCCGGGTACAGGAATTACTTGCGCTGGCTGAAATTTTCCATGTGGATGTGGCTGACTTTTTTAAGGGGATATATTTGCATTGATTTTGCGATAGAAATAATGACACAAGGTTTGTCTGCGATCTGACCATACCCCGTATCCGGGGGCGCGTGTCCAGGTCGCAGACACCCCATAATTGATTGTGTCCAGGCTTCCATGCAGCCTGTCTTAATATGCAAAACAAAAATCATTCATAAAACAAAGGAACCTTCTCAATCAGATATATTAACGCATCATTAACGCACTTATCCTCTTCTTTGAGGAATTTTCCTATATCGGTTCCTGACACATATTTTTTTGCATTCGTTTTGTTTGTCAGGACATCTATTATGCAGTGGAAAAACGATATTTTAGTAAATATATCATTGTCTGTCAACCGATTATTTGTGAAGAAATCGCCCATTACTCTAATAAACTTCAACAGCTGCTCCTTTGTACATTGCTGCTGATAATAAAATAAATACCTCCAGACAGCCACCAGACAATCAAGATGATCAAGCGCCTTGAAATACTCCATTTGTTGAGCCAGTTCATTTTTTCTCTTCCCTGTCGGCTTTATCCTATTGTTAAGATAACCTATTGACTCCTGTTGTTTTTGATCCGCATACAAACTTATGAATTTATTTACAACAATCTCCCTATAAGATGTTTCAAAACGCTCCGGTCCCTTAATAAGCGGTTCGCTTACCGTATAGGATGCAATATCTCCAATGATTGCTTCAGATATTTCATGGTAAGCTATTAACCGGGCTATTTCTGAAGCATTCCACTGCTGTTCCCCGATAACTGAATCTGCAACATCTGCTAAATATGCCAAAGATATAAGATGATCAAAAACAGACCTCGCTTTAATCTTTGCATTGTTCAATTTTGCCAGTCGTATCCTTTTTCCTTCCCGAGGTGTTGCTTTTAATTGTTCTATAATATTAATTGAGCCGCCAGTAGCAACTACAACATTCAGGGAACATAGTTCATTGATAAAGTCCCATGTCTCCTCAAGAATTGGTTTTGCATCCTGACAGGTTACACTTACTTTTGCCTTCCGAACAATGTGTTGATATTTTTCATGGATAAAATCAGCAATTTCTTCAGAGGTCATATCATCAATGAATTTTACAATCGCCTGGTTTATGTAAAGTCCGCTAATTTTGTCAATATCTACCCGGTCAATCCCCAAAAGGCATATTTTATCCTCTTTCCCAATATTGATCAGCGCTTTAACTGCAGGCCATTCAATGCGCCCCGGCCAATTTCTGTCCGCATAATCGGGAGACAGCAGCACAACAACACAATCACATTGCTGATTATATATTTTCCGTAATTTATCATCGCCGTGCGGTCCATTTAACCAAGATTCATGCCAGAAATCATAAAAAACTTCATCCTTATTGTAACCAAGGTTGAGTAAGGAATTGCATATCGGCTCAATGCGGTTACGATATTTACCAGAAAAAGTTACCCCTATTTTGAATCTTCCGTTTTGGTAATCCATTTCATCCTCCCGCCATAAATACTTTTTTTACACCACATATAAAATTGCAACTGCATATCACATTTGTATGATAACTCATTATTATACTCCATAGTTTCATATGAATGCAACACGTAAAATCTTTATCCCTATTCTTTTGCTGAAAGAATCCTTGCATTTCCTGTAACGCCATCAGCTTTTTTACCCGGCTACTGGCTATCCCGCATTCCATATGCGAATACGTCCTACAGGACATGGCATCCTTTGTCATTGGGTAACGGTATGCGGTTAACTTATGCCTATTCCATTTACCAAAGATAGCTGCATCACTATTTATTTTTATCGACAAAGTGGATATTTCCACTACCACCTTAAACGGAATGAGCATGGATATAATGGCAGGAAAATAAACCCTCTGACTATTTATGGAGACAGTCAGAGGGTTATATCATTTTTTAGCTTTTAGAATTCTCTCTGTACGCTCTTTTACACTTCTACAAAATTCTACACTTCTCAATACCTCATACCGCTTTTTATCAGAGTATTCTCTTTCGTTTAATGCCTTTTCCACGATTTCCTTTGCTTTTAAAAAGTATTTGTCCGCATTAATATCATCCTTCAAAATTGCCATCATCTTTTTGCATTCTTTGTCCATTGCATTACTACTCAAATCAGGAACTGCCATCGTGTTCACCATCAACATCCTGGTTACCATGATGACATAAAACCTCAAAACATAATCATGCTTTGAGAAATAACCCCTTTGCTGCATAGAAACAAACTTAACAAATAGATATGACGCCACGTAATAAATCTCTGGTTTATGACTTTTACAAAATAAATTATCATTCTGACTTTTTAAAATGTTTGCGGGATTAGTCCCATAAACCATGTTTGGATTCTGACAATAAACGCTTTCAAAGGATCGTATGATTCCATGTAAAGTAACTACCTGGTACGCGCCTTTTTTCTCTTTAATATCATCTTCCTCACCAGACCGCCTTTCATAAAACATTGCCAGCGGCATGTCTTTTGAATATTCACTAAATAGCAGCTGTAGTTCCTTGTGGTACTTGTTCAACGCAACAAACGCTTCTTCTGGCACAGGACTTTGCCTGTTCGTTGCTTTAACTATACTGCTTATAATGTCAGTATCGGTCGTGTAAATAATCTTAATTGGCACAAAAATATCCGATGCATAGCCTTTACAATTATAAATTTCATTACTTGTCTGACATCCATTCACAATCTGGAAATCTGACAGTTCATAGGTATTTGCTCCCAATGGCACTACCGACTTCGTAATAATCGTTACACCATTATTCAAAAGGATAAACTGTCCCCTGGTCTTCTTTTCTTTAATAGTCGCCCTTATTTCTTTATTAACGCTATTTTCTACACCTTGGTAATCCCTTACATTCTCATAAAATATACGCCTTCTGATATCGCCATTATTATCGCAAATAATTTTCAAATAATCTTCGCCAGTCAAATAGCCTATATATGCCTCTTTAACTCCAGCTATTCGGTCAAGAGTAATACAATTCTTTAAATTGATTTGAACGGAAATGCTATTCTTTATCTCACTATAGGCATCTATTATGTAATCTCTGCCAAGAACCTGAACGTCAACGTTTTTAATATCACTTATGAACGATTCAATACTTTCCTCCGAAGATTTGCATATACTATCCACCAATGTCTGTTCCCATTCGTTGGCAGCTGTGACAAAATAAATATGACATTTAGGTGATTGGCTTGTACAATATCTAAAATTCTCGTACTTAAACAGTTCATCATATATTTCTTTAGCATTCAATATATTCGAGTTTTTTTCCGTTATGTCATCAAAATTCCCTAAAAAATTTTTAGTGGCCTGTATTGTTTTTAACAAATCGCCCGTATCACATTTTTCTTCTGTTTTTGTCTGGATCAACAATATATCCACATCAAGTTTTTTTGATTTCGCATAAATGGAAATATCATCTTTCCCCAAAACAAGATTCCCGTTTACGATAAACGCTATGGCATCTAAACCAAATTGACTTTTCTCATCTACAATTACCCTATCCATATCACCCTTATCACTAAATGCATCGGGATGGTATTTTGAGATAATAAGGTAATTTACAAAATACTCAAATGCCTTGGGCGGCTCCAGCGTTTCAAACATATAATCTTTCCTAAAATCATCAAGCATTCCCTGTAATATCTTATTTAAAGCCATTTCATTCCTCCTGTGTTTTTAGATTTCTACTCCGCATCAATCATTTTTAATGATATGTTATCCATTGCATAAAGTCACGACCTTTCTTTACTTTTAAAGTATATCATATCCAAGCTGCTGCCTCAATAAAAATTATCGAAAACTGTCAAAAAATCACTCCAGCCCCATCCCTTTGAAGAAATCACCCACATCCACATAAAATATCCCTGCAAGCGCCAGAAGCTCTTTCACACGGATATTAGCCATCCCGCATTCTATATGCGAATAGGTTCCACGGGACATGGGAATACCCAGAAGTTGTAATTTGACCACAACCTCCTCCTGCGTCATATCATGGGCCAGACGGAATTCACGGATATTCCTGCCAATGTTATATTTGTCCCTATCCTGTTTTATCTTCATGGCATCCTCTGCAATTTATTAACGGTACAAGGTTACTTTTACATAACTATTGTACCCGCAAAAGATGACCGCGCCGCTATTTATATATAGCAATATTACAAATATACAAAAAATAAATAGATTTAGCAATCTGTTCCTTGTAAATCCACCTATTCTATCGTATAATTAATAACATATTTTTCATATAGGAATATAAGGGCAAGAGGAGAATGCAAAATGAAAGAAGTATACGTAGGTTGTGGGATGAGTGCGGTAGAAGGAATGATGAATATGGATAATTCAATTTCTGTCATATTGGCGCACCATAAAATATTATATAAGATATGCAATTTCTTAAAACTAATCAATAAAGAGCAACAAAATTTTATAAGCAATATTAAAGACAAAAAAATAAATTATGGCAGCGCCACGAAACTTCCATTTGATAATGAAAGTGTGGATGTTGTATATTCTTCACACATGATAGAACACCTCTATAAAGAAGATTTTCAAAAATTTCTGGATGAATCATATAGAGTATTAAAAACAAACGGCGTTTTTAGACTTGTGGTTCCCGATCTTCAACTTGAAATAAAAAAGTATAATGAAGATGGGGATGCGGACGCGTTTTGTGCAGGTTTATATATGGCATCTTATGAAAGGCCCAATTTCTTCACCAAGTTGAGGCTGCTTTTATATGGTAATAGATATCACAAATGGATGTACGACGGCAAATCAATGAAAAATTATATTGAAACACACTCTAAGTTTAAAGCAACTATCTTACCGGCAGGAAAAACATTAATAAAGGGAAATACAAAGATAAACTTATATGAGCGCGATGGTCAAAGTCTGTATATGGAGTGCATTAAAACTTCGAAATACACATCAACCCCCCCCCACTTGACATCATGCCATATGTGCAATTATACTTACTATGTGCTAAACTTATATCGTCCATTGGACACCTCCGTTGTATATGATGTGGTTTGCCAGACCTACATTTATTATACAGCGGAGTTTCCTATTTGCGTACTCTGCTCACCACTTCCAGCATCCATTAGTCTCCCCAGCTCTGCTGGGGATTTATACTGTTTCATTAAAATGGCTGCACATTATTCTACCACAATAATACCCAATACTTTGATCTCTTGATTGCGCAATAATTCAATTTCTCTGCGGACTTCATCATAAAGAGTCTTTCCTGCCCTCTCCAACAAAAATGCGCCTTTCACGCACAATAACTGCTCCAGTTTTTCCTGATCATACAATACATTGTTCAGTACTTTTACGGAAATACCAGCATCTTTTAAAAGATTGTGAATCGTTTCAACCGTCTTAGTCGCATTGGTTTTCAAGTCACACCCTATACAGCATATTTCAGTTAAATTTTCTTTCTTCGCTGATATCTTCACTGCAGCGGCAGCCAATGCAATTGCCTCTTCCATGGCAAATCTCCGCTTATTCCGGTCGCGAAGCTTCAGAAGCCACTTATCCACAAACGCCAAAATCTTTTTCCCTTTCTGTTCCGCAGGAATCATACCTAATTCAGGAATTCCATATATGGAAGTAATATCGTCTGTTCCCCTCAGTTTATTATTTAAAATATATCTTATGAAAGAATAGAAGACATACATAAAGGCAAACAGAATTATTCCTATAAGAACATTTTTCACATTGATAGATGGCTGTGATATATTTATCGGTAAGATCTCTGGTAGTTCGTTTGTCATCAAATAATTATAATACCTCCACTCTTCCCCAGAAAAATTTTCTTTTAATTTAGCAGCACTGGAATTCCAAACTATCATTTCATTCTGCATTTCCCGTCGGCTTTCTAACAGTGCCGTATCCATCACATAAGAAAAATTTTGAAACACTAATTGAATCTGATGATCTCCCATCTTATGAACCAATTGCGAATGTTGTTCCTGAAAATATTCATCTACTTTCTCTGCCAACTGCAGGCATTGCTCTTTGGACATATGACAAATAGCAACGCTGAAAGTATCGCTCTTCTCCTCAAAAATATTGCAAATAGCTGTTGCCGACACGTTTTCGTACTTTCGCTCCAAATTAATCAACTCATTCAATGCTGCCTCCGACGTTTCATTCTGCATTTTCTCAGAAAGCCACTGTCCCAATCCACTTGGCACCATATCTTCGTAAACTTTTTCAATCTGTTGTGCAGTCTCCTCATCCTCTGCTACCACCTGAAAGGTCAATACTGCTTTTGGCATATTCAAAGGATCTATCTGCATTTTTATGGATTTCTGAAAATAAGCATCCTCCGCCTCCCAGAAGTTCTCATAGCATATTGCAGTATCTACATTATTAATTTGTTGCTCCGTCAATCCCCGCCGTATATATTCCAATTCATTCTGAGCGCCACCCGCCAATTGTTGCTCCAAGGCTGCTGCCTGCACCGTCTGAGCCTGCGCTGTCTGATAGGAACGTATGTAACTGAGACATCCCATCATAAGGCCTCCCGCAAGCATCCACACCAGAATCATTCGCCACTTCAATAATATTTCCATTATCAGGTCAACCAAGCTTATCTCTTTTTCATTCATCAGTATTTCCTCCATATTTTTCTTCGCAATACTAATTGTACCTTGTATTTTCTGTCATGCAGAATAATATTCCCATTAATACTAATGTAATCTGCCCCGGCACTACTACCATCTCAAAAAGTCCAAATCCCAGGATAGCCAGCAAAAAAGTTATGCTAATCATTGCCTCCATCCTATTATTCTTCCTCAATCGAAAGGCCTGAAATAACTTGGCAAAATACAACACCACGAAAAGCAGCCCTGCTAAAATCCCATAATCATACGCAATCTGAAGAAACAGATTATGTGCATGCGACATATAAAATTTTCCAGGCATGTAAAAACCGGACTCTGCATTACTATGTCCTATCCAGTTCAAATGACTCCAATAATAAGCATAAATGATACTTCTTGGTCCCATATCAGTACCTATATCCACCCCTGGCAAAGCGAATGGATTTTCTGGTGTAGCTCCTGGCTCTTCCATGTCTCTTGCATAGACCCTGATTCCCCATATCCCACTGATGTCGTCCTCTTTGCCTTTATTGATATCTATTCCAATCACATATAATATGCGTCCCAGACTTTCCTCTACCGCCTGTTCAAATGTGATATAACGTTCACTGTTCCATGGATCAAAAGATCTTACACTGCGATCTTCAATATATTCTCCTTCAAACCAGATCGGATGATGTAAAATAACGGGCAGATACCGGATACATCCATATACTGCCGGAAAGGTGAGCATAACACAGAGCATAAACAGAAAGCAGTGCCCCACCAGTCTATAAAATGTTTTCTGATATACAATATCATACCATATATAAATTACGATTGAAGCGATACCGGCTCCCAGAAGAGGCGCCCTACCCCCAGTATAAAATATAAAGCTGACACATCCTGCCGACAGCAGAAAACAAAGCCATGTTAAGACTTTACTCTTCCTATTCTCTTTCAGCCATATCCATTTTAACATAAACGCACAATATGCGATCATGTAAAACAAACCATTTTGAGTTTCACCAGAATACAAACCTCTATAACGAAAAAAATCATAAGGCCGAAAACCAAAAGCAACAATCTGCTGTATAAAGAACCACAAAATCATGCCATTAAGCATTCCCTGAAAAAAATCTTCCCTGTCCTTGCCATGAACCCCAATCAGGTAAAATCCCCCAAACAACAAAAGCAGCCACAAAGGTGCAATACCTTCATGTACGGAAAAAAACATGATCAGAAGCATACCCGCCGCTATCATAAAAAGAGGATTCTTTATTTTCTCCCATACATGCAGATCTTTCCGTTCTCTTATCATGTAAATCACCAGATAACCCCATAGGATGACATTCAATAACCCAGTGAACCACTGTTCTTTATAATTCCAGGACTGCCATCCCCATATCCCCGCAATAATACCTCCCAAAACAGAAAATACTGACCAGTACCAATATATCCGATTTTTAAACCGCCTCCTATCCAAAGAAGGAATAAGCATCCCGACTATCACCACACCCGTCAGATTTGCTGCTGCCATTTGTACTTGTCCCAGAGCGCTTCCACGCCGTTGGTCAATGATACCAAGCGCAAAAAAACATACCATATACCACACTCTGAGCCAGTTCATTTCGAATGATATTTTTTTTCTTATACCTGAAACCACATTCTATCCTTTCTGTTTATGCGGCATTTTTTGAATACCTGCGCCAAATTTTATGATCATAAAGCGGAAAAGCCTGATGCCAGCGTCCACAAGCGTAATCATAAAAAACGGTCTTACCAAGATCCCTATTGCTCCAAAACCGCTCAAATATTTAACCGGAACTGATTGTATCAACATATGGAGTAAATATATATAAAATGAATCTTTTCCCCATTCGATCAAAATTCTTTTGATCAAACGTGTCTTGTTCTCAATCCAAATACTAATATGCCAACAACCCATAACCTGCAATATTATAAAAGGCAAAAAAAATTTATTCCAATAACTCATCACATAGCCTTTGTATGATAAATATATAAGCAAAAACATATCAAAGGCCACAATAATCAGCCTTGTTTTTTGAAACACTTTTTGAAAACGCTCTTTTAAAGGCTTCCAACGTATTCCCAAATATATTCCAACGCCAAAATATCCTACCCAATTTTTCGGATCCATATAGGGTGTTTCGGAATTATAAACAGAACTTCTCATAAAAAATATCCATATAAGCATTATGATTATATACAAACTGACATTTTTCTCTCTATTGATAAAACCGAATACAGAAAAACAGAACAGCAGCATTGTCATGTAATAATAAAAACTGCCCCCCCCCACAAGATATGTTATATAATCTTTTAAATCAAACGCTTTTATATTTTCTTCAAACCAAAAGTCCCAGTTATGAAAATTCCATAAAGAAAAACATTGTAAATATACTAAAGTACCACAGAAAATCCATGGAAGCACTAAGTGACGCCATTTCTTTTTCCAAAACACCGCATAACTGTCCTGGTTAAAACTAAACAGATATCCTGCAATCAATAAAAAAACAATCACACCAATGGAACCTATGGTATTAAGAAGATTTAAGGCAATCTGCTCAGTAAAACATTCGGAAGTATCATATGCTATGTGTGCGCATACAACCGAGACAATGCTAAGACCTTTTAAAATATATATTCGGTCACTTTTCTGCATAATATACCTTTCTGTTTATTCGGAATCTTTGCCCCATTCAATGTTTTCTTAATCCCTGTCTGCACAGCTTCAAACTCTTTTGAACCAGTCCTTTGATTTTACTTTTTACATATCTGAAAGGAAGTTCTTCCAACCTTAGTCTTATATTAGCTGGCGTATGCTTATATATAAACCAGCTGGTAGTTATATTCCTGTCTCTGTGAGAATCCAGCACTTGGGGATATGTGCTTCTTTCACACACCTCTTCCAGACCTATATTCCCCTCCAATCCATATTGAGACGGATCCCTAAACGCATCTATCTTATATTTCTTGGATAAAAGACTCAAAACGCTCTGGTCATGCCTATGCTCGATAAATCCTTCATAATTTGACTTTCCCATTACGTTTTCGTCATCTGTTACAATACGTTTATCTTGTACATACTTCAGGTATTCATCAATAAATTTTTCTGTGCGTATAGATTTGCGCAAGACTAAATATGTCCCACAACGTTGAGGCGTATCCGTGAATTCCGGCTTATCACATCCCATAAGGATAAATGCATCTCTTTTTGTATACTGCTTTTCTAATTTGGGCAGGGAAAACACCATTATATCTGTATTTGCCCTATTCATATCTCGTATCAGGAAATCAATTTTATTAATAAAAGCAGCTCCAGAATCTGTATAAATGACATAATCCCCATCTTCCACTTTAGATAGGGCATCTTTTATAATGTATGGTTTCCAAATCCAATATCCTCCTCCCCTTTTGCGGCTCCATATTTCTATATTCTTTTGTTTATACATTTCCGATATCGAATCTGGTCCATAACATATTACATGATCTGCGCCAAACTTGAATGCCGATTTTGAATTCATTATTTGTGCTCTTTCAAATGTCCGATCCGCATAGTTAATAGCTAAAATCATTTTAACTTTATCCTTTCCATGATTCTACATGTTTTTTGAACCAACCAATTTCTTTTTTGAGGCAACCGAATGCTTTTTAATTCCTCCTGATATTTTCTGCCCCAAAAAGTATTACTTCTTCGTATTGCCTCGGCAGGATTCTGGCTACATATATAAACAAGATATTTTTCATATTCCGTCAACGGATTCATCGGGAAAAGGCTGCCATCCCCAATAGGCTGCCTCAAATACTCCCTATATAGCTCGTCATTTTGGTCTATTTCCTTTACTTTCTCAATCACCCTTTCAAACGAATCAAATGCATGACAATTAATAAATGCTTTCTGGTTAAAATCTCTTTCAATATGAGGATTTCCCCAATAAATTGGGATTGTTCCTGCAGCAAATGCCTGCAATATTTTTTCTGTTGTATATCCGCTGGTCGATGAATTTTCAAATGCAATAGAAAATTTATATTTTTTTTGAAACTCAAACTTATTTTTTATAGTCCCCCCCCCAATATTATTCAGAATCTTCCCTCCTGAATCTACTTGACGATATTGGTTTAAAAGATGAAAGAACTGTTCCCTTTCTGGTCTTGCATCCTCATTGGAATATATAAAATTGCAAAACTTCTTTTCTCGTAAGTTAATTTCCTGTTCCGAAATTTTATGTTTATTAATTGCTCTTTCATAATCCAACGCATAAAAATAATAGAGCGGGATCCTTCTATAACGATCCTCAAAATCAAGATAGCCAAAGCCAATGGCATAATCACATATATTAAAGTCCGGCTGTAAATTTTCTCCTGTCCAAAATATACGTACACAATCATACTTCATATGTTCATAACCAAAAACAGAATAAAAAACAAAGTCAGGATTTTCACTTTCTTCCACATGCCCAAAATTTTTTTTTAAAATAGGCAATGTAATATTGCGCATGTCATCTCCGGGGAAGTCCACAAATTTTACTCTCAATGCTCCCATCATACCGTTCCTCACATAAAAATTTCCTAATATAAATCAAAATCAAAGGCGCTTCTCTCACTAATCCGATCAGGATAATACATTAAAATTACTAGATCCGGTTGATATTCATCCAAATAAGCACGGCTTACCACAGGCACCAGGTAGTTTCCCCTTGACCTGATATCACCAAAAGATAAAATCAAATAAGGACATACCGCACTAGACATGGAATCACCAAGAATTAGGACTTTCTTGTCACATTGTGCATCATCATTATGAAAATCTCCTGCCGATCCCCCCATTACGCTATCATATGTGTATCGTGAAGCATAATTTCGATTGGACAATGCAGACATATTGAGACACACCTCCTGAAAATTTCCTGTATTTCCATTGTTTAAATTTTCTATATGTGTTTCAAATTTGGGAAGAATTAAATCAAAATCGTCAATCCCTGCATAAGCAATGCCTGTTCTTTGTCCATTACTCCCCAAATGCCACTTATCATAAGTTATCACTTCATAATTTGCCATATCGCGAATTTTATCATCCAACCCTGCCCAACCTATCTCTTCTAAATATTCTGCCATAATTGTATAGGCATAAAAACCTCCTTGGGTTGACCAGTGGTGATCTGTTTTATACCACAAATCATACTGGCTTACTCCAGTTTCATATATTTTTTCACGTAGATCAAGACTTGGAATTCCTAATTCTTCTATCTTTTCCCGCATAAAATCTAAATTTTCATTTCCATAATCCCATACTCCCAAAGGTAATTGCGAATCATATTTACTGACTACATAGGGTACGGTCACATATAACACTGCCCCCCCCCAAGCAGACACATACTGTTCCAAACGTTTTACATCCTGCGCATTCTCAAATAATATCTCATGATTTGCCTCTTGAATTTCTTTCATCAGATATCCATTGTTTAATTTTATAACCCCATTCATCCTATGTTGTCCAAACATTTTTCTAACAAATCCATTAAAATTTACAAATTGCAGTTTTTCATAAAAATTTGTTATATAATCAGTTTCCAAAGCATCCGTCGTACCCACCACCCATTCATTGTAATCAACCTCATCCTTAACATAGAAAACAAGCAGTTTATAATCTCCCATTATCGCCAAACAAAACAGAGCAACTGCAAACACAGCCCCCATTACCTTATATTGTCTTAAATAATTCATATTTCAGCCTCCCATGAACTAAAAATTAAAATAAATAAATGGATTATGCGCCCCTAAAATCAAAAAAGAAACAGCCCACAAAAACACAATCATATACCCTATGGGAATCACAAAATCCATAATTCGTCCACACCAAATTCTTCGGTAACATAACTTACCGAACATTGGCGCCACGGGAAACGCAAATAAGACTCCCAAGAAAATATATACTGCATATTCCTGCAGATAAGCACAAGCCGCCACATCAATAAAAGCATTTCCATAGTATCCTATCATACTTGCATAACATTGTATACTCAAAGAAATAGATTCCGTATCGAACAGTACCCAGCCCAACATTATAATAAAAAAGGTGATTATATGCCATATTCCCTTAAATAATAAATTTCTTCTTTCTTCCGGTCTAATCACATATTTTTCTATAATCAAACATATAAAATACATCAATCCCCATACAACAAAAGAATACGATGCGCCATGCCATAATCCAGTCAAACTCCATACAATCAGCAAATTGCGTATATGCTTAAGCGCCGATACCCTTGACCCTCCCAGCGGAATATATACATAATCCCTGAACCATTGTCCTAACGAGATATGCCATCTGCGCCAGAATTCAGTAACTGACCCAGATATATATGGATAATTAAAATTTTCTTCAAATTGAAATCCAAACATCCTGCCCAGCCCGATAGCCATATCAGAATATCCGGAAAAATCATAATAAATCTGCAAAGTAAAACAAATTGCTCCCAACCAGGATAACACAATTGACTGCCCATGAAAATCTGTGTTCAACAGGGCATTTTCAGCCACAACAGCTAAATTATTTGCCAAAATGATTTTCTTACAAAAACCACAAATAAAACGTTTTGCTCCATATCCAAAATGTTCCGCATCAATATACCTATCCTTAATCTGTTGTGCTATGGTATTATAACGAACAATGGGTCCTGCAACTAACTGCGGGAAAAAAGACACATACAATGCGACATTTAATACATTTGTTTCCGCCGCTGCAGAATGCCTATATACGTCAATAACATAGGACATTGCCTGAAAAGTAAAAAAAGAAATTCCAATAGGCAAAGCAATATTTCGCAATGGGACATTCCTTCCTGAAACTCCATTAAATATTGTAATACTAAAATCAAGATATTTAAATATATAAAGAATACCAAGATTGCAGGCAATCGCCCCCACCAGAAAAATCTTTCTATATGTTTCCTTCCGTACTTTATCAATCGCCAGCGCGCTAAGGTAGTTGAATCCAATCGAAAAAAGCATTATCAACACCGCCCTGTGCTCCCCATATGCATAAAAAAGTACACTGGCAATCACTAAAATAATATTTTTGTATTTATTTTTGGAAATATAATATATAAATATTATAACCGGCAAAAAAATAAAAGTAAAAGTTACACTTGAAAAAATCATTATGACTGCCTTCCCATTATATTTAAAACTGTCGTATTGCGATTACAGTAGCTTTAGTCAACAACGCCGCCTCTATACCCACTTCCGAATCCTCAAAAATAATCGTATCTTCCGGCTTTGTATGATATCTTTTCATTGCCATTAAAAATCCCTCCGGATTCGGTTTTGCATAATGAATATCTTCTTGTGTAAGCAGCATATCGAATTGTTCCAATACATTGAAATACAACAATATATCTTCCGTATTTTCTCGGGATGCTGTGGTTACAATTACCTTATTATATCTTTCCGTCATGCTTTCTATAATAGAAAATAAATGCTCATTTACTCTCGCTTTATCCAGATATTTTCCATATGCTTGTTTCTTCATATGATGAATCTTCTCCATGACTTCACTGTCTTCAACCTTTAATAAAGGCATAAAATATCTGTAATGTCTTCCATTGCATTCCTTGCAATAAAAATCATAATCCAGATCATAACCATAATACTTTAACGATTCCTTATATGCATAATAATTCACATCACTTGTATCAAATAATGTACCATCCAAATCGAACAACGCTAATCTTTTTACCATATGACCTCATTTCTCCAAAATCATCTGTTCCACATCATATAATACCATAAGCATTCCAGCATAAAACACAACTGCCTTTCTGGGATCCTTTTTTACCTTATATGGCATAAGCCTCAACCAATGAATTACCTCATGAATATATATATTTATCACATCCTCTTTCGAAAAATGTTGATATAGATAATCTTTATATTTTGTATATAAAGTACTATACGCCTGAGATTTTGTATATAAAAAATTTACCGTGTTATCTTCAATCCTAACATCCTTGACCATCATAATAAACTCATATCCGCCATGCAAGGATTGTAACAGCTTCGCATAATCCAGGAACGCTGACTCATGTATATTTCCAGTATTGGGATCGATCAAATACCACGAATCATTACCATTTTGCACGCATACTATGTTTTCAATCGTCAGATCCCCATGAATAGCCGAATATCGTTCGGACATAAGTCTATCACATAGCTTTTCATAATTCAATAGCTGCTTATAATGGCTAAGATTCGGATAATCAATTCCATTAATGCAGATTACTTTATACTCGGACAATCCTTTAAGCCACTTTCCACCTCTATTCAAACAAAATTCCATATTATTCACTACTTTTGAATCAATATATTCCTTAATCGCCACTCTCTTCGCACTGGAAAATACATTGTCATAGAGGTTACAACGCAACGAATCTAAAATTGTCTGCAGTATATCCCATACTTTTTCCATAGGCATTGTATGTATATATTGAAAAAAACCTACTGCCCCCATATTATACTCCATATCATAATAACAATAATTTTCACCGTATTCTTTTTTTATTATAGAAGCCACCGGGAGTACCGTATTATATTTTTCAAGCCATTGTACTTGTTCTTTTAGTTTGGCTGCGTCCTCAGCGAATGCATATTTTCTGAAAAAAGTTGTGTTTTCACTAATACACAACATTGTAGTAGCATTAGAACCCGCCGAATAATCCTGAATCACACTGACATCTTTGTTGATATCCAAATATAAGTTTATATAATCCTTTCTACTTTCATCCCCAAAATATATTTCCAAAAAGGCCAGCTTTTCATTTTGATTCAATTGTGGTAGTAAGTGAAAGTATTGAACATTCCCGCTGTGAGGCTTCCGTATAAACGCATAAATCCCCAATAAACATAATGGAAACCCCAAATAACAGAAATACCAAAGGCAACCGCTGCCCCATAAACTGTCGGAAAATGAAAATAGAATTTTAAAGACTCCCGTAAGCGTAAGATCATATCCTCTGTGTTGCATGAAGCGTGCAAACATCTCATATGAGGAGAAGTAGCTTCCCCACATCAATACAGTAAATCCAATAATTTTACCTAAATTAACTTTCTTGTAGATATTCTTTAAGCTTGCAAAAGTTGCATACGTAATATAAAGTATTCCTAATTCTATATAATTATTGAATACGGAAGCAAACAGACGAATAATCTTTTTGATATGTCGTTTAAACGCAAAAAATAATACAGTAACTATAGTCACTGCTGCCGATAAGAAAATATACCATTTGGTAATGCCCAAAATATCCTCTTTATGGATTCCAAGTATATATAATGACGAAAACGCCATTCCTACCGTCAGCGTGTCCATATATAAATCAGCGACCACCGTGGACAAAGATAATGCATAACCGTTCTTTAAATATTTTCCTGAAAAATATACCCTTGCTATATCACCTACCCGCCAGGGCGCAATCAAATTTATTCCCTGCCCCAACACCATCGCACGCACCAATATCAGCATATCCACATTTTCATATTTTGTGATTAATTGTTTCCAACGACATATTTTACATAAATGTCCTGCCAAAAGCAGAACTACCGCAATTATAAAATACGCATACATCTCAGCCACTCTTTCCTTCACTTTTCATCCGCTTATTGTTTTTAATCAGAGCAAACAATTCCTGTGGTCTACATAAATAGTAAAGCAATACTGCATTGATAAAAATTAGTGCAAATGTTATAAGTAAATTCAGTATAAGAGAGTCCGTCAAAAAAACTGTGGAAAGCATTCCCTTGACATATAACATATGGCATAAATAAATATCATAAGAATACTTATCACATATGTCCAAAATCTTTTTCCCTTTTTTACGAAAGCGCACATGAGATAATATTGCATATACGACACCTGAAATTGTAATTGCCAATAAAATCGCCGACCAATGATAACACTGTTTTAGCAGCTGCGCCTGCCAAGAACAATCTTTGATTGCCAGGTTAAGATACTCCTCCCCGTATCCATACACATATACAAGCACATATTTTATCCCATTAGCCACAATACTAACTAAGGTAACAACAACAAATACCTTTCTGCAAAACAGTCCCGCATAGTATTCCTTTAATTTTGGTGCAAAGTATCCTATCACATAACAGCATATCCATGCTGGAATAAAATATGAGTCATAAGTTATAAAGGTTATTTCAATCAAAAAAATTAATCCTATCAGTTTAAGTCCCAAATACCTTCCACGTGACATCCATTCTCGGATATCATACAGCGCAGGAGTGATCAAATAGCATAAAAGTATATAGGGAATATACCACAAATGAGCTTCATTTCCTATTGTACGAGCCCCGGTAAGTACTCTCCAAAGAAACCATCTATTAACAGTATACTCTTTCAGAAGCAGGCATAAAGGAATTATGAATATTGCATAGTGTATATAATAATCTTTTAATATTTTTACCACATTCCTGATGACAAAAGGGGTTTTAGGCACATCTGCTTTCTTCCCATACAAATATCCTGACAAAAGCAGAAATATCTGCACACCCACACTAAAATAATTGCCAATCGGCCCGACCCATCGAACACGCATTGATACATGCTCAAGAATATGGCACCAAATTACCAGCAGTAATGCTGTTACCCGCAATCCGCTAATCGCATAATCTTTCCCTATTATATTATTCCGCATTTATAATCTCTCCGCATAATACTATGCCAATCCCGCAAAATATTCTAAATCTTTCGCCTTTTCATACTCTTCCGGAATTCCAAACGGCACATGAAAATCTGTTGCAAATGCCCTTATTTCTGCCCCTTGTTTTGACATTACATTATAAACTCCACTCACAAAATATTCCTGATAAGAACACTCATGTAAATAAGTTTCTACCGCAGACGCAAACAAATCTTTATTTGCAAAATAATAACACCCACAAATAGCATGACCGCTAATAGCTTTTTTTTCTACCGTCTCAATAACATTCCCACGATCATCGAATCTCAAAAAACTATATTTTTCTTCATTTGATTGGAATGTTAAAATTGCACCTTCAACAGAAGCATCCAAACCATTAGCACAAAAATCCTCAAAATCCCTGCTACGGAAAATATGATCACAATCGTTAAACACAATGGGGGCATCATCTGATATTTCCCGAATCCCTTCCATGCAAGTCAACACCGCTCCCCCTAACACTTTCGGAATTATATGGATTTTTGCATCGGGATAATATTTTCTAATTTCATTGTCCAAGCCAAATTTTTCCACATGCTCTTTCAGGATTACAAAGATAATGTCCTCTACATCTATAAACTTTACTACGGATTGAGTCGCCCAATAAAAAAACGGATAATCCTGAATCTTCAAAAGCGGTTTGGGAAAATCATATCCATACTCAGAAAACCTGGAGCCTTTTCCTCCCATAGGCATAATTAAATGCAACTTTCTCATAATTAATTATCAACCAAGCCTTTCCAGTAAAGCGCATTCGTTTTGTATTACTCTACGAAGCCCTTCTTCAATATCTATCTTAGGCGACCATCCATATTTTTTCATCGCATAAGTATTATCACATAGAGAGAATTTATTAATTTCATCTTTCAAAATAGTATCTTTAATCCGATACACCCCTTCGTAAAGTTCTGGATACTTTGCCCAATAATGCCCATCTTCAGCATATTTGGGCTGAATGCTTTTTTTCATAATTCTGCTGGCGATAGCATACATTTCATTGACAGAATAATTTCTAAAGGAAGAACAATTGACGCAATCAAATCCTTCCCCCTCTTGTACTGCAATAGCCAACTCGACCAGGTCATCTACATATACATAATCTCTTCTTTGATTTCCATCCGAGTGAAATACTGGCACCCTATCATAGAACAATTCCCGAATCATGTACGCAACAAATGGAGGCTGTGTCCGTAGGCAATCGATATGCGGTCCATATACATTTGCAAAGCGAATACATGTAACACTCATACCATATGTTTTACAGTAAGATTCCGCAAATCTTTCAGCAACATATTTCGTATTCGGATAAATCAGCGTAGGAAGATTAAATTTATTTTCCACTGTTGGAAATTCCGTCTCATTTTCATATATTGCATTTGTACTTGCCTGAATTACCTTTTTGACACCATATTTTCTTCCATTTTCAAGTAGATTAACCAATCCTATTACATTTACATCGATTGCCTCCTGTGGAGCAGACTGACAATCCGGCAATGGTGCGATTCCCGCAATATTATAGATATAATCAAAATTCCCGTTCTTCAATAAATCGGCAATACCTATCCTATCACGAATATCCATCCGTATTACTTCATTAGTAAAAGAATGCTCTTCAAACAGAAGATTATCTTCCTTTCCATAAGAAAAATTATCAATCAATACCACTTCATTTTTATCTTTCCATAGTCTATACGCAAGTTGAGAACCTATGAAACCCGCTGCACCTGTAATCAATATTTTCAAAATACCTGCTCCCCTTTCTTTATCTGGATACTATCCTTTATGATGCGTTTACTTTGTTTAATTTTAGATGCCAGACCTTTATCCCATGACGACATACCCCGTACCCTTTTTCTCAATCTTACTTTGTGTCTTTTAATTATATAATGATTCTTCTTAGCTTGTAAATACACATATAACTCAATGGAGAAATCATATGGCATCTTTGTGCAGTTCTTTAATAATTCCTTAGGAAACAATACCGGAATAGCCCCGATATCATACAAATTCACTCCAAACAAAACTGTTTCAAACACACTCATTGCCCCAGTGAAAAACCTATCAAACAAACTTCTGTTACTGCGCTTTCCTTTAACAAATAACGGACAGTCTGCACCATGTCTATCAATATACCTCATGAAAACAGCTAATTCACGTGGCTTGATCTGCATGTCCGCATGAATCCATCCCACATAATCTCCGCTGCATGCCTTAAGTCCCTGCTGTACTCCATAACCGTAACCCTGATTTTTATCCACATATACCCTGATAATGTGTTTATCACGCATTTCCTGCAGTGTTTCGAATTTAGTTCTACTGTCATCTGTTGAGCCATTTTCTACAAGCACAAACTCTATATCATGCTTTTCTGTCAAAGGCATGATACTTTGCAACAGACGCTTGAGATTTTCACTTTCATTATAACATGGAATTACAATTGAATATTTCATTTTTCACCTCTAAACACCCATCGTTTTTGTAATACATAATTTATTGTCATCGCAACCAGTGTGGCCACTATGAACGCAAATAATTTGATTTGAAATATTTCCAAGACAATATAATTGACCCCAACATTTACCGTCATATTAATCGCCTGAGTAACAAGATAACGCCCAACCTCCTTTTTCGTTCTCTTAGTAGAGATTGAAAAACTCCACTTTTTATTCAGATTATAAGAAAACACCATGCTGCATCCCATAGAAACTATCTTGGATAACACAACCCCTGCGCCATCATACAACAATAGATAAATCCCCAAATCAAGAAAAGTGGAAATGCCTCCTACAATGCAAAATTTTAAAAATGAAATGTTATTCTTTATCTGATCTATCACATTTTGAATTTTTAAATGCATAACCAATTCCATCCAACAGTATTATTAATTATTCTATTTGCTCCTCTGAATTTTGCCAAACAGTTCCCTGGGTCTGCAAATATAATATAAAAGACAGCCATTTATGGCGATTAGCAGAACTGTGACCCCCAAATTTACTACTATATATGGTGTTATCATAATAGTTGAAAGCATGCCTTTTACATAAAGCATATGGCATATATATATATCATACGAATATTTATCTGCAATATCCAACCATTTTATTTGCGTTCTCTTTTCTGTTCTATATTTTAAAATACGTTTAGTGGTATAATATATTGCCAGCGCAATAACAATGCCCAGCAGCACCGAACTCCAATTGAAAAATTCATTCAAAATTCTTGC
This sequence comes from Blautia sp., assembly GCA_023667395.1. GTDB lineage: Bacteria > Bacillota > Clostridia > Lachnospirales > Lachnospiraceae > Acetatifactor. The sequence continues at coordinate 146,824 of JAMPAC010000002.1, read as the reverse complement.
CTTGAAATTTCCTTCCCATATCAGGGCATTAATGGTATTAGGCATATAGCCCCTGATATATCGATAATAGTATTTAATTACATTGCATGCAAGACAAAGAATCAACATCGCCCCCCCCATCCAAGGTTTTAAAAACGACCTATATCTTTCCACCAAAAACGGAAAACAATAACCAATCACATAACAGCATATCCATGCCGGAATAAAATAAGAGTCATATTCAATAAATAATAATTCAATTATAATGATCAAACCACAAAATTTAATAGCCGAATTTTTGCCAGCAACAAGCCACTCCCTTATTTCATACAACATTGGTGTAATTAAATAACAAAATAATATATAGGGGATAAACCAAAGTTGTACCTCACCTCCAAATGTACACCAGCAAGTCACCATTCCCCATAATGACTTTGCATTGATCTGTTCTGCCTGAAACACCAGACAAAGCGGTATTGTAAATATTAAATAATGTACATAATAATCTTTTAAAATCTTCCAGAAATTGCTCAATATAAATGGAATCCCTGGACGTATTTTTTTCTTCCCATACAAATACCCTGATATTAACAAAAAAATTTGGACACCAACACTCGAATAGTTCCCAATAGGTGTCAACAAGGAAGAATATCTTGGATAACATGTCCCCAAATATTCAAAAACATGACATCCAATGACAAGCGACAACGCAGCAAGACGCGTCACACTAATCGCATAATCTTTATTTCTAATGTCTGTTCGCATCTTGCGCTATACCTCACTTATAATTTTTTAATCCGCCTATGTATTATATCATAAAACGGCTGCATTACAATCCAAATCGCAAAAAAGGATATCATCAGACTTCTAAACTCTATTCCTGTATGGTGCACATGTCCTCCTACATATACATAATACAGGAATGGTGATAAACCTACCATTATGACAACAGCCGCCAGCCTCCTCCTTTCCCTGTTTACCAGCAATACCGTGACCACCAACATCGCTGCCGCCAAAAGGAGTAAAACAAAATAAACATTGTTTCCCGGTCTCAAATTAAAAGGAAAGAAACAATTAAAAAGCCTGCGTATGGACATGCCAAAATCTTGAGCAGAACGTATTTTTGTATCTGCCGTCACGCGATTCAAAAAGAATGATATCGCTCCTTTCCCCTGAACCAACACAGCAACCATACATTTTCCTATGATCATTCCTGCATATCCCAAACTCCAGCCAAAGCCTCCCTGAAACGCTTTATTAAAATATTCCACGAAGAGAGTATTATTGTTTTGGGAATACATCATTGCCAATACTACTAATATAGGCAGTCCCCACGTTATAAGAGGAATGCTCAGCCAATCAAAATATGCCGTCGCAATGCCCACCACAAACATTACCTGCAATAGATTAACTTTGGATAATCCCCGAATCAGCATAAAACAAATAGCTGCACATGCTATAATGACACAAAAAACACCAAGGGAAAAGGAGAGCGATAGAGAATAATAATTAAAAGCCATTAATGTAAATCCAAACCCTATGGCCAAATACCCCCCCCCACATTTCCTTGCCATTAAAACCATCGTCACAAACAAGGCCAAATAACTAATTACATTCAAAATCACCCTGCACTGGCTAAAATCAAACATGAACAATAGTGGTCTCAGAACTATATTCATTCCAAGCCAATTTGAACTCCTTTTCCCGGCAATTGCCTGTTCCCATTCACTATCCAACAACATTTCCTGAAATAAATCCACTCCTTCTGTACCTTGTTTACAATACTCTTGAGCCACAAAAGCATTATATATCGGCTTGGCGTTATCTGCAGTATAGTTGAACATCAAAAGTAACGCTTCTGTATAATTATCCAATATGAATCCCCCAGATTCTACCCCCATGTACGGGTAATTACCTTCTTCAACGATAAAATCACTGCTAATCTCAATATGTCTCCTGATACGTTCCTCCGGTATACAGTAAACCAACGCCAAAAGAATACATCCTCCTCCAAGCAAAATAATATAATGCCGAATAAGCGTCAACGGTTTTACTTCTAACTTAAAAAGAGTTTTCAATTTATCCATCCTTATATCCTCTTTATACCTTTTATATATTCGCACAAAAACCAGTATTTAGCTATTTATGTTATTCTTACATGCCTTTGAGTCGTCAAAAACTGTATGTCTACTTCCCCTGAATATTTTTTTAAAACCACAGACATTCCTTCATTCATTGCATCCCAAACAGCTGCCTGTGAAATAAGTAACATACGATCTTCAGCGTAGTTTTCACTGGCATCATGAGAATATCCATCCATTCCTGCCAACAAAATCTTTTTTACCCCTAATTGCATTAAGAATTTAATTAACATTAATCCCGCATTGTCTTTTACTAATTCAACGCTGTTCAACAAACTCCTATACTCTGTCTGCAAATACACCCCATCTGCAGATATGTTGGATGTTATAATACATTTTGAATATTTTATTTTGGGGATATTTTTAAATCTTCTTATATTGCTTACAAAAATATAATCGGTCTCACGCGCATAATAATCAGCATTGATCCCTATTGAAATAACATCTGGAGACTTCATTTCCTGTTCAATTACTTTCTGTTCATCTTTTATGCTTCTCCCCGGAGCAATAACAAGCACTCTCTTTCCTTTCATGCTCTTTTGAAATTCTTCGAGGTGTGTTTCATTAACATTTCCTTTTTCCATATACCGCAAATACAGATCCTCGATATATGTTTTATCAAAATCACTTCTCTTTTCATCCGCCATCATAGCAAATATTTCTTCCATATTTTCAACAGTCAAGGCATTTTTGTCTGCCAGATAGCTTGCATAGTTAGGATGTGTGTTATACGCAGCTGACAAATAGTTTGGCAATGAATATCCCCAATAGTTAATTCGATAAAAGCCATTCACCACCTCATCAATGACTCGTAGCAGAGGTTTTAAATAATATTTTGTTTTGGCGCTTTCATTAAGATATTCTACAAAAAGTTCTGTATTTAAATTTCCAGCACCTCGCCCCATCCCCATGATACTAGTATCGATTATCAACTTCCTGTTGCTTGGTATATCGGCAAGTACCTGCGCGTTGGCAAAAGCCATCTGCATGTTATTATGGGAATGAAACCCTATTTGAATCGTATCCTTAAGGCGATGCTCCACTAAATAATACAAACGTATCATATCCTGTCTTTTCATCATGCCGAAACTATCTACAATGTAAAAAGCATAAGGCTCCATATCATTAGTCAGGTCAATCAGTCTCAGGAATTCTTCCTCAGAATAATTTAGGGAAACCATGGGCTGCAAAAAAACCTTATATCCTTTTTCTTTGATTTGTCGGCAAAATTCCAACGCAGGAATCATATCTTTTTTATGAAAAGCAATTCTGATTCCATCCAATATGGTATCTTCACATTGCGGTAGATGACCAATCTCATATTCGCCATAATTAATCATCGCCACATACGTTTGTCCAGCTGTGTGTTCTAATATATCATTGAGTTGCCCAACGGAAGTGAATCTCGTACTTCCATTCACATACGCTGCTTTCTCTGTCAAAAAACCGCATTCAATAATTCCAATATTTGCCTCGATCAAACTCTTTATAATTTTTCCAATGTTTTCCCTACCAAATTTCCATTGATTACAATACCCTCCATCCCGCAACGTGCAATCCAAAACCATAATGTCTTTCATAAATGTAACCCCACTAACCATTTATTTTTTCAAAAAATAGTTATAAACAGCATCAGCAATCAAAAAATCTTCAGCCTCATCAATATCAATTGCTTCCACTTCACTCACTTCAACAATATAGGGGTTCTGCCCTATTCGGCGATTAAGTCTAGTTATAACATCGCTCCTATAAATATAAAACCCGCTGGTTTCCTGATACAAAACGGGCAAATCCTGTGTACGGGGAATATTACCCAAATCATAATTAAATGGCTCTCCATCTTTCCAGAGAAAATCCTGTACCTTTTTTGCCGCAAAAGCCGAATCATATCCACCTTCCCTAACAGCCTCTAATCCATTCTCAATTGATTCTTTGGAAATAAAAGGAGCTGTGGTATGTGTCATAACATATATATCTGCTGGAACCTCTAACGCAAAACTGCGTAAAACCTCATTTATCTTAGTAGTATCCTGATCCAACGAAGCAGGACGAACTAAATACTTAATCCCTTCAGGCACAAACTTCTGAATGATTGGATTACTACAATAAACATAAACATCATCCACTCCGCGAACAGATAAAAGTGTAGACAAAATATAATGGCACAATGGCTTTCCATTGGTAAAGCTTTTAATATTCTTTTTAGGCAAACGCCGACTATTCAATTTTATGGGAACTATGGCAATTGTTTTCATGTAATACTCCTTATTCAAATATTTTTATCGTTCAAGCATTCCTTTTTCTAATGTTATTTTTCACAATCTCACAATAAATCGGCTCCCACGACAACCAAAGCGCATAGCATGAAATCATCAGACTTCTAAACTCTATCGCTACATGTCCGATATGCCCCTTGGCATAAACATAGTATACGAATGGCGCAAAGCCCACCAACATATAAGCTAAATTCATAGCTCTCATTTTTCGATATCGCACTACAACCACTATTTGCAGCAGAAACGCCACCCCTACTATCATAGCAGGAACAACACTTTCTTCCGGAAATACGTTGAACGGGGATATCGAGAGTATCAATTTATAGACTGCTATACAAAATTGCTTTAACGATTGTGTATTTGTATCCGCCGCTAATCTCTCAGTAAAAAAATCCCAAGCCTCTTTCCCCTGAATTCCAACTGCAATCGCCGTTTTGCTCAATGTCATTAGAATATAACCAAGGCACCAGCCTGCCCCAGTCTTCAGCAAAAGCATGAAATAAGGCTTAAATCTATCACTATTCCTCTCCTGGTATTCCTTAGCAAGAATTATCCCTATTGGTAACCCCCAGGTAATCAGAGGTATACTTAACCAATCAAAATATGCCGTAATGATTCCAACCACAAACATGGCATTAAAATAATCCAAATTGGCACTGCGATTTAAAAAAAACATAATAACAATACAAGCAACAAGGACACAAAATACTCCTAACGACCAACAAACCGACAATGTATAAAAATTAAATAAGAGTAATGTAATACCAATGCCAAAGGCCTTATACCCCCCCTGATATCTGTAAATCATTAAGAGCGTTAAAAACACCACGCTATAACTTACAATATTTAATATAACCCTTAATTCGGCCATATTTAAAAAACATAAACCCAGTCGCAAGAAAACATTATAGCCTATCCAATTAACTCCCCTCGTGCTAATATAATCTTCTTTCTCCCTCCAGTTTTCACTGATAACAGCCTGTAACCTACTGACGCCTGTAGAGTTAGGGGGCATATATGATGTAGCTATAAACGCACTATAGATCGGCCTGCTTGTATCCGATGTATAATTAAAAGTCAACAACGTTGCCTCTGTCCAATTATCCACTAAAAACGCTTGCTCACAACTTCCCACGTATGGATAATCTCCCTCTTCCGCTAATCTAAGTGCACTTTCTTCAATATGATATCGTATTCTATCCGCCGGCAAAAACTGAACTAAAACCAACAATAAACAGCCCGCTCCCAATAATATTATAAATTCACATATCATTTTTGTTACTCTGGTCATAAAACCTCCACCTACATTCAGTTTTTATTTTAAAACAGTACTCTTCCCACCCTGGTTCTTTTTAATAACCATGTAGAAAAAAATGAACACAAAAATACCATTATTCCCGTAATCAATCCACATCCAAGCGAAGCAGTCCTTGTATCCACACTGCAGTATTTTAGAAGCGTATTTCTAATAAGTTCCCCATAAAAACGATGGAAAAAAAGAATACCCAGTGTACATCCCCCTACATTTGTAATCCACCTTTTTACAGCGGGGGGATAATGAATGCAATTCAGTTTACTGCTCAAAACATAAATTGAAACGACAAGTAATAACATATAAAATTGATCATAGCCCCAAAAATACACCATATAGCTTATATCCTTGGTATATATCGCCATATTATAACATATCCAAACATAAACCATACTGCTACATCCAATTACGACCACTGCCCAAACCATATCCCTCCTGGTAGCTTTATATTGTGACATTGCTGCGCCTAATACATAATAAACAATTACCCACGAATACCATCCGTTCGCAAAGTTGATACCATTAAAAAAATCCCTGTCATACACATATTCCGCCGGAATCTGTTTAAAAAAACAAATTAAATTATATAGAAGATTGATACCTGAGTTTCCAAATGTCAAAACAATAAACAACACCTGAAATACTTTACCCCCCCCCAGCCAACATGTCCCTTATGTATCATATAAATAATCGGATATAATAAATAAATTGTCAATAACGAAAAGAGAAACCATAAATGCTGCACTCCATTTCCCTGCCAATTGTAACACCTGTACATTAACTCTCTAAATGACAAAACTTGTCCATCATGTAAATACGCATATCCAAAAGCCGTAAGCGGTATATATATTATTAACCTATAGAATAAATTCCATGCCTTTTTAAGTATGGAGGAAGACGTATAATCATTTCCCAAAGTGAGAATGCCATTAATCATAAAAAAAAGCGGAACGGCCGTACACGCCAACAATCTCGTTAATATTTTTGCGACCCCATAGACCGACAAATCTGTTGAATCTACATATAAAGTACCGTAGTGGCAATAGCAAACACCAATAATTGCCATCATTTTAAGGAAATCAAGCTGTATATTTCTTGTTTTCACCATGGAGTCTCCTATCCTATCATATAAAATATTCACTTTCTTCAAACAATTCTATATTGGGGTACCATATAACAAACAGTTTCTGTAGGAGTATATCTATACTGTCTCATATAAAATACATACTCCCCAGGCACAAGCCTATCAATATAATCAGGTAACTTATAAAAGTCATCCCTTAAATGATATACGCATATTGCCAAAATCGGCCTGTCACGCTTTATTATTTTTTCCATTCCTAACAAAGCATTATATTCAGCACCCTCAATATCCATTTTCACAAACGAAACTTTTTTTTCATGCAGAACATGGTCAATACAATCTGCCCAAATCTTATTTTTTTTAATTTTTTCTGACATTTGGCTGGAACCCGCTACCTCATCAAAAAATAACTGTGTTTTAGAACTCCATGCGGCAATATTGTATATACTTAATTTGTTACTGTTTAAACTGCCTATTAATTCCTCCAATTTTTGGAATACATAGGGGTCTGCTTCAAATCCATAATACTGATTATACTTCCCATTATATATTTTATCAAACGTCTGAAATGTATCCCCTGTATATGCACCTATGTCCAGGAAGCACTCATCATTCTTATATTCAAAAATGGAATCCGGAAAATATTGATTGCATTCGTCATCAACATCCGGCTGCATATCTTGAAGATACTGCTCATCTTTCGTAATTCTATAGTTTAGAATATTGACATATATTCTTTTTGACTTATCATCAGCCAGACGATCAAAAGACCTTGTGAAATCTTCTAAATGATCCACAATAAATTCTTTATCCGTATATTCTATATCCATAAACGCAAAATTATATAAATGAATTCTATCCTGCTGATATCCCAATATCATCAATTGTTCCCTGATTTTATCATACGCCGAAGAAGCCACTATAACATCACAATCCAGTCCCATTCGAGCAGGAAGTTTTTCAGGCTCAATAATTTTCAGCCTGCTTTCCATATATGTCTGGTCAAACTTAAGCTTGTTATTATCTGCCCATGCACATATTTTATCTGTGCACCCATATTTCTGCAAAAGCTTATAAATCTGCCCCCCCCAACACCTGCTCCAAAAATTATAACTTTGTTAGAATTTTTAACTAAATTTATGCAATTTTTCACCATCAATGCAGTGCCATCTTGCATACATAATAATTCATTCAACATTTTCAAGTTTAGTTCCTCCATTATCATTCCCTTTATTACAGTCACATTCTTTTAATATATAAATCACCGTTACTGGAAGCATATAAATAATCGGAAGCATATAACGGAGAAATCCATTCACTGGTGATGCAATACAAACCAGAAAAGATATCCCTATAGGAAGCAGCACTCCCATAATAGATTTCTTTCCCCTAATTATGCATAGCCCTGTAATTAATAGTATAATCCAACTATATGTTCCCATACTATATAAATATCCTATAAACGGAGTTTCTTTCAGCCCCCTGGCAATCTCTTCAAGAATATACGATCCCCTCATGTTCCATTGACTAAAATGCACACTTATACCTTCAGGCGCATATGGAACAACTCTATAATTTCCCACACTATTACTATATTCCCCATAAGCAGGATAAAAATATCCATATACATTATTAAGTGTAGCCTTCACATAAGTCGTGGGGTGCTTTATAAACATTTCCCACCATAGCGCAAAATATTCTCGTAACTCTTCTCCCGATTCTGCCAAAAACCGTCCCTTTACAGCGTCCGAAATCTCCGGGTCATAATAATCCTCTATGTTGTCTACCGCAAAATATTTCGCCAGGACAACCCGTTCTTCTTCTGTTATTTCTTCTTCATGCTCCAAACAATATCTTGCCGTTTGCTGCAAAGGAATAGACAATGCTTCGTTGATGCGTCCTTCTGCAATCTCATATTTCGGCATAAACCACCCATGATAACCAATATGTAATATGACTGTCTCTACCAGCAACACGGTAAAAAACATTGCCGCTTTTCTTTTATGCTGCACAAAAAAATCAACAGCCCATATTGTACAACTTCCAAGCAACAAATATACGCCATTATTTCGGTATGAATAAATAAGTAAAACTGTCACCACCCCCCCCATTAACCTTTTCCAACTCCAAGCCTCACATTCGCGAAAACTAATGTACAAAAGCAATAGCAGCAAGCAAAAAGCACTATACATGCTGTCCTTATTCATGTAATACGCATTACTTGGGTAAACTGTAAACAAACCATAAAAAAGAAGTATCGTAATAAATATTCCTCGTTGTACATGCCATTTATTAATTAATGCCAAAGAATATACCATAATGGAAATCGTGACAAGGCATTGCATAAAAGTATAAATAAACAACCCTATATTATCACTCTGGAATAATCTTTCCCCAATATTTACGCAGCTGCCCATTATCATAGATGATAAGTATGGATGATGATTTGAACGTGCCCAATCTCCAAAATAATCTCCCAACTGAACAAGCGCATCCCATTCAATGGTTCCTGGCCACATAACAATTATATAAGGAAGCCATAATAAAAATATAATCATGAAACAAAACCAATAATTAAATCCCCTTTGGCAGTTTCCTCCAATATCACAAATCCCTCTTTCCAAAAATTGATATAGATATCCAATCAAGTAGCAATATATTGCCCAATATCCAATCATAATAACCAGTATTTTCCATCCGATATTATTAACAATATACCATAGAGACTCCCATTCCATATAATATTTACCCAAAAAAGTAAACAATGTAAAGCAACTTGCCAGCAAACACGCAGCACAACGCACTCCATTGCGGCATCGAACAGGCCATTTTTGATATAATACCATAAATATGACAAAAAGTATGAATGCTTCCATTGAGAAATTATGTTCAACCAAAGCAGCCGCCGAACATCCTGCAAAAAAAACAACTGCTGCTGATTTAACGCCTCTTCTACATATATCTCTCATATTGCTTGCTATCCCCCTACCGTTTTAGCCTCATACTTTCAAATACAGTTCTTTCTAAAAACTTTCCTACTCCGCCATCGTTTCGACATACTTGCTGATTTCACCATATTCGTTAAATAGCGATCTTGCCGTCTTTATGTTAATTAATCCAGCAATAGAAGACGAACACAACGTTACGCATTCCTCAAAAAACACATCAACAAAATTCAATACTTCAATAGGAAAATCATTTCTAACAAAAACATGGCATCTCTCATTCTCCAATCCTGTATAATCCACATTGTCACGCGGGTGCAGTTTAATAAAAATCTCCCCTTCCATATTTTGGACAAGATTTTCATATAATCTTAATTGTATTTCTGCGGAGGGCACAATATAATCCGCCCATAATGGCTGCGTAAGAATCAGATTTTTTTTCCCGTCTTTTGCACGCAGCTGTTCAACGACTGCTTTAACCCCAAAAATTTTTACGATCAAAGCCTTTTGTTCTTCGCTCAACGCTTTGAACATTTCCTGTCTTGATACCTCACGCAAAGATACGCTATATGGCATATAAACAATTTTCCTGTCATTAACTTCTAATTCGCGAGCCATTGCTGCCCCACAATAGCCCATACATATAGTTTTCCTGACGTAATTATATGCTATTTCCCTATACGGTTTCAAACAGTGCCGATCAATAAATCCTCCCTTACGATATACATCCAAAGCATCCTCTATTACATCATACGGTTTCCTAATCACATTCAGGTAATAGCCCAACAAACAGAAATCATTGTACATTTTTACGCAATAGGCTTGCACAATTCCTAAATTATGTTCTTTCTCCATCAGTTTTCTTTTCAATGCCCAACGCTGAAAATATTTTTTCTGCTTATATTGATAATATCGATCTAATTCGTCATCTGAAAATGTTGAAATATAAACATTCTTAAATAATCCTGCCTCCCTAATCACACCATATAGGTCTTGTACATTAGGCATTTTTTTATATAGCATGATTGCCGTCTCCTGCCCAGACAGCATTGCCTTGACCAACGTAATCAAAAGATGATACGGCGTATGGCAGAAATATAATACTGGAAGTTCTCTGTCGATGGGAATCTTTCTTTGTTTTTTTTCCTCAAAATGATATATTATCGGGCATATTATCCAGTATATTTTTTCAACAATTTTCAAACGAAATCCATGCATTCTTCTATATGCCGCTCGTATAATCCTTACAAACAATTTCATTTCATCATCCTGTCCCGGATTCTTTTTAATCCTCTACCAATTACAGAACATTTTCTTTCATCTCTCTCCGTCGCAAAGCGAAACTCCCTCTGTTCCTGTTGATATTGTTTACCATACATGATATTGCTCCTACGTATCGCTTCCATAGGAGATTGGCTGCATATATAAACAAGAAATTCTTCATACTTTCCTAAAGGATCCTGAGGGAATTGTTCCTTTGAGCCTATCGGTTCCCTCATATATTGGTAATAGAGGCTATCGTTAACATCAATCTCAATAACGCGGTTCACCACATCTTCAAAAGAAGCATAACTGTGGCAATTAATGAATGACTTTTCATTAAAGTCTTCTCCCACTGCCGGATTACCCCAATAAATCGGAATGGTTCCTGCGGCAAACGCCTGCAAAATCTTTTCTGTTGTATATCCATCTGTGGACGAATTCTCAAATGCTATAGAAAATTTATATTCCCTCTGAAATTCATATTTGTCTTCCACCGGTTTCCCTATATTATTCATATATTTTCCACCAGAGTCTACATGCTTGTACGCTGAAAGCAACTTAAAAAATACGGTTCTTTCCAAACTCGCATCCGCATTTGAATACACAAAATTACAAAATTTCTTCAAGGATATATCCTGATTGCAATAAAACATGTGCTTATTGATAGCTTTTTCATAATCGTTCACATAAAAAAAATATAAAGGTATACGACAATAGCGATCCCTAAATTCCATATGGTCAAATCCAATCGCATAATCACATATGTTAAAATCCGGCCTTAAATTTTCCCCAATCCACTGAATCCTCACACAATCATATTTTAAATGCTCATAGCCAAACACAGAATAAAACAAAAAGTCTGGACTGTCACATTCAATAACCTCTCCAAAATGTTTGTGAAGTAATGGTAAGGTCTTCTCTCGTAACGCACCTGACGGCATGTCTACAAACTTAATCTTTAACATTTTTCAACTTCTCCTCTGACATATTCCCTAAAAACATCATTTTATTCAACCGGATTTTCCCCCAATATTTCTTTTGCCAGTTAATGCTCATCAACCCTGATTCCTGTATCACCTGAAACACTATCGTTTGACGCGGATGATCATAGGATAAATGAACGCCAAACTCATTCTGACTATATACATCAATCTCAAAATAATATTTCCCTTCGACTAAATTAGATATATCAAAAGAAAACCTTGTTGTCCCTCTTTGGTTTGCACAAACATCACCAAATGATTCTGATTGCGCCATTCCAACTGTCTGTCCATCATCCGTATCCTTAATAGCTAAATATACGCGCAAATCATAAAGGTTTTCATATGCCTCCCAAGAAAACTGGTAAATAACCTTTTCATTGGAAAAATACACGGCCTCTTCTTTTCCAACAAACTCAAATTTTGTTATTCTAAATAATGAACCATGATACGCGGATGGTCTTTGTGTATCTGCCAAACTATATTTTGTCCGATATTCCACAGTATCAAAATCCAAATAAATACGAATCGCTTCCTCCACATCACCATCAAATATAACTTTCCCTTTTTTTAACACAACGCACCTTGTACATAACTGACGTATTGTATTCATGTTATGACTTACATATAGCACTGTCTTTCCTTCATTGTTTGCCGCATCCCCCATTTTTCCCAAACATTTCTGTTGAAATTTCATGTCCCCAACCGCCAGTACTTCATCCATAACCATTATATCTGAATCAAGATGGGCGGCCACAGCGAATGCAAGTTTTACATACATTCCTGATGAATATCTTTTTACCGGGGTATCAATAAATTGTGCACATTCAGAAAATGCTATAATATCCTCCAGCTTGGAATCCACTTCTTTCTTGGACATCCCCAATATGGCGCCATTCATGTATATATTTTCCCGCCCCGTCAGTTCACTGTGAAATCCCGTACCTACTTCCAACATACTTGTAATTTGTCCTTTAATATATACATCACCTTCTGTAGGTGCTGTTACACGAGACAATATCTTTAGCAAAGTAGATTTTCCTGCTCCGTTTGAACCAATGATCCCTAACGCTTCACCTTGCTTAATTTCAAGATTTATACCATCCAATGCCCAGAATTCTTCTTTATTCATTGCCGGTGCAGTTCCGATTAACGAATTAGGGTCTTCTTTACCCGCTTTTTTTGCCCACCAGCTTTGGATATCCGCACCTAGTGTTCTGCCTCCAATTGCACCAAGCCTGTATTTTTTCCTTAAATTCTCTATTTTTATTATCGTCTCCGCCATTTTCCTATCCTTATACAGTGTCCATAAATGTCTTTTCCACTTTATTAAACAAAATAAGTCCCACCAAAAAAAGCAGACCAGTTTCTAACCAGCTGATTCCCCACATCCTAAGCGGCAATTCCCCTACTCCCAACACGGCATATCGCCATATCGTAATAATAGGCGCCAACGGGTTTAATAAATATATGGTTCGCCATCTTTCCGGTATCACAGCCAATGGATATACGGTCGGACTGATATACTGTAAAAGTTGTAAGCCAAAACCCACCAACACTATCAAATCCCGATATCTGGTTGTTAGTGAAGAAACAATAATGCCACATCCCAATCCCAATATCGCAGTCTGGAATATCAGCAACGGACTTAACAACGTCCAAACACTCAAGTGCACATATACGCCTCTCAGCGCATAACAGCCGATCATAACAGCCAAAAGTAAAAACTGGATTAATAGATCCACCAGCCCGATCAGCACCGTTGCAATTGGTGCAATAATCCTCGGAAAATATACCTTACCAAATATTCCTGCATTTGTAGTAAACGTATTGGAAATTTGCCGAAAACACAGTGCAAAATAAGACCAGATTATATTACTAGTCATATAAAAAAGCAACTGCGGACTACCATCCGGCGCCAAATTTGCCACGCTCCCAAAAATAAAACTATGCAGTAATACAGTTACTAATGGCGTAATAATCAACCATAACGGGCCTAAAACTGTTTGTTTATATCTGGTAACATAATCTCTTTTCGCAAATAAAAAAATCAGGTCTTTATATTTCTTTATTTCATGCAAATTAAAATCAAAAATACCTGTTGTCGATTTTATATGCGTAGTCCACTGTTCTTCCACCTGCTCATCTCCTCTTCACATATTTCTTATAGATATGATAAAACCTTACATACCCATCCCAGATAATTTCTTTCGTCCTTACAAAGGCATAATATGCCCCCGGCATATATCCTGCCATGTATTTTTCAGGTTTCCGCGTATCCTTTCCCCATTCACGCAATATGTCTTTTTTCCCTCTAATAATCTCTCTAAGATACGGTAAATATGAATATAATTCTGTCTGATGATTTTTTTTAACTGCATAATAACAATGTAACGCAATTTCCAAATACTCCTTGGCTGCATTGTTCGCATATACATCATTCCCCTGTGCACGCCAAAATTCCTCTAATTTCTTAAAACCATCAATATGATCCGTTATCTCTTTTTCCCCTATTTTTCCGTCTTGGGTGATTCCCGTTGTAATGATACTGCCAGTTCTACACCGATAATGATATAACGATTCATCCAGGTATATAATCCGCTTACATCGACAGGCACAATATAAGGTCCACATAATGTCTTCATACTGTACACCCTTTTCAAACGTCATATCCATTACGATGGATTTTCTATACAGCTTCAGGCATGCTGATGGACTAAACCATCTGGGGAATTTCATATATTCACAGAGAAATTCACTCCTTGAATATTGTATTGTTTGTTTAGAGTCTACTTTTTTTTGTACAATATCTCCAAACCTATCATAATTACAGCACACCAAGTCCGCTTGATCATGTTTCATCACGCAATAAAGCTTTGCGTACATAACATCCTCAATAATATCATCGCCATCAACAAAACCTACTAATGCGCCTGATGCAACTGATAAGCCCATGTTCCTGGCATCAGATAATCCGCCATTTTCTTTATGAATGACAATAATCCTATCATCGCATTTTGCCCATTCATCACATTTAACAGCGCTTCCGTCCGTAGAGCCGTCATCCACCAAAATAATTTCCAACCTGCGATATGTCTGGTTAACTACAGATCTTACGCATTCATCCAAATACTCCTCTACATTATATATGGGAATAATAATTGAAATCAATTCATTCTCTTCTATCATCTTCTCGCATTCTGCCTCTTCCCTTTTTCCCATACCGAATATCAATATATACATCCAATACTATTTGCATACACCATACCAAAAAATAATTTCCACTTAAATAAACTTTTGCCACAAAAGCCTTATACTGACATTGATGTTTTCGTATCCACGAGCGAAATGCCTCCATCCGCATTATATGGTTATTGTCACTTATCTTTTGAAAGAATCCTTTCGGATTATCTTTCCGCATATTATACTTTAATGTCCCAAACAAAAAATTACCATATTGCTCTTCCAACAGTTCCATATCTTGTGAGGAAGCCCTAATATCATATGCCAACTCCCGCAAACATTTATACAGTGTATTTTGTGTTTCAAAATAATCCGGGTGAAATTTTTGGGTGAGGGAATTTCTATTTTGTTTCCTGTAAAAATAATTTAATCCGCGCAAAACAATATATTCATCTATCTCTTTTGTTTGTATATATGCAATATTAAAAAGCAAATCTTCACCCAGAGATATGCTTTCCGGAAAACGGATTTTATAATCCATCACTATTTTCCTGTCAAATAGTTTATTCCAAGGAGGATTAAGCAATCCCTCGCAATATAGTTTCAAAGCATCATTGTACCCCAGTCGATCCCTTCCCAGGCATTCCAGCTTTTCATCTTCAATATCGTCATCCGCAGTAAAAAAACAAAAAGTACTGACAGGTTCCTCCCTGCCTTTCTTATTACTCATAGCGGAAACCATACTGTATAAATACTGCGGGGGAATATAGTCATCACTATCTAAGAAAAAGAGGTAATCGCCTTGCGCTTTCTCAATCCCGAAATTGCGCGCAGAAGAAACACCTCCATTTTCTTTCTTAAAGATCCTGATCCGACTGTCTTGTTTTGCATACTGTTGGCACACTTGAAAACTGCCATCTTCAGAACCATCATCCACAAGGATAATTTCATATTCTTGAAATGACTGGCATAATATGCTGTCGAGGCAAGTTCTCAATGTGGCTGCACTATTATAAATCGGCACTATTACGCTTACATTCTTCATTCTTTAATATCCTTTTGACACTGTACTTCAGGGCAATCCATTCATATTTTTTACATAGAATACGAACCTCTCTTTTTTCCCTCCATGGTCTACTCAATTTTCTAATGTCCGCCATACATAATCTCATATTACGTCTCATTCTATTTCTGATTTGAGTATTTCCTTCCATGTAACACGTCAAAGCACGTTGGAAAAGGAATTCTAATCGCATATCTATAATTTCTGTTCTCACCGCATCAGACTGGTATTGATTATATAATTTTATTAATTCCTGCATAATAATTAATAATGCATTTCCTTTTTCCGCCTGGTTAGTTTCACTCGTCATAATCGAATTTTCGCGTATTCGATAAAAATAGCAGTCCACATATAAAAAGGAGATTTTTTTACATTGTAACATCACTTGCAAAGTAAACAGTTCATCTTCATGCAGGATGCCCTCGTAAAACCTTATACCCGTTTCATATAGGACAGATGCTTTCAATAAATATCCACATGCCATAGGGACATATTCACATCGTTGCATCATCTCATAAAGCACTTTTGCACTTTCCTGCTCAACGTATACGCTGTTTTCAGTATAGTGTGTATAGGAAAGTACTTTATTATATCTGTCTTCAACCGTAACTGTTCCATATATGACGCAGTCAGCGTTCTGCCGTTCCGCTATGGACACAGCCTCTTTCAATGTATTTTTATCAATATAATCGTCACTGTCCAGAAAAATAAGGTATTTCCCTTTGGCGATTGCAATCCCGGCATTTCTCGCATCAGACAACCCGCCATTTTTCTTATGCACTACCTGTATTCTCTCATCTTTCATCTTATAGCAATCACACAAATCACCGCTTCGATCTGTTGAACCATCATCAACCAATATAATTTCAATATCCTTTAGAGTCTGTGACACAGCACTATCTACACATGCGGATAAATATTTCTCCTGATTAAAAACAGGAATAATAACACTGGCTATCGGCATATGGCCTCCCTTGCATACTAAGTAATGCTTGCCCTATTTATCTACCAACTGATACGCTTTCTTATTTGCACCTTTAATACATTGATTATTTTCCATATTACCTCGCTTGCTTTTCCTAATACATCATTTCCCTTTCGTGCTAAAACAAATATCCTCCTCCAACCATCAGAAAAAGCCTCCAGATTTTCGTAAAAAATTTCATCCCTAGCTTTCTTATGTTCTTCCAATCTTCTCTTAGACAAGCCTCCCGGCACTTGTCGATATGCAGTTCCAAATTCATATGTACAAAAAAACAGATGATTCCTAGCCAATTTCAGCAGTAACTCTAAATCTTCGTACAAGTTTCTATCCTCGTTATAACCTCCAATTTCAATCAATGTATTTCTCTTTATACAATAATCCCGCGCTATTGTAGCAAATTTAAACTTTCCAATTAACATCTTGAAAAAAATATTTCCAGTCAAATAACTTCTGTTCGAAAATCTTTCCTGTTTTATGATGTTTCCATCCAAATCGGCAAATTTTAATTTGGAATATGCTATAATATCAGCGCCATGCTTGTCAATCAGCGCCATTTCATTTTGTAGCTTATATTTATTTGCATAAAAATCATCCGAATCCAAAAATGTGACAAAATTACTCTTTGCAGCCCGCAATCCAATATTTCGTGCATGGCTAACTCCTGCGTTTTTATCCAAATATATCGCTTTTACCAGGCTGTTTTCCACACATAGGTCATTTATAATTTCGCGTGAACTATCCGTGGAGCAATCATCCACAATAACGATCTCATCCGGCAAAAAAGTTTGATTCAATACACTCTGAACACATTCCCTCACATATTTTTCTTTATTATAGTTTGGAATTATTACTGTTAAAGCATCCTGGTTTCTTTTATTTCCACACGCACTTCCAAGCTGCTTTTTATTTAACATGCTTTATTCTCCTTGCTAAAATCTTAGAAAATTCATATCGTCCTAAATCGTTTAAATGACATTCATCCGAAAAACATTCCGGTTTTGCTTGGAATGTTTCAAAACAATCTATCACCTGTGTCTGGGGCAAACCTATCTCTTCATAGAACATTTTTTTCATATCATTAATAGCAAACCTATGAGCGTTCACAAACCATGGGCAAAAGGGGAAAACCACCACCTTAACATCTATCCAACTATATTGACTCAATAATTCTTTGATAGAACCCCAAATTCGAATATTTTCTTCTATAGTATCGATATGCTTTTTATACCAAACATGAGGATGAAAGTCGAAAATCTTTGTTTTTTCATCATCAGTCCAGTTATGTCCTCTATTTCTTTTCAATTTATATCTCAGCTTCAAATATTGCTTCCTTAACAACCACATCCATGATGTACGCTGTAAAATATCTTTATTGGCATCGCACCCTTGAGTATAAAGCGGCCTAGCACAACAAATTGTATTTAATGTGTCAAATAAGTCTATTTGCCTTTTGTCCTCTTCGCCCACGCCAAAATGATGATAGTCCGAATAATAATAATAATAATTCATTCTGTGTATAAAAACATCCCTGCATTTGGAAATATCATAATTAAAAATATAATATGGTAACTCAAAGATAATCTGTTTCACTTTTCTCATGTCATAATGAGCGCATATATCCTTCACCACCATATTATGGTAATACAAATCCATACTTGGAGCGGAAAATTTATAAGCATTTCCATCTAATTCCGTTTCCAACAATCCGCCATAGGAATGAGACATACCAAAAATGAACCGATCATAATTTGGCAATTTCCCTTTTTCAAAGAAAACTTCAACCGGACTTTTTAAAGGATTTTTTATAAAACAACAAAACTCCAAAATTTTTCCCTTTGGAATCCCATTTTCAAACAAATTTTGCGAAACTTCACTTGTTCTTTCTTGGTTTTGGGACAAAATAATCAGATAGTTAAAATCAATATATAATAATTCCTCCTTTGATATATTTACCGTTCCATCAAAAACATGTTTCTTTCCAATAGCATGCTCCTCCAAATAAACATATAACACATTATGTCCTACAAACAATTTTACCCATTTTAACACTGCTTCTTCGCAAATATATAATGCTATCTTCATAATAGACACCGTTCTTTCATTCCCTGGCATTCGGTGACATTAAATCAGTATATATTTTATCATAGTGACTCTTTATACGCAAGGCATTTATCCCTTATCATCGGTTTATTACAGTTAATCCTATACTACTGTAAATCTATCTTCCTACTATTTTTCGCAGCATTTTTCCTGCATTACTATTTTTAAGTCGCATGTACCTTTCAATAATACTGCTTTCACAACGTTTTTTGTCCAGATATTGTTTTCCCCAAAAGCCCATATTTCGCCTATACGATTTTTCAATTGGTTGATCAAATATGTGAACCAAATAATTTTCCAACCCTTTTAAGCACTGCGTTGCATAATCCTCGCCACTATCCGGTTCTTCCAAAAGCGCTGGTTCTTTCAGCATTTTCAAATACGCTTCATCATCTTTATCAAGGCGGCAGATTTCCTCCAAAAGCTTTTCATCCGAATCAAAATCAGCTGCACAGATAAAAGCCTTACTATTAAAAACATCTTTCACACATGGATCTCCCCAATAAATCGGAACTGTTTGTGACGCAAATGCATCTATCAGCTTTTCAGTATGATATCCGGGACAAGAAGCATTCTCACAGGCAATGGAAAACTTATGTGCAGCTTCAAATGAAAGTTTATCCTCCACAGGCCTTCCATCAGGTAAATTATTAAGATAATTTCCACCCGCATCTACCCTTTTGTATGCAGATAATATTTCGTACAACTGTTTCCTACTTGATGCCGCATTCGCATTAGAATATACAAAGCTGCAAAAGTCTCTTTCTGTTAATTTGTCCGATATATTCTTATGCTTTTCTGCCATTTTAGCAACCTTATCAGGATAAAACGCATAATTAGGGAAACGGTAATACCTATCTCCATATTCCAAGAGTTCAAATCCAATTCCATAATCACATAAGTTAAAATCCGGACAAATAGCTTCTATTGTACAAAATATTCTTACCCCATCATACTTGTAATATTGTTCTGAATCCACATTACAAAAAATATATTCGGGTTCTTCCGAAACTTCTATGTCAAAATGTTTATTAAGAATATCCAAAATGACTTTTCCTTCATGGTTAAGTTCGTTTCCTTTATAAAAGCCATCAAACATTACTTTCTTTCTCACACCTGATACTCCATTTAATATGATTTCGTCTGTTTAACTATTCTTATCTGTGCTTCCCATCTTTCTCAATTTCCTTCTAATCCGATACCACAACGGAACTTTAAATTCTTTTTCAACGGCACATGGATATTTCAAATCTTCTTTAATAGCAGGCGGATGAACTATCGTATGTATCTCTCCTGTTTTAGAACTATATCCATATTCCTCTTCTTTTGTATGCGTTGCTTCCTCTCCAAATCCCATATTGGATATTAAATTTACCGCCGGAAAAATACTTAATCTCCGCCCTACACAAAATCTCCATACATAATCCCACGGTATATTTCCGGTGCAAATATAGCTTTCCATATCTTTTATCCAATGCTTTCTATATCGGTTAGAATAAACACCGGATAACCAATCATTTTTCTTTTCTTCCCATTCTCTTATATCCCAATGCCATTCTTTCCATGCCCTTTTCCAAGTCGCCCATCCCCATGTTCCAGTATTATACGAAAATCCATAACTATACCTCATTGAATACTGCGGAACCCATTTAGTTCCTGAAACATACATTATTTCAGAATTATTTACGTATCTGTCTAACATCTCCATGCAAAATGTAAAAAAGCTAATACAGGGAATGCAATCATCCTCCAAGATAATTGCTTTATCAACCTTGGAAAAAATATCATTTAATGCGCTTACTATGATCGAATCACATCCCATATTTCTTTCTGCAAAATATCTGTTTATTTCACAATCCCAATCCACTCTATCAATCAGTTGTCGTGTCTGCAGAACTAATTTTTTCTCTTCTTCTCTACCATTTCTAGCAGCATCAGACACGAAAAAAATTTTACACGGTTTCACCTTTTTCAAAATTTCAATCTGCATAGACACTAATTGTGGTCTATTAAATGTAAACAACACTACGGGAATAGGAAATTTATCTTGGAACATGACCGTCCCCCTTTTCAAACAACTCATCCATATTCTCACCATCAGCATATACTGTATAAGGTTTATATGGATCAAAGTATATATTCTGATGCCATTTGCCCCTTTCTTCCACGGGTGGAAACTCACGCCAATTCCCATACGCTATTGTAAGACATCTGTCATAACCCACAGGTACTTTTACATAAAGGTCTTCAAACTCCATATCCATAGTCTGCTCAATATCTGACAAATACCAGTAACATGTCTTATCATATGGAGCGCATGATAATATTCCAACAATACTGCATCCACATTTATTATAACGCATACATTCCTTTTTTAATTTACGTATTACTCCTTTCCAGACTTTCACATTTCTAATGCTGCCAACTAGTTTCTTTAACATTAAATGATTTAAATCTTCTTCTGCGTATACATGATAAAATATCAATGCGTTCAGGATCTTAATTTTTAAGAATTGTATTTTCTGTTTCCATAATTGTTCAGGTATATTATCCAGAGGGAAAATATCAACAAAAATTCCATGATTACATTGCTTATTTCTATCCCTGTAAATAATAGCTGTCGAATTATTATCCCTTATCCTTGAAAACCCTTCATAGATTTCCCCATAAACTTCTGATTTCTGCAGGCAAAATCTACCTTGATCAAGTTCTGCATCTGCCTTTTCAAGAAACAACTCATAGTCCTTACGAAGCATTGCGACATCCATATCATCATCCCAGGGGATAAATCCCCTATGACGCGCCGCCCCCAAAAGTGTTCCCCCGTAAACGAAATAAGGTATATTATGTTTTTCACAAATGCGCATAATTTCTTTTAAAATGTTGATTTCTATTGCCCAAATGCGTTTATGCGTCTCATCAACCAAATATTCATCCCTATATTCTGCTTCATAACTATATCCCATCTTTTCTGCCCTCATTACCCTTACATTCCAAATCCGAAAATATACGAATATGTCTTTCCGCCATTGTTTCAATTGTGTATCTTCTTATAGTCTCCAACGCAGTTTGTCCCATTTTTTCGCGTTCCGGATCTTTTAAAACAATAGTTATTTTAGAAACAAGTTCTTCAACATTCTCCACAGGAATAGTATACCCATTTTCACCGTTTCGTATCATCTCCACTCCCGCATTACACCGTATGGTTGTAACCACAGGCAGCCCCCTCGCCATTGCTTCATTTACAACCAGTCCCCATATATCTTCCCTTGTGGGTAATACAAAAACATCTGCGGCATCGTAATAATCCTTTAATGCTTCCGGCAGCTGAAAAGGAATTGAATGTAACTGTTCCTGGTCGGCAAGAATCCCTGACCGCTCCCCGCCTATAAAATAGATTCCTACTTCTCTGCCTAATTTTTCCCCCGCCTTAACCAACAGATCAAAACCTTTCCGGTATATAAACTGCCCCACCGTTACAACAATATATTTCTCTTTCATTCCCAGTTTTTCCCTCAATATACGTTTCTCGTCCATTGTAACCGGGCTTTTTAAAATATCCTTTTCCATAAGCGAACTAAATGGATACCTGAATATCAACTCCTTATTTACTCCATAATGCATGTAATATTTGTCATGGTTTTTACACGTGCTCAGATATCCTTTAGCCCCTGACAATATAAACTTTTTTATAAAAAACTTAACTCCTTCCCTCCCTGTCGGCAGGAATGCACCATCCCCTTCTATCCAGTAAGGGATTCTCTTCATTTTCAAATATATTATTTCCAGAATACCACTGACGGACATTGCATTTCCCAAAATAAGCCAATCATACTTATACCTACTTAAATGTTTAACAGGAGCCAATGACAGAGCACTGTCTACCCCTATTCGCTTTCCTTTGCAAATAATTTCCCGGAAATTCTTACATTCGTAATTCAGCCAGCTGCTATCCCGTTCTGTAGAACCACCTCTCTCAAATATTACAGTCAGGTCAACGAATTCTCCTAATTTATTAAAATAAGCCACACGATATGGAGAAGGAATATTTGTAATATAAAGAATTTTCATTCCAGCCTTCTTTCTTTACCAGTTAGTGTTCTTCCATAAATTTTGCAATCGTTTCTACCTGCTTGTCCCAAATAAAATTCTTTGCAAACTCTCTGTTCTTTCTGTATTTCTCCGCATCCCACTTTTCTATATTTTCAACCGCTTGAAATACAGCCTCTTGTATATCCTTTACAGTACTTCCGCAAAAAGAAATATACCTATCATATTTCTGCCATCCTGGAAATCTTGTTGAAACAATAGGTTTCCCCGTTGCAAGATACTCCATAATCTTAGACGGAAAATTATATGCATTTTCCAACAAAGCCATATTTCTGGGATTTACTAATATATCTGCCTCACTTAGATTATAAATATATTCTTCATAGGGGACACATCCCAGATAAATAATTGCCTGATTTTGTTCTGTTTTTGCCCTGAGCCACTCTGCCAAGGATCCTTTTCCGCTGATAATCAGCTGCACATTTTCCATACACAACGTCTCAAATGCCCGAATCAACAAGTCTATGCCTGTTACTTTTTCCAATATCCCTGCATACATGACCTTAATATGCTTTTTATCAGGCGTTTTATACTTCACAAAGTAATCATAAACTTCCCTGTTTATCCCGCCCTCCATACACATAAACCTTTGAGTGGGCCTTAAATATTGCTTTACGTTCTCTGACAGCCCTATGACACATTCATACTTTCGAATAGATTTTAACTGCATATGCGCATACGCTTTGCGCACTTTGCTTTTATAGGAATCTGGCGGGGAATAATCCGCTAAAATCAATATGGATTTCTTTCCCAGTTTTTTTGCATAATCAGGGACTCTCAACCATACATACAACACATTATACGCAATGACCCCATCACAGAATCTTAGCTGTTTTTGCAATGCCTTTCCATATTTCCAAACACCTCCCAACATCATCCTTGATTTGTAAAACAAGAAAAAATTTCCTGTCTGCTTTGAAAAATCATATAACTTTTTTCTTACTTCAGGCATAACGGGGATTCCCAAATACGACATAATATTTATTTCCTGCAGATTCATAAGCCGAGTGCACAAATTATGCAGAAATCTATTACTTGCATTTGAAATGTCAGCAATTTCCATCTCATACTCTATTGGTACCATAGTACAACAAAATATATATCTCACCTTTTCTCCCTCAAAATCAAACCTGCTCATTAGCCGCCCTGTCGAAGTTCAATGAGTTCTTTAGTAAATATTGAAATATACGGATACGTCAAAACATTGCAGCCTTCATAGCCCCCCTGCTCAATATAGGACATAATATTTTTGGTTGTCATCAACAGGGTATAACATATGATAAAAAATAATAATACCTGACGCCATTTCTTATTCTGTCTAATCAAACCAGGGATTAAAATAATCTCTACCGCCTTAAATGCTGCTGCCAACCTGGAACTCAGTATTGACCACGGAAAGAATAAAAGCGAGATTGCAAAGCCGATTAAGTAAATCTGATACATTAAACGGTTCTCAGGATAATTTCCCTTACCCTCTTCACTAAGTGTATTCCACAATACTATTATAATAATAACCATTACGACCCTTTCCAACAGCCCTAACGGACTGACAGAAAATTGGTTTTCTTCCAGATAGAACTGAAAAGAGCCGATATCAACAGCCGAAAACCACGATAGCGGAGCAAAATATATAAAAATCCCACCCCACAGGGCGACAAAAATTCCTGCATAAAAATATTTAATCTCCCATTTCTTTACCAATAAAAACAGAGGTAAAACGAAAACGATAGATACACTATGTATTGTCATCGCAAGCAGGCATGCAGCAAAATACCTTTTCCATTTTTTCTCTACCAGCCATTTCAACATAAATCCCAGGAAAAAAGCTATTACAATCCCTTGACGTATACCAAACATATATGTTAAATATACTGTTGGATAAAACAACAATAGACTCAGGCATTTGTATGGGCTGAAAATCTTAACTGCCCTATACATACAAATCATTTGAAAAACCGATACCGCAAAAACAAATAACTCAAAGTCAAGATTAAAATAACGAAACAAGTGCTCCACAAATACAAATCCGACTTCATTGTGCTCGTCTATCATATAAAAATTTTTTCTATATCCAAAATAATCCGTTCCCTGCCCATATCGCAGGCACAACATAGCAAGCAACACACAAAAAGCAATATGAAACAATACCGTTTTATGCCTGGCCTTTATATATTGCTCTATCCAGGAAAAAAAAATAAGTAAAAGCAAAGGAATATAATACATTATATAAATAATCCTCCCAATCAGACTCCCACAGCCATATACTTTCTTCCTGTCACTGCCTCATAAATGTATTCCACTCCTGCAGGTATTGTTTTCCCACCATATTTCATTGCAACTTCTTCACTCGCACTCCCTTGGTATACAATACTTGTTGTCCCGCAAGCACACGCTTCTACAGTAGTTAATCCGAATGTTTCCTCCCTGCTGGGATTTACAAAAAAATCAGCAGCGGAATAAGCCGCCGCCAGCTGGGTCATATCATTCATCTTACCTAAACCTATAATGGATTCCGGCAAAGCTTTAATCTGTTTGCTGTTCAACCCAATAAGCACAATAATATACCGTTCATCTAACATTCTGGATAATGCAATAAAGTCCTGCAAGCCTTTCTGTTCGTTCCATACACTGGCCACACCAAGAATAACTATCTTGCCCTCAAGTCCATGATCGCGTCGGAAGCTGCTGTCTGTTGGCTTGAATACAGTGGTATCAACAATATTATATCTGACTTCTACAGGATACTCTCCTAAAAAGCTTTCTTTCACAAGATCTGCAAGCCACTGGGAAGGAGTGATCAGCGTCATATTCTTTACGCCACAAAATAGTTCCCGTTTCTTATTATAGTTTTTCAAACTGCAATCTATCAGGAAGCTTTTAGGATAACTTCTTTTTTGCGGACAATGTTCACATTGCTTTTTCCACTTGCCGCACTGCGCAAACGTAAAATGAGCACAATGTCCCGTAAATGCCCAACAATCATGCAAAGTCCATTGTACCTGCATCTGTGGTCTGCTTTTTATCCATTGAAACAAAAGTCCGATATTGATATAATAACCATGTATGTTATGAAGCCATAGCAAATCCGGGTCATACTGGTCGGCCCATTTTAAGAACTGCTTTGTTGCCCTTTTTGACGCAAAGCCATGCAGATCAAAAAGCCTGGAGATCATGCCATGTATTCTGACATCCACTTCATTTCCAATATGGTATGCATATTTTTCCCCTTCCGCAGACGTCTGTCCCCTTCCGTATGCAATTACCACCTTGTTTCCGCTCTGTTCATACTCTTTCGCAATCTCTACGGCTATCCTGCCTGTGCTTCCTATTCCACAAACGGAATTAATTTCAAGAATTTTCATTTAAATTATTCTTTCACACCCCCGAATTAACCATCTCACTATAGCACACATTCTATTCTCTGTCAATAAACGCCAATTTCATCAAAATAAACTAAAAATTTTAACCTATTCATCCACAAAAGGGAATAACCCTTTGCCCCCTAAATTATCATACACTTTCTTGAACATAATGCCAACAGATAAAAGAGTTAATTGTCCTACCCCACATACCGCTCCATCTCATCCAACAGCTTCCTCTTATTAAAGTGTCTCTCCGAATACCCCAACGCATTCTGTCCCATCCGGGAACGTTCCTCCCAGGGCATCTCCATAAAATGTTCTATCCCCTCCGCCAGCGCTACACAGTCCCCCATTTTACAGGCTATGCCGCAGCGTGCCTCGTCAATGATCCGTTTCGTTTCGCCCGTTGCGGAAGCCAGTATGGGAATCCCGCATGCCATATAGGACTGTAGTTTCGCCGGGATCGTATTCTCAAATAAAAGATTGTTGGCAAAGGAAATATATGCCACATCGCTCCCCGCAAGAATTTCCGGAATCTCCCGGGGCGGCTTTCTTCCCGGCATAAGGAACATGTCAGCCACATTTCGGGATGCGATTTCACGCTCCAGTTCCTCCCTGTATCTTCCGTCCCCCACGATCATGAATCTGCAGCCGATCCCTTTCTTTTTCAGGATTTCCGCCGTGGCAGGGAGAATATCCAATCCCTGCGCATATCCTATGTTTCCGGTAAAAACCACCTGAAAGCAGGCGTCTTTTTCCAGGACTTTTTTCCCCATGGGACGGTAAAATTCTTCCGCATACTGCGGCCAGTACACTACCTTACTGTTCTTCCCGTTCCATGCGCTGCCCCGTTCCTCAATTTTCCTCACAAAGCTTGGCGATGTGGCAAATATTCCGGTACAGTTCCGGTAAATATAATTCACCATCTTATCAATGGCTCCGATGACCCGTCTGTTGTGGATGCCTGCAACAAACTCCACATTTTCCGGCCACAGATCCTGCACATAGATATAACATGGAATTTTCCGTTTCCGGGCATACCACACGCCCGGCAGCGCCTGGGTCATGGGGGAAACTTCAAAAACAAACACCTTATCCGCCCGTATCCCGGTGAAAACTTTCCAGAAAAAACCGGATGCCACAAAGGAAAAATAGTTCAGGATCAGGGTCGCTGCCCGCTCTCCCCGTGGAATAATGGGCAGCCTGACAATGCGGATGCCTTTATAGACTTCTTTTCTCTTCTTTCCCCACCCATATCCGTCAAAGAATCTTCCCTGCGGATAATTGGGGATCCCTGTCACGACCGTGACTTCGTATCCTCTTTTTACCCATTCCTCACATATATCGTTTATCCGGAACTCTTCCGGATAAAAATACTGGGAAATGACCAGTATATGTTTTCCCATTATCGCACCTCTATTGTTCGGTCAGCCGGACAGATTCCTGCAGGTCATACAATTGATATTCTTCCTTGTATTCGCTCATGGATTTTTCATACACCATATTGCCGAAAGCTTTGTTCACCAATCCTCCCGGTTTTCCTCCCATTTTTCCCATCAACTTCAAAATCGGATTGAAGGCCTTTGTCAAATGTATTTTCTTCCGGTGCGCCCCGGCGATATGGGTTACCATCTCGCTGGTCCTCACATATTCCCTGTTCTGTGGGAAGAAGACCCCAGCCTCTTCATTTAAGACCATAAGGCTGATAAATTTGCACAGATTCCCTATATATAACATGCTCCTCTCATTCCTGACCTCAGGAAAAACAGGGAGTTTACGAGCCATCTTAGCCAACAGGGGATAATTTCCCCTGGAACCCTTGCCATAGATCATGGGAGGCCGCAGGATCACAACCTTGAAGTGGCTGTCCGCCAGTTTCTGCAGGCCTTCTTCTGCTTTCACCTTACTGTCCCCATAAAAATTGGCCGGAGCGAGAGGCGTATCCTTCGCGATCACCCTGGGCTGCCCGATTCCGGCGCTCTCTCCATACACGATGATGCTGCTCATGAAAACAAACTGCCCGACACCCTCTTCTTTGGCTTTCCGGGCACAGTCCACAGTCAGCTGCGAATTGACTTTATAGTACATCTGCTTTTGTTCTTCTGAAACTTTTCCCACGTCCGCATGGGCGATCCCCGCCACATGGAACACCGCGTCAAAACCATGAAAGGACTTTTCTTTCCATGCATCGCCCTTCATATCCCATGTATCGATGGCAATCTCGCCGCAGTTTTCTTTTATCCAGTTTTCAAAGGAGGTGCCTATATAGCTGTTGGCGCCTGTGATCAGCACTTTTTTCATCATGATTTCCCCACATTTTTGTCCATGGCGCCTGTGCCGCCTTCCACCACGCCGTCATGGCGGAGCACGGAGACTACGGTTCCCAGGATGCAGCGTATATCCATCCCCAACCCCATTTTCCACACATAATCGCCATCCAGTTTCGCTTTCACCTCTATGGGAAGCTCATCCCTGCCATTGATCTGCGCCCAGCCGGTGAGCCCCGGCAGGATATCGTTTGCCCCATACTTGTCCCGTTCCGCGATCAGGTCATATTGGTTCCACAGAGCCGGCCTGGATCCCACAATGCCCATGTCTCCCTTGATGATATTTATGATCTGCGGCAGTTCGTCCAAGCTGGTCTTGCGGAGGAACTTTCCCACCCCTGGTGATATGCTGCTCAGGATTCCGGAGCAGATGAATGGGAATGTCTTTCGGCGTATCCACCCGCATAGTCCTGAATTTCAGGATATAAAAATATGTTTTGCAGATCTCCACCCTTTTAGGACGGGGCTTTTGGAATCCAGTTTTATGGCAATGGCCAAGGACAGGGACAACGGGGATAACAGGATCAGACCTGTCACTGCCAAAACTCTGTCTATGATACTCTTTATGGTTGTGTACATAGGCATTCCTCAAAATATGATATCGCTTGCAGGCAACATTTCTTCCCATTTCTTTAGTTTACCACGCATCCTGCCATATTACAACGAGAAACTGAAATATAAAATCCAGAACTTTTGCCATAAACAGATGCTAAAACACTGAATTTCTGGTGCTATCGTTTCATAGAGTTAACCGTGCACAATTAACTCTATGAATCAAACGGAGAATTCCCATGAACAGTAATTACAGAAACTTCACACTGAGATTAAAGGAGAAACGCATACGATGTGGTCTGACACAGCAGCTTTGCCGCTGCTTAAAAACACCACAAAACGCTTTGAACAGGGCAGAAACAGGATACATATGTCTTCCGTATTCTAAACTTAAATATCTTTGCACAACCGATATGTATGTCTACTATGTATTTACCGGAGACAGCCCTACGATATACTGGACTTTCCAGAACCTTTCAAGTACGTTTATGAAGCATTATTATATCTTTTAAGTGTCGTATCTATCCCTTCGATTCTGCCCGGCTCTACAATCGCATCTTTTCCCGAAATTCCTGCGACTCCTCCTTTGAGCAGGCTGGCAGACAACTGGAATGCCTGCAATATCTATCTGAAAACGCCAAAGTCCATCCAGATATTTTTTACTGTCTGCAGCATCATCATGGATATACCCAAGCAAAAATAGCTGGTTTGTTGGGGAAATGGATATCAAGAAGCTGCGAAACCCGGAAATGGGACGACAGCTTCCGGACAGCGAGAGCCTGTGGAAAATGTACCATCAATTCCGTATATCGTCTGCCTTTATCCTGAAAGGCTCTAAGGGGCTGCGGAGGGAACTGAATTACGTATTAGGGCTACTGGAAGAGGCAGCCAGGGAGAGTATGATCCGAATTTTAAGGGATGGATATGATCTTGTACGGGTACAGAAAAGATAAACACAGATTGCCAAACAGTCTGAAATATTACCGCGGTAAACCGTGTACGGTTAACCACTGCTTGTCTTGGTGTTCTTTGGGGTATATCAATTTCGGTGCTATCATTTCATGGGATTAACCATGTGCGGTTACCACAACACTTTTGTGCCGTAATTTCAATCAGCCGCCTAACAACATTGCCATCTATACCGCCCAAAAGCTTTTCTGTCTGCCCAGGCTTCTCACCCGGCATACCGCTCAATTGATCATAAATGCTTTCTGCAGTCAGATACTCCCGGCATCCCTCAAAACGGAATTGACCATTTTCATTGAAAAACTCTTTCTGTAAAGTTCTTGCGTTTTAATCAGTTGTATAATATTATTATAGTTAACAAATAACGTTTTAAAGGAGATAGAGATGGTACAAACAAATACTAAAGAAAACGCCCCCAACCCTGCTGTGGAACTGGACTGCTGGTTGGAAAGCAACTTATGGAAAAATAAGATTCAGAATTGGTGGTTTAACAATTCCCTGTATCAGGAAACTGATTCTAACCAGATCAGGACAGAGTTAAAGAGTTTTTACGCGTTCATTCAAATTTTTTATCATGATCATTTCCGTGAAAGCAATGCCCAAATAGAGCAATACCTCAAAGCTCTGATTGGAAAAGTCGAACAAGAAGAAAAGTATAAGACCTGCCAAGGCCAAGACAAAAAGCTGAGGGACTTAGTCCTGGGAAGCGCTTACCGGCGTCTGGGACAATTTAGGACAGAACGTTATCTGTCTGCAGATGCCGAACACGAGAAAGCAAAATATTATCTGGAACAGGATACTGCCTATTTTGAATTGACCAACCTGGAAAATGTTATCGACCAAACAGAAGATTTTGTGATCATGTTCCTGTTCCTGCTGAATAAGGCAAAATATTTCCGGGATATTGCAGAAAAAGATCCTTTAAGAGTGGACGCCACCTATTGGCGGGCTATTATGCTGTTCCAGGAGATTAAAAAGGCAATAGAGACCTTACATGATAAAAAGGCGCCCATAGACGGTATCCTGGCACGCATCTATGCCAGTGCCTGGCTCAATATCGCACAGATATACCGTTTTCAGCGGGAATATGAACTGGCCGCCCGGGAATGCGCGGATCTTATAGGCTTCTGCATTAACTCATTAGACAATGCTAAGGAAAAAAATATGGTCAGGCATTTCGTGGGGCAGCTGCCTCAAATGGATTACACGAATCAAATAAAGGGGTTCTCCGTGAAATTGTTTTCACAAAATGACCGGAACATGGTCGATCATTTGTTTGAAGATTACATATTACAGGCTCTGCTCCAGGCCGGCATTTCCTGCAGGGATCGCGTGGATTTTAACGGTTCGTTGGATGGGAATTTCTGGGTGCGGCGTGCAGTCGGCGTTTTCCTGGTATTGGGTATCATCGACCGCATTAAGGATCACGAAAAAGACGCACCCACAGAGGAAATAGAACATTCCCTGACTGATTTGCTCGAACTGGAACCAAATTCCATGGATGTACCCCAATCGCTGATCGGACAGATTCATGATGTATGCACTAAATCCGAAACAGGAAACATTGCATTAAAAAACGCGGACGCACAAAATAATCTTGCCGTCTGTCTGAAGAAACCGAATTACCATAATGCCTCTATTTCCATTTTGACGGGCGAAACCCTGAAAGGGAACAAATTTGCCGAATACAATCAATATAAATGCTATCTGGAATCGGGGCTGGCAGAACAGGCGGAAAGTATCACCCAATACTGTTATACACCAAACCAGGATTCTGCCTATATATACCCTGACGAGCCTGAGAAATCCAACTATAAATGGCTGTTTCTGTATGCCAGATACTTATTTACCCAGGAAAAATATGAGGAAGCAGAAAAATTATTTTCCCATATCAGAAGCAGCAGAGCCATACAGTGGGATAGTCTGGAGTTGAAAGCCGCATATCTGGAAGCCCAGTGTCAGATCAAACGCGGAAAATATCTGGCTGCTATCGACAGCCTGACCAATATTCACAAGTCTCTGCTAAAACTGGATAATGAGAGATCAAAGAGACAGCATGAAATCCGCACGGAGGTAGACCTTGGCTGGTGTCTGATCGTAGAAGACCGATATAAGGAGGCTCTGAATGTTTACATAGATCTGCTGACATATTTAGTACAGGATGAAAAGACCCCTATTCAAATTAAAGCGACAGCAGAAATCGATTCCCCTGGAGAACTGACTGCCAATATACACATGGCCTTAACACAGTTAAAAACAATCATCAACTCCAGGTTGAAACCTGATACCAAAATAACACCTCCCTATACTGTAAAATGGCATGCTGTCAACAGTCTCGTGCAGAAAAGAATTCTTCACAACCTGTATGATTGCTGGACTTATCTGCAGATAGATAGTCCGGAAACGTATTCCTGCGAGATATCAGATTTGATCCGGGAGATATGTGCCTTAAATAACAACTCTGATATTTATATGCAATTTTTGGAAAACCTGCGAAATATGAACCAGATCAAGCGAGGATTCAGGCAGGATGACGAAAACGCCATACGTGAAAAGTGGAAGAACCTAAGTAACTCTTTCGGTAAAATATTGGAAAGCCGTCCCATGGATTATCTGACATACAGTTGTTGGGTAATCAGCAAAGTGAATTACTGCATGCAGTTCACCAAATCATCGCCAGAGTTCATACAGCAAAAAAGGCAGCTGCTGTTAGGCCTTGTGTCTTCTACTACGCCAATTACAATGAAAAGTTATATCGAAGTAGCGCGGATCATACTGGCTCAGGAGGAGAACTTGCTTGATGCCAGCAAAAATATTGATTATGAACTGGAACGGGCTTTTCTGGAACTGTTCTGCCATGTGCGCCTGCTTGAAAACGGTACAAATCAGGCATTCATGAAACTCATGGTCAACCAAAGCTTCCACTCCATCAAGCTGTCCACCCGGGCAAAACTGCTGGCTACTATTGTGGAACTGTATGGCGACATCCTGCGAGTGAAAACGCAGTTACGCGTCACCTACGCTAATCTTGCTGATTTCGAAAACAGGGAACCAAAAGACAAAACCACAAATAACGCGAAACCCATTATATGTCAATACACCCGGTTAAGCACCCTGAAAGGCATTCTCCCCAAAACAGCAGGGGACGCAGGAGAAGCAGGGGAGCCCCGATTCCGCATGTCCAATGCCGCCCGCATGAACGATGCAAGCGAAGGAACAATGTTTAAAAAAATATGTGAGAATATTTTCAGCTTTGATAACTCTTCAGATAAGTCGGGAACTGCGATCAACTCCCAGACATATAACGAAGTTATTAGAAAATATATTGATAATAGTGCCGGTTACAGAGACATTGACGATATTTCCTCCTTTGACAGTGATGTCTATATCGCAAGCTTCTCCATGAACAAAAATAATTTCGGTCTGTGGAGTAATTATGCCGATAAGGAAAAAGGCTGTATCATTGGGTTTGATCAAACTTTCTTTGACCTTGTGGACAAGAACTACTATTCTATCCTTGACGATGAAGCAGAGGAAAATGCATTATATCGAATTGTCTATGTGGACGAGCGCCAGTTGTCTGCGGGAAAAGAAGATTGTATGTTCAAAAGTTTCAAAGCTGAAGATACAAAAGGAAGTTCAATCAATGATGTAAATACGATCAAAACATGCATTCCTAATATTCTGCAGAAACTTACAAGAATCGAAACAATACTGTTGGAAGAGGATAATCAGATTGCTCCGGAAGCCGCCGGAGTGGTCAGGGCTTTCATTGTGGATCGTTTGAATGAAATCCGCTTCCTGTTCAAGTCCGCAAACTACGAGTATGAGGAAGAAGTACGGATGCTCCGCTGTTCCCAGAATCCGGAAGTGGACAATACCGCTTCCAGTCCCATTCCATGGCTTTACATCAATGTAGAGAAGAAGTTGGACAACCTGACCCTGATTCTGGGCAGTAAAGTAGAATTATCTCAAGTCAGGGAATTGTCCGTCTGGGCGAAAAGTACCGGCAGAGTAAAGCAGGTACTCTGGTCAGGATTGAACAGGCTTTAAGCAGTTCCCCAAAATACAGTCAGGAATTTCTCTTGAAGTTTTTGGCTGTATTTTGGTATAATAACCTATCAAGGTATTTATAATCTTACAGCAACCCACAATCAGATACAAATGGTGAAATAATATGCATAACCTCAGACGTATTTTCGAATTAATAATAGAAAAATATTATCCATACAAGTCCACCCTATTTATAATCTGTGTACTTATTTTTTTACTTATAATCATATGTAGTATTCTTTTGTTGACAGGCCAACGAAGATACGCCATAAATAAACTGTTACATAAATCATTATATGCCACAGGAATTGCTTGGGCTGGAAACTTCCTTTACCTCATGGGTATACAGTTAAAAATTGATTATCGCTATTTTAATGCCATGGTATTTACAATCGTCGGCGGTTTCCTATTTCTATGTGGCTGCATACAGTGCATTATATTCCGAAATAGATTTGAACCGGCAATGCAATTTTTTAAACATTTCCAGTATGCCCTTTTTCTGGAGTTGCTTTTGCTTGCAATAACAGATCGATTGGAAATAGCGGAGGGCATTGTCTGCATCATATCCATTGATGCCATTGAAATGATACTCCTGTTATTTGAAAAGTGGCAAAAAAAGCAAGAAAAAAAACAGAATAACAATCATACAAAAGAATCTGATTTCCCCAATATTGACCTGTTTCCTACCAGATGCAGGCAGCTGGATTGTTTTATCCCCATTTTAAAGCAGCAGAAAGACGAGCCCTATTCCCTGATGATTTCCGCCGAATGGGGAATGGGTAAAAGTAGTTTTGTAAAGGCCTTGGCACTGGACTATCGAATGTCCAAAGATCATTTTGTATGGATAATGGCAGGGAGCGAAAAATCCGTATCGGAAATCATGCTGGAAATCTCCGAACAAATAATAAAGATTTTACGTGAAAACAACATTTTTATAGAAAAGGAACATTCCATAGAAAACTATTTTCTTGCTTTCTCAGGGTTACTTGAAGAGGCCGGGGTTGAATTGTGGGGAAAAGTTTCACATATGCTGGGTATTGGATCCGAGAGAAACGCCAGAAACCAACAGTACCTCAACAACAAATTAAAAAAACTGAACAGCACAATCTATTTGATCATAGATGACCTGGACAGATGCGAACCAGAATATCGGTCAAAAATGTTTAAAGTAATTAGAGAAAGCACCGACCTGGTTAACTGCAAAACACTTTTTCTGGCAGACAAGACTCTTTTTCATACAGATAAAACTGATTCCTCCACAGAAGACTTTCCTTTTGATTACATGGAGAAATATATCAGTTATACCTTATATCTGCATCCTGTCAGTTATGATGAAATTTCCGACTTTTATTTATCTGAAATTTTCACCGAAGCAGCCGTCATGGAATTTTCGGACTTGATTTTAAACGGTAGATCCCCCGTGGCAGTCCGGAGTCAGGTTCATTTATTCCCACAGAATGTGCTGCACAATTTAAATTACCAAAAGGAAAATCAAAAACTGCCTTTGGAAGACATAGCAGCAATCACCTCACAAATACAAAACAATCTGACAAATCCCAGGAAAGTGAAAAACTACTTTAAAGACATTAAGCGAAATCTAAGGAAACTCAGTTCCGGAATTTCTCAGATCAGTATGGAATATTTGAGAGAGGACTGGATGAATGCGGTCTTTACCGTATCATTTTTGAAAAATATATTGCCGGAAAGATACTCCCATGTGCAGTCCTGTACGGACATATATACTTATTTTCAAAAAAATAACGATGTCATTATCAATGCTATCATGGAAATCTCTCCCTGTAAACCGTCCATGCCAGGCAGACGTGCAGAAATACTGAATTATATTATGTTTCGGTTGGATACTCTGGATTTTTCTGAAAGGAAAGCACTTGAACGAAGATATCGCAAGGAACTATTGGAAAAAAATATTATTTTAAACCATGTAAAGGCTTATTGTGAAATAACTCAATCCTATGAGGATTATGAAGAAATCTTAAACGCATACGCTAAAACAAATTATAAAACGGAAAGTGAAAAAAATACTTTTATAGAAGTACTGATGGACAAGCTTTCTGCTCCTTTCACTTCCCTAAAAGCAAATACCCCTGAATTTCTGGAATTTTCCCGTAAGTTAATCAAGGTGCTGACCATGGATCTATGGACAGAATATCAAAGACAGTTCTGCATTACAGAAGGGGAAAAAATTATGCGGAA
The DNA here is from genome assembly GCA_023667395.1 of Blautia sp. GTDB lineage: Bacteria > Bacillota > Clostridia > Lachnospirales > Lachnospiraceae > Acetatifactor. The sequence continues at coordinate 109,929 of JAMPAC010000002.1, read as the reverse complement.
AGCTATATTGGAAAGTCTTCCCTCGTTTAAGAGTCTACTTTATTTGTTTTTTAATAATATCCTGGTTGATACCGTCTGGCAAAAGCACGAAATTATCGACATTGACAGCCTATTTATTGTGTTGTGTGAAATTGATACAAATAGCAAGTTTATCGTACAACCTGACCACGAAAGCGCTATGCAAAAAGTGGAGTTATTTTATCGCAATATGAAAATGGAGTTAAAGAAAGCAAATACGTCTACCGAAACTTACTTTCAAAAAATTACTCTTTCTTTGGAAATATACAAATTTTGGGAACACACCATACAATCCTTAAGTCAGATAACCGATTCCGCAAATCCCTATATAAAATACTTCAATTTTCAGGGAGACCCCACCCCCAAAAACAGCATATTTGACAACACAGGTACTCTGTCAGAAGCATTAAATATTTTAGTCTATTCATCTGCGGGAAACAATAACTCTTTCGCTCCTAAATTAACATACATTTTCTCGAACATAATGCATCGCCTGGTCGAATTATACGAACAAAATCCGGCATGGTTTAACGATGGCATCACAGAGACAGGCATTCTTCTACAACAAATAAATCAACTGGCTGATAAAGTATGCCAAAATTCTTCCAAGACGCAAGTCGATTCTGACATAATCGATGAAATTAGGATTCTCGTAATCAAGTTCAACAGCTTGTATAAAACACATAATGCCAACAAATAAAAGAACTACTTGTCCTACCCCACATACCGCTCCATCTCATCCAACGTTCTATCCCCTCCGCCAGCGCTGTGCAGTCCCCCATTTTCCACAGTCAGCTGCGAATTGACTTTATAGTACATCTGCTTTTGTTCTTCTGAAACTTTTCATCATGATTTCCCCACATTTTTGTCCATCGCGCCCGTGCCGCCTTCCACCACGCCTTCATGGCGGAGCACGGAGACTACGGTTCCCAGGATGCAGCGTATATCCATCCCTAGCCCCATTTTCCGCACGTATTCGCCGTCCAGTTTCGCTTTCACCTCTATGGGAAGCTCATCCCTGCCATTGATCTGCGCCCAGCCGGTGAGCCCCGGCAGGATATCGTTTGCCCCATACTTGTCCCGTTCCGCGATCAGGTCATATTGGTTCCACAGGGCTGGCCTGGGTCCCACAATGGCCATGTCTCCCTTGATGATATTTATGATCTGCGGCAGTTCATCCAGGCTGGTCCTGCGGAGGAACTTTCCAACCCTGGTGATATACTGCTCAGGATTCCGGAGCAGATGAGTGGGAGTGTCTTTCGGCGTATCCACCCGCATGGTCCTGAATTTCAGGATATGAAAATGTGTTTTGCGGATCCCCACCCTTTTCTGCTGAAACAGGACGGGGCCTTTGGAATCCAGTTTTATGGCAATGACCAGGAGCAGGAGCAGCGGGGATAATACAACGAGGCCGATCAGCGCCAGGAGCCTGTCCACTATGCTTTTTACAGTTGTATACATACGCATTCCTCTACCCTTCATAATGATAAGTAGGCACGATCTCCCGCACATTCTTCCTGATATCCGCCGACTCTTTCTTCGCGTCCTCACCCAGCTTCTTAAGCTGTTTCTCAAAGAGTTCCGTATCAAATTCGATAGGCTTTCCAATAAAGATCATCTTATTGGCAGTCTTTTTCAGTCCTTCCTCATTCATCAGCAGTTCTTCATACATCTTTTCCCCGGGGCGCAGTCCGGTAAACCTGATCTCTATGTCTTCCCCGACCTTATATCCGGAAAGCTTGATCAGATTGGTTGCCAGATCCAGGATCTTCACGGGTTCACCCATATCCAACACAAAAATCTCGCCGCCTTTTGCGTAGGCCCCTGCCTGCAGCACCAGGGAAACAGCTTCCGAGATCGTCATAAAATAACGTATGATATCTGGATGGGTGACTGTCACGGGTCCTCCCTCCGCGATCTGTTTCTTAAACAGGGGGATCACACTGCCATTGCTTCCCAATACATTCCCAAACCGCACTGCCACAAAGTTGGTTCTGGATTTCTGGTTCATCAGCTGGATCACCATCTCACAGATCCTCTTGGAGGCTCCCATGATATTTGTAGGATTTACCGCTTTGTCCGTGGATATGAGTACAAATTTCTCCGCGCCGTATTTATCCGCCGCCTGCGCTGTCTTGTAAGTTCCCATGACGTTGTTCTTGATCGCCTCGTTGGGGCTTGTCTCCATCAGGGGCACATGCTTATGGGCGGCGGCATGGTATACGATATCAGGCCTGTATTTTTCAAAGATATTGTTCATGCGGTTCGTATTCCTGACAGACGCGATCAGTACCTGCAGGTCTAATGCAGGATATTTCCAGAGCAGTTCCTGTTGGATATCATAGGCGTTGTTCTCATAGATATCCACTATGATCAACTGCTTGGGCCGATGGTTCGCGATCTGCCTGCACAATTCGCTTCCGATGGAGCCGCCCCCGCCTGTGACCATGACTACTTTTCCGCTGACATAACCCAGCACTTCCTCCGTATTGATGGGGATCGGTTCCCTGCCCAGCAGGTCTTCTATCTCAACTTCTTTTAACGTGGCAACAGATACGTCCCCGTTAATTAGCTGGTACATGCCGGGCAGGGCGCGCATCTTACAGCCCGTCTCCTTACAGATATCCAGGAATTCCCGTCTGGTTCTGGCATCCGCCGAGGGGATCGCATATATGATCTCATCGATCCCATACTCCTTTACCGCTTCCATGATCTTATCCCTGCCGCCGACGATGGGCACCCCGCGGAGCAGTTTCCCATGGCAGCCCTCCTGGTCATCCACAATGCATTTTGCCCGCAGGTTCAGATAAGAACTGTTCTCAATTTCTTTCAGGATCATGTTGGCGGCGGCGCCAGCGCCGATCAGCATGACATTGACCCCTTTGTTCCTGCCCGTCAGGTCGTTCCTCTTATTGTTCAGGATCCTCAGGATACGGTATCCGAAACGGATACAGGTGATCAGCACTGTCAGCAGGAACCAGTAAAGCACATAATAACTCCTGGGCATCTTCTGGTCCAGCACGTAACACAGCGTTGTCTGGGTAATTGCCGCGCATGTGGTGGCAAATATGATATTGATCAGTTCATTGGCGCTGGCATACCGCCACACACTTTTATACAGCTTCCACAGCGCGAAAAACGCCAGGGCAACAACAATATTGATCAGGATGATATGTTCAAACTTGGTAATATACTCTCCAGGAATATTTGCAAAGCTGAATTCAAACCGGATATACAGCGCCCCGAACGACGCCACTATGACCGCCATAATATCCATCAGGATCAACGCAATGATCCGATTCGTGGGAATGTCTATAAATCTTCCTGTTTTTCTCATATCAGATTCCTTCTCTTTATGTCGCTCGCCTCGGATGGATATCCACCCGGCTTTTACTTGCACGTCAGCAGAATCATCATATCACACTCGCGCTTTAATAACAATTATTATTACAAAATTGTTACAGGCAGACCGCTTCCGCCCTTCAGCTTCCTGTGCAGGATCCGGATTCCTTTGGGCGCAATGGCGAACAATGTGTGATACACTTTATTCTTCCCCGTCAGGATGGGATTTTTCATGGATCTCCACCAGTTTTTCCGCAGATACCCCACCACGCCCCGGTAAAAATCATTATTCCTGTTCATCCGGGAAATGGGGATGTGCAGCATATAGTCGATCCGCTGGAAAATACCAAAACGGAACGCAATATCCTGCAGGTCAGGGTATCTACGCTGTACGATGCCGCAGACCATATCCGCATTGTCGATATTATCGGCATACACCCGGGAGAAACTTTCCTTATCCGCTTTTCTGGAATTGCTGCCCACACGGTAAAAAACATGGTAGCCCCTGTCTGGAATGGATGCCATCCTGTGGATCCTCTCCTCCCCCAGGAGCCGTACCAGCAGATGAAAGTCTTCATTCAGCACGCCTGTGGGAAATTCCATGGCCTCCAGCACGTTCTTCCTGACCAGCTTGGTACAGAAAGAGCAGTCCCCACGGTGCATCAGCAGTTCTCTCAGGAAATCTTCCGCTTCGATGCAGACCGATTCCTTGGGCGGGACGCAGATATCAGGCAGCCTGTTGCCGTCGGGATCGATCTCATCCCGGCCAATCTGGGCTGCAGGCACGCCATACTGTGTTATGGCAGCGTAGAGTTTTTCATACATAAACGGTTCCACATAATCATCGCCGTCCACAAAACCCAGGTATACACCCTTTGCCTCCATGATACCCAGGTTCCTGGCGGAGGAAGATCCGCCGTTTTCCTTATGGAAAACACGGATGCGCGGATCCTCTTCCGCCAAACGGTCGCAAAGCGCACCGGTTGTTTCTGTGGAACCGTCATCCACCAACAGGATCTCCAGGTGCGGATAGGTCTGGCTTTGCAGCGACCTCACACACCTGGGCAGGTATTCTTCTATATTATATACCGGGACAATAACACTGATCAAAGGATAATCCATCACGGCAACCTCTTCTGGCCTAAGGCCATCCCCCATGCAGGCATATGGGGTATATGGCATTCGCCAAATGGATACCAACGCATCCGCTTGGCTCATTGCCCGCAGAATTCATAACGCATGTTTCATCAATGCGGGATACATATTCCTTTCCGAAATAACAGGTGCTTTTGAAATAGGTCCTGACTCTGGCTGCGTCTTCCAGTCCATCGTCGCCGGGACATCCCCCGCTTCCAGGAAATCCTGCCGGATACAGAAGCCCAGCAGCCGTTCCGCCGCAGTTTCCGCATTCCATTCCCGGGCGATCGTCCGCAGGGCGTTTCCGCCCAGCCGCCTGCAGAGTTTTCTGTCCTGTAACAGCTGTTCTGTCAACCGGAACAGGGAGTCTTCCGAGCCGTCACGGTAGATCATGCCATTTTCTCCATGCCGTATCAGATAGGGCACTGCTCCCATCATGCTGCTTCCCACCACGGCGCAGCCGCTGTTCATGGCTTCGTTGACAACGGCTCCCCAGCCTTCCTGACGGTCGCTGGTGGCCAGATAGATATTCGACTGTTCCATCATACCGCGAACCTGTTCCGGAGGGCAATAACCATGGAATGTGACAAGGTTCTGCAGCTTCAATTCCTCCGCCAAAGAAAACACATGTTTTTCCATTTCGCCGCCGCCCACCACATCCAGGTGAAAGGAATATCCTTTTTCCCTCAGGTAAGCCGCCGTCTTTATGGGCAGTTCGGGATGCTTCCAGTCCAGGAACCTGGCCGCCCAGAGTATCCTGCCCGGCTGCTTGGACTCCATCAGCCGGTCGGCGTCATATTCCTTTTCCTCAGGAAAATATCCCCATTTCAGCATTTTCCCGGGATAAGCGCCCACCAGATGAAAGTCGCTGGGCACATAGGCCCCGGCGCAGCACAGATAAACGGGAGCCTTGCGGTAACGGGTGTGATCATGATATTTCTTTCTCAGTCCCCTGGGAGAAACGGCTTTCCACTGGCCTGTCTTGTACAGGCGCTCACTGTAACGGATCACCGGCCTGCCCGCCTGCAGCCTGGCTTCAATGTAGCTTTCCTCGTCGCTCCCCCCGAAAAAGACCACCCTGGCGAAATCGATCAGTCCCCTGCAGTTGTCCGGCTCCTCATAGTATTTTCTCAGATAAGGGATATCCGTCCTTTCCCGCCATCCCATCCTGACCCGCTCCTGTTCCATGGGCTCCGTCTGGATGAAAACGAAGCTTCCCGACAGCAGTTCATACACCGCATTGCAGAACGGAATCTGATGATGATTTAAATAATTGGATACGAATACAAATTTAACTGTGTTTTCCATATCAATCCCTGTTCCGTGTCATGATGTCTGAATAAATTTCTATCATTTTCTTATAATTCTGCTGGCGGTCATGCGTTTTTTCTGCATGATTTCTTGCATTTTTACAATATTCGATCCTTTTCTCCCTGTTTGACCACATCTCCACAACCGCCCTGGCAAGCCGCCCGGAAATCAATTCCAGCTGTCTGTCCCGATCATCCTTTAGATTATCTGTGTTATCAAATCTGTTTTCGGCGCTTCTGAATCCTTTATACAGGATACCGTCTTCCCCCGCCGTAAAGATACTGGGGATCCCGCCCACATCCGCACTGACGCAGGGCATACCCAGCAGCATCGCCTCACCCAGCGAATTAGGAGAATTTTCAATGGACGAGGGACATACGAAAAGACTGCATTTCAGATATTGATCCCGCATCTGTCGGGAATCCAGTCTTCCCATGAATATCACCTGTTCCCTTATGTCATTGTCCTTGATCAGTTGGCGAAGATATCTCCCATAACCGGATATTTTCAACTTTTGCTTCAAAGTATCATACCGGGTCAGATCCTGTCCCGCCACATACACTTTGACGTCAGGATATTTTTGCCGTATCGCAGGCAGGGCAGTCAGCACATAATGCAGTCCTTTCACCGGATAATCGCCCTGGCTCAGGAAGATGGAGTGTGCCTCGCATCTTTCCTCACTCCATTCTTCCTGATAAAATTCCGGCCGTAATGTCTCGTTCATTTTATAATAACATGCGTTTTTGTTCCATTCTCCCGTATAGAAGCGATCCCATTCCGTGCGTCCCGTCACATTGCCCGCAAGTTTCACCGCCTCCATCTCCATGGCGCCGCGGCGGGCAAATTTCTTCTGCTGCTCTTTCAGGTCGTCTCTCTTCAGCCGGTCTCTCAGCGTGGCTCTGTTTATCACATGATCCGGCATATCGGCAAAATAGGCGTTTGCGTAGACCGCGCATAATCCCTGGATTCCCAGCAGGATCCTGTCCTTATGGGGAAATATCCTGCACATGGCCAGCGTATGCGGATATTCCGTGCCAAAGCAATGGACGATATCGGGCCGGAAGTCGTTTACGATCTCCCGCAGGCGTTCCTCCAATCCCTCGTCATAGAGGTCGGGCCGCGTTGTGTCTTCATAAAATCCATAGCAGATCAGGTCACCCTGCTCCATGGGCACTTTCTCCCTGCGGATTTCACGTTCGCCGGAAAACATGGATCTGGAGCCGGGAAAAGCGACCGCCAGTTCTATGTCATTTTCAATGCGTTTCTCCAGCGCCACACCCGCAAGGCCGCTGATCCAGCCCTCCTTGTTCGTTGCCTCCATATTCAGGCGCTTCGCAACGACGGGGATCATTACATTACAGAGCCACAGAATCCTCATGCAAACTTTCTTCCTTTCTGTCCTTTTGGCCTGTATGGATCAGTTGAAGATCCAGTTTAAATAAGGAAGCAGCCGCACATCCACGGCGTACATCCCTCTCAGCAAAAACAGGAAATACAGTGTAAATCCAACGATCACGCCGGTACAGCACAGCTTTTTCAGCATTCCTTCCCGCATATCTTCCAAAAGTCCCGGAAGCAGGAATATCTGGGAAACAATCACATAATATCCCACCCTGGATACTTCGGGGATGAAAGAACCGCAGCAGTATACCACCAGCCCCGCTACATTCAGGAAAAAATAAAATCTGTTATTTATATCCGATGCCAGGCTCCTCTTATAGCAGATCCCGCACAATGCCAGCACACAGACACATTTGGCAATATTCACATAGGAAAGCTGTCCCGCGTCAAATACGGAATTCCTATAGTACGGATAAAAATAGAAAATGATCTCCTGATAAAAACTTTGACAGAAGATCAGGCTGGCAACCAAAATTCCACCTGTAATGTAATGCCATTTTTTCAGCTTTACCGCCGCCAGGAACCTTGCCAGCAGATATACCGGTATCACCAGCAGGATGGACTTGTGGAACAGCGCTCCCCCCAGGATCCACAGGATGAATTTTCCATATTCGCCCCGCAGGACATATTTCATGGCATAGAGCGCTATGGCAAGGGCAAGATAATAACGGACGGTATTTAAACTGTTGAAATAATATCCCCCTGTCATCAGCAGGAAAAGCGAGACCGCAAAATTTCTTCCCTGATCCTCCAGCGCTTTCACAAAAAAGAATACTGTCACAATGGAAAAAAATCCAAATACAGGCAGATAGTGGTCGTATCCGAAAAGCTGCTGTATCCATTTTACGATCAGGTTGAAGCCCGGCTCATAAGACACATACCTTCCCTGTGCGATCAGCTTGAAATTATCCCTGTAAACCCAGTAATCGTTTCCCACCGCAATACGGCATGCGGACACTCCCGCCATCAGGCAGAACACGGCAAACACGGCAATATGGTTCCTGGCCTGCCTGCGGTCTGTCAGGGCATTGCGCCTGCCGCTGATATAGCCGGGTACATATTTCCGATTATCCACACAAAGTCCCAGCAAAACTGTCACCGCAGTCAGCAGGACATATACAAGCGCGCTACGTTCCATCTCTGCCCTCCCGTATTCCCTGTTTCATCCAGGCATACGCCTGTGTTACGCTTACTTCCTTACAGAATATCCCCCTGTGTGCCAGCAGGAAACGCAGGCTCATGACCCAGGCCAGCCTGCCATACAGAAAGTGATACAACACACCCCTGTCCACGAAAAACTTCTCATGATATCCCGCGAACCAGGTGGATGCTCCGGCTTCTTCCCTGCCGATGGTAACGGGCGCCGTGTATACCCGGAAACCTTTGCCCATAAATTCTTTCAGGAACAAACTGTCCTCCCCGTTGCTGTATTTCGCGCCCCCGCCAAAAAGCAGGGAAAAAGTAACACCTGCTTTCAAAAGACTCTCCCGCCGTACCGCGAAGCTGACCGCCCCATATCTTCCGCAGTTATACCAGTGCACCCTCTTCCGCTCCTCAATATGGTATGTTCTTCTGGCTTCCTCCACCTCGATATTGAACAGGATCATATCCGCCCTGGGATTCTTCTCAAACTCAGCGGCAATAGCCTCCGCGTAGCCCGGCTCATACGTGATATCCCCATCCGCGAACAGGCAGATATCCCCATCCGCCCTCATGATTGCCTCATTGCGGCTCCGGCCCACTCCCCTGTCAGGGAAAGAATAAAACCGCACTCTGCATCCGTTGCGCTCTGTCTCCTGCATTCCCAGGCTCTCACATTGGTTGATGATCACGGCGTCGGAATCCAGATTCATACGCTCCACAATGTTTTCCATGGTTTCATTCATGACAGACGCCAGTACCTGAACTCTCATAATTCCTCTCATTCCGCCGCACAGGCGGCACTACAGACGGACTATCGCTTATCCGGGGCGGAACGATGACCAAAATAATATGCCCTGATCAGCTTTTCATCTGCATCCCATAAAATAGCAGCTGTTACTTTGCAATCCTGCTGCTTCAGGTATTCCAGGCAGTGTTCCAGTTGTTTTCCCGCATGTGCCCCCGCCTGTACCGCCAGCAGGATGCCTTCCGCCTCCCGCAGGATCCTGCTGCTCTCCGGACAGACCGCGGGAGACGGTACGGCAAACCATTCTTCCAGGCTTTCCCCGCATTTTTCACGGACAGCGGCAAGTATTTCCGCCGGGTCGGTCTCCGCCTGCACCCCGCAGACCGCAACCTTTTTCTTTCCCTCATAAAAATAACGCAGGTTTTCAGACAGTTCGGGGCTCGCCAGCGTACCCAGGATCCTTATGCCATATCGCTTCCTGATAGTGGCAGGAAGCCAGATATTGTCATCCCCTGTCTCTTTCAGGAGCAGGATCACTACGGTAAAGAAACAGCTGAGGATCGCGCTTAACGCGAACGCCCTGCCCGGACGAACCACCGGCGTCACTTCCTCCGCAGTTTCCGGCGCGTCAACCACACGGATCCCGGATATCTCCCCGATCTTCTCCGGGAAGTCCTCCGTCATGGTCTGTTCCACTGCCCTGGCAATGAACAGGCTCACTGCCTCGCTGTCAGTGATCACGGTAGTGGAAGGCATGCGCAGATTCGATGCCAGATAGGCGGTCAGTGATTCCGACACCTGTTCCTCACTGATATCATCCGCCCAGTCGCTGTCCATATAACGGCTGTTTTCTTTTATGTTCTCCATCAGTACATCCATGAACTCCTGAGATTGAAGATAGGTGTTCCAGGTCATCTCATTGATATAGACGCCTATCACATCCTTTTCTTCCTCCACAGTATATTCCACATAATATACGGAGGTAACGCCATATTGCTTTTCAGGGTGAAAGAGAATATTTTTCACATAATATCCCCCGCCAAACAGCAGGGTCCCCGCCAGCGTGAACACCAGCACCTTATCCAGGCTGGCGATCAGGCGGAGTACCGTCAGCCTCAAGTCAAATGGTTCTTTTCCATAACTTCCTTCCCACATTCGCTCTCCCTCCATTCTTTCTCCTCCCGAAGCGCGGTGATCTGCTCGGTTTCCACGCCTTCCGTGCTGTCCGGCCAAAAAAGCACCTTCAACGTCAGCATCATCAACTTAAGATCCATCCACAGGGAATAATTTTCAATATAAGTCAGATCCAGCTTCAGTTTGTCGTAAGGAGAAGTATTGTATTTCCCATAAACCTGCGCAAAACCGGCAAGCCCGGCCTTGACTTTCATGCGATAGGCAAATTCCGGCATCACTTCCAGATACTGCTCGATGATCTCCGGACGTTCCGGCCTGGGACCGATAAAGGACATATCCCCTTTCAGGATGTTGAAAAGCTGGGGAAGCTCGTCTATCCTGCATTTACGGATAAATTTCCCGATGGGCGTGATGCGGTCGTCATTCTTCTTCGCCAGCCTTGCCACGCCGTCTTTTTCCGCGTCTGTCCGCATACTCCGGAATTTCATGATCTGAAATTCCCTGCAGCCCAGGGTACAGCGGACCTGTCTGTACAACACGGGGCCGCCGTCATACAACTTGATGGCGATGGCCGTCAGGATCATAAAAGGAGAGGCAATGGTCAACAGAATCAAAGCGCATACAATATCCAGCATGCGCTTTATAAACCTCTGTTCCATGGTCAGACAGTATTCCCTTGTCAACAGGATCGGGGTGTCAAATATATGAAGTTCCTCCGCCCCCATCAAAATAACATCTGTAATTTTAGGAAGCAGATACACGCGGATGCCTTTTCCATAACAGAATTTCAGCAAAAGGTTCCTGTTCTCCACGGACATATCCCCGATCACCACCGCATTGCATTCCTCATTTCCGTAGGCTTCTTCTATCATTTCGCAGATCTTTTTATAACCCTCCCTGATATGGGCTGTCCTGGTGATCTCATACTTGTCCTTCCGGCTCTCAAACTTGCCGCAGATACTCTCAGCCGGTCTGTAACCGTGGATCAGAAACAGTTTCCGGGGCGGAAAGATGGATTTATAGATGCGGTTCGCCACATTGATATATACGATCACGATCAGGGTCTGTTCCGTCATCATCATCAGGAATACCTTGGGAACAAAGGCCTGATGCGCCATGATGGAAAGTTCAAAATATATGATGATATTGGCCAGGATGGTGGAAAACACCTGCGAAAAGATCAATTCCACATTTTTCAGGTATCCCAGGCGCATTCCCCCATACATGTTGGAAAGGGAAATGAGCACAAGGGCGTAAAAGCTGACCTCCGCCACATGCCCCATCCTCCAGAAATCCTGCAGCTGTTCCACCACGCTGTACTGAAAATGAACCAGCCAGTGATAGGCGAAATCCCCTACCTCCAGGGCCAGGCAGACCATCACCAGTGCAAGATTGATCAACCGCTTATATTTTTCCAGTCTTTTTAGCTTTTCTTCGTTGGTAACCGCACTCAAGATCTATTTCCTCCGATTATTTTCGGTATAAACATATATTTAGTTAGTATACCACATTTTCCCACATTCGTACAGAAATCCTGAAAATTCTTTCTTTTTATAAATTCACGATAATATACTCCTCACACTCCATAATATAGCCCGTTTTCGGGAATTCAGGCATATCCTCCGCAAGTTCCTGCGCCTCTTCTATCTTCAAAAGGTCTGTCTCAATCTCAAAATCATGCCCCAGCATCCGCATGAAATTCCCCAGCTGGGTCCCCGTGCCGTCAAAGGCGGTGGCTCCCCACCTCAGGGCAGAATTTACGGGAGTTTCGGCAAAGTCATAGCCATGCCCGTCTTCGGCGTTATACTTTTCCACCAGGTGCGGATCCACCATATCGCCGATCCTGCGGATCCAGCCATATTCCCTGGAGTCACACTCCAGGTACGCGTTTTCCACGATCCCATAAGGTACAAAATACGCGCCCCTGAATACCACGGGTTTCCCGGTATCATACTCCCTTTCCAGGTCGTAAGCCACCTGCTCCATCACGTTCCTGGCATCCTGATATTTCATGTAATCCACATAAAACCATTGATTCATCTCCGCACACTGATTCCATAAAAGGATAAAAGCCAGCGCCATTCCCAGTTTCATGCAGAATCCGGGAAGATGCTCTTTCGCCAGCTTCAGCAGGAGGAATACCGCAAAAGCCCCCACCAGCGGCACATACTGGGCCGCCCGGTAGTAGGTATCTTTCCCTTCAATGAGCACCATGCATACCGGCAGGATGGGCGCCGCCAGCGCCGCCAGCGGCAGGAAAATATCCTTTTTCCGAATGCCCATGATAACGCAGACAACCAGCAGCGTCAGAATGCCCAGTACCAGCACGGTAACAGGCCGGTAAGCGAACGCATTCAGGTAATATTTGACCCAATGCCGCTTCAGGATCATGAAGAACTCCGCCGCGCTCATTTCCGTAAATGAAAACACGCTCCGGTACTCCACCCGGAAGCTTTCCGGAATCCCAATCCGGAAAATCCCCAGGATCAGTTTTAATACCAGCCACCGGAACCCTATGGCCAGCGTTGCCGTGGCTGCCAACGCCCCCAGCCATGCCCAGGGGGACGAACAATATCCCCGTTCCTGATTCCCAAATCCCCTGACCAGAATAAATATCATTACGGCGCCCATGGCAAATACGATCATAAAAGATTCATAACAGCCCAGCGCCACTGTCAGTCCGGCGGCCGCCGCCACAATCCGGATCAGCCTCTTTTTCCCGTCCGTCCCCGCCTCCATGGCATTCAGCAGCAGGAGCAGCCCGATGGCTGTCAGCGCGTAGGCCAGACTGATGCCGTTATGCAGGTAATATACATATATCTCGCTGATCAATGGGCAGGAGAGGAATAGAGCCGCAAAGAAAGTATATCCTGCCATATATTTTTCCCTGCCCAGGATCCGGGAGAACACCACGCACCAGGCCGTGGCAGCGAAGAGCAGCAGCAGCACTCCCGCTAGTTCCGTCATCCACGGGGCAAAATCCGATATATGAAAGAATTTATTGAGGAGATACAATGTCCATCTTCCCACCGCGGGAGCCAGTCCATCCTCGAAATACAGGGGGATACAGGTATCGTCGATACCTATCGTCTCATGGGAAATCTTAAAGCCATAACTGCACACTGCTGCCAGGGATACCGTTATGGCATAAAATTTATCCGACCAGAAATACCTGATATCCTCCCAAAACGCTTTCATTCCTGCCACTCTCCTTAATCGATCTGATAGACCGCAACGCTTTCATTGTCGTAGATCTTCCTGTCTTCCAGCGGGGAAAGCAGTGCCTGGGGATCCAGCCGCCGGATCCAGATGACGTATTCCGCTCCCGCGCGCTCCGCTGTCTCCAGCGCTTTTCCCTCCGCATATGCGGCCCCGATCATATCCCGGCGCTCCTGAATGCTCTCCTGGTCCAGATATCCCGCCACATAACGCCAGCCCTCTATCCACATCTGCCTTTCCGTACAGACCCCTACGATAAAATTCTCATACAGCTGGTCATGCATTGCCGTATTGCAGAGCATCACCGCGTCCTCCTCCGTATGATCCCTGATCCAGAGGAAAGCCTCATACTCTTCCCAGGTAATGCTGTTGTTAACGTCCTCAAAGACATCCTGGCGGGCCAGTTTCACACAGCCTTCCTCCAGATGAACCCAGAGGATATGGAACCAGCATCCCACGGATGCCAGCAGCGCCGCTGCCACCGCGCCCCGGAAAATGATCTCCGCACCGCTTTTCCCTCTCCGCCTGTCCGTCAGCCAGCGCATGTCATATGCGGCCGCGAAAGGCATCGCTGTCATGGCAAAGTACATCTGGGAATTTCCCGACTGCTTCGTAAACAGCGTCAACAGCATTCCCGCCGCCACGGATGCCACCAGGGAACCATCGACGGAAAACAGCGCTTTCCGCCCCTCTCTTCTGACCCGGCAGAACAGGGCTGGGTAAAACAGACCGTAAATAACGGGATTCGCCCCGAAAAAGTAAGCCAGTATGATCAATATTTTTCCCAAAATCCCCGGCATTCCCTTTTCCACCATATCATAATAGGCTCTTCCCAGACCGCACTCATACAGATGACCGGTGAGGGAAAAAAACAGCCCCGTCTGGTTGTGTGACACTGTGGACATTCCCTCGGAAACCACCGTAAAGAACAGGAACACGAAGACCGCCACAAGGGGAATCCCATAGGCCAGGGCCTGACCCGCTTTTCTTTGCCCGAACAGCCAGAGGGCACATACCCCGCCCAGGAACACCAGGATCACAACGGCAACCGGCGCCTTGGCTCCGGTACATAGTGTAAAGGCAAGAAGAACCGACGCCCATACGCCAAAATGCATCCGCTCCAGATCACACTGCACCAGCATGAATGTAACCGTCAATACCGCAAACGCAAGACCCACGTCATAGCCAAAAGGCGAGACATACATTTTCTCCTGAAAGGCAATATAGACAATCAGTTCCCAGCCCGTAGTAAACAGCAGCAGAAATTCCCCCAGCGCGCACCATTTCCCTGAAACGCGCATCCGCCGCATCAGGCACCAGAAACCGGTGACCAGCAGAAACGGCGCCTGTATCCAGGAAAAACAGAATTCCAGCGTCAGTTCCGGAATGCCCGTTGTCTTGGAGGCCATCTCCAGCATCAGGCTTCCGAAATAATGATATCTGAACTGCTGCCCCGCGAATCGGAATTCCTGTACCGGGAAGCCCTTTCCAGCGCTGATCGCGTTTCCGATGTAAAACAGGATATCCTGGTTAGGGAATACCACGTCATGCCCCGGTTCCGGCAGCAGATTCCGGCTGTAATACGTAAAAAAACGGATCGTCAGGCTTAGTGCCGCAAACCCCAGAACCGTCAGCGTCTCCCTGCCTGACGTCCTCTCCACCGGCGGAAGCTTCCGCCGGATGCAGACAAACAGCAGGTAAACTCCCCCCCCCAGTACGATCATGCACTGCAGCGCAAAAGCCAGATCCAGGCGGCCTGCTGCAGCCAGCAGGAAATACTGTGCCACACTCAGCGCCTGCCCCAGGCCATATCCCCATGCGACCACTTCCATATCGCGGAGCACAGGAAGCCGGAGCGCATACACCAACGCCATCCCCGGCAAAAGGACTGCCAGAAGCTGGTAGGCAAGGAAACCAAGCCCCTGCCACATGGAGGCCGGAGACACACATGTCATAAAAACAGTAAAGACGCTGAAAAACAGTATGACAGCATATATAAACCTGTTTTTCCCAAATAGTGTCCTCATAAAATAACTCCCGGAATTAAATTCTCCTCTTCACGGCACGCAGCGCCCAGAAACAGAAATGCCATGCGCTGCTTATGACATTCATGCCTTCCGCCTTGCGATACAGGAACCAGATCCTGCGCAGCGCCTCCAGTTTGTTGGAGGACAGGGATTTCCCCGGTCTGCGGTATTTGACCAGGTTTTCGTCCAGTCCGTATGCCGTCACCCCGCTGCGGAGCACCCTGAACCATAACGCCGTATCCTCGCTTTTCATGACCGGCATCTCAAGCTGCTCCTTCGACAGTTTCCCCAGGTCAAACATAACGGTTGTTGTGAAAATGGTGGTATTACTCAGGGCCTGCCTGTAGGTCAGGCGTTCCGGCACATGTACCACTTTCCCCAGGCCTTTTCCGGTCTCGTCCGCAAACTCATATCCGGTAAAGGCAAAGGCCGCGTCTTTTTCCCTCATGAACGCCAGTTCTCTCTCCAGCTTTTCCGGCATCCAGAGATCGTCTGCGTCCAGATAGGAGATATAGCGCCCTTTTGCCTCTTTCAGTCCCCGGTTCCGGGCCCTCGCCGCCCCCATATTGGAGGGCTGCCTGATCAGCCGTATCCTGGCGTCTCCGGTTCTTTCCATATACTGGCATATCAAAGTGACAGTACTGTCATTACTACAGTCCTCCACCAACAGAAGCTCCCAGTCAGGATATGTCTGCGCCAGCACACAATCCATGGTCTCCTCTATGAATTTCTCCACATTATATACCGGTACGATTACGCTGACCAGATCGCCCATATTACCCACAGTCCCTTTCCCTGTATTCCCTATAACCGAAAGACATAATATCCCTGGCTCGGTTCCGGCTGGACGCCGGTAACATCTGTCACTTCATTCAATAACATATGGTTTGTATTCTCGGGCAGGATCAGGAACCCCACACCTGCCCGCCTTGCCGTATCCAGGCATTCTGCGGTGGAAAGCTTCTGCTCCTCCATCTTCTCGGTCACAAGATATGTGATGTCAAGATCGCCTTCAACGCATGTCTCCTCCACAAGGCTCATCCATTGATACATCTTTTGGATTTCTTCAGGATAAATGTCATAGGAATATGCTCCCAGGGCTTCCTCCCACATATTCCGTCCATAAGGCAGCAAGACACTGCCGTCCAGACGACGGGCGTACTCCATGATCTTCCGGGGAGCCCACATACAGACAGGGTCTGCTTCCGTTCCCGTGCCCACGGCCTCCAGGATATTTTCCGTCCGTTCCCGCCATGCCCTCTCGCCTTTCCGGTCAATATCCGCGCCGCTCAAACCCCCGCACAGGAACGCAGCCGCCAGCAGCCCCGCCGTCACAGGCAACCCCGTCCGCCAGGCCTCCCTGCGAAAACCCTGCCAGTATTCCGCCAGCGCCTTAGTCCCTGCATAGGCGGTTACGATCGTCACCGGCACAATGCTCCAGATCCATTCGTAATCATAAAACCTGGTCTGATACAGCATCAGCGCCGCCGCAGTCACCGGCACGATACAGCACAATGCCGAAACGGTTCCGTAGCGCAGAAACGCTTTCTGTTTCTCCTGTTTATGGCCGAGCCAGAGAAACAGCAGGGATACCAGAAAAAGAGCCATGACCTTCCCGTCCCCCGTGACCCGGAACCAGCCCTGCCACGCATTCCTAAGAAGTTCCGTCATTGCGCCGCCTCCTTTCCGTGAGAAAAAGACCTGCGGCTGTCAGCAGACAGGCTCCCAGACCATAGAAAGTCCACACAATGCACGCCTCCGCCAGGACACACAGGATGACCATTCTCCATCTTTTCCTGAGACAGAGCGAGATCAGATAGGGCAGCAGCACCAGGTTGCGGATCGTCACGCCGCGATATCCGCAATACAACAGGTCAAATCCATCCAGACTGTAAAGACTGCATCCCGCCCACATAATTATAACTATTGTTATTAAAAAGCATATCCTCTTCTTCCGGCTTTCCGGGAATAGCCCCGTCCCAACGCAGGAAAAAGCCGCATAACTGGCTATAAAAGTCCATACCGGCACGGCCACTGTCACCACGGTCTCCGGCGTCAGCCCTGACAGCCTGCACAGAAAGCCGTACAACGCTGGCAGACATAAAATCTTTAGCCGGGCAGGGATTCCTTCCGTATAAGCCTGTCCCGTCATTGGATCCACCTGATACAGGCCGTCCGTCCGCAGAAAACTCCCCACAGTCTCCACAGTCATATCGCTTTTTATATACACACCTGCATTCCGTAAAAGGCAGAACAGCTGTATCAGCACAAGGACTCCAAACAGGAGCAGCAGGAACTTCTCCACGGAATCCGGTTTCTTTGGCTCACTTGCCGCAGATCCCTTCCCTTCCTTTCTCTTTTGTTTACGGGAAACGCCATAAAAAAGGATCAGGACTGCCGCAAAGAGCAGCGCCGCTCCCAGAAGGCTTACGAAAAATATCGTGCAACGAGAAAAAGACTGTCCGGTAAACACGGCTGCCACATGCGCCGTTACCGCCAGTCCTGTCAGGATCAATTCGCCTGTGAGCAGCGCGTCCGCCCCTCCAGGTCTCTGCCCCTTGTATATAAGGATCAATGCGCCGCTTCCCAGAAAGCCGCACAGACACAAAACAACCAGTGCCAACAATAATGCCTGAACAAAATCCATATTGACTCCAATCGCAGTAACAGGGCAAGACTAACACCTTTCTCCCTACATCCGGTTTCCTTACATTGCTTTAATGTCCAGGCGAACTTTGTCGGCGATACGGGCTATATATTCACTGTTCGTAGGTCTTGTCCTGCCTGAACAGACAGAATAGCCAAACATTTTCTCAAATGTATCAGTATTGCCTCTCGTCCATGATACTTCAATAGCATTTCGTATCGCGCGTTCCACTTTCTGATCCGTGGTTCGGAAGTGCCTGGCCACAGTGGGATAAAGCAGTTTCGTAACCCTGCTGACTACCTCCATGTCCCTGCCTGACAGCATAATCGCATCCCTAAGATATTGATATCCTTTTAAATGTGCAGGCACCCCTATGTCTAACATGATATCAGTAATGTATCTCTCCAAATCACAATCTTTAACGGCATTAATCTCCATGTGTCTTCCCCTTTCTATGTCGATTGCCGCCCCTTACTGCGATTGCAGGATAATTTTACCATATCATACTGCATCTGAATAGTTTTCTGCCCGCTAAGATTCCGTTAAGATACGATATGTTGTGGTCATATTTTTTCTTTCACTAGATATATGGGTCTTTTCTTCACTTCCATATATGTTTTGGCAAGATATTCCCCCAGGATCCCTGTACAGAAAAACTGCACCCCGCCGATCAGCAGCATAATACACACCTGGGACGCCCAGCCGGACACCGGGTCGCCGAAAATCAGCTTCCGCACGATCACAAAAATAATCATGAAAAATGCCAGGAAACAGAACAGCACGCCCAATCCGGCCGCCAGAAGCAGCGGCACCGTGGAAAATGCGGTAATGCCTTCCACCGAATAGACCAGCAGTTTCCAGAAATTCCACTTTGTCTCTCCCTTTGCCCGCTCTATATTTTCATATTCCAGCCATTTTGTGTTAAATCCCACCCAGCCGAATATTCCCTTGGTAAAGCGGTTGTATTCCTGCATTGACAGGATCGCGTCCACCATCTGCCTGGTCATCAGCCGGTAATCCCTGGCGCCGTCCACGATCTCGGTCTTTGAGATCCTTTTCATCAGGCGGTAGAACATCCTGGCAAAGAAACTCCTCACCGGCGGCTCGCCTTTCCGATTGACCCGCCTGGTGGCGACGGAATCATACCCCTCCTTTATATAAGAAAGCATTTCCGGCAGGAGGGACGGCGGATCCTGGAGATCCACATCCATCAGCACCACATGATCCCCCGCCGCATTCTCAAGGCCTGCGTACATGGCGGCCTCTTTCCCGAAATTTCTGGAAAAGGAAACAAGATGCACCCTTTGATCCCGCTCGATCAGTTTCTTGACTTCTTTCACCGTGCCGTCCCTGGATCCGTCATCCACATACAGCAGTTCCAGTTCTATGCCCTCTTTTTCAAAAAACGGATCGTTTTTTATGAGCTCCGTGTAAAACAGTTTTATGTTTTCCTCTTCATTATAGCAGGGGACGATCACGCTCAGCAGACTCATATCTTACCCATCGCTTTCTTTCAGTCTATTAACAGTATACTATTCTCCCCTGTATTACGCAAGTGAAAACCTATTTCTTAATTTTCCTGTCATTTAATGACGTTTTGCCCTTTTTGTGATATACTGTTGAAAAAGGGCAGTATTCTCAGTTCTGCCCATGGACATAGGAGAATTACCATGAAAAAAACAAAAATGTGGCTGGCGGCCGCAGCAGCTGTCCTTATGTTGTGTGCCTGTGGTGAGGATGTGGACAGTCCCGTCATCGTTGAAGACGATCCGACCCCTGCCCCGACCCAGACCACCCAGCCTGTAAACGTAACACCTGAAACCATTCCTCCCAACATCATAACGGAGGATGACTCCCAGCCGCCCCGCGCAGGTATGGTGCGCAGCCGGCTTACCAACGAATGGGTTGACGCCAGTGTGGCGGATACCCGCCCCATCGCGGTCATGATACCCAACGAGAGTGCGGCTATCCCCCATTACAGTCTTTCCGAAGCATCTGTTATTTATGAGGCAAACGTGGAAGGCCGTATGTCAAGGATGATGGCGATTTATGAAGACTGGCAGAACCTGAGCAAGATTGGCAATATCCGCAGCCTCCGTACTTATTACGCCTACTGGGCCTTTGAGTGGGATGCGTTCATCGTCCACTACGGCGGACCTTACTTTATCAATGACCTGATGGCGGAATCCACCACACAGCACATAGATGGCAATCTGAGCAGCGACAGCGGCGCTTTCTACCGGGATTCCAGCCGGTCCGTGCCCCACAACGGCTATGCCACCGGCGCCGGACTGGTAAATGTGATCCGGCAGAAAGGGTATCCTCTTTCTTACAGGGGGCTCACTGACAGCTACCATTATAACTTTACCACAAAGTCCAGCCCCAATGCGCTGACCCAGTATGGCAGCGACGCCCAGAACGCTACATACATCGATATGTCAGGCTGTTATCCCCTGACCCGCTGCTATTTTGAATACAATGAGAACGACGGACTGTATTATCGTTCCCAGCACCTTTCCGGCAGCACGGACGGCCCGCATCTCGACGGCTCCAATAACGAACAGCTTTCCTTTAAAAACATCATCGTGCAGTATGTGAAATATGAGGAACTGGCTGATGGATACCTGGTCTTCCAGTGTCATGACACCACCCGGGACGGCTGGTACTTTACCAACGGAAAAGGGATCCATATCAACTGGGAGAAGACTTCCGATTACGGCGCTACCAGATATTACGATGATTACGGAAACGAGATCCTGATGAACACAGGCAAGACCATGATCTGCATTGTGGAAGAGGACGATTCTTTCACCTACCGCTGAATATGATGAAAAGAGTGCTTCCCACACAGGAAACACTCTTTTTATTTTGGTCACTCTTTACTCTTTCACCAGTTCCAGCCGGTTTACTGCGGAAAAGATCGCTCTCACGGAAGCCCTGGTAATATTGGAACTGACGCCCACCCCGTAAGTCACCCTGCCTGTCTCGCCGTCCAGCAGGTGGATATAGGCAGCCGCCTGGGAGTTTGCGCCGCTCTGCAGGGCATGTTCCTCATAATCCAGAACCTTGATCGACAGCCCCAGTTCATTGTTCAGCCCGCGCTGCACCGCATCGATGGGTCCATTCCCCACAGCCTCAAAGCTTTTCGCCACACCGCGTTCGGTATATTCCACCTCTACCTTGGTGTCAAATTCCGTCTTCACCGCCCCGCTGATGTCATAGACATGCAGCCTGCGGAAATGAACGGGTTCCTTTCTGTCGAGATAGGTCTCCCTGAACGCCGCCATAATCTGTTCAGGAGACACTTCACCCTGTTTCTCGGAAATTTCCTGGATTACATTGGCAAATTCCTTGTGCATCGCCTTGGGCAGCTTAAATCCGAAATAGGTATCCATGATGAACGCAACCCCGCCCTTGCCGGACTGTGAGTTGATGCGCACAATGGGCTCGTACTCGCGACCGATATCCGACGGATCGATGGGCAGGTAAGGCACCTGCCAGATCTCACTCTTCCGCTCTTTCATGGCTTGCACACCCTTATTGATGGCGTCCTGATGGGAACCGGAGAAAGCGGTAAACACCAGCTTCCCGGCATAGGGATGCCTGGGATGGATGGGCAGCTTACAGCAGCGCTCATAAATTTCTATCAGGTCATTCACATGTTCCAGGTTCAATTCGGGATCGATTCCCTGGGAAAACATATTATAGGCAATATTGACGATATCCACATTGCCGGTTCGCTCCCCGTTGCCGAACAGGGTGCCCTCCACACGATCCGCACCCGCCAGCAGCGCCAGTTCCGCGCTTGCCACGCCGGTTCCCCGGTCATTGTGGGGATGGACGCTGACAATGATGCTGTCACGGCGATCCAGATGTTTGATCATCCACTCGATCTGATCCGCATACACATTGGGCGTGTTCATCTCCACCGTGGAAGGCAGATTGATGATCATGGGATCCTCCGGAGTAGGCTGCCATGTGCCGGAAACCGCGTTGCAGATCTCCAGTGCATAATCCAGTTCCGTTCCGGTAAAGCTTTCAGGGGAATATTCCAGGATGATCTTGCCGGGGAACTCAGCCGCCCTCTCTTTCACCATCCGCGTTGCCTTTACCGCGATTTCCGTGATATGTTCCCTGTCCATATGGAATACCACGTCGCGCTGCAGGGTGGAGGTGGAATTATAGATATGGACGATGGCCTGCTTACAGCCCTGGATCGACTCAAAGGTCCTGTCGATCTGCTCCTCACGGCACTGGGTCAGCACCTGCACCACCACGTCGTCCGGGATCAGCTTTCTCTCCACCAGCTGGCGCAGGAAATCATACTCGATCTGGCTTGCCGCCGGAAACCCGATCTCAATCTCCTTGAATCCCAGGTCGATCAGGAACTGGAACATCTCGATCTTCTCATTCACCAGCATGGGATCGATCAATGCCTGGTTCCCGTCGCGCAGATCCACGCTGCACCATACGGGAGCCTTGACGATCTCCTTATTCGGCCATTCCCTCTCCGGATAATCCACCACAGGATTCTTCTGATACTTTTTGTAATTTAACACAACTTATTCCTGCCTTTCCACAATCCGCGAATTTCAATCTACTCCCCTAATCCACTTTCCACCGCCTGGACAAGCGTCTTAAGAGCCTCCTCTTCGTCCTCCCCCTCACAGACGAATTCGATCTCATCCCCACACTTGACACATGCTCCCAGCACGCTCAATACGCTCTTTGCGTTTGCCGTACTATCCCTGAAAGAAAAAGTGATCAATGACTTGAACTGCATTGCTTCTTTACAAAGGATACCCGCCGGTCTCAGATGCAAGCCTGTAGGATTCTTGATCACTACTTTTTGACTTACCATAACCTTCCCTCCAATTCCAATTACTGCTTTGTTTAACTATAGCATGATTGCCTGTCAATCTCAAGAGATTTTTGGATACTAGAACATGGTGTCCTGTATCAGGTTTGCGAGCTTCTGCGCGTCCTCCTGGATGGCCTGCTGATCCTTGCCCTCGATCATGACGCGCACCAGCGGTTCCGTGCCGGAGGGACGGATCAACACCCTGCCCTCTCCTGCAAATTTGGTTTCCAGTTCCTTAATAGCGTCCGCAATCTCAGGATATTCCATATACTTATCCTTTTTATGGTTCGCCACTTTGGCGTTTACCAGCGCCTGGGGCAGCACCTCCATGATCTGCGCAAGCTCCGACAGGTTCTTCCCCGTGTCCATCATGACCTGAAGCAGGTGCAGGGCGCTGAGCAGGCCGTCTCCCGTGGTGTTCTCATCCAAGAAGATAATGTGCCCCGACTGTTCTCCGCCCAGGCTCGCCCCGATCTCTTTCATGCGCTCCAGCACGTAACGGTCTCCCACCTTGGTCTGTTCCATGGTGATACCGTTCCCTTTGCACATCAGCTGGAACCCGAGATTACTCATAACGGTGGTCACGATGGTATTCCCATGCAGTTTTCCCTGGGACTTCATATGGTTCCCCACGATGGCCATGATCTGATCCCCGTCCACGACCTTGCCGTTTTCGTCCACTGCCAGCATCCTGTCCGCGTCACCGTCAAAGGCAAGCCCCACTTTCGCTTTCTCATATACCACCCTGGCCTGCAGTTCCTCCATATGGGTGGAACCGCAGTTGGCATTAATATTCGTGCCGTCCGGGTTATTATGTATGGCGACCACATTTGCCCCCAGTTCTTTCAGCGTCTCCACGGATGTGTAATAAGATGCCCCTTCGGCGCAGTCCACCACGATCTTCATTCCATCCAGGTTGACCGGGACGGCGCGGAGGGCATTGTTGATATATTCCTCCCTGGCGTCAGTACGGTATTTTATCTTGCCTACGCCCGGTCCGATGGGGAATTTGATGCCCGTCATGTTTTCCTGGATCAGTGTGTCGATCTCGTCCTCCAGTTCATCCGGCAGCTTATAGCCGTTCTCATCAAAGAATTTAATGCCGTTGAACTCCACGGGATTATGGGATGCGGAAATGACCACACCCGCATCCACCCTGTACTTCTGCGTCAGGTATGCTACCGCCGGTGTAGGGATCACTCCCACATAGATACAGTTCGCTCCCACTGAGCATGCTCCCGCCATCAGCGCATTGGCAAGCATGTCGCCGGAAATGCGGGTATCACATCCCACCATGATGGTAGGCTTATGCTCTTTCTCTTTCGTAAGCACATATGCGCCTGCCTGCCCCAGCTGCATTGCCAGTGTGGGAGTCAGTTCCTCATTGGCAACCCCTCTCACGCCGTCCGTACCAAATAATCTGCCCATATTTCCTATTCCTCCACTCTGACAAAGGTAACTCTTGCGGTTACCTCGCCGTCTATTTTAATTTCATTTGATAGATCGAAACTGATGGGTATCTCATGGGTTCCGGGAGTCAGCTGATCGATCTCCTCCGCTTCCATCCACGCCTGTATGTCCACCGTTCCCGTTATCGTGTTCTGGTCTGCAGGGGATACCGCTGCCTCAAGCCCCGAAATTTTCACCTCATAATATTCCTCCACCTCGGACAGTTCCGCCGTCAATGTCTCAGGTACGTTAACGACTGCTATATTCCTCGCGGGGATCCGCAGGGTGCGCTCCGCCTCCGGTTCCACAAACGCCGTGACGGTCACGCGCCCGTTGAAATCACTGTCGGCAAGTCTGATATTGTCGGGCAGCAATTCCCGGATATTGATCACATTGATCACATTGCCTTCCGCCCCATCCAGGTTCACCTGTTCCTCAGGGATCACAATCCTGCTGAAATTGTTCAGGGCATATGTGGTTCCCGCAACTTTCACCATGGAGGGATCGCACTGTATTTCTCCCGTAGCCAGGAACCCTGCCGCAGGTGTCCCGGAAACGTTGACTTCCACAGGCACGGGTTTCGCAGCCAGCACTTCCACCGACATATGGACATAATTCACATCCATTACCAGGTTGGAAGATTCCAAGGGCACATCATCACTGTCATAAAAAAGCACTTCCACATTGGCGGACAGGCTGCTGGTAGCGCCTGACACGTCAATCTCCACTCCCGCATGATCGATCCGATCCACCACGGATTTGGGGCCGCTGACCCTGATCATGGTCTGATCCGCGGAAGCGCTTGCAACAATATATCCCTCCGCCACTTCGCCTGCGGTGGTATATTGTACCTTTACCCAGCGGGTCGCATTCTGCTCGATGTTCAGGCGCACCATATCATGATCCCCCCTGACAGAACCGGAATCGATCCCTACATTCAAAATAGAATATGTGATGGGAATCGTATTAATGTCTGTCAGGCGGCTCACATCCGCTTCCGCCACGACATCCGTGGCGCGCAGCTGCCCGATGATGCTGGTAGGCGCCGTCACTGTCACCCGCACCGAATCCGTATTATCCAGAACTTCGTAAAACTTATCCTCCTGCTCCAGAAGTTCCGTATGGACCAGGGTTACCGGAATATTATAAAATGTCTGGGATTTCTTCGGATCGTCCAGCTGGACCACCAGGAACCACAGAATTGCGGCCAACAGCAGGGAAGCAAGCTTCAGGCCCCAGTTATGAAATATCTTTTTTCTCATCTTTGCGCCTGCTCCTTCCCTTCCATTTCCGCCTGCTCTTATTTTCCCCGTCAGTATCGTTCAGAAGTTTTTCCAGCCTGTTCTTCAAAGCCGATCCGTCCAGCCCGCGTTCCAGTTTGCCCTCGCAGGCCACACTGATCTTGCCGGTCTCCTCCGAAACGATGACGGTCAGGGAATCAGTCACCTCGGAAATACCCACGCCTGCCCGATGCCGGGTTCCCAGTTCCTTACTCAGGCTCAGATTATCGGACAGGGGCAGATAACAGGTGGCGGATGTCACACGGTTACCCCTTATGATCGCCGCGCCGTCATGGAGCGGCGTATTATGCTCAAAAATATTGATCAGCAGCTGGCTGGTGACCAGGCCGTCCACTTCAATGCCTGTGCGTTCATAGTCTTTCAGCGTTTCTTTCTGCTCGATAACGATCAGGGCGCCGGTCTTCACTTTTCCCATTTCCACACACGCTTTGGTAATCTCATTAATGGTCTTTTCAGTGAAATTACCCTGATCCCTGGAGCCGCCGGTAGGCAGGAACGCTTTCTTGCCCAGTTCCTCCAGCGCGTGACGCAGTTCCGGCTGCATGACCACGATGATGGCTGTCACCGCAAACCCAAGGATATTGCGGGCCATCCACATAATAGTACTCATATCCAGCAGATATGCCACCACCAGAAAGACACAGATCATGATAAGGCCTCTCATCAACAGCCATGCCCTGGTGTTTTTCATCCATACTAAGACATAGTACAACAAGAACGCAACGATCAATATCTCAAGGATATCGCCCAGGCTCATTGTTGTACCATATATCCCAACACCCTTAAAATAATTAATAACTCTTTCCAACCACTCCATGCCGCCTTAATGAGCCCCTTCACTTAACATTCCTAAAATAATTCCTCGAAATCCTCGTCGTCAAAGTCCTGACTGGTTCCCGCGCCCCGTTCATTGATGGTAACACTTCTGCCGCTGCGGTAATTTCCACGTTTCCCTGACGTTCTGGATGTTCCGGATGCCCTGGGAACCCTGGTTCCCGTGCGTTCCGTAACCACATTCCTGCCGGATGTGTTCCGCGTCGGCTGGGATCTGGTCTGTGAATTGATCTTTTTCACTGTCTTAGTGGCCATGGAGACCGTCATCTTAGGAACGGCCTTCACATAATAGTAGTACTCGTCATCCTCAAACTGTACTTTCTCCGTGCGGCTGTAATCTACGCAGAACCGGAAGAACTCTATCACTTTCCCCGCAGCCAGCGCCAACAGGGAACCCAACAGCACACTGACAACGGATAGATTGGTATCATACAACAGATCGCCGATCAGCAGGATCACAATATCCGTTAGCACACCCGCCACCATGGCGATGGTCCATGAATGGTCTACAGACATCCTGCGTATCAGATATACCACCAATATGGTAATGGCAAAAGCGGCGATCATCACAAGCATGGCCTTATTGTCCAGAAGGGCGTCAACAACCAGCCGCAGTTTCGCCGTCGTCTCCTCCTCCCCCATGGCATTGATGGTAGGAGCGCTGCTGACAACCGTATGCAGCAGATAATACGCGCAGATGCCGCACCCCACGGATATGATGGAAGCAGGTCCGCAGACCAGCCCCACCGCCAGGGGGATCACAAACGGTATCTTCATCACACAGAGCAGCGGCGTCAGGACAACCACCACCGAATCTTTCGGGGTAAAGCGAAAGAAGAGCAGGAACATCACAAGATACACACAGAGCCCTACGATCGCCGCCTCCATGGATAACGCATATATATGCAGCATGCTGAACAGCGCCGCAAACAAAACGATGCAGCTGTTGGGCAGGAAAGAGCACATTAACGACACGATCAGCACGATGGCAATATTATCGAGCCGGGTCATGTAGCCCAGCTTCCCGTTCAACGTCAGCAGCACAACAAACGCCAGCAGGAATTTCACAAAGGGAATAAGGATAAATTCCGTTTTGATGTAGATCCGCTTTAATTTTTCCCTGAATTCAAGTAAACCAGTCATTCTGTCCTCCAGCCAAACTCCCGGAATCCTTTCCACGCTATTCGCGGTACATGGAGTTCAGCTTTTTTAAATTATGATAGTAATTCCTCAGGCTTCTCTTCACCCTGGAATAACGGTATGTGCAGACAACGTAAGTGATCACGCCATATGCCACCACCGTAACGCCATACCGGATCAGCACATCCCGGGCAAAAGCCACAAGATCCATTTTGTACAGATCCTGCATAAAATTTTCAAAATCATAAAAGATATACAAGGCAAACACCAGCGCAAAAGCAATGGTTGAACTGACAATGGATTTCAAGACCTGGACAGCAACATAATCGCTGCGGAAATAGTGATCGATCTTGACATTCTTTTTGCCTTCTTTTTGTTCATATGCCGCTAAATGCGTCATCAAAATAATACGTTCTTCATTTAACATGAAAATCCTCCAAGCTGCTTTTATAAAAATCTCATCTTGGGGTTATCCTTATCCGGCTTCTTCTTCATTTCGGGCTGCTTGGGCGCATTGGCATTGAGCACGCTCTGGAAACCCTGCGTCACGCTATTGGTACACTTGTCACAGAATCTGCCGCTCCTGATAAAAGCGCCGCAGTTCTCGCAGGTCAGCTGGATAGGGGAGTCCTCGGTCACTTCCAGGCGTTCCTCCCGCAGCCACTGATGGATCTGGCCCACGTCCACTTCGCACGCCTCTGCAACCTCATTGATCCCGGCGCCCTTGTGGTTCCGTATGTATTCTTTCACTTCCTGGAACTTTTCCTCCTGCTTTTCACGACAGCTGGGGCAGATATGGGGTCCCGCAATATAGTTGAAAATACGCCCACAATTCCTACAATTCCTTACGTTCATAGCATCCTTCCTTTCCACTACAGACCCGCCCCGCAGGCCAGCGTGATAAAATAAATCTTCTGCACGCCGACGGCTTTCAAGACCCTTGCGGCCTCGTTGATGGTGCTGCCCGTAGTATAGATGTCATCAATAATTACAGTTGTATTTAATTTTACATCATTTTCACCTATATTAAAAGCTTTTTTCAAATTATTTTGCCTTTCGGCTGGATTTTGTAATTTCAATGGCGCAGTATTTTTCACCCTGACCAGCATTTTCTCGTTGACCGGCACCCGGGAATAATGTCCCACGGCCCGCGCCAGCAATGCCGCCTGATTATAGCCCCTCTTTGCCAGACGCTTTCTGTGCAGCGGTATGGGAATCAGCGCATCAGGCTGTATTTCCCTGATAAAGTCCCCCAGGTACCTGACGATCTCCTCCCCGAAAAAGTCGGCGTACTCCTGCCGTTTCCCATACTTAAAACGGTAGATGGAGGCTGCGGCGCTCTTATACTCATAGAGTGCCCTTCCCCGTACAAATTCATGCTTTTTATTTCTGCAATCCGCGCAGAATTCCCCGTCCTCCGTCAGTTTCTTCCCGCAGCGCATACACCATGGCGGCGTCAGAAGCTTTAATTTCCCCATGCATTCCGTACAGATCTTCTCCCCCGCCGGGCGCACGATCCGGTCGCAGACCGGACATCTCAGCGGAAAAAGCAGCTGGAGCATAAATTTCACCGGTTTTATCATTCCTGTATTCCCTCCGGGCGCATTTCCAGGATCCTGTCCCTCAACGCCGTATAACGCCTGTTATCGCTGATATTGTCAATCATCTCCCGTACCGTGCTGCCGCTTCCCAGTATCGTAACGCAGTTCCTAGCCCTGGTGATCCCCGTATAGAGCAGATTCCGGTTGAACAGCATCCTGGGACCGGACAACAGAGGCAGGATCACCGCCGGATACTCGCTGCCCTGGGATTTATGGATGGTGATCGCGTAGGAGAGTTCCAGTTCCTCCAACAGGGAAAAGGGATAAGTCACCCTCCGCTGTTCATCGTACTCCACTGTCAGCGTGGAAGCGTTCTCATTAATTTCCAGGATACGCCCCATATCGCCGTTAAAGATCCCAACGCCTCTGTCAACAGGGATATGATACCTGCTGACGATCTCCCATTCAAGCTGATAATTGTTTCTCACCTGCATGACCTTGTCTCCTTCCCGGTAGACGGTCTCCCCGCTGATATGCTCTTTTTTGCCGGGGTCAGGAGGATTGAGGTACCGCTGCAATATGCCGTTCAGGGTCTCGCACCCCAGACTGCCTTTCCGCATGGGCGTCAGCACCTGGATGTCAAAAGGCGAAGCATTCACATATTTG
Organism: Blautia sp.; assembly: GCA_023667395.1. GTDB lineage: Bacteria > Bacillota > Clostridia > Lachnospirales > Lachnospiraceae > Acetatifactor. The sequence goes on along the minus strand of JAMPAC010000002.1, from coordinate 80,013 downwards.
GGAAGCTTATCGCGGATCAGCTGAATCATATGTTTATATATGACATTAACGTCATTTCTCTCCAGCACAAAGAAGTCCCTGGACTTATTGTCCATGGATATCTGCTGTCCGTTATTGATGCGATGGGCATTGACCACAATATCGCTTTTCTCCGCCTGCCGGAAGATCCTTTTCAGTTCCATCATGGGAAAAGCGCCGCTTCCGATCAGATCCCGCAGCACCTGTCCCGGCCCCACGCTGGGCAGCTGGTTCACATCGCCCACCAGGATCAGCCGGGTGCCCGGCGAGACGGCGCGCAGCAACGCCTGGAACAGCTGGATATCCACCATGGACATCTCGTCTATGATGATCACATCCGCCTCCAGGGGATTCTCCTCATTCCGCTCAAACCTGACTTTCCTGGCGTTATCATCGGACAGGGCGCTGTTCAGTTCCAGCATACGGTGAAGCGTCCTGGCCTCGAACCCGGTGGCCTCCGTCATGCGTTTGGCGGCGCGGCCCGTGGGCGCCCCCAAAAAGATATCCAGTCCTGCAGCCTCAAAATAACGGATGATCATATTGATGGTGGTGGTCTTACCGGTACCGGGGCCGCCGGACAGAATGAACAGGCCATTTTGTATGCTCTTCATCACCGCCTGAAGCTGCAATTGATCCAACTCCATCTGCAGTTCCCCCGCCAGCCGCTCCAACTGCTTTTCCAGGGCCGCGTCCTGGGATGGCAGGTTCTCCGCTTCCATCATGGGAATATTGAGTTCCGTCAGCATTCTGGCACAGTTCAGTTCCGCGTAATAGTAAGATGCGGCAAACACACAATCTCCCTTTATGACAAGTTTTTTATCCATCATCATATTATCCAGCTGCGGACGTATATATTCCTCATCCACATTCAACAGGACACGCGCCCTCCCCAGCAGCTTATCCATCGGAAGATAACAATGTCCCTCACCCACAGCCTGCATGAGCGTGTAAAACACACCGCTCCTGATGCGGAAGTCAGAATCTGTGTGAATACCGATCTTCGCCGCCAGTTCATCCGCCATTTTAAAACCGATTCCCGGCACATCCTCCGCCAGCCGATAGGGATTCTCTTTCATCACACCGTAAAGCTGCATCCCATAAGTGTCATAGATCCTTACGGCCAATGTATTTGAGATGCCAAACTGCTGCAGGTAGACCAGGGCTTCCCGCAGATCCTTTTTCTCCTCCATCTGCACGGCGATCTCCTGAGCCTTGCGCTGGCTTATCCCTTTGATCTCCGCCAGGCGTTCCGGCTCCTCCTCAATGATGCGGAAAGTGTCGTCGCCGAACCTCTTCACAATCCTGGCTGCCAACGCCGCGCCGACGCCTTTGACCGCCCCCGACGCAAGATACCGCTCCATACTGGCGCTGTCTTCAGGCGCTACCACACGGAAGGCCGACAACTTAAACTGCCTGCCATAGACAGGATGTTCCGTGTAATCCCCCTGGGCCTCAATATTTTCACCCTGGGTCAGTCCCCGGCACATACCCACACAGGTGATCTCCTCCTGCCCCGCCATCAGATTCATCACCGTATATCCGTTTTCGCTGTTCTGAAATATGATATGTTCCACATACCCGCTGATCGTTTCCATAAAATCATCGCCTGCTCAAGAAAAAGAAAGGCTGCCGGATAATGGCAGCCCGATCATATAAGTTAATATTTCCTGGAAAATCTTTGCACACTTTTACAGCTGTTCCGCAACCGTCTCCGCACTGACACCATCCAGTCCATAATTGCGGCGCATCTGCTCGTACAGCATCTGAGCCAGTCCAAGACCGCCGTTCTGGTTCGTGGTTTCCTCTGCAATACCCTGTATCATCTGATCCTTGTAGTAATCCAGCATGGAGTTCATGGAACCGGATCCCTCGGATTCGGATGGGATCGTCTTCACCATCTCCTTGAACATCTGCTCCACAAAATATGCCTCGAACTGCTTGCAGGCATCCATCAGTTCCTCGTCCGTAGCCTTGGTATAATCGGCTCCGTTCCATTTGTTCTGCAGCCTGTCAGCCGCCTGGTTTGACGCATTTGCGTATGTGTCCGCATACATTGCCGTTACATTACTGAAATCCATATGCTAACCTCCTTGGGAACTTTAGTTTCTCAGGGACATCCGTTCCTTACTATCGTCTCAGGTTATTTGCCTGCTGAAGCATTTCATCAGACGCAGTGATCGCCTTGGAATTCAACTCATACGCACGCTGCGCCACGATCATGTTTACCATCTCATCCACTACCTGCACATTGGAGCCCTCCAGGTATCCCTGGATCACATCGCTCCGCTGCAGGTTCGGAGTCGTCGCCTCATTCAGCGCCTGCCCGCTGGCTGCAGTCTGGGCATAGAGACTGTCGCCTTCCTTGGACAGACCGTTGGGATTGTTGAACTGGAACACGCCAATGGTAATGCCCATGGGCTGAGGATTATTATTCTCATCAGGATAGCAGAGCTGTCCGTCTTTTGACACGGAAATACTGCTCACGATATATTGGTTGTTCAAAATGATCGGCTGCCCCGTCGTGCTCAGCACAGGCCTGCCGTCAGAATCTGCCAGCATATTTCCAGTACCTGCCAGAACAAACTTCAGGTCACCGTTTCTGGTATAGTAGGTATTGCCATCCTCGCCCCTTACCGCAAAAAAGCCTTTTCCGTCAATGGCAAAAGCCGTATCGCTTTCGGAGGCATACAGATTGCCTTCCCTGAAAATGGATGTGATCGCCGAATTGCGGACACCCAGACCCACCTGTGCGCTGGTAGGCTTCGGATTCCCATTGGAAGAAGTGGTCTCCGTCTGCAGTGTCTGATACAGAAGCGATTTAAACTCATTTACCTGAGTCTTATACCCCTGCGTATTGACATTCGCCAGATTGTTGGCGATAGTATCAATATTGGTCTGCTGTCCGATCATACCCGTTGCTGCCGTCCATAAACTGCGTACCATTATGTATCTCCCTTCTGTCTTACCCCTTATACTATCATGTCAATCCTGCGGTGTTACCATAGAACTATTGCAATCTGCCTAACTGGGTCACCGTGGTCTCAAGCGACTCGTCATAAGACTGGATAATCTTCTGATTACTCTCATACTGACGCGTGATAGCGATCAGATTCACCATCTCAGATACTATATTGACATTGGACATCTCCAGATAGCCCGACTTGATCTCCGCATCAGCATTGATCCGTTGTCCGCCTTCCAGAAGCCGGTAATAATTCTCACCGAACTTTTCCAGATAATCATAATCGGCGAAATCCGCCAACTGAATCTGTGCCACAGCCACATCATTCTGATAGATCGTACCATTATCGGTAATCCTGGCATCGAGCAATGTATTCAGCTGGATCCGGCGGTTCTGGGTATCCAGCACATAATCGCCGTCCTCCGTCACCAGATATCCCTCCCTGGTCAGGGTGAACTGACCGTTCCTGGTGAACAGGGTGGACGTCTCGTTGGCCTTGTTGCTGTACTCGATCACAAAAAATCCGTCTCCTGCCAAAGCCAGGTCGTAAGTATTATCCGTGATACGGAACGAACCCTGTGTGTAATCCGTATAATTTTCCCCTATCTTGACACCGGGATTATCATACCCCAGGGGCTGCACAATGCGGGTGCTCCCCATGGACTCATCTTTTATCTTCACTGTCAGGATATCCCGGAACGCCTGGCTGGTGGCTCCTTCCTTTTTAAAGCCCACCGTGGTGACGTTGGCCAGATTATTGGTCATGGTATCCATTCTGTGCTGCTCGTTGATCATCCCCGAATATGCGGTATATAACCCTTTCAGCATGAAATTACTCCTCCCTGTATCCCGGGTCCTCCCCCGGCTTCCCCTTATTCCTCCCTGTAACCGGACAGGAATTCCACATATCTTCCTGTTCCTACCGCAACAGCCGTCATTGGATCCTCGGCTGTCATTGTGTTAATCCCTGTCTTGGCGGAGATCAGATCCTCAAGTCCCCTCAACAGGCTTCCGCCGCCGGTCAGTACAATACCCCTGTCAGCAATATCCGCGGCCAGTTCGGGCGGCGTCTTCTCCAGCACGCTGTGGATCGTCTCTACAATCTGGGACGTGGTTTCACGGAGCGCTTCTTCTGTTTCCTCGGAGGAAACTTTCACCGTCTTAGGCAGACCGGTGACCAGATTACGTCCTCTCACATCCATATAATCGACTTCGGGACGCTTATACGCGGAACCGATCTTGATCTTGAGATCCTCTGCGGATCTCTCGCCGATCAGTAGATTATGTTTCTTACGCATATAACGGACAATGGCCTCGTCAAAATCATCTCCCGCTATCTTGATGGAAGCGCTGACCACAGTGCCTCCCAGGGAGATCACCGCGATATCGGAAGTGCCGCCGCCGATATCCACGATCATATTGCCGCAGGGCTTGGCAATATCGATCCCCGCACCGATAGCCGCCGCAATGGGCTCCTCAATAATGGCAACTTCCCTGGCGCCTGCCTGGTAGGTTGCATCCTCCACCGCTTTCTTCTCGACTTCCGTGACACCGCTGGGTACGCAGACCGCAATGCGGGGTTTCCGGAAAGTCCTCTTTCCCAATGCTTTCTGAATAAAATACTTCATCATCTTCTCTGTCACGGTGTAATCCGAGATCACACCCTGTCTCAGAGGACGTACTGCTATGATATTACCGGGAGTCCTCCCCAGCATCAGCCGGGCATCCTCCCCGATCGCCTTAATCTTATTCGTATCTCTGTCAAATGCCACAACAGAGGGCTCTTTCAACACAACGCCTTTGCCTCTGATGTATACCAAAATGCTGGCTGTACCCAGATCGATACCGATATCCGTACACTGCATGTCTATATACCCCTTTCAATAGTCTGTTATTATCCTCGTCTTATTTCATCCGATGCTTCCTCGGTCAGTAAGCGTAGCCATACAGTATTTATTATAACCGAATTTTTTACAAATTGATAGAGGTAATATAATTTTTTAATACTTTTTTCAAAACTTTACAAACGGATACCATTCGATATATTTATATCGTCCTGTTTCCTGCATTTCTTTATAACATTTTTCATTTTTTCCGCAAACCCGGCAAATCCCACCGCCGCCAGGACCAGCATGAGGGGCGCATAACAGTAGATATACCTTGCCCTGGCCTCAAACAAAAGCTGGAACAGGATCAGTCCCACAACGGAAAGCATACAGATATCTTCCACCCTGGTATGGCGTTTTTTCAGCGCGGCCACACTCATGAAGCACAGCGCCCACACCCAGAAAAACTGCATGTAAGTCTCCATCACATGAAAATTGCTCTCCTCAAACTCATAGTACAGGGAACGGATCATGCCTGACATATAATTATTCCTGCGGTCGTAAACCGCAGCCCAAAAACCGCCTTCATCTCCCCATGCGAAAGCCCCGTCGCCAAAATTTACCATCTGCTTCTTTGCCAGATGCCTGATCATGCCGGTAAAGCCATAATCCCTGACACGCTGACCCGCCACCTGCAGGTTTGCCCTGCTGCGCTCCTTCGGATCGGCAATGTCATAGGAGAAAATGGGATCATTCTGCCAGTAGCTTCCGTTTGTCTCCTCATTCAGACCCATCATCAGGAAATGGGCAATCCCAAAAGCCCTCCCCTCTTCCGGTTCCAGCCCGGTATCGCGCACGATCAGCAGCTGAATGCCATAGGCAGTCAGCGCCGCCAGCCCTATCGCGATCCCTTTCAGGAAAAATGCTTTCCAGTTCTTGTTCCGGGCATGAAAGGCTTCCAGCAGTTCCACCAATATCACCGCAATCAACACGATACAGGCCTGTGGTTTGACATAATATGCCCCAAACCCAAAAAAGCCGATCAGAAACCATTTCAGCCAGGGTTTCCGGTCTTTCCCAAGGTACAGCCACACCACCAGGACGGGAAACAGCAATGCCACGCTGTCGGAATAAGAGATCAGAAGCCATGGGCACAATCCCATATAGAGCGCGTATACCACCCATGCAAACAGCGCCGTCCGGCGGTCGATCAGCTTATCCACGATCCGATATACCAGCAGGCCGGCGATCACGGAAATCAGGCAGTTAAACACAACCAGCGACATATCTCCCGTCCCGCCGTCCAGGATGCTGAAACGCCATCCGATCTTCAGTACCCTGGACTGGATCCACAACAATACTATGTTATTGGGACACATGGAAAAATAGGCTGCGTTGGATACCGGAAGCCCATATGACAACTCTATGGCAGAGGGCATCATACAGTCTCCCGCATCCCATCCGGTTCTGAAATAAGCATTACAGGTCCAGTACAGTTCAGCCAGAAACAATACAGCCGTAGCCGCATATCCCTTTCCGAACATTGCCGCCAGCCTGTCCTGAAGCCTGCCAATCAGCAGGTATAAAAGGAACAGCGCTATCACGGCTCCGGCCAGCAGCACGATATAAGGCAGATCCGCCTGCCTCTTATTCGCGTACTCCGCAAAAGGCGCATAGCATAATACCAAAAGAAGATTCAGAAACGCCGCCGCGCCAAACACATACGTTATCAGCCTGTTCTTTGTCCGTTCCATCCTGATCCGCTATTTCCTTTCCAACATTTTCTTAATATACATGCCTGTATACGATTTCTCATTTTCCGCCACCTGCTCCGGCGTACCCCGGGCAATGACCGTTCCTCCCCGGTCGCCGCCCTCGGGACCGATATCCAGGATATAGTCCGCCGTCTTGATCACATCCAGGTTATGCTCGATGACCACCACCGTATTGCCGCCGTCAGCCAGCCTGTGCAGGATCTCCACCAGCTTGTGTACATCCGCGAAATGCAGCCCCGTGGTGGGTTCGTCCAGGATATAGATGGTCTTTCCCGTGCTGCGCCGGGACAGTTCCGTGGCAAGCTTGATCCGCTGCGCCTCGCCCCCTGAGAGCGAGGTGGAGGGGTGTCCCAGCTTCAGGTAAGAAAGACCCACGTCATACAATGTCTGGATCTTGTTACGGATGGAGGGCAGATGCTCAAAAAAAGGCAGCGCTTCCTCTATGGTCATATCCAGCACGTCAAAAATACTCTTGCCCTTGTATTTCACATCCAGGGTCTCCCTGTTATACCGCTTGCCTCCGCAGACCTCGCAGGGCACGTACACATCCGGCAGGAAATGCATCTCTATCTTAATGATGCCGTCCCCCCCGCAGGCCTCGCACCGCCCACCCTTTACGTTGAAGCTGAAACGCCCCTTGGTGTAGCCCTTCGCCTTGGCGTCGGCGGTGGACGCGAACAGATCCCTGATCTGGTCAAAGACCCCCGTATAAGTGGCGGGATTGGAACGGGGCGTCCGCCCGATGGGGGACTGGTCTATATTGATCACCTTGTCCAGCTGCTCCATGCCCTCGATGGCCTTATGCTTGCCCGGAATGCACCTTGCCCGGTTCAGATCCCTTGCCAGATGCTTGTACATGATCTCGTTGACCAGGGAACTTTTCCCGGAGCCGGACACGCCGGTAACGCAGGTCATGATGCCCAGCGGGAACTCCACGTCGATGTTTTTCAGGTTGTTCTCCCGGGCGCCCACCACCTTCAGCCAGCCTGTGGGCTTTCTGCGTTTCGCCGGAACAGGGATCGTCAGTTCGCCGCTGAGGTATTTCCCTGTGATGGATTCCGGATTCGCCATGATCTCCTCCGCCGTGCCGCAGGCCACCACCTGTCCGCCGTGGGAGCCTGCGCCGGGACCGATATCCACCACATAATCCGCCGCCCGCATGGTATCCTCGTCATGTTCCACCACGATCAGGGTATTCCCCAGGTCGCGGAGATTCTTCAAAGTATTCAGCAGCTTGTCATTATCCCGCTGGTGCAGGCCGATGCTTGGCTCGTCCAGGATATAGCAGACCCCCACCAGGCCGGAGCCGATCTGGGTGGCCAGCCGGATCCTCTGGCTCTCGCCGCCGGACAGAGTACCGGTGGCCCTGGACAGGGACAGATACTCCAATCCCACATCCACCAGGAATCCCACCCTGGCGCGTATTTCCTTTAATATCTGCTTCCCGATCAGCTGCTGTTGGTTCGTCAGTTTCATATTTCCCAGAAAGTCGTACAGGTCGCGTATGGAAAAAGAAGTGATCTCATAAATATTTTTATCGCACACCGTCACCGCTAGGGATTCCTTTTTCAGACGCATGCCCTTACACTCTTTGCAGGGAGTGATCCGCATGAAACTCTCGTACTCCTGCTTCATGGTCTCGGAGAACGTTTCCTTGTATTTTCTTTCCACATTTTTGATCAGGCCCTCAAAGGCCACCGGATAGATTCCCCGCCCCCGCTGTCCCTGATAGTGGACTTCCACTTCCTTTCCGTCGGTGCCATAGAGCAGTATCTTCCGGATCTTGTCAGGATAATCCTCAAAAGGCGTATCCAGGTCAAAATGGTACTCCTTGCACAATGCCTGCAGAACGGCATTGGTAAAGCTGGATTTCTCGGCGCAGGACTGCCAGCCGGTGACCACAATGGCGCCCTGGTTGATACTCAGGCGCTTGTCCGGAATCATAAGATCCTCGTCAAACTCCATCTTGTAACCCAGACCGACACACTCCGGGCAGGCCCCGAAAGGATTGTTAAAGGAAAAGCTTCTGGGCTCGATCTCACTGATGCCGATGCCGCAGTCCGGGCAGGAAAAACTCTGGCTGAACGTCAGCGGCTCCCCGCCGATCACGTCCGCCAGCAGAAGTCCGTCCGCCAGCGCCAGCACGTTTTCAATGGAATCCGCCAGACGGCGCTCAATACCCTCTTTCACCACCAGACGGTCCACCACGATCTCAATATTATGCTTGATATTTTTATCCAGGGAAATTTCCTCTGTCAGTTCATACAGGCTTCCGTCAATCCTCACGCGGACATAGCCGCTTTTTTTAGCCCGGTCCAGCACTTTTTCATGCTGGCCCTTGCGCCCCCTGACCACCGGCGCCAGCAGCTGGATCTTTGTCCCCTGCCCCAGCGCCATGATCTGATCCACCATCTGATCCACGGTCTGCTTTGCGATCTCCCTGCCGCAGTTGGGACAGTGGGGGATTCCGATCCTGGCATACAGCAGACGGAAGTAATCATAGATCTCCGTCACGGTTCCCACCGTGGAACGGGGGTTCCGGTTGGTGGACTTCTGGTCGATGGAGATGGCGGGGGAAAGGCCGTCGATCCTCTCCACATCCGGCTTCTCCATCTGCCCCAGGAACATTCTGGCATAGGAGGAAAGGGATTCCATATAGCGCCGCTGTCCCTCCGCGTAAATGGTGTCAAAAGCCAGGGAGGACTTGCCTGAACCTGACATTCCTGTCAGAACCACCAGTTCGTTTCGCGGGATATCCACATCTATACTTTTCAGATTATTTTCACGGGCGCCCCGGACTTTAATGTAACCTGCGGCTCCCTGACTTCTGGGACGCATCTTCTTTGCTTCTTCCATCGTTTTTATCTTCCTTTTCTGATTCTTGTTTCTTATTTATCTTTTCAATCCTCGCTCAACTGCTGCAGGTTCTTCTTCAACTCTATCATTTTGTCGCGCAGTTCCGCCGCAGCCTCAAAATTGAGATCCGACGCAGCCCTCTGCATCTTCTTCTGCACCTCCGCGATCAGCTTCTCCAATTCTTTCCGGCTCATGGATTCAGGATCCTTCTCAAACTGCATCTCTTCCTTCGCCACCGCCTTGGAAATACTGATCAGGTCGCGGACAGCTTTCTGGATGGTCTGGGGAGTGATCCCATGCTCCTCGTTATATTTCATCTGGATCTCCCGGCGGCGGTTCGTCTCATCCAGCGCAACCCGCATGGAATCCGTAACGGTATCTGCGTACATGACCACGTGCCCCTCCGCATTCCGCGCCGCACGTCCAATAGTCTGGATCAGGGAGGTGCTGCTCCGCAGGAAACCCTCCTTATCCGCATCCAGTATGGCCACCAACGCGATCTCCGGGATATCCAGACCCTCCCGCAGCAGGTTGATGCCCACCAGCACATCGAACACATCCAGACGCATATCCCGGATGATCTCCGCCCTCTCCAGCGTGTCGATATCGGAGTGCAGATATTTTACCCGGATGCCCACCTCATTCATGTAATCGGTAAGATCCTCCGCCATGCGCTTTGTCAGGGTGGTGATCAGTACTTTATTATGCGCCGCCACGGTCTTGTTTATCTCCCCGATCAGGTCATCGATCTGTCCCTCCACAGGCCGCACGTCCACCTCCGGATCCAGAAGCCCGGTGGGACGGATGATCTGTTCCGTGCGGAGCAGTTCATGAGCCTCCTCATAGTCGGAGGGCGTCGCCGACACAAACATCATCTGGTCGATATGCGCCTCAAATTCCTCGAAATTCAGGGGCCTGTTATCCAGCGCCGAAGGCAGCCGGAAACCATATTCCACCAATGTATTCTTGCGGGAACGATCCCCTGCGTACATGCCCCTGATCTGGGGAATGGTCATATGGGATTCGTCTATGATGATCAGGAAATCATCCCGGAAGAAATCCATCAGCGTCATGGGCGGCTCCCCGGGCTTCGAACCGTTCAGATGCCTGGAATAATTTTCAATGCCGGAACAAAAGCCCGTTTCCCGCAGCATCTCCACATCAAAATTCGTCCTCTCCGCAATGCGCTGCGCTTCGATCAGCTTGTCCTCCCCCTTAAAAAAGCGCACCCGCTCTTCCATTTCTTTCTCAATATTATCACATGCAATTTTAATCTTCTCCTGGGAAACCACATAATGGGACGCCGGAAAGATGGCGATATGTTTCAACTCCGCATGGACTTTGCCGGAAAGAGGCTCCACCTCCGCGATCCGGTCGATCTCGTCCCCGAAAAATTCAATGCGGATAAAGTAATCGCCGCCCTGGGCAGGATATACCTCCACCACATCCCCGTGAACCCGGAAGCATCCTCTCTGCATATCCATCTCATTCCTGGTGTACTGCATGTCCACCAGTTCCCGCAGAACCTGATCCCTGTCTTTCACCATTCCCGGACGCAGGGACACCACCATATCCTGATACTCGTCAGGGCTGCCCAGGCCATAAATACAGGACACGCTGGCCACCACGATCACATCCCGCCTCTCCGTCAGGGAAACGGTGGCGGAGAGCCGCAGTTTGTCAATCTCATCATTGATGGCGGAGTCCTTGGCAATGTAGGTATCGGAGGAGGGCACATAGGCCTCGGGCTGGTAGTAGTCGTAGTAACTCACAAAATATTCCACCGCATTCTCAGGGAAAAATTCCCTGAACTCCCCGTACAGCTGCCCGGCAAGGGTTTTATTGTGGGCTATGACCAAAGTCGGCTTGTTAAGAGCCTGGATCACGTTTGCCATCGTGAAAGTTTTTCCTGATCCCGTGACACCCAGCAGAGTCTGGAACTGATTGCCTTCCTGGAAGCCTTTTACCAGGGCTTCTATCGCCTGCGGCTGGTCGCCTGTAGGCTGGTATTCTGAATGAAGTTTGAAATGATCCATAAGCAGACCCTCCCACTGCTTTCCTCAAAGCCTTATTATCTTACCACAAACCGCTGGATTTGTATAGATAGAAAATCGAACTTTTGTTCTTTCCCCATTCTCTTATAATCCCCTGCGCAAAAATAAGGAGCATTCCTTTTATCCGGAACACTCCTTTTCAATCATCCCATATATTTTATACAAAACATAACAAACTTACTTAATCATATTCTTCAACAGCAGAGCCTTTTCGATGCTCCCCTCTACTTTCAGTTTCCCTAATGTAAATGCAGCAACCGGATCTGTTTTCCCTGAAATGATCTTAAAGAGCACATCCGCCTTACAGGTAAACAGCACATCCCTGTCATAATACTCGTATGGCTCAATCGATAATCTGCCCTCATTTACTTCTGCATAGAACGCACCGGCTCCATCTCCGACAATGTTAAACTGATAAGCAAGATGACCTTGAATACTGCTTACATCCGCATCCTTGAATTGATTCTTAAATGTTTCAAACACCTCTTGATATGTCATTTTTTCCTCCTGTCACGATCATTACCAAACCGTATTTACGTCATATTTATGAATAATGGAATCTCTTGTTACAATCGCCAAATTTTGTCCGAAGCACTTCTGTATCAAACACCGACCGCATACTGGAACCTCCAGTCCATGCGGCCGCATTGAAATCACCGTTACCCTATTTCCCCATCATCTCCAACAGCACCTCTTTCGCCTTTTCCAGCTGATTGTCCGGGCGCTCCTCGCTGCCATAGTACGCCTCGCCGTCAAATTCCACCACCACATCAGGCTCAATGCCAATGCCATGGATATTATTCCCGTTGGGCGTGTAATACGCACTGATGGTGATCTTCACGGCGGAACCGTCTTTAAAAGGCTTGATCGACTGCACGATCCCCTTTCCAAAGGTGGTCGTTCCCACCAGCGTGCCGATGCCATAATCCTTGATGGCTCCCGCCATGATCTCGGAAGCGCTTGCAGAATTCATATCCACCAGCACTACCATGGGCAGATCAAATTCCCTCTTGCCGTCACATTTATATTCCTGACGCTTACCGTTCTTATCCTCCGTGTATACGATCATTCCCTCCGGTAGAAGCATCCTGGCCATTTCCACTACCGAATTCAGGCTTCCTCCCGGATTTGCCCGCAGATCCAGGATCATTCCTTTCATGCCTGACCCCCTGGCCGTAGCCAGGGCGTCCGCAAACTGATCCACCGTCACCTCGTCAAATTCAGTGACCTGGATATAAGCCATCCCGTCCTCCATCATCTTCAGGGAAACGGTGGGTGTCTCCACTTTCTTCCGGGGCACGGTGACATCCAGATAACCGGTCTCTCCCTCCCTGACAATGGTCAGGACCACATCCGTTGCCTCCGGTCCCTTGATCATGGCAACCACCTCTGTCAGGGTCAGCCCGTAAGTGGATTCCCCATCCACCTCATAGATCAGGTCGTTTGCACGCAGGTCGGCGGCCTCTGCGGGCGCTCCCGCAATGACGCCGCTGATCTTGGGCAGGGACGTCTCCGTATCCAGTCCGATGTATGCGCCGATCCCATAATAAACGCCTTCCGTCTGCTCCATCAGCGCCTGCAGTTCTTCTGCGGAATAATACTCGGAATACGGATCCCCCAGAGCCTCCATGATGCCCCTGTAAATACCTGTCTGAAGTTCCTCATTGGTCACTTCTCCCAGGTAATAATATTTATCAATGGTCTCCTCCAGCCCCTGCAGCTTGGCGATGAGTTCCGAAGTAATGGCAGAGCCTTCTTTCAGTTCCGCCTGAACGGTCTGCCCGGTCATCTGCTGTATGGAATTCTGCATGCCAAAGGCGATATAGGCAATGGCAAAGATCAGAAGCGAGCCTGCCAGTCCCAGGATCATACCCCCAAAAAACAATCCCTTTCCGCTGCCTTCCGACTCTCTGCGCGGCTTTTTACGCGCTTTGCTGCGGCTTACCTGCGCCCCGGAATAAACTTCAGTACCCATAGGTGCAGCAGGCTCATTTGTTGAAATATGGTCAAAATAACTTGTATTTTCGTCCATAATGACTCCTTTCACATTATTCGCTCAAATAATTCCACGGAGAAGTGTATGCTCCGTTCAGCCTCACGCTGAAATGCAGGTGATTGCCGGTGGATCTTCCGGTACTTCCCACTGCCGCAATGGTCTCCCCCCTCACCACAATGTCATCTTTTTCCACATAGAGCGCGGACGCGTGCATATACACGGTATACAGCCCGTCCCCATGGTCGATCATCACGTAATTCCCCATGCTGCCGCTGTAAGTCGCCGCCACCACCACTCCGTCGTAAGCCGCATAAATAGCGGTTCCTTTCGGCGCCGCGAAGTCCACGCCATTGTGAAACTGCTCCACCCCCAATGTGGGATGGATCCGCGGCCCATAATCATCTGATATCCTGGTATAAGTTGCCAGAGGGAACTTAAATACGCCGCCGTCATAGGTCAGAACCGTGCCATTGCTGGCAATGATCCTTTTCTTCTCCTCGGCAATAGCCGCCTCCAGCGCCGCGATCTCCGCATTCTGCGCTTCTATTTCCGCCTCATATTCCTTAATGGCATTTTCCTTGTTGCTGATATCCGTCTCATAACTAATGATATCCCTTGATTTCTGGTCGATCAGTTCCTCCAGGCTCTGCTGCTCCAGTTCCACATTATATTTTGCCTGATCCAGGATCTGTTTCTCCAGCTCCAGTTCTTCCCTGCAAAGTTCCACATACTCCCGTATGGTCACATAATCCTGCAGCATCTTCTGGTCATAAGCCATCACCTTTTCCGCATAATCCGCCTTGTTCAGAAAATCCGCGAAACCGGAAGCCCTCAACAGCAGATCCGTCAGCTGCGGCGTTCCCGTCTCATACGTAAATCTTATGCGGGTGATCATGGATTCTTTCTGGTTTTCTTCCCGCTCCAGGGCCGCTTCCAGTTCCACTTCATTCTGGCTGATCTCTTCCTCCTTGACGCTGATCTGCTGATTCAGGCTGGCAATATTCTCTTCTATTTCTTTCAGGCTGTTATCCAGCTGAGCCACATATTCTTTCAGATTCGCCTTCTGGGATTCCAGGTCTTTCTTGATCGCCTGCAGGTTGGTAAGCCCATTCTGAAGCGCTTCCCTTTCCTTTTCCGCCTGCTCGATCTGTTCTTCTTTCTCCCTGATGCTGTCAGAAGTGATAGAAGACATATTGGCTGCTGATGCTGTTATACGCGTACTGATGACAAGCCCCGTAAACAGGGCAATGCATATACAGAAAAATCGTTTCTTCATAAGTCCCCTGCTTTATACATGAAGATGCTTGCGCACGGTTGAAAAACTCCCCATGAATCCGATTCCCACGCCCACCGCAAGCGACACGGGCGTGAGGATCCTGAACAATTCGTCCACGGACAGGAAATTCAGGAAACTGCTGAGTATCTCAAACCGCTCCAACACATAGGTCAGTGCGTAATTGTATATACTGTAAATGATCCCCAAGGGAATAGCCGCCCCCATCAATCCAATCAACATACCCTCCAGCACGAAAGGAGCCCGCACAAAGAAGTCCGTGGCGCCGATATATTTCATGATATTGATCTCCGTGGAACGGACAGAAATACCGATGGCAACCGTATTGCTGATCAGGAAGATGCTGACCGCCAGCAGTATGAAGATGATCCCCACGGAAACATAGGCGATCAGCAGGTTCACACCACTCAACGTATTGGCGGTCAGTTCCGAATAATTGACCCTGCGCACTTCCGGTATGGATTCCAGCCAGGTCACCAGCGCGCTCTGCATGGACACATCGCTGAGAAAGACCTCATAACTGTTTTCCCCCGCCAGGGGATTCTCCGGAAAACCTACCGCGTAGACCTCACCGTAACTCTGGGTTGCCCAATTGTCCCATGCTTCTTCATCGGAAATAAAGTTCACATCCGACACCTCCGCACGGTTGGCGATCATCTGCCCAATTTCCTCGATCCGCTGATCGGAAGCGATCATATGGTCAGGACTGCAGTTCGTTCCGTATTCGATGCCGTCTCCTTCATAATGGAAAAACACCGTCACGGACACGCCTTCCTCCGCCGTCTTCACGATGCTCTCAAAATTTGCCACGATGGCATAAAAGATGCCGAACAAAAACAGGCAGGCGGAAATCGTCGCTATGGATGCAAGGGAATACCATTTATTGCGGAAGATATTGGCAAAGCCCTGTCTGATCGTGTAGAACAAGCTGCTAATCTTCATCAAGATACTCCCCTCCCTCTTCGTCGCTGACAATAATCCCCTTTTTCATGGTGACGACACGCTTGCGCATGGCATTGACGATCTCCCTGTTATGGGTCACCACCACAATGGTAGTGCCGCTCTCGTTGATCTCCTCCAGGAGTTTCATGATCTCCCATGAATTCTTGGGATCCAGGTTGCCCGTGGGCTCGTCCGCCAGCAGGATGGAAGGATTGTTGATCAGCGCCCTGGCCAGCGCCACACGCTGCTGCTCGCCGCCGGAAAGCTGGGTTGTCTTGGCCTTATATTTCCCCGCAAGCCCCACCGTGGCAAGGATCGCGGGCACATTCCTCCTGATCTCGCTGCCCGGGGTCTCCACGATACGCTGCGCGAACGCCACATTCTCATATACGTTCCTGTCGTTCAGCAGACGGAAATCCTGGAATACCACTCCCAGGTTCCTGCGGAATTTCGGGATCTGCCCGTGGCGCAGCCGACCCAGGTCATGCCCCAGCACATAGACATTGCCGCTGGTAGCGGTCAGTTCCCGCAGCAATAATTTGATCAGTGTGGATTTGCCGGAACCGCTGTCCCCGACGATGAATACAAATTCTCCTCTCTCAATGCTCAATGATATCCCATTCAGGGCGGGCGATCCCGTGGAATATGATTTACTCACATTGTCCAAGTAGATGACACCGTTCCTCGCTATCATCTGTTCCCGCCGTTTTTTCTGCATTACTTTATTTGCCATGTAATTCCTTTCCTGTTATAAGCCGTTTCCCTAAAAGTCTGTATTTTCCATATACTTCATATACTTCACCACCATCAGCGCGATCTTGAAAGTGATGGCGTCCTCAAACACGCGCAGATCCAGCCCGGTACTCTTCTGAAGTTTGTCCAGGCGGTATACCAGCGTATTTCTGTGAATGAACAGCTGTCTGGAAGTCTCCGAGACATTCAGGCTGTTCTCAAAAAACTTATGGATGGTAGTCAGCGTCTCCTCATCAAATTCATCAGGACTCTTGCCGCCAAAAATCTCCCTGATGAACATCTTACACAACGGTATGGGAAGCTGGTAGATCAGACGGCCGATCCCCAGTTCGCTGTAGGCGACGATCTCTCTCTCATCAAAAAAGATCTTACCCACATCCAGCGCCATCTTGGCCTCTTTATAGGAGCGGCTGACCTCCTTGATCTCCTGGATCACAGTGCCATAGGCGATCCGAAGATCCTGGATCCCTTCCTTTTCCAGAAAATGTCCCAGCGACTTCGCCGCCTTGTCGATTTCCCTGGCGGGATCGCTGTCCAAAAGTTCCTTGACCACGATCACATCATTTTCATCCACAGCGGTGACGAAATCCTTGCTGTTGCTGCCAAGATGCGTCCTTGCCAGTTCCAGCACATTATTATCCTTACCGTTCCCGGATTCTATGACCAGAACCGCCCTGGGCGCATCGGTCTGGATGTGCAGCTTCTTGGAACGGCTGTAGATATCCACCAGCAGAAGGTTATCCAACAGCAGGTTCTTGACAAAATTATCCTTGTCAAAACGCTCCTTGTACGCCACCAGAAGATTCTGCAGCTGAAACGCCGCCATCTTACCTATCATATAGACGTCTTCCCCGACCCCCGCAGCCACCAGCACATACTCCAGCTGCTGTTCGTCAAAGATCTTAAAATACTGATAGCCCTGTATCTCCTGGGAATCCGCAGGCGACGCCGCAAACTCCACCGCGGCTTTGGAACAGTTTTTCATATCAGTAGTGGACGCGACGCTCTTGCCGTCCGTATCCATGACACAAAATTCTACCCTTGCTATTCCTTTGAGTCCTTCTATGGTGTTCTGCAGTATCTGATTTGAAATCATGGCGCCCCCGCTTTCTCCGCTTTTGTATTCTTAAAAAAGCTTTCATATAAAGAGTACAAAAAACGACATAAAAAAGCAATAGGTTTTTATGAAATTTCACAAAAAAACTGCCCAAAGCTTTACCTTCAGGCAGTTTCATGTCTTTTGCCCACGATCAGACACGCATATCGAAGTTTGCCCCAACTGCCGGATTGACGCTCCTTTCCATGGCAGCCGCATCTATCATTTCCACCAGCCCCTGGCCCAGCGCTTCGTTGGTATCCAATGTCTGGCTGAGCACCGCCGTACCGACTTTCGACATGGTGGAAACCGCGCTCAGATTCATTGACAGACCAGCAATATCCATAGTAAATGCCCCCTTTCACCGCGAACTCATACCGATAATACCGGATAAGTACAGCATAACACATCCATCGCCTTTTTGCCAGTACTTCCTGCGGATTTTCTGAATTCTTAACAATTTCCTCAGAGCTTTCGAATGACTTTTTCCCTGATCTCGATCTTGCCCTCTTTCAGAAGGCGGCCTACCGCGCGCTTGAATTCATTCTTACTCATGCCAGTCTCATGGGTGATGACTTCAGGTGCAGCTTTATCCGTAAAAGGCAGCACCCCGTCATGACTGTCAAGCAGGTCTAACAGATCCTGGGCATCCACATCCATCTGCCGATACGCCTTATCGCGGATGCTCAGGGTCAGCTTTCCGTCTTCCCGCACCTGGGTCACCCTTGCGGTCACTTCATCCCCCAGTTCCACCCTGCCAAACAACTCCTTTTTCGGGATCAGGGCGGAGTAAATATTGTCCACCGCCACAAAGGCGCCGAAGTTATCGCTCATCTCATACACCCTGCCCGTGACCTTATCGTCCACCTTGTAGGCGCTGTCCGTGCGCAGATTTTTGTATACATTCATGGTGGCACAAAGCCTGTCGCTCTTGTCAATGTAGAGCGAGACTAACACTTTGTCCCCCTCCTTTACCGGACCCCTCTGCTGTTTGAAAGGCAGGAACAGATCTTTTTCCAGTCCCCAATCCAGGAACGCGCCTATCCTCCCCACCTGGGCCACCGTCAGTTCCGCCACCTGACCCATTTCCAGCTTCGACTCCCTGACCGTGGCGATCAGCCGGTCCCTGGAATCACGGTAGACAAACACCTCCACGGAATCCCCGATATTGCTGTCCCGGGGCACCTGCTTCGCAGGAAGCAGCACTTTTTCTTCCTGACTGTCCCGCTCCGGCGACAGATACACGCCGAAGTCTACCTGCTTTACAATATACAATACCTGTCTCTCTCCTAAATTAATCATACTTTATCCTTTCCTGAAAACTCTACCACTACATACGGCGCTCCTTTTTCGTCCGTCAGGGACACCACAACTTTATCCTCACTGGCTGCCACATAGGGCAGCAATCTATCATCCAGGAACGCCTGCTTCTTGTATTCCGCGCGCAGCTGCCCGATCACAAAATCCTCTGGCAGGAAATCCATGGCCATATCCACGAACTGCCCGTTGTTCACATGATGATTGGTGTCCAGATGATGCTGTTTCACCACAATGGCCTCGCCGGATACGCCGTCCCCGGGCACGGCGATCTTCCTGGGCGCATACTCCATATCCAGCTTTTCACTTATTCCATATTTCCGTGTCATCTCCTCACTTACCATTGCGGGCTTCCCCTTATCCAGATCCAACAGGCTCCAGATGGAGTTTGCTTTGGCCAGATACTCCCCGCCCTCCGTCATCATGGTGAAATTCCTGTACCCCAGGAACCCCTTCATATCATAGGGCTGCGTACCGATGATAACACGCTCGCACAATTCCGGGTAACGTTCCACCACGATCTGCCAGGAAGAGAGCACCCACACCTGATGCATCTCTTTCAGATAACCTACCCCCAGACCTATGTCCTCGGAATGGAATGTGGAACAGTCCTGGAAATAATTGAGCAGGGAAGCCATGGTAAGCTTTCCCTCGCTGTCCGTCTCGCTGTACCTTATCCTGCTGTCAAATGTATACATAACGCAAACTCCTTTTACTGAAACAATTGGAACACGATCATCACGATCCAGAAAATGCAGTATATGAGCATTCCCACATTCAGGATCACCGTGCGGAAGCGCTTCCCTTTGGGGATGACCACCCGCCCTGGTTCAAACCTGAATTTTTTCGTGGCAATACACACAATGAACATGATCAGCGCAGTCAACATGGATGCAAGGACAAAGAGCGCCAGCAGCATGTACAGAATCCAACCCACCGCGTTTTCAGACATGTATGCCATTAAGGCGTTCATATCCATTCCGTCCGCCACGATCTCCATATACCTGTCCAGATCCAGTAGCTCCGTGATCTTCAGGCTGACCACACTGCCCATAAAATTGATCAGCATATGTATGGCGATGGTGATCTTCAATTTTCCCGTCTTTACATAGAGGAACGCCAGGAAACATCCCAGTGTAAAGGCATAGGCAAACTGGTTCAGGTTGCCGTGGAACAGCCCGAACATCAGCCCTGATACCACTACCGCCACGCCCTGTCCGTACTTTACCGTCCGCTCCACGATCAGCTTACGGAACACATATTCCTCCATGAACGGCGCACAGATCACCATGTACAGGATCATAAAAAACAGGCTGATGGAACTGACGATGTCCAGGAGGGCATTCTGCACCATGCTTCCCTTAAGCACGCCGATGATGGTGGAAATGATCGTCCCTACCAGATTGGATGCGTACATCAGCCCGAAGCACATGATCGCCGCCGCCAGGAACTGCCACCATCTCATCCTTTTCTTTTCCACCGTCTCCGCCGGAACCCTTTTCACCAATGCGATCAGGGCCGGCATTCCGACCAGGTACATGGGCACCATGGACAGCGTGAGGTTGATATTCCCATCCTGCAGCCATTCCGGACGGTATATCCTTACCAGGATGGTAGAAATAAGCTGCATCGCATAAATGATGACCGTCCCCAGGACGAACATCCCGCCCAGCCGGGAGAAGTGGCGTCTTGTTGTTTTTAATGGTTCTTCCATGAAGTGTGTTCTCCTTTGTGTATTTGTTACAATTCACTGCTTTCTCTTGGCACAGGCAGACAATCCTTATCAAAACCGAGAAAAACCATATTCTTTAGCCAGATTTGCAATATTTCCTTAAGGTAAAAAATCTTCAATTTTTCCATCTCGTTCCATAAAAATGATACCGCTTCGCCATATTGATAGTATAGCGCACTTTCTGTATTGTTACAACAATAACCTTACACAATTTTTTACGAAGAACCCGCTATAACAGGGGTGCTCATGGCGTGCAAACCCAAAAATCGCTGCGGTCTTATGACCGCAGCGATTTTTCAGTAGAAATTTTTACAACCCATTCATATGAAAACCTTACAGTTTATATGGATCAAAATCTTCAATCTTATATTCACTGGGATGAAGCGTCCGCTCTAGGCTTTCTACAATTAAAACTGCCATGTTACGGAAAAAATTCATATGCCTGTCAGAAAGTTCCACAATATCATCTCCTAAAGGGTTCTGGAAAAAATTGTCCTCATCCGGCACATCAAGTTCAAGAAACATGGCAGCGCTAATATCTGCAAATTCCTTTTTATTCTTTGCTATGGAATCCTCCATAATCTTTCTTGCCCTATCAGTCGTTCGTCCTCCCGCGTGGGTTAATGTATTCCTGATATGGGTATAATATTGCCAGGCTGACCCTAACACATTCTGCGACTTAAGGATTTCTGACGAACTTTCTGATAATTCCGATATAAACTTTTCCCGTAAACCATCATCTTGCAATTGTTTAAAAAGTTTTGTTACGATGTTAACTTCTTTTATTGAATCGGAGGAATTTCCTCTGGGTACAAGATATTCTTTCATGGCCTGTTCACACGCTGCATATATCATCAGAAACTCGATTGCCTTTTCATACCAATCTAAAGCATCTATTTCCTTTGATTTCAAACTGCTGAATAACTCTGTGGAGATGCCTCGGTTTTCTTTCCTG
Source organism: Blautia sp. (assembly GCA_023667395.1). Classification (GTDB taxonomy): domain Bacteria; phylum Bacillota; class Clostridia; order Lachnospirales; family Lachnospiraceae; genus Acetatifactor. The sequence goes on along the minus strand of JAMPAC010000002.1, from coordinate 58,437 downwards.
CGCCTCATTACAGCTGGGTTCATAATTCCAGCCGCTAAAACAAATGTTACCGCATCTTTTTGGTCTTCATTGAAATTGTCAAGAAGATCAATCAATCTGGTCTTTTGATTCTCCGACAAACATTCGAGTGTATATCTGATAATTATATCGTTAACCTGTATCAGGCTGTATTGGTAATAAAAATTTTTGTAAAATTCTTCGCTTTCAGCTGTTGGAACCAGCGGACTAAAGGTTGCTTCTAACACTACATACACTCCTTCCTTTTTTTGATACTATGATTTGCTTTCATCACTTTACCACAATTCATAGAATGTTACAAGCAGTAATTCAACTTTCATCCGCAGATAAAATCCATCTCCATGTATCCGGATGGACAATGTCCCGCATCTTATCCATAAATCCAAACTTATGTCGCAACTCTACATAGTGAAACTCCTCATTGCTAATCAAAATCACAGCATGTTTTTGTATCAATAACCATCCTCATAATTGCGTTTTTCTCCTATACCGCCTGCGGTATCAGAACCTGCCCAAATCATTTTTCAAGCAAATCAATACGGTCTATTTTCAGCAGCGAAATCAGAGGTGTTGTACCCAATACAACAAAAGCGCATTTCTGGCAAGTTCTGTTTCTGCATTCACAGACTTCAAATATTTTGACATTCCGAGCGACACCTGTATTGTTACAGATTCAGTTACTACCATAGCATTACGCTCTCCCTACAAATATTAGATTTTCAATTTTCTGACACCATCCTTGCTCCGGCGACCTATTAATTACTTCTATGGCATCCACTGTTTTCCCATAAGCTTTATAAAGACAGGCACATGCCAGCGTCTTGTAAAAAGTATCAATATCAAGATAATCTTCTGCCAACTTGTATTCCGCGATATCATTTCCTTTAAATAGCTTTCCTATTTCACTGGCGATCTGACGCTTCTTCCGTTTGAAAAATCGCTGGCAGTTCTATAACCTGATGATCTCAAAGAGTACTTGACGGGAAAATTCCGCAATTTTACGGCAAAAATCGGCCCCGGTGATCTCTCCACCGGGGTCTCCTACACAGCGCAACCGCTGTTTCGCAGCGCTACAAGGATTCGAACCTTGAAATGACGGAGTCAGAGTCCATCATTTCAAGGGTGATTTCCTTAGTAAAATCAAGGGTTACAGGATGAAGATCAGGGAAATTGACCTAGCGATTCTTTGGCTCCTCCATAGTCTGTTTGAATCTTATCTTCTAAACCACAGGCATCATAAATCGCTCTTTTTCCTCCTGCGTCAAATCAATCGGCGCAATGCCTCTGTCTTTTGCATATTTTACCAATCCTCGCATATCCAACTTTACCTTTGGAAGCTGGCTTGGCATGATGGGACCGGGCGTTCTGTCAAGGCTTTCTTTATATTTCTTCATCTGTCCATTCATAATCATACACCACCGGCTCCTGCGCGGGCTCCTCATCAATGAAAATCTGATACTTATGCAACATCCCAATATGCTCTGCATGAAACGTCCTGCAATAATGCTGCACCAAGTCCATGTTCGCAGCAAACCCTGTTACTGCGCCGCCAAAACCATAATCCATACTTATTTCTGCCGAACATCTAATTTCACGGAGCACAATGCTCTGAGTAGAATTAACGATTACTTTATGCATTACTCGCGGGAATCAAAAACAGAACAGGATCAGTCACTCAGTTTATCAAGCAGCATCTTGTAATGTCTCTGGCTAATATGCCTTCCGGCATTTTGAAGTCCCCTGACACATGTCCTTACTTCGTCTGCGGTCAACTCCTTTTCTTCATAAGCCGCCATAAGTACACCGATTGTTCCCATAATCTTAAATCCCATCTGAAAAGATATTAATCTTCCTTTTGCTTCATCCATCAGCAGTACATCAGCATCCAGTTCATCTGTCAATATTATGGCTTCACTTTCACCCTGATCAACCCGGTTGCTCTTTTCAGTATATTGGCAAATTGAGGATTTTTTATAGCCTTGATTATGATAAACTGCCTTTGCCTGATCTGATCAGCTTCGAGTTTAAAACGTTCATCTACAGTCAATTCATCAAATACCGCCTGCGGTATCAGAACCTGTCCAAATAATTTTTCAAGCAAATCAATACGGTCTATTTTCAACAACGAAATCAGAGGCGTTGTATCCGATACAACAATCATTCCGCCTCCTCCTCTTTTTTCAGCCGTCTGAAAGTCTCCAACTCCGAATCAAGTTCATCAATCGTCCTATCTAAATACGAAAATCCCAGCTTGTCATAAATATCAATTAATTCTGATTTTCTAATTCCTAAAATCTCTGCCGCACCGCCATGCGATATGGTCTGATTTAATATATATGGATACAACAAAAGCGCATTTCTGGCAAGTTCCGTTTCTGAGTTCACAGATTTCAAATATTTTGACATTCCGATCGGCACCTGTATTGTTACAGATTCAGTTACTACCATAGCATCACTTTCTCCTTATAAATGTTAGATTTTCGGTTTTCTGACGCCATCCTTGCTCTGGCGGCCTATTAATTACCTTTAAATTTATATTTTGTATCGAAAATACTATGCCTCCTGCAAATAGCTTTCTGCTTCTTCCATAGATAAATTATATCTCTTAATAATCGCCGGCCTGATTTCTTCATCCTTATGGCCAAATTCCCTCAATGCAGACACAGCTTCCGCAATGCGCATCTTTAAGTCCTGTCGGTTTCGTCTCCCTCACAATGGATAATGTAATATCGTCCGCTTTTATGGCATCCACTGTTTTTCCATAAGCTTTATAAAGACAGGCATATGCCAGCGTCTTGTAAAAGGTATCAATATCCAAGAGCCTGGTGTTCAAATTATATTCCTTCTCAAAAATCAAGCCAGTTCTGTCGGGTTCAAAATCCAGCCCCATAGCAGACACAAAGGCTGAATGCCACTGTATCTTTAAGTATACCATTTTTGATTCTTTTTTGCCACCTGTATATCCAAATTTTTGATAAACAGCCCTACTACAGATCAGGGACGTCGTACTGACTCCCCTTCCATCTGGAAAATCTCTGGCAGTTCCACAATCTGTTGTACTTTACTTTCCACAACACGCTTCTTCCTCACAGCAATATAATATTTCTCGGTAGCAGATTCCAGATCTCCGATATAGGCAGCTATTTCTTTCGTCCACTCGCCTTTCTCGTACATCCGGATAGCAAATGTCCTCCGGAAAATATGGCGCCGCTGCCGTCAGGGGCATTCATGAACACAAGGTAGGGCGTGACCTCCTCCCCGTTGATGATGTACAGATGGGGAGTCTCGCCAGGACCCAGGTCCTCCTGCCGCCCTGGAGGCTCCCAGCCGTCTCATAGCGGACGCCCTCCCCCAGCAGCTCGTTCGTAAAATAGCACGCCTCCGCGTTCTGCACCACCCTGTACCTGTCCGTCACAATCCCAAGGACGCTCCCGTCCATGTCACACACATTTGCCCGGAATCCGGGGATTGCGGAGTCGCCGTCCAGGGTCACGATCTCTTTCCGGACCACGTTCCAGTTTTCCTGCCAGCCAGAGGACGAACCTGGCTGCTGTCGTCCCTGCTGCTTTTCAAATTTTGAATACTGTACCCATTGCAAGCACCTCCTTTGTGTGATTCCGGTATCAGTGTGGATACCGGATATCTGGTTGTTATGCTACAGGGGATAATATATGATTGTCATTTGACGGTTTTACAGATTCCGGTCTTCTGCCCTGAAAATAAAAAAGACTGCCTCCACAGACAATCTTTTTCATACCCTAAAAGTAATAATGACATTACAATATTTCCCAGGGAATCACCTTCAGATTTTTTATAGATACCGTATTACCCTGCTCATATGTTATCTTCCGATCTTAATATTCATATAAACATGCGCTCAACGATACAGGCCAATAACCTATATATCTTTAAGGAATCCCACACTCACAGAACTATAATCCGCATTTGCTATGTCCTCATAAGCTTCTTCTGCTGATTTCTCCCCATTCGCCACTGCCAGTATCTCTCCGCCGCAGCCATCCATAAGATATATTGGCCAACTGATCATTGCTGCAACATGCAACTCATCCGGACATCTCCACAGGGCAAAAGCCTGTGTGCACCGTATCCCGACGATACCTTCCCTGATATCCATATCAAACATTATCTCATCGCTGCTTTCTGTCTCTTCCCGCAAGTCCCTGTTCAAAAGCATCAGCAAGCGGGACACTGTCAGCCTATAGTCTTCTTGAACATAGGCAGCCAATACTCCGCATACGGAAATCCCGCGGCGGTTAACTGTTATAATAAAATGAGTTGGGCAGCTTGATGTCAGTTTATTATATTTATCTTCCAGGGAAAATGTGATCTGTCCTGCTTTCTTCTCTATCTCATAATTGCATCCATTCCGGTCTAAAACATCCTTAATCGCGTTAGCTCGTTTTTTTACCATGTTCATTTCCCCGTTGTTCCATTTCCGCCGCCAAACAGATCCGCCAGGGCATTTACGAAGTCGGCTGCCTTGCTTATTGTATCGGATACAGACCGTACTTTGTCCGTAGCTCCAGCAATGGATTCATCCAGGCTATTGATAGTTGCCTGAACAGTACCGCCCTCAATATACGCCAGGGCGCTCACCAGCTCTATCAACGCCTGCCTGTTATAAGCGGCATCAAATAAGGCAGATGGTATCGTTCCACTTTCATTGACTTCTTTATAAGATACCTTTCCCTGGTTTCCAAAAAAACCATTATTGTAGTAAACATAATATTCTGTAAACAATAACCCTTTTTTCCCGTTACCGGATATCGAAATGTCAACCAACCCAAGCACATCTTTTGGATGTACTGCACCGGCATATGTGCTGCACGCATTTGCTGCCCTCGTTTCGGGAATCTTCCCATATGAATATACAGGCCAGCTATTGCTTACGTTTCCGATATAGTTTGTGATTATAGCTACCTTTTTCTCTCTTTTATTCATAGAACCCTCTTTTCCTCGCAAAACACCCTTCCTTTGTATTCATTCATTTCTAACCATGCCCAGCACCCATATGACGCTGCCCGACAGGACTTTTAGCACGGACTCTGCGATCACTGTAATGACCGGATGGAAAAACACCAGGATATCAAACGTATCGACGCCCATCCTGATCCCCGCCACGGACATCGGTATCAATGCCGCCAGAAGATTGTCCACCCGGCTCATAAGTACAGGATATTCTTTTTAAAGTCCCTGCACACTTCATCCGGAGAGTGCATTTCCCCATCATTCTTGCACACCCCTTTTGTATTGGAAAACCTGGACATCCCCGTCGCATAATTGGTGTCCGCAGGTTCTCCCAGCCATGCCTTACAGAATACACATATATTCTTTTTTCTGTGATCTGCTTTACCCAATGTGTTTTCCCCTTTCTGCATACTTACGCTCTCTATGTTTTTTGCCGCTAAAGGCAGCGCGCAAAGCTTAGGGTTACTATACAGACATAAGAATAGTCCGTATAATAACCCTGGATGTCACGCACAAATCCTTTACGCGAGACCCACGCTGGCGTGCTGCGTCTTCCAATCCCAGTCAATACGAAGTCTCTTCTTGCATCCGGGACAGGATCTTGTGCTATGCTGATTAGAACGCGCAGGCGCCTCCATTACTTTCCTGCCACAGTACGGGCAGTCAATCGGTATGAATCCAACTGGCATTTTATCACCTCCTTCCTATACTTTCCTTTCATGATACCTGCATGAAGTTCCAGCCCATGAAGGCACTTCCACGCCTTTCTGGGTACACATCCTTCTGGCTGTCCTGTCATACAGCCACCTATTAGGTGACTGCGGCTGGATGCAGGAATTTGTCGGATCGTACCAATACTTGCAGAATGCGCACATTTTGCTGTGTTTCGGATTTGCCGGTGTCATATTTCCCATGTCATATTTTTCCTCTCCCTAAAACTATCATATATATGATCAGTGCAATAACCCCGATTCCGATAAGAACTCCGAGCACAACACCATATTTTCTTAAAAACTCTGATACGTCGATAATCCTCTTTATCTTATACGCTATGGGGATAAACATGATCAGTTCATCAAAAAACGGTATGGGATCCGGTATAAATAAATTTACCAGCCATACGGCTGACTGAAGGTACCATGGCAGGCATATATAGAACAATGCTGCAATTATCATTATAACCATATCCGCAATCCTCACATGTCGCATACTACGCTTACATCTGTGGCATTTAGTACAACCAAACATCAATAGTGATAAATAACAATTTAAATTATACGACATTAATAAGTATTTTTCAACCCCCTTACTTCATATAATCGAACTAAATTTATCGATAGATATATGGAGGTGTTGCCATGGAACACAAAAAATCTGACTTTGACGTTCTGCAAAAGATCACTGATGAACGTCAAAAAAGAAACTGGAGCGAATACACTTTAGCCAAAAATTCAAATATTGCTCAATCCACAATTTCTACCTGGTATCGAAAAAACATGATTCCATCTGTTTCTTCTATAGAGCGGATTTGTACAGGCTTTGGTATCTCCCTATGTCAGTTTTTTTCTGAGAACCCACTGGAAAATGCCCTGACTGAAGAACAGCAGGAAATATTCCAACTTTGGAAGTGTTTAAATCAACAACAGCGATATGCTATACTGCAAATGATCCATTCATTTTTGGACTATGCTTAATTCTGGATGTATGTTCTTATATCATCTATGTCCTGATATTATCAATGAGGAATGATAGAAATAACAGTTTTGCTTTTTAACATGGTGCCGCTATAGACGGTTGGCACCATGTTGATTCTCTTCAGGAACCAGCATAATCCTTGTCATGCTGGTTCAAAACCACCGCCATTTTACCGTTCATTATGCTCTATGGCAGATCAGAACTGATGATCTCAAAGCGTACTTGACGGGAAAGTTCCGCCAGAACTGAGCAGAAGAAGTTTAAACTGCAAGATACAAAAACAACCAGCCTAAACCACCCCAAACCGATCAGGCCGACAATTACATAAAAAATCAAAAGGAGACAGCAAAAGATATGTTGGAAGATTGCCCAGACCTGTTGACAAAAACAGGCACAGGAATTACTGCACATGGGAAAAACCGAATACTGGATCATATCCATGCAGGACGGCTGCGCGCCCTGGTCCTTGACGGACGGTATCTGATAAAAAAGAAGATTTTTACCAAAAACCAGTAAAACGTTACTGACGACATTTTTTTAGTTTCTCGTTATGATTTACATTCTCAAATCCCGCACCCCCTTGATTTTACGGCAAAATTTAACCCCGATGAATCTCTCCACCGGGGTCTCCTACACAGCGCAACCGCTGTTTCGCAGCGCTACAAGGATTCGAACCTTGAAATGACGGAGTCAGAGTCCGTTGCCTTACCGTTTGGCGATAGCGCTATCTGTATCACTTGATGTATTATACACGAAGTATTTCCAGTTTGCAATACTTTTTATGCAAAAAAAATAAATTTTTACAACCACAGAAAACCAGCCTGATACATCCCGCCGCCCCGGACAGGCGGCAGGATATCAGACATGTCGCAAACAGCCATAACCTGTTTTATCTTTTATACCTCAAAGATCAGGTCGCCATAAGTGGGAATCGGCCATACGTCCTTGTCTACCAGCATTTCCAGTTCATCCACAGGAGCCCTTAACTCTCCCATAGCGGCAAACACTACATCCTTATAGAAGAATGCCTGCTCCTTGGCATTGCCCATGGCAGCCGCTTCTTTCTCCACTTTCTCCAGCTTCTCCAGCGCAGCTTTTGCCTCCGCCAGCTTTGCGGATACCTGGCTCAACAGCTCTATCTGTACGCTGGCGTCCGCACCAGCCTCCTTCACGGCGATCACCGTATCCGCCAGGGACTTTGTATATTTGATCACAGCGGGCAGGATCTGCTTCTTCGCCATATCGATCATGGTCAGGGCCTCAATATTGATGGACTTGGAATAAGTCTCATAGGTAACTTCCTCGCGGGACTCCAGTTCCACCCTGGTGAAAATGCCGAACTTCTCGAACAGCCTCACGGCCTTGTCGGTGGTCAGGGTAGCCGCCGCCTCCACCATGGACTTGATGTTGGGCAGGCCGCGCCTTGCGGCTTCCTTGACCCACTCCTCGGAATAGCCGTCGCCGTTGAATACGATCCGCTGATGCTTCGTCATATATTCCTTGATCAGGTCATGGACTGCCAGGTCAAAGTCCTCCGCTTTCTCCAGCACATCCGCCGCCTCGCAGAATGCCTCCGCCACAATGGCGTTGAGAATCGTATTGGGGCTGCCGATGGAATCCGCGCTTCCCACCATACGGAACTCGAATTTATTTCCGGTGAAAGCAAAAGGTGACGTCCTGTTGCGGTCCGTGGCGTCTTTCTCCACATCCGTCAGGGTGGAAACGCCGGTCTCCAGCTTGCCGCCCTCCAGCAGATGGGCCGCCTCGCCGGTCTCCACCAGCTGCTTTACCACATCCTCCAGCTGCTCGCCAAGAAACATGGAGATAATAGCGGGGGGAGCCTCGTTAGCGCCCAGTCTGTGATCATTTCCCACATCAGCCGCGCTCTGGCGAAGCAGGTCAGCGTGGGTATCCACCGCTTTCATGATACACGCCAGCACCAACAGGAACTGTATATTCTCATTGGGCGTATCGCCGGGATCCAGCAGGTTCACGCCGTTATCAGTGCCAATGGACCAGTTGTCATGCTTGCCGGAACCGTTCACGCCCGCAAAAGGCTTCTCGTGGAGCAGACAGGTCAGGCCATGACGTCCCGCCACTTTCTTCATGGTCTCCATCACCAGCTGGTTGTGATCCACCGCAATATTGGCCGTCTCATAGATGGGCGCCAGTTCATGCTGGGCGGGGGCAACTTCGTTGTGCTGGGTCTTTGCGGTCACGCCCAGCTTCCATAGTTCTATGTTCAGGTCTTTCATATAGGAGCCGATCCGCTCCCGGATGGTACCGAAGTAATGATCCTCCAGTTCCTGTCCCTTGGGAGCCGGTGCGCCGAATAACGTCCGTCCGGTAAAGATCAGGTCTTCCCGCTGTAAATACTTCGCCCTGTCCACCAGGAAATATTCCTGCTCGGGACCCACGCTTGCCACCACCTTGGTGGCCTCGGTGTTGCCAAAAAGTCTCACGATGCGGAGCGCCTGCTGGCTTACAGCCTCCATGGAACGCAGCAGGGGCGTCTTCTTATCCAGCGCCTCGCCGGTATAGGAGCAGAACGCGGTGGGAATGCAGAGGATCACGCCCACGGCATCCTCCTTCAGGAACGCGGGGGATGTGATATCCCACACGGTATAGCCCCTTGCCTCGAAAGTAGCCCTCAGTCCGCCGGAGGGGAAAGAGGAGGCATCCGGCTCGCCTTTGATCAATTCCTTGCCGGAAAACTCCATGAGCATCCTGCCCTCATCATCAGGATGGGTCACGAAAGAATCATGTTTCTCCGCAGTAATGCCCGTAAGCGGCTGAAACCAGTGTGTAAAATGGGTCGCGCCATTCTCCACAGCCCAGTCTTTCATGGCCTTGGCAACCACATCCGCAGCAGCGGGGGACAGTTCCCCGCCCTGTTCCATGATCCTCTTCACTTCCTTGTATACGCTTCTGGGCAGTCTCTCTTTCATTTTGCCAAGGGTAAATACCTTGCTGGCAAAAATCTCTTCCACATTCAACACTTCACTCATTTTCATTCTCCCTTTCCTGTTCTATATGGCACACCGGCACGCGGATATTCATACGCGCTCTCTGCAAAAAAAGAGTCCCAAAGTAAACCTGCGTTACTTGGAACATCTTTGTTCATAAAATACCGATGTGCAGAAGCGCCAGAGCCATACGGCTAACGCTTCATTTTCTCTAAGATAACCCACTTTTCCCCAAAATGCAATACCTAAATTCTATTTTTCATAAAAAATCTTCATTCCGTTCACACTTATACTGCTTCCGCCCGGAGCAGATCGTAGACTTCCGGTTCCACCGACAATTTCAGCCAGATCCTCTGCCTGGCGTGGGGACAGCTGTCCACCGCATTCCCCTCATCGTCATACATTTTTTCCACGGTCACCGCCACATTTCTTCCATCCGGCTTCATGATCTCGACAGAATCCCCCACGGAAAATTTGTTTTTCTGCTCGATTCCCGCCAGACCGTCCCTTTTCCCGTCCACCATGCCCAGATACTTATACTCGTTGATATAAGTGCTGCTGTCGTAGATCTGGGTATTTTCATCCGGCTTTCCGAAATAAAATCCGGTGGTATACTGCCTGTGTGTGCATTTCCCGATCTCCTCCCGATACCACTCCATATTGCCCCGGTATGTCTCCTCCGAGGCCAGACAGTCGTCGATGGCCCTGCGATATGTCCGCGCCACCGTGGCCACATAGAGCGCCGTCTTCATCCGTCCCTCGATCTTCAGGCTGTCAATGCCCGCGTCCATCAGTTCGGGCAGATGTTCGATCATACAGAGATCCCTGGAATTAAAGAGAAAGGTTCCCCTCTCATTTTCATATACAGGCAGATATTCCCCGGGGCGGGTCTCCTCCATCACCGCGTACTTCCAGCGGCAGGGATGGGTACAGGCGCCCCGGTTGGCGTCCCGCCCGGTAAAATAATTGCTCAAAAGGCATCTGCCCGAATAGGAGATGCACATGGCGCCGTGGACAAAACTTTCTATCTCCATCTCAGTCGGGATGCGCTCCCGGATGGCGCGCAGTTCCTCCAGGGAAAGCTCCCTGGCGCTGACCACCCGCTTCGCGCCCAGTCTCCACCAGAATAGATAAGTCTCATAATTGGTATTATTGGCCTGGGTGGAAATATGGATCTCCGCCCGGGGCCATACCTCTTTTGCAACGGTAAACATACCCGGATCGGAGATGATCAACGCGTCACAATGTTCCGGCTCCATATCCCGCAGTTCCGCGAAATATTCCCTGGCTCCCGCCAGGTCGTCGTTGTGGGCCAGGATATTGGCGGTCACATACACTTTCACCCCATGGGCATGGGCAAAGGCAATCCCCTCCGCCATCTCCCCGGAAGAAAAATTCTTCGCCTTGGCCCGCAGGCCGAAAGCTTCCCCGCCGATGTAAACCGCGTCCGCGCCGAAGATCACTGCGGTCTTCAGCACTTCCAGACTACTGGCGGGTATTAATAGTTCAGGTTTTCTTTTATAGGCAGACTCCATAGGAAACTCCATTCCAGAAACTCTTCTCACCTTTTTACACTCAGCGTCACACCGTCCCCTACAGGCAGGATCACCGTCTTCAACAGGGGATGATGTTTTAACTCATACAAATACTCCCGCATCCTGGCATGGATGGTGCGGTTCCTCCTGGTCACGGCGAACCGGGATTCCATGATGTCCCCATCCTGCAGCACATTGTCGGACACCAGCAGACCGCCCGCCGCCAGCAGCCGCAGGATATCCGGAAGAAAATGGATATACTGTCCTTTGGCCGCATCCATGAAAATAAGGTCATACGCCGGATCCAGGGTCTTCAATATCTCTGCGGCGTCGCCCTCCAAAATCGTGATCCGTTTCTCCCGCCCCGCCCGCCGAAAATTCTCTTTCGCCACAGGGATCCGCTTTTCATACTTTTCAATGGTAGTGATATGACAGTCCTCCGGCGCATATTCGCTCATCAGCAGCGCAGAAAAGCCGACAGCAGTCCCTACCTCCAGAACGCTCTTTGGCTTTGAAAGTTCCAACAGGAATTTCAGCAGGCTCTGCGTGGATTTCCGTATAATGGGAACCTGCGCCTCCCTGGCGCTTTTCTCTATTTCGTCCAGAAAAGGAGTGTTGCCTTCATCAAAGGAATCGATAAAGGCAGCCATTCTTTCATCAATTATCATCTGAATTCTCCAGGTTAAAATTCATCCGTCCGTTCTATTTTCCTGCCGATGATCCTTCCGTTGATTCCTCCGGTTTTTCCGTGGCATCCGCCATGGCCTCCATCATTTCTTCCACGGTCATGGACGTGCTCAGTTCAAAGGTGCCCGGTCCCACATCTTTCTGGAATTCCGACAGATAATACTGTATCACGAAAAGCTTCCCATCCCTGACCAGGCCTTTGGTCTCGAACAGTTCCCCGATATCCACAGGAGACATATCCGCAGTGATGGATACGGTGATATTCCTGCCTTCCCCCGCAGAAACAGCCGGTTCCGTAAAAATACGGTAGCCGTAGTCATAGGCCAGCATTGCCCCATTATATATGATATGGACGGCGAACAAAACCACACAAACCCTGAATATGACGCCAAACACCGCGCCTATCACGCTCCATACACTTGTCTTCATAATAATCTCCTCACAAATACAGACCTGTGTCAGTCAAAATCGATTGCCTCCGTAACCTGCATATTCGCCCTCTGGATCATTCTGCAAAAAGCAAGTTCCGCTTCAAGGAAATCATCCACCAGCGGATTTTCCCGGAAATCTTCATAATCCCTCTCAAACCGGTCTATCTTATGGAAGTCCGTATCCGCGCTGGCCTGCAGTTCATAATTGCGCTTCCTGTAATCGTCGATCTGCGCTTTCAGTTCCGGATCCTGCCTGACCTTGTCCCGCTCTTTCGCGTAGTTCTGATAGGTTTCCGTATTTTTGATAGCCGTGATATACGCGCTCACAGCGCCGTCTAATTCATTCATATCTATCTTCTCCATTTCGAATCCTGCGGGAAGAATCGCCACAGGCGATTCTTCAAGGCGAAACATGGAAAATCTTAGCTTGCGTACCTTACAAGCTTAGATTTTCTTTTCGCTTTCAGACCTCCATGATGATCGGCAGTATCATCGGCCGTCTCTTCGTCTTCTTCCATACATAATCGCTGAGGGAATCCTTGGTGGCGCTCTTTAATTTCCCCCAGTCGCTGATGCCCCTGTCAAGGCATTTCTGCAGGGCCTCGTCCACGGTCTGTCTTGCCTCTTCAATCAGTTCGTCCGATTCTTTCACATAGACAAATCCCCTGGAGACGATATCCGGCCCCGCAACCAGCTGACCGCTGGCCCTATCCAGACTCATGACCACGATCATGATGCCGTCCTCCGCCAGATGCTGGCGGTCACGCAACACCACGTTTCCCACGTCGCCCACGCCCAGCCCGTCCACCAGGATGGCGCCCACGGGAACCTTCCCCGTGACTTCCGCATCGTTGTCGTCCAGTTCCAGCACATCGCCGGAAGACAATATAAATATATTCTCCTTGTCCATGCCAAGGCTCTGGGCAATCTTCGCCTGGGCTTTCAGGTGCTTGTACTCGCCATGGACGGGGATGGCATACTTGGGGCGGATCAGGGTATAGATCAGCTTGATCTCCTCCTGGCAGGCATGCCCGGACACATGGGCATCCTGAAAGATCACGTCCGCGCCCTTGCGCAGCAGTTCGTTGATGACCTTTGTCACGGATTTCTCGTTGCCGGGAATGGGATTCGAGGAGAAAATAACCGTATCTCCCGCTCCCACGGTGATCCTGCGGTGCATCCCGCTGGCCATGCGGCTCAGGGCGGCCATGCTTTCCCCCTGGCTTCCGGTGGTGATGATGACCTGCTGCTCGTCAGGGTAATTTTTCATCTGCTCGATCTCCACCAGGGTGTTGTCGGGTATGCTGATGCATTCCAGATTCCTGGCCGTCTCTATGATGTTGACCATGCTCCTGCCTTCCACGGAGACTTTCCTGCCAAATTTGTAGGCCGTGTTGATGATCTGCTGCACACGATCCACATTGGAGGCAAAGGTAGCCACAAATATCCTTGTATTTTTATGTTCCTCAAACAGGGTATCAAAAGTCTTGCCCACGGTTCTCTCCGAGGGCGTAAAACCGGGACGTTCCGCGTTGGTGGAATCGCACATCAGCGCCAGCACGCCCTTTTTCCCAAGTTCCGCGAAACGCTGCAGGTCGATGGCATCGCCAAACACAGGGGTATAATCCACCTTAAAATCGCCCGTATGCACCACCACGCCCGCAGGGGAGTAGATTGCAAGCGCCGCCGCGTCCACGATACTGTGGTTGGTCTTGATAAATTCAATGCGGAACTGTCCCAGGTTGATGGACTGTCCGAATTTTACCACTTTCCGCTTGGTACCCTTTACCAGATTATGCTCTTTCAGTTTATTCTCGATAATGCCCATGGTAAGGCGCGTCGCATAAACGGGCACATTAATCTCGCGGAGCACATAGGGCAGCGCGCCGATATGATCCTCATGCCCATGGGTAATCACAAACCCTTTCACCTTGTCAATGTGGTCTTTCAGATATGTCACATCAGGGATCACCAGATCGATCCCCAGCATATCATCTGCGGGAAAGGAAAGTCCACAATCCACCACAACAATACTGTCCTCATATTCGAAAGCAGTAATGTTCAAGCCAATCTGCTCCAGACCGCCCAAAGGTATGACCTTCAGCCTGGAACCGCCGTTATTCTCTTTTTTCTTCAATTAAATTTCCTCCACATTCTTTACAGACGCCGTAGAGTTTAACCTCATGATTCACGATTGAAAACCCGGTGGTTGCAGTGATCTTCTCCTCCAGCTCCTCCAGCAGATCATCCCGGAAAGAGATCACTTTGCCGCATTTCATACAGATCAGATGATGATGATGGTGCTTTTGCTCACACTCAGAAGCCGTCCCCATCTCATAGCGCACAAAACCGTCATCAAAATTGATCCGGTCAATCAGATGTAACTCATTCAACAGCTGTATTGTTCTATAAACAGTAGCCAGCCCGATATCGGGGCAGCTTACTTTTACAAGTTCAAATATTTCTTCCGCAGTCAGGTGTTCCTCAGGGCATGACGCGATCGCCTCCAGCACCATAAGCCTCTGTTTCGTCACTTTCAGCCCTCTGTCCTTTAATAATCGTTGAAATGCTTCCCTGTCTACCGCCATATGCCTGCTCCGGTCAATCCCGAACAAATTCCACATCCTCCAGCATACTTCCAAATACGCCGGATATGGCCGCAAGTTCATCATCATCGGAAACGATGGTGAAAACGCTCTCCTCCTCACCGTCTTTGGAAATATCCTTTAAGATCAGGGCCTCTCCGTCGCCCTCCTCAAAATCAGTCACCAGAATATAGTCGGAACCGTTGATCCTGGTCTGCTCCAATACATAAAAATCTACCGGATCCTGTCCTCCCGGATTAAAAGTAATCTTCTCTAATTTCGCCATATTGTTTTCGTGCCTTTCACATTTCACGCTTTCTGAGGTCAAGATAACCCTGCAGAATAAAAACCGCCGCAATCATATCCACATAGTCTTTCCGGTTCTCCCAACGTATCCCCGCTTCCGCCATGGCCTTGTCCGCAGCCACGGTAGTCAGTCTCTCGTCCCACAGCGTCACGGGCAGACCTGTCCTGCGCTCCAGACTCTCTTTAAATTCCCTGGTCAATTCCTCCCTGGCGCCTTCCGTGCCGTTCATATGCTTCGGAAGCCCCAGGACGATCTCCGTGACCTCATATTCCACGATCAGTTCTTCAATCCTCGCCAGTGTCCGGCGCAGTTTATTCTCCTCCTTGCGGCGGATGATCTCAATACCCTGAGCCGTCACAAGCAGGCTGTCGCTGATGGCAACACCCACGGTTTTAGAACCAAAATCCAGACCCATGATCCGCATGAGGAGTACCTCCGTCCCAAAACTGTTTTCCAGTTCCGTTTCTGCACTTCAATGTGAAACCCCGTTATTGCCAGTCTCTCGCGTGGATATACTCCCTCAGCAGTTCCTCCACCAGTTCGTCGCGTTCCACTTTCATGATCAGGCTGCGGGCATTCTTGTGGCTGGTAATGTAAGTAGGATCGCCGCTCATAATGTATCCCACGATCTGATTTACCGGATTGTATCCCTTTTCCGTCAATGCCTCGTATACGGTAGACAGCACCACACGCACCCCTGTCTCAGGCTCTGTCTCCACTTTAAAGTACTGTGTATTTCCTAAATCCTGCATATTACCCTTATTCTCCCGTCAAAAAATACTCTGCTTCTTCCTATATTACCTCATTTGTATTTAAAATTCAAGTCACACAAGTATTTCTTCTGTCAATTGCTTCCTGAAACGTACTTTTACAGTATCATTGGCATGTAGTTCCGGGGTCTTGGGCACTGCTGCCCTGACATAATCCCTGGTGTGGCCGATCAGCCAGGTTGTCCCGCCGATCTCCTTTTCCTCCTCCAGAAGTACTTCCGCCTCGCTGCCTATGTAATATCTGCGGAACTCTGCGGACTGCCGCTTCTCCATGGCCAGCAGTTCGTTGCTGCGCCGTGTCCTGACCTGTTCCGGCACCTGCCCCGGCATGGACGCCGCCGCCGTGCCCTCCCGCCTGGAATACTTGAACACATGCATTTCATAAAAGCCCACCTTTTCCAGAAAGCGTTTTGTCTCCTCAAATTCCTCCTCCGTCTCCCCGGGAAAACCCACTATGATATCCGTGGTAATGGCGGGATGGGGAAAATATTTCCTCAAACGTTCCACTCCGGTATAGTATTCCCCGGTGGTGTAGCGTCTATTCATCCGTTTCAGCACCGTATCGCTCCCGCTCTGGAGGGAAAGGTGGAAGTGGGGGCAGAGTTTCGGCAACCCGCCCAGCCGCCTGGCCGTCTCCTCCGTCACGATCCGGGGTTCCAGGGAACCCAGACGGATCCGCTCCAGCCCCTCAATGGTATGGATCTGCTCCACCAGGCCGATCAGGCCGCTTTCCCCGGAATATGCCTTTTTCCCCTGAAAATCGATGCCGTAGGAACTGATATGGATGCCCGTCAACACTACCTCCTTATACCCTGCTTCCACCAGACCCCGGATCTCGTTCATCACATCTTCCGGTTTCCTGCTGCGCACCCTGCCCCTGGCATAGGGGATGGCGCAATAAGAGCAGAACTGATTGCAGCCGTCCTGGATCTTGATATAGGCCCTGGTATGCTCTGCGGTCTGCTTCAGCGTCACTTCCTCGTACTCATCCGTGCGGTTGATGTCCAATATGGTAGCGCCATAGAGGGTCTTGTCCCGCTGCAATATCCCCGGCGCGGACGCCTGTCCACGGGCGGCGTCCACATGCTCCGCATGCCTGATATCCGGTGTTGTCTGCACTGGGAATGCCTGTCTGCAGGCGGCATCCCCCCTCCCCTCCAGGAACTCCTCCAGGATCGCCGCAATATCCTTTTTCCGGTTGTTGCCGATGGCAAGGTCGATGCTGTCATCCTTTTCAACCGCCTCCCGCCCTGTCTGGACATAGCATCCCACTGCCACCACAATGGCAGCGGGATTCAGCTGTTTCGCCCGGTGGAGCATCTGCCTGCTCTTCCGGTCGGCAATATTGGTGACGGTACAGGTATTGACGATATAAATGTCCGCAGGCTGATCAAAAGGCACAATATGATAACCTTTTTCCTGTAATATTTGTTGCATTACGTCTATTTCATAGGCATTGACTTTGCATCCAAGGTTATGCAATGCTACATTTTTCATAGGATTCCTCACTTTTTTTGTACGGCTTTTACCTTGACTTTTATCCCTCCAGCCATTAATATGTAGTCAAAGGGAAGATAATGATAAGGAGGTAACAAGCATGAAGACAGTGCAGATATCTTTAAATTCCATTGACAAGGTTAAATCCTTTGTAAACGATATTACCAAATTCGACTATGATTTTGATCTGGTATCCGGAAGATACGTTATCGACGCCAAGTCTATCATGGGGATTTTCAGCCTGGATCTCTCCAAGCCCATTGACCTGAATATCCATGCGGAAGAGGGCACGGACGAGGTTCTGGAAGTTCTGAAGCCCTACACCATATAAGATAGATTCGCGTAATTACAGCAGGAAAGGCTCAAAGAGCAATGTTTCTTTGAGCCCTTTTTCATGCGCTTCTTCCCACGCTATTCTACTATGATCAGTTCGTCCGTCTCCAGCGCGGTCCTGACCATTTCCTCGATCTTTTCATCCAGGTTGTGCTCATGGCGGCGTATCACGTTCAGGTTCGGCTTGGTCACGGGGTGCTTCGCCACAAAAATCGTACAGCAGTCCTCGAAAGGCTGGATGGATGTCTCAAAAGTGCCGATCTTCTCGGATACTTCCACGATCTCCTGCTTGTCAAAACCGATCAGCGGGCGGTACACGGGCAGCTCGCATACTTCGTTGGTGGCGATCAGGGAATTCATGGTCTGGGAAGCCACCTGCCCGATGCTCTCACCGGTGATCAGCCCCAGGCACTCCGTTTCCCTGGCAATATGTTCCGCAATCCGCATCATGTAACGCCGCATGATGATGGTCAGCTCCTCGTGGGGACATTTCTCATGGATATAAAGCTGGATATCCGTGAAGTTGATCACATGCAGGTAAATGGGTCCCGTGTACCGGGACACGATCCTGGCCAGATCCACCACCTTCTGCTTCGCCCTCTCGCTGGTGTAGGGCGGCGCATGGAAATACACCGCGTCGATCTTCACGCCGCGCTTCGCGATCATATAGCCCGCCACGGGCGAGTCGATGCCGCCCGACAGCAGCAGCATCGCTTTCCCGCCTGTGCCCACCGGCATTCCCCCGGGACCGGGAATGATCTCGGAATAAATATAAATCTTCTCGCGGATCTCAATATTTAACAGGATATCGGGCTCGTGGACATCCACCCGCATCTCGGGATAAGCATTTAAAATAAATTCTCCCAGATCCCTGTTGATCTCCATGGATTCTTTGGGGTAGTTCTTGCGGGCGCGTCTGGCCTGCACCTTGAAAGTCTTATTCCGGTCGGGATACACGTCAGCCAAATATGTGACAACAGTGTCACATAATTTCTCAAAACCCTCGTCCTCCACGTACACTACCGGACAAATGCCGGATATCCCGAACACGCGCTGCAGCTGTTCCACCACCTCGTCGTAGTCGAATTCGCTTTCCGCATCCACATAGATCCGCCCCTGGGTCTTGTGGATCAGGAATTTTCCCTCACACTTTTTCAGGGCGAACTTGATCTGGTGGATCAGGGCATCCTCGAACAGATACCTGTTCCGTCCCTTAATGCCGATCTCGGCGTATTTTATCAAAAATGCGGTAAACTTCATTTCTCTATGCCTTTCTATTCCAGTTCCGTTTCGAAACTGTCCTAATGCCTCGTATATTTCCTCAACATGGGAATTTTATCATACAATGTCTGTAATGTATAGTATAATTCTTCTTCCGTGGTATAAACGGAAAAGCTGAAGCGGATGGTGGACTCCAGCCGGGACTTATCCCCGCCGATGGCTTTCAGGGTGGCGGAGGGCTGGGGCTTGCGCGCCGCGCAGGCGCTTCCTGCGGAGACGTAGATCTCCTTTTCCTCCAGGGCATGGAGCAGTACCTCGCTGCGGACGCCCGCAAAGGAAACGCTGACGATATGGGGCGCTGTTCCCTCCCCGTCAGGTTTTCCGGGAAGCAGTCCGTTGATCGTCACGCCATCCAGCTTCCTGATACCGTCCATAAAGTACTTCTTGCAGCGATACAGATGCTCCATATCCTCATCATAATGCTGGTAGAGAAGTTCCGCCGCCTTTGCCAGTCCCGCCACGCCAGGCACATTATCCGTGCCGGAACGCATATTCTGCTGCTGCCCGCCGCCATGGAGCAGGGGCTGTATCCTTACTTTCTCGCCCACATACAGCACGCCGATGCCCTTGGGGCCATGGATCTTGTGACCGCTGACGGACAACAGGTCGATCTTCATCTTCTTGGGATAGATCCTTGCCTTGCCGAATCCCTGCACCGCGTCCACATGGAACAGAATGTTCGGATTCACCCTCTTGATCAGTGTCCCCGCCTCTTCAATCGGCTGCAGGGAGCCGATTTCGTTATTTGTGTGCATGATGGATACCAGGATCGTGTCCTGGGTGATGGCACGCTGCAAATCTTCCAGCGATATCTGCCCGTAATCGTTTACCGGCAGATACGTCACGCGATATCCCTGGCTCTCCAGATAGCGCATGGTCTGTAAGACCGCAGGATGCTCGATCTGGGTGGTGATCAGATGGTTTCCCCGTCTTCTGTTGGCTGTGGCGCAGCCGATCAGCGCCATGTTGTCCGATTCCGTTCCCCCGGAGGTGAAGAAAATCTCCTTTTCATTTACTTTCATGATATGCGCCAGGATTTCTTTCGCATAGCGCAGATAATTTTCCGCCTGCATTCCCTTTATATGAAGGCTGGAAGGATTTCCGTATTCTTCGCACATGATCTTTGTCATCAATTCCGCGACTTCGGGGAACACCCGCGTGGTGGCGGAATTGTCCAGATACACTTCCATTTTGATTCCCCCTTTTTTATTAAACTATGACGATTATAGAGCCGACCTGGAAAACATTCCGAGGCTCTGAGCGCTTAATATAGTGTATGCTATTTGCCCTCCAGGCGGTACATGATCCAGGAAAGTACCGTCATGCCGGCCGTCTCTGTTCTCAGGATGCGTTTCCCCAGGGTGATGGGAACAATTCCGTTGTCCGCCGCCAACCGGATCTCCGCCTCCTCAAATCCTCCCTCGGGGCCGATAAAAAGGGCGATATCCTGTCCTGCCTGGAGCGCATCGATCCGTTCCCTCGTCTGCTCCATGCCCTCCGCCAGTTCATAGGGGATCAGTTTTACATCCATATCCGCCGCCAGCTTTACAGCCCGGGCAAAGTCCATGACTTCCGCCACCTCCGGCAGGATCCCTCTCTTGCTCTGCTTGGCGGCGGCCTGGGCAATGGTCTGCCATCTGGTGATCCTTGCCGCCGCTTTCTTCTCGTCCAGCTTTACCACGCACCGCTTCGCCGCCACGGGAATGATGCGGTACACACCCAGTTCCACGGCTTTCTGGATGATCAGTTCCATCTTGTCCGCTTTGGGGAGCGCCTGGAACAGATATACCCTGGAGGGCAGTTCCACATTGTCCTCTTTCACGAAGCGAAGCTGACAGACCACCCTGTCCTCCCCGAATGTTTCAACGGCACAGCGGTACTCCTTTCCGTCCTGGCCGTTGCTCACATTCAGTTCCTCGCCGGGCTTCATGCGGAGCACATTGCGGATATGGTTCACATCGCTTCCCTGTATTATGACACATTTGTCATGTATGTTGATCTGGGATGGGTCTACAAAAAACTGATACATAAAGGATCCTTTCTGCATAATATTTACTGCTCCTGAAGACTGTTCATCAGCAGAAAATCAATTTCCGGCATTATCATACACCTAATACTGAAAGTTTTGTCGAATGTCAAGCAAATCTTTCAGTATGGTGAAAGATTTTTTGACTTTGGGCAAATCTTTCAATATGCTGAAATATTTTTCTGATTTCGCACAAATCTTTCAGTATAGTAAAATGATATACTTCACACTTCCCGTCATGCCGCCTGCGGCGGCACGAACAATACGTGAGAACCCAGGCAGAATCGTTTCAGCGATTCTGCCGTGTGAGAAAGGCTCGCTTTGCGAGCCGTAGAATTTCTTAGGCGGCGTCCTTCAGACGCCTTAGAAATTCTTCTCACACTTTCCGCGCCGTCACGCTGACCCACTCGCCCTGATAAGTCACTTCCAAAATCTCGAATCCTGCTGCCTCCACCGCATCCCGTACCGTCTGTTCCTTGTCGTCGATGATCCCGGAAGTAATATAAATCCCGCCGGGCTTTAACTGGTCGATGATCACAGGCGTCAGGGGCGCCAGCACATCCGCAAGGATATTCGCCACCACAATGTCATAGCGGCCATAGCCCACCCTGTCCTGCACCGCCTTGTCCGTAATGATATTCCCGATCAACAGTTCAAATCTGTCCCTTTCGATGCCGTTTGCCTCACAGTTCTGCGCCACGGCCTCAATGGCACACTGATCCAGGTCTGTGCCCACTGCATGCCTTGCCCCGCACATCAGGGAAAGGATGGCAAGGATCCCGCTACCCGTTCCCACATCCAGAAGTTCCGTCTCCGGGGTGATGAATTTCCGCAGCTGCCGGATGCACAGCTGGGTGGTCTCATGCATCCCCGTCCCAAACGCGGTGCCGGGATCGATATGGAGGATCAGTTTGTCCTGGTCAGCGGGCTTGATATCCTCCCAGGATGGAATCACCAGGATATCGTCGATATAGAACTGATGAAAATACTGCTTCCAGTTATTGATCCAGTCAATATCCTCCGTCTCATCCACCGTCACGGTTCCGTCCCCGATATCGCAGAAGACTTTCAGGTCTTCCAATTCCGCCTCGATTCTCTTCAGCGCCTCGTCCACACCCAGCGTTTCGCCCTGCAGTTCGAGGGTTCCGTCCTCTTTTTTCTCCACGAAAAAATTCAGGTAAGCAATGCCGTCGTCTTCCGGTCCGTCAGGCAGGATGTCCACAAACATCTGCTCCTTTTCCAACGCGGTCAGAGGTACCTTGTCCTCGATCTGCGCGCCTTCCAGACCGATATCGTAAAGGGTGCTGATAATAATGTCCTCGGCCTCCGTGATCGTCTTAATGCGGAATCTGATCCATTTCATATTGTTGTGTTCCTTTCCTGTTCCATTTTCTCATCATCAATCTGTTGATTATTCCCGCAAGCAATGCGCCAGGCGGGTGCGTTGGCATCCGTTTTGCGAATGCTGCGAGGGTCACATACCGCAGCGTCCTGCACCGTATCTCACCGGACATACCATATACCTGCATTAGTGTTGTTGACTCAACCCTCCCAAGCAGGCATGGAGTCTGAATCCCCCCGGCTGACATGCGAACCGTTCCTCATATGATACTCGCACATTCCCAACACCATACAAAGCAGCGGCGTGCTCAAAACCTGTTGGAAGCTGATCAGGGAATTGATGCCGTACATGGCGATGACCAGCATCCCCAGGGTCAGCTTCCTGTAACGCTTCACACAGCCGATATAAATGCCCGCCAGCGCCGCCGTGCCAAGTATCCCCAGATTAACCAGCGCATTCAGCCACTCATTATGGGCATTGGCATAGATGGTTCCTGTCCAGAACCCTTCCGTGGGCGTCAACTGCGACGCGGGCAGGGTGGAATAAATATACTCCGCAAAACAGTCCGGCCCGGCGCCCACCAGCTTCTGCCGGAATCCGCCCTGCACGAAGCCCTGCCAGGCAAACCGCCACAGTCCGCCCCTGCCGCTGCCCCAGTCGTCCCCTCCAGGCATCCGCAGGGCATACACGACCGCCAGCGCGGCCACCGCCAGACCGCCCGCAAACATCATTGCCACACCGGCTTTCTTTGCCGCACTTGGAGGACATTTCCCGATCGCTATTGTCAGGATCAGGAATACCGCCCCTACAACCCACCATCCGTTCCAGGCCATCCTGTCCAGGCCGATGCCATCCAAGGGAACCGTGGCCATTGCCTCTTTGCCCAACAGTTTCACAATCTTCGCATATGCCGCCATCACCAGACACATTCCCGACGCAAGGGCGAGCCCCCGCTGAAAAATCTTTTGATCCTTTAGCCCAAATAGCAGGCTGACACCAATACACACCGCCGCAATCAGGGGACCCGCATCGCTGCCCTGAATACACAAAAGCACAAGCCCCATAACGCTCACTGCGTAATGCAGCAACAATTCCAGCTTCCCTTTGCTCCTTAAAAAAAATGCCACCGGGAATCCCACCATGACACTGCAGAACCCGCAGAACCAGTTAATGTTTCCTATGGTGGCGATCATATGGCTGTATTCCCAGCTTTTTTCATGAAAGGGCTGCATCACCCCGATCGGATCGAATCCCAGCCGGTGGGCAAAGCCGATCAGAAATACCGCCGCTAGGCCAGCCTCCCCCACATAAACCGGAATACGGCTCCCGTCACAGGATCTGGAGATAAAAAAATAAATTCCCACAAACATGCACTGCGACACTGCGCCCATGTACCATTCCGTGTAGCCTGTCCAGGGAGTCCCGGCATAAGGACTGCATAACGCCGAGACCAGCGCCGCCCCTCCGTAGGCCAGCATACAGAAATCCATGATGCTCAGCCTGGGGAAACGCCTTGTCCCGCTGGCCAGGGAAATGATGCTGCGGAGCAGAGAAACCGCCAGCCACGCCCCCAGGCAGATCAGCGTCACATTGCGGAACAGCGTATATTTGGTATCCCCCAGCTTCCAGTAGGTCCCCCCCGTGTAAAGGGGCAGCGCCGCCGTCAGGAATATGATATATAATTTGCAAAGCGTATTAATAAAATCGTTCATTTCATCAGTATATCGCGTTTTGGGTGGTTTGGGAAGCGGAATTCCGCAAACCCTTATATGCTTCCTTTGCAATAGATTCCATTACAGATTCATAAAAGGCTTTATCTTCAAACAATTTGGAAAATGCTTTCATCTGCTCCATATAACAGTCCTGTGCAACCTGTTTGAAAATCTCAGGGAAAATGGATCGATTGAATACTTCTTCATCATTTTTCCTTGCCTGCATTCTTATCTTGTCATTATACTTGATACACCTGTTATAAAGCTGCTCAACCACCACCCTGTCCCGCTCGATAAAAACCCCTGAATACTTTTCATTGATTCTGTTGATGATAACATCCAGCAGATCATCTTTTTGAACCCCTTTCTCAGAAGCCCTCAAAGTCTTCGGATTTTCCAATGTAGACGTTTCTACCGTAGGATTCAGGGAAATATCTCCTTTAAATGTCTGCTCCAGCTTATAGAACTCCAACTTCAATTTATCTTCCAGATCCACCGACTTCGCATCTACCGCCGGAGGCAGCATCTTTTCCAGATACTGTGTGAAGTTATATTCTTTCTGCAGAGATATATCAAACATTCTGGAAATCTGAGTGATATAAGAGTACCATTTATTAAAATTATGGATGACTTTCTTATAATCAAACCTTTTGTCTTTCGGCAATTCCTTATACCTGTTCACAACGGGAGTCAGCACGCCTGCCATTTTCCCCAGATCAGTGTCATTCTGCGGAGACTTTTTAAAGAGGATTTTCAGCATTTTTTCTATGTCGTCATCATTGTATAATCCATAACTCCTAAGCATGGTTCTGGTATCATAGATCAGGTTGGCATCGATTTCCTGATCCAGTTCCGTACATTCATAATATGGTTCAAACGCTTCTTTGATCTCCTCCGCTGTATTCACAAAGTCCAGGACAAAAGTATCTGTCTTGCCTGCACAAGTCCTGTTAAGCCTTGACAGGGTTTGTACAGCTTTCACGCCTTTCAGTTTCTTATCAACAAACATGGTATGCAATAATGGTTCGTCAAATCCTGTCTGATATTTTTCCGCAACGATCAGCATGGCATACTCATCTTTATTAAATTCCGCAGGCAATTGGCTTTCCCTGATTGTAGTGCCATCTTTTCGTTTATTCATGCCTTCCTCTGTATATTCCTCTTCCCCGTCTTTTACAATACCGGAAAAAGCAACCAGAATCTCAAGATCATCATAACCTTTCAATTCCAGATATCTCTTAAATTCATGGTAATATCTGATAGCGTGCAATCTGGATGCGGTAACCACCATCGCTTTTGCATTACCGTTGATTTTATTCTTTGTAACACTCCTGAAAGTTTCAATGATGATTGCCGTTTTTTGCTGGAGATTATGCGGATGCAGGGATTCATACCTCTGGATTGCCTTTAATGCCTGCGTGACAGGGACTTCCGGATTCCCCGGGGTATTTTTTGCAATACGATAGCAGTTTTTATATGTCATATAATTTTTCAGCACATTAAGAATAAAGCCTTCCTCAATGGCCTGCTTCATACTGTAAATGTGAAATGCCCTGAAGCCGCCGTCAGGTAGTTTTTCTCCGAACAGTTCCAGCGTTGACTCTTTCGGTGTGGCAGTAAAGGCAAAGAATGAAAGATTTTTGTGCCTGCCGTGTGTAAGCATCTGCTCCACCAATTTGTCCTCATCATCCCTGATTTCTTCTTCCTCTTTCCCCTCTATTTCAGCAAATTCTCTTAACGCTTCTTCCGTATCCGCAAGTGCTGTTTTTAGTTTCTGCGCTGATCTCCCGGATTGGGAATTGTGGGCTTCATCCACAATAACAGCGAATCTTTTGTCTGTGGTATCATCGATTTCATCGTATATATAAGGGAATTTCTGCAACGTGGTAATAATAATCTTCTTTCCATCATTAATAGCCTGTTTCAGATCGGAAGAATGTTTTTCATCATCTATCTTCTCTACAGTGCCCGTAACATGGTCAAACCCGAAGATAGTATTTTGTGTCTGCCTGTCCAAAACAGTCCTGTCATTTATGACGATCACAGATGTGAAAACAGGTTTATCATTTTTATCGTGAAGTTCTGACAATTCATATGCCAGCCAGGCAATCGAATTACTCTTACCCGATCCAGCGCTGTGCTGGATCAGATAATTCCTGCCGGAACCGTTTTCTTTTACATCCGCAATCAATTTTGTGACAACATCCAGCTGATGATATCTCGGAAAAAGTAGTTTAACACTTTTCTTCTTCGTCTCTGCTCCATTTTTGTAAACTACTTTTTCATCTTCCACTCTTTGAATGAACTTATGTACCAGTTCAAGCAGATTATCTTTTGTAAGTACCTGTTCCCACAAATAAGACGTCGCATATCCATTTGGATTTCCCGGATTGCCTGCTCCGCCCACTTTTCCCGCACCGTTAGAACCCTGATCAAACGGAAGAAAGGATGTCTCTTTTCCCGCCAATCTGGTCGTCATTGCAATTTCATTCAGATCCACCGCAAAATAGACCAAAAATCTCTTATCAAACTGAAAGCACAGTTCCCGTGGGTTTCTGTCATACATAAACTGCTTCTTCGCATTGGAAATGGATTGGCCTGTCAATTGGTTTTTCAATTCCAATGCCACAACGGGTATGCCATTTACGGAGAGAACCATATCGATACTGTTTTCATTCAGGGCGGAATATTTAAACTGTCTCGTGCAGGTTACAATATTACTGTTATAATCATCAATGACCTGTTGACTTAAGTTGTTATTTTCCCTAAAAGCGACAACCTCAATCTTCGCCCCTCTGTCTTCAAAGCCATGTCTTAACACATGCAGAAGCCCAAAAGTATCAACGCTCTCCTGAAATCTCTTATAGAACTTCTTTTCTGCATCCGCTCCGTAGTTTCTTTCATATTTTTGCCATTGTCTGGGCTGTGTTTT
Source organism: Blautia sp. (assembly GCA_023667395.1). Taxonomy (GTDB): domain Bacteria; phylum Bacillota; class Clostridia; order Lachnospirales; family Lachnospiraceae; genus Acetatifactor. The sequence goes on along the minus strand of JAMPAC010000002.1, from coordinate 31,331 downwards.
CTTTACAAAACCAATCAGCTTCGGTAAATCAATTGCTTTTTCCCTGTCATATGTTTTCAGGTCTCCTTTTGTGAAGCCTCCCTGGAAGAGCATGTAGCTTTCTATGTCCTGTTCGAAGCGTTTTTCTTTTATGTTCATTTATAATTCTCCATTTCCATTACAAGAGAACTCATTTTCTCTGCTGCAATTTTTTCAATATAACCATAATATCCGGCTGCGTTGGCGTAAACCTTATGCCACGTTTCAACATACCCAAAACTTTCTTTGCTTTCTGCTCAATCTCCTTAACTGTATGCTCGCTTGTCAACATCAAATGATTTCCTGCTATAGTATATTCCCGTTCTATGTATTCCTCAATTACCGGAAACATATCTTGTATCAGAAATGCACTTTCTCGGCTGTCATCCAGTTTTACAATATGAATAATGTCACAAGGTTTTCCTGCTTTTTCCTTCTTCTCTATGATTCTTTTATATTTATCAATCCGACTGGACAAAGGTATCATCCAGCATATTCCTGTACTCGTATCTTCAAAACAATAATAATGTGGTCTGTTCCCCGCCTTATTTCCCTTGAGATACGGATCAGACATATCCTCAAAAAATTTGTCCTGAATAATGTAAAATCCCGTTTTCTTCATTTGCTCCGTCCTCGCTATGTAAAAAGTCCCTCACCCTGCGGCGAAGGACTATACTTTCAACCCAACCACTTATATACCGCATATTGGTCAGCGGTAAACTTTCAACCCGACCATTTATATACCACATATCGGTCAGTGGTAAACTTTCTTTGTACCTACATTCTAGCAAGCACAAAAGAGAAAGTCAATAGGGCTTTCCAGTAAAATTTTATGCAGTGCATACATGATTTATTCCCAATTTTTCTTTCCCGCCACATACTCATAATTTTATTCTTCTGTTGATATATACCTCACTAGAATCAGGTCGCCTTTTTCGAATCCGCTCTGAGAGAACATGTAACTTTCTATATCCTACTCAAAGTGTTTTCTTTTATATTTATCTGTTATTCCCTTCTATACAGTAGCGGATATAATTCATCGCTTACCCTTTTCATTAATTGAGAATTAATGTCCCTCATATTCCCATACTTTTTATAATCAAAATTGACTATTCTCTGTATAATATCATTATCAAAATCAATTTTCAATTTGTCCCTAATATCTTTCTGAATTATTTCCAATCTTTTTCTAACATATTCTTCCTTTTCTTCCAAACTCAATTCCGAAAAAGAATATACCAAATTAAACCGGGATAGTAATTCAGGTGAAAATTTTTTTGATGCTTGTGTTTTTAAGACATTTGTTGTAAATATTATTATATATTTATTCAAATCATAATCTCTTGCTAATGAATCCGAAAACATCCCATCCTCTAATAATTGCAAAAAAAGTTCTGTACTGACTGATGTGATTTTTCAAATTCATCTATTAGAATTACATTAGATCTACTTTTTAACAATTTATCTGTCAATTCACCTTTATTACTTCCTGCATATCCTCTCGGACTTCCTATCAAACTATTTAAAGCATTTTGATCACTATAGTTTCCAAAATTTATTTTTATAAATGGTTCTGTCGGAGATAAATTACGATGCAAAATTCTTGCAAGTTCTGTTTTTCCTATACCGGATTTACCCATAATCAATGTCGAAAATATTGGTTGATGCCCTAATTTGTTAAATACTCGAAACTTTTTTAATTCATCTTCTAACATATCCTTATACCTGCTATACCCAACCAGTTCATATCGAATACTCTTCATTAGTTGCTCAAAGTTTGTATCTCTAATATCTACAATATTTGTGTTTTCAGGTATAGAGACATCAAATTGACTTTCAAGAGACTTTATCTTATCAATTCTATACCCAAATAAATTATTAACCGTATATGTATATCTACGATTGACTATTAATAGAAAAAGCTATAATCAGTCATTTTTTTCCCTAACGCTTTTGCCCTTACTTTGGCTTTATTATAATCCGTAATCCTTGATTTAATACTATCAATTAATCCTTTCGTTTCATCAGCTGTATCCGTAATCACTTTTCTGTCTACTCTAGATAATTTCATTGTGGCCTTTAATCCATTCCCTTGTATATCTAAAATATCTTTGGCACTCCAACCAAACATTCTTTCTAAAACTTCTGCATTCGGCACAGGGACTTCAACCTCTACCTGTGAAATTTGAGGATCTACTGCTTCATATATTCTGGAGATACCATCCGGATTGGGAATCGGTTTAAATTCCATAAAATAATTTACATTATATTTTGCAAAAAAATAATTAATAATTCTATAATTTGGAGCATTCTGTTGATTTACAATAGAAAAGATACCTGTTTCATAGTCTAACAGCGCATATGTATATACTTCAATGCCTTCCCTATCTTCACTGCCTCTTTCTAAGACACCTGTTGGAACATTTGTCCTATAATCTCTATGCAAAAATCCTCCCGATGGCTTTTGACTGCTAACACGCATAAATAAGTTATTCTCTTTATATGAAAAAATATCAGCCACATAATGAAGTTCACTATCCGTTGTTAAATCAAGAACCCAAAAATCCTTAAGATGAATAGCTTTTTCATTAATAATTGCTATCATCAAATCCTTGATTTCTCTATAATCTCTATGTGTACTATTAACAGATTCATATAAATCGACTGTGAAAAAATTTACCTTCTTTCCCATTGGCATCACTCCTTAAACTGGTAGTATAACTACATAATACCTTCAATTTCTGTTGTTGTCTACTTCAAAATACATATTACATTATGATCTTCCCCATAGGGCACAAAAACGCCGCAGGATCCACTCTACAGATCCTGCGGCGCTACATATCACACTATAAAAGCAGCTCGCTCATATTAATACTCAAATCCTTATAAATACACACGGGAATCGTGTCATCAAAGACATACTGATTCGTACCTGCTTCATGCTCGAAATCATATACCGTAACCGTCTTTTTCAACGGATTAATGATCCAGTACTCACGCACCCCTGCCGCACGATATTTAAAAAGCTTTATGCCATAATCCATGCGGCTCGTGGAAGGAGAAACAATCTCTATCACCCAATCCGGTGCGCCGCTGCAGCCTTTTTCATTCAACTTATCCTGATCGCATATCACCGAAATATCCGGCTCCACATAGTTGAACTCATCTTTCATCAGAAAAACTGCGAAAGGAGCCGCAAAGACCCGACAGGTTCCCTTTTTTCCCTGAATATAATTTTCTATCTTCCATGACAGCAGATGCGAGATTCTCTGATGATCCGTATTGGGAGGCGCCATCATATGCATTTGTCCATCCAGCAGTTCTGCCCGTTGTCCTTCCGGAAGATCATAAATGTCTTCAATTGTATTGACCACTGCTTGAGCCAATGCCATATAAACTGTCCTCCGCTATCCTACTTCCAAAACTTCTTCTTCCTGCCACCGGATTCCCTGGTATCTTTCGGATCGTCCTCCTGGCTCGTGGCGTTCTTCGCGGCGTGGAGGGAATCGCCTGTCAACTCATCAAACTGGCGCAGCAATTCTTTCGCCTCGTGGCTCAGTTTGTCAGGCACCTGCACCACCAGCGTCACATAGTGGTCGCCCCTGACGTCCCTGTTTCTCCAGGAAGGAACTCCCTTGCCCTTTAACCGGATCCTGGTATCGGTCTGGGTACCGGCTTTCACGTCATAGATGACCTTGCCGTCAACAGTATCGATCAATACCTCGCCGCCAAGGGATGCCACCGCATAAGACATGGGCACGGTAGAGTATAGATCCATATCCCGTCTCTGGAAGATGGGATGGCGGCCTACGATGACCTCCACCAGCACATCGCCCCTAGGGCCTCCATTGGCGCCGGGATCGCCCAGTCCAGGCTTACGGACAGACTGACCGTTATCAATACCCGCAGGAATGTCCACGGAATAGCGCTTCTTCATGGAAGTGTAACCGGAGCCGTAGCACTCCGGGCATTTCTCCCGAATCACTTTACCGGTACCCTGACAGTCGGGACATACTTTCACGCTTCTGGTAACGCCAAAAAAGGCTGTTTCCGTCACCACCGTCTGACCCTTGCCGCCGCATCTCTTACAGGTCTCGGGACTGGTTCCCGGCCTTGCGCCGGAACCGTTACAAGTCTTGCAGGTATCCTTGACCGTCAGTTCGATCTCCTTATTACAGCCGAACACAGCCTCCTCAAAGGTAATGCGGACGGTAGTGCGCAGATTGGCCCCTTTCATGGGTCCGTTGCTGTACGATCTGCTGCTCCTGCCACCTCCGAAAAAGCTGCCGAAAAGATCTCCGAAAATATCCTCAAAATCCATCCCGCTAAAGTCAAATCCTCCTGCGCCCGCGCCGCCCTCAAAGGCAGCATGGCCAAATTGGTCATACTGCTTCCTCTTGTCAGGATCGCTGAGTACCGCGTATGCCTCGGATGCTTCCTTAAATTTCTTCTCAGCCTCGGCATCACCCGGATTCATATCCGGGTGATACTTCTTAGCCAATCCACGAAATGCTTTTTTAATTGTAGCGTCATCTGCGTTTTTATCAACGCCAAGGACCTCGTAATAGTCCCTTTTCTGCTCTGCCATACCTATACCTCGGGTTTATTTTAAACTTCTCTGAAGTCTCCGTCGATCACATCATCATTAGCGGAAGCGGACGCAGACGCGCTACCCATATCAGGGCCCGCCGCTCCACCCATATCGGGACCGGCTCCTCCCTGCGCCTGCATATTTTCATACATCTTGGTGAAAAGCGCCTGCGCGCTGTTGGTCAGTTTCTCCTTGGCCGCTTTCAGTTCATCCACCTCGCTGTCGCTCATTTCATGATCCTTGGTTCTCTCCAGGATGGCCTTGACAGCATCCAGATCCGCCTGAACCGCAGCCTTGTCGCTGTCGCCCAGCTTATCGCCTACTTCCTCCAGCGCTTTCTCCGTCTGGAATACAAAGGAGTCAGCATCGTTTCTGGCCTCAATGGCCTCTTTCCGCTTCTTATCCTGTGCCTCGAACTCAGCCGCTTCCTTTACCGCCCTCTCAATCTCATCATCGGACATATTGGAACCTGCGGTAATGGTGATGTGCTGCTCCTTGCCGGTGCCCAGATCCTTTGCGGATACGTTTACAATACCGTTAGCGTCAATATCAAAAGTAACTTCGATCTGAGGCATACCTCTCCTTGCGGGAGGGATCCCATCCAGACGGAACTGTCCAAGGGACTTGTTATCTCTCGCGAACTGTCTCTCACCCTGCACCACATTGATGTCCACAGCGGTCTGGTTATCAGCAGCGGTAGAGAAGATCTGGCTCTGCTTTGCAGGAATCCTGGTGTTTCTCTCGATCAGTCTGGTAGCCACGCCGCCCATGGTCTCAATGGACAGGGACAGAGGGGTAACATCCAGCAGCAGGATATCGCCTGCGCCTGCGTCGCCTGCCAGCTTGCCGCCCTGTACGGAAGCGCCGATGGCCACGCACTCGTCGGGATTCAGGGACTTGCTGGGTTCCTTGCCCGTGAGCGCCCTTACCTTATCCTGCACCGCAGGAATCCTGGTGGAACCGCCCACCAGCAGTACCTGACCCAGATCCGCATTGGTAAGACCCGCATCTTTCATGGCGTTCTGTACGGGAACCGCAGTCTTATCCACCAGATCCCTTGTCAGTTCGTCAAACTGCGCACGGGTCAGATTCATGTCAAAATGCTTGGGACCCTCAGCCGTTGCAGTGATGAAAGGCAGGTTGATATTGGTAGTCATGGCGCTGGAAAGTTCTTTCTTGGCTTTCTCAGCCGCCTCTTTCAGTCTCTGCATTGCCATCTTGTCGCCGGACAGGTCTACGCCTTCCGCTTTCTTAAACTCGGACAGCATCCACTGGATAACCTTGTTGTCAAAATCATCGCCGCCCAGATGGGTGTCACCGTTGGTGGCAAGAACTTCGATCACGCCATCGCCAATCTCAATGATGGAAACGTCGAAAGTACCGCCGCCAAGGTCATATACCATGATCTTCTGCTCTTTTTCATTGTCCAGGCCATATGCCAGCGCCGCCGCAGTAGGCTCGTTGATGATACGTTTTACGTCCAGACCCGCGATCTTGCCTGCATCCTTGGTTGCCTGACGCTGCGCGTCATTGAAATATGCAGGAACGGTGATAACCGCTTCCGTCACCTTTTCACCCAGATAGCTTTCCGCATCCGCTTTCAGTTTCTGCAGGATCATAGCGGAAATCTGCTGAGGGGAATATTTCTTCTCGTCAATGGTACGTCCCCTGTCCGTACCCATATCCCTTTTAATGGAGGAGATGGTCTTCTCCGCGTTGGTAACCGCCTGACGCTTTGCGGGCTCGCCCACCAGCCTCTCGCCGGTCTTGGTGAAAGCCACTACGGAAGGTGTGGTTCTTGCGCCCTCTGCATTTGCGATAACAGCAGGCTTACCGCCTTCCATTACTGCCACACAACTGTTTGTTGTACCCAAGTCAATACCGATAATCTTACTCATTTTTATGCCTCCTCAATTTGTTTGTTCTTTTATTTATATGATATTTACTACCTTGCTGTTTGTCAGAAGGATGCTGATCTTCGCATTCTCCCATATGAAACCTGAAAACGCCTGGGGAATCCTTTCGAACCTGGTAATTTCCTTTACTCCACGACGGAAACCATGGAGTGTCGAACCACGTTGTCCCGATAGGTGTACCCCTTTTGGAGTTCCTGCGCCACTATGCCGGATTCATACTCTTCGCTCTCCGTCTGCATCACCGCGTTGTGGAGATTAGGGTCAAATTCCTTTCCCACTGCCTCAATGGGCTTTACGCCGAGATTGTCCAGTTCCGTGAGAAGCTGTTTGTAAACCCGGTTCATGCCGTCCACAAAAGGATCTTCCTGCTTATCCCCCGGTACTGTGGCAAGACCTCTCTCGAAATTATCTACCACTGGCAGGATCTTCTCGATCACGCTTCTGGCTCCGGTCTCAAACATGGCATGTTTTTCTTTTTCGGAGCGGTTGCGGAAATTTTCAAATTCCGCCAGCTGACGCTTTACCTTATCTTCCAGCTGCTCGATCTGCTCTTTGTAGGCGTCCGTTTTTTTATCGTGCTTTGCCTGCTTTTTGGCGGCTTTTTTCTCCGCCCTGCTCATGGGCGGCTCTTCCTCGGAAACCTCCCCGGGAACTTCTTCCCCAGGGGAATCCTCTTCAGGGGTCTCCGCCGCTGTCTCCTCTATGGCCTCGCCTTCCGCTGTGGTCTCCTCCCCAGCGGATTCTGCGGCTTTCGTTTCTTCTCTTTCCTGATCTGTCATGTTATCATTCCTTTCTATTTCAACTCCTGCTTGCAGGAGTTTGTTCCGGTCTCCGCATTCCAGCGCCCCCGTACTGCGCTTTACATTCCGAGACTATTTTTTATCTATTTCAACTCCTGCCTGCAGGAGTTTGTTCCGGTCTCTGCATTCCAGTGCCCCCTTGCTCTGCGCTTCCCATTCCGAGACTGTTTTCTATTCTGTCATCTATCCTGTTTCTCATCGTCTTTATACAACTCATCCAGCTGCTGCTGCAAAGACCTGAGAGTTCTGACAACCTTGTCATAATCCATTCTCTTGGGACCCACAATACCAATGGTTCCCTTCATGCCGTCCCCTAATTCATAAGTAGCAGTAACCACGCTGCAGTCCCGCATACTCTGTACCGGGCTTTCCGATCCGATATATACCTGGATCCCGGTGTCCTCACCCTCTCCACTGTTGTCCTGAAGAAGCGTCCCAAGCAGCTGCTTTTCTTCAAAGGCATTGATCAATTCACTGGCTTTCTGGTGATCCGCCAGTTCCGGATACCGCAGGATGTTGTTCGTCCCGCTGGTATAGATCTCCAGATCCTCCTCCGCCCGGATCGCCTCCGCCACCGCATCGATCACCTCGCTGACAATGGCGCTGTGGATGCCGGCCTGCTGTTTCATAACCGCTATCATCGCCAGATTGATCTCGTCAATGGACAAACCGTTCAAATGGGTATTCAGCAGAATGTTCAGCTTTAAAAGCGTCTCATCGCTGATCTCCTCGTCCACGGAGAGGATGTTGTTCTTGATCACATTCCCCTCTATGACAATGACTGCCAGGATTTGTCCTGCATCCACCCGGGAAAGCTGGATGAACTTCAGCTTATTACGCTTTGCCTGGGGCGCGGAGATCATGGTGGCATACTGCGTATTCTGGGCGAGAACCCTGACCACCTGCTTCAGCAGCGTCTCCATCTTGTCCTGACGCTCCACCAGCATTTCCTTCATCTCGACTACTTCCCGCTCCTTTTCCTCCATCATGGTATCCACATAAAGGCGGTAGCCCTTGTCGGAAGGTATCCGGCCTGCCGAGGTATGGGGTTGTAAAATATAACCCATTTCCTCCAGATCGGCCATCTCGTTGCGAATGGTAGCGGAACTTAAGTTCAGGTCGGTATATTTTGAAATGGTCCTGCTGCCCACTGGCTCTCCCGTTTCCAGGTAGTTGCGGATCACTGCCTGAAGGATCTTCTTTTTTCTGTCGTCCAGTTCCACTTCCATACCTCCCCTCCATGTTATTAGCACTCGTTCATGGGGAGTGCTAACATCCGCTAACCATAAAATATCACTTACCCCATATATTGTCAACCGATTTTCATAAAAATAAATCTAAAATAATTATAAAAAAGGACCCTGCCCCCGGGTCCTTTGAATAGTCGGATTTTCTATTTGCCTTAACGATCAGATATAAAAACTGCCCTGGAATTCCCTGTTCATTACATAATAAACAGCATGCTCTTCAGGCTTTACGTACAGTTCAATGTTTTCCAGGTCTCCGGCTTTCTGCTTCAGGTCGTATTTCCATACGTCCTTTGCGCTCTTCACCAGTTTATCCGGCGTATAGGCATTGTCGCCGAACTGGATCTCGAATTCACCCTTTAAGTCTACCGAATAAGCGTTTCCGCCAAACTCAAGATGAATCTCTGTCTTTAACTCCGCTTTCTTAGCCGCCGGTTTTCTTCCGCGTCCAGTAGTCTTCTTTTCCTCTGCCGTCTTCTTCTCCGTTGCCTTCTTTGCGGCCGCTGCTTTCTTCTCCGCTGTCTCTTCTTTTTCTGCTGTTTTTTCCACAGCTGCCTCTTCGCCCTTAACTGTCTCTATTGTTTCCGTCTCTGTCTGAACAGGCGCTGCTTTCTTAGTGTTCGCCGCTTTTTTAGCTGCCGCCGTCTTAGGCGCTTCAACCTTTGCGGCTGTCTTCTTGCTTGCTGCCATAACTTTTCTCTCCCTTCATTTATGAAGCAATACCACATTCTTTTTTAATAAAACAAACTTTTCGCTCTCCGACACAAGCAGTATATTCTGTTTATCGATAAATGTCAACAATTTATTGAACTTTTACGAAAAAATCCAGAAATAAAGCAGTACCACAATACCCAGGGCAATCCTGTACCAGCCGAAAACCTTGAAATCATGTTTCTTGATGTATCCCATCAAAAAGCGGAGCACATACAGCGATACCACAAAGGAAACCACCGTTCCGAGCCCTAAGAGTATCAGTTCCAGGGAAGTAAATTCAAAGCCGAATTTCACCACTTTCAGCAGGCTTGCGCCGAACATGACTGGAATCGCCAGAAAAAACGTATACTCCGCCGCCACGGTCCTGGATACCCCGATCAGAAGAGCGCCCACAATGGTTGCGCCGGAACGGGAAGTCCCGGGGAAGATGGCCGCGATCAGCTGAAAAATGCCGATCAGCAGGGCGGTCTGGTAAGTGATTTCCGACAATGCCCTTACTTTAGGCCTCCTGCCCTTATTCCAGTTCTCAATCAGGATGAAGGCAATACCGAATACGATCAGCGCAATGGCCACACAGGGCGGATTATAGAACAGGGCGTCGAACACATCGTCAAAAAGCACGCCGATGACCGCCGCAGGCACGCAGGACACAAGGATCTTAAACCAAAGCGTCCAGATATCTTTTTTAAAATAAGAAGCGATGTCAGTCCGCCCTTCCCGCTCTTTTTTCGTCAGCGCAAAGGGCCATATCTGCTTCCAGAACAACAGCACCACTGCCAGGATGGCGCCCAGCTGGATCACCACGTCAAACATGCCGAAAAAGTCCTCGCTGACCCCCTGAAAAGGGATCAGCTGCTCCACCAGGATCAGATGCCCGGTGCTGCTGATGGGCAGCCACTCCGTGATCCCCTCCACAATTCCATAAATAATCGATTTAATAATCTCCCACATAATTTTCTCCATTCAATTATTGTTGACAGGTAACAGTTCAGGCAGCCCCTCCCGCGAAGTCAAAATTGCGTCCCAGGGCGATTGTAATCGCCCGGCAATTTTGCGGGACTTGCAAGCGCTTGTTCCGGTTCCAGCGCTTCTGCTTTTTAATCCTCCAAATACGCCATAAGATCCTCATAACAGGCCTCCGCCTCGTCGTATCCCTGCTGGTACAGTGCCTGCAGTTTCTCCGCGTCCTTTTCCACCCTGCCCACATCGCTGGGATGCTGGGGACGGATCACAAACGCCTGGCCGTTGGCCTGCTGCCTCTCAATGTAAGCCACCTGTTCATTATAGTTGATGTGCCGTTCCGCCATCAGTTCCGCTACTTTAGGATATTTCACATAGCGGGCTTTTATGAGTCCCATCTGGGAAGAGGGTCTGCGCACATATCCCACTTCCTTGGTCATGACCACGATATTCTTCCTGTTGCCGTCCATGACGGATTTCTGCAGGGGAATGGAATCGCTGAGACCCCCGTCCAGATAATAATTCCCGTCGATCTTCACATTTCTTGACACCAGCGGGAGGGATGCAGAAGCCCTGATCTTGTCGATGTCTGCTTTCATATCCCGGATCCGGAAATACTCCGGCCTGCCCGTGACAATATTGGTCGCCACACTGTAAGCCTTTCCCTCATATGCCGCGAACGCTTCATTATCATATGGATGCAGGTAATCGGGTATCAGGTGATAAAGCATGGTGACGTTGAACAGGTCACCGGAAGTCACAAGGCTCCTGACGCCGCAATAATTTTTGCTGTCTATATAATCGATATTGACATCCCGCGTCCTGCCGCGCTGCCTTGACAGGTAGCTGCACATGCTGCATGCCCCTGCGGAGACGCCGTAGACGCTGGAGCACATGATATCCTTATCCAAAAAGAAATCCAGCACACCGGCGGTATACAGGCCTTTCATCCCGCCGCCTTCCAAAATCAGTCCAGCCTGATACATTATCGTTTACCCCCTATTCCAGTTCCGAGGCTGTTTATATACTTCCTATTCCAGTTCCGTCTCTCCACTCCAATTCCCCTGGCGGGGTTCCGAGACTGTTTAGATATAAGTCTCTTTCACAAATTTTCTCAACGCGGGCAGGGAACGCTCCACTTTCTCCGTGTCGATGCAGTATGCCATGCGGAAATATCCGGGCGCGCCGAACGTGTCCGCAGGCACCAGGATCAGATCATATTTCAAAGCTTTCTGACAGAACGCCTGGGAATCTTCCTCCAACGCCTTGGGAAAAATATAAAAGGTTCCGCCCGGCTTTACGCATTGGAATCCCAGTTCCATCAGTTCCCGATAGATCAGGTTCATATTCGTCTCATAGACGCCAAGGTCCGCCGTCTGATCCAGTACCTTCGCCACCGCCAACTGTATGATGGAGGGCGGGCAGTTGTGCCCGATGCCCCTGGAAATCTGACCGCACATATTGACCATGGTCTCCGCATCCTTACAGCCCGGATGGATGGCTACATAACCGATCCTCTCCCCAGGCAGGGATAATGATTTGGAAAAGGAATAGCACATGATCGTGTTGTCATAGAAAGCGGATACGCAGGGCGCCTCCACTCCCTCGAACACGATCTCCCTGTAGGGCTCATCCGAGATCAGGTAAATATCATGCCCGTACTGCACCGATTTTTCTCTCAGCAGCTGTGCCAGCTGTTTCAACGTTTCCGCAGAATACACCACGCCGGAGGGATTGTTGGGCGTGTTCACCAGCACCGCCATGACTTTCTCCGTCAGCATTTCCTCAAACTTTTCAAAATTGATCTGGAAATTCTCCGTGTCCGGCGGAACCACTTTCAGCACCGCGCCGCTTAGGTTTACATAGGGATTATATTCCGGGAAAAAGGGGGCAAAAGTCAGCACCTCGTCCCCCGGCTCCGTCACCAGACGGAACGCATGGGCCAGCGCCCCTGCTGCGCCGGAAGCCATGAAAATATGCTCTTTCCGGTAAGGCAGCCCAAACCGTCTCTCCAGGGACGCCGCCACCGCTTCCCTCACCGCGGTGATGCCCAGGCTGGGGCTGTAGCCATGGAGCGCCAGGGTATCTTCGTTCTGCAGCATCTCGACCATGGCGTCCGTGAACGCCTGGGGAACAGGTACCGAAGGATTCCCCAGACTGTAGTCAAACACATTCTCATACCCGATCTCCTGCCCTCTGGCAGTGGCAAATTCAGAAAGCTGCCTGATCACGGATTTTCCCGACAACATGTCTTTATATTTCTGTACCAGCATTTTACTGTCACTCCTCTTCCGCCCATACCAGGGCACATTTGACCGCTTTTTTCCAGCCCTTTAACAGCGCCGCCCGCTTCTCTTCCTCCATCCCGGGCTCAAACGCCGCGCCGATCTGCCAGTTTTCCCGGATTTCGTCCTTATCCTTCCAGTACCCCACTGCCAGACCCGCCAGATAAGCCGCTCCCAGCGCGGTAGTCTCGATACATTCAGGCCTGTGCACCAGCGTGTTCACAATATCCGCCTGGAACTGCATCAGGAAATCATTTGCGCTGGCGCCGCCGTCCACCTTCAGACTCTTTAAATGAAGCCCGCTGTCCTGCTCCATGGCTTTCAGCACATCCGCGGTCTGGTAGGCGATGGATTCCAGCGTGGCACGGATAAAATGCTCTTTTGTGCAGCCCCTGGTGATCCCCACCACAGTCCCTCTGGCGTATTGGTTCCAGTAGGGCGCTCCCATCCCCGCAAAGGCGGGCACCACATATACTCCCGTGGTGTCCTCCACCGCCTCGGCATACTCCTGGGACTGGGGCGCGCTCTTGATCATGCGCATACTGTCCCTGAGCCACTGGATGCCCGCGCCTGCCACAAACACACTGCCCTCCAGCGCGTACTCCGGCCTCTCGGAAGTACCGGCGGCAATGGTAGTAAGAAGCCCCGACTTGGAAACAACGGCTTCCTTTCCCGTATTCATCAGCAGGAAACAACCCGTGCCATAGGTATTCTTTGCCTCCCCCTGCTCAAAACAGCACTGCCCGAACAGCGCCGCCTGCTGGTCTCCTGCAGCGCCCGCAATGGGGATCTCCCCGCCCAGCACACTGGCATGGGTACACGCATATATCTTACTGGAAGGACACACCTCAGGCAGGATCGAGGCGGGAATCCCGAAACGATCCAGGATCTCCTGATCCCAGCAAAGCTTATGGATATCAAAAAGCATGGTGCGGGAAGCATTGGTATAGTCCGTCACATGGACCGCCCCTTTGGTCAGGTTCCAGATCAGCCAGCTGTCCACCGTGCCGAACAGGATATCCCCTTTTTCCGCCCTCTCCCTTACGCCGGGTACATGCTCCAGTATCCACGCGATCTTGGAAGCGCTGAAATAAGCGTCGGGGATCAGGCCTGTCTTCTCCCTGATCACCTGGTCGAAGCCGTCCTCCTTTAAGGCGTCGATCATATCCGCAGTGCGCCTGCACTGCCATACGATGGCATTATATACCGGCTCCCCCGTTTTTTCATCCCAGAGAATGGTGGTCTCGCGCTGGTTGGTGATGCCGATGGCGGAAATCTGTTCCGCGCCCGCCCCCAGCATCGCCATGGCTTCCGTAGCCACTGCCAGCTGAGAGGACCAGATTTCCATGGGATTGTGCTCCACCCAGCCGGGCTGGGGATAGATCTGGGTAAACTCTTTCTGCGCCATGGAGCAGATGTTGCCCGACTTGTCAAAAAGGATACAGCGGGAACTTGTGGTTCCCTGGTCCAATGCCATAATATAGTTTTTCATGTGGGACTCCTTTCTTATTCCAGTTCTTATTCCAGTTCCGCCTCTCCACTGCAATGCCCCTGCTCTGAGGCTGTTTTTATAAATACAGTTTCTCCCTGCGCAGCATAAAATAGCAGATTCCCTCGTATACATGCTGCTCATACAAACTGCATAATATCTCCTGCATCCGGTGATCCAGCCTGTGGTATACCCTGCGGCGGGGCCAGGGAATGCCCTCCAAATATTCCCGCTGCCGCCCGTTCAGCAGAGGGATCCCTTTTGCGGCCATGGAATCAGGAACCCCGAAATCACAGGACATGTACGCTGTCTCGCCCTTTTGAAAATTGCATTTTCGGGACAAAAATGCGGACAATTCCGCCCCCTTCCCTGAACAGTCGGATGATTTCGCTGCATGATCCCGCCCGGAATTACCGGATCCTCTCCCACGCATTCCCTGACCGCTCCATCCAAATGCTTTTTTTGACGGATCGCTTAAAACCGATTCAGGGGAAACGCTTGCCAGTCTATAGACCGCCTCCGTCCATGCCGCCTCAACAGGATCAAAACCAGTCATGCAGTCATCTGTTTGTGAAGTACTCTTTCTCCGATAGCTTGGTTTGCCGTAGGAATTGTATTCCAAAACATACTCCGGTTTTGCCTCCGGAACTCCTCGTTCAGGAGAATCTTCCAATATGACACCCGTGTCGCATAAGTGCTTATACAAGGCTTTCCGCACGCGCTCGCCGGATACCGGATAATCCAGCCGCTCCATGATCTGTTTCGCCGTGCAGCCACTGTCCGCCAGATGCCGGATCGCCGCGCCGCAAGCAGCCTCGAACGTGAAATCGGATAACGCCGTCCCGAAAGCACCTCCGTCAGGTTCAGTCATTCAGATTCACCCTGCTGCCGCCCTTTACTTCCACATATTTCCCGTCATCCACCTGGAGCCATACGCTCTGGGCGCTGGGGTTCCAGACTTTTTCATTATCAGCGGAAAACTTCAGGCGTTTTGCAGCCTCCATGTAATCGATGATCTCGATATTGGTGGCATACCAGATATCGTCCCGGCTGCCCATGTATTCACAGAATTTCTCAATCACATCCCAGTTGTCATTGTTGTCAAATTCATAGCTATGCCCCCATACATACATTAATTTAAGATACTGCTTTTTCTGGAAATTGGCAAAAAATTCCGCTTTCTGCATCAGTTCAGGATCATTATGGTGACAGGTGGGGTGCCACTCCATGGGATCAACAGGCAATGCGAAATCGGGCACGGAAGGCACCACCCTGCCATAGGCGATCCCAAGCTGCCCGAACAGCTGCTTGATCTCCTCGCTGTAGGAACCGTTGGGATAAGCATGCCCCCTCACCAACTGTCCCGTCAGTTCTTCCAGACCCTTTCTATCCTCCAAAATCTCCGCCGCCACTTCCGTGAGGGGACACCTCTCTATGGTGGGATGGGTCATGGTATGGGTCGCCACCTCATGCCCCCGATACAGTTCCGCAATCCGGTTCCTGGAAATGCGCGGAGGCTCCTGTTCCCTCTCCATCAGGCCGTAATTCAGGTTGAAAGTGCCCTTGATCCCATATTTGTTAAAAATACCGATCAGCCTCTCGTCCTGGATCTTGCCGTCGTCATAACTCATTGTCAGCGCTTTTGCCTTCCCCTCCGGGAAGCAGACATATACCTTCATATTTCCCCCATCCTTTCCATGGCGTTTCTTTCCCTATTAATAATACATGACGCGAATCCAATGTGCAATACTTATAAATTTTTCACTTTCGTTTCATAAAATTTTTAGTTTATGAGAACAGTTCCGCCATTGCGTTTTCCCGGTTTCGCTGTTATGATTGTACTATTATGTATGATCTGCTTTACACGAGTAGAAAGGAGTTTTATGCTATGAAAGGTGATTCATTTCGCAATCGCAGGAACGGCTTTGAGACAATGGACGGCGGCGCCGCAGGCAGTCCGGGAAAACAATCCGGCGGAGGCAGGATCGCGGTTCTCGCCATTGTGGTGATTGCCGTCCTGTTTCTGGGATTTAATTCGGCTTACGAGATCAAGGAAAAAGAACAGGCGGTCCTGATCACATTGGGACGCGCGCAGGCGGTCACTGACCCCGGCCTGCACTTTAAGATTCCTTTTATCCAGCAGGTCAGAAAAGTAAATACCACGATCCAGGGCTTTACCATCGGTTATAACGCGGACACAAACCAGGCCGATAACGACGAATCCCTGATGATCACTTCGGACTTTAACTTTATCGATGTGGACTTTTATGTGGAATACCGGTACAACGATCCCGTAAAAGCGATATACGCTTCCGAAAACCCCCTGGAGATCCTGCGGAATATCAGCCAGAGCTGCATCCGTACCGTGATCAGCAGCTACCCTGTGGATGATGTGCTGACCACAGGCAAGAATGAGATCCAGGCATCCATCCGGGAGATGATCCTGGCCCGCCTGGAAGCCCAGGACATCGGCATACAGCTGGTGAATATCACCATCCAGGATTCCGAGCCCCCCACCGCGGAGGTCATGGAAGCGTTTAAATCCGTGGAGACCGCAAAGCAGGGTAAGGAGACCGCCCTGAACAACGCCAACAAATACCGCAACGAGCAGATTCCCCTTGCACAGGCACAGGCGGACGGCATCATCAAGGACGCGGAGGCCCAGAAGACTGAGCGTATCAATGAAGCGCTGGCGCAGGTGGCTCGTTTCAACGCCATGTACGAGGAATATATCAAGAATCCCGTAGTGACCAGACAGCGTATGTTCTATGAAGCAATGGAGGACATCCTGCCCGACCTGAAAGTGATCATTGAGAGTCCTAACGGCAGCACCCAGACCATTTATCCCCTGGAGTCCTTTACCGGCTCAGGCGCTTCATCAGAAAACAACAGTTCCGCGGGCAGCAGTCTTTCCTCCGGAAAAAGCAGTTCCGACGCGGAAAATTAGGAAAGGAAGTACATGATCATGAAAACAGTAAGAAAAATCCTTGTTATAGTAGTCCTGTTCATCCTGCTGATCGTCGGCGCTTCCAGCATCGTTGTCACGCATGAAAACGAATACAGCCTTGTGCGCCAGTTCGGCAGGATCGACCATGTGGTAGACCAGGCGGGTATCAGCTTTAAGATTCCTTTTATTCAGACCGTTGACACACTGCCCAAACAGGTTCTGCTCTATGACCTGTCCGCGTCCGACGTCATTACCAGCGACAAAAAGACCATGATCTGTGACAGCTACATCCTGTGGTACATAACGGATCCGCTGAAATTCGCCCAAACCCTGAACTGCTCCATCCCCAACGCGGAGAGCAGGCTGGACGCCATTGTTTATAACTCCACTAAAAACATCATCAGCAGCACCAGCCAGGACGAGGTGATCTCCGGCCGCAACGGCGAATTGTCCCAGGCAATCCTGGACAATATCGGCTCTTCGCTGGATCAGTACGGCATCCAGATCCTTTCTTTTGAAACCAAGAAGCTGGATCTGCCCAGCGACAACAAGGCCGCCGTTTATGAGCGTATGATTTCCGAACGTAACAATATTGCGGCTGCCTATACTGCGGAAGGACAGTCCGAGGCGCAGAAGATCAGGAACACCACCGACCAGGAAGTGACCGTGATGCTCTCCGAGGCACAGAAAGAGGCGGAGATCCTGATCGCTGAGGGAGAGGCGGAATATATGAGGATCCTGTCCGAAGCATACAATGACGAATCCAAGCAGGACTTTTACTCCTTTGTCAGGAGCCTGGACGCCGTGAAAGCCTCCATGCGGGGCGGCAACAAGACAGTCATTCTCTCCCCCGACTCGCCCATCGCACAGATTTTTTATGGGAGATAAATTCTTTTCCCCCTTGAAATCTTCAGGCAAAAAATGTAAAATATAGATACAATCGATGGACTATATCTCTAGGGAGGTGATTTTATGAGTTATATGTCTGTGACAGATGGAACCCGCAGTATCTATTCCCAGCTTTCCAGCGGTAAACGGATTAATTCCGCAGCAGATGATGCAGCCGGATTGGCCATTGGCCAGAAGCTGAAAAGGCAGGAAACCGGCTTAAGTGTGGGCGCGCAGAACGCACAGGATGGCATAGGCGCTCTGAATGTAGCTGACGGCGCCATAGACGGCATGATGGATTATCTGCAAAGGATCCGCGAACTTGGGCTGAGATCCCTGAACGGTACCTATTCCGATTCCGACAGGGAAACTTTCCAGACAGAAATCGATCAGTTAAAGGACGGCATTCAACAGATTGCCAAGAACACATCCTTTAACGAACAGAAATTGTTGGACGGAAGCATGGCTGACCTGCATCTGGCGACCAACCCTGACGGCGGCGGTATGGAGATCGGCATGGAAAATGCCACCCTGGAAGCTTTGGGAATCGCTGATCTGGATGTTACCAGTGGTAATTTTGACTTAAGCGCGGTGGATGCCGCAATCAGCAAATTATCCGGTCAGCGGAGCAACGTGGGCGCATATACCAATCGTCTGGAGCACACCTACAATTACAACACTGCCGCTCATCTGGAGCAATTAAGTTCCAGGAGCCGTATAGAAGATCTGGATATGCCCATGGCTATTTCCGAGAAGAAGAAACAGGATCTGCTGACGGAATACAGGAACCTGATGCTGAAAAGCCGTTTGAACCAGCAGTCCCATGTTTTAAGACTGTTCCAGTAGAAGAAGCCTGAACGGAAATAATGGCTGACACAGTAACGATATCGTTGCAGGTGTCAGCCATTTTATATATTTTTCTTTTCCCAGCCAGACGGAATTCACCCGATGTGCTCCGACTGTCTATGCCAGGATCTCATCAATCTTTTTTCTCTCCTCATCACTGAAAGAGGTATTCTTCACCATGCCGATATTATCCAGGATCTGGGACGGTCTGGAAGCCCCGATGAGCACGCTGGTGATATCGCCGTCGCGCAGGATCCAGGACAGAGCCATCTGCGCCAGCGTCTGTCCGCGCTGCGCTGCCAGTTCGCCCAGCTTCTGTACTTTTGTGATCGTTTCCTCCGTGATGGCGTTCTCTTTCAGGAACCTACCGTCCGTGCGGATGCGGCTGTCCTCGGGAATCCCGTGGAGATAACGGTCGGTCAGCAGTCCCTGGGCCAGCGGACAGAATGTGATGATGCCGATGCCATGAGCCGCCGCGTAGTTTTTCAATCCATCTTTCTCAATATCCCGCACCAACATGGAATATTTCCTCTGATTGATGATAAAGGGCGTGCCCATCTTCCTGAACAGTTCTGCAATGGCGATGGTCTGTTCCTTATTATAATTGGAAATACCCACATAAAGCGCCTTGCCGCTCCTCACGATGCCGTCCAGCGCCCCAGCCGTCTCCTCCAGAGGTGTGTCAGGGTCAGGCCTGTGGTGATAATAAATATCCACATAATCCAGCCCCATCCTTTTCAGGCTCTGGTCCAGGCTTGCCACCAGATACTTCTTGCTGCCCCAGTTCCCATAAGGTCCGGGCCACATATCATAGCCCGCCTTGGTAGAGACAACCAGTTCATCCCTGTAAATCCCAAGCCCTTTTTTCAGGATCCGTCCGAAATTTTCCTCCGCCGCACCGGGTTCGGGTCCGTAATTGTTTGCCAGGTCAAAATGGGTGATGCCATTGTCAAAAGCCGTATGGCACATGGCCTGCATGGTCCCAAAATTCCCGTTGGAACCAAAATTATGCCATAACCCCAGGGATACTGCGGGAAGCATCAGACCGCTGTTCCCGCAGCGGTTATACCGCATTTCATCATATCGCGTTTCACTTGCCAGATACATAGTTGTGTAACCTCCTGTTCCCGTTTTGTGACTGTTTTCTATATTTTTAACACAAATCGGCATAAAGGTCAATGTCCTGTCCGCCTCCTGCTGATCTTACTGAACCACGCGTAATACCCTATGAAAAGCCCGCTGGTCACCACCCAGGTCAGGGGATAGCTGAACATAATGGTGTAGATATCCGGCCTTGCGGGAACCGCGAACATGATCCAGAGGACACGGATCACGCAGATCCCGCCCAGGCAGATCAGCGTGGGGATCCAGCAGTCCCCCACGCCCCGCAGCGCCCCGGACATAATCTCTATGATAATGTATGTGACATAGGCAGGCACCAGGAACCGGGTCATGGCCAGACCGATCCTGAGCACCTCCCCGTCCGTGGTAAAGAGCCTGCAGAGGAACGGCGCGCCGTAATACAGTACCAGCGACACGAAAATCGTGGCTCCCAGGCTCATATACAGGCAGGTGCGGATCCCTTTCCGCACCCTGTCCAGTTTCCCGGCGCCATAATTCTGTCCCACAAAAGTGGTGACGGCGATACCAAACGAGTTAATGGTCATCCAGAAAATGCAGTCCAGCTTCGAGTACGCTGTCCATGCCGCCACCGTATCCGTCCCAAGAGCGTTGATGGCAGACTGGATGATAATATTGGAAAGGCTGTACATGACCGACTGTAATCCTGCAGGAAAACCGATCCTGATGATCCTCTGGAGCATCCTGCGATCCAGGCGGATCCCCCGCAGTTCCAGATGGTGCATATCGTCCGTCCGCATCAGCACCAGCACCACCAGCACCGCACTCAGCGCCTGGGAAGAGATGGTGGCGATAGCCGCCCCCGCCACGCCCAGCCTGCAGACCACGATGAATACCACATCCAGCACGATATTAGTAAAGCAGCTGACGATCAGGAAATACAGGGGACGCCTGGAGTCCCCCACCGCCCGCAGGATACCCGCGCCCACATTATAGATCAGATTCCCTATTACGCCCAGGAAATAGATACGGATATAGAGGATTGCCGGATCCAGTACCTCCGCCGGAGTGTCCATGACCCTTAAAACAGCAGGCGCCGCCGCAAAACCGACTATCATCAAAAACAGCCCCGCCGCCAGACAGAAAGCGATCGCCGTATGTACCGCATAACCCACCATCTCCCTGCGTTTCGCCCCGTAATACTGGGAAATGATCACCGTTGCGCCGCTGGACAGACCCACGAAAAATCCCACCAGCAGATTGATCACCGTGCCCGTGCTGCCCCCTGCCGCCGACAACGCTTCCTTTCCCACGAACCGCCCCAGGATCATGGCATCCGCCGCGTTATAGAGTTGTTGGAAAAATGTACCGAACAAAATGGGGAAAAAGAACAGGAGCAACTGTTTCCAGATAACTCCCTCCGTTATTTCATTCTTTTCCGTTGTTTTCTCTGAAATTGTCTTCTCTTCCATATCCCTCACCTGAAAAGCGTTGCTGTTTTACCTTTCCCTAAGGGAGTATATGCCGCACTGAGGCGTATGTCAAGGGTCATATAACAGCAATATCTTCTATCTTCCTTGCAATAGTATATTTTACATTGGGATTTCTTTTCCATTTTCTTACCGAGTTATATGTAATAAAGTGTCTAACGGGATCATATGTGAAATCATACAGTCCTATTATATCCATACCTATAACGGACTTTTCAGAATTCAAAGATATACATACGGATATGTTATTAAAAATATGTTCTGCAACCTGTAACGATGTAACCGGCAATTCATATACATCTTTTATGCGGCCGCTATATGAATTAATGTCATCTATCTGCTTCCCATTTTTTTTAATTTTCTCCCTTAAATATTCATATTCTCTCTCATCATCTGCAATGGCAATCAATCCGATGATGGTCACCTCTGCACCTGTGTCAAAATTGCATTTGATTTCCTTGGCTTTCCCCATTGCATGTATTTTACATGAAAAATATGTTTGATACCGCGATTCGCTTTCCCGCGTCAAATCAATATCCTTACTCAAGCCAAACACCTCCGATCAGCAAGTCTGCCCCTTCATTCGGATTATATAATTCGGGATGCATACATCCCATGGATTTCAGGAGTTCCATATCAACATCTTCCTGTGTTTCTATTGTGCCATAGATTAAATACAATGTTTTAAACATATCCGTCTCTGTGTCAATGGCATCCGCATCATAAACAACAGGCTTACCATATTTGCTATATGCATCTGCAATATGCAGCTTTACTGGTTTTTCAAATGCTTTGAACATGTTCTCTCCTCCACGTTTATATTATATAGGATATCTAGGCAAATTACAAATTAACTATTTATAAAAATACCGCCTACGCTGATACATATATTATATCAGGCATAAGCGGTATCGTTTACTTTTACCTCATCCGCTACTCCACATCCTGCAAAGCCGCGAAATCCTCCTCGCCGGTGCGGATCTTGATTACCTTATCCACGTTATATACAAAGATCTTCCCGTCGCCGATATGTCCGGTATACAGGGCTCTCTTTGCAGCGGCGATCACTTCCGTCACGGGAATCTTGCTGACTACCACTTCCACCTTGATCTTGGGAAGCAGGGTAGCGTCCATTTCCACGCCCCGGTACATCTCTCCCGCGCCTTTCTGGATGCCGCAGCCCATTACATTGGTAACGGTCATGCCCGTCACTCCCAGGTCGTTCATGGCTTTTCTCAGGGTGTCATATCGGTTCATCTTGGCAATGATGACCACCTTATAAATACCGGAAGCAGACACGGAGGGTACCTCCACAACAGGAACCGCTGCCTTTTTCTTCGTCTCAGAAGCGGCATCATACTCGCTTTCCCCAAGGTCGGTATTTTCATTTACATCCATAACGCCGCCGGAAACGTCTATAATGGAGAATCCTGCATAGGCAGACGCCAGGCCGTGCTCCTTGGAATCCAGTCCCACGATCTCTTCCTCCTCGGTGACACGCAGTCCGAACAACGCTTTGATCGCAAGGAATACAAGGGTGATCGTAACCGCCGTCCAGGCCGCCACGGAGAGAAAGCCCAGCAGCTGTAAGCCCAGCAGCTTCACACCGCCGCCATAGAACAGGCCTACCAGCTGATTTCCCGCGCCGTCCGCAATGAAATATCCGGGAGCGGAGGGTGTGGCGAACAGGCCTACCGCAATGGTGCCCCAGATACCGTTCATACAGTGCACCGCCACAGCGCCCACCGGGTCGTCGATGTGCAGTTTGTAATCCAGAAGCCATACGCCAAATACCACCAGCAGACCGGCCACAGCGCCAATCACAATAGCGCCAAAGGCATCCGTCACATCGCAGGGGGCGGTAATCGCCACCAGGCCCGCCAGGGAAGCGTTCAGGCACATGGAAACATCAGGCTTGCCATACTTGATCCAGGTAAAGATCATGCATACCACCGTAGCCACTGCGGGAGCGATCGTTGTTGTCACGAACACGGAGCCCAGCTGCTCCACGCTGGTACATGCCGCGCCGTTAAATCCATACCAGCCCAGCCACAGAATGAACACGCCAAGGGCGCCCAAGGGAATACTGTGTCCGGGAAACGCGTTGACCTTTGTAATCTTCCCGCTCTTGTCTTTGGTAAATTTTCCAATGCGGGGACCCAGGATCTTCGCGCCGATCAGCGCGGAGATACCGCCTACCATATGGATCGCGCAGGAACCCGCGAAATCGTGGAATCCCAGCTGTGACAGCCAGCCGCCGCCCCAGATCCAGTGCGCTTCAATGGGATAGATCAGGGCTGAGATCACTGCGGAGTATACGCAGTAGGATAAAAATTTAGTCCTCTCCGCCATGGCACCGGACACGATGGTGGCGGTGGTGGCGCAGAATACCAGATTGAATACAAAATTGGACCAGTCAAAGTTCTCGTATGCGGTAAAGATATCGAAACCGGGCTTCCCGATAAAGCCCGCCAGATCCTCCCCCAGCAGCAGTCCGAATCCGATCAGGATGAACACCACCGTACCGATACAGAAGTCCATCAGGTTCTTCATGATAATGTTGCCTGCGTTCTTCGCCCTGGTGAAACCTGTCTCCACCATGGCAAAACCCGCCTGCATCCAGAACACCAGCGCGGCCCCGATCAGGAACCAGACGCCGAAGATCTGACTGTTTACAGCGCTCATAATTTCTTCCATAATTCTCCTCCTATTCCAGTTCCGTTTCTTGATTCCAGTTCCGTTTTTTTGATTCCAGTTCCGTTTCTGCACTTCAGTGCCCCCGCTCTGCACTCCCGTTCCGAAACTGTTCTTTGATTCCAGTTCCGTTCCGAAACTGTTTTAAATCAAAAATGACGATGCGGCGGCTCTCCCTTGCGAAGCCTCTTTGCATCGTCAAAATGTGCGCTTGCGCACACAACAACAAAGGCACCACGGGAATCACCCATAGCGCCTTTGCTTTACAGATGGAATTGTAGCACCCTGAAAAGAGAATGTCAACAGACAAATTTACTATTTTTGCCTGCGCAGGAAAAACACGATAATATAGGGCAGTAAGACCATGGCACAGCAGCCGGTCACAAGCACTGCAAATTCCGCAAATCCGCCTGCACTCCCCCTGTACACCCTGCTTATGAAAGGAAGCCCCAGCGTAAGGGTAAAATACCAGAATACAGGAGGCACACATTGATGCACAAAGGAAGTTTTTCTCCCGGTTCTGCCCTGGGTCAGCCCACTGACGAGACGGTAGAGCACAAGCAGGGCGGCAAAATATACTGCCACTCCGATCATGGTATGGAGCCTGTCCTGGGTCAGCATCCCTCCCATAAACCCCGCTTTTTCCAGATACATGGGAAGATAAACAGCAATGATGATCCGCAGGCCATTGACAAATATGGTAAAAATCCATGAGAAAAACGCGCTTGCAGCGATCCAGCCCAATCCCCTTGCCTTTAAACGTAATATCCCAAATCCCGTCACAGTTCCAACAGAACGGGAAGCATCAGGGCTGACCAAAACAAATTCTTCAGAACCCGACGCCGTCCGCACGGATGCCGCTGCATGCACAAACGAAAATACCAGCATTGCAAAAGTTATAATCAGGAATCTGACGCCGGAACAGGACGGCGCAATCACCATGCGCAGGCCATGGTTCACATAGCCTGTGCCGGAGATATAGGTAAAAGGAATCTTACTCAGGAACTCCACCCAGCGGGCAGTCGGCGCCAGGATCCACAACAGGGAATCGCAGTCAGCCTGGCGGTAATAGCATTTCAGTCCCAGAATCACAAGCGCGCCGACCAGATAAAATATGCAGTTTTCACGCAGAAATCCAATCTGTTTCTTTCTGTCCATGGGCTTTTTCATTTCGTGCCTTTCATTCCAGTGTGCTTCTTCGTTCTCGCAAATTTTCTCTTTATAAAGATCGCCGCTGCCAATGGCAGAACCAGCAGAGCCATTCCCGGTTCCGAATAGGCCCGATATCCGCCGCCCACGGACAGACCGGACACCCTCTGGGGCAGGGGAAGCGCCTGATCCACGTCCGTGCTTTCCCCCTCCGTGTTCCGTATGATCTCTGACACGGCAACAAAGGAAGTATACGGCGTGATCATATTGTACTCCAGGCCCAGCTGCGTGATCTCATCCTTTACCGACTCATCGTTCCGGATGCTTCCGTAACCCGCGATCCTGTCCAGATGCGTCCTCGCCCACAGATAGCGGGTGGCTTCGCTCTCCAGGTCCACCGCCACGCTGTTCACGGGAATCTCCTGCACATAGTCTTCGCCGCCTGCTTTGCCGGTTATGGTGATGGTCCCGCCGGGCTTTCCGCGCCATTTGCCGAAAAGCACAATAGGCTGGGAAGCGTACAGGATGGAGGGAACTGCCGGTTCCACATCATAGACGTCAAACCCTCTGTACACAATGGAAATATCGGTGAGCAGCGGAGCCTCTATATAAGTACGGAAGTTGTCCGCAGATTCCGCCGCGTCCTCACTGTCCGTCACGATAAAGGATTCTCCCAGCCCGCAGCCCGCAATCTGCTTGATCAGGTAGTCGTTGACCGAACTTCCGATACCGAAAGAGAAAAAGCTTGCGCTGTTCATGTTGTCGGTAATATAGGAAATGATCTCACTTTCATTGGAAATATATCCGTCCGTAATGATCACTACGCTCCGCGCCGCGTCGTCCCCTTTCGGTATGGAAACTGCGTCTTCCAGCGCCGGAAGCAGGGATGTTCCTCCGCCGCCCTCCTGCTCATCGATGAACTTTGTCGCCGCTTTGATATTCTGCGCGGTTGCCGGAAGCGACACAGGCGACAGCAGGGTGGATTCGTTTTCAAACAGGATCAGGTTGAACGTATCCGTTTCATTCAGGTTTGATACCAGATCCCGGATCAGATCCTTTGCGGTGTCCAGGGGATAACCATACATGGAACCGGATACATCCAGCACAAAGATATATTCCCTTGGAGGAATGTCCTCCGTTTCAAACCGCTCCGGGGGCTGGATCGTCAGCATAAAGAAATTTTCCGCAGCCCCGTTTACAGCCTGTCCACCGGAAAGCGCCAGGCCGCTCTGGATCTCCTCCCCGGTCAGCTTATATTTTAAAATAAAATCCCTGTTCCCCGCATAATCATCGGGATCCGCCAGCGTGACCTGGGCAGTGGACGCATCGGGTTTATCAATGCGGATGGCATGGGATTTGCTTGTAACCTCCGCAATGGGAACGCCTGTGGAAAGATTCACGGTAATGTTGTAATCTCCCGGAGGCGTGGCGCCGCCCGCCAGATAAGGGCTCGCCACCCAGCTGTCATCGCTGCTGCCATCACCGTCGCCGCCGGATACGGCAGGGGGCGCATAGCGGGGTCCCACCACAGTGGGAAAGACAAACTCATATGTATTTTCTTTGGGTGTGATCAGTTCCGTATAATGCAGTTCTATACTGACCACATCGCCGGGCATGATGTTTGCCACGTCCATGGTGAACACATTGGGGCGCTTCTGCTCCATCAGGGAAGCGCCCTTTCCCTCGCTTTTGGCCTCCTCGTACTCCACTTTCGCCTCTTCTTTTTCCTTGATCCGGGCGGTTATCTTCTCATTGCCGATCACCATCGTCATGCCATGGACGACGACACTGGAGGAAGTGGGAAATACATAATTTGCATTGATCGGCGTATCGCCCTCATTTGCATACGTCTGGGTCACATAAGTCTCGGCGATCATGCCGTTGATATTTGAAACCACATCTGTTGACCTTAAAGGAAAATGTTCCACGGAGGAAGCGTCATCCCCCGTACCCTGAATGATAAAATAAGGGGCAAGGATTTCTTCCTCGTTTTCCCCTGTGGCGTCTGCATCTTTGGTCTCGCTGTCCCCACTGGCATTGCTGTTGTTCGCATTGTTTTTCTCCGCTGCCCAGACAGCAGGACAGCTGGCCATGAAAAGCAGGAGCGCCAGGATACAGCAGATCCATTTCCGACCTCGTCTCAGGATGCTTTCTTCTCTCATAATGTTCATTGTGGAACCTCCTTGGAATATCTCTGTCATCAGACTTCTTATTTCAAGGATAATCATAAAATGGCAATGCACAAAAAGTGCATCAGAATTTCCACATATTGGCATCAAATTTCAATCATTTTTGCATCATTTAGGGGAAAATCACTGCTACCAATACTAAATTCTCATATTTCTGCGCAATCTCCTTAACCACATCACCCGACAGGTCGATGAGCCCTGCCTTTTTTTGAATACAACACTTTAATAACAAAGGTTGCATTATAATTTAACGGCAACTATTTACACTGTCGTCTCATACGAAAGGAGAAAAAATGAGTACAACACAACCAATCAGAGATCCGGAAATGCTCCACGAATTCAAGGACTTTTACCTGGAAAGGGAAAGGAATGTCCGCAACTACACCCTCTGCATCCTGGGGCTGAACACTGCCCTGCGCATCACGGATGTACTGACATTAAGGTGGGGGGATCTCTACGACTTCGAAAAGGACTGTTTCCTGGAACATCTAATGGTAAAAGAGAAAAAGACCGGCAAGTCAACCGCCATCGCCTTAAACAACACCGTCATTGACACCCTCACCGCATACAGGGAGTATTTTTCACCTGCCCCCACGGAAAATACCTGTCTGTTTCCCAGCCGCAAGGGTGTCAATCAGCCTATCAAGCGCTATCAGGCTTTCCGCATCATCAAAAAGGCTGCCCAGTCCATAGGGCTGGGCGATCACATAAGCTGCCACTCCCTGCGGAAGACATTCGGCTACCATGCATGGCAGCAGGGGATTCCGCCCGCCCTGCTGATGAACATTTACAACCATTCTTCCTATCAGATCACCAAACGCTATCTGGGGATCGAGCAGGATGACAAAGATAATGTTTTCAAGAATATTGAATTGTGATTCCGATAGAAATAAGCAGGAATCTGTGCTACAATAGAAACATCAACCAGGAAAGGACGTGTTATCCATGTCGGTATTGCAGCCACAGCCAATCCCTACTTCTTTAGAGGAATATGAGGCTCTCCATCAGTCCATCCTTTTGGAACTGAGCACCCTGCTCGACGCTTATGTGAAAGGCAAAAAGGGAGATTGCAAAGTATTTCCTGCCCCATTTGACGTAAAACTTTCTGACACCTCTCTGACAGTCGTACAGCCAGACATTATGATCGTATGTGATAAATCCAAACTGGACGCGAACCGTTGTAACGGCGCCCCTGATTTTATCATTGAGATTGTTTCTCCGGGAAATCCATCAGATGACTATATCCGCAAAGCATATTATTACAAAAATTACGGCGTCCGGGAATACTGGATCGTGGATCCGAAGCGCCGGATGGTGACCGTCCACTATTTCGAGGGGAATCTGATCAATGTGGCATACAGTTTTGATGCCACCGTCAAGGTAAATATCTATGATGATCTGCTGATCGACTTCTCAGCGATTACCGATCTGTTGAATATCTGATAAAAAGAAAAGGCATGTGCTCATGAAAAAGCATGTGCCTTTTTCTGAAAGTAATTCCGAACTTATGATATCAAAGATTTCGATGTGTTAAGCAGTTGCATAAGTCCATCCTGAAGTACCTGGGAGCAGTTTACGCCTCGTTTTTCCGCCAGGACTGCCATCCAGGCAGGCAGTGAAACATTTTTCCGCACCGCCCTGGTATCTGTTGCCGCCCGGTATGCGAGCGTGTCAATGCGGATAATGGAGCAAACGGCATTTTCAGGAATTGCTAATTTATGTTGCGGGGTGGCAACAGGAATCTCGTTTCCTTCATCCTCCGCCACGACGAGCCAGCCGCTGGCAGCATCAGTAATCATCTCAATCGCATCATCAAGATCGCTTCCGGTGGTAATACATCCGGGAAGATCCGGTACTCTGCAGTAGTATTTACTTCCATTCTCATTTGGTACAAATATTGCAGTATAAATATATTTCATACGTCAGCCTCCTTTTCTGGCAGCAAAAAAGTCTTACTTTTCACCCTGCTTGATTTCTTTGCGTATGTAACGGAGATCATCTTCATCAAAATGGCCACGTTTTAGTGGTATGGAATATCTTGTTTCCGGATTATAATAAATATCATGGTTTCCGCCATTCCGCTTGAATGTGTATCCATTATTGTTTAAATCCCCGATAGCTATATTTCGTGGGGTCATTACTATCCTCCTTATAAAAATATTATACGCAAAAATACACAATATTTCAATGGTGGGATAAAAATGTTTTTGAAAACTTTAGCAAACCTTCAAAGCAGCCCTGAAGTATTTTCAGCAACGTCCGGTAAATAGAAGAATACGCGCGAATGCAAAGAAAGACCGTGGGAAAAGCTTTCGCCTCCCCCACGGTTCCGGTATTACTTATGAAACTGTATTTCCGTTCCAACGCTATCCTGTCATTAGCCAAGCAGGGACAGAACGCCCTGGTTTGCCTGGTTAGCCTGTGCCAGCATTGCCTGGCCAGCCTGTGCAAGGATATTGTTGTTCGCATACTTAACCATCTCAGTCGCCATATCGGTATCACGGATAGCGGACTCTGCGGATGTGGTGTTCTCCACAACGTTATCCAGATTGTTGATGGTGTGCTCCAGACGGTTCTGGATGGCACCAAGGTCGGAACGCTGCTTGGATACCTGCTTTAACGCCTCGGAAATGGTATTGATTGCATCCGTCGCTGTATCCTCTGTGTCTACTTTCAGACCGTCAACCCCGATTCCTGCTGCGCTCATGCTGGCGATAGTAACCTGAATCTTGTTGTTGTCAGTAGAATCAGCACCTACATGAAGGCTGAATATCAGATCCGCGTTGATGGAAGTCTTCTCTGCATACTTCTCAATAGTAGCATCTGTAACTGCATCCGTCGCCGCTTTATCAGTAAACAGTTCTCCAGCTTTAAGCTTCTCTGCGAGATCAGCTGCAGCGACTTCTTTACCCTCCTTATCATACAGCGTTACATTGCCTTCTGTTCCTCTTGTAAAGGTATAATCGTCTTCTCCTGCTTTTGTAGGAGCGGTTGTATAAATCGCATCAGCTTTCCCAGCAGCCGCCAGCGTGGTAGCATCAAGTTCTTCGCCGTCAGCGCCATATACCGTTTTACCTGTAATTAAGGCGTAGGTGGTTTTATCCGTATAATCGGTGTCTGCAACAGCTTTTGTGGGTGCAGTGGTGTAGAACGCTGTCACTCCAGTAGCGTCAGCATCAGGAACATTTGCATTCTCAGCATACTTTATGGTTCCGTCTATATTATAAATATTCTTTTTTGCAAAATATGCGTTCGAAGTTGTCGTATCAACATCACCTAATACCGCTTTTGTTCCCGCATCCGTATACACGCCAGTTGCCATAGCTGTTTTAAGTGCCGCATCCGTAGTGATTTTTGTTCCTGTTGCATCATATACATCTTTGCCCGCAATTAACGCACCATCAACTGTTTTTGTATAATCAGTTCCTGCTGTCGCTTTCGTACCCGCATCCGTGGAAACAACAGCATCAGGCTTAGCATCCAAGGCAGCTGCCAAAGCTTCCTCAGTCGTAACCTTAGTACCATCTACAAACAGTTCGGTAACTCCGTCCCCAAAAGTTGCCTTGGCTTCCGTTGATTCCGTCCTGTAGGAATATATATCCTTGGGTGTGCCTTCCTCGTCACCTTTCAGCAGATAAATCTCGTTGAACTTGGTGGTCTCGGATACACGGTTGATCTCCTCGATCAGGGCGTTAACCTCGCTCTGGATATAGCTTCTGTCATCCTCGCTGTTGGTTCCGTTAGCGGACTTTACTGCCAGTTCGTTCATTCTCTGGAGCATGTCGTGAACTTCTGTCAACGCGCCCTCTGCGGTCTGCACTGCACTGATGCCGTCCTGTGCGTTGGTGGATGCCTGGGTAAGACCCCTTACCTGCTTCCTCATCTTCTCGCTGATCGCCAGGCCTGCTGCATCGTCAGCCGCACGGTTGATCTTATAACCGGAAGACAATCTCTCGGTGGACTTTGCCTGTGACTTTGTCGTCAGTCCGAGCATTCTGTTAGAGTTCATTGCTGTTAAGTTGTGCTGT
>JAMPAC010000029.1 GCA_023667395.1 Blautia sp. | reverse complement strand
CACCTGAGACATTTTCTCTTGTGGTTTAGTAAGACATTATCAAAAATGACTTACATTGCCCCAAACTTTCTCAAATTAGGTCTTGACATTTGAAGCCGATTGGTGTAAATTACAACTACTTAGTACGCAGGCCAACGACTGAGTATCTGTTTTATCCGGCTGGTTCAGCCATGATTTCCATTTGTTTCACCGACGATGCAGTTTCCGGGATACAAGTGCACTGTATTTTGGACGCGGATTCGGTAGAGAGGAGGAGTGAAGATACGGAAAAGGAAAAATTGAAAACGGAGGATCTGCTCCAGCAGCTGGTGGATGACTATACCACGCAGAAACAGCATTCGCTGATGCAGATGAAGAAAGGACAGCTGACCAGGGAACACTTCCTGTCGGAGGCCTCCGCCCACATCCAGACCTACTACAGGATCGGGGAGGAGGAGCGGAACCGGCTTCTGGAGGAGTTTGAGCAGTATATCTTCGGATATTCCAGGCTGTCTTCCCTGATCGATGACAAAACGGTGTCGGACATCAGGGTGGTGGGTTACGATAATATCCGCGTCAAGCGGAAGGGCAGGAGAATGACGTCCGGCATACGTTTTTCATCCCCCAGGGAATATCGTCAGTTTATTGATTATATCGCCACCAGAAACCAGGTAAACATTTCCAATCTGAATGCCATTCAACGATTTACGGACAACGAAAGCCACCCGGATTTTATCCTCAGGTTTACGCTTTCCATGCCCCTCGTCAACACCTACAACGAACCTTACCTCTGTATCCGTAAGGTTCCCAGGGTATTTCCCCAGATGAAAGAATTGATTGAACAGAATATGATGGATCGTTCTACCGCAGAACTGCTGGTGGACAGGTTCCGACAGGGCTCCACGCTGATCTGCGGGGGAAATTCCTCCGGCAAGACCACTCTGCTGAACGCGCTGAAAGAGACGCTTCCCGACGATATGGCGGTGCTGGTGACACAGCAGGCCGACGAACTGACCACCATGTTCCATCCCGATATGATGTTTTTGCATTCCCTGCCGGGGACGGGGGAGCAGCAGGTCAACTATGACCTGGAGCATATCAGCATTGCCGGATTGACCATGGATGTGGACTTTTTCATTATCGGGGAGGTGAAAGGCGCGGAGGCGCTTTATCTGCTCAACGCGGCGTACACAGGCCAGTTGTGCGCCGCCACCATCCATGCGCCGTCGGCGGATCGGGCGCCGGACAAGCTGGTGGATTACGCCATGTATGAGAGCCGTTATTCCCGGGATGAACTAATGCGGATGATGGACTGTTTTCAGACCCTGATCTTCATGGAGCATTACAGGGTAAAGGAGATCTACGCCTGCGGGGGATGGAGTGAGAAGCGGCGGAGCCTGATGTTTGAGCGGATTTTTTGAGGGAGGTATAAGAATGTTAAAATTAGCGATTTTTGGCTGTCTGTTCGGGGGTTTTTACCTGTTGTTCTATCAGGGACGGATCCTGGCGTGGGTCAGCGATATTTTGAAAAAGACGCAGACGGATATGGATCTGGCGGCAAGGCAGCGGGGGCTGGAAAACAGGAAACAGCTTATGGAACTTCAGGAGAATCATTCGCTGTGGTTCCGGCTGGAGAGGCTGTTGTATTACTGCGGGATCAGGCAGCGTTTCCCAGCCATGTCCGCAGAGGTATGGGTGGCGGGAGAACTGACGCTGGCAGGCGTATTGTTTCTGGTCATAGCGGTTTTTGGCGGGCTGAAAGCAGCGCTGCTGGCGGCTGCAGCGGTCATAGCGTCGGAGGCCGTCCTGCTGCGGTATCTGCGGGCGAGGAATCTCCGCAGGGTCAATGACCAACTGATGAAGCTGCTTGACTTTCTGGGAAATTACAGCATTACGGCGGCGGAGGTTACCGGCACCCTGGATCAGGTCAGCAGGTATATGGAGGAGCCCCTTAAGACAGCGTTGGAGGAGTGTTACCTAGAAGCACAGGTTACCGGGGACACGGGCATAGCGCTTCTGTCCATGGCGGACAAGGTGGAACATCCGAAGTTCCAGGAACTTGCCAGAAACATGGAGATCAGTCTCCGATATTGCGCGGATCTTACCGCGCTGGTAAACAGCAGCCGGAGAAGCCTGCGGGAACACCTGCGGATCTCCCTGGAGAGGAAAGCCATGCTGCGGGAAGCGTTGGTGAATATGGCGTTGCTGCTGGTGATGTCCCTGGCTGTGCTGCTGACGGTGGGGCATCTGATCAACCTGTCTTTCCGGGATCTGGTCTGGGGAACCATTCCCGGCAGGCTGGGTCTGGCCGCCCTGGGAGTGATCTTCCTGTTGTTCTGGATGCAGCTGCAGCAAGTGCACAGGTAAGGAGGGGAAGATGGAGGAAAGGCAGATTTTGTGGATGTTAAAGCTTTTACCTGCGGTCAGTGCGCTGCTCACAGTGCTGCTGTTCCATGTGCTACGGACGGCTTACCATCCGGAAAGGCTGGCGCTGAAAGCTTACAGGGAATTGTCGGGGCTTTTAAGGGAGCGGGGGAGAAAAAGCGCCTGGTACCTGAGGACGGAAAAATGGCTGCGGAAGAATGGGGCTGCATTTCACTATGGGAAGAAGATCGAACCGGAACTTTTTCTGGCCATAAGGATTTTTCTGGCGTTGTCCGGTCTCCTGGCGCTGGGCAGGATAAACGTCTGGGCCGGTGCGGGGGCCATGGCGGGATTGTTCTTTTTGCCGGCGCTGCTTCTGGAATACCTGAATCGGCGGGACAATGAGAGGATGCTCCCTGAACTGAAGCTGGTCTACCATGCCCTTGAAATACAGATCCAGGCGGGAGTGTACGTGACGGACGCGCTCTCGGAATGTTATGGCAGCGTCCAGGAGCGCAGGCTCCGCAAGGCGCTTCTGGATCTGGCAGGCGATATCGTGATGAAAGCGGATATTTACGAGGCTCTGGATCGTTTCCAGACTTGCTTTGACAACCGGTACATAGATTCCCTGTGCATCACCATCCTGCAGGCGCTGGAATCCGGTCAGGCGCTGGCGCTGCTGGGAGATATCAGCGAACAGATAAAGGATATGGAGGAAACGGTTCTGGAGCGGAAAAAGGGCGCTTTGGACCGGAGCATCACTTTTTACCAGCTGGGTGTGCTGACGGTGATTCTGGGAATGGCGCTGTATGCCTGCGTGACCTATCTGTTTGGGGCGGCGTCGAATTTCTGATCTGTACCAATCTGAAAACGAAAGGATATCATTTGAAAAATGGACTGGATCATGGGGAACAGAATCAGGATATCGGGCACTGCTGGGATGCAGAATCGGAAATATGTAACAGATTACAACATAAGGAGGAACCATGCAATGAAAAGAAAAATATGGAATATAAGAAACGGATTCAAAAAGATCGTGCAGCTGGGGTGCAGGCAGGAGCCGGGCATAGACGGGATTCTGGTGACGGTGGGACTGTGCGTCATTGCCCTGCTGCTCTG
Organism: Blautia sp.; assembly: GCA_023667395.1. Lineage (GTDB taxonomy): Bacteria > Bacillota > Clostridia > Lachnospirales > Lachnospiraceae > Acetatifactor. The sequence continues at coordinate 27,528 of JAMPAC010000029.1, read as the reverse complement.
TGTGGTCATGAAAGACAGCCTGAAAGTCTTCATAGAGACCATTGTGGGAGCCATGACCACCGAGGCGCAGAATATCCTGACGGGGGTCGCGCCGTGAAGCAGGAGAGAGGAAGCATAGGGGATATTATGTCGGCGGGAATCTGTATGCTCGCCATGACGGTGCTTATGCTTTCTTACATGGATAATGTCTGGCTCATTCACCAGAAGACATCGGTGAGTCAGATTGCCAGGCAATATATCCTGCGGATGGAGACAGTGGGATATCTGACGGAGGAGGATCGTATCCGCCTGGGGCGGGAACTGGAAAGCGTGGGAGTGACGGAACTGGAACTGGCGGGCACCACCCTTTCCCCGGTCACTTACGGGGATATCATCACCCTGGAGATCAGGGGTAAGCTGGAGGGAGAGTATGACTTTGAGGAAAAACGGATTTCCACGGCAAAGCATTGAAAAAGCGGAACCGGGACAGCTGGAGTGGGTGACGGGATTGTTCTTCCTGCTCTTTCTGGGAATTTTGCTGTGCGGGATCCTGCAGCTTGATGTGTTCAGGGCGTCCGCCGCTTATCTGGAGGATGCCCTGGCCGCCTCCAACCTTGCCTCCGCAGTCATCGATGTGGAGGAATACGGGATTTCCCATTCCATCCTGATCAGGGATCCGGAGGAAGCCTATGCAATCTATCAGTCCGCGCTGAAAGGCAACCTGAACCTGAACGGGGAGTGGGAATGCCCTGCGGGAGGGCTCATCAGCGGGAAAGTCGGCATACTGGATTACACGGTTTACAATGTGAAAGAGGGTATGGTGGAAATTTATCATTACGATGAAAACGGTCAGGTGTCTTATGCAGGAGGAAACGTAGGAAGCGTGTATGCGCCAAACGGAAAGATGATCGAGAGCACCAGCGTATACAGCGAGGTGACCTACCCTGTCAAGGGAATCATGGGAGTGGAAGCGCAGGCGCGCAAGAGCAACCTGGCGGATATCGTGGCAAACGAGTGAGCAAGGGCGCAGAAGTAAACAATGTGCCTTTCAGGCACATGACGGAACTGGAATAGAAAGGAAAAATTATGATAAGGAAAAGAGTAAAGAAGAAATTCAGGACGGAAAAGCAACGGATAGGCTCGCGGCTGAAAACAGGCGGGATCGTTGCGGCGCTTTTGTCGGCGGCCATTGTGTTTGTGGTCATGATCCAGATGGAAAAGAATATCCTGACACAATATGAAAAAGGAACCATCTATGTGGCGGCGGCAGAGATCCCCAAAGGAGAGGTCGTGACAGAGGATAATTATACACGTTTTTTTGCCCGGCAGCAGCTGGACAGCAGCTGTATTCCACCCACTGCCCTCAGTTCCCCGGATCAGATCAAAGGACTTGTGGCGAAAACGGACATTGAGCAGGGCGTCCTGCTGACTGCGGGAATGTTTGAGCCCCTGGATCAGGTGCTGGAGAGTATGGAAAATCCTGTTATCGCGGGATTTAAGGCGGAAGACCTGTATCAGGTGGTCAGCGGCGTCCTGCGGAGCGGGGACAGAGTCAATATTTATTCTGTCAAAGAAGATACTGTGTCGCTTGTGTGGCAGGATGTGTTTGTCCAGCAGGTGTTCGATGCTTCCGGTATAACGATAGCGAACAGCGACAGGAATACGGCGGCCCAGAGGATCAATGTCTATCTGGATCGGGAGGACGTGGAACAGTTCTATGGCGAACTGGCGGCAGGATCCCTGAGGGTGGTGAAAAATTGCGAAGAATGATCAGATTGTTTTTCATGGGATGTATGGTTATTTTTATCTTATTTTTTCCAATATCCGCCGCAGCGGCGGAAAAGACGATATATACCAGCCCCTATGTATCGATCACGGAGGACGGCATGGCGTGGACTACCAATCCGGGGGACAGGGACGTCCGTTGGTATCCCCGGGGGGAAACCGTCGATACGGGGCTGCGTTCTTCCCTGAGGGAACCGGGACGGGGGGAACATTGTTACATGAAAGCCCGGCAGGGAATGGTTCCTGTGGGATACTGGAAAGTGCAGTGGGAACAGGGACAATGCATCCATAATTCGTATCCTGCGGGAGGAAATACTTATCATGGAGTTCCTTTTGGCAGACAGGTATGTCAGAAGCCCCATTATTCCGGCTGGACGCCATATTGTGCGGATTGTGGCGGAAGTATAGGGGATATGTTCTTTTATATGAGCCGTGAGGCGGCGTCTACCATCGATCATCTTCGTCTGGGAGATGATATGGTTTATTATTATTTATGCCCGTACTGCAGCAACCTGGAACAGGGATGCGGATTGGGGATACATCTCTGCAAGGCGATCTCCTATAACCAGTACCGGGTGCGGTATGATGCCAATTGCATGCACTATGTGGGTTATATGGGAAACAGCATCCATATGTATCAGAATGCGGAAACATATGAGGGTAAGGCAGTGACGCCCGCCACGCATCTGTCGCAAAACTGCTATGTGCGGGACGGATACATGTTTGAGGGATGGAATACGGAGCCGGACGGGACAGGTGTAGGATATGGGGACGGAGAAGAGATATGGAACCTGACGGATCAGGATTATCATATTGACGCGGAGAAAGGTACGGTGACGCTTTATGCGCAGTGGAGAGCGGTTGACAGTACCCTGTACATCGACCCCAACGGAGGGAGTTATCATGGCAGCAGCGGCGTCACGGCCATTACCCAGGGGTATGGAACGGTTTATGAGATAGAGGAAGAGGCCGTGGATCCGCCCGCTGGGCACAGGGTTTCCTTTGAGTGTAACGGCGGGAGCGAGGTGTCTGATATAACAGGAACCATGCATTTTACGGAATGGAGTATGAAAATGCCTTTTCATGGGAGTTTCAGGGAGGGAATTTATACTTATGGGTCTGCGGAGGGTGCGAGCGATCTGCTGACAGCCTGTTATGAATATGACAGCGTGACGCTGCCTGTCACGGAGAAGCCGGGAAAATCTTTCGGAGGATGGTATTTTGACGCGGATTTCGAACGCCCGGCCGGGGCTCCGGGGGACCGGATCACTCCCCTTACGGATATGACATTATATGCCCAATGGGTAGATCTGATACTTCATGCTGCGGAAAATTATCAGGCGAACAAAGGAAAGGGCGCTGTGGATCTCTCATGGAGCCAGCCTGATGATCAGAAAAAATGGTATCTGCTCTATCAGAGATCTGACGGGGAAGAGTGGGAAAAAATCTTTGGCGCGGAGGATATCTGTGGGGAAAAAAACGTAAATGAAAAGGGTTCCTATGAGGGCTGTTCCCGGACTTATACCGTGGAGGATACGGGGTTGTATACATTGACGGCAGCCGGAGCACAGGGCGGAAGCTATGAGGATTATATCGGCGGAAAAGGAGGCGGCGTCACGGCTTCATTCTGGCTGGAACAGGGGGAAATATTGACCTGTACCGTGGGCGGGATCGACAGATATAACGGCGGCGGTGAAGGGGATATGTATACGGATGGCGGCGGCTGCACGATAGTGTCATCGGATCGGAAAGGGATTCTGCTGGTTGCCGGCGGAGGCGGCGGAGCTACCAGCGCGGGGGACGGAGGCGCAGGCGGACTCCAGGAAGGACTGCTGGATACGGGATATGACGGCGGCTCAGGAGGAGCTGGCGGCGGAGGCGGCTTCCGGGGCGGCGCCGCAGGCGAACGGATCGTGCACCACCACACGGATGAATGTTATAGGGATTCTTCCTATGACGGACTGCAAGGAGCGGTAAAGTATCAGAAAGACAGTTCCCACGTCTGTGTGGATCCCGATCCGGACGGCGACTGTAACCATTGTTATCAATATGACCTGAGGAGAGCGGGCAGTATGGCTAATCCCATTCGGGTGCGGGGCAACACTTCCGTAAATGTACAGGCCATACTCTGGAAACAGATCTGTCGTAACGGGGAATTGTGGGACAGTTCCTATCTGCGCGTATACGATCAGAACGGGAGGTGCTTCTTCAATCAGACATTAAGCAATATCCTGCATGACAGCAACACGCTGATGAAGCAGATTATCAGGAATCAGGAGAGGGCTTGGGAACAGAACAGGAGCAATGTGTTGTTTCCGCGTTTTAATACGGAGTTTGTCTGGCGGCTGCCAAGAAAGGAGGACAATCAGAACAACGGAGGATACGATCAATATTGGTCGGTCAGGAACAGCGACGGGACATCGGAGGTCATGGGTGAGTCCCAGAGAGATTCTGACGCTCCGGTGGTGGAACTCTGGGGAAAGAACAACAGGGGCAACGGCGCATATCCGCTTTTTCCGGAATACAGTTTTTATGCTACGGGAGATACGGGATATCATATCCAGAATACCCCATTGTTTTTTGTCAGGAACAATGGGTGTAATGAGTCGGGAGTGCTGCTGAACTACACCATAAATATTCCTGCGGGTACCACGGGAATTTACGTGGAGACCATGGCGGAGGGCGGATATGCCGTTTCCCATGATCTGGTGTTTGCACTGATCACGGAGATTAAGCTGCAGGGCGGGAGAGAGACCGTGTGCGGCATGACGGAAGGGCAGGTCATTTCCTCGAAACCATCCTATGGCGGCAGCAGTTATGTCAATGAGGAATACGCCTATTCTTATCTGAATGAGCCGGGTATCCAGGAGGGTGACGGAAGTTTTGGACTGCAGTCGGTGATCATCGGTTTTACGGAAGAATATGCGATGGAAGGGGTTTTGGCGCCGGATCGGGCAGCCCCCGATCCCGTGGATGAGAAACGGGTCGGGAAAGAGGGTCTGGCAGCCGGTAAGATACTTGTGTCATGGGAGGAACCCCAGGATCATGGAACGGTCTATTACCATGTGGCGGAATCTTATTTTGCAGGGAGCAGCGAGGCGCTGTGCCGCTCCAATGAGACAGTAAATACATTGACTTCCGGAGTGAAAGGATACTATTATTGCGTGGATGAAAATCCGGATACGGCAGTGACGGCTGATGCAGGTTATACAGGGGATACACAGATGACGGTCAAAGTCGGAAAAGAGACCTGCTATCTGCATCTTGCCGCCGTGGATGTGGCAGGCAATATGAGCGGCGTCATACATATTCCTCTTGATGCCGACGCAGCAGCGAGACCATTGCATACGGAACAGCTTGCCATCGACGCGGAGATGGACAATATCTATCCGGCGGGGGAACGGCGTTGGTATGTGCGCAGTGACGGAACCACTCCCTTTACACTGCAGTTTGGGGGATATATTGACGGCCTGGCGACAGACAATTATCAGATCAATCACGCCATATTTGTATCGGAAGACCAGGAAGCCCCTGCTCCGGGTCGTAACCTTGTGTCCGCGCGCAGTCAGGCGATATCTTCCGGGAGGATCAGGGTTCCGGACAGGCTGCTGGACTTTTCCTCGGAAAAGGAAATGTTTCTGGCGTACTATCCTTATACCCGGGTATATCGTGAAGATGAAAACCGCAGGCTCGCCGTGACCCAGAAATATACGCTGGGGAAGAATGCATCCGGAAAGGTGTTGGACATTTATCCCAGGGCGGGTGCGGACTGGCAGGGTGAGATTTTCTATTCTTCAGGAGAAGAGGACAGGAAGCATGGTCTGACGCTGATTGGCGATGGGGAGCCGCCTGTAATCCGCGGCATGGAACTTCTGGAGAATCTGTCTTTGATCGACCGCAGGGTCAGCGCTCCGGTTCTGAACCTGACGGCGGAGGATGAACTGAGCGGCGTCAGGGACTTTTATCTGATGGTCTATAACGCGGATAATAATTGCAGCAGGAAGTATGTGCCTGACGAAGCGGGAGTGATACAGGTGGAACTGGCAGTGGATGATCCCCTGTTTTCAGGGGATTTTACGGCGATTGCCTATGCCGTGGATCATGTGGGGAATGAGACGAATGTTTCCGGGAAGACTACGGAATTTGGGTTGACAGCCCAGGTAGAGAGGATTCTTCCGCCCCACGATCCCATATTCCAAAATGGGGAGAGCGGCATCTTAAGCATTACGGTCTGGGGTTATCCCGATTATGTGGAAATAGAGTTTCCTGCGGAGATGACAGAGCAGGATCCGGAACTGAACCGGAGGATCGAATATACCGGCAGTCCCCGGTATTCCCAGGAGGAAGAGATCCAGTTCATGATTCCGCTATATACGCCTGCCAATGCAGATTATACTATCGCAGTGAGGGCTTATAAGGGAGACAGACGGTTGGAACAATACCCGGAACTCAGTGTGGTGGAAGTAAGCGGAACCATTCTGGACGATTTCCGCACCAGGCTCCGATGACGGCGGTTCTGTGGGGGATTCTGTGGTGCAGTCTGCTATATGGCTGCATCACGGATCTGAAAAGCCAGAAAGTATATAATTTTACGTGGTGGTTTGGCGGCTTGGCGGCGGGAGGGCTGTTGTGGAAAAGCCTGTGGGGAGGACTGCCTGTAACGGCGCTATGGCATCTGACGGTTTATGCGGCGCTGCAGCTTGGGCTGTTTGCCCATATGTATGGAAAAGCGGACTGTTATGCTTTCTGCGTCTGTGCCATGGCGGAAGCTTCCCTGGGAATGGGATTTTCCGACTATCTGGTATTGATGCTGCTGGCGCTCTGTCTGCTCTTTCCGGTACAGCTTCTACAGTGCAACATCGCGAAAAATGGCAATCTGAAACGGCCGGTGGCATTTCTGCCATATATAACGGCGGCTTTTATGCTGCACATGGGAATGCATATTTATGCATGTTAGTGTTGCTTTTTTGCTGAAAAGATGCTATATTGATTCAAGTGTGCGGCGGATATGCCGGTATATTGAGGTATAGTAAAAGGCCGTTGCAGAATGGAGGAGAATATTATGAAGAAGTTATTGGCAATGTTGACGGCATCAGTTTTATGCGTGGCAACGCTGGCGGCCTGCGGGTCTGACGAGGCTTCCGCAAGCGCGGGCTCCCAGGCGACAGGTGACAGACCCGTGCTGGTGGTGGGCACAAACGCGGAGTTCCCTCCCTTTGAGTATGTGGGGGATGACGGCGAGCCTGACGGTTTCGATGTGGCGCTGATCGGGGCTATCGCCGACAAGATGGGTATGGATGTGCAGATGGAGAATATAGAGTTTGATTCCCTTGTGGCTTCCATAGGCACCAAGCTTGACGCAGCGATCGCGGGCATGAGCATCACGGAGGAGCGTCTGGCGGAAGTGGATTTCTCGGATGAGTATTATGAGGCGGTTCAGTATGTTGTGGTTCCTGCGGGTTCCGGCATCGCCGCGCCTGCGGATCTGGAGGGCAAGACCATCGGCGTGCAGCTTGGTACTACCGGAAACTTCATTGCGGATGAGATCAAGGATGCCAATGTGCAGACCTATAATAAGGCGGTGGACGCAGTGACCGACCTGACAAACGGCAGGGTTGACGTGGTTATCATTGACAAGAATCCTGCGGAGGTCTTTGCGGAGCAGTTTTCCGGCAAGGTAGAGATCATCGACGGCGCGCAGTTTGAGTTTGAGCCGGAGTATTACGCGATCGCGCTTCCCAAGGGCAGCGACATGGTGGAAAAGGTCAACGCAGCCCTAGCGGAACTGAAAGCGGACGGTACGTTCGACGCGCTGGTTGAGCAGTATATCCAGTAAGGATAATCGGAAAGGCATACATAATCATTTTGCATTGACGTAAAGAGGCCCCGGCCTGTTCCATGGAATCGTTATGTTTCAGGGGAAAGCCGGGGTCGTTTTAGATGGTACGCGGGTAGTCTGCTTTGCAGGCAATGAGCCAGGAGCCCGCCAGCGGGAGGATTTATGTACATCTGGGGGTATGAAGATGAGAAATGAGACAGGTAAGGGTAAAGCAAAGAAACCCGGGAAGCCGAAAACCAGGGGCATGTTTTTTGTGTACATTATCCTGGCGCTGTTCCTGATCGTGATGCAGGCGCTGGTCTTTATCTGCGGACGAACCCTGTTCATGCTGATCTTCCATGGGGACGACGTATCGGTTTCTTTTCTGACAAAGGCGCGTGCCGCCGTGATCAGCGTTGTGGCGCTGGTTGTCATTTTCCGGTTCGGTATCCGGGTCGTCCCTGCCCTTCCCGATATTATCCGCCGGATGAAAGATGACGACCGGCGGAAACAGGCGAATTACAACGCTTTGCTGGATCCGTATTTTTCCGAGGATCAAAAGGTTCGTGACCAGATGATGTATGTCCTAGGGAGCATAGACCATAAACGCTATTCCGAGGCGGATGAGATCTGCGTTAAACTGCTGGAGAAGTGCCCTGCCCCGGAAGAACAGGCTGTGATCCTTTTTTGCAGGATGATATGCCAGGGCGAGATGGGCAGCGCAAGGGAAGCCGTCAGGCTTGGCGAAAGGGCGCTGTCACTGAGAGGGGATTACTTGCCTGCCATGCTGGAAACCGCCGGATACTGTATCCAATGCAATAAACTGGCGGACGCGGAGGAATATCTCCTGAAAATACGGGAGACCGGATGGATGGCATCGCGGGTCTGTCGGATGCTTTATGAAGTATACGCGGCGGGACACCGTTATGATGAAGCGCTCATGGAGGCGCTGCGCTGGGAACAGCTGGAGCCTGAATCCCTGGAAGCTGCCGCCTGCGTCTGCAGGGCCGCCCACAGATGCGGGGAGAGGGATCTGGTAACCTCCCGTCTGCGGAGATGCCATGAGGAACAATACGAAAGCTATGAAGTTCTCAAAAGGGAAGTAAGAGGGTATTCGGCGGACTGAAAAATTTTTTATCCGGCTTTTTGAGGATAATGGTTGTGCCATTATCCTCTTTTTGGTATTATTATACTTGTTGATTTGAAAACTGTAGTACAGAGGCAGAACAAATTGCCACTTGTGGCAATTAGATAAGATCAAAACAGTCTCGGAACGGAAGCGCCCGGAAGAATTTTCAGCCGTCTAAACGGATGAACAATTCTTCCCCGCCAAGGGCGCTGTAGTGCAGAGACGGAACTAGAATAAGATCAAAACAGTCTCGGAACGGAAGCGCCCGGAAGAATTTTCAGCCGTCTAAACGGATGAATAATTCTTCCCCGCCAAGGGCGCTGTAGTGCAGAGACCGGAACAAATTGCCACAAGTGGCAATTAGATAGGAGACGGGATGAAACAATCTGAAATCATCAGGAAGATCACGGCGGCGTTTATCACAGGCGACCGATGGAAACTATATCTGAAAGGGCTGGGTGTCACCATTCAGGTAGCGGCCATGGCAGCTGTGCTGGGAGTGATCATCGGCACCATTGTGGCTTTCATGAAGATATCCGTGAGAAAGAACGGCAAAAAGACCTTATTGGCGCATATTGCCAATGTGTATATCGATATCATCAGGGGAACGCCCTCCGTGCTCCAGCTGATGATCATGTATTTTGCGATCATGGCCAACAGCAAGAACGCCGTCATGATCGCGGGACTGTCCTTTGGCATCAATTCCGGCGCTTATGTGGCGGAGATCATCCGCGCCGGGATTCTGGCGGTGGACAAGGGGCAGACGGAGGCAGGGCGGTCCCTGGGGCTTTCCAATTTCCAGACCATGCGCTATATTGTGATCCCCCAGGCTTTCAAGAATGTCCTGCCGCCCCTGGTGAATGAATTTATCGTGCTGTTGAAAGAGACCGCGATCGTGGGTTATGTGGGATTAAGCGACCTGACCCGCGTGGCGAACCAGATCGCCTCCAAGACTTTCGACTCCTTTACGCCGTTGATCGGTGCGGCGGTGATCTATTTTGTGATCATTAAGATTCTGACCAAACTGTTGGAGAAACTGGAAAGGAGGATGCGCAGGAGTGATAATCGTTAAAGAACTGCACAAACAATTTGAAGATAACCAGGTATTAAAAGGCATCAACTACCATATTCATCCGGGGGAGAAGATCGTGGTCATCGGTCCCTCCGGTTCCGGCAAGAGCACGTTCCTGCGTTGCCTGAACCTGCTGGAGATGCCCACCAGCGGCGAGATCTGGTTTGACGGCCAGAAGATCAACGATCCGAAAGTCAACATTGATGAAGTGCGCCGTCACATGGGCATGGTGTTCCAGCATTTTAACCTGTTCAATAACCTGACCATTCTGAATAACATTACCCTGGCCCCTGTGAAGCTGAAGCTGATGAGCCCGGAGGAGGCCAAAGAAAACGCCTTAAAGCTGCTGCAGCGCGTGGGGCTTTCGGAGAAAGCGGACGCTTACCCCAGTTCCTTGAGCGGCGGGCAGAAGCAGCGTATCGCCATTGTGCGCTCCCTGGCCATGAATCCCAAGGTGATGCTTTTTGACGAACCCACTTCCGCCCTGGATCCGGAGATGGTGGGAGAGGTGCTGGAGGTGATGAAAGAACTGGCAGACAGCGGCATGACCATGGTGGTGGTGACCCACGAGATGGGGTTTGCCAGGGAGGTGGGAACCAAGGTACTGTTCATGGACGAGGGGAGCATCATGGAGGAAAATACGCCTGCAGAATTTTTCAATCACCCCCAAAGTCCCAGATTGCAGGAATTTTTATCGAAGGTGCTGTAATGATTACCATTTCTCTTTGCATGATCGTAAAAAATGAAGAAAAAATTTTAAAAAGGTGCCTGGACAGCGTGGCGGATCTCTGCGACGAGGTCATTATCGTGGACACGGGTTCCACGGACGGGACGAAAGAGATCGCGCGGAAATATACGGACCTGATCTATGATTTCGAGTGGGTCGATGATTTCAGCGCCGCGAGAAATTACGCATTTTCCAGGGCAACCATGGAATATATTTATTCTGCGGATGCGGACGAGGTGCTGGACGAGGAGAACAGGCAGCGGTTCCGCATCTTAAAAGAAGCGATGCTGCCGGAGGTTGAGATCGTCCAGATGAAATACGGCAACCAGATGCAGTTTGGCGCGGTGTACAATTTTGACGAGGAATACCGCCCCAAGCTGTTCCGTCGGCTGAGGCAGTTCGTGTGGACGGAGCCGATTCACGAGACGGTGCGGCTGGATCCGGTGGTGTACGACAGCGATGTGGTCATTACCCATCTGCCGGAGGGCAGTCACGCAAGGCGCGACCTGGCCAGTTTCCATAAGAATGTGTCGGAAGGTTACCGGCTGCCCCGGCGGCTTCACAATATGTACGCCAGGGAACTGCTGATGGCGGGTGAACGGGAGGATTTTGCCCGGGCGGCGGCGTTTTTTCAGCAGTCGGCGGCGGACGGGGACAGAAGTACGGATGAAATCATGGAAGCGTGCTGCGTGGCTGCCCGGGCTGCCCGGCTGGTGCAGGATACGACGGCTTTCCTGAAATATACGTCCAGGGCGCTGGCCATGGGAGCCTGTTCGGAGATCTGCTGCGAACTGGGCAATTTTTATGAGGCAGCAGGAGATTTTGAGGAGGCGGTGCTCTGGTATGACAATGCAGTGCACGAGACCCAGCCGGTTCTGCAGCTTGCCTGCGGCGGGGAGATCGGCCTTAAGGGGATGATCCGCTGCTGCCATGCACTGGGATACGATGGGCAGGAGGAGAATTATCGCCAGGAACTGGAACGCTGGCAGTCGGAAAAGGGCTGCCGGGAGCCGTAAGGATGGAAACGGTTTCGGAAAGATTTTGGAATTTGGAATGGAGAACCGACATGAAGTGGGAAGATAACATACGGAAAGTAGTGCCCTATGTGGCTGGGGAACAGCCCAACAAGCCGGGCATGATCAAGTTAAATACAAATGAGTGTCCCTATCCCCCCGCGCCCGGCGTGGGGAAGCTGGCGGAGCGGATGGACTGCGATGCCCTGAGACTTTACCCGGATCCCGGCACAACGCCGCTGGTGAACGCCCTGGCGGAGTATTATGGGGTAAAGCCGGAGCAGGTCTTTGTGGGGGTGGGTTCCGATGATGTGCTTGCCATGGCGTTTATGACCTTTTTCAACAGCGGCCGTCCGATCCTGTTCCCGGATGTGACCTATTCTTTTTATGATGTGTGGGCGGAACTGTACCGGATTCCTTACCGGACCTGCGCGCTGGATGAGGACTGGCATATCAGGCCGGAAGATTACAGGCAGCCTAACGGCGGCGTGATCTTTCCCAATCCCAACGCGCCCACGGGACTGCTGGAGAGCCTGGAGACGGTGGAGGAGATCGTTCAGGCGAATCAGGATGTGATCGTCATTGTGGATGAGGCCTATGTGGATTTTGGCGGCGTCAGTGCTCTGCCCCTGCTGGAGAAATATGAGAACCTGCTGGTGGTGCAGACCTTTTCCAAGTCCCGCGCCATGGCAGGCCTGCGGATCGGTTTTTGCATTGGCAGCGAGAAGCTGATCCGGTATTTAAACGATGTGAAGTTTTCTTTTAACTCGTATACCATGAATTATCCCGCCCAGCTGATGGGGGCGGAGGCTGTCCGGGACGACGCTTATTTTAAGGCTGTCACGGCGAAGATCGTGGCCACCAGGGAGCGGGTGAAGAAAGAACTTTCGCAGCTGGGATTTACCTTTCCCGATTCCAGGGCGAATTTTATCTTTGCGTCCCATGAGACGGCGCCTGCAGGGGAAATCTTCAGGGCACTCAGGGAGGCGGATATTTATGTGCGCTACTGGGATAAGCCCAGGATATCCAATTCCATGCGTATCACCATAGGCACGGATGAGCAGATGGATCGCCTGATCGCGTTTCTGAAAGAGTTTCTTGCGAAAAATAGTTAAAACAGAAAGAGAATGGAGAAATTTTATGATCAAAAGTATTTTGAAAGGTATGTTAATCGGTATTGCAAACATTATTCCCGGCGTCAGCGGAGGCACCATGATGGTATCCATGGGCATCTACGACAAGCTGATCCACTGCATTACCCATCTGTTCAGCGAGTTTAAGCAGAGCGTGAAATTCCTGTTCCCCATAGCGGTGGGTATGGGAATCGCCATTATCGCCAGCGCTTTCGGGTTGGAGTGGCTGTTCGAGAGTTTCCCCATTCAGGCGAATCTTCTGTTTATCGGCCTGATCCTGGGCAGCCTGCCTATCATATGGAAAAAAGTGAAAGGCAGCAAGATCAAAATTGGTCATCTGATTGCGGGGATTGCTTTCTTTGCCCTGGTGGTGGGGCTGGCGGCTTTTGGCGGCACGGAGGGTGCGGCGGCTGACCTGTCCTTTAACCTTGTGAATGTGCTGAAGCTTTTTGCGGTTGGCGTCATTGCGTCCGCCACCATGGTGATCCCCGGGGTCAGCGGCTCCATGGTGCTGATGCTGTTGGGATTTTATCAGCCTGTGCTGGGCGCAATCACGGATTTTATCGAGGCGCTGACCAGCTTTAACATGGATGGGATCCTTGCGGGTATCGGCATCCTGGCGCCTTTCGGCATCGGCGTGGTAGCGGGGATTTTCGCGGTGGCGAAGGTTGTGGAGATTATTTTCGAGAAGTTTCCCCTGTACGCTTATTGGGCGATCATCGGTCTGGTGGTGGCGTCTCCCGTCGCCATTGCGTTGATGGGCGGATTCGCGGCCTTGAGCGGCATGGGAGCAATGATGATCCTGCACCTGCTTATGGGCGCGGCTGCGCTGGTGGCGGGCTTTGCGGTGGCGATGAAATTAGGTGAATAGCCAACTTGTTGGCTTTGGGATTGTGAGATTCCGCAGAGCGGAATCATGGGGGTTAGGGTGAGAGATGGGGATGGATGCGTATAAGGACTTCTCCGCAGTATACGACGAACTCATGGACAATGTGCCCTATGGGCAGTGGTGCGACAGGCTGCAGGAGTTGATAGAAAAGTATGGCGTGTCGAAGCCGGAGCGGGACGCGGAGAATGCGCTGGCATCGGAGCGCAACCTGGTGCTGGATCTGGGCTGCGGCACGGGAACACTGACGGAGATGATGTACCGCAGGGGCTATGATATGATCGGGGTGGATGTGTCCCGGGAGATGTTGGGCGCCGCCCTGGAAAAAAGGGAGAAAAGCGGCGACGCCATCCTTTACCTGAACCAGGATATGCGGGAACTGGAACTGTACAGCACCGTGGGAACGGTGTACAGCGTCTGCGATTCTATAAATTATATCCTGGATGTGGATGAACTGCTGGCCGTGTTTTCCCTGGTGAACAATTACCTTTACCCCGGGGGAATCTTTATCTTTGATTTTAATACCGCATACAAGTATGAGGAGGTTATCGGGGATACTACCATAGCGGAGAACCGGGAGGACTGCAGTTTTATCTGGGAAAATTTCTATGATCCGGAAAGCGGGATCAATGAATATGACCTGACTGTCTTTATGAAGCAGGAGGACGGACTGTTCCGGCGTTTTGAGGAGACCCATCTTCAGAGGGGATACCGGGCGGAACAGATGCGGGCGCTGGTGGAACGTGCGGGGATGAAGGTATTGGAGATGACGGACGCCGACACGGGGGCGGAGGTGACGGCGGAAAGCCAGAGGATCTATCTTGTGGCGCGGGAGCAGGGGAAAGCGGGAGTATAGATCATAACTGAAACTCCAGGCGGAACGGAAGAGAAGCAAAACCGGAAAAAGCGGAACCGTAAAGAAGCGAAACCGGAAAAAGCGGAATCGTAAAGAAGCGAAACCGGAAAAGCGGAACCGTAAAGAAGCGAAACCGGAAAAAGCAGAACCGTAAAGAAGCGGAACCGGAAAAAACGGAATCAAAAGAAGCAAAACCGTAAAGAAGCGGAACCGGACAGAACCGGAACAGGAACCAGAAAGAACTGGAACAGGAGCGGATATGACAGACTACATTATAAGAGCCACAGCGGCGGATACACAGATCAGGGCTTTTGCCTGTACCACTAGGGAGACGGTGGAGGCAGCCAGAACCGCCCACAATACCAGCCCTGTGGTAACGGCGGCGCTGGGCAGGCTGCTGAGCGCGGGAGCCATGATGGGCAGTATGCTGAAAGGAGAGCAGGACATCCTGACCCTGCAGATCAGGGGAGACGGTCCCGTACAGGGGCTTACCGTGACGGCGGGCTCCCGGGGAAATGTCAAGGGCTACGCCAATGTTCCCGATGTGATCCTGCCTGCTAATGCCGTCGGCAAACTGGATGTGGGCGGGGCGGTAGGAAGCGGGATCCTCAGCGTGATCAAAGATATGGGATTAAAAGAGCCCTATGCGGGGCAGACTTTATTACAGACAGGTGAGATTGCGGAGGATCTGACCTATTATTTTGCCACCTCCGAGCAGGTGCCCTCTTCCGTGGGGCTGGGCGTGCTCATGAACCGCGACAATACGGTGCGGCAGGCGGGCGGCTTTATCATCCAGCTGATGCCTTTCGTGGAGGATCGGGTGATCGACCGGCTGGAGGAGAATCTGAAAAAACTCCGTTCCGTGACCACCATGCTGGATGAGGGAAATACGCCCGAGCAGATGCTGGAAATGGTTTTGGAGGGGCTTGATGTGGAGATGACGGACACCCTGCCTGCGGCGTTTGTCTGCGACTGCAGCAGGCAGCGGGTGGAGAAGGCGCTGGTCAGCCTTGGCAGAAAGGAATTGCAGGATATGATAGACGAGGGAGAAGGGATCACGGTCAACTGTCATTTCTGCAATAAGGACTATAAATTCTATCTGGATGACCTGCGGGATCTGTATCACAGATGCAGATGACGCAAGAATAAGTTTCTGATGCTCCTGTCACATCATGTGGAAAGGTACGAGTATTGATATGAAACATGGCTTTATCAAAGCGGCGGCGGTCACATCTGAGATCAAAGTGGCGGATCCGGCCTATAACGCGAAAGCGATCTGTGAAAAACTGAACGAGGCATATGAGGCGGGGGCAAAGATCATTGTATTTCCCGAGCTCTGTCTCACCGGATATACCTGCGGCGATCTGTTCCTGCAGACCGCGCTGCTGGAAGAGGCTTCCCGACAGCTTCTCACGGTGGCGGAAGCCACGGAGGATAAGGACGCGCTGGTCATGGTGGGGCTTCCCGTGGAGCGGGACGGCAGGCTCTACAATGTGGCGGCGGCGCTCCAGAAAGGCAGGGTGCTGGGCATGGTGCCCAAGGCCAACATCCCCTCCTACGCGGAATTTTATGAGGGACGCCATTTCGCTGCGGGAAACAGGGAACCGGCGGAATTTGCATTTAACGGGGAAAAGATTCCTTTCGGAACCAATATCCTGTTTGCCTGCGAAAATATGCCGGGGCTGAAAGTAGGATGCGAGATCTGCGAGGATCTGTGGGTGGCGAACCCGCCGGGCACGGATCACGCGCTGAAAGGAGCCACCCTGATTGCCAACCTTTCCGCCTCCAACGAAACCATCGGAAAAGACGAGTACCGGGAACTGCTGGTAAAATCGGGCAGCGCCAGGCTGATCTGCGGTTACATTTACACTTCTGCGGGAGAGGGGGAGTCCACCCAGGATCTGGTCTTCGGCGGGCATAACCTGATCGCGGAAAACGGCACGATCCTGATCCAGAAGAAGACCTTTCAGTGCGAGACCATTTACGGAGATATTGACGTGCAGAGGATTCTTTCGGAGCGGCGGCGCATGGGAACCTTTGGCAGGGAGCCCCAGGCGGCTTATGCGGTAATACCTTTCTCCTTAAATGTGGAAGAGACCAGGCTGGAGCGCACTTTTAACGCCATGCCCTTTGTGCCTTCGGATCCGGCCCAGCGCAGCAGGCGGTGCGAGGAGATCCTGTCCATCCAGTCCTACGGCCTGAAAAAGCGATATGAGCATACGGGCCTGAAAAAGGCGGTGGTGGGACTGTCCGGCGGACTGGATTCCACGCTGGCCCTGCTTGTCACTGTGAGGACCTTTGATATGCTGCGTCTGGACAGGAAAGGCATCTTCGCGGTGACAATGCCCTGCTTCGGCACCACGGACAGGACGTATCACAATGCCTGCGAACTGGCGCGGAAACTGGGAGCCACACTGGAGGAAGTGGATATCAGGGAGGCAGTGACGGTTCATTTCAGGGATATCGGGCAGGATCCGGATCACCATGACGTGACCTACGAGAACGGACAGGCCAGGGAACGCACCCAGGTGCTGATGGACATTGCCAACAGGGAAAACGGGCTTGTGATCGGTACAGGCGATCTGTCGGAACTGGCTTTGGGATGGGCCACCTACAATGGGGATCATATGTCCATGTACGGCGTCAACGCCGGTGTTCCCAAGACGCTGGTGCGTCATCTGGTAAAATATTATGCGGACACCTGCGGCAACCAGGCGCTTGCCCGGGTGCTGGAGGATGTGCTGGATACCCCCGTCAGCCCCGAACTCCTGCCTCCGGTGGACGGCCGGATCGCCCAGAAGACCGAGGATCTGGTGGGACCTTATGAACTTCACGATTTCTTTTTATACTATATGCTCCGGGGCGGCTTTCCTCCTGCCAAGGTATACCGTGTGGCGCGGCTTGCTTTCGTCGGACAATATGACGACGCAACAATCCTGAAGTGGCTGAAAAGCTTTTACCGCAGATTTTTTGCCCAGCAGTTCAAGCGTTCCTGCCTGCCTGACGGCCCCAAGGTGGGAAGCGTGGCGGTATCTCCCCGGGGAGACCTGCGTATGCCCTCCGATGCCAGCGCGGCGCTGTGGCTGGCGGAGGTGGAAAAGTTATAAAAATGACCGTAAAAACTGCGGCGCCGTTTTACGGCGTCGCAGTGGGTTCGGGCGTTTCTTTCACCGCCGCTTTGTTCAAAGAATTCTGAATCGCCTCCAACAGCACCAGAGAGGTATATTTGCTCTCGGAGGTATATGTAACCTGGTCCAGGGCCTGATTCTCATACACCTGCTCGCGGATCGTATCAAAGGTGGGCTCCAGCAGCGGATACATGGTGGTCACGGCGTCGTTTAAGTTCACCATGCGGACGGAAGTGATGGTGTTTTTATCCACAATGACCTCCACATCGATGGTCTGGGCTCCCAGGATCAGTTCGGTGGTATAGATACCGGGTATGTAGATGGAACTTACGTCGGCAGTGACCTCTTCGGCGGGCACATCGGGTTCCTCTTTTTTCCCAGGCAGGAACATCATCGCCAGCAGGATGATGAACAGGATTCCCAGAAGGGCGAAGATGCCTGTATAGATCAATTCTTTCATGTGAAGTACAACGATTTTAGTTTTAGCGCTCATCTTGATTCCCCTTATGTTCGTATCCGTATTTTTCTCTTTATAGTATATATGTGGGGATTTCCCAAAATATACATGATTAATGATTGACAAGATGCGGTAACGGTTGATATGATGGCTATGGGACAAGGGCGTTCTGCTTAGGGGAGAACCGCCCTTATTATCGTGAAAGTAAAGGCAGGAGGTAAGATCGGGTTCATGAAGGATTATACGAAAAAGGATATTATGAGGATCGTGGAGGAGGAAGACGTGGAGTTTGTCCGCCTGCAGTTTACGGATATGTTCGGCAATCTGAAAAACATTGCCGTGACGGCGAACCAGCTGGAGCGGGCGCTGGATAATAAATGCATGTTTGACGGCTCCGCCATTGACGGTTTTGTGGGCATCGAGGCGTCCGATATGTTTCTCCATCCTGACCTGTCCACGCTGGCAATCTTTCCATGGAGACCCCAGCAGGGCAAGGTGGCAAGGCTGCTGTGCGATGTGTACCGGGCGGACGGAACTCCCTTTGAGGGGGATCCCAGGCAAGTGCTGAAGCGCGCCATCAGGGACGCGGAGGAAATGGGGTATACCTTTGAGGTGGGGCCGGAGTGCGAGTTTTTCCTTTTTAACACCGATGAAAACGCCATGCCCACCACGGAGACCAGGGAGCAGGCAAGCTATTTTGACATCGGGCCGCTGGACTGGGGAGAGAACGCCAGGCGGGATATCGTCATGACGCTGGAGGACATGGGGCTGGTCATTGAGGCTTCCCACCATGAGATCGCCCCGGCGCAGCATGAGATCGATTTCCGGTATGACGAGGCGCTTGCCACGGCGGACAATATCATGACGTTCAAGCTGGCGGTGCGTACCATCGCGAAACGCCACGGGTTACATGCCACTTTTATGCCAAAGCCCAGATTCGGCGTCAACGGATCCGGTATGCATATCAATATGTCCATGAAAAAGGACGGAAAAAGTGTTTTTGAGGATAAAAGCGACCCCAACGGCCTCAGCCGGGAGGCGTATTGGTTTATGGGAGGCATCATGCAGCACATCGGGGGAATGGCGGCGCTGACCAATCCGCTGGTGAATTCCTATAAAAGGCTGGTTCCCGGCTTTGCCGCGCCGGTCTACATCGCATGGAGCGCCGCCAACAGAAGTTCCCTGATCCGCATTCCTGCGGCGGGGGGAGGCGGCACCAGGATCGAACTGAGAAGCCCGGATTCCGCAGCGAATCCCTACCTGACGCTGGCAGTCTGCCTGAAAGCGGGACTGGATGGCATTTTGAACCGGATCGATCCGCCGGAAAGCATTGACAGCAACATCTACGATATGACCGACGCGGAGAGGCGTAAGCTGGGCATCCGTAATCTTCCGGGCACTCTCTATGAGGCTCTGGAAGAGATGAAGAAGGATGACCTGGTGCTGGATGTGCTGGGCAGGCATCTTGCCGGGAAATATATTGAGGCGAAAGAGTCGGAATGGCAGAAATACCGGGCCAGCGTGTCGGAATGGGAGATACAGGAGTATTTATACAGGTATTAGTGTGAGAAGAATTTCTAACCGCTCGCAGCAAGGGCTGCTTCGCGGAGAAATTCTAAGTCTCACACCGAAGAATGCCAAGAGCAGGCATTCTTCTCATGGATCGTTTGTGCCGCTGCAGGGGGAAATCATGTGACGAACATTATTGTGGCTCTGCCAAAACTGGAGGATGCCAGAGGGATAAAAAACATATTGGTCCGGAACGGTTTTCAGGTGGCGGGCGTCTGTACGACGGGCGCACAGGCCATCAGCCAGGCTGACGGACTGAACGATGGCATTATTATATGTAGCTTTAAACTGGCGGATATGGTATATTCAGAATTACAGGAGTGTATGCCCTGCGGCTTTGAGATGCTTTTGGTGGCGTCCGGGCGTCTGCTCAGCGAACGCGTGGGGAAAGGAATCGTATGTCTTTCCATGCCTTTGAAGGTGAATGACCTGGTCAGCACCGTGGGTATGATGTGCGAGGGAATCCAGCGCAGGCGGCGGAAAGCGCGCCTGAAGCCCAGGGCGCGGAGCGCGGAGGAGGAAGCGGATATCAGGGCGGCCAAGGAACTGCTGATGGCGAGGAACCATATGACGGAGGAGGAAGCCCACAGATATCTGCAGAAATGCAGTATGGACAGTGGGACCAACATAGTGGAGACAGCCCGGATGGCGCTGTCCATGATGGGAGAATAGGATTTTGTACAAGGATATGGCTAAACTGCAGAAGATATGCATGAAGACGATCGCCCTGCTGGGTATCCTTATGTTTGGCTATCTGACATTTTTCGCATGGACTTCTTCCGCAAGGATATACGCATCCTCGGAAGTGGTGGTCTGGTCTGAGGACAGGATATGGAAAAATCTGCTGTTTACCGCAGGCGCGCTTCTGGTCTGCCTGGGATTGGGGGAACTGGCGGAAAAGATCGGCGACAGGGCGCTGCAGGTCATGGCCGTGGCGGTATCCCTGGCTGTGGCCGCAGGCTGCGCGGTACTGGCAGCGTCAGCGCGATCCTACCCTACTGCGGATCAGATCTATGTGTATGAGGCGGCGGAAAATTTTTTTACCGGCGATTACACGAATATCAGGACGGAATGGTATTTTAACGCCTGTCCCTATCAGCTGGGGCTGGGACTTTTGTATGGGCTGCTGATGCGCCTGTCCGGCAGGGACGGTTATCTGATCCTGCAATATGCGCAGGCGGCCTGTGCGGGTGTGATAGTTTATGCGTCGTTTGCCTTGTCCAGGGAATTGTTCCATTGTAAAAAGGCGGCGGCAATGACACTTTTGTGTTCCGTTTTATTTGCCCCCATGTACCTTTACACGCTTTATTTATATGGAGAGACTTTCGGCGTGTGTTTCGCTGTGCTGTGCATGTTCTTCTGGCTGCAGGCAAACAATGGAAAAACGCGGAAAAAGTCGGTTACGGCGTTGTATTGGATCTTGGCGGGGCTCAGTCTGGCGCTGTGCTATACGGTCAGACTGGCGCTGGTCATTGTGCCCATTGCCATGTTGATTGCGGGACTGCTGAAAGCATGGGCGGACAAACGTGCAAATGGGAAGCGATGGTGGCTGTGCCCGGCGCTGACGCTTCTTTTATTGTTTGCGGCTCTGGGGTGTCAGAAACTTTCCGTGGCATATATGGAGGGGCAGGCGGATGTGGAACTGGCAGATGGCATCCCTGCTGTCCTGACGGTGGCCATGGGGATACAGGATGAGGGTGCAAATGGGAACGGTACGGGTCCCGGAAGCTATAATGCGTATAACCTGTGGCTGTATTTCGGAACGGGTTTTGACGGAAAAAGCGCTTCCGAGGAGGCGCTGTCAGACATAAAGCGGACCTTGTACCGCTGGCTGCATGATCCGGCCTATATGATCGGCTACATGAACCGGAAAGTGCTGAACCAGTGGAACGAGGCGTCCTGCAGCGCTTTCTGCATGACTGCGCTGCAGCAGGAACCGGAGGAATGGGTGGACGATCTCTACAGGGGCGCGGCAGGGGACAGACAGTATGCTTTCCTGGATCTGTATCAGGGGATGGCGTATGCCATGCTTCTGGTCTATTTTGTATTGCTTTTCAGGGGAAAAGGAACTATTTTGGCCTTTCTGCCCGCATTGCTCCTGATAGGTGAGTTTTGTTTCAGCATGATCTGGGAGGCAAAGAGCAGGTATGTATATCCCTATATTGTCATGGCGCTGCCCTGTGTGGCGTGGACGCTTGCTTCTTGTATCAGGATGGGAAAAGAAAGCATTGGCAGATGGAGAAAATAAATGAAAGAGAGACCGGTCGTGGAAAAAATACAGCGGTGGTGCCTGAGGGCGATCGCGGTATCCGGCACAGTGATATTTGCCGTGCTGGTGTCCTGCTCATGGTTTAGGACGAAGACCCTGCTGCCCAGCGAGTTTTTTGAGGATCATGGGGACATGCCGTGGAAAATGGCCCTTATTTTTGCGGGAGTCATTGCGACAGTCTGTGTGGCAATAAAAGCCGAACGTTTTCTGTCTGCGGGACTGCTGCACATCATGGCTGTCATATGCGCGGCAGGAGCGGTCATCTTTTCGTTATACCTGATGCATGGCGCAAAAGCATACGCGGTGGCGGATCAGTGGTATGTGTATGATGCGGCCTGCAGACTGGCGGAGGGAAATTTTGATATCCAGCAATATTCGGGATATTATCAATTTTATGCCTTTCAGCTGAACCTGGCGCAAATTTACGAATTCTTATTCCGGTTGACGGGCAGCAGCGGTTATGAGGTCATCCAGGTCATGCATGCCATATGCGCGGGCATTACCGTTTATATGGGGTTCAGGATCGTCAGGGAATTGTTCTGCAGGAGGGCGGCGGAACTGATCTGCCTGATTCTGGAGATAACGTTCATGCCCATGTATGTTTATGTATTGTACATTTATGGCGAGACCCTGGGAACCTGCTGCGCCATGACGGCGGTCTGGTGCTTTTTGAAATATAATAAGTGTCATTCGGTGAGGGGAATCCTGGGTTACGGTATTGTGGGGATGCTGGCGGCAGCAGTTTTTTATCAGGCAAGGGTCGCTTTGATCGTGGTATGGATCGCCATGATGCTGATACAGCTTCTGATCACTTGGCCGCGCAGAAACTACCTGTCCCTGGCAATGACATTTTCCATGCTGATCATGGCTCTCCTGATGTCGGCCGCGCTCCGAAGTTCCATGGAGGGCAGGACGGGAGTGGATCTGGATAAAAGGATGCCGGCCGTCCTGTGGATAGCCATGGGTATGCAGGACAGCATCGAGCAGGGGAAAAGTCCGGGAAGTTACAATGGTTATAACGTATCGGTGTATGTCCAGGCGGGCATGGATAAGAAAGCTTCTTCTGGGATCGCCATGGAATATCTGCGGGAAAGGATCGGGGAACTGATAACCCATCCGGCGGATGCGGCGGCTTTTTTTGGAAGAAAGATCATGAATCAGTGGAATGAACCGACATACGGCTGCTTTATCAGTACAGGATTCAGTGAGGGGATGGATGAATGGGTCCATGATCTGTATTATGGGACGGGGAAAGAACGCTGTCTTGCATTTCTGAACATTTATCAGGGAATCGTGTACTTTGCCGTCCTTTTGGGATTTGTAAGGCTTGTTTCCGGGAAAGGAACGCCTCAGGAGGCATTGATCGGCCTGATCCTGATAGGGGAATTCCTTTTCAGTATGATGTGGGAGGCAAAAAGCAGGTATGTCTATCCCTATGTGGTCATTATGATCCCTTTTGCTGCAGGCAGCCTGATGCGGTGCGGCGATGCGGTCTTAAGAAAAATAAAACGACAGGAGGCTGACATATCATGAAATTTACCAAAATGCAGGGTTGTGGAAATGATTATGTCTATATTAACGGATTTCAGGAAAAGATACCCGCAGAGGAAAAACCGGAACTGGCCAGGCGGCTCAGCGACCGTCATTTCGGCGTGGGGGGCGACGGTGTGATCTTCATCAATCCGGCGGAGGAAGCGGATTTTGAGATGGAGATGTATAATGCGGACGGAACCAGGTCGGAGATGTGCGGAAACGGCATCCGATGTGTGGCAAAATTCGCGTATGACAAGGGGCTGACCGATTCGGAACATATCACGGTGATCAGCGGGGGGCAGATCAGGTATCTCAGCATGGTGATACAGAGACAGCACCCCTGGGACAGGGGAACCGTGAAGAGGGTGAGGGTCAATATGGGAAGCCCCGTCCTGGAGCCGGAGTTGATTCCTGTAAAGATTGGGAACTGTGCCGGAAAGATTCCCGAAGAAGTCCTTTCCGATGTGGGCATCGCCGGAAAATTGGGAAATGCTGTGATAAATGCGCCCATTGAGGCGGAGGGGAAACAGTATCATATGACCTGCGTTTCCATGGGAAATCCCCATGCGGTCATTTTCAGGGAGAATGTGCGGAACCTGGATCTGGAGAAGATTGGTCCGGCTTTTGAAAATCATGAATGTTTCCCCAGGAGGGTGAACACGGAGTTTGTGGAAATCCTTGACAGGCAGCATGTATTTATGCGGGTCTGGGAGCGTGGCGCGGGGGAGACGCTGGCCTGCGGCACAGGCTGTTGCGCCGTGGCGGTGGCATGCGTGCTGAATGGTCTGACGGATTCGGACATAACGGTCAGGCTGCTGGGAGGGGAACTGCAGATCGAATGGGACAGGGAGCAGAACCTAGTGTATATGACGGGTCCCGCAGAGACAGTATTTGAGGGAGAAATATAAGGAGGATGAGCAATGTTTAAGGTGAATGAAAACTATTTAAAGCTTCCCGGAAGCTATCTGTTTTCCACGATCGGAAAAAAGCTAAGCGCATACGGCGCGGCAAACCCTGATAAGAAGATCATACGCCTGGGTATCGGCGACGTGACCCAGCCCCTGGCTCCTGCCATTATCGAGGCGCTTCACGGGGCGGTGGATGAGATGGGCAGGGCGGAAAGCTTCCGCGGGTACGCGCCTGATCTGGGCTACGAGTTCCTGAGGAACGCCATTGCGGAGAATGACTATAAGGCTCGCGGCTGTGAGGTTGCTGCGGACGAGATATTCGTGTCTGACGGTGCAAAATGTGACTGCAGCAATATTCAGGAAATCTTCAGCCTGGATAATAAGATTGCCGTCTGCGATCCCGTGTATCCCGTCTATGTGGATTCCAATGTCATGGCGGGCAGGACAGGCTCATATGACGCGAAAACAGAGACCTGGAGCGACGTGATCTATATGCCCTGTACGGCGGAAAACGGTTTTGCCCCGGAACTTCCCAGGGAGACGCCGGATCTGATTTATCTCTGCTTTCCCAATAATCCCACCGGCGCTGCGGTGACGAAAGCGCAGCTGCAGGAATGGGTGGATTACGCCAATAAGGCGGGAGCGGTAATCCTGTACGACGCGGCTTATGAGGCGTATATCTCCGAGGAGGATGTCCCCCACAGTATCTATGAGTGCGAAGGCGCAAGAACCTGCGCCATCGAAATGCGTTCGTTTTCCAAGAATGCGGGATTCACAGGCGTGCGTCTGGGATTTACCGTTATTCCGAAAGAATTGAAATGTGGAGGAACCACGCTTCATTCCCTCTGGGCCAGGAGGCATGGAACAAAATATAACGGCGCGCCTTACATTGTCCAGAAGGCGGGAGAGGCTGTTTATTCCGAGACGGGAAAGGCACAGCTGAAAGAGCAGGTTGCCTACTACATGAAGAATGCGCGTTATATATATAATGGCCTGAAAGAGGCGGGATTTACCGTATCCGGCGGCGTCAACGCGCCTTATATCTGGCTGAAGACGCCCGGTAAGATGACCAGTTGGGAATTCTTCGACCATCTGCTGGAAGAGGTGAATGTGGTGGGAACTCCCGGTTCCGGTTTTGGACCCAGCGGCGAGGGTTATTTCCGGTTGACGGCATTTGGAAGTTATGAGAATACGGTGGAAGCTGTGGACAGGATCAAGAAAATGCAGATGTGATCGAGGGAATGGGAACAATGAAAGAGAAATCACAGAGGATCATGTGGGGGATAACGGGTATTCTGACTTTTCTGTCCGTGCTTGTGATGTACCGGACGCATCAGGCGGTTCCCTTTATGATGGATGATTTATGGTATTCTACCATGTTATCTGACGAGACGCCCATTGCTTCGCTTTCCGATATTGTAAAGAGTCAGATATGGCATTATAACAACTGGGGCGGCAGGAGCATGACCCATGGCATGCTGCAGATCACGCTGCTGCTGGGAGAATATGCGGCGGATATTTTGAATGTGGCCATGACGGCGCTGCTGTCAGGCATGGTCTGCGTTGTGGCACGGTATAAAAACCTGCCCTCATTCTGGGCGGCAATGGCAATGATCCTGGGATTGAACGCCAACTGGAAGATGAGTATGTTCTGGCAGGCGGGAGCGGCAAATTACCTGTATATCACGGCCTTTATCCTGCTTT
This sequence comes from Blautia sp., assembly GCA_023667395.1. Lineage (GTDB taxonomy): Bacteria > Bacillota > Clostridia > Lachnospirales > Lachnospiraceae > Acetatifactor. The sequence continues at coordinate 1,562 of JAMPAC010000029.1, read as the reverse complement.
TCATATGGTGTTACCTGCGGGAACTGCCAGAGGGCGGAGAAGAGCCGAAGCATCTGCGGGGTATTACCCTGTGGATCGTTCCATTGGGCATCCTTGCGGGCTGGAGCAATGAAAACATGGGACCGACGGCATGGCTGCTGAGCCTTGCGGTGATGGCGCTTGCCGTCAGGGAAAAACGCAGGCTGTCTCCCTGGATGGTTCTGGGAAGCCTCAGCTGTCTCGTGGGAAGCATCATGGTCATTGCGGCGCCGGGCAATTTTGTCCGCAGCGCCCAGGTAGCGGAAAACGGGTATGGTTTCTTCTGGAAGTGTTTCCTGAGAGGATACGCGGAGAGTACCGCCGCAGCGGTTTACCTGTTTCCTGTCCTGCTGGTAACGGGTTTCATGGTGATATTGTGCAAGGGTGTGCTGAAGCAGCCGCTGGGGCGGAGAAATTTGCTGCTTCTGGCAGGCGCGCTGCTTTCCTGGGGCGCTATGGCGCTGTCTCCCCATTATCCTGACAGGGCCACGTTTGGAACCATGGTGCTGTTGATCTGCGTGACGTTATCCCTGGCTGGGAAAGTATTAAGCGTGAGAAAGGATCTGGCCTGGATGCTGTGGGGGCTGACCGCCCTGATCTGGCTGCGGGGAATGTACTATTGCGGGGAGTTCCTTGCGATCACCTGGGGGTGGATCAGGTAGATGATCGCTGCGGGTAATCTTTTTTGAGAAAAAGTGATAAAAAAGTGAAATAAATGTTGACAATGCGCAGAGTCTGTTGTATCTTCTTTATAAGAAAAGATTGTTTTTTCCTCAAAAGCTGGGTATAATAATATCAGGAATAGAGGTATTCCACTTCATCGAGATGAGTCCTGTGACGGTTCTGACAGGACGGTAAAATAAAAACTGACCGGGCGATGAGTCCTGTGACGGTTCTGACAGGACGGTAAAATAAAAACTGACCGAGTGATGAAGGATTTGGCGAGAGGTCTGTGACCTCTCGTTTTCCATTTGAAAACAGATTTAAAGGAGGGAGAATAACGTTACCAGAATGTGATTATCAGATTTTAAGCCTGTCGAACTTCTTTTATCAGGCTTATCCGGATCCGCCGTACAAAGAGATATTGAGAAAGCCTGGCAGACCTTATAACTGCCTGCTGTTTCAGACTCATTATGAATTTTATATCTGTATCCCTTTCAGAAGCCAGATCAAACATTCCTACGCATATCATTTTAGAAATTCCTTTCGCTCCCGCAAATATAAATCAGGTTTGGATTATACGAAGATCGTTATAGTAAAAGATACGCATTATTTTTCGGATGAAAACGCAATTGTGGATCAGGATGAGTATAGGGAAACCATAACAAATATAGGCAGGATCAGGCGGGAAGCGCTGAGTTATGTGGAAGAATACATAGCGTACATGAATGACGGGCATATGCTGCATCCCGCGGAATTCAAAAGGAGATATGAGTATTCAACATTGGCATATTTCCTGCCGGAACTGGGAATAAAGTAAAAGAGGATACGTAACTATTCAGCCGCCTGCCTTTTCCCTCTTCATCCAGAAAGATGTCAGTGTA
>JAMPAC010000028.1 GCA_023667395.1 Blautia sp. | reverse complement strand
GGACTAAAAGCCTGTACTAAATTAGCTGTCAGTACTTTGTTTGAAATAAAGGAGTAAAAATAATGAAACACATTTTTCTGGTGGAGGATGATTTGAGCCTGATCGGCGGGCTTTCTTTCGCCGTGAGAAAACAGGGATATGGGATAGACATTGCCCGCACCAGCCTGGAGGCGGACGCCATGTGGGCGGAGGGAAAATATGATCTGGTGATCCTGGACGTGGCGCTGCCCGACGGCTCCGGCTTTGACCTGTGCAGAAAGCTGCGCAGGATGTCAAAGGTGCCGATCATGTTCCTGACAGCGGCTGACGAAGAGGCGGATATTATCATGGGACTCGATATCGGGGCTGACGATTACATCACAAAGCCTTTCAAGCTGGCGGTATTTTTATCCCGGATCAATGCGCTGCTCCGCAGGAGCGACCATTTCAGCCAGCCGGACACGGAACTAAATTCCAACGGCATCAGGGTACAGCGGCTGAATGGGGAAGTCTATAAGGATGGGAAACTTCTTGACCTTACCGCAAACGAATACAAACTTCTGTGCCTGTTCATGGAAAATCCCAATGCCATACTGTCGGCGGAGCAGATCTTAGGCAGGCTGTGGGACTGCGACGAGAATTATATTGACAATAATACCCTCACGGTCTACATACGGAGACTGCGCATGAAGATCGAGGACGATCCGGGCAATCCCAAACGGATCGTGACCATCAGGCGTATGGGATACAGGTGGAACACGGCGGATTGAAAGAAAAGCGATCCGCAATGCAGCGGAGGAACGGAGGCTGGAATGGATCTGCTAAATATATTGTCGGACAGGAATATCAGGCGGCTTTTTCGCGAAATATTGCTTTGTATGCTGGTATTCGCTGCCTTTGCAACGGTTTTCACATTTTGGGGTTTGAACGATGTGGCAGGCGGTATGTGGCTTTGCTGTCTGGGCATGGGTACTGCAGTCATGGCGGTCTGTTATCGGTATTTCAAAAAGCGGAATGCGGCCATGGAAAACGCTGTGGAGCAGATCAGGGAATATATTTCCGGCAATGGAACCGCCCGGATCGAGAGCGACGAGGAGGGGGAACTCTACCGATTGTTCCACGAGGTCAATCATCTGGCGGCGATCCTGAGCGCCCATGCTGAAAATGAGGGCAGGGAGAAGACTTTTTTGAAAAATACCATTTCCGATATTTCTCATCAGTTAAAGACGCCCCTTGCGGCGCTGAATATTTACAACGGCATTATCCGGGAGGAGGCGGCGGACAACCGGACTGTCCGGGAGTTCCTTGATTCCTCGGAGCAGGAGCTTGACAGGATCCAGGCTCTGGTGCAGAATCTTCTGAACGTGGCGAAATTTGACGCAGGAATCATCGTGCTGGACAAAAGGCCGGAAAATGTATCCGAAATGATGGAGGACGTGGGAAAGCGTTTCGCATTCCGCGCCGAACAGGAGGAAAAGGACATTCTGCTGGCAGGGGATGGAACGATCTGCTTTCCATGCGACCGCAGCTGGCTCACGGAAGCCATGGGCAATCTGGTGAAAAACGCGCTGGATCACACCCGGGCAGGGGAGAGGGTCATTGTGGAATGGAAAAGGTCAGCATCCATGCTCCAGATCACGGTGAGGGACAACGGGAGCGGTATCCATCAGGAAGACCTGTACCATATTTTTAAACGCTTTTACCGCAGCCGGTTTTCGGAGGAGCATCAGGGGATCGGGCTTGGACTGCCCCTGGCAAAATCGATCATAGAGGCCCATAACGGCTCCATCAGGGTGGACAGCCGGTTAGGGGAGGGGACTGTATTTACCATTTACTTTCCGGCGGTGTTTTGATTCCTACAAAATTGTAGGGAAAAAGTCATTTTACGGTAGGATTGCGGTGATATGCTTTCAATAACATAACAGGAAAGAGGTGCATGCCATTATGGGTTTATTGGAAGTAAAATCAGTCTCCAAAGTGTATGGCAGCGGGGAAACGGCGGTTCATGCCCTGAAAAAAGTCAGTTTTTCCGTGCCAAAAGGCGAGTTTGTGGCGGTGGTAGGGGAATCCGGTTCCGGGAAGAGCACGCTGCTCAATATGATCGGCGCGCTGGATATGCCCACCACAGGCAGGGTGTTTATCGACGGCAGGGACATTTTCGGAATGACAGACCGGAAGCTGACGGTTTTCCGCCGCAGGAATATCGGATTCATTTTCCAGAGTTTTAACCTGATCCCAGAACTGACGGTGGAACAGAATATGATCTTTCCGGTGCTGTTGGACTATCAGAAGCCGAACCGGAACTATCTGGAGGAACTGCTTGAGGTACTGAACCTGCAGGAGCGCCGCCATCATCTGCCCAGTCAGTTGTCCGGCGGTCAGCAGCAGAGGGTGGCGATCGGACGCGCGCTTTTTACACGCCCGTCGCTGATCCTGGCGGACGAACCCACCGGAAATCTGGACTCCCAGAACAGCAATGAAGTGATCGCCCTGCTGAAAGAGGCGTCCAGAAAATATGAGCAGACCATCATCATGATCACCCACAGCAGGGGGATTGCCCAGACTGCGGACAGGATACTGGAAGTGTCGGACGGGGTACTGACCGATTTCGGACGATACAGTGAGGAAACAGAAACGTATTCCGAGATCGGGTTTGATCCGGTTGAAATGGAGGAGGCGTAAGCATGGATAAAAAGATGAAAAGCTACTTGAGCCTGATCCCCATTTCAGCCCGTGTCCGCAGAAAGCAGAGTAAACTGATCCTTGTCTGTATCATTCTTGCGGTTTTCCTTGTGACGTCTATCTTCTCGCTGGCGGAGGCAGGTCTCAGGACAGAGACCGAAAGTTCCGTGGATCAGGCAGGTTTCTGGCATATCAGGGTGAGCGGCATCGATGAAGAGGATGCGGAGCGGATCGCCGCCAGCCCTGAGGTGGCGGTTTCGTCCTGGTATGATGTGCTTAATCTGGATGAAGATTTTCATATGGACAGGGATTATTATATCGGAGGTGCCCGGACGGCGTTATGCGGCATTGAGGAATCCTTTGTTGGAAATATCATGCACTATTTTTCCGAAGGCGCACGCCTGGAAAATGAGAATGATGTGATCCTCACGGAGAATGCCCGGGAACTTCTGGGCGTCAGCGAGGGCGACAGTATCACGCTGAACACGCCTGCAGGAGACCATGTTTTCGTGGTGTCAGGCTTCCGCATAAGCGGTGATGGGAAATATGTCGGTTCCAACGGAGGGGAGATCAGCGCACTGCTGGTCAGGGACGACCAGGTAGGCGCCTTTATGGAGATCGGGACGTTCCGCAGGATCTGCAGCGAAAATAACGAAGCGGGCAGTCCACAATATTACATTCAGTTCGGGGAACGCGTCAACTTAAGAAAAGCCATCGCAAAGCTGAAAGCGGAGTATGGGATCGCGGACAGTGATACCGCGCTGAATACGATCCTTATGGCGGTCAACGGGATTGCGGATAAAAAGGCGATTCAGAATATTTATCCTCTGGTCGCGGCATTGTTTCTGCTGATCCTAGCGGCTGGCGTTTTGATGATTTCCAGCAGCATGAACAGCAATGTGGCCCAGAGAATGCAGTTTTTCGGCATGCTCCGCTGTATCGGGGCCAGTAAGGGGCAGATCATCCATTTTGTGAGGCTGGAGGCGCTGAACTGGTGCCGGATCGCCATACCCATAGGGAGTGCGCTGGGAATCCTGGTGTCCCTGCTGCTTACTTTCTGCGTGAGAAATATTGTGGGCGGTGAATTATCCAGTATGCCGTATGTGGTAAGCCCTGGGGGTATTCTGTGCGGCGTTGTGCTGGGAGTGGTCACGGTGCTCCTGGCAGCCCAGGTTCCTGCGAAACGTGCCGCGAAAGCGTCCCCTGTGGCGGCGGTATCGGGGAATGCTGGAGTTAGTGTGAAAGGCTTTGCGCCGAAGAATGCCCGCCGCGCCGCGAATCGGGATACGCTGGGGCAGGGTCGGGGGAAAGTGGAAACCATGCTGGGCATTCACCATGCCATATCGGCGAAGAAGAACCTTTTCCTGATGACCGGTTCCTTTGCGCTCAGCATCATTTTATTCCTGTGCTTTTCCGTGCTGATTACGGTGGTGAACTGTCTTGTGCCCCAGAAAGCGTCCGCTCCGGACATTGACATTACCAGCAGGGACCTTACCAATTCCATTGACGCTTCCCTGGCGGACGCGATCGGGGAAATCGAGGGCGTGGCCCATGCCCATGGCAGAAGCCTCTGTGCCGATGTCCCGGCGGAATTAAATCTGCATTCCGGGAAGGGGGAGGGAAGCGCCCCTGAAATCCTGGCGGGAACCGTTGACCTGATATCCTACGACGCATACCAGCTTGAACTGTTGGTGAAGGACAGCGATCTGCGGAAAGGCAGTGATATTGCAAAGATGTACGAGGGTGGTAATTTCGCGCTGGTGATCTGGGACAGCGATATGCCTCTGGAGATCGGGGACAGCGTGTTCATCAACGATGAGGAACTGGAGATTGTGGGAATGCTGAAATACAACCCCTATTCCAACAGCGGTGGTTCGGACGGAAAGATCAATATCATCATCCTGGAAGAGACGTTTGCGCGCCTTACCGGGATTACGGACTATATGATCGTGGAAGCGCAGTTTGAGAGCCGGTCGATGGGGAAAACGGACGCCGCCGCAGAAGCAATCCGCAGGCTGGCGGAGGGGTATGATTTCAGGGACAGGCGGGAGGAAGCCACAGGGAGCGTGTTCCTTGCTTTCATGGCGTTTGTCTATGGATTCCTTGCGATCATCGCGTTTATCGCGCTGCTGAACATTGTGAACAGTATTTCCATGAGCGTGTCCGCCAGGATCAATCAGTACGGCGCCATGCGTGCCATTGGGATGAGTGTGGATCAGATTACGAAAATGATCGCCGCGGAGGCCTTTACTTATGCGGTATTTGGATGTATATTCGGTTGTGGGATCGGTCTGCCGCTGAGCAAGTGGATGTATGATTTCCTTGTCACCGCCCATTTTTACTACTTTACATGGAGCCTGCCCGTGGGACAGATCGGGATCATCCTGCTGTTTGTGTTTACGGCGGCCCTCGTGGCGGTATACGCGCCGTCGAAGCGGATCCGGAACATGGCGGTGACGGAGACGATCAATGAACTGTAACGGGAGAAATCTATGATTTACATTGCGGACAACATATCAAATTACCTCATATATCTGTTTATCCTTTATTTTGGATTCCGGCTGCGTCCAAGGGAAAACAGGCTTTTTCTCGGCGCGTCCGTATGGATCATGTTGTCCGCAGGCATGGTTAACGCATATTTGGATACCAATTCCCCGCTTGTCTATCTCATCTGGAGCGTGCTTTCCATCAGCCTGTTTTTTGAGGACCGCCTGGGGCATCTGGCCGCATTGAGCGCCGCGATCATGTATTTTACAGGCATTGTGGATACATTCAGCGTCATGCTGATACAGATCGCGCTGACAGGCGGCGGGATTGCGGGTACGGATCTGGCGTGGTGGATGGAACCGGCCTACCTGCTCTCTTTTCTGGCATATCTTCTGGTATATTTAAAGCTTCTGAAAAAGAACGAAGTCTACCTGTGCGATATTGCGTTCCGGTATAAATTCGCGCTTCTGATACAGGGCGGTATCTTCCAGATGTTTTACAATTTTGTCTTTGTTTTCTTTAACGAAAATCAGGCAAGGTACGGCTGGGATGCCTATGCGGTATTTGTGATCAGTATTGTGGGCGCGGTCTATTCTGTTTTTCTTACGCTTGGCCTTGCTGTCAGAAATATCCTGTCAGACAGACAGAACAGGGAACTCCAGTCCCTGATGCGTATGCAGCAACAGCAGTACGATTACCAGATGCAGCAGTCGGCGGCGGTAAGGCGTTTTAAGCATGATCTGTCGAATCATGTGGGCGTTCTCCGGGAACTGATCAATCAAAAGAAAACGGAAGAAGCCAAAGAATACATGGATACCATTTGGAGCAGGCAGGACGAGTTTGAACTGAAAATCCGCACAGGGGACAGTTTCCTGGATGTAATCGTCAATTACTATCTGTATCTGGCGGAAAAAGAAAAGATAGCGTTTACCGTGTCGGGAAAGCTGGCCGGGAAGGCGCCCCTTGAGATGTTCGATTTGACAACGCTGATGGGAAATGTATTGCAGAATGCCATGGAAGCGGCGGCAAAAGCGGATGTCCCTCGGATCCGGCTGGAACTTGTGGAACATGCGAAAGAAATTTTTATGGTTGTCAGCAACACTGCAGTCCCAAAAATAGACACAGGAAAGACTTCCAAAAAGGATAAGGCGAACCACGGATTCGGCCTGAAAAATATTGCCGCCACAGTGGAAAAATATTGTGGCGAATACTATATGGAATCTGTCATGGAAGACGGTGAGACGCTGTTTCGGTTCAGCATTGCCATTCCGAAGGAGAAAACAGTATGAAGATCAGCATTGTGGAAGACGAGGCAGTCTGGCGGGATAAGGTGCAGGCGGCTGTGGAAGCATATTGCAGGGAGAAAAATATTTCCTTTCAGATCGAGTCCTATGACACCGGGAAAGACTTTCTGAAAAACGCGGATGCGGATCTGTTGTTTTTGGATATCGAACTGGCGGAGGGTGAGGATGGCTTTGACATAGCGGAACAACTGATGGAGTCCGGGAGCAGATGCAAGGTATGCTTTTTGACTTCCCATACGGAATTTGCCCGATCGGGCTACAGGGTGAACGCGTTCAGATACATTGACAAAAAGCATTTGGGGGAGATCGACGAGGCGCTGGAATCTTTCCTGAAAACCAGGATTCAGGATCGGACCATATCCTGCAATGACGCCTCCGGGCTCCGCATAGCAATCAGCCTGAACGAGGTCCTGCTGGTTGAGACATATGGAAGAAAATTAAGATATCTCATGCGGGATGGCAGGGAATACGTCTGCGAGGGTCGGATCTCTGAAACCGCACAGAGTCTAGCCCGGTTTGGCTTTTCGCGGATACACCGGTCGTACCTTGTCAATCTGAAATATATCGAAAAGGTAAACAGCCGCGAGGTTATGCTGTGCAACGGGTTAAAGACGGTGATCGGGCGGGCATATGGCAGGGAGTTTCAAAAGGAATTTTTTCAATGGAGGATGCGGTTTGGTGACTGATCTGTGTCGTTTGCGCAAAATGGATGTCGTTTGCGCAGACGGCATTTTATTTTGCGTCATATTATGATATAAAGGAAAGCGTTGACTTTAACGGCAGGAGGAGTGATCGTTCATGAAAAAAACGGCAATTGCAATCACAGCGGGAGCGCTGGTTTTTATACTGTTATCCTGCGGCCAGGCGGAGAATCCGGGTGACGTCCAGCCTCATGATATGGCTGGCCTGGTCAGCATGGATCCGGCGGAAAGCCCGCAGGGCGAGGCTGCGCCCGATGAGGCGGAAACGGATCCCCACAGGGAGGGTCATATCGACAGCGATGTGTTGGATGGCCTGGCAGGAGAATACGAGTATCCATCGGATGTGGGAACCGGTAAGCTGATCATTGAAAAAACATCTGATGGATATGACATTTCTGATTATGAATCAGAGGCGTCTTATCGCTTCCTGGCCAATTCCTCGAATATAGAGACCATGGAAGATAACAGGATATTCATAAAATATCCCGAACAGGTCTTTGCGGATGGGGAGGTTGTGTTCAGCTATTATATCCTGGAATATGACGCAGATGGAATCGATGTGTATTACGGCAAATCGGCCTCTGAAAGCGTGCAGTTGTTATATCACGCTGTCAGGGCGGATGAAAGGGATGTGCCTGTTCCCCCGGCGTCCTCCCACCCGGAAATGACTGCGGAAGAACTATTAGACGCATTTATCAACGGCTCCGTATGCGCAGTTGACTCCGCAGATCCGGCCTCGACATTTTATATTACCGATCTGGATATGGATTCTGATGAATGGGATTCCTACTCCATTGGGGAAAAAATCGACCTTGACAATGACGGCGAAGACGAACTGATCCTCTGCGGCCCTTATGGCGGGATATACCTTGATGCACGCAATAACGGGGTCTATGTATTTGCCGCAGGGGAGGGAACCGGTTATATGCTTTCCTATACTGTTTTTAATGGGGCGACCTGGATCATGTACAGTAACCGCATACACGCGGAATATGAATTATTCCATATGGAAAAGTATGAAGGAGCGGATAACCTGGCCGCAGAAATGGATTTCAGCAGGGAACCTGTTGACGGAAACAGTATAGAGTCCGGAATGAAATATATATGGAATGGAACGGAAATATCTGCGGAAGAGTTTGAAAATTTGGCCAGCAGGATCTGTGCGGCGGAAGTAAATACAGACTGAAAGAAAAATTTCATTCCTCGCTGATGAACCGCCTGATCTCCTCGCTGATCCGCTCATATTCATGGTCATGCACATAATGGGGGCAGTCTAATTCTATGTATGTCCCGCCAATGGTTCCGGCCAGATATTCTTTGGGGATCCGCCTCCAGGTTTCCGTGTCAAAGCCTGTGCCGCCTGACCCGTCTGAGAGAAAGAGCAGCATGGGAACCTGGGGCACGCCATTCTGCGCCACTGTTTTGGCATTCTCCTTGATTGCCCTGCACTCATTGATCATGGTCACAGTGGCGGTTCTGCTGTAAAAAACCGCCCTGTATATCTCTTTTTCTTCGTCTGTGAGGGTTCCGTATCTGATGGCGTCGCTTTCCGCAATGTTGGGCAGGAATCTGGTGATCCCCAATGCCGCGCCGTATTGCCCGATCTTCATGGCGGGGATGCTGATCTGCATGCTCTCGTAATATCCAGGCACCGCCATATCCAGACCTATGATGGCTTCTACTTCCTCCGGGTATTGCTGTGCCCAGTATAATGCTTCTATGCCTGACATGGAATGGGGACACAGGATATAGGGGGCTTCCAGTCCGCTTTTTTCCAGGACAGCTCTTGTTTCGGCTAAAATAGTGTCTATATCTCTTTCTTCATCTACAACATCGCTGAAACCATATCCGAATTTTTCAACCACCACAATTTGATATTCGTCACTGAGCAATGAGTACAGCGATCTGAAGTCAAGAATAGGAGAGCAGGTTCCGCCGCCGGACAGAAAGACCAGCGTTTTCGGACCGGCGCCCTCCGTATACACGCTCATCTGCTTTCCGTTTACCTCAACCAGCTGCCCGAGAGGCTTCCGCAGATTCCTTTCTTGATTCAGCCGGATCCGGTGGTTGATATAGCTGAATAAGATAAAAACGGCCAATATGATTATGATGACAAGAAAGAGGTACAATGCTTTTTTCTTCATGGTTTTAATCCGTTCTATGGAGTGATGTTTATGGTGGCTTTGATTATACTTGCATGGACAGGGAAAGTCAATAACTCCTGTTGCAAAGCAAAATGTGCCGCATCTGCTGTAACGAAATCCTCCCAGACCGGATATATAGGCAGGAGGGTAAAATTATGATTAAGACAGAGATGAAAAGGGCGTTTTGCTCCAGATCTTTTAAGGCGGCCTGTTGGATCACGCTGGCGATGCATGCCTTGAGCAGCAGCGATTATCTGTTCCCCTATCCCACGGTCGAAATTCCCAAACCATGGTGGATCTTTTATTTTCATTGTTTTTTCTTAGGGAATACCGCGCTGCCTGTGTTTTATTACATTGTGGTCATGATCCCTTATACTCTTTCCTATCGGCAGGACCGGGACAGCGGCTACAGGCAGCTTATCCTGCTCAAGACCACGCGGAAAGCCTACCTGGGAGCCAAGGCGCTGGCGGTTGCCGCTTCGGCTTTTGGCGCCATCCTGCTGCCTTCCCTTGCCTGGATCCCTGTCTGCAGGCTGATTGGGGACACGGACTGGGATTATGCCATGGAGTATTACGCACACAATATCCTTTTTGCCCCGTCCTTTTATGAGGAGCATGTGGTTCTGTATTGTGTCATGTACGCTTTCCATGCTGCCATATTGGGGGCGGTATTTGCCATTTTTGGGCTGGGACTGAGCGCCGTGGTCAAAAACAGGTATCTGGCGTTGCCGATTCCTTTTTGCTATGCGATCTTTTCATCAAGCATTCTCAAAAGGCTTTTCAGAAACACTTTTATCGGCTGCAGTTTTGAGACGATGAAATTGATGCCGCTGCAGCCATTATACTATACGGAGGCGTATCCGCTGGGCTACTGGACGCTACCCGTCTATGAAGCGGTGCTGGTCGTAGTCGGGCTGGCATTGTACCTGGGAGGGGATTATCATGCATGCAAAGATTAAGCCGGGACATATGGCCGGTGACGTTTTTCGTGCCATTTTACGGGCAAGGCTTGTTTTTCTTTATGCCTGTTGTTACAATATGATCACATAACTCCGTTGGGAGCGTGTAATCATTTTTCATCCGATTATTATTCCCGCGAGCAATGAGCCAAGTCAACTATGTTGACTTTATGCCAATGCTTGCATGGACATTTGTGCCATCACGTCAGGCGCTCCCCCAATTTGGCATTTTACTTGTTACAACTCGTCTTACGTTATTCAAGCGTAAGAGTTGCAAGAGTAACCCCGCTGGGGCATCTTGAGTAATCTATTTTGGGGTTTATATTTATTGAATAAGCTGTTATAATAAGATTATAGATAGCCACTGCTACCTATAACGCAACGTAGACGGAAAGGAGTAGTCAAAATGACAATGCTGGAAAGCACAATTTCTATGATAAAGGTTCTGCCAGACGCTGATTTAGAAGAAATCCAAACTGTTGCAAAAAGATTGCTCAAGAAACGTAGTGTGGGGTGTCCATTTGCTTTGAAGAGTAGAGAAGATATTTACAGAGATTTGGAAACTTCTCGAAAGCAGATTGCCGATGGGGATTATCAGGATGCTGGAGAGTTTATTGCGGAGGTCAGGAAAGAATATGGGTTATAAGGTGGTTTTGACTTCTCGGGTCAAATCACATTTTAGAGAAATTATACATTACTTACGTTATGAACTAGAAAGCCAGCAGGCAGCGACAAGCGTCACAAACGATTTCGAGGAAATAATAGACCGGCTTTCCGTATCAGCCGGTTCTTTTAAGCTGTGCGATGATGAGATATTGCGAGACAAAGGATATCGGACAATCCATTTCAAACGGCATAAATATCTAATGGTTTACAGTGTGCATGATAACGTGGCTTATGTGGAAGGTATTTATCATGACCTGCAGGATTATGAGAATGCATTAAAATAACCACCCTGTAAATAATTATACCATTGGTCATAAATAGGCTAAAGGTGAACAACCCCATGCATAGCACAGTCGCAATTAGTGCCCCGCAAGGCGCATAAAATGGTACTTCCACCCTCGATAAGGGAAAAGACATATACCGTCTTGAGACGGTATCTCTTTCTATAAACGCGGCGGCGTCATTTCTTATAATTGCCGCAAAGGCTTATTATCCCTATGACAAGTGTAAGTGGGATAAATTGGGGTAAATTTGCAGTAGTACGCAAAAATCGTAGTAAATCGCAAAATCCGCAGTCGTTGATATATGCAAGTAAAATGACCTCAGCTAAATCGACTGATTTTACTCATTTGACAGCAAAAGAGTGGGGAAAATCCCTGATTTATAGGGGTGTTCCGCCACGCTATATTCAGATTAATTGACGTGATAACATGGCGAACCATAGCCTCCTGTGGACGCATTGTGCCTGCAGAGGGGGTTATTGACTAAATTAACTGTGGAAGGCGGTATCATTATGGATTACAGAATCGTACAGACAAAGGAACAGAAATTTATTGCATTGGCAGGAAGTTTTCGGAATGAAAGGATCGATGACGGAAGAAATCAGGAAATTCCTGATTTTTGGGACGAGTGTCATGCTAAAAATCTCATAGAACCGATTCGCAATTTCAGGCCGGAAGGAAAAAGGGATTTATATGGCTTATGCTCTCCGGCGAAGGAGGGAGAGGATACTTTTGCATATGGGATTGGCGTCATGATCGATGAGGAAACAATGGATTTTGATATGGATCAGATGAAAAAGGCGGGATACCGTATATGGAATGTGAAGCCTGGAACCTATGTTGTGTTCGACTGCATGGGGGTAGATAATGCCTGTATCAGCGACGCCTGGTCTAAGTTCTACGGGGAATTTCTGCCCCGGATGGAATATGAGCCGGAAGCGGCAACAGATTATGAAATATATTTTGAAAAGGGAAGAGAGGGTCTGTTTTGTGAACTGTGGATTCCGGTAAGAAAGAAATAATCAGGTTCAGTAATTTTGCGGGGATTTTACTGTCATTGCCCTTTTGCAAATAAGATCTGCTGTAACGAAATCCTTACAGATCGGATATATATGCAGGAGGGTAAAATTATGTCCAGGCCGGAAATGAAAAACAGGGACAAATAAATTAAGGGAGCAGAAAGCGTGAGGGCGCGGAAAATATGGCGGAAACGAAGATCATGGTGGAACTGAAGCATGTAAAAAAGGCGTATAAAGGCAACGTATTATTTACGGATCTCAACCTCCGGGTGCATCGGGGAGAAAGCTGTGCAGTCATAGGCGCGGATGGATCGGGCAAGAGCGTACTGCTTCAAATGATCTGCGGGCTCGTCAGGCCGGATGCAGGGGAGATCATTGTGGACGGAGAGAAGATCGAAAAGGGGAAATCCCCCCGGAACATAGGCGTGATCCTGGACAATGCAGGTTTCCTGCCCAACGAGACGGGGCTGGACAATCTGCTGATCCTGGCCGGAATCTTAAGGAAAGCGACGAAAGAGGAAGTGAAGAGGACCATGGCGCTGGTGGGACTGAATCCGGCTTCCGAAGTCAGGGTCAGCAAGTATTCGCCGGGGATGAAACAGCGTCTGGCGATCGCCCAGGCGTTGATGGAAAAGCCTGCGCTGCTGATACTGGACGAACCTTTTCACACCATCGGCCAAAACATCCGGATGCATCTGGAACGGTTGAATACGCAGGAGGGCGTCACCATCATCGTGACCTCCCATCATCAGGAGGACATACAGGGATTGTGCAAAAATATTTACCGGCTCGAATCAGGAGACCTGAAAGCTATAAGTATACCATTCGTCCCCTGACGGCTGAAAACCGATGGACAGGAACATTTTCCGGCTTTGCCTATTGAAAGTGTAAATATTCGCCCTGACTTCGCTCATTCCCTTTTCCTTTGCAAGGCTGAGTAAATTCTGCACGCATTTACGGCCAATATGCCGGTTCTGGTATTCCCTGCAGATGACGATCGCGATTTCGGAATTATCCCGGAGGGAAATGTCGCCGATCAGTTTTCCATTGTATTGGATATAAAAGCATTCGCCATGGGTACTCAGGAAATCGTACATTGACCGGAGCCTGTCCAGGGAATACACATGATCGATATTGTCAACCTGCCTGCAAACATCCTTGTCCTGATACCATGCAAGGGCGACAGTCTCATTAGGGTAATAGGGCACTAACGCAATGTTTTCATCAATGATCCGTACATTCATTTTGACACCTCTAAAGGCATTGTACACTATTTTGCATGATTTCACAATTAGTTGTTTTATCTGGAAAGCCAAGGGGGTGTCGTCTTTTTTCGCAAATGTCAGAAATGAAACAAAGGTGATACATGCCTGGTTTAGAGTGGGACTACCATAAACCTGAGTGAGGATTTATGTAATGTCATAGTATTTAGGATAACAGGGAGGATGTATCTATGAGGAAATCATACCGAAAGACAGCGGTCTGCATCTGTGCGTTGTTATGGGGGCTGACCGCCTGTGCGCCGCAGGGACATAACGCGGAACAAGGCGCAATGCCGGGCACGGAAGTCAGCAGTACCGATGCGGGATATGAGGAAGGCACAACAGGAAATGCGGAAAGCAGAACGGGAAATGCGGGAGACGGCTCCGGCGCCCAACAGAATCCCTCCATGGATGTCTCCAACAGGGATATCCTTGCATCCTGCGCGGGAAAGACCATCACAGAAACCATTCAAACGTCTGACGGAAAGAGCATCACGATCGATGCGGAAACTGCGGTGGACGGCATCAGCCGCGTAAGCCGTTACAGCTATATTCCCCGGGCGATCACGGATGACGACAGAAAAGTGCTGTTTGAGAAACTGTTTCCGGTGGAAAACTGGGATGTGAATGCCGCCGCAGTGTATGACGAGAAGGAGGATGCATGGCAGTTCGTGACTCCCGGAGGGCAGCGCTGGATCTACCGGGTCAGGGATGGGGAGCCCTTTGGCGAACAGGTATTGGACTTGGAAAGGATTGACATTAAGAGGGATTACAGGAAAGAAACAGGGGCATACTCCGTGCGGATCGCGGGTGGTTCCATTGCGGAAGAAGACATGCCATTGGAAGAAGTTTTGTTCTTACTGGAAGTAACAGGCTGTATTCCTGCAGAGATAGAGCAATTGGGTCAGCAGAGCATGGAACCGATAGCGGGCGAGGGTGTCTACTCATGCGACAGTATCTATGTCTGCGGACCAGGTGATGCAAACACCTATGCAAAAGCGGTATTCAAGCAGACCCTGGACGGGATGCCTGTGACGGCATGGCATAACGCAGCCACGGCCACGGCGGGTCGGAGCATCTTTCCCTTAAAAGTATGGGGAGCCTTTTTCACGGCGGAGGAGATCGGACTGGACAGCCCCATACTCTCGGTGGGAGAAGCCATCGATGCCATGAGGGAACAGATCGATACAGCGCAGCTACAGGAAGAACAGCTGGTTGTCAAAAAGATCACCTTGGAATATCTGACGGTTCTTTCCCCGGACGGAGATCCGGAGATCGTGCCGGTCTGGAGGTTTCTGGAGACGGAAAGGAATCGGATGAGCGAGAGCGTCCTCGCCGTCAACGCGGTCAGCGGGGAACTGATCTGGGAACAGCGGGGAAATTTTATGGATTAGCCGATAGTCTGTCAGGCGCGGAAGCAATGTGGAAGAAGAATCGGAAAGAGGATGCCGAATACGTTATTCCGAATATAATTGATATTGTAATATAAGAAATAATAGGTTATACTGGAATAAACGCACAGTGATTTCGGAAAGGGGCATGATCATGGCAAGAACGGTGAGTATTGGGTGTCAGGATTTTGAGACCATCAGGACAAACGGATATTTTTATATTGATAAGACCCGGTTTATCAGGGAATGGTGGGAGAGGGGCGACAGTGTGACCCTGATCGACCGCCCCAGAAGATTCGGGAAAACGCTGACCATGAGTATGACGGAGAAATTCTTTGACGTTGACTATGCCGGGCGGAGCGATCTGTTTGAAGGGCTGGATGTGTGGAAAGAGGAAAAATACCGGGAACTGCAGGGAACCTGGCCGGTGATCTCGCTCAGTTTTGCAAAAGTGAAAGAAACGTCATATATCAATACCAGGAAGAAGATCTGCCAGATCATTACAAGTCTGTATAATCAGTATGATTTTCTGGAAGAAAGCGGGAAACTGAATCAGAGAGAAGTGGATTTCATCCAGAAAATATCTGCAGATATGGAAGAGTATGTGGCCACGGAAAGCCTGAATGTTTTGACGGGGTATCTCTATAAATATTATGGCAGGAAGGTTATTATCCTTCTGGATGAATATGACACGCCCATGCAGGAGGCTTATGTAAACGGATATTGGGAGGAAATGACCACCTTTATCAGAAGTCTGTTCAATGCGACTTTTAAGACGAATCCCTATCTGGAGCGGGCGATTTTGACGGGCATTACCAGAGTGAGTAAGGAGTCCATTTTTTCAGACCTGAACAATCTGAAAGTGGTGACAATCACTTCGGAGGAATATGCGGACAGTTTTGGTTTTACAGAGGAAGAAGTGTTTAACGCGCTGGATGAGTTTGGATGGCCGGAAAAGAAAGAAGAAGTTAAAAAATGGTATGACGGATTTATTTTCGGAAATGTGGAGGACATTTACAATCCATGGTCTATCATTAATTATCTGGATACAGGAAAGCTGGGCGCCTACTGGGTCAATTCCAGTTCCAACAGCCTGGTGGGAAAGCTGGTCAGGGAGGGCAGCCCGGGAATCAAGATGACCATGGAGGCGCTTCTTCACGGGGAAACCTTTCATGCGATCCTGGATGAACAGATCGTATTCAGTCAGTTGGGACAGGGAGACGAGGCGGTGTGGAGCCTGCTGCTTGCAAGCGGGTATCTGAAAGTGATGCATTATGAATTTAATACGGCGATCCGGAAAGCGGAATATGACCTGAAACTGACAAATATGGAAGTCCTGATGATGTTTGAGCAGATGATCAGCGGCTGGTTCGGAAGATGCCGGAGGGAACAGAACGGTTTCCTCAAGGCGCTGCTTTCCAATGATGTGGAAACCATGAATGATTATATGAACGACATATCCTGCGAAGTGTTCAGCAGTTTTGACACAGCGGGCGACCCGTCAGGAAAGGCGCAGCCGGAGAAATTCTATCATGGTTTTGTGCTGGGGATGATGGTGGAACTGCGGGATCGGTATGTGATCACATCCAACCGGGAGAGCGGTTACGGCAGATACGATATCATGCTGGAACCCAGGCAGAACGGTATGGACGCCGAAGGCACGGATGCCTTTGTGTTAGAGTTCAAGGTAGTCCACGCAAGAAAGGGTGAAACCCTGGAGAGCGCTGTGCAGGCGGCGCTGGATCAGATCGAGAAAAAGCAGTATGAGACCGCGCTCCGGGCAAAAGGGATACCGGCGGAAAGGATACACAGATATGGTTTTGCGTTTGACGGCAGGGAGGTGCTGATCGGTTAGGCACGGATGATTACAAGGAGATTGAAATAGTTTCCTGCTGTACGGAATGCGGCAGACAGAAGAAATTCGCGTCGGTTGATATCGACTCTTCGCCTACGGAGAAATTACTTGAGGATTCATTTTCCAATGAAAGTGAGGGCGAAAGGCGAACCGTTCAGGCAGCTGGCTGCAGTAAGCGGAACCTTATTGCCTTTCGGGAGATAGAGCGATATAATGAATCAAAAAAACGGAAATGAGATAAATCGGGATTGGATGAAGGGTGAAAAGATATGGCAAGGACGATAGGGATCGGGCATCAGGATTTTGAGGTGGTTCGGCAAAAAGACCTTTTTTATATCGATAAGACGAAGTTTATACGGGAGTGGTGGGAAAACGGAGACAGTGTAACGCTGATTACGCGTCCCAGGCGTTTTGGAAAGACCTTAAATATGAGTATGCTGGAAAAATTCTTTTCCATAAAATACGCCGGACGGGGAGACCTGTTTGAAGGGCTTTGCGTCTGGGAGGATGAAAAGTATCGCGAACTGCAGGGGACGTACCCGGTTCTGTTTTTAAGTTTTGCCAATGTGAAAGAAACCGAGTATGGAAACGCACGCAGAAAAATCTGTCAGCTGATCGCTGACGAGTATTCCAGGCACGCGTTCTTGCTGGAAGAGGGTGGACTGCAGGAGGAGGAAAAAGAAAATTTTCGCAGAAAAACGATCAATATGGATGACGTGGACGCTTCGCTTGCCCTGAACCAGCTTTCCTCCTATTTATCCCGCTATTATGGGAAAAAAGTGATTATTCTCCTGGATGAATATGATGCGCCCATGCAGGAAGCCTATGTGGGCGGCTATTGGGAGGAGATGGTGGCGTTTATCAGGAGTTTGTTCAACGCTACATTTAAGACGAATCCCTATCTGGAATGCGCTGTTATGACAGGCATTACAAGAATAAGCAAGGAATCTCTTTTTTCGGACTTAAATAACCTTGAGGTAGTAACGACGACATCAAATAAGTATTCAGACAGTTTTGGTTTTACGGAAGAAGAAGTATTTGCGGCACTGAAAGAGTATGATATGTCCGCGCAGGAACAGCAGGTCAGGGAATGGTATGACGGATTTACTTTTGGTGACAGGGCGGATATCTATAATCCCTGGTCTATTATCAATCTTCTTGATAAGAAGGCGATAGGTACTTATTGGGCCAATTCCAGCAGCAACAGTCTGGCGGGCAAACTGATACGGGAGGGAAGCCCGGAGATCAAAATGACCATGGAAAGGCTGCTGCAGGGGGATACTTTCCATACTGTGTTGGATGAGCAGATCATATTCAACCAGCTGGATCAGGGGGATGAGGCTGTATGGAGCCTGCTGCTTGCGAGCGGATACCTGAAAGTCATGCATTATGAATTTAATGCCATGCGCCGTAAAGCGGAATTTGAGCTGAGGCTGACAAACCTGGAAGTGCGGGTCATGTTCGAGCAGATGATCGAAAGCTGGTTTGGCAGATGCCGCAGGGTCAATAATGCGTTCCTGCAGGCGTTGCTGTCGGATGACGTAAAGGGTATGAATACCTATATGAATAAAGTGACTTTGGAAATGTTCAGTTATTTTGACACGGGAAACGGATCCTCGGGGGAAGAGTCGGAACGCTTTTATCATGGATTTGTGCTGGGAATGCTGGTAGAGTTGAACGACAGATACGTCATTACCTCAAACAGGGAATCGGGTTACGGTCGCTATGATGTCATGCTGGAGCCGAAAACGCCTGACAATAATGCTATTATCATAGAATTCAAGGTGCAGGAGGAAGACGAGAAAGAGTTATCTGACACAGTGGAAGAAGCGCTGAAGCAGATTGAGGAGCGGAATTATAAAGCCTCTCTTGTGGCAAGGGGGATATCGGAGGAACGCATTAGAAGTTATGGGTTTGCTTTCTGCGGGAAGAAAGTGCTCATAGGTAATAAGAAATAATAGAAACTTTCTATTGACAGTAAAGACCACATGGTGTAGTCTATAACAAAGACCACATCGTGTGGTCTTTTGGGATCATAATTTTTGGACAAAATGAAAGAACGCTGACAGAGGAGGAATTATTATGCCAGAAATTCAGTTGGGTGCGATCGAGGCAAGGTATGCGGATATGATCTGGGAACACGAGCCGGTGAGTTCATCGGAACTGGTGAAAATGACGGCTGTGGAATTTAACTGGAAGCGTACCACGGCGCATAATGTACTGCGGAGGCTGATAGATAAGGGACTTTTTAAAAATGAGAACGGGCTGGTCACTGCGGTGATCTCCAGGGAGGAATTTTATTCCCGGCAGAGCAAAAAGTATGTCCAGGAGACTTTTGCAGGCTCCCTGCCCGCTTTTATCGCGGCATTTACGCAGAACACCAGGCTGACGGCGGAGGAAGCGGAGGCAATCCACGAAATGATCGACCGCGCGGAGGAAACGGAATGAAGATTTTCTAAGGTCGTAAAGAGGGGGTGTACCCACCTCTTTGTACATGCCCCAAGAAAATCTAAGTCATTCCGGGAAGAATCCGCAAAACGGATTCCTCCGGTCTTGCAGCGGTGCATCGATTGTTCTTGACAATAGAATCAGCCCTTTGATTCTATTGTATATGCCGCCGGAGGCGGGCATGAGAGGAGATATGGTCATGAGTCTGGGAGATATCTTTTTAAGGCTTTTAAACAGGAGTATAACGGCAGGATGGCTGATCCTGGCAGTGCTTTTGCTGAGACTGCTGTTCCGAAAAGCGTCAAAGTGGATCCGCTGCCTGCTCTGGGGCATTGTGGCATTCCGGCTGGTCTGTCCTTTTTCCATTGAGAGTCCGTACAGTCTGATCCCAAATACGGAGACGGTCAGGTCAGAAATGATGGACAGCGGACAAGTCCCTGATCCCATGCCGGAAATAGACAGCAAGGCGCCCGTGGCCGGGTATATTGGTAATCCGTCCGGAGAGGAAGCGTCCGCCCCTGAGAGGGAGAATGTGACGGTGACGGTTTCGCTGAACTTTGCCGATATCGCGGGCATGGTATGGTGCTGCGGCGTGGTGCTGCTGCTGGCGTATGCGGTCTTTACCCGGTTCCGGCTTCAGTATATGGTGCGGGAAGCGGTATGCCAGGAAGGGAGTATCTATCTTTGCGATGCGGTGACGTCCCCCTTTGTCCTGGGGATGGTCAGACCCCGTATCTATCTGCCTTCCGGTGTGGATATAGCGAGGATGGATTATGTGATCGCCCATGAGCAGGCGCATCTGAAGAGAAAGGATCATTGGTGGAAGCCGTTGGGATACCTGCTTCTGGCAGTTTATTGGTTCCAGCCCCTCTGTTGGGCGGCATATCTTCTTTTCTGCAAGGACATTGAATTTGCCTGTGATGAAAAGGTGATCAGCAAGTTGTCTTTTGAAGATAAAAAAGAGTACTCAAAGGCTCTGCTGTCATGCAGCCGACAGAGAAAGATGGTCATGGCATGTCCGCTGGCTTTCGGGGAGATCAGTGTAAAGGAGCGGATCAGGTCGGTCCTTCATTATAAAAAGGCGGCTCTCTGGATTCTGGTCGCTGCAATTGCCGCCTGCGTCATAGTGGCGGTCTGTTTCCTGACAAATCAGCCGAGGGAATACCAGATCAGGATAACGATACCGGCCGGGTGCACGGAACTGGGACTATTTTCTTATTCGGATGAAGAAATCTGTTCTAAGAGTGGCACGCTTACGTTCTACGCAGCGGAGGGTCTGGGAGATACGGAGATCCTGCTGCTTCCGGTGGAAGGCGCGGAAGAGAATCCTTATAAACCTACTTATATCACACCGGGTATGCCGGTCAGGTTTGAGGTGGAACGGGGGGCGTGGTACCGGGTCGGGGTGAATGTGCAGAATTCCACGGCTGAGGATAAGGATGTATATGTTTCTGTGAAAAATGTGGATGTCAGGATCGCTTCCAGGGAGGAAGCGGAACATGCGGGAGCGGGTGGAGCAGAAGAAGACAAGACGGGCGCGGACGGCTCGGAGGCAGACGATTCGGGTATGGACAGCACAGGAGCAGGCGGTACAGAGGCAGATGAAGTAGGCGCAGGCGGGGCGGAAACCGGCGGAGCGGAAGCTGGCACAGATGGAACGCAGGCTGATGAGGCGGAGGATCCCTACGCACCCCAACGGTATGATATGGGCGACCTGGATGGAAACGGGGAACAGGAGTATCTGCTGGTCGCAGCCACTCCGGATGATACGCTTTTTGACGGGCATTTAAGTTTCTATTTTAACGGGGAATTAATCTATGAGTATGATGATCTTTTATGTCTATATCCCGTAGGGGCTGAGTATATCGATCTGGACAGGGACGGGGAGAAAGAGATATTTTTTACGTTCCAACCTGCAGTCAATTCCATGCCGCTCATAGAATATGCGGTGTTAAAACAGATTGATCATGGCTGGAAAGCGCTGGAGATGATTCATGGGGAAACCATGCTGGACAATCAGTTTCCCATTTCCTGTCGGTATGGGAGTGCGGACCATACGATCGTGATCGCCTGCGAGGG
Organism: Blautia sp.; assembly: GCA_023667395.1. Taxonomy (GTDB): domain Bacteria; phylum Bacillota; class Clostridia; order Lachnospirales; family Lachnospiraceae; genus Acetatifactor. Next base: position 9,773 of record JAMPAC010000028.1, on the reverse strand, counting down.
GATTGAAAAGGAGATCGTATACAATATTGAGGCTTACTATAAGGCGCGCATTGAGGAGGATCGGGAAAATGAGATGTTCTATTCGGCATTTACCAGGATCCTGGAGGGAAACGATTATAAAGCTGGAGATGAATTCGGCGGGATCGCTTCCTGGGGGATATGGGAGATATGCAGCGGAACGTATGAGGGCAGGAACTGCCTGATCGCGACCCATTGCCTGGAGGGACCGGAGGGAAAATATGACCCCATAGGGATGGTGGATATCTACTTTGACTATGACGCGGATGGCCTGGTCAATATTGTGGATATGGAATTCAGGGAGAGCCTGTCCCTGGAGGGTTTCTTCTGAGATCGCATCAGACAGGATGCAGGAAAGATAAATATTTCAAACACAAGTCATACCCCATAAGAATCTCACATACATTGTAAAAAAGATTCTTAAGGGGTTTTCTTTTGAAAGACTATATTGAAGAGCGTGCCATGAACATCGCCAGCTATATTATTGACAACAATGCCACAGTGCGCCAGACGGCAAAGGCTTTTGGGGTTAGCAAGTCTACGGTACATGCGGTTGTAACAAAATAGAATGGTTGAAGAGAAGGGTGATATGGCATATCGTGTAAAAACTTCAGGCAGATGCTTTGGGCACCTGCTTTTTTGCGGTATTTCTTGCAATTGGGGGGAGGATAGGATAATATAAGAAAAAAGAAATGCCGTAATAGAGTGGGACTGGATTTGAAAAGGGAGGTCGTAAAATGCCTTATACAATAGATGAGATCAGGACAAAAGCAATGCCGATAGCGATTCATTATGGCGTGGATGCACTGAGTCTTTTTGGTTCCTATGCACGAGGCGAGGCGGATGAAAAAAGCGACTTGGATTTTTTGGTACAAAAGGGAAGCATGAAAGGACTTCTTTCATACTGTGGGATGATTGCGGATCTGGAGGATGTATTTCAATGCCACGTTGATCTGGTAGTAAAAAGTGCGATTAAGGACCAACAGTTTCTGGAAGCGATTGGCAAGGATGAGGTGAAACTCTATGAGAGGTAAGAAGTCAGAACGGATCATACTACAGAAGATGCTCCAGTATTGTGATGAGATGGAGCGGATTTTGAAAAAGCACCATTCCAACAGAGCAGAATTTGAGAATGAGAAAGAATTTCAGTTTGCGTGCGGGATGTGTATTATTCAGATAGGAGAACTTGTTGCAGGATTGGATGAGAATTTTGTAAAAAAATATCCAGACGTCCCCTGGCGTCAGATCAAAGGGATGCGCAATATTTATGCGCATGACTATGATATTATTGACAATGACATCATATGGGAAACTATCACGAAAGAAATTCCGGAACTGAGAGAAAAATTACGGATAATCTTTTCTACATTGTAAGCAAGGCGTGTGGATATGGAGTTGTTTATGTAAGTTTTTCTGAAAAATGTTTAGGATATTTTGACTAAAACGAAATAAGTACGGCAGATTGGTGGCGGAGTGTAAAAACTCCGCTGTTTTATTTTGTACAAGAATAATCTGTGCGAACACTGATTTCTATTCACATTAAGAAATGATAGTTATTGCAGTCATTGGAAGAATGTGATAAGATAATTATTGACCGATGGTCAATAATTATCTGTAAAGGAGGTACACTAAAATTGGCCAGACCTGTAAAAAAGACACCGGATGAATGGCGAAGGGAAATTTTAAATGCCGCGCAGAACCTGTTTATTTCTAAAGGATATGAGGCAACTTCAATCTCCGATATTATGGACATGGCAGGCGGGGCGAAAGGAATGTTTTACCGCTTTTTTCAAAGCAAGGAAGATGTTATGTACACATTGGGAAATCAGATGTTTTTTGAAAATAATCCTTTTGATGCAATTAAAGAGCGTAATGATTTGAATGGCTTACAAAAGATTAGGTTATTGCTTGTGCTGAACCAATCCGATGAAGAACGCAATCATCTGAATGTACAGGCAATCTCAATCCTGAAAGATCCGCATATTTTAGCCACAGCAGTAGAAGAAAACAGACGGGTACTTACTCCTTTATGGTTGGAATTGTTGGAAGAAGGGAAAAATGACGGTTCTATAAAAACAGAATACACAAAAGAGCTTTCCGAGCTTTTACCTCTCATTAACTTCTGGCTGATGCCAACGGTATTTCCTGCAACAGAGGAAGAGTTACACCATAAATACCATTGCGTGATAGAAGTATTAGAACATATGGGACTGCCGATTTTTGGTGATGAAGCTGTATCGTTTACAGAAAAATTTATTGATGACATTTCAGAAAAAGGAGGAAAGGAACCATGACACAGAAATTGTTTACAAAGAATTTTGTGCTTCTTATCTTGGGGCAGCTAACATCATTATTTGGAAATTTCATATTGAAACTTGCACTGTCTATGTATGTGCTGGAAGTAACGGGTTCAGCCGCTATATTTGCAGGGATATTGTCTGTTGCCACAATCCCGACGATTGTTCTTTCGCCATTGGGCGGCATTCTTGCGGACAGGGCAGACAGGCGGAATATCATGGTTGCGCTTGACGGATTAGCAGGCGTGTCGGTTTTATGTTCCGCACTTCTTTTGTCTGAAGGAAATGCCCTTACTGTAATCAGTGTACTGCTTGTCATGCTCTCAGTCTTAGGGGCATTTGAAACTCCTACGGTGCAGGCATGTATTCCGACTATGTTGCAAGGCGATAACATCATGAAAGGGAATGCTGTTGTAAACCAGGTGGCTTCCTTGTCTTATCTGGTGGCTCCGATGCTGGGTGGCGTGCTGTATGCGGTACTTGGGTTAAAGCCTGTTATGTATGCAAGTGTTGCCTGTTTTTTCATCACGGCTTTGTTTGAGTGCTTTATAAAGTTAAGCTATCAGCACTCGCTGAGCAAGGGCGGTATACTGTCGGTTGTTAAGCAGGACTTCCTGTCAAGTATGCGCTATATTTTAAGAGAGCAGACAAGTATTTCAAAAATGCTGTTTTTAACTGCAATCTCAAGATTTTTTGTAATGGGTATCACCATAGTTGGATTGCCCTTTATTGTGCGTACTGTTCTTGGATTAAATGCACAATATTATGGGGCGGCGGAAAGTGCATTAGCGGTCGCCACGATTTTAGGAAGTGTTGCCGCAGGATTGCTTACAGAAAAATTGAAAATACATAAACTACCTGTCCCGCTTGCTTCTATGGGGATTTTTATTGTTTTGGCAGGGATCGCTTTCTTATGTCCTGTTGATCCAATTATAAAATATGCTATCACTATTGTTTCTTTTTGCGGTATGCAGATTGTAATCAGTATTTTTTCTATTTTTGCGGTTTCCCTCATACAGCAGAGGACACCAAACCATTTAATCGGAAAAGTGATGGCTTATACGTCTACGATTACATTGTGTGCTCAGCCCATAGGACAAATCGTTTATGGCCTTTTGTTCGATGCGCTCAGCAGCATGATTTATTTATGTTTAATACCGACTGGAATAGTAGTGTGTGCTATTGGCTTGTCTGCGACAGGATTTTTTTGGAAGATGGAAGAAGAACAGCAGGATGCTGCAATGTGAAGCAGGAAGAATGGTATATTAACACACCTCACTGAAGGAAGCCGGACAGCTTTCTTAACTTCGACTATGATGCGGATGGCCTGGTCAATATTGTGGATATGGAATTCAGGGAGAGCCTGTCCCTGGAGGGTTTCTTCTGAGATCGCATCAGACAGGATGCAGGAAAGATAAATATTTCAAACACAAGTCATACCCCATAAGAATCTCACATACATTGTAAAAAAGATTCTTAAGGGGTTTTCTTTTGAAAGACTATATTGAAGAGCGTGCCATGAACATCGCCAGCTATATTATTGACAACAATGCCACAGTGCGCCAGACGGCAAAGGCTTTTGGGGTTAGCAAGTCTACGGTACATATGATAGTGATGAAATGGAACGGCTTGTGTGGGTGGTAAAATAGCAGAAATATTGATTGGTGTTAGAATATAGGACATTTGGAAGAACGGTAACAGGACTTCTGAATGTCCTTTTTGATGTTTTTATAGATAATAGCATTAGGAGAGCGATCCTCTTTGGCTCTTATGAAAAATGATGTCATCATTGGGAAAATGCCGATATATATTGAAAAAGTATGCAAAGAGCATAGATTGCGATATATTTATAAATCAGGAAGTGATAATGGAAGCCTGCATATTCAATTTGAGTCGATTAGGTGAATTGGCTGGCAAAATTGACAGTGAGTATCGGGCAATGCATAAGGAAATTCCATGGATTCAGATATATGGTTTGAGAAATCGAATTGTACATGATTATGAGGGAGTGAATTTTGTGCTTGTATGGGAAATTATCTGTAATGATTTACCCGAACTTCGAGAAGTGTTGAAAAAATTAAAATGAATTGTCAGGAAGCATTGCAAGTGTAGGAAAATTCAGTTGACATCTGCGTGGCTCTTTGTTATGATTTAATTACGAAAGGTGTAGTGGCTTAAATTTAAAACATTGTGTTTATCTGGTTATCAGTATTTATGCAAGTGAATTTTGGTAAACAGCCAAAAACAAAGAATTGAATTTAAACCAGGATGCTTAATCAAAAGTATATCTTCTTATTTCAAGAAGGTTTATTTTGGTTAGGTATGAATTTATGCCTTTTAGTAAAAATCTGCTAGGAGGTATTTTTTATGGAAAAAAATGAGTTTCGCTTTATTCAGGATCAAATTGCTTATAATTTTAAGAACTTGGATTTACTTCAGCAGGCGTTTGTGCGGCGGTCTTATTCAAAAGAGAACGGTGGAGAGGACAACGAGATCCTTGAATTTATAGGAGACAAAGTCCTTGATTTTATTGTTGTAAAATATCTTAGTGAAAAATACGGATATTTTTTAAGCGAATGCGATGATTTTGACAGAGAACAGGAATTTGATGAGTTTGCATCAGAATATCAAGAAAACCGGTTGACTGAGATCAAAAAGAGATTGGTTTGTAAAAAAATGCTGGCACACAGAATAGATGTACTGGGACTTACTGAGTTTTTGATTATGGGAAAAGATGACATCAATAATCATGTTCAGGAAGAGGATTCTATAAAAGAGGACTTATTTGAAGCAATTCTCGGAGCGGTGGCATTGGACTCGCAGTGGGATATTTCAGAACTTCAAGATGTTGTTGAGATAATGCTTTCGCCAGACAGTGAACTTGCTCAAGATATATTTTCGGATTATGTCGGGCTGATACAGGATTGGGTCAGCAAAAAGAACAAAACAATACCTTTGTATCATTTTGAAAAGGCGAGCTATACATCAACTTGGTATGTTCCTTTTAATGGGATATCCCAGAGAATTGAAGGATTTGAAAAGATTAGCAGGATACAATTTCATTGCCTTCTTAAAATTGATGAACACTTGCCCATTTTCAGAGGGTTTGGAATTTCAAAGAAAGAAGCGAGGAATGCAGTTTGTAGAGTCGCGTATGATTATTTGGAAAAGCATAATCTGGTAAACTGTATAAAGGACGAAATTCCAAACCCCAATAAGGCGGAAGCAATTAATCAATTAGAAATTTTGGCAAGGCGTGGATATTTTTCAATTCCAAAGTATGATTTTCAACAGGAATATGATAAAAACGGTAACCCTGTTTGGAAATGTGAATGCTGTATAGAGGAAGAAGTGAGAAGGTTTCTGGCGAAGTCCTCATCTAAGAGAGAGGCTAAAAAGCTTTCAGCATTTAAAATGCTGGAATACATCTTACAAAAGAATAACCAGCATTAGCAAGTGCGTATTATATGAAAAAGCCACTGGAAAGATACTAAGTTTTTGACGAGGTGCTTAGCGAAGGCAAATAGATTGTTGTAGAAATTGCCTGCTAATAGTAAATACAAGTATGAGGATCAAAAGACGAGTATGAGGAAAGCGGTTGAAGATAAAAATACAGAAAAAGGGCAAGAGAAAGATTGCGATTTGAAGGACACTGAATATATTTCGCATATGGAGAAAAGAAACCGAAGTCATGCAAAAAAACGTGGTGTTACTGTTATTTTTGTTCTGATATTGGTCGTTGTAGCGGCGGTTTGTGGAGTTTGGTATTATCAGGAAAAGAAAGCGGAAAGGCGTATTCAAGAATATTCTGAAAATTATGATGCAGTAATTTCTTTGATGCTGCAAGGTGCAGATGAGGCGGGTGCTTGCTGTAGTTTTATTGATCAAGTTTGGTACAATGCTATATATGAAAGAAATAACAGAGATACCGATAGATACACAAGGCTGGATGGTTACTATGTATCAGATTTTAATGTAGCTTTGGATAATTTGTTTGCGGATGTGGAGTTTATTGCGCGGATAGATAACATCATAGATAATCAGGGGAAGGTCGGTGCAATCATAAGAAAATTAAAGGATCCACCAGAAGAATTTGTTAATTCTTTTCAGCCTGTGTCCAAACTATATGACGTGTACCTATTACTTACTGATATGGCTATTAGTCCATCGGGAAGTCTGAATACATTTTCGGAAGATTTTAATAAGTTAGATGCAGAGTTTATTCGATGTTGTCAGATGATGACAATAGATGTTGAACACTATCAGAAGAATCGAGAAGCAGAAAGGAGAAAGAGGGAATACGCGGAAAATCTTAGAGATGTATTACAGACAATGTTGTCTGGAGCAGTTGATGCGGAGAATTGCTGCAATTTAATTGTGCGGGTATGGAATAATGCTATATGGGAAAAAGAAGATAGTGAAACTGATTTATATACGAGATCGGATGGTCATTTTGTGAAAGATTTTAATGACGCATTATATAATTTATTTTCTGATTCAGAGTTTTGCGAGCAGATCAATAGTATACTTGAAAATCAGGAAAGAGTTAATTCTATTGTCGGACTGCTTGCTGATCCGCCTGAAGAGTATAAAAATGCGTATGATTCTTTGACAAAATGTTATGACGCATATAGAAGGTTTATGAATATGGCGGTTAATCCAACGGGGAGTCTGAATACCTTTTCAGAGGATTTTGATGATGCTGACAATGAATTTATACGCTGTTATCAGGCAATGGACTTTTATATACAGGATTAATCCAGAATGTTATACGATTCCAAGAATATAGTAAGATGTGTTGGGTATATTTCCAATGAAATGGTAAAATTATTAAGAGGTTGAAGCAGATAAATCGCTGTCAGTTTATTCCCTTGAAATAAAACATTTGCAGAGAAAATTAGATGCCGGATTCTGGGACGGGGCGATGAGCGAAAGACCAGTTACGCTGGCCATGCCCCGCCCAGTAGAAGTGACGCTTGCGTCGCTTCGTACTGGGTATTTCTTGACGCAGAATTTCGCAAGATTTCAGTGAGTTGCACTCATCTGTGCTTGAAAAAAGATGAACCGAATAGTGCAGAAAGTTTTAAGGGATTCTTGTTAAACATACACAGCGCAAGGGCAGTTACGGGCTTATGGGAAAAGTCTGCGCTGTCCTTTTTTGCGTTTAAAATAAAATATAGTAACAGGAAAGGCGGCGGGGGCGTGAGATATTATTAAAAAGAGTTAATAATTTCAGATTGGTTTTCATAGAATGGACAAAGGCCATGAGGGCGGGAGGTGTTTCCCACCATGACAAGTTTTTCCGGAGGAAAAGTACGAAAGTTAAATTATATTATACATAATCCCAATACGGCAGAGGAGACAGCTAAGGTGTTGCTGAATGTATTGGTTCAGGCAAATGCAGGAAAGGTAGAGAGGGCGCTTAAGGAACTAGCGGAATGTCATGCGGAAATGAGTGAGTTGAAAGGAAAACAAGCAGAGGTCGCTGGAATCATATGATTTCTGCGGCTTTATGCTTTTTTAGCTTTTACAGTTCATACCACAAATAAACTGGAACATAAAATATGAGGAAAAATCTCAAATATAGTTTACAAAACGGGAAAACGATGTATAATACAGATATAAGATGGAGGTAGAAGCTATGTTATGCCAATTTACCATAAAAAATTATAAAAGTATCCGTGAAGAGATGACCTTCGACATGCAGGCTGCAGCAATCATGGAACATAAAGATAGAATTATTCAAACGGAAGACGGAGAAAATTTTTTGCCGGTATCTGTGATTTACGGACCGAATGGCGGCGGTAAATCAAATGTGCTGGAAGCGCTGCACACATTGGACGCAAAGGTTTTAAGGCCTTTGTGTGCGACCTGTGATAAGTCAGAGTGTGAATATAAGGCAAGGAAAATTCCGGTAGAGCCGTTTGCCTTTTCGGAAGAAACGAGAAAGGAGCCAACGGAGTTTGAGGTGTTCTTTAGAACTCAAGTTGCAGAATACCGCTATATTCTGCATGTGAAACAAGACATTGTTGTTTATGAAAGTTTGGACAGGATAAAGTTAGATACCGGAAGGCGTTCGGCGCTCTTTGTAAGAAATGGGAATGAAATTGAACTAAAAGGTGTGTTTGGCAAAATTAAAATCAGTGAAGAAATATCGGAGAATCTGCCGTTATTGTCTTACTTAGGAATTACCTATAAAAAGAATGAGGTGATTTCTGATGTGATTGCATGGTTTGAAAACTCTATTGATTTCTTAAATTATGGGAATCCAAGACAGGAATTGCGGACTGCTATCGCTAAGACGGAAGAAGTAAAAAAGCTTGTACTTGATATGATTCGCGAGATGGATTTGGATATCGAGGACTTCCGTATTGAGGAAAAAGAAGAAAACCGTATAGAAGTTTATACAAAGCATACAGTAAACGGATACAGCACAGAGTTGACTTTGTCTGAGGAATCCAGCGGAACAAAGAAGTTGTTTGGGTTACTGCCTTTTATTGCCAGAAGCCTTGTTGTTGGAACAACACTCGTAATTGATGAATTGGATGCGAAAATCCATCCGGTATTGCTGCGTTATGTCATTATGTTGTTCAATAATATGAAAATTAACAAGAATGGCGCGCAGTTGATTTTTACTTCACATGATTTGTCCACTATGAATAATGACATCTTTCGTCGCGACGAGATTTGGTTTGTGGCAAAAGGTAAAAGCCAAAATTCTAAGTTGTATTCTTTGGTCGAATTTAAGAACAAAAAAGGTGAATCCGTTCGCATGGATGCAAAATATGATAAGCAATATTTAGAGGGCAAATATGGCGCAGATCCATATCTGAAAACAATTATTGATTGGAGTGATGTCAATGCCTAAAAAGATAGGGACAACACAATGGAGGAAGCAGAGACGCAAGGAATACCTTGAGAAGAAAGAATACCGTTATTATATTTTCTGTGAGGGAGAGCAAACGGAACCGCTTTATTTTGAAGGATTCAAGCGTTTGATAGAAAATAACCCGATCTATAAAGATATGGTTTTGATTGAGATAGAACCTTGCGCTGCGGAAACCATGCGAGTAATTGGTATGGCGGAACGATATGTCCGCAAGAATGGGATTGAACGGGGACAGATTTGGTGCGTGTATGATAAAGACAGTTTTCCGGTAAAGGATTTTAATGGTGTAGCAGAGCGAGTGGACAAGCTGAACTTGGAGAATCCGAAATTGCAGTATCATGCGGCATGGAGTAACGAGTGTATTGAGTTTTGGTTTATATTGCACTTTGCGTACTATACATCCAATAACCATAGGGTGGAGTATATTAAGTTTTTAAATGATAAGTTTAGAGAGTTGGGGATTGGAAAGTATCAGAAGAATATGAAAGATATATTTGATATCCTGATGGAGAGGGGGAATCCAAAGTTAGCTATACGGTATGCGAAGCGGATTATAAAAGAGGGGGAGG
>JAMPAC010000027.1 GCA_023667395.1 Blautia sp. | reverse complement strand
CCCCGCCCTGTCAATTTTCATAAGTGAATCCTTGGCGAACCGCCCGAAAAGCACTTTGACCAATAGATAGAAAGCATTCCTACTTTCATACATAGATTACCATGTGTCGGGGAAAAATGCAAGAACAAAATGGAATGCCCCGGAGATACAATCCCCAGGGCATTTTCCTCATTCCTCTTCAATCTTCTTCGCCACTACCACAAACCTGCCGTCTTTCTCCTGATAATCGCAGGTGGAAAGCGTCAGCAGCTGATCCCCATACTCAGCGGTCACGCCCGTGTCATAATAGGACATCGCGGCCATCTCCTGCATATAGGAATCAAATTCCTGCTCGCTGTTCACATCGATGAACTGATAATACTTGAAAGCGATCTCGTCCTCGCTGTACACATGGGAGCGGAACACGTACATGACCTGATAGAGCCCTTTCTCATATATGGTATCGAACTGGATGTAAGGATGTTCCTCATAGTACTCCTCCTTGCCATACCGGTCCAGATAGCCGAACATCTGGCCGCTCTTCATATGGTGCCCGTACAATATATAGTTCGTGCTGGGCTCCAGCACATCGCAGTCCTTATCCATGAAAATGGAGCCATTCCTGTCATATGCCTGATTCAGGTTATGGTCAAGATAATATTCATTGTCCGTAGTCTGCATGACAGGATAGTCTATATTTGTACCGTCAATCTTGATCCATCCGATCAGCTTTTGATTCTTATTTAATAAAACCTTAAATTCCTCCAGCACTTCCCTGGGTTCCGCCGGGGCGTTGTCCAGCGTGTACTGAGGTGTCGCTGACGGAGCCGCAGCTGCAGCGGCGGACGCGGAGGCCCGGGCGTCGCGCAGGCTGCTCAGCGACTCATAAGTGCTTCTGGTCCTGTAATTATAATATGAATAAATACCGAAATATCCGAGGCACCCCACAGCCGCCACACTGCAGAGCGCTATGATCAGCTTCCTGCGTCTGTCCTGCCTCCGGAGTTCTTCAAGGACGGCTTCGTCGATCTCCGGTTCCCCCTGCTTTGGAGTGGTTTCCCCGCCCCGGGCATTCTTGCCGATACCCTGCTTCTTTGACGCCCCACGGTCTCTCTTTCCAGCCGACTTTTTCCCTGTTCCGGCAGTCTTGAGCCGTTCCTCCACTTCATCCCTGAAGTCCTGCCCAAGAAGCGTCATAAATTTGTATTTCCCTTTTTTCAGATCAGCCTTCAACTGCTCCAGCTGTGCTTTATCCTGCAGGTCAGTTTCTTTCCGGAGTTTGTCTATGATCTCCTTATCATGTACGGCACGCGCATAATCGCCCTGGGTACGAAACTGCCTGCCCTCCACTACAAAAACTTTTTGTGCCATGTTCTTTTTCCCATATATCTGTTCACGTTCATACTCGTTGACACATTTTATTTTACTATATGCCGGAATTAATTCAAGTATTTTATCTGCATATAGGGCAGTTTTTTATTAATTTTTCATAAATATCATGCGTTATCATTGTGCAAATGGCATTTATTTCAACTATTCTTGCCTCAGGAAACATTGACAGGCTCCCCTGCATACAATAAACCATAAATAAACCATGGAGGCTAATCAAATGAGTGATTTAACTGCTACAAACTGCGGATGCAATGATTCCTGCGGATGTGCACAGAACAATAACGGATGGGGCGGCTCCTGCAGCTGGCTCTGGATCATCCTGCTTCTGTCCTGCGTTAGCGGCGGCAGCTTCTTCGGCGGAAACAACGGCTGCGGCAATAACGACTGTGGATGCGGCAACAACGGCGTTGGTCTGTTCGGCGGCAACAGTTCCTGCAGCTGGCTGATCTGGATTCTCCTGATCTCCTGCTTCTGCGGCGGCAACGGCAACGGATGCGGATGCTGAGTTACTGTCGGTAAACGGCGGCATACGCCGTCGACCTGACCCCGTCAGGATGGAAAGAGGCTCCGAAAGGAGCCTTTTTTCCGCCCTGCAAGGGTCAGACAGGTACTCATAACCCGGCCCGCCTTTACATAGGATAGAGATATGTACAACAACTCCGTCATGAAAATGCCTGACAGGGAACACGAAACGGAGCGGGGAGTATCGGAAAGGATTGGGAAATTCCATGGAAGACAACGAAATGGGAAGCATTGCCGCATTCGATTCCCTTTTTACCACCAACCGCATCCAGATGATGAAAGTGCTCCTGCCCTACCTGAAACCGGAACAGCAGGGGGCTTTAGCCGTCTGTATTAAAATGATGGAATTAAATTACACCCTTTCTTTTTTCAGGAATCATCCCCATACCCAGCCTTTCCGCTTTCCCCAGCGGTCGGACGCCTCCCGTCTGTGGGATGAAATACTGCCTTTCTGCAGCCCCGAGGAGCGCAGCAGGGTGGAAAACATGAAAAACATGATGCAGAACATGAAGCAGATGCAGGAAATGATGGAAACCATGCAGATGATGCAGGAAATGTTCCCTGAGGGCATGGATATGGAGAACATGGATCTGTCTTCCATCATGGCGATGATGGGGAATAACACATGATATTATATAGATAACATATGGCATAAAAAGGAGGATGCTGCATATGGCAGAGCAGGAAAGACCCAAATGGATGTCCGATGACCTGGTAAAGGACATCTCACCGAAGAAGCTTGATTTTCTGTCCCAGATGTTCACCCAGGGACAGGGAAAGAGCCAGAAAGAAATGATGATGTTCCTGATGCCCATGATGAAAAAGGCAAAGCAGGAAAACCTGGTCTTCACCCCCCGGGAGATGCAGGCGGCCATCGCCGCCATCAAGAAGCACAGCACGCAGGAGGAACTGGAGAAGATCAATGAACTGCTGGAGAAAAACGCGAAACAGGGCGGTCAATGACCGCCCCTTTCCACATTTTACAGGTTGAATAATTCATCAAAATCGGTTTTCAGGTTCGGAAACATTAGTTTCTGAAATCTTCATCATTCAGTATTCCAGTTCCAAATAATCAATGCCAAAATTCTGCAGCATGACTTTTGCAACTCTGATCTGATAATCCAGTTCCTTATTCTCGCCTGTTTCATGCGCCTTGATTCTCATAAGGTTCACATAGGTAAGAATGGCAGCCTGCCTTTGTTCTTCAGGCGTCATATACAATCACCTGCTGTCTATACTATGGCTTATATTGCTACAATATAAGTATACCACAAATCAGAAATAAAGTCGATCAGAAATCTCCTGTCCCAGCCCGCTCATGGCTTCACCACCAGGTTCACAAGCCTGCCCGGCACATAGATCTCCTTCACCACGTTTCCGGTGAGTTTGTCTCCCAGCGCTTCCTTCGCCAGGGCGATGACCTTTTCCTTGTCCTCGTCCTTGCCCACGGTGACGGTGGCGCGGATCTTGCCGTTTACCTGAACGCCCACCTCCACGGTGCTCTCCACGGTCTTGGCCTCGTCATACTCCGGCCAGGCGGTCTGGTAAACCCTTCCCTCGTATCCGGCAATCTGCCACAGTTCCTCCGTGATGTGGGGCGCCACGGGATTCAGCAATGTCAGCAGGGTCTTGTATTCTCCCCTTGTGACACCGCCCTTTTTGTAAAATTCATTGATCAGCGCCATCATTGCCGCAATGGCGGTATTGTATTTCAGGTTTTCAAAGTCGGCGGATACCTTTTTGATGGTCTGGTGCATCTTCGTCTCCAGGTCCGCGCTGTAGCCCTCGGCTCCCGTCAGGATATCCTGCAGCTTCCACACCCTCTCCAGGAACCTGCGGCAACCCTTTACGCCGTCCTCGCTCCACGCCGCGCTGACATCGAAAGCGCCAATGAACATCTCATAGGTGCGCAGGGTGTCCGCGCCGTAGTCCTTCACGATCTCGTCCGGGTTCACCACATTGCCCAGGGACTTGGACATCTTCACCACGGGATGCTCCGCCATCTCTCCGAACTGTTTCACCAGGGCTTCCCTGGCCGCTTTCTCGCTCCCGTACTGCTCCACCAGGCGCTTCTGCTCCTCCGGGGACTGGTTCACAAAGCTGTGAGGGTTCAGTCCCAGGATCATGCCGTGGCTGGTCCTCTTCTGGTAAGGCTCGGGACAGGGCACTACCCCCTGGTCGTACAGGAACCTATGCCAGAACCGGGAATAAAGCAGGTGCAGCGTGGTATGCTCCATGCCGCCGTTGTACCAATCCACAGGCATCCAGTAATCCAGCGCCTCTTTACTTGCCAGTGCCTCCTTATTATGGGGATCGATATATCGCAGGAAATACCAGGAAGAACCCGCCCACTGGGGCATGGTATCGGTCTCCCTCTTCGCCGGGCCCCCGCAGCAGGGACAGGTGGTGTTCACCCATTCTTCCATTGCCGCCAGGGGGGACTCGCCGTTGTCCGTGGGTTCATAGGACTCCACTTCCGGCAGCATCAGGGGCAGTTCACTCTCGTCCAGGGGCACGAAACCGCATTTTTCACATTGTACAATGGGAATCGGTTCACCCCAGTAGCGCTGTCTGGAAAATACCCAGTCGCGAAGCTTGAAATTGGTCTTACTCTGACCGATGCCCTTTTCCTCCAAAAATTCTATGATTTTCTTCTTGGCGTCCGTCACGGAGAGACCGTTGAGGAACTCGGAATTTACCAGCGTTCCCGTTGCCACGTCCGTGAACACCTGCTCCTGCACGCTGACAGGACTGCCCGCCACCACCTCGATAATGGGCAGGTTGAATTTCTTCGCGAAATCCCAGTCCCTCTCGTCGTGGGCGGGAACCGCCATGATCGCGCCCGTCCCGTAGGTCATCAGCACATAATCGGAGATCCAGATGGGGATTTCCTTATTGTTCACCGGGTTGGTGGCGGTCAGTCCCTCGATCTGTACGCCGGTCTTGTCCTTTGCCAGTTCGGTACGTTCGAAGTCGGACTTCTTCGCCGCCTGCTCCCTGTACGCTGCAAGGGCATCATAGTTCTTGATTTCATCCTTATATTTTTCAATCAGGGGATGCTCCGGGGACACCACCATATAAGTTGCGCCAAAAAGGGTGTCCGGCCTGGTGGTGTAAATGCGCAGCTTATCCTCCTTTCCCGTCAGGGAAAAATCCACCTCCGCGCCCTGGGACTTCCCGATCCAGTTCTTCTGGGAAACCTTCACACGCTCGATATAATCCACCGTGTCCAGTCCCTGGATCAGCTGATCCGCGTACTCAGTGATCTTCAGCATCCACTGACTCTTGACCTTTCTCACTACCTCGGAGCCGCAGCGCTCGCAGACGCCGTTTACCACTTCCTCATTTGCCAGACCCACCTTACAGGAGGTGCACCAGTTGATGGGCATCTCGGACTTATAGGCAAGCCCCGCCTTGAACAGCTTCAGGAAGATCCACTGTGTCCACTTATAGTAATCGGGATCGGTGGTATTGACCTCCCTGTCCCAGTCGAAAGAGTATCCCAGGGAATGAAGCTGACCCTTGAAACGTTCCACATTGTTCTTGGTGACGATCCGGGGATGGATATGGTTCTTGATCGCGTAATTCTCCGTGGGGAGGCCGAACGCGTCAAAGCCCATGGGATACAGCACGTTATAGCCCTGCATCCGCCTCTTCCTGGCCACAATATCCAGCGCGGTATAGGGTCTGGGATGCCCCACATGGAGCCCGTCCCCCGAAGGATAAGGGAACTCTACCAGGGCATAATATTTCGGCCTGGAATAATCGTCAGAAGTCTGAAAGGCTTTCTCGTCATCCCACACAGCCTGCCATTTTGATTCCACCTCGCGGTGGTTGTACGGTACTGCCATTGTATTTACCTCCTAAACAAAACCTAAGCCCTCTCGTCCGTATAGAGACGAAAGGGCTTCATTCCGTGGTACCACTCTACTTCACCGGCGGAACTTCCGCCAGGTGCACTTTATGATCGATAACGGGATCAACCGCTCCGCCCTACCCACGCTCTGCGCTTCAGGCGAGGACTCCGAGGCCAGTTGGGAATATCTCGCTGCCGCCTCGCACCCTCCGGCGGCTCTCTGCAAGTCCGATACTCTTAATACTCCTCATCAACGTCAGCTGTCATGGATTAAATTAATGCCTATTTTAGCCTGTTTTTCGGGAGATGTCAATTGCATTTTTTCATATTTACACGAATAAGCCAACACAACGCACAAAATTTATTGCAAACAGCTTTTTCATATGCTATTATGGAAATGAAAAAGGAGCAATCGCCCACAAAGTGGTCAGCCTCGTAGGTAAGTTATACGCCTACCTGCATCCGCTAAGATTACAAGGTAGGCTTGTTTATTTTCGCTTGTTGTTCCTATCTATGTAGGCAAGCAGCGCAACGAGAAACGTTCCGAAAAGAATTAACAATGTTAAAACCTCGTAAGTGCTCATATGCACCACCTCCCCTCTTCAATGAATCCTGCGATTCACGCAAGTTCAGGGAGGCTACCACCTTGTAACACGATTGCTCCATATAAAAATTATAGCATGCCGTACAATTGTTTTCAATAGTGCGTTATTTACTCCAGCATCTTTTGTCCAGGTTCATACCATGTAGTAAGGACATTATTATAGAGTTTTTGCATTTTCCTAATTTCATTTGATGCCGCATAAATACTGGTATCTAAATATTCCTGTTCCACAGTGTCCAATTCCAATTTCTGGCTATTCGTAATACTGGGCAACATTCCATCTTTACTTTCCAAATTTTCCAAATAATTTTGATAAAGTGCCGGGCATTTTTTCTTTAATAGCTTGGGTATGCTTGGAAACACAGTTTTTTGTTTAATATCTTTTGCCCAATATCCGGTAATCGTTCCATCAAACGGATTCACATATATGTGGCTGTAAAAATCAATATCTATGATGGCTCCGTGAATACTGCCTCTTCCTCCAATTATTTTTACTTCATCAGCAATCTTTTGTTGTATGGATGTGTACTTATCTAAAGGTGTACTTATTTTTGCAATCATCATATCCATTTTCTCATAATAATAATTGATATCTTCTTCTCTTAATATTATTGGTTTTCCCCCGTTCAAAATAGCGAACAACCCATTTCCATACTGCTGCAAGAAACAATAATAACCACTTTTTTTCAGCATAATAAGTTTATATACGTCCCTTGTGAAGGTTATAGACATATTCTTTTCCCGATAAAAATCCAGATACTGCTGCTTTGTTATTTCATGGATTCCATCTTCATACTCTGCAAACCAATCAACTATATATCTTTCCATCCTAAAATATTTCAGATGTGCATTAGCATATTGATATCCCATTTGATTGTCAGCATATATCCTGTTTTCTCCATCATCATAAAACTCATTGCGGTGTGTATGACCACTGACATACACAAAACCTCCCTGGCAACAGGAATCAGCACACCAATCTTTTTTAGGTGTATGTGTAAACACAACCACTGAACGATCTGAAAGGTTTGACAAAACTATTTCATATAAATGTTCAAATTTTTTACTTTCTGCGATTTCCTGTTCCCTGTCAATCACCGATCTGTATATTCCATTATTCGCATTAAATTCTTCATTGTAACCGGAGAATGCCAAGCCGCCAAAGAAAATAAACAGAGCACAGTTCAATCTCACCCTAAGTTCTTTTCTCGACATAGACAATAATTCCTGTGTGGTTATTTTATGTAACTGCCAACTTTTCCACCCAACAAATTTTTCAATATAAATAATCTCATTCTGAAGCAGGTACATACCCTGACCGGTAATCTCCCTTTCATATTGCGGCACAATTTCGTCAAAGGTACTATTGGGAAATCCCCATAACTCGTGATTTCCCAATAAGAAAATCACTGGAACATGCATATCCCGTTCATCCATTGATTTTCTCAATAATCGAACAAACATTCTGAAAATATTAAAATCTGACGCTGTATCTCCGCCAATCAGTAAAATATCGCTGCCACACATTTCTTTCAGCAGACCATCAATGATCTGGTTCTGAATAAACAGTACAATATCCCCTTCGTTTTTAAAAGGAACTTTTTGAAGCCTATGGATCAAATGTAAATCAGAAATATAAGATATTTTCGGTTTATCTTTATCTCCCTTTGTTTCTTTTCTTAAAACAGCCAGGACGTCTGCTGTCTCCTCCTCGTTTTTTACGCTCAAAGAGAATTCTTCCATGCTGCCATTACTCAGGGAATAACATTGATATGGCATATTTAATTTTTCCCAAACTTCGCTCCTCAACGTTACATTCGCATAATTAACGTTTGACAAATCATGAAGATTAATTAATCCATCACAAAATAGCAAATCTGCACCTGATAAATCATTCTCCAAAAAGTAAAGAAAGTCAAAAAAATAATCAAATATATTTTTGTATTCTTTAATTACCTGACCATTTTCATTTAACCATCTCTGAATAACAATAAAATTCCGCTCGATCCTATCATATTTTTTAATAATCACATAACGCAGCTGATCGGTGTCCTGTACCGACAATTTAGTATACTCATTTGTTTTATAACATGAGAAATCAATATCGGATAATATCGCCTTTGACAAGTCACAGTCCGACAAATCATTATTGAGATATTCAGCAAATTCATCGAAAGTTTCAAAATATCTACAAACCTGTATATCATTTTCCCGTTCCCTTACGATATAATCCCCAACTAATTTATAGCAAAAGAAATGGGTATCTTTATCAAAATATTTCTGCTCCCGAAACGTAATTTCTTTATTTTCTATACGTCTTACCATCTCCTTTAGATATTGTTTATGACTACTAATCCTTGGAGAAAAAATGGTTTTATCATATTTATGATCACTTAAAACTTTTTGAGCCCCATGGACAAAACACAATGTATTTTCAATGTCAGAATTTAAAGTTTGGGCTATATATTGCATCACAATATCATAAGCCTTGTCCTGATCTGCAAAAATAAAATTAGAGATAAAAAAACAGAGATCACCTTCTAAACTATATGAATTTTCAAACTCACATACCATCTTTTGAAACTCTTCATATGTATTACAGGAGTTGAACTTAGCAATCCACTCTTTTCGGAATTCTTTATCTTTTTCTATCTCATTATAACTCTCTAATTCACTTGATGAAAACCCAGCAGAAAAATCGCTGCATGTACAATCAATCAATGCTATTGTATTAATTCTGTTTAAATCAATATTATATGCATCTACTTCCTTTTGTGAAAAAATGTACTGATAATAACAGGCATTGTCGTAGATGTTTCCCTCGTTTCTCTCTAAAAACCTGTAATATGAATCAAAATCCGAAAAAATAGACCTATCCTTTTTTGATCCGATATATGTTTCTACAAAAAAAGATTTATTGATTACATCATATCCCAAAACAACCGTCACCACAAAACTACCGACAATAATCCTATGCCGCCTTGTCATAATCAATGATCATAACCTCGCTGATCATCTTTTCTGCCATTTTACTTATTTTTTCAATTTCTTTCATGATTGCCATGGAAAAGAATTCTTCACCGCATTGAGTACATTTTTTACAGGGAACATTTTTTATGATCAAAATGCCATTTTCCAATTTTTCCACATAAATTGTAGTAGTTTCCGTCATATGACTACTGCCACAGGTAAAACAATCCATATTCAGCGCCCCTTTCTGGTCTTATAATCCGGTTCCCATTCATCAAGTTCAGGATAGTATGCTGTTATTATGTGCAAATTAATATTATTGCTTGCAATGACAACGTGCAAGTACCTGTTTTTTATTGACATACCTAATAACAGGCAGCTGGGAAATGACTTATCGTCCTCATACTGCTTTATAATTTCACCATGCATGATAACATTGATTATATCATCAGCATCAATACTTCTTTCTTTACATCGCCTAATCACATGCGCTGTCATTATAATCGTATCAACTGTACATAATCTCCGCAGTTCTTCTATCTGCAAAGCCATTTTATCACCTCTTTATCCTAAAGACAATATAGCATATATTGAATTGATAAACAATAATGATCATTTCCTCATTCCATCAAAACATAAGCTTCATACGCTTCCCCATTCCTGCAGGTCAGCAGCTTCCCACCGCATTCATACACCAGATGCCCCAGCAGCCCGGGACTGTTGGTCTGAAAATCTTCTTTCGGCCACGCCTCGTCCAAGCCTTGGATCATTCCGACCGCTTCCATACTGCCCAGCGTTTCTTCTGATATTTCATCACTTTCAAGCTGATATACCGCGCCGTCATAACAGATGGCCGCCGACATGCCATCCGCCATCTCGTACTCCGCCCTGCTCCTGTCCGATTCCGGGATCAGCAGAAAATACCGGTAACCCTCCAGTCCCTGCAGGCTCCGGCTGTCATCGATCCCCAGCAAAAGCCAGTCTCCATACCGGTACAGTTCTGTATACCATTGCGCACCATCAACGCCCTCCGGAAACTCCTGAAGCAGTTCCGCATACCCCAGTTCCGCTTCCGAAAGCAATATTTCGCCGTCATTTTTATACAGCTGACCCTCATAGGCGTACAGTCCCGCATCTGTTCTGTAAAAAGCCTGCTCTGTCCCACAGCCGCACATACTTATAATCATAACCAGAAAAATCATAATGAATAATCTTTTTTTCATAATAGCCCTGCCTTTCCGCAACCTTCTTGCAAGCAAGTATTAATGTAACAGGCAGCCAAAACGCTCCCGGCTGCCTGTATTCTGATCCGTATTCAATTATGGTATCACATCAGTCATCCTGACTGTTCTCAGCCACTTTCGCCGCCCTGTCAGCCACTTCTTTCTCCTGTACATCGGAGGGAGCCTGCTCATAGCGCGCAAACTCGTAAGCATACTCGCCCCTGCCTCCCGTCATGGAACGCAGGTCGGTACAATAACCGTAAAGACTGCTCATGGGAATGTCCGCCTCAATGGTCTGCTTGCCGCCTGCAACGGGATTCATGCCCAGAACGCGTCCGCGCCTCTTGTTCAGGTCGCCCATAACGTCGCCTGTGTAAGCGTCGGGCACTGTCACCTTGATGGATGCGATGGGCTCAAGCAGGATGGGCTTCGCCTCCATGAAGCCTTTCTTGAATGCCTGGATGGCAGCCATCCGGAAAGCCTGCTCGGAGGAATCCACCGGGTGATAGGAGCCGTCGTACAATACCGCTTTCACACCCACTACCGGGTAAGCCGCCATGGGACCCTTTATCACGGATTCCTGCAGTCCCTTTTCCACTGCGGGATAATAGTTCTTCGGCACGGCGCCGCCCACTACTTCCTGCTCGAACACATATGCGGTCTCCAGATCGTCGGAGGGGGAGAAACGCATCTTGACATGACCGTACTGCCCATGTCCGCCAGTCTGCTTTTTATACTTGTACTCCACATCCGACTTGCCCTTTATGGTCTCTTTATAAGCAATCTTGGGCTTTGTCAGTTCCACTTCCACCTTATATTCATTCAACAGCCTGCTGACAACGATCTCCAGGTGCTGGTCGCCCATGCCGTAGAGCAGCGTCTGCCTGTTCTCCGCGTCATTCACCACTCTCAGCGTCGGATCCTCATGGGTCAGCTTCTGCAGCGCCTGGGAAATCTTATCCACATCCCCCTTGTTCTTGGGCTTATAGCGCATATAGGTGTAAGGAGTGGAAATATCAAATTTGCCATACTTGATGGTGGTAGCCTTGGTGGACAGGCTGTTGCCGGTCCTTGCCGCCGTCAGCTTCGCCAGCGCGCCGATATCGCCTGCGTGAAGTTCCGGCACCTCAATGGGCTTGTTACCCTGTAGCACATAGATCTTACCGATCTTCTCCTCAATATCGCGATCCACATTGTAGATCAGGTCGTCCGTCTTCAGCACGCCGGAGTTCACCTTGATCAGGGAGTACTTTCCAATAAAAGGATCCACGATAGTCTTCCAGATATATGCGGATTTCGCCTTGGAGAAGTCATAGTCCGCATTGTAGATCTCATTGGTCTTCATATTGATGCCCGCCACCTGTCTGTTCTCGGGGCTGGGGAAATATTTCACGATATCATCCAGCAGGGTATACACGCCCTGACACAGGATATTGGAACCCATGGTCATGGGAACGATGCTGCAGTCGCAGACATTGGTACGCAGCGCCGCCCTGATCTCCGCCTCGGAGAAACTCTCGCCGCCGAAGTAACGTTCCATCATCTCCTCGCTGGTCTCCGCAACCGCCTCCATCAGGGTATCGCGGCAGATCTGCAGGTTTGCCTTGCTGTATTCGGGCACGTCGCAGGGAACCACTTCCTTGCCCTGCCAGCGGTTGCCGGTCTCGGTGATGACATTCACATAACCCACAAATTTCTCATCCTCACGGATGGGCAGGTTAAAGGGTGCCATCTTCTTGCCGTAGAGACTGGTCATATCCTCCACTACCTGGCGGAAAGACGCATTGTCCACGTCCATGTTGGATACATAGACGATCCTGGGCAGCTTGTATTTTTCACAGAGTTCCCAGGCTTTCTGGGTTCCCACCTCGATGCCGGACTTGCCGTTCACAACGATGACGGCCGCTCCTGCCGCGCTGACTGCTTCCTCCATCTCACCCACAAAGTCAAAATAGCCGGGGGCGTCGATCACATTGATCTTATGGCCTTCCCACTCTATAGGAATCACGGAGGTGTTGATAGAGAACTGACGCTTCTGCTCTTCCTTCCCATAGTCACTTATGGTATTTCCATCGGTTACCTTTCCCATCCTAGAAGTAAGTCCTGCCAGATATGCAAAACTCTCCGCCAGGCTGGTCTTTCCGCTGCCGCCGTGACCTAACAGCACAACATTACGAATCTTGTCGGTTGTGTAAACTTTCATATTACGCTCCTCCGTTTTATGTTTCATTTGGGTATTTTGCCCGAAAAGAATCTGACTTCAAAAGCCCCATATGCTTATTTTACTAAATATTCTTACTTTTTACAATAGAAGATTTGGTCAAAATGCAGAAAACTCATTTTTCAGCAAAGCATTCTGTTGCATTTTCCGCTCATAGTGCTATAATAAGAATCACGGAAGCATAGCTCAGCCGGGATGAGCGTTCGCCTCACACGCGAGAGGTCATGGGTTCGAGCCCCATTGCTTCCATTTTTTATGCCCAAAGGAGGTATACCATGTCCCATCTTACCTGTGGTTTTATCGGCCTTGGCCTGATCGGCGGCTCTATCGCAAGAGCCCTGAAACAGTCCGTACCCGAAGTCAGGATCGTGGCTTACGACCTGAACAGGGCGTCCCTGGAACTGGCTCTGGAACAACATATCGTGGATGTGGCAGCGGCGCGTATTGACGACGGCTTCTCCTGCTGCGACTACATCTTTTTATGTGCCCCCGTGCAGAAAAATGACGCCAATCTGGCAATGGTCAAAAAAGTGATAGCGCCGGACTGCCTGTTAACGGATGTGGGCAGCGTGAAGACCGCCATCCACGCCGCTGTCCGCCGAGCCGGGCTGGAACACTGCTTTATCGGCGGCCATCCCATGGCGGGCAGCGAGCGAACCGGTTTCATCAACTCCAAGGCTTCTCTTCTGGAAAATATTTATTATATCCTGACGCCCACCGACCGGGTTCCTCCCAAAAAACTGGAAGATTACCGTCGGCTGGTGGAAAAGATGGGGGCGATTCCCCTGGTATTGGATTACGAAAGACACGATTATGTCACCGCCGCCATCAGCCACCTGCCCCATGTGGTGGCGTCCTCCCTGGTAAACCTGGTGCGGGACAGCGATTCCGCCGACGGCATCATGAAAATGGTGGCGGCGGGAGGCTTTAAGGATATTACCAGGATTGCCTCCTCTTCCACCGTGATGTGGCAGCAGATCTGCCTGACCAACACTACAAATATCTCAAAACTGCTGGGAGATTATATCGATGCCCTGAGCAGGATCAAAGCGACATTGGACGACAGGGATCAGGACGGGCTGTATGATTTCTTCGACAGCGCCCGGATATACCGCGATTCCTTTATCAGCGCTTCCAGCGGCCCACTCAAACGTTCTTTCAGCATCAGCGTGGATATTGCCGACAAGGCTGGCGCCCTTGCCAGCATCGTCACGCTGCTGTCGGAACATAAACTCAGCATCAAAAATATCGGCATCACCCACAACCGGGAAACGGAGGACGGTGTGCTGCAGATGGAATTTTATGACGAACCCTCCCTGCTGGCAGCCGTCGCACTTCTGGAGGGGGAAGGGTATTCGCCGCGAATAAGACAATAAAAGTACGATAATAACAAGGCATGATCCCTGACCCCTCAGGAACCATGCCTGTTTTTTGCTTGTTTTTTCTTTTGTCTTGAAAAAACTTTCCCCATAAAAATGCAGAACAGCATCCCCGCGGCTCCGCCGCAGGTATCCAGGCAGACATCCGCAAAACTGCCGTACCTGCCTGGTACGAAGAGTTGGTGGAACTCATCCGCAGCCGCAGACAGGGCGACCCATATCACCGTGAACAGATACAGTCCCCTCCCCCGCTTCATCCATTGGCTCCACAACGCATAGACAAGAGCTCCCATGCAGGCATACTCGGTAAAATGCGCCAGTTTTCTGATGGGATGCTCAAAATAATCGGTCCATTTCTCCATCACCGCCTGGCTCCAATGCCTGCGGGAAAGGGTATTGACCATTTCCACCCATTTCTCGGAGACGAGTCGGCTCAGGGAACCGGACTGTTCCGCGTCCTGTGCCGAGAAGCTGAAAATAACCACATACAGAGCGAACAGCAAAAGCCCGGCGCATATGGAGATCACTACTTTCCTATTGATTCTTCTTGATGTCTTCAACGGTCTGATATACCTCGATCCTGGCCGATTCCGTATCCGGCATTCCCACAAACACAGCGCCGTAAGAATATGTGTTCTCTCTCAATTCAATGCGCACGATCCTGAGAATCGCATGGATCACTTCCTTGGTCCAGATGGTCAGGAAAGCCTCATATACCTCTCCCACCTGAAGCAGTTCCTTACACTCAAAGCCTATACCGCTTTTTGACACATCGATGATCTCAATGGCAACCTGCCTGTCTTCGCCGCCATCCAGCTGCCTCATAACAAGTTTGGAAGGCATACTTGTCCTTTTGCTTTTTCTTCTTTCGTCCATAAGTGGTATCCTTTCTATTCATTCTATTTGACCAACATGGCATCCCCAAAACTGAAAAACCGGTACCTCTCCCGCACCGCCTCCCGGTATGCGTTCAGCACATTTTCCCGTCCTGCAAGCGCCGATACCAGCATGACCAGGGTGGATTCGGGCAGGTGAAAATTGGTGATCAGCGCGTCCAGCGCCTTGAAGCGGTATCCGGGATAGATAAAGATCTGCGTGTCCCCGCTGCCCGCGTTCACATGGCCGCTTTCATCCGATGCACTCTCCACGGTGCGGCAGCTGGTAGTCCCCACACAGACTATCCGGCCGCCGTTTTGTTTCGTCTCATTGATCGTATCCGCCGCTTCCGCCGATACCTGATAATACTCGGAGTGCATATGGTGTTCCAGGATATTTTCTTCCTTCACGGGCCGGAACGTGCCCAGCCCCACATGCAGGGTCACACAGGCGATCCTGACGCCTTTCGACTGGATGCGCTGCAGCAGTTCCTCCGTAAAATGCAGCCCTGCGGTAGGCGCTGCGGCGGAGCCATCATATTGGGCGTATACCGTCTGGTAGCGGTTCTTATCCTGCAGCTTATGGGTAATATAGGGCGGCAGGGGCATCTCCCCCAGCCGGTCCAGAACCTCCTCGAAAATACCCTCATATGCAAAGCGGATCAGGCGGTTGCCCTCCTCCACCGTCTCCAGCACTTCCGCTTTCAGCAGTCCGCCGCCAAACACAAGCCTTGTGCCGGGACGGCATTTTTTCCCAGGCTTTACCAGCGTCTCCCAGACATCCTTTTCGCGGCGCTTCAGAAGCAGCACTTCCACATGTGCCCCGGTGCCCTCCCGCTCTCCCAGGAGCCTTGCGGGGATCACCCTGGTATCATTCAGCACCAGGCAGTCCCCCGGCTCCAGGAAATCCGTGATTTCACGGAACACATGATGGGACACGCTGCCCGACTCCTTATCCAGCACCAGCAGCCGGGATGAGGAACGGTCTTCCAGGGGATCCTGGGCGATCAGTTCCTGCGGCAGGTCAAAGTAATAATCCGACTTTTTCCATCCGGCGCCTACCGCCTCGTCCGTGCTCACATTTCCCGCATTCACGGCTTCTTCATCCAAGGTTCTCACGCTTCCATTCTCTTCCCTTACCTTTTCCACACTCACATCGAAGCCTCTTCCACAAATGCCATATAACCCCTGTATGCCTCATACACATCCGCCTTACTGGTGGCCTCCCAGGGAGCGTGCATGTTCAGCACCGCCACGCCGCTGTCCACCACATTCATGCCATAGAGCGCCAGGATATAGGCGATGGTTCCGCCGCCCCCTAAGTCCACCTTGCCCAGTTCGGCCGTCTGGAAATGCACTTTCCTGTCCGCCATGACCTTGCGCAGGTGCGCCAGATACTCCGCATTGGCGTCATTGGAGCCGGATTTCCCCCTGGAGCCGGTAAATTTATTAAATACCATGCCGCCGCCCAGATAAGCAACATTCTTCTTGTCATAGCTGGCCGCAAAGGAGGGATCGTAAGCGCTGCTCACGTCGGAGGACAGCATACAGCTGCGGGCCAGGCATCTCCTCAGGTTCAGTTCGCTGTACTCCCCGCAGAGTTCCATCACTTCCGCCACCGCGTTCTCAAAGAACCTGGACCGCATGCCGGTGGCTCCCACGGAACCGATCTCCTCCTTATCCACCAAGATGCAGCAGGCCGTCCTGTCGGATTCCTGCACATCCAGCATGGCTCTCATGGAGGTAAACGCGCAGACCCGATCGTCCTGGCCGTAAGAAAGGATCATGCTGCGGTCAAAGCCTGCCTCCCTGGCCTTTCCTGCAGGAACGATCTCCAGTTCGGCAGAGATAAAGTCTTCCTCCTCGATCCCATAGCTGTCTTTCAGGATTTCCAGAATGCCGGCTTTCACGGCATCCTTTGCATGTTCCTTTTCGCTCTCTTTTTCCTTATTATGCTCCTTGTCCTTGCCTTTCTCCGCTTTCTTGTCGATGACAAGGGGTTTGTTGCCGATAATCAGATCCAGAGCCTCGCCCTCGATGACCTTGGCGGCTTTTTTCTCCAGCTGCTCCTGGGACAGGTGGATCAGCAGGTCGGAGATGAAGAACACAGGATCGTCCTCATTTTCGCCGATATTCAGTTCAATGGTGGCGCCGTCTTTCTTTACCACCACGCCGTGGATGGCAAGGGGGATGGTCACCCACTGATATTTCTTCACGCCGCCATAATAATGGGTATCCAGATAGGCGAACCCGCCGTCCTCATATAAAGGATTCTGCTTCACATCCAGCCTGGGGCTGTCGATGTGCGCCCCCAGGATATTCATTCCCTCCATCATGGGCTTTGCGCCGATGCGAAACATGACGATGGATTTGTTCATCCATACGCTGTACACCTTATCCCCCGGGGAAAGTTCCTCGCCGCTTTTGATGAGGCTCTCCAGTTCGCGGTAGCCTTCTTTTTCAATGGTGTTGACAATGGTGTCGATGCACTCCCGCTCCGTCTTGCCGTTATCCAGGAAATCCCTGTACTCCCGGTTCAGACTCTCCAGCTTCTTCAAATGCTTCGCGTCCAATGTTTCCCAGATATTTTTCTTTTCCATTTCAGATGCCTCCTATATTTATTCCAGTTCCTGCTTGCAGGAACTTGTTCCGGTCTCTTCACTTCAGCACCCCTGATCTGTGCCTGGCGTTGCGAGACTGTTTTTACTTATCTTCCTTCATTCCCTTAATTGCGATAACAGCGCCTGCAACAGCAAGTGCATAAAACAGGATCACAAAATACCCATCCTTCCTGCCAAACCCAATAACGGGGAATATGTTTGCCATGGTAGACCAGGCTCCGTCCTGCACCAGATTGGAAGCTGCTATCAGCCATGCAGAACCCCCTATAATGCCCGAAAGCATTAAGAAACATCCAAAGAGCAGTTTTTTCATGGTCATGCCTCCGCAAACTTTTTCCTGATCTCCGAATCCGTCCTGTAAAATCCGAACAGCAGGAAGCCCACTCCCACACAACCACCGGCAATGAGGGCATCCTGGCTGGAAACACGCAGCAAAAACAGGATCACACATAAAATGATCTCGATTACTCCCGCTGTCTTTCCGATGGATATGAAAATATCGGGGGCAATACTCTGCGCATAGTCCCAGTGTGCCTGGGATTTCCGTGAAGTCGGCGTGTTATATCCGTTCTGCGATCTCATATCCGATACAGGATGCTTTTTCAGGATACCTCCCACCAGGATCATCACATAGGGCACGATCAGGTTTAACAACAATAAAAACGGCATATTTCTTCTCCTTTAACTCCTTAACTCTATATTCAGCTGGTTCTTCAGGTTCTTTAAAATCTTCTTCACAAACCGGTCAACGGAATCCGGCTGGAAAGCTTCCTCCCCGGGCACGAATTCGACGGTGAACGCCATGCTGCGCTTATCCGCTGGGATCTGTGATCCCTCGTAGACGTCAAACAGCCTGATATCCCTGATATGGGAGCAGGACTTCTTCATCACATCCTCCACCTGTCCACAGGTCACTGTCCGATCCATCACAAGGGCCAGGTCGCGGCTTTCCTCCGGGAATCTGGACAACGGCGTAAAAGACGCCTGCCTGTCATACAGGGTGGAAAGTTCTTTCAGGTCAATCTCCAGCAGATACGCGTCCGTGCGCAGGTCAAGGCTCTCGCTGACCTCGTAAGCCGCCTTGCCGAGATAGCCGATCTCCTTTCCCTCACAGAAGACCGCCGCCGCCTGATAGGGATGCAGGAAAGGCTTTTTCACAGGCTCATAAGCAAAATCTACAAACAGGGTCTCCGCCACTTTCTCCGCCATTCCCTTCAGGGTGAAGAAGCTCTCCTTCTCCCCGAAAATACCGATGCAGAGCGTATCCCTCTCATCAGGATACTCTTTCAGGGGCAGTTCCCCGGGAAGGAACACATTTGCCACCTCAAACAGCCTGCCCTCAAGATTTCCCTTTTTCTGGTTCCCGGCAATGGCGTTCAGCATGGAAGGCGCCAGCGTGGTGCGCATCAGGGAAAGATCCTCGTTGATGGGATTCAGGATGCGGATGGCATTTCTCTCAGGGGCGTCCTCCGGCAGCCGCAGCAGATCCAGATCCGAGGGCGAGATGAAAGAATAATGGATGCACTCGTAGGCTCCCACGCCGCAGAGCGCCCTTTTCAGCTTCAGTTCTTTCTTCTGCTTCTGGTCCAGTCCGCCCATTGTGACCCTTGCCTTGGGCATAAACGTGGGGACAACATGGTCGTAACCGTACATGCGGATCACTTCCTCCGCCACATCCGCCGGATAGGAATCCATATCCTCGCGGTATGCGGGCACCTGCAGTGTCAGTTCGTCCCCCGCCAGGGCGGGAGCAAACTGCAGATTCTTCATGATCCTCAGTATCTCCTTTTCCGGCACTTCAATTCCCAGCACATCGTTTACTTTCCTGACGCTTACTTTCATCTCCCTGGGCGCAATGGAATTTCCCGTGTTGACATCCACATGGGTGCAGGAAATCTTGCCGCAGCCCAGTTCCTCCACCAGATGCAGGGCACGCTTCATGGCATGCACCGTGGTGTACTCGTCCACACCTTTCTCATACCTGGCGCTGGCGTCGGTGCGTTTGCCCAGTGCGCGGGATGTCCTGCGGATATTGTCGCGCATGAATTTGGCGGCCTCGAACATGACCTCCACCGTGGTATCCCGGATCTCGGAATTCAGCCCTCCCATGACGCCTGCCAGCGCCACTGGCTTCACCCCGTCGCAGATCACCAGATTGCTGTTATTTAAAGTATACTCCTGGGAATCCAGGGTGACAAGCTTCTCTCCCTCACCGGCGCGCCTTACCCGGATGGCATTGCCCTCCAGATAATCGCAGTCAAAAGCGTGCATGGGCTGTCCCATCTCCAACAGCACATAGTTGGTGATATCCACAATATTGGAAATGGCGTCCTGCCCCACCAGCGCCAGCCTGCGCCTCATCCACAGGGGGGATTCCCCGATCTTCACATCATGCACATAATGCCCGATATACCTGGGACAGAGATCCGGCGCATCCACCGTTACGGTAAAGCCCTCTTTCTTCCCTTCCGTTTCCGTATACTCCAGGGCGGGCTCTTTCAGTTCTTTGTCCAGAACCGCCGCCACCTCCCGGGCGATGCCCAGGATACTCTGGCAGTCCGGCCTGTTGGCCGTGATGGAAATGTCGAAGATCCAGTCGTCCAGCCCCAGCATGGGCTTTACGTCCGCTCCGATTTCCGCATCCTCAGGCAGCGCCAGCAGTCCGTTGTAGCCTGCGCCGGGGAACATATTCTCGCTGACACCCAGTTCCACGCCGGAGCAGAGCATTCCCTCTGATTCATAGCCCCGGAGTTTTCCTTTCTTGATTGTCATGGTGCCTTCCACGGTCTTGTGATCCTTTGCGGTCATATAGACCGTTGCTCCCACCAGCGCCACGGGGAATTTTCCCCCCGCTTTCACATTGTCTGCGCCGCAGCAGATCTGGAACGTCCCGTGTTCTCCCGCGTTGACCCTGCACACATGCAGATGGGTCTCGGGAATGGGCTCGCACTCCTCCACCAGCCCCACCACAACATTGCTGATTTCCTTTCCGACCTCTGTCAGTTCTTCCACTTCAAGGCCGCAGGAGAACAGCTTCTGCTCCAGTTCCTGTGGCGTGATATCAATATCCACATATTCTTTCAACCAACTCAATGGTACTAACATAATCTTCCTCCATTTCGGTATATTTAGTTGTCATCGATCTGCCGAAGCACGCGCAGGTCGGACTCGAACAGCAGCTTCACATTGTTGATGCCGTATTTCAGCATGGCGGCGCGATCCAGTCCGATGCCAAACGCCAGTCCGCTGTATTTCTCCGAATCGATGCCGCAGTTTTCCAGCACTTTCCTGTTTACGATGCCTGCGCCCAGAAGTTCGATCCAGCCCGTGCCCTTACACAGCCTGCAGCCTTTGCCCCCGCAGGAAAAGCAGCTTACATCCACCTCCACGGAGGGTTCCGTGAAAGGGAAATAGGAGGGACGCAGACGGGTGGTGGTCTGCTCCCCGAAAATCTTCTTTGCAAAATGCTCCAGCATTCCTTTCAGGTCGCACAGCGTGATCTTCTCGTCCACCACCAGCCCCTCCATCTGATGGAACATGGGGGAATGGGTTGCATCATCGTCCGAGCGGAACACCTTGCCCGGCGCGGCAACGATCTTGATGGGCGGCTTTTTCTTCTCCATGGTGTGGATCTGCGCCGCGCTGGTCTGGGTGGCAAGCAGGAATTCCGGCGACAGGTAAAAGGTATCCTGCATATCCCTGGCCGGGTGATCCTTAGGGGTATTCAGGGCTTCGAAATTATAATAGTCTGTTTCGATCTCCCGCGTCTCGGCCACCTCAAAGCCCATGCCCGCGAAGATATCCATCAGCTGGTTGCGGATCTGGGTAACGGGATGCAGATTACCTGTCTCCATCTCCTGCGCAGGCATTGTCACATCGATCTTCTCGGACTCATACCTGCGCTCCAGTTCCTTTGCTTTCAGCTTCTCATCCAGTTCAGAGAACTTCTGCTGCGCCCATTCTTTCAGTTCGTTGATATTTTTGCCAAAGCTGGCCCGCTCTTCCGGAGCGATGTTCTTCATTTCCTTCATCATCTGGCCGATCTTGCCGGTCCTGGAATCCAGAAACTGTTTCCTGAGTTCAAAGGCCGCCGCCCTTGAACTGGCATGCTGTTCGATCCCGCTCAGGATCTCCTGCCTGATGCCCGCTAGTCTGTCATTCATTGCATTTTCCTCCCTAATTTAGTTCCGCCTCTGCATTCCAGCGCCCAGTTCACTGAAAGGAATGTTCAGCCGCTTCTGCGTCTGAAATCCCTTTCAGGCGCTTCCTTTCCGAGGCTGTTTTGATTCAGTTCTTTCATGCGCCGGGATATCTATGTCCGCAGACATAAACAACGCCCCATGCGCAATCCCTGCGCATGGGGCGAAAATATTCCGCGGTACCACCCTGCTTCCGCCATCCGTCTCACACGGAACATGCGGCTCTCATTTACGCGTAACGTGCGCCTGCGTCCAAAGCTAACAGCCAATCCCGTATCACGGTCAGGAAAAGCTTTCACTTCGGCGGCTCCGGTGGGAAATTCAAGGTTTCATCTGAACGTAAGGAAGCTTTCAGCCGATGACTTCCTCTCTCTGCAGGAAAATGAACCTCTACTGTGCACCATCAATGCCTTTCTTTTTCCAACTGCTCCCTATTTTAACGGCTCATTCCAAAAAAGTCAAGCCCCTGCCGCAAAATCTGTTTCTGGCCGGACTGTTCCGTCAGCACACCAGCTTTTGCAGCTTTTCGCTATGGCCTGTGACCACCCTTTTCAGCACATCGATATCCGCTTCCATTGCGTCGATCCGGGATGATGCCTTTTCATACCGTTTCGCAGCCGGAACATAGTTTTCAGCCAATATCTGGATATTTCTGTCCGTTACATTTTCAATATGAAGTTCTATGTTTTTAATATGGTGGTTCATATCATCCATGCAGTGCTCCATATCTTCCATACGGTGCTCCATATCTTCCATGCGGTGCTCCATATCTTCCATGCAGTGCTCCATATCTTCCATACGGTGCTCCATATCTTCCATGCGGTGCTCCATATCTTCCATGCGGTGCTCCATATCTTCCATACGGTGCTCCATAGTTCCAATATGAAGTTTTATGTCACGGATCCCGTCCTTTATCGGCTGTAAGCCTGATTTCAGTTTTGCATCCATCAGATCTGACATTGCAAGCAATAACTCATCATTCGTCATATGTATCCTCCTTCTTCCTGGGCTGCCTGCAATCATCATATCACAACAGAGCCGCAAAGTCCATTCGATTTTCAAAAAATATAAACTTTTTATCGTTCAAAATCGCTTTGCCAGCACCTTGTTCACCGGGCTGAAGTATCGGTTCATATAAGCCCCGATCATAATGATATACATACAAAAATACATCCACAGCAGCACAATGATGATAATGGACAGGCTTCCATAAATGCCATAGGAATTGCCGTAGGTCACATACACGGAAAATCCCCAGGAAAAGACACTCCATGCCACGGCGGCGAAGATCGCCCCCGGTATCTGTTCCTTGAATTTCATCTTCACATCCGGCACATAGGTATAAACAGCCGCAAACAGTATCGTCAGCACCGCCCACACCAGGATGAACCGGAAATTCATGGCAAAGGACGCCACCGCCTCCAGCGGCGGGAACCGATGGAGCGCCAGCGTTACCAGCTGGTCTCCGAACACCATGATAAACAGGGACAATATCACCACCACCAGCATCACCACCGTATACAGGGACGCCACTGCCCTGACCAGGAAGTAATTACGTTTCTCCTCCACTCCGTTTACCGCATTCAGACCCGTCATCAGCGCCATGACGCCTTTCGCCGCCGACCATATGGTGGCGAAAATGGCTATGGACAGGATGCCCGCCGACTTGTCATAGACATCCGCGATCAGGCTCTCCGCCAAGGGATCGATCCTGTCCGGAGTAATATCCGTCACCGCCGTCACCAGATTCTCCTCCGTCAGCGGCGTATAGGGAATGATGGTGCAGATCATGATCAGCATGGGCACCAGCGACAGGAAGAAGAAAAAGGCAATGCTGGCCGCATAAGCGCTGATATTCTGTTTTTTCATATGCTCGGCGAAATCCCGCCCGATCAAATATATTTTACGAATCACTTTCATCCTCCGCGCCATAAATATTTTCCAAATGACAGCCGTCATAAAAGAACAACAGGATATCCTGCGCGTCATAACCGTATTTTGCCATCTCTTTCGCACCGTTCTGGCTCATGCCGACGCCGTGGCCGAACCCGCCGCCGACCAGGCTATATCCTACCACATTTCCCTTTTGTTTTTCAGTCGTTATCACGAAAAAGCCGCTGGGAAGCAGATTCAGGCTTGCGCCCTGGCTTCCGTCCTGCCGCCGCACCTTACTCTGTCCGTCATTTAACACGTACCGGATATTATGCTCGGAAATGACCTTGTAGGTATGCTCCTCTGTCTCTATGATCAGTTCGTCCGCCACGCCGCCGCTGCCGCGCTTCTCGATATGGATGTCGTTGATCACATCCAGTTCCTCGATCTCCCGGCTGACATATTCCCCGTCCACCAGCGTCAGTACCAGCTTATTGTTGGCGTCATACCGCTTCTGCAGGGTTTCCAGCATATGCGCCGTATCCAGCTTTTTCACCTCGTAAGTCCAGCGATACCAGCTTTCGTCCGCCTCGAAATCGTCCTCGTTCCGCTGGCGGATAAACTCCTCAAAATGATCCTCATCCTGCAGGTAACTCCCCAGATCGCTGCCCTCCGGGTTCAATGCCCGGGCATGCAGGTAATCGATCTGCGCGGCCGCCTCCGTCTTCCAGATCGTGGCCTCCGTACCGACGCCGCAGGAAGTGGAATAATAATAGGTTCCCGCCGTCTCTCCCCACCCGGTCAGAAGCAGCTGCCCGTAA
Organism: Blautia sp.; assembly: GCA_023667395.1. Lineage (GTDB taxonomy): Bacteria > Bacillota > Clostridia > Lachnospirales > Lachnospiraceae > Acetatifactor. Next base: position 6,721 of record JAMPAC010000027.1, on the reverse strand, counting down.
GTCTCTTTCACCGCTGTGCTGGTGCTTTCCTGCTCCAGTATATTGTTGTAGACCTGATAGGAAGTGCTGTCATCCACATGGGCGCCGTACCCGGGATATCCGGCGTGCTCCATATGACCGTAGGCGTAAGTCCTGGCGCAGACCGCCTGGGCTTTCAGCGCCTCCGCAGGATATCCGGATGGCATCTCGCTGGGAACCACACTGTAAAGGTATTCTTCCAGAAGCACCTCGTTGATGACGACAATACCGTCTTCCGTGTTCAGCAGTTCCATTGTCCCCCGGTAAGAGGGAATCCCCTGGCTCCTGCCCACATTTTCCAATATCAGCTTTCCGGTCAATACCTCCGGCCGGACCCATACCCTGTCGCCGTCAAAATAGTTGCTGTCCCGTTCAATGACGACCTCTTCCCCGGCATGGTATGTTTCCTGCGTCCTATTTTCATAAGGGCCATATGTGACCGTAAAATCCGTATTGCCCGACAGGATCAGCTGCTCATGGTAATTGCCGCCGTAATCCCCGCTCTTTAACAGCACGCGGATATACTCCATGACCTCTTCTTTCGCCAGCAGGATGCTGCAGATGCTGCCCTCATCCAGCACCAGATCCGTAAAATTATATCCGAAGCGGATATCGCCCACGGTACACATGGCCATCTGGTCATATAACCTGTATCCCTTATAATCCTCATCCAGGGGATATACGCCGTAACCCTCCACCTCGATGCCATCCTCGCCCACACTGAGGATCCTGCCGTTAATCTTCTCTGTTTTGGCAAAGATGTCCGTCACAGCGCCATCCGTCAGAACCACATCCGCAACCTGCTCCCTGACAGCAGGGTCAGGACCGTACATCACGGCTCCCAGCCCTTCTCCATCCCCATCTGTGAGAATGCCGTAGGGATAGCTTTCCCTCACCCCGTCCCGGAAGATCACAAGTTCTTCCGTCCCCGCATCCAGAATCCACACATTTGTCAGCACATTCACCACCGGGACGTGAGGATATGGGATCACGGAGGGATCTTCCGGCTCCTGCTCCGTCCTATGTATCAGCAGGGACACCAATTTCCCCAACAGCAGGATTACCAGCAGCAGGACGCCCAGCAGGCATATAAACGCTTTCAGCTGCATCCTCTGGGATTTACTCAAGCCCTTTCTGTCTCTGTTTCTGTCCAAATGATCTCTCCTCGCAAAATCATAATCTACTTCAAAAGAGCAGCCCCATACGGACTGCTCTTTTCTTCTGTTAAGATCCCCGAAATGCCGCCTCCTGTTTTTTGACTCCTAGCCGTAGCCAGGTGGGTGACCGCAACCGACCTTTTGCCTTCCCTTCCAATCCTTGTATACAAGTGAGGGCTTGACAGCCAGCCGACAATATAGGAATCCCGTTTAAAGTAAATGTAGGTTCAAAAATAAACAGGAGTTATCGCACACTTCAGGTTACTATTATTATAACGAAACACATAGCAAAATACAACAGCAATTTTTGGATTTTCCAACTTTATTTAGTAAATATGTGTAACAGTTCCGTGCCTTGTCTGAACTGTTTCGTAAATATTCACATTGGACTTTCCAATTTGGGATGTTACGATTGATTCCATTGCTGCAGTATTTTAAAAAAAGAACCACTGGCAGTCAAAACCAGTGGTTCTTTCTTGATATAATCAGCTGATTCTTTTTTACTTATTTCTGAGGGCCTGCAGATACCAATGCCTTGCCTGCGTCGTTACCCTCATACTTCGCAAAGTTCTTGATGAACCTGCTCGACAGGTCGTCCGCCTTGGTCTCCCAGTCAGCAGCGTTTGCGTAGGTGTCGCGGGGGTCAAGGATGCCGGTGTCAACGCCGGGAAGCTCCGTAGGAATATCAAAGTTAAAGATCGGAAGCTTCTTGGTAGGCGCCTTGTTGATATCGCCGCTCAGGATTGCATCGATGATGCCCCTGGTATCCTTGATGGAGATTCTCTTGCCGGTGCCGTTCCATCCGGTATTTACCAGATAAGCCTTTGCGCCGCTCTGCTGCATCTTCTTAACCAGTTCCTCTGCATACTTGGTAGGATGCAGTTCCAGGAAAGCCTGGCCGAAGCATGCGGAGAAAGTAGGCGTAGGCTCTGTGATGCCGCGCTCCGTACCTGCCAGCTTTGCAGTAAATCCGGAGAGGAAGTAATACTGTGTCTGCTCCGGGGTCAGGATGGACACGGGAGGAAGCACGCCGAACGCATCCGCAGACAGGAAGATCACGTTCTTAGCCGCCGGTGCGGAAGATACGGGACGCACAATATTCTCAATATGGTTGATGGGATAAGAAACGCGGGTATTCTCGGTCACGCTCTTATCGTCAAAATCAATCTTGCCTGCCTCGTCCACGGTAACGTTCTCCAGCAGGGCGTCACGCTTGATCGCGTTGTAGATGTCGGGCTCGGAATCCTTGTCCAGGTTGATAACCTTCGCATAGCAGCCGCCCTCAAAGTTGAACACGCCGTTGTCGTCCCAGCCGTGCTCGTCATCGCCGATCAGCAGACGCTTGGGATCGGTGGACAGGGTGGTCTTACCTGTTCCGGAAAGTCCGAAGAAGATCGCGGTATTCTCACCGTTCATATCGGTATTGGCGGAGCAGTGCATGGAAGCGATGCCCTTCAGGGGCAGGTAGTAGTTCATCATGGAGAACATACCTTTCTTCATCTCGCCGCCGTACCATGTATTGATGATAACCTGCTCGCGGCTGGAAATATTGAATGCCACGCAGGTCTCGGAATTCAGGTTTAATTCCTTGTAATTCTCAACCTTTGCCTTGGAAGCGTTGTAAACAACGAAGTCAGGCTCAAAGTTCTCCAGTTCCTCAGCGCTGGGCTGGATGAACATGTTCTTGATGAAATGTGCCTGCCATGCAACCTCCATGATAAAACGTACCGCCATGCGGGTATCCTTGTTAGCGCCGCAGAACGCATCCACGACAAACAGTCTCTTATCGCAGAGTTCTTTCTGGGCAATATCCTTTACGGTTGCCCATACATCCTCTGACATGGGATGGTTGTCGTTCTTATACTCATCGGAGGTCCACCATACCGTATCCTTGGAATTCTCATCCATTACGATATACTTGTCTTTGGGAGAACGGCCTGTATAGATTCCGGTCATTACATTCACTGCACCAAGCTCAGTTACCTGACCCTTTTCAAAACCCTCCAGACCTGCCTTAGTCTCTTCCTCGAACAGTACCTCGTAGGAAGGGTTGTGTACTACTTCCGTAGTTCCGGTGATGCCATACTTGCTTAAATTGATCTCTGCCATCTCGCGTTTTACCTCTTTTCTTTCATGATTTTTTGAATATAGACCTTGAAATATCTAATCGTTATAACTTTAACATGACGGTAGTAAAAAGTCAATAAATGGGAAATATTTTATAAAAATTTAGCAACTCAATTCAATATGGAACTGGTCTCCTGTATCACACCCTTCACATCGTCCGCCATCCGCGCCACAACGTCCATGGACTGCTGTATGATGCGTCCGTTTTCCGATGTCATGTTCACATCCACGATGGCATCCTGCACGGAATCGAGAAGTTCCGAGATGGTGTCGTTGAACTTCTGGATCACATCCGATATCTCCTGGATCGCCATTTTAACTGCGCCGCCGTTCTCCTTGGCAGTAGCCACAGAGGACTTGGAACTGTCCGACAGTTCCCGGATATTGGAGGCAACCACCGCGAACCCGCGTCCGGCCTCTCCCGCCCTGGCCGCCTCAATGGCCGCGTTCAGGGACAGCAGGTTGATCTTTCCGGCAATGCTCTCCACATCCTGGGTCATCACGTTATAGCTTTCCATGCTGCTGCTGATATGCTGCGCGGACTGCCTGATCCCCTCATTCAGTTCCACCAGCCTGTTCATATGGTCGGTCAGCACATTCATCTTATCCGTGGTGCTCACGCCCACATCCTTGATCTTGTCCGCCTCCTGTCTGACATTTTGAATATTGCCTTCCAGATCCCTGAATATCCCCATCAGTTCCTCGTTCATCTCGCAGACCTGGCGGTTTACGTTCTCCACTTTCTGGCGCTCCTCCCGGATGGAATGCAGCATATACTGATGGCAGTTCTCCTTTTCATTGATGCCCTTTGCCAACGCGACGGCCATATCCCGGCAGGTGCGGAATCCGCAGGCATGGCAGTCAAAATGCTTCTCCTGGTAGGTCTCCTTGCCCAGCAGTTTGTAAACCCGCTCAATATCCGCCTCCGTCACATTGACGCTCTTCTTCTGATGGGACTCATATGTACGGATATAATCCTCCACGCGAAGCTTTTTGTCAAATTCCTCAAACTGCAGGTCTCGCCCTTTCTTCGTCTTGGCCTTTCTCCGCACATCCTTGGCATACTGCTCCACATCGTACATAATGCTGTTCATGGCGAAGCAGTGATAATCCACGCCCGTAGCCGGGCCGCCATTGCAGCCGTCCTTGCAGCTTAAGACGTCAAACACCCTGGGCAGGTCGCTCTTTTTCTGTTCCAGATAAAGGTTCAGGTCCTCATACAGCCGCTCCGTTCCCTCGGAGGTGATGATCTGCATATTGGGGTCGTGGATCTGAAGATTCTTCATCAGTCCGCCCGGCCTGGGATAAATGGCCCCCTCCAGACCGATGTCGCCGTCAAACTCAAACTCGCTGAATACCTTGATCTTGGGCAGTTCCACTTTCTCCGCCTTAAAATAATCCCGCAGGTGTTCCATGGTCACATTGTAGTCGATGATCCCCGTATCATGGAATTCATCCGCCTTGGCGATACAAGGGGAGATCGCCGCAATCTTTCCCCGGTAGCCCAGCACTTTTCTGAGATAAACCCCCAGGCACAGCATGGGGCTGTGGATCGGAGAAAGGCTGGGGATCAGTTCCGGCTTGTTTTTCAGCACATAATTGACCACCGCCGCACAGGGCTGGGAAATCACTTTCGCCTCAGGATGCTGCTGGAGATAACGGAAATGCGCCCAGGTACAGATATCCGCGCCAAAAGACACATCATAGATCTTCTTGATCCCCTGATTCCGGAACCACTGGAGCGCATGCCGCCAGTTCCCGTCGAACGCAATCTTGATGGAGGGCGCCGCGATCATCACGATCTCCTGGCCTGCCTTCATATCTTTTAAAAACACATCGATATCATCCCCGAAAGACCTGGCATGATGGGAGCACGCACGGATGCAGGCCCCGCATTTGATACATTTGTCCTCGTCAATGTGGATGATCAGCCTGCCCTCGCCATCCGATTTTGCCACATTCGCGTCCATGACAGGACACGCCCTCACACAGGCATTGCACCCCACGCATTTGTCAGTATCCAAGTAGATCGATCCCATAACCTTCCTCCTTAATTATAGTTCCGTCTCTGCGCTGCTGCACCCTTGCGGGGGAAAGAATTTCCGCCGCTTTCACGTCTGAAATTCTTTCCGGGTGCCTCCGCTCCGAGACTGTTCCAGTAAAAATTCTGCTTTCTGCCTATGCAACCCTTGTCTCCCGCTTCAGCCATTCCGCTTCCTCTGCAGTCAGGTAAGGCGACACTTTCTCGTACACTGTCTGCTGGTACTCTTTCAGCATCTTTTTCTGCACTTCACTCATATAACTTAAGTCGATGGCATCCATATCGATGGGCACCCAGGTCAGGGTCTTAAAATGCATGAACTGACCGTACTCGTTCTTCACATCATTTTCCGCCACCATGATATTCTCAATGCGGATGCCGTGGCTTCCCTCCACATAGATGCCGGGCTCGTTGGAGACGTCCATGCCCGCCTCGATGACCGCTTCCGTCATGCCCTCCGTGAATCTCCAGCGCAGGTTCTGGGGACCCTCGTGGACATTCAGCATGTAGCCCACGCCGTGGCCCGTTCCGCATTTGTAATCAAAATCCATATCCCAGATGGGCTGGCGGGCCAGGATATCCAGGTTCCTTCCGGTACAGCCATGGATCCAGTGGGCGTTGGTCAGCTGCAGCATGCCTGCCGCCACCATGGTATAATGCCGTTTGATCTCATCCGACACAGAGCCAAGGGCAACGGTCCTGGTCACGTCGGTGGTGCCTCCCAGATACTGTCCTCCCGAATCGATCAGGTAAAGCCCCTCCGGCTTTAACACCGCATGATTCTCCGGGGTCGGCTCATAATGCATCATGGCCGCATTAGCGCCGTAAGCCGATATGGAGGGGAAAGAAAGACCGGTGCATTCAGGGATCTCCCTCCGCAGTTTTTCCAGGTAGTCCGCCGCCGTGATCTCCGTAATCTCCTGCCTGCCGATATGGGTCTTCAGCCAGTAAATGTACTTTGTCAGGGCCACGCTGTCTTTTAAATAGATCTTCTCCATGTTGGCAAGTTCCACAGGATTCTTCACTGCCTTTAACAGTTCCGTGGGATTTTTCTTCTCCACAATGGCCTGCTTCTCAGACAGGAGCTTATAGAAAACGTAGCTGCAGTTATTGTCGTCCACAAGCGCTTTTCCGCCCTGGGGAAGCGCCTTCAGGTAGTCTGACACTTCCGCATAATCTTTCACCGTGATCTTCTTTTCCCTGAAATATTCCGCCGCAGCCTCGTCCACCACGCTTTTCTGGATAAAGAGGACTGCCTCCTCTTTCGTCAGATAACCGTAGGACATGGCCACGGGATTACATTCCACATCGCAGCCCCGGATATTAAAGAGCCACATCAGGTCGTCCAGCTTCGTCAGGAAGAAACTGTCCGCTCCCG
>JAMPAC010000026.1 GCA_023667395.1 Blautia sp. | reverse complement strand
CAGGCACATTCAGCGCTGCTGTAAGGTAATCGCCTCAATGCAACACATTATATCATGTGTTGCATTCCTGTTTTTATTCTTGGACAACAAAAAAGCCCTGCTTTTACAGAGCCTTTTTGCCGTTTTCAGTGGAAAACTTTTTTCCGATACTCAAGCGATCCCTTTCACCTCATACCCAGCCTCCGCAACCGCCGCTGTCAGCGCATCGTCCGCCACATCTCCCGCCAGTTCCACGGTGGCGGTCTTATCCTCCAGGCTCATTGTCACCGCGCTGACACCTGCGACCTCCTCCAGGGCTTTCTGCACCCTCCCGGTGCAGTGTGCGCACATCATTCCCTCGATCGTCATTACCTTTGTCATGTTCTTGTCCTCGCTTTCCTTATTTGATATTTTATTGTTTCCTGTTTCAACCGCTTCCGCATCCAACGCTTTTCCCGGCTGTGCTTCCACCGCTTCTGCGGAAATCGCTTTTCCTGCGACACGAACCTCTTTGACAAAGCCGCTCTTAAATCCTCTCAACCGCAGTGCGTTCCCCACCACAAAGATACTGCTCAGGCTCATGGCGGCGGCTCCGAACATGGGATTCAGCTTGATCCCAAATACAGGATACCACACTCCTGCCGCCAAGGGAATCCCGATTGCATTATAGAAAAATGCCCAGAAGAGGTTCTGCTTGATGTTGCGGATCACCGCGCGGCTGAGCCGTACCGCCGTCACCGCGTCCCTAAGATCGCTCTTCATCAGGACGATATCCGCGCTCTCCATTGCCACATCCGTCCCGGCGCCGATGGCCATGCCCACGTCCGCCGCCGCCAGCGCGGGAGCGTCGTTGATGCCGTCGCCGATCATTGCCACCTTCCTGCCGGATTTCTGCAGTTCACGGATCTTCTTCTCCTTATCCTGGGGCAGCACCTCCGCGATCACTTCCTCAATATCCAGCTGGCTGCGCACCGCCTCCGCCGTCCGGCGGTTGTCCCCGGTAAGCATCACCACATGGATGCCCATCTCCCGGAATTTGCGGATCGCGGCTTGGGAGCCGGATTTCACGCCGTCCATCACATCAATCTCCCCCAGAAGCCTGCCCTCTGCGGCTACCAGCAGGGGCGTCCTGCCCTCCTGGGCGATCCTGTCAAGCCCCTGGGCATGGATGGGGGCAATGGCGATTCCATTTTCTTCCATGTACGCACGGTTTCCCACCAGGAAACGGGTTCCCGCTTTCCAGCCGCAGTCAAGCCGGTTCCGCACCCTTTTTCTCTCCGCCAGGACAGCCTGCGTCAGCTTTTTGGCATCAGCTTTGCCCAGGTTCTCCACATCAACCTGTCCGGAAACCCCGGCCAGCACAGAACCGTCGTCCGCTTTCCCTGCCACAAACACCGCCGTAGGGCCGTCGTCCTCGGGAAACATGGGGCGGGGCGGGATATCCTCCGCCAGAACGCCCTCGATCCCTCTGCCCGCCACCGCCTGAAAGTCGCGGATCTCCGGAATGGGCAACTTATCGCCTTTCGCCCTCTCCAGAATGGCCTCCGCCAAGGGATGTTCGCTCTTTTTCTCCAGAGCCGCCGCGATCTGCAGCAGCGTTGCCGAAGACAGGTCAGGGACATAGCAGCCGCAGCCGCTAAAACGCAGCTTTCCGGAAGTAATGGTTCCGGTTTTGTCCATGACCACGGTGTCGATCTCCTTCGCCTGCTGCAAGGCCTCGCCGGATTTGATCAGGATGCCGTGGTTGGCGCCTACGCCGGTTCCCACCATGATGGCCACGGGGGTGGCAAGCCCCAGGGCACAGGGACAGGAGATAACCAGCACCGCTATGGCGGAGGAAATGGCAAACTCGGCTCCCGCTCCCGCCAGGAGCCACACGATAAGGGTGACAAAGGCTATCCCCATCACCGCAGGCACAAACACGCCCGCCACCTTATCCGCCAGCTGGGCAATGGGCGCCTTGCTGGCGCTGGCCTCCTCCACCAGGCGGATGATCTGGGACAGGGTGGTGTCCTCCCCCACCCTGTCCGCACGGCATTTTAAGAATCCGCTCTTGTTCACAGTGGCGGATACTACCTTGTCGCCCGCCTGTTTCTCCACCGGGACGCTCTCTCCTGTGATCGCCGCCTCGTCGATACTGGAACTGCCCTCCAGGACGGTCCCGTCCACGGGCACCAGGCTTCCCGGCTTTATGAGAAAAATATCACCTGTTTTCAAAATCTCCGTTGGCACTTCCGTCTCCTGACCGTCCGCAGTCAGCAGGATCGCCGTCTTGGGTGACAGATCCATCAGCTTGGTGATAGCCTCGCTGGTCTTCCCCTTGGAGCGGCTTTCCAGATATTTTCCCACCGTGATCAGGGTCAGGATTGTTCCCGCCGACTCAAAATAGAGATCGTGGGAATACTGCTCCACCAGCACCATATCCCCATGCCCCATCCCATAGCTGATGCGGTACATGGCGAAAATGCCGTATCCGATGGCTGCGGAAGCCCCCATGGCGATCAGGCTGTCCATGTTGGGCGACAGATGCCCCAACGTCTTAAAACCCACTGCAAAAAATTTCCGGTTCATGTACGCAATGGGCAGCAGCAGCAAAAGCTGGGTCATGGCAAAAGTCATGGCGTTTTCGTTCCCATGCAGGTATCGGTGCACAAACCCCGGGATTGGCAGCCCGAACCATTCATTATACATATGGTACATGGCCACATACATCAGGGGGATCAGGAAACCGATGGAGATGCCCAGCCGCCATTTCATGGCCCTGGCCTCTTCCTTTGCCTTTCGCTCCACGCTGCCGCGGTTCGAACCAGACCGGGACGTGGCTCCCGCATTTCCTGACAGGCCGCCGCCCGACATACCGGATCCCGCACTTCCCGCCGCGCCGCTGCCCGCCGTTCCGCCTGTCACTATGGTAGTCGCTCCATGAGCGCCGCCAAGGATCAAAGATGCCCCATATCCCGCCTTTTCCACCGCCGCAGTGATCTCATCCCCCGTCAGCTGCGCCTCGTCATAGCTGACCTCCATGGTCTCCGTCAGCAGATTCACCGACGCCTTTTCCATTCCCGCCAGTTTCCCCACCGCTTTCTCCACATGGGAAGAACACGCGGAACAGGTCATGCCGGAAATATGATACCGTTCTTTCATAATATAATCCTCTTATTCCAGTTCCAAAATTATTTTTCTTCACTTCAGCTTCTTCATCAACTCCACCGCCTCGTCAACGATGGCGGTATTGCCATTTTTGATCTCCTCCACCACGCAGGTCTCCATGTGATCCTGCAGGATCACATACCCAAACGCCTGCAATGCGCTCTCCACCGCCGCCACCTGGTTCAGGATATCCCCACAGTACCGGTTCTCCTCCAGCATCCTGCCAATCCCGTTCAACTGCCCCGTCATACGACTCAGACGGTTCTTCAACTGCTTTAATTCCGTTTCCCCCCTGGGCGTAGCTTTCTGATGGCACCCACAGCACGGAGTCGCATCCGCCTGTCCCGCTTCCATCCCATTCTCCCGTAAATCCTCCATTCCCATCCCCCTTTTCCTTTAAAATAGAATTTGACCTCGCATGCTCAAATACCCCATCAGGGTATCTGCAAATAAGTATATACCCCATCCAGGTATCTGTCAACCCCCAAAATAGCAGCCACCCCTCCAGCTGCCAAAAAGCAGGCGGTGGAGCAGTGTCCTGTGCCGGGCAGACTTTGGGAGGCGCCCTTAGCGGAAATGAAATCCACTGCCTACGGAGACTTGGACGCGAAATCCCTATTCGCGCCCTAGTCGCAGTTGGCAGTTAGTTCAGTTCCGCGCTGCCTCGTCTGCCCGACACAGGACACTGCTCCACCGCCGTCCCTTTTTCGCCGCCACCCCCACTCCCGACACAGGACACTGCGCCACCGCCGTCCCTTTTTCGCCGCTACCCCCTCTTTCTCTCAGGAATGCACCGGCTGCCCCAGGCACCCCTCCGCCAGTTCCGCCACATCCTGCATCCACAGAATCTCCTCCCCGGCCTTAACCTGCTCCGCCGCCGTGGCCGCCACGTCACATCCGAACACATAATGCTCCACCCGGACGGATACCTCCACAAAGACGCCTTCCGCTTCCAGCCCCTGCCTGTCAAACTCCAGCAGCAGCTTTCCTTTGCACACGATCTCATTCTGTACCACCCTGGGCCGAAAATACCTGCCCAGCATATCATCTTTCACATCGCCCACCCGGATATACAGTTCCGCCCCGAACTCTGTCCGGAACCGGAACGCGTTGCCCATGGGATAGAGTTTTATGATCTTGCCCGCCGCAGGTGCGTAAAGCCTGTCCTCCACCGGCTGGATCACCACTTCAGCCTCCGGCCCTTCCTGCCACACCGCCGCGCGGCCCGACACCGGACTGCCTACCTGCCATCCCCTGCCGCTTCTGACCGTCCTTTTTTCCCGGCTTTTTACCGGCTCTTCCTCCTCGTCCGCACCCTCTTCAGGCAGCTGCATACGTCCCGCAAAAAATCCAAAACATACCGATGCCGCCAGGCAGGACGCAAGGATCAAAAAATGCATTGTAATCATTGTGACAAACCTCCTGATAAGCCTGATTATTTCCCAGATTCAGGGAAAAAATACTTAATTTCAGAATCATTCCAATAATTAAAAAAAACTGTTGACACTATAGTGAATTCAATGATATACTACGCTTGTATTCTAAATGAAAGTCATTGAACTCACATTTTTTTGTAAGTCATTGCAACTTTGATGATGGTTTACAAAAATATGTGATTTTTTTGTCATATATTTTAGAATCTACTATGTCGATGGGCGTAATGCCCTTTATTATGAAGGAGGTACCAGTATGAACAACGGTACAGTTAAGTGGTTCAACGCACAGAAAGGTTATGGTTTCATCACAAATGATGCAACCGGCGAGGAAGTATTCGTACATTTCTCTGCTATCAACGCTGATGGGTTTAAGTCCCTTGAGGAAGGCCAGAAGGTTACTTTTGATACCGAATGCGATCCTCAGAACAGCAGCAAGATCCGTGCTACCAATGTTTCTGTAGTAGCTTAAGGCTCATGATACAGACGGAAAAGCACATCGAATCCTCGATGTGCTTTTTTTGTTTATAACTGCTTCATATAAAGGAGAAAACCTATGAGTTTATTTACCCTGTTTGTTACCGCCGTGGGGCTATCCATGGACGCTTTCGCTGTTGCCATCTGCAAGGGTCTTGCCATGAAAAAACTGAACCTGAAAAAGGCGCTGGTCATCGGCCTGTGGTTCGGCGGTTTCCAGGCGCTGATGCCCACTGTCGGCTACCTGCTGGGAAGCCGGTTCGAACAGTATGTAACTGCCATCGACCACTGGATCGCCTTTGTGCTGCTGGTTCTCATCGGTGCAAATATGATCCGGGAAGCGCTTTCCAAAGAGGAAGACAGCACGGACGACTCCACGGATATCAAGACCATGTTCCTGTTGGCCGTGGCCACCAGCATCGATGCCCTTGCGGTGGGCGTTACATACGCGTTCCTGCAGGTTGCCATCATTCCTGCAGTATCCTTTATCGGCATCATCACTTTCGTGTTGTCCGTCGCGGGCGTCAAGGTCGGCAACATCTTTGGCACACAATACAAATCCAAGGCGGAACTGGCAGGCGGGATCATCCTGGTTCTCATGGGTACGAAAATCCTTCTGGAGCACCTGGGGATCCTGCAGCTGTAAATCCAGGGAAGCCTGCATGGCACCTGCATAAAAGTACTTCTGGCTCTGCTCATTCGCGCAAATGAGCCAGTTCGAAAGGCGATGCCTTTCTCACTCGCGTTGCTCGCCAGAAGTACTTTCATGCATCTGTCCATGCGAGCATGGCATCTGCATAAAAGTACTTCTGGCTCTGCTCATTCGCGCAAAAAGGAGGAGCCAATTTCTCAGTTCCTCCTCATAGCTGTCTCAGTCAGCCAGTCTGCGCATCTCTGTATAGGCAAGAAGCAGCGGCCCCACGCCCTTTGCGTCATTCTCAACGATGGGCTCCGACATATAATATTCAAAAGTGCCGTCACGCCTGGTATCCTTTGCGGGTCCAAGACCGGCCACCAGGCAGATGCCGCCCAGGTTCAGGTCGCCGTCAGTCTCTTTCAGGTAGCGGTCGCAGATGCCGTTAAACGCTTTCAGCGCAGGCTCCCTGTAGCTTTCCGGCAAAAATCCCAGACGCACGCCCTTTAACAGGGAATAGGACATGATCGCGCTGCCGCTGGTCTCCAGATAGTTGGGCTCCCTGCCGCCCAGCGCAGGCAGCTGATACCACATGCCGCTCTCATCCTGGAATTTCAGCATATCGTCCACCAGCTGGACAAATACTTTCTTCAGGTTATCATACTCCGCCTGATACTCCTCGCCGGGCTCGCACTTTGCCAGCGTATCCAGCAGCGCCATGGAATACCACCCGATGGCCCGGAGCCAGAAGTTCTTGGAAAGCCCCGTCTCCTTATCACACCAGAAGATTTCCCTGGAAGCGTCATATCCATGGTAATAGAGACCTGTCTCTCCATCCCGCATGTATTTCACCACATTGGCGAACTGGGCAAAGATATCGCTGTAATTTTTCTTATTGTTAAATTTTGTCTCGTATTCCATGTAAAAGGGCTGTCCCATGTACAGGCCGTCCAGCCATACCTGGTTGGGGTATATCTTCTTATGCCAGAAATTGCCCTCCGGAGTCCTTGGCTGCTTCTGCACCTGGCTGTAGATCAGGTCGATGGCCCTGCGGTACTTTTCCTTGCCATTCAACTCATACAGCGCAAACAGCGTCTTGCCCGCATTCACATTGTCGATATTATAATCCTCCGGATTGTAGCCTTTGATGGTGCCGTCCTCATTTACCCTGAAATCAATAAAAGCGTCCGCGAAATCATAATATTTCTGCTCGCCGGTGGCCTGATAGATCTCCAGCATGGCAAGGATCATGCAACCGTCAATATAATTCCATCCGGCGCCCTTTCCGCCCGCTTTGGCTTTCTCAATGTTCCACACGGGAACTTCCACGGTGCTCTTCTCGATCAGACCATCAATATACCTCTCAAAAACAGGCATCTGCATATCCATTACCTCCGCATAAAAGTAGATTCATATAACCTGATTCTACACGGTTTTCCAGATTTAGTCAATGCGTTTTCCTACATCACATTAACCCACCCCATCCCCAGCAGCATGGACACAAGCCAGATCAGGAACAGATGCGCCGGATAGAAAGCATAGAAGAAATATTTCATTTTCAGTCCCCTCTTCCCATTGTAGAAAGCTACAGGGATAAAAGCCAGGGGCGCGGTTACCTCCCAGAGGAAAGCCACGCATCCCGCAGCAATCTGCAAGGGCTTCTTTTTACGGAAGACATACAGCGCCATGATACAAATAACACCTGTTGCGGCATAGTCCGTCTTCATAAAATGGGCGGCTCCCGCGCCCACGGCCAGCGCCGCCGCCGAGAATACCACTTTAGCCGCAATGTTCAGCCCCCTGCCCGCTGCCCATTCTTTCTTCTCGATCCAGTCAAAGGCGATCATGGTGAGCAGACCCCAGAACAGGGTAAAATATACGTTCTGATAACCAAATTCCAACACTGCCCCATTAAAACACAGGTCGAACGGAATCTCTGAGATCAGCGCGAAAATTCCCAGCCGCATCGCATATTTCCTCACGTCATGGGTTCTCTGGAAACCCTCCACCAGCAGAAAACAGAAAATAGGGAAACCAAGCCGCCCGATCATACGCATGGCGTTGTATGTATAGTAAAGCCTGCCGTTTTCCATCAGCCACCGCGTGATTACGTTCAGGTCGCCGGAAGCCATTGCGCTCATATAGCCGGATGTGACAATAAATCTTCCCAGAAGCCCCGCCCCGATATGATCGATGAGCATGGAAACAATGGCAATGATCTTGACGGTGCTGCCTGCGATCCCTTTCTTTTTTGTCTCCGGCATGACTGCCTGTCCTGTCTGCTGATTCAGCTGCATACTGTCCATCTTTATATCCTCCTATTGCACTGCTTCATTAATACAATAATACTTTTCCATTCCTTTGTCAATATCCCATTGTCCAAAAAAGGAAACGGAGACAGGTTTTTACGCCTGTCCCCATCCTTTTCACTGTTTAGCCCACCTTATATCCGATTCCCCATACCACTTTCAGGTATCTGGGTTCCTTGGGATTGCGCTCAATCTTCTCCCTGATATGGCGGATATGTACGGCAATGGTATTATCCGCGCCGATAGCCTGCATATGCCAGATATTCTCGTAGATCTGGCTGTTGGAAAACACTTTTCCCTGCTGCTGCACCAGAAAGCGCAATATCTTATATTCAATAGGGGTCAGCCTTACGCTCCTGCCCTCCACCGTGACCGTTCTCTGAACATCGTTTATCTCCAGTCCTTCCACCCTGTAGATCCGATCCACTTCCGTGCACATATTTACCAGCTGGACATATCTGCGCAGCTGGGACTTGATCCTGGCCAGCAGTTCCAGCGGATTACAGTCCGTGGTCACATAATCGTCCGCTCCCGCTTCCAACGCCATGATCTTGGCCGTCTCAGCGGATTGTGCGGAAACAACGATAACGGGAACGCTGCTCTTCTGGCGCAGGGCAACGATCATCTCGATTCCTTTATCCCACCCTTTATCGTTTAACTCCACGTCCACCAGCATCAACTGGATATTCTCCGATATCTTCTCATACAGTTCCTGCAGGTTGGCCGCCACCAGGCACTCAAGGCCTTCCCCTAATAATAATGGCTCCATCTTCTCGGCAATTTTTGTCTGATTGTTATATATTAATATTTTCTTCTTCATAGCTACCTCCATTCTCAGACATTAACCCCCTTATGCTTTGTTACTAAAGGCATTGTAAAACACATTTGTATCAAAGTTGCATAAAAAAACTGAAAAAATATAAAAAAATAAAATAGAGAGCATTTTCATACCCTCTATCTATTAGACTGCTTTTCCTGTGAAAAAGTTTCACCATTTTCTGCTTTTTCTTTCTTTATTTTATCCATCAGTTCTTCATTCTTCACCGTCATTGCCTGCACATCGGCAAGATCCTCCTTTTTCAGTCTCCGGAAACGGTTGATTCCCGACACAAGGATCAGCAGGCTGTTCTTCGTCGTGTCAAAAGCGCCCTCCTGATACATGGTATAGATGAGAAGCCCCAGCGGAACCGCCAGGATCATTCCCACGATTCCCCCGATCTTATATCCTATGTACAGCAGGATTAAAGTAGGCAGAGGAGGCACGCCGATGGAATCGCCCACGATCTTGGGCTGGATCAGCTGTCTTGCCAGCTGCCCCACCCCCCACATGACCAGCAGCCAGATCGCCATTTTAAAGTCCCCTGTGAGGACTTTGATCACCGCCCAGGGGATCAGCACCGTGCCGGTCCCGAAAAAAGGCAGGAAATCCATAAATGCGATCAACAGCGCGATCAGGGCAAAGTAGTTGACTTTCAGCAGGCCAAGGCCGATCGTCAACAGCAGGTACATCCACACCTCTATCTTAAGCTGTGCTTTCAGATAACCGCCCACAGACTTTTTCAGGCTGCGGCGCACCGTGCGGAAGCGCATCTGTATCACTGCGGGCGTATGTTTACGGAACCAGTCGCCGATGGTATTCCTCTCCGCCACAAAGAAGTATGCGGACAGGAGCGCCATGATCAGCCCGATGAACATGGAGGGCAGCTGTCTGGCAAAGCTTCCCGCAGCCGCAATGGTAGGCGTGCCGATCTTCCCGAAGAAATCCCCCAGGGATTCTGCAATACTGTCCGCTGCATCCGCAAATCCCTCTTTTATATCTGCGGGGAACTTATTAAATAACACACCAAATTTATGTCCGATATCATTCAGGTCGGATTCCATGCCGGACCACATACCCGGCAGCGCCCCTATCAGTCCCCCCACCTGCTCTATGAGCCACGAGGAAACAAAGTAAAGAAGCAGCACCACCAGCGCGATAACGGAAATAATCACAAAAGCGCTGCCAATCTTCCGCTTCAGCTTAATCTTATCCTCAAAAAAACGCACCAGAGGGCTTGCCAACAGGGCAATCAGCCATCCCACCACAAAGGGCATGAAGAAAATGATCACCTTAGGCAGCAAAAAGAAAACTGCCAGCAATATCGCCACGGCAATGGCAAGATTGACCAGAGCCTTACAGTACTTTTTCATGGATATACCCCTTATCCGTTTATACTTGTCAGTTGATCCAGCAGTTCGTATATTTCCTCACGCCCCTGCTTTGTTTGCGCCGAAAACGGGATCAGTACCGTCCCCGGTTCTGCCTCAAGCGTCGTCCTGATCAGCTTCAGCTGTTTCTGTACCTGGCTGCGCTTGATCTTATCCAGCTTTGTGGCGATGATCACGGGATGATACCCGTTCCTGCAGATCCAGTCATACATGATCCTGTCGTTCCCCGATGGCTCATGCCTGATGTCAATCAGCAGGAACACGGTCTGCAGCTGCTTTGAGCGGTGCAGGTAATTCTCAACCATTTTGCCCCATTGGGCTTTCACCGCCTCGTTTGCCTTAGCATATCCATATCCTGGCAGATCCACAAAATAAAGGGCGTTATTGATATTATAGAAGTTAATTGTCTGGGTCTTTCCCGGCTGCGAACTGGTTCGGGCCAGGGATTTGCGGTTCATCAGCGCATTGATCAAAGAAGATTTTCCCACGTTGCTCTTCCCCGCAAATGCCACCTCCGGCAGCGTATTGTCAGGAATCTTGCTGGTGATGCCGCAGACCGTCTCCAGACTGACATTTTTTATAATCATATGCGTTATCCTATATGGCTCTATCCAGACGGGGCGCTCTCTGGTCGCCCTTGTGCAACGTCAACGGCTCGCTGTTTCCCTCCACAGCTTCCTTTGTAATGATGCACTCTTCAATGGTATCGTCGGAAGGAATCCTGTACATGGTATCCATCATCACGCTTTCCATAATGGAACGGAGTCCCCTGGCTCCCGTCTTGCGCTCAAAGGCCTTGTCCGCAATCGCCTGGATGGCGTCCTCCTCAAAGGAAAGCTGTACCTCGTCCATGTCAAACAGCTTCTGATACTGCTTGATCAGGGCATTCCTGGGTTCTTTCAGGATCCTTACCAGCGCCTCCCTGTCCAGTCCGCGCAGGGAGACGCAGATGGGCACACGCCCCACAAATTCAGGAATCAGGCCGAATTTCACCAGATCCTGGGGCGTTACCTCCTGCAGCAGGTCGCTGAGTTCCTTGGTGGTCTTCTGGGACACCTCGGTATTGAATCCAATGGCCTTGCGGTCCAGCCTGGACTCCACGATCTTCTCCAACCCGTCAAAGGCCCCGCCGCAGATGAACAGGATATTGGAGGTATCAATGGTGAGCAGTTCCTGGTGGGGATGTTTCCTGCCTCCCTGGGGAGGCACGCTTGCCACCGTGCCCTCCACGATCTTTAAAAGCGCCTGCTGTACGCCCTCGCCGGACACGTCCCTGGTGATGGACACGTTTTCGCCCTTTTTCGTTATCTTGTCTATCTCGTCGATATAAATGATCCCATACTGGGCGCGCTCTATATCATAATCCGCCGCCTGGATCAGCTTCAGCAGGATATTTTCCACATCCTCGCCCACATATCCGGCCTCAGTCAGGGTGGTGGCGTCTGCAATGGCAAAGGGCACATTGATGATCTTTGCCAGGGTCTGCGCCAGATAGGTCTTGCCGGAACCGGTAGGCCCTACCATGATAATATTGCTCTTCTGCAGTTCGATATCATCCAAATCCCTGGGCGCCGTCACGCGCTTATAGTGGTTATAGACGGAGACAGCAAGCACTTTCTTGGCCTCCTCCTGTCCTACCACGTACTCGTCCAGAAAAGTCTTGATCTGGATTGGTTTTAACAGATTGATCTCGGGATGGACAGTCTCCTCCATCTCCTCTTCTTCTTCCAGTTCTTCCTCCAGGATATCGGCACAGATATCAATGCACTCGTCGCAGATATACACTCCGGCGGGTCCCGCGATCAGCTTGCGGACCTGCATCTGGGTCTTATTGCAGAAAGAACATCTAATGTCATTACCAGTGGTCATTTTCGTTGCCATTGTCGTACTCCTAAATGTTATTTGCCTTACTTTTCATTCTGGGCGTCATGGGAGGTGATCACCATATCGATCAGGCCATATGCCAGCGCTTCCTCCGCGCTCTTCCAGTTGTCGCGCTCCGTATCGGCGCAGACGGTCTCATAGTCCTTTCCGGTATTCTCGGAAAGCATACGGTTCAGTTTTTCCTTGGTGCGCAGGATGTGCTTTGCGGCGATCTCAATCTCCGTTGCCTGTCCCTGCGTTCCGCCCAGGGGCTGATGGATCATGATCTCCGCATTGGGCAGGGCGTACCGCTTGCCTTTCGCGCCCCCGGCCAGCAGGAACGCGCCCATGCTCGCCGCCATGCCGATGCACACGGTGGACACGTCGCATTTGATATAATGCATGGTATCGTAGATAGCCAGTCCGGCAGTCACAGATCCGCCGGGGCTGTTGATGTAAAGATGGATGTCTTTCTCGGGATCCTCCGCCTCCAGGAACAGAAGCTGCGCCACCACGATGCTTGCAGAAGTATCATTTACCTCTTCCCCCAAAAATATGATCCTGTCCTTTAAAAGCCTGGAATAAATATCATAGGATCTTTCACCCTTGCTGGTCTGCTCGATGACATAAGGCACTAAACTCATTATAAATCCTCCATTCTGTCTGATATTATATTTTAAAGGTTGTACCCGCTAAACAGGTACAACCTCCTTTGTATCCGCCGGTTCTAAACTTCTTCCGCATTCTCCACCACAAATGCCACAGCTTTCTTAATGCTGATATCTTCCCTTACCTGCTTACTGCCATCTTCGCCGAGAAGTTCTTTCACCTTATCGGTCTCCATCTGGTAAGCTTCGCCCATGGTCTTGATCTCTTCCTCGAACTCTTCCTCGGAAACTTCGATCTGCTCAGCCGCCACAACGGCCTCCATGACCAGACGGGACTGGATCCGCTTCATGGCCTGGGGCTTCGCCTGTCCCATCAACGCATTGGTATCCGTGCCGGTGAACTGCATGTACTGATCCATGGAAATGCCCTGCGCCTGCATTCTCTGGGCAAACTCCTGAACCATCTGCCTCTGCTGGGTCTCCACCATGGCGTCGGGAATATCCATTTCAGCCTCTTTGATGATGGCATCGATAACAGCCTCTTCCTTCGCGATCTTCGCTTCGTCTTCCTTTCTCTCAGTCAGTTTCTTCCTGACTTCTTCCTTATATTCCTCCACGGTGTCGCTTTCTTCAGAGATATCCGCCACAAAATCCTCGTCCAGTTCAGGCAGCTGCTTCTCCTGGATCCTCTTTACCGTACACTTGAACACTGCCGCCTTGCCAGCCAGTTCCGCAGCCTGGTAGTCCTCGGGGAAAGTCACGTTCACATCCGTTTCCTTTCCGATCTCGGCGCCGATCAGCGCCTCCTCAAAGCCGGGGATGAACGCGCCGGAACCGATGGTCAGGGGATAATCCTCTCCCTTGCCGCCCTCAAAGGCAACGCCGTCCACAAATCCCTCAAAATCAAGAACGGTCACATCGCCGTCCTTAACGACCCTGTCGGTAACGTCAACAGTCCTTGCGTTCTTTTCTCTCTCACGGTCAATATCCGCATTCACTTCGTCATCGGAAACCGTCACGTCTATCTTGTCCACCTTAACGCCCTTGTACTGACCCAGGGTCACGGGAGGCTTCAAGGCCACTTCCGCCGTAAAGATGAACGGCTTGCCGGCTTCGATCTGGGTAACGTCGATCCTGGGATTGGAAACGATATCTTCCTCGCATTCCTCCAGCGCCTTGTCGTATGCGTCGGGAATCAGTTCATTGGCCGCGTCCTCATAAAAGACCTCTTTGCCGTACATCTGCTCGATCATCTTCCGGGGCGCCTTGCCCTTGCGGAAGCCGGGAATGCTGATCCTGTTTTTATTCTTCCGGAATGCGCTCTCAAGCGCTTTCTCCAGTTCCTCGGCAGAGACTTCAATAGTCAGCTTCGCCATGTTGTGTTCCAATTTTTCCACCTGTAAACTCATTGTTATATTTCCTCCTTCATGGTTACTGTGTCTCCCCTATATTAATCTGTTCCCGTAAAATGCAGGACACAGTAGCAGTCATTTTAGAATTATAACATGAATGGGGCAAAAACACAAATATTTTTTGATTTTATCTGCTGCCATATACACATTTGCTGCTGACACCCGGGATCATGCCCAGCTTTCCCGACAGGGCGCTGACAATGCTCTGGGGAGCGTCCAGCACCACGCTGATGATATTCATCTGCTTTTCCCTGTATGGGATGCCCATTCTTCCTATGACATATTCGCCATATTCGTGGAGCAGGCCATTGATGCGCGCCGCCGCGTCCCTGTCCTCCACAATGATTCCGACCAACGCCACTCGGGTATTTGAATCTGACATATCAATCTCCTATTCCAGTTCCTGTTTACAGGAACTTTTCCTGCTTGCAGGAACTTGTTCCGATCTCTGCACTCCAATGCCCTTTATGGGGAAGAATTTTCCGCCCCAAGCCTGCTTCGGTCATGGGTCACCAGGATTACCAACCGCCCGTTCTGTTTCCGCCTGATATATTCCTCAGCGCGTGCCCTGGTGTCCGCATCCATCCCCGTGAAAGGCTCGTCCAACAGCACATAGTCCGACTCCGCTTCCATGGCGCGGACCAGCGCGACCCTGCGCTTCATGCCGCCGCTGAGTTCCCTGCAAGGTTTCTGCAGCGCCTCGGGTTCCAGCAGCGTTTCCAGCGCCGCTTTTGCCCGGAGAGGGTCGCCCGTGACCATTTCCACGTTTTTAACAGCGCTGGTATCCATACACAGCCTGTCCTCCTGAAAGACCATGCTGCAGGTTCCGCCGCCCTTTACCACGCCGCCGTCAGGTTCCAGTATGCCCGCCAGCATGTGCAGCAGCGTGGTCTTGCCGCTGCCGGAGGGTGCATTCAGGACATAAGTCCTCCCCGGTTCATACACTGCGGAAAAATCTGATATGACCTGCTGGGAGCCAAAAGACTTACAGATATGGCTGGCTTCCAGCCTGTCCGGGGATGCCGCCAGGGTTTCCGCCTGCCTCCCGCACACATTTTTTCCCCGTGCCCCCGCCGGAACCCTGCCGGGAATCACCTGCCCGGAACACGCAGGCTCCCATTTGAAAAAACGTCCGGCCATCCACAGGATCATCTTTTCAAACAAAATACTGAGTAAAATAACAATCGTTGTCCATGCAAAGACCCCCGCCGTATCCAGATACACCTTGGAAAGATAAAGCCTTTCCCCTATGGAGTGATCCGGCGTGCCTATGACCTCCGCCGCCACCCCCGACTTCCAGCACATTCCCAGGGATATCTTCATGCCGCTGTACAGAAATGGCGCGATGGCAGGCCTGTAAATATAGAAGAATCTGTCCTTCACAGACACATGGAATACCTGCGCCATCTCCAGAAGCTGCCTGTCCGTGCTCTTCAGTCCCTCCAACATGTTGATGTAAATATTGGGAAGCACCACCACAAAGCAGATCGCCACCGCCAAAAAGGAGGAACCCCACCAGATCAGCAGCAATACCACAAAAGACGCCACGGGTATGGCCTTTAACAGCGTCATCACCGGGGAGAGCGCCTCCTCAAAAAGGGGATGCCCGCTGCTCACCGCCGCCAGCGCCACCGCCGCCGCAAATCCCGCCAGGAACCCGCATCCGATCCGCAGCAGCGATGAGCCGACTGTCCGGTAAAATCCGGGGTCTCCCAGCATGGAAAATAATTCTGCCATGACCTGCAGGGGCGTTGCCATCAAAATGCCGTTGTCCACAATCAGCGCCGCCACATGCCAGAGAACAATCCATCCCAGTATAATAATGATTTTACGCAAATTCTTTTCTTTCATAATTTCCTATTCCGGATGTGCAGAGCCAACATAGATACACGGTCTGACTCATGACTGGGGAACTTACGGCAATACTATGGTAAAAAGTAGAAATCATCCCCCGGCGCCGCGCCGCCCGTCAGTTCCGCATTAAAATTATAAAGCACGTCCAGATATGCGGAAAGCGCTTCTTTCATCTCCTGCCCGGTGACACATACGATATTGCACTGCGGTATTGCTTTCTGCGCAATGGGCTCCTTTGCCACGATGCCCTGCTGGACCGCCAGCGCCGCGCCTGTGGCAGGGTCATCGTTGACTGCCTGTGTGCTTGCCGCATGTTCCTCCAGGAAAGCGGACACCGCTTCCGGATACTCTTCCAGAAACGCCCTGCGGGCAACAGTAACACCTGTTACCATTCCATTACTTGCACCGCCCTGCGCACGGCTCCATTCTTCATTGATATCCAGCACGATCTTCAAATTCTCATTCTGCATACACGCCGCCGTGACAAAGGGCTGGGGGAGCAGGCCAATGGCATCGGGATCCTCCGCCAGCACTGCCGCCACTTCCGTGGCTTCCGACTTGAACTCCAGCGTTACATCCTCCTCTGTCAGCCCGTTTACATCCAGCAGGTACCGCAGGGAAGCCTCCGGCGTAGTTCCCTTGCCCGTAAGGCAGACCGTCTTTCCTTTCAGGTCGGCGATACCGCTTATTTCCGCCGTTCCCGTCACCAGATAGAGCACGCCCAGGGTGTTGATATCGACCACCGCCACGCCGCCGTCCGTTTTCTGATAGAGAACCGCCGCCACGTTGGCGGGGACAAGCGCGATATCCAGATCACCTTTCACCATCAGGGGCAGCAGCTCATCCGCTCCCACCGCCATCTGGAACTCGTAGTGATCGGTTGTCTGCCCTTGGGCCGATTTGTCCATCAGGTTCAGAAGCCCCAGGGATGTGGGTCCTTTCAGGGAGCCTACACGTACCGCCACGGCTTCCCTGTCCGCAGATTGATCAACCTCTCCGCATCCGCCCAATACGCCCGCCAGCATCAGCAGGCTTAAGCCCAGCGCCGCCGCTTTTTTCAAGGGATTTCTTTTTGTTTTTCTCATAATTATGCCTCCTGTGATAGATAATATGTTTTAACATCTGAAAGGCATAAAAAATAAGCCCTTTCCACTCAGAACAAATCTTCGCAGGTCAGAATGTTATGTGCGATCCCGGTCAGCCGCAGCTTTCCGGTCTCAGTTAATACTATAACATAATCCCCAAAAAAGAAGCAACCAAAAACTACCATTATATTTTTTTCGTCAGGGCAGATAATAAGACCAAGATAAGTCGCGGCAATTGCTTGACTGAGAAATTTTCAGGATAAGTGATCGCAGCACTTATCTTGAAAATAGAGAAGGTAGCAAATATGTAATGTTTGGAGGTGAATGAAATGTCCGGTAACAGAAGTAATAGAGTAGAAGTTCCTGAAGCAAAGGCAGCCATGGATCGTTTTAAGACCGAGGTGGCTTCCGAGCTTGGCGTAAACCTGAAAGAGGGTTACAACGGCGATCTGACTTCCCGTGAGGCAGGTTCCATCGGCGGCGAGATGGTTCGTCGTATGATCAAGAAGCAGGAAGAGCAGATGAAATAAGGCTCCCCGAAAGGGCTGAAAAATACGCGCCATATGGCGCACAAAGAAGACTGCCGCGCTGAAAGACCAGCGCGGCGGTTTTTAAATCACACAATCCCAAAGCCAACAAGTTGGCTTATGAAAAACGCCGTGTTTTAGGCGTTTTTCGGGGTGAGCCTTAGAGTTTCTCCGCGAAGCAGCCCTCGCTGCGAGCGGTTAGAAACTCTTCTCACCCTATTCCCCGAACACAGCCTTATAATCCGCCTGGAACTTGGCGATGCCCGCCTCCGTCAGGGGATGCTTTACCATCTGCTCGATCACGGAATAGGGAACCGTGGCGATATCCGCGCCTGCCAGGGCGCAGTCCGTCACATGCACGGGATTGCGGACGCTGGCGCAGATGATCTGGGTCTCCAGGTCGGTCATGGAGAAAATATCCGAAATCTCCCGGATCAGATCCACGCCCCTCTCACTGATATCATCCAGACGCCCCAGGAAAGGAGATACATAAGTTGCGCCCGCGCGGGCAGCAAGCAGCGCCTGGTTCGCCGAGAAGATAAGCGTCACATTGGTCTTGATTCCCTCGGAACTCAGCGCCTTGCAGGCTTTCAGCCCTTCCGCCGTCATGGGAATCTTCACCACCATGTTGGGATGGATCTTCGCGATTGCCCTGCCCTCTTCGATCATTCCCTCCGCATCCACGGTGGTGGCCTTTACCTCCCCGCTGATGGGTCCGTCAACGATGGACGCGATCTCCGCGATCACTTCCTCAAATACTCTGCCCTCTTTCGCAATCAGGGAAGGGTTGGTGGTAACGCCGCAGATCACTCCCATATCGTTTGCTTTCCTGATGTCTTCTACCTTTGCGGTATCAATAAAAAAACGCATAACCTGAATCTCCTTTTCTATGTATTTTATCATTCCGTGCCCGTGCACGTGTTCTTTTCTTAAGTATATCAGATTCATGGCAGACTGCAAGGGTTTTTATAATGGCTTTCCCAGATATTTTTTTCACAGATGATTCCTTCTTCCCCTTTCTTTTTTCCGGTGAGGATATTGGATATGCTGATCATATCCTGGGGACGCTGCCGGAAGTCTTCACGGGTGCTTTCTTCTATCATTTGCTCCAGCCGCCTGCGGCATTTCCGCTCCTCTGCATAACGCTTTCTTTCCCAGCTGTGGCATCCTCTTTCTCCGTAATGCTTTCTACCTCCGCTTTGACATCCTCCCTCTCCGTAACGCTTTCTGTCTCCGCTGCAGCATCCTTTTTCTTCATAACGCCATATATCGGCGCGTTTACAGCATATCTTCTCCCTGTTTTCAGGTGCACGCTTCCCCCGGCGTCTTATTCCGGCTGCCTTGCCCACCCGCCGCCTGCGTGTCTGCGCCACCACGTTCTGTATCGTCCTGCCCAGACCATATACGTCGCTGTAGATTCCCGCCGTCCGGCCTGCGGACAGCTGCTCCGGCGGGGCAAATCCGGGCGTCCCCACCCTCTCGCCTCCCTGTTCGTCCAGAACACAGGCGCAACCCAGATCGACGATCTTCACATGCCCGTCCTCACAGACTATAATATTGTCC
Organism: Blautia sp.; assembly: GCA_023667395.1. Lineage (GTDB taxonomy): Bacteria > Bacillota > Clostridia > Lachnospirales > Lachnospiraceae > Acetatifactor. The sequence goes on along the minus strand of JAMPAC010000026.1, from coordinate 16,569 downwards.
GGCTTCAGGTCACGATACAGAACCGTCGGCTGCCGCTCATGCAGGTAGCGCAGCCCGTCCGCCAGTTCTTCCGTGATCCGCATGGCCTGTGTGGCGGAGAACCCTCCCCTGCGCCGCGCCAGCTGCCCCAGACTCCTGCCGGGAATGTATTCCATAAAAAGCCTGCCTGTACCTCCGCTTTCCTCATATCCCAGATATGCCGGAAATAAAGGGTGATACAGCCGACTCAGCATCTCCGCTTCCCGGCGCAGCATCTTGATTTCCCTGCTGACCTTGCAGGCATACGGATTCCCGTTTTTGTCTTCCGCCAGATAGACCTGCGAAAATGCGCCTTCCCCCAGCGTCCGCACAAGGCAGTAATGAAAAACGGCTTCCTTTCCTGTGGTTTTTGCCATATCCTTGCCGCATCCTTTCTTTCGTTTCTTCCTGTCATGCCGTCCGCACCACAAGTCAGCTACGCTGCCTTGCCTCATTGCTTGCGGAAATAAAATGACTGCGCGGCATTCTTCCAGCCGCTTACCCCTCTCCCTTACCTGACCTCCAGAAGCAGCGCCCCCACTCCCCTGCCGCCCCGCTGCTCCGCCATTCCGCCCAGTTCCCTGATCCTCTTCATGGTCTGCCCGGAACTGCGGATCTCCTTTACCCACAGACAGCTCAGCATATCCTCCCGGGGAACATGGTCGTAAAAACCTTCCGAAGCCAGCAGTATGCCGATTCCCGCCTCCATGCTCCCCTGCTGAACCGCCATCCGCCGCTCCCTGCCCTCGTCCCCGATCTCCTGCAGCGACGGACGCCCAAACCCGGTATTGCACAAGACGATCTTCGCCCCTCCCTCAAAAAAAAGCAAAAAGTTCTCCGCCACGCACAGGATCCCCGCCGTCCAGAAATCGGCCGGGACATCACAATTCTCCCGGCATCTGCCTATTTTTCTCTCCATTTTCTTCAGGAAAACCGACGGCTTTTCCACTGCTTTCAACAGGCTGAACCCGCGAAATTCTTTCAGGAGCCGACCGGTAAACACTCCTCCTGCCATTCCTGCCTCACGGCTTTCCCCGCCGCAGACGCATCCAAAGCAGACCGGCACTTCCCGGCACACATACTGCTGCAGCAGCAACGCCGTGGAATCCTCTTTCTGCCTGTAATATCCCGACATAAATTCCATGGACACCCTCCATTTATCACATATGTTATTTAATTGCAGCTATCCTGCCGGAAGTCGTCAGCAGCCCCACCGCAGGCAGCGGAGTATTGACCTCGCGGAAAAATGCCATGCGTCATCGCTTTCCAAGCGACACATGAACCGGACAGTTGTTTGATTTTCAATCATGGAATCACAAAAAGAAAACTTCTCCTCCCCAGGGCATACGCCAAATGTCCGTGTCCATCCGTACACGGCATCTGGCTCTACGCCTGCGGAATTAATGCATAAAGATATTTGCCAGATCGTTAAAGAAAATGAATACCATCAATACCATAAAGAATACCAGGCCTACAAAATGCACCATGCCCTCTTTCTCCGGCGGCACGGGCTTCCCCCGGATGACCTCCAGCAGGAGAAACACCAGCCTGCCTCCGTCCAACGCCGGAATGGGCAGCATGTTCAGGATTCCCAGATTCACCGACAGCATCAACACGATATTAAGCATACTGATCAGGACACTCTGCCAGCCGTAATCTTTCGCCTCCTCATAGGTCTTGCCCACCACATTCACCGCAATCCCCACGGGGCCTGCCACGTCCTCCCGGCCCACCTGTCCGCGGAACAGCATTCCCAGGCTCTTGTAAGTAGCCTTGACGGAATAACGTATCTCATACCACGCGTACCGCAGGGTATCAAACCCCTGCGGCTCCAGGAACTCGCCGTTCACCACGCCCAGCAGATACGTTCCCATCTCCTCGTCGTACTGCGGCGTCAGGGTAGTGGTAAACCGCTCGCCGCCACGCTCATAGACGACCTCCAGGTCGCCGCCCCTGTAGGAAACCTGCATGTACAGCGAAATCTCCTGATACAGCCTTACTTTCTCCCCATTGATGGAGAGGATCCTGTCCCCGGCCTGCAGTCCCGCCGCTTCGGCACCGCCGCCCTCCGACACCTGGACTGCCATGGCGTCACGGATGGCAAACACATCGCTCATGTTCACCATGAAAAAGGCCACGACAAAAGCCAGGATCAAATTAAACAGGGGACCTGCCACCACCGTGGATATCCGGGCCCAGACACTGGCTTTGTTAAAAGATCCCTCGCCTGGCTCACCCTCTTTTTCATTCAGGCCGTCCTCGCCTTCGAACATGCAGGCTCCACCGATGGGAAAAAGCTTCAGGGAGTACTTTGTGTCTCCCCTTTTCGTGGAGATCAGGTTCGGCCCCATGCCCACCGCAAATTCCACCACATGGATCCCGTTTGCCTTTGCCAGCAGGAAATGCCCAAACTCATGCGCGATAACCACCACCCCGAATATGAGAACAAACAATATCAGAGTCATTTTTTACCGTTTCATCCTTCCTGAAATATATTCGTAAGTCTCCGCCTCGGCGTCCAGTATCTGCTCCACCGTGGGATCTTCGATCACCTTATGCCGTTCCATGACCTCCCCGATCAGTTCCGGTATCTGCAGGTAGGATATCCTGCGCTCCAGGAACAGCGCCACCGCCTTTTCATTGGCGGCGTTATACACCGTGGGCAGACTCCCGCCCGCTTTTGCCGCCTCATAGGCCAGCGCCAGGCCGGTAAAGGTCTCCGTGTCCGGCTTCTCGAAAGTGATCCGGGCCAGGTCAAAAAAGTCTACCCGCTTTCCCTCCATGGGACGCCTGTCGGGATAGAACAGCGCATACTGGATGGGCAGTTTCATATCCGGGACACCCAGCTGCGCCATGATGGCACCGTCCACGAACTGCACCGCCGAGTGAATGATGCTCTGGGGATGCACCACCACCTGGATCCTGTCAAGATCCACCCCAAACAGCCATTTGGCCTCCATCACTTCCAGCCCCTTGTTGACCAGGGTGGAAGAATCAATGGTGATCTTCTTTCCCATGGTCCAGTTGGGATGCCTTAACGCGTCCTCCACCCGGATCTCCCGCAGCTGCTCCCTGCTCCTGCCCCGGAAAGGACCGCCGGAAGCGGTCAGCAATATCTTTTCTATCTTATCCGCAGGCTCTCCGTTCAACGACTGGAAAATAGCGCTGTGCTCGCTGTCCACGGGCAGGATTGATACACCGCACCGCTTTGCCAAGGGCATGATAATATGCCCCGCCGTCACCAGCGTTTCCTTGTTTGCCAGCGCAATGTCCTTTCCCGCCTGAATGGCCGCAATGGTGGGCCTGATACCAATCATTCCCACAATGGCGGTGACCAATACCCGGCTTTCCGGCAAAACGGCAATTTCCAGCAGTCCCTCCATCCCGGAAACCACCCTGACGCCCGTATCCGCCACCCTGAGGCGCAGTTCCGCCGCCGCTTCTTCCGTCCACATGGCTGCCAGCACGGGATGAAATTCCCTGATCTGCTCCTCCATTTTCGCCACGCTGCTGCCCGCCGCCAATGCAGCCACCTGCAGGTCGGGATTGCCGCGCACCACCTCCAGCGTCTGCGTGCCGATGGAACCGGTAGAACCCAAAATCGCTATCTTTTTCATAAGCATCCCTCTCCTAGTGGCCGATCAGCAGCATGGTCATGAAATAGACCAGGGGCGCCGTCACGATCACGCTGTCAAAGCGATCCATGATGCCGCCGTGGCCGGGAATCAGCTTTCCGTAATCCTTGATCCCTTTATTCCGCTTGATGGCGGACGCCGCCAGGTCTCCCACCATGCTGACCACTGCGCCCAGGGCACAGATCAGCGCCGCCTTCCATGCAAAAGTATCAACCGTTATTGAAAAAAAGCCGACCAGGAACTTTCCGTACAGAAAACCCAGCAGCGCCGCTCCCAGCACGCCGCCGACACATCCCTCCAGGGACTTCTTGGGGCTTAAGACGGGAAATATCTTCTTTTTCCCGATCAGCTTCCCCACCGCGTAAGCGCAGGTATCGCATCCCCAGGAACTGATCAGTATGAGCCATACTATGATAATACCCTCGCCCGTCATCCTTGTCAGTTCAATGAATGACAGCATCACAGGGGCGTACACAAAGGAAAAGAATCCTGCCATAACCTGTTCCGCCTGATACTTTGGAAATGCAAAAACATAGACGAAAAGCTGCGCCAAAAAAACCAGCACGATGCAGGCCAGGAGCCATACCGTGCCCGCTGAACCGTTCCACATGGCCAGCTTTGCGGCCTCCGTCCTCAGGTGGATCACGCCATAATAGAGCACTGTACCGATCATGCCGATCACCTCAATGGCCGTAATTTCAGGCATCACCATGAAAAACGAGGTCTTTGAGGCGGCATTGTCTGCGGTAATGGTCTTTTTCCCGGAAGACACACCCAGGGCTTTCGTCAATTCCCGGTATCCTATCAGGGAAACCACAAGCAGCCCCGCCGTCAGTACCGGCCCGCCCAGCCAGATGGAACCGATGGCGATCGCCAACAATATGATCCCGCTGAACAATCTGGTCCAAAACATGGCATTATTCCTCCTTCACTCCGCCGTATCTTCTGTCTCTATGATTATATGCTTCCACAGCTTTTATCAATTCTTCCTTTGTAAAATCCGGCCAGGGCACGGGCGTAAAATAGAATTCCGTGTAAGCCAGCTGCCAGAGCAGGAAGTTTGATATCCGCTGTTCGTTACAGGTCCGTATCAGGAGATCCGGGTCAGGAATTCCCGCCGTATCCAGAAAACTGTCCAAGGTTTCTTCCGTGACATCCTCCGGCTTTAACTCTCCCGCCGCGACACGATCCGCCATTTTCCTGGAAGCCCTCACGATCTCATCCCTTCCGCCATAATTGATGGCGATCTGAAAGTGGAGGCCGTCATTATCTTTCGTGGCTTCTTCCAGTTCTGCGATCCGGGTGCGGATATCCTCGTCCAGCCGCGACATCTCTCCCAGAACCCTGACGCACATACGGTTCTTCTTCGCCGTCTGCAGACAGGTCTTCATGTAATTGCGGAGCAGTTTCATCAGGGCATCCACCTCACTCTGGGGACGGTTCCAGTTCTCCGTGGAAAAAGCGTATACCGTCAGGTACTGTATCCCCATCTTATATGCTTCCTCGCAGATGACTTCCACCGTCTTTGCCCCCTGGACATGCCCGTAATTGCGGGGCATTCCCTTGGACTTTGCCCATCTGCCGTTGCCGTCCAGAATGATCGCCACATGCCGGGGCATCCTTAATTCTTCACCCATACTGCGCTTTCCTTTCTCGCGTTATTATGATGGAAAAGGGGAGCGGACTTTTCTCCACTCCCCGCTTTTCATTGCTGTAATTAAACTGTCATTATTTCTTTGGACTTCTCTTCCATCAACTTATCGATGTCTTTGATGTACTTATCGGTCATCTTCTGCAGCTGATCCCCCAGCTGCTTGATCTCATCCTCGGATACATCTTCTTTTGACAGCTTCTTAAAGGCGTCATTACCGTCCCTGCGGATATTGCGGACGGCAACCTTGCCCTCCTCCGCCTTTTTCTTAATATCCTTTACCAGGTCTTTTCTGCGTTCCTCGGTCAACTCCGGAAATACCAGTCTGATCACGTTTCCGTCATTAGAGGGATTGATCCCCAGGTCAGAAGTCATAATCGCTTTTTCAACCGTCTTCAGCATCGACTTCTCCCAGGGCGCGATCTGGATCACGCGGGGATCCGGCACAGTCACATTGCCCACCTGCTGGATCGGGGTAGGCGTACCATAATAATCCACCCTGATCTTATCCAGGACATGGGGATTGGCGCGTCCCGCACGGATGGTCGCATAGTCCGACGTCAGGAACTCCACTGTTTTTTTCATCTTATCATCATACTGCTGTAGTCTTGCGTCCATAATCTGTTCCTTTCTTATACCAGTACTTTCGTTCCGTTGAAACTGCCTTTTACGGTGTTGACAATACTGTTTTCCTCATTCAGTCCGAACACCCACATGGGCATCCTGTTATCCCTGGCCAGAATGGAAGCCGTCATGTCAACTACCTGAAGATTCCTGGTAATGACCTCGTCAATAGTAACTTCCGCGTATTTCTTCGCATCAGGATTCCTGTTGGGATCATCGTCATAGACGCCGTCCACGGCTTTCGCCAGCAGGATCACGTCCGCCTCCACTTCAATCGCACGAAGCACCACACCGGTATCCGTGGAAAAATACGGATGCCCCGTGCCCCCCGCGAAGAAGACAACCTGCCCCTCCTCAAGACATCCGACAGCCTCATCTTTTGAAAACAGCCTGGTAAAAGTCCCGCATTCAAAAGGCGTCAGGATATTGGTCCGCATCCCTGTGGAACGGAATATCTCCGACACATAAATACAGTTCATGATAGTGGCAAGCATGCCGATCTGGTCAGCCTTGGTGCGGTCAATATTCTCGCTGGTGCGTCCCCTCCAGAAATTGCCGCCGCCGATCACGATTCCCACCTGGATACCGTCATCCACCAGTTCCTTTACCTGCAGCGCCACTTTTCTGACAGTATCCTCATCAAATCCCGTCCTTTTATCACCTGCAAGCGCTTCCCCGCTCAATTTTAAAAGAATCCTGCGCATAATGGACATACTGGATATTCTCCTTATTTGGACTTTGCTTTGCGTACAGGCTCTGGCTTATATTCATCAAAGAAAGTAGATGGGTTGACATCCGCGTAGCACTGGGAGCACATACCCTCGATCACCGCACCGTTATTGATCTGTACGGACTTGGATTTGATATTGCCCATTACGATCGCGGAAGTATCCAGGATAACGGGACCCTTTACATCGATGTCACCCTTTACAGCGCCTGCGATCACGGCGCTGGTCGCAGTGATATTTCCAATGATAACAGAACTTGCGCCAATCTTTACGGCGCCCTCGCTGGTTACTTCACCGTTGATCTTTGCGCCCTCCGCGTAAATTTCAGCCGCCTTGGAATTGCCGACGATATGGCCGGTGATGTTCAGTTTTCCATAGGATTCGATGTTACCGTTTACAGTACCGATCACATCAATAGATCCTTCTGTGCTGATATCGCCCTTAATGATCATTGCCGATGTGATAACGGCTGTCTCGTCTGCGGCCACCCTCTCGCCCGCCGTGTCCATTGTCTCCATTGTCTCCATTGTTTCCATTGTCTCCTCTGCTCCTTTGCTTTCTTCCTGATTATTTTCTGTCATGCTGACTGTTTCCATACTTCCAACAATCTCCCCTTTCTGATTTTCTTCCTGCTCCTGGATCCCTGCCGGGATGTTTTCTTCCGTAATCCCCTCCTCCGGCGGCTCTTCTTCAGGTGTTTCCTCCGCCGCGGCATCTTCCGCAGACAGTTTCCCCGCAGGCTCTTCTTCCGGCTGAACCTCCTCCTCAACAAGTTCTTCCGCCACGGATTCTTCCATTGGCAGTTCCTCCCTTATGGGATCCTCTGCCAACAATTCCTCTATCGATACGGCTTGCGCCTCCGGCTCCTGCTGCCGGATCTCTTCCATGATGGCCTCTTCCATCACTGGCGCTTCCGCAGGCGGCTCTTCCATAACAGGCTCCTCTGCCACAGGCGCTTCCACCATCGGCTTCTCCGCAAATACTTCCCCTGCCATGGGTTCCTCCACAGCGGGGATCTCCCCCACGGGGACTTCCACAGGCGGTTCTGCCACAATGGTCTGCTCCGGGACAGGCTCTTTCAGCGGCTTGGGTTTCCCCAGCAGAGACTTGTCCGTCTCATCCATATCCTCCCCATCCAGCTTATAGCTGTCAATGTTCTCCAGCATTTCTTCCAGAGAATAGGCAGGCTTTTCAGGCGCCGCTGCCACCGGCTCCGGCGCTTTTACCGTTGCATGGTCCGGCGCTTTCACGTCAGCAGCAGGCGGTACCGCCTCCTGCCCGGCTCCGGGCCTGATCTGTTCTTCAGCAGGCATCAGTTCATTGACCGCCTGGGACAGATCTTCCCTCAAATCTGAGAAAAAACCCATGTTAATTTACTCCTCCGTTCATTCGTTTATCGGTATATATGTTGAATAGGCACGGTTTCTTCCGTGATCGGAAGGATCACGGTATCCTCCATTGCCTGAATCCTCTCAATAATGATTGGCAGCGCGTCCACTGTGTTCCGCTTGTCCGCAGAATCGTGAAAAAGTATGATGGAATCGCTGTTTTCCCTGATTCCTGCCATGCTGTTCCTGACCAGTGTATCCACGGAAAGCTGTACGCTGGAGGCATCCCCCGAAGCGATGTTCCAGTCATAGAACTGTACGTCCTGGCTCGCCAGATATTCCGCAAACTCCTCCATGTCTATATCGCTGACGGTGTTGGAGGATCCCCCGGGGAAACGATAGAACCTGCTCTCCACCCCTGTCACCTCATAGAGATAATCCTGCAGTTTTACAAAATCTTCCGCAAAGGCTTCCACCGACTGATACAGTTCCGCATACTTGTGGCTGTAACTGTGCATACCTAAAGTATGCCCGCCGTCCACGATCATAGTCAGCGCTTCCTTATCCGATTCCGATTCCTTTCCAACGACAAAAAAGGTCGCTTTGACGCCATACCTGTCCAATATTTCCAGAATATCATCCGTGTAAATACTGGGACCATCATCAAACGTCAGGTATACTCTGTGCAGAGGCTGTTCCGAATCCGCCTGTTCTTCCAGATCTTCCGGCTGTGTCGGCGTATCCCCGGCAAAATTCAGCTGCCCCTGCCAGGTGGCCGCCCGGTTGGTGACAACAGGACCTGCTTTTCTGTATACATGAAGTTCTTCTGTCAATTCTTCCAGATCCTGCTGCTGCTCCTCCACAATCCACGCCAGATCCTCCAGCTGCATCGACAATACATCCAATGTCTTATTCAGGCCGGAGATTCTGATAAGCAGGACGATACACAGCATAACGGGCAGCGCTATGGCCAATGCCAGCATCAGGATAATACATTTTTTCAGCCGCTGCACACGCCTGTGGTTCCTGTCAGCGGATGGGGGGTTCTTTTCTGACATGATTCATTTGATTCTCCGCTTGGTATGGAGCAGGGAGGGAAGCTTCCGCTGTCCGCCGCCTGCTTGGTACGGGCAGAGACCCGTTTCGGTTCCCTGCCTGGTACGGGCAGAGACCCGAAAAACTTTGTTTTTCGGGTTCGCTTCGCTCGTCAAATGGGCAAAAGCACATCCGCTCAAGCAAGCTTGGCAGATGTATCTTTGTCCATTTGACTCTGCCCTTTTCGAACATTATAACATATTCCTCAATATTCGCAAAGAAAAAAATAAAAAAAGGACATATAAAAATGTCCTTTTAAGTTTCTGTCTTCTTTACAGGCGCCTCGCAGCAGCCGGCACAGCTTCCGCAGCAGCCCGCACAACCCCCGCTGCACTGGCCTTTCCGCAATTTCCGAAGCTGGCTGCGCACTATGAAAAATACAACGATCGCCAATGCGGTAATTATAATAACATCTGCCATTTAATTCATTCCTTCCTTTTCATCCTGATGTGAATAGTGTATTCAAATATGAATTTTCTGTGAAAATCCATATTTTGAGAACCATTCTCATTTATAGTATATCTTTTACCACGTCCGCTGTCAAGTAAAACTTGCACCTTTTCAAGGCTTGTACTATAATATGTGTTGCGATTCATACGTCAGGCTGACGCAATTGAGCACAGTTCGACTGCATTGAGATTTTCCTGAACAACAGGTGCGAAAGCACCGTTCGGCAAATGACGCGAGTGTGAACAATAATTTACCCATAATCAGAAAGGACTGGACATATCATGAGTTTTGAATTTATACAAAGGCTGCCCTCACCTGAGGAAATCAGACAGCAGCTGCCCCTGCCTGCATCCCTTGCCGGGATCAAGGAGCAGAGAGATGCAGAGATCCGTGAGGTTCTGACCGGAAAGAGCCGGAAATTCCTGGTCATCATCGGACCCTGCTCTGCGGACAACGAGGATTCCGTCTGCGACTATATCACCCGCCTGGCAAAGGTAAACGATAAGGTGAAAGACAAACTGATCCTGATACCCAGGATCTACACCAATAAACCACGCACTACCGGCGAGGGCTACAAGGGTATCGTCCACCAGCCCGATCCTGAGAAAAAACCCGACTTTCTCGCAGGACTGATGGCCATGAGAAAAATGCACATCCGCGCCATCTCCGAAACAGGGCTGACCGCGGCGGACGAGATGCTTTATCCCGACAACTGGGGCTATGTATCCGATATCCTCTCCTATGTGGCCATCGGCGCGCGTTCCGTGGAAGACCAGCAGCACCGTATCACCGTCAGCGGGTTTGACGTGGCTTCGGGCATGAAGAACCCCACCAGCGGAGACCTGTCCGTCATGCTGAACTCCGTCTATGCGGCGCAGCACCCCCACTCTTTCATTTACCGGGGCTGGGAGGTAAAGACTTCCGGCAACGACCTGACCCACACCATCCTGCGGGGCGCGGTAAACAAGCACGGAAACAATATTCCCAACTACCATTATGAGGATCTGAACCTTCTGTTGGAAATGTATGGGAAAATGGATCTGAAGCACCCTGGCTGCGTCATCGACGCGAACCACTCCAACTCCGGCAAGCAGTTTGAGCAGCAGATCCGCATTGTGAAAGAGGTCATGCACAGCCGTAAACTAAGCCCTGATATCTATCATCTGGTAAAGGGCGTCATGATCGAAAGCTACATCGAGGAGGGATGCCAGAAGATCGGCGACGGCGTTTACGGCAAATCCATTACCGACCCCTGCCTGGGCTGGGAGGCTTCCGAGAAACTGATTTACGATATCGCGGAGTATGAATAGTGTGAAGAGAAGTTCTAATGCTCACAGCAGAGGCTGTTTCGCAAAGAACTTCTAAGCTTCACACCAAAGAATGCCCAAAAACCGGGCATTCTTCATCCGGATTTGTGATTCCGCAGGGCGAAATCATGTGGGTTAGTGTAAGAAGAGTTTCTAACCGCTCACAGCAAGGGCTGTTTCGCGAAGAAACTCTAAGTCTCACACCAAAGAATGCCCAGAATTCGGGCATTCTTCTCATGAAAGATTTGTGCCGCCAGAGGCGGCATGGAGGTTAGGGTGAAAAAAATTTCACCCCGAAGAACGCTACGGATGTAGCGGATTCAGAAGATCTTCAATAAACTCAGGAACACTCCGGGATTTACATATCCCTCCAGGGCGCAGCCTGCCACGGTCATCCCGACGACCGCCGCAAGCTGCCCCGTTTTTTTGATCAGGAGATTCTTCTCCGGCTCCATGCCGATCCGGTGATAAATACTTCCATATACGCTCTCCCCCCATGCCAGCAGCGTGAATATGGCAGGGAAAAAGATCAGATAATGGGGAAACAGGCTTGCCGCCGCCAGCAGGATCCCTTTCATGCCATAGCGCAGCACCATCACCGCCAGCAGGCCGCCCGCCGCCGCTCCATACCACAGTGCCGTACCCACACAGACCGTCAGTCCCAGGTAAGTGGTGGACAGAACCGCCAGGATCAGGACGGTCAGCAGCCTCTTTCGCAGGGCATAACAAAAGAGAGCATTACAGTCAACGGTCATATATTTCATGTGGTAAAGTACTTCCTCATCAAACAGACCCGTTTTGTCCAGTAAAATGCTCTCTCCCATATTCACGATCAGGATTCCCGCCAGAAAACCCGCTATAAAGATCTGCAATACCGGAACCCTGCGAAACCCAAATCTCTTTCCCGCCAAACGCATACCCGTGCCCGCACTCTCCTGCCTGTCTTACAGGCGCTTTCAAACTAATCTTATGCGGACGGGGAACTGCCTATGCATACTTTGCAGCATAGGTAAGGATTCCGCAGATGGTCTTAGAATCCTGTATCTTACAATCGAAGATCAGCTGCTTTAACTCCCCCAGGGTATATGCCTCCACATTGATGAACTCATCCTCATCCAGATGCTGCTCTCCCCGCTCCAGTTCCCTTGCCAGGTAAATATCGATCTTCTCATTGCAGAACGCCACCGTGGTATAAATGGAATTGAGCAGTTCCATGCTGCCGCAGGTATATCCGGTCTCCTCCTCCAGTTCACGCCTTGCGGCGTCCATGGTGGGCTCCTCCCTGCCGTTCAGACCGCCTGCAGGGATCTCCAGCGTCTCCCTTTCCAGGGCGTTACGGTACTGACGCACCATCAGCAGCTTTCCGTCTTCCCGCACCGCCACGACAGCCGCCGCTCCCTTGTGGTCTATCAGATCCCACTTCGCCGTATTTCCGTTAGGGATCAGCATGGTATCCTGGTAATAATCCAAAATAGCGCCCTTTGCCACTAATTCCCTCTTCAATCGTTTAAATTCTTCCATAACAGTAACCTCTCCTTTCTCATCCTGCCGAAACCAGCAATATGATACTATATCTTCCCGAAAGAAACAAGGGGGAATAAAAAACCGCCGTACATTTGCACAGCGGTTTTCCTCCATATGAAATTTTCAAGCAAAAATAATATGGTTACTTTGCGTAATCGATCACACGGCTTTCACGGATCACATTTACCTTGATCTGTCCCGGATATTCCAATTCTGCCTCAATCTGCTTGGAAATATCACGAGCCAACAGAACCATATCGGTATCCGAGATCTGCTCCGGCACTACCATTACACGAACCTCACGACCTGCCTGAATAGCAAAAGATTTGTCTACACCTTTGAAATTGTTTGTTATTTCCTCTAACTGTTTTAATCTGCTGGTATAAGTTTCCAGAGTCTCCCTTCTGGCACCCGGCCTTGCAGCAGAAATTGTATCCGCGGCCTGAACAATACATGCGACCAGTGATGTGGCTTCCACATCACCGTGATGAGACTCCACAGCGTTGATAACCGTAGCGTTCTCCTTATATTTCTTACAGAGTTCAACTCCCAGCTGAATATGGGATCCTTCCATCTCATGATCCACGGATTTTCCGATATCATGGAGCAGACCGGCACGCTTCGCAAGTCTCACATCCAATCCCATCTCAGCCGCCAACAAGCCTGACAATTGCGCTACTTCTATGGAATGCTTCAACGCATTCTGACCGTAGCTTGTCCGAAATTTCATTTTGCCCAGAAGCTTTATCAGTTCAGGATGAATGCCGTGCACACCAACTTCCAGCGTGGCCGCTTCGCCCTCCTCCTTGATCATGATTTCCACTTCTTTCTGAGCCTTTTCTACCATTTCTTCAATCCTGGCAGGATGGATACGTCCATCAACGATCAACTTTTCAAGAGCAATCCTCGCAACTTCACGGCGGATGGGATCAAAACCTGACAGAATAACTGCCTCGGGCGTATCATCAATGATCAGGTCAACACCGGTCATAGTCTCCAGAGTGCGGATATTACGACCCTCCCTGCCAATGATCCTGCCTTTCATCTCATCATTCGGAAGCTGCACGACGGAGATAGTAGTCTCCGATACATGATCGGCGGCACATCTCTGGATGGCCGACACTACATACTCTTTCGCTTTTTTGTCTGCTTCTTCTTTGGCGCGACTCTCCATTTCCTTGATCATCACAGCCGTTTCATGCTTTACTTCGTCTTCAACAATTTTCAATAAGTAGTCTTTTGCCTGTTCAGAGGTCAATCCGGAAATACGTTCCAGTTCCTGTACTCTTTGCTCGTTCAATTTGGAAACTTCATCCTTCATTTTATTGAGGGATTCTTCCCGGGACGCCAGACTGGCTTCCCGTTTCTCAATTGCCTCGGCCTTCTTATCGATGTTCTCTTCTTTCTGCTGGACCCTGCGCTCATAACGCTGAGCCTCCGCCCTGCGTTCCTTGATCTCCTTGTCCAGTTCATTCTTGGTACGAATGGACTCTTCCTTGACCTCAAGCAGCGATTCACGCTTTTTAGTCTCCGCAGTCTTCAGAGCTTCATCAATAATCTCCCTTGCTTTCTCCTGTGCGTTCCCCACTGTGGATGCAGCTGCCTTTTTCTGATAAGCAGACACAGCAAGCGAGGTAACAACAGCCGTCACAAGGATGCTGACCAATGCAACAATTACATGGCTAAGCATCTTACAGGAGCACCTCCTTATTTAATTTTCATTGTACACTTCAGCCGCTGCCAAACGGCTGTTCATAGAATGTATGTACCTGTCCCCCGAAAGAGACTGAAAACATTCTAACAAGCAATCACAACACTTAAATTTTAAACTTTATTTTGTATATTGTCAAGCGAATTGTTTTTGTGGCCGCAACAATATTATAGCGCATCATTATAGCATCTATTCCCGCTCGAAATTTAAAGGAATCTCTGATTTCCCGGGTTCGCATCCATATAAAGCCGAAATTGTCCCATAATAGAGCCGGGGCGGACGGTTTTACAGTCCCAATGCCCTGCAGACAGCCTCAGGCGAAAAACCTTTTCGCACCAGAAATCCATAATTTTTCCGCTGCTCCTTCAGATCCGCCGTCTCAGGGTCATAATGCCTTTTATCCAAAAGGCATTGCATCATTGCCTTTTCGTCCTGAAGGCTGCCTTTCTGCTCCCACTGCTGCCATGCTTTCTCCAACGTAGCCCTGTCAATCCCTTTTTTCGTAAGATCCTGCTCTATCCGGCGTCTGCTTCTGGTCGCCTCATGGTCGGAAATATAGGTCTCCGCATACCGCAGGTCATCCGTGTAATGATAGCCGGCCACATAGTCCAGCGCCTGCTCAATAACATCAGCAGGATAAAGTCCTTCTTTCAGTTTGTCACGCAATTGTTTCGTGGTATACTCACGGCTTTTTAACAGATTCATGGCACGAAGCTTCGCCCGCCTGGGCAGGATCACGTTCATGATCTCATCATAGTCAGTCTGCGCAAGTTCTTCTCCCTCGCATATGTGACAGGAACGCAGTTCGCCTTTGTACAACACAAAGGCGAACTCCTGTTCAATAAATACTTTACTGCGTGATTTTGATATTTCTTCTAATCCTGTTACTTTCACTCCAACCTCCATGCTGCCTAATCCGCATTGTGCCCTCTGACGGCGCCAATCCCCAGGAGTGCGAATCCCATACTCCCGTCTAGGTTTCCGCCACAGGTTCCGCTGCCGTCTTAGCCGAAGCTTTCTTCTCCCTGCTTTCCTTAGCCGGGGCCTTTGCAGCATCCTGTTTCTGGGTATCGTCCTCTGCCTTTCCTTTCTCCCCGAATCCGTAATGGGCGCGCACCTTCCGGCTGACAGCCTCGCATACTTCAGGATTGTCCCTCAGGAACTGTTTCGCGTTCTCACGTCCCTGTCCGATCTTATTTCCCTCGTAAGCGTACCATGCGCCGGACTTGACGATCACATCTATCTGGGCGGCAAGATCCAGAATATCCCCTTCTTTGGAGATACCCTCGCCAAACATGATATCGAACTCCGCCTCTTTAAAAGGCGGCGCTATCTTGTTCTTTACCACTTTCACACGGGTGCGGTTGCCGATCACTTCGCCGCCCTGTTTCAAAGACTCGATACGACGCACATCCATCCGCACGGAGGAATAAAATTTCAATGCGCGGCCGCCGGTAGTGGTCTCCGGATTGCCGAACATAATGCCCACTTTCTCACGCAGCTGGTTAATGAACACCACCGTACAGTTGGATTTGCTGATCACGGCAGTCAGCTTGCGCAGCGCCTGGGACATCAGGCGCGCCTGGAGTCCTACATGGGCATCCCCCATGTCGCCGTCGATCTCCGCCTTGGGAACCAGCGCTGCAACGGAGTCCACCACCACAATATCGATCGCGCCGGAACGTACCATGGTCTCGGTGATCTCCAGCGCCTGCTCGCCGTTATCCGGCTGGGAGATATAAAGGTTATCAATATCCACACCGATATTTTTCGCATACACGGGGTCAAGGGCATGCTCCGCGTCAATAAAT
The DNA here is from genome assembly GCA_023667395.1 of Blautia sp. GTDB lineage: Bacteria > Bacillota > Clostridia > Lachnospirales > Lachnospiraceae > Acetatifactor. The sequence continues at coordinate 687 of JAMPAC010000026.1, read as the reverse complement.
CCCGCGATACCGCCGCATTTCTGTACCTCTGCGATCATGTGCAGGGTCACTGTGGTCTTACCGCTGGATTCCGGCCCATATATTTCAACGATCCTTCCCTTGGGAATCCCTCCCAATCCCAGCGCGATATCCAGGCTCAGGGAACCGGTGGGAATGGTCTCCACATTCATCTGGTTAGCGGGATCCCCCAGCTTCATGACCGCTCCCTTGCCGTACTGTTTCTCAATCTGGCTGATGGCCGCGTCCAATGCTTTCAGTTTTTCATCTTTTTCCATATTAATTTCTCCTTTTCAGGAACAAATGTTCTGTCTTTTTATAGGATAAAACATTTGTTCGGTTTTGTCAATCATTTATTACATTTTTACCATAACATTTTTTATGTCCCATAAAACTGCCTCAAAGGCATCCACCTCCGTTTTTCAAATTTTTGCTGAAACTTATGGCGATATGCCGGAATGTTATGACGCGCCTCACGGGTGGCGCCTGCCCGGACCGGGCAAAATGTCATATGAAGTATCAGACAGATAAAGTGTATCACATAAAATGATTTTAGGCAAGGAAATATGGGGGAAAATTATGAGGAAATGTAACCGTTCAGTCCTGATGGTATCCGGTGGCTCGCAGGTTCACATCTAAGGGGACGGCGGAGACGTGCTGCCCTGTTCTGTGCGGACGGAGCAACGCAGT